>NZ_JABFNN010000038.1 GCF_013090115.1 Flagellimonas amphidinii
AAAGGTACCGTCCAAATCCTGGCTCAGCGTACCGCCGGCATCCGTCACCGTGATCGAGGTGCCCGTTAGGCCAACCGTGGTGTTGTATTCGTTCGTGGGGTCAGCATCGGCATCGTCCGTATTGAGTGCTGCAGCTATATCAGCTAAAGCAACAGCAAACGTATTCGTATCAGAATCTGTAATTACCAAATTTGTGTTTGTCCCATCTATCGCAAAAGAAGTAATTGTTGTATTTGTATCTGAAAGCGTATCACTCAAACCACTTAAATCTACATTGACACTACCCCCGTCTTCCAATGTTAATGTTAAAATGTTTGATACACCATCTAATGTAAAGCTTGTCAATTGTTGGTTATCGGTTGCTGTTAACTCCCAGGAGTTTCCATCCCAAAAATAGATGGTACCAGTGGTTGTGTTGACATAAATGTCACCTGTATCCGCTCCAGTTGGTGTTGTTGCTCCTGGTGCAGCAACATCGGTTCCTCCCAAGACTTCACAATTACATTGATCTTGTAAGGTTACCGTAGTTTGAGAAAAGGCTATTCCTGAGAAAAGTAGTAAGACAATTGCTATTACGCTCTTTTTCATGGGGCTTCTATTAGTTGAAAGTCTCTTTTACTGTGTTTTTTGTTATTATTTGTGCGTTTTCATCATTTTCCAACACACTGAATTTTATACACTTTACAAAATTACCCTTACGTATAGGGGTTGAAAATATTTGTTGTGTAGAACCAAAATCCGAATGTATAGCTGTTAAATTTTGAGGTAAGGATTAATTTGATTTAGGTTTTCATTAAGGTATTTGGTCGATAAAAGCAATAAAATCAAGTTGTTTCGAAGGCCTCAAAAAAATCACATCAAAGTAATTAGAGTGAAAAAACAAACTTTTTAAGAATAAAATCCAACTAAACATTTGATGAAAATCTTGTCTAAAACCGACTCTGTTTTCTTTATGGAATTTCCCCTAAATGAGGTGTTTAAAAAGAAAAAAAGTTTATGAGATTTAATGGAACTGAATTAGTTCTTATTTACTCGATAAGTAATTCTTCTATTGCTAATCACCGTGGCCACTTTAATAGTGCAAAATGGTGAAAATTCTGATGTTCCGTTGGCGACAGTACTTGTGGCTGTAATTAAACCACCTATGGTGGTACCTGAAGGTAGCGGCAATAAAAATTCAAATCTATTTGTAGAATCAGTATTACTATCCGCATCGGAATATGTAGAACTAGTGGCATCCGTATCTGCACCACTTCCTTCTACAGCAGATGCTATAAAGGTTTGACCTTCACCATAGTCCGTTGAAAGGCCTATGGTATTCTCCCCAGTACTTGCCGAGCCTTCACTAATGTCTGTAAAGAAAAACTCTAAGGTAGCACCAGGTCTTGACCATCCTTTCACCAATAAGTTTGATCCTGAAATGGTTACGAAATTGATTATTGGAAAATTATTAAGATTGTTTGGTCCAGAATCTGCATCACTGTTATCATTGATTGTAACTCCATCACCATTTAAATCGATTCCTAAAGAGGCTGTTGCCGTACCATTCGCATAAAATGAATTCTGACTGATTAAATTTCCAGTTCCAGAGCCAATCAAGGATAGACCGGCACCTCCATTAGTATGGATTATATTATTGGTAACCTGAGAGTTATTTCCTGCTAGTTCTATACCCATGTTTTTAACTGAACCTGAACAATTTCCTCCATTTTGTCCTGATCCAGTAATGGTATTTTCAGTAATTACCGCACTTCCTGTAATGGAAGAACCATCGATTCCCATGGATGCAGCGTTTGCAATAAGATTTTGCTGAATTACTATTCCACTTCCACTATTTAAGGTGATATTATCATCACAGGCAGCGTCCCCATTGGATACTAAGTGATTGTTTTGAATACTATTTGAGGTTCCTCCATCAATATAAATACCTGCATCGGTATTTGTTGCGATATAGTTACCATCAATTAATATATTTCCACCAATATTTTCAATCCCATAATCAATATTTCCCGCATTGCTTCCAGTTGCGTCTGTTCCCAATAAATTTCCTATGGCAGTGGTTGAGCCTCCATTCACAAGAATCCCTGCATTATTTCCTGCATAAATTGACAAATTTCTTATAGTAATTGTATTACCATTGGTCTGAAATACATCTCCACCATTTCTATGCACCTGAATTTCAGGAAGGTCATAGTTAGGAAGAGTATTGCTGGAAACACCTACGGTTGTTCCTCCAGCCCCAACAGTTCCTGCATTGGTATTTCCTGTATAGGCTGTTTGTGTACGGCCATCAATAATTGTGTTAGCACCTGTAATTTCGGAAAGTGGACTGCCATTACCTATAGAAATGTCAAAATAGCCTCCTGAATAGTTTGAATCTGCCGTTCTGCCCAAAGGGTCTGCCGAACTAGGAATCATAAATATGGATGTATCTTCTCCTGCAGCAGGGTCAAAAATAGAATTTGAACTAATATCCAAACCGGTTTCATCCAGATTATTGGCGTTAACAATGAACTGTTCCAGTGATCCTTGGCCATCCTCATTGGTATTGACAATAGTGCTAAAATTGAACCCAAAATCCAATCCAACCAAACCATTCCCTGCAATGGTGACTGCCGAGGTCGTCTGTGCACCACTTAATGTTCCTGTAGATGCATCAGTTGCCGTAGGGTCTGCACCTCCAACTTCATCTGTGACATCAACAAAAGAACCTGCTGTATTATAATTTCTGTAGGTCTGTACTGGCAGACAAGATGTGCAACCGAAACCTCCCCCACGACTGGACCGTACTGTACTATTCACCACACGAACAGTATAATCTCCATCCGCCATTCCTCCAAAAGTATAATTTCCGCTAGGATCAGTGGTTACGCTTTCAACATAATTGTTGGAAGCATCATAAATTTCCAAAGTTGCGTTGGACACTCCCACTCCTGAAGCGGCAGCCATATTTCTTCCAACTCCTCCTGGATAATTTACGTCTTCAAAAACGGTTCCAGTGACCAAATTGGATTGTACCCTAATCATTACTGCATTGAAGAGCACAGCATCTGAAGCAACGGATACGTTGGCAGTTACTTGAGAATCTCCCGGCGAGATATATGAGGAGATACCATAGGTATCCAAATCAAGACCATAAGGACTTGCATCGTTATATACAGGAGCCTGGGTGTCATCATAAATGGTTGAATTGTAGGCATTATTTCCTGTTTGGCCACCATCACCACTTAGTGTAAAGGTTGTTGAGGCTTCATTAGTGATAGATAAGGATTCTGACGCTCCTGAAAGTGTACTATCCCCTTCCCAAGACAAAAAAGTGGCCTTTGCACCTGAACCAGCAATAGCATAAAAGGAGTCCAAAGTAAAGGAATCACTTGCATTTCTTAGTCTCTGAAAACCCTGATACAAATTAATACTGGCCGCAGGTAGAGTTGGATCATCATAATATACTATAAGGGCCCATCCTCCCAGAACTCCCTGACTGGAACAACTGGAGGTTGTATCTATGGTCAGATCTGCAAAATCATAAGTGTTAGTAGATGGATCGGCTACTCCTGTTACAATTGAAGTTACATCACTTAAGTAACTCCAATAGGTTGCGGAAAAGGCATTGTACGCAATATCAGCCGTAACTGATTGCCCTTCAAAAGTCACATCAGCATCCATAGTGGAACTTGAATGTGCCCAATATAAATATGCTTTTCTAATGGTAGCTGTTCCTGGAATAGGCGCAATCAACGTATTGGAACTTGTATTGGTCACCGCACAAGGGTCTGTTCCATTATCCGCTGTCCTTAAGGTATTTCCTGTGACCACATAATCCACATTTCCATGGAACTCCTCATAGAGTGTCAATGGAGCATCAGAAATAATTTGTGAATTTATCGTTCCAGTAGCAGTATCAGTAATATCCACAGTACCATCTGAAGAACTTGTAAATTGTATTGTAAAAGTTTCGGCAGATTCTGCTACTCCATCATTGGTTATGGGTACTGTAATTGTTTCTGTATCCCCTATGGTACCGCTAAAGCTTAAAGTACCACTAGTACTGGTATAATCACTACCTGCCAAAGCCGAACCGTCTACTGTTTGGAAGTCTAAGGTAAAAGGCCCCAAGGTATTTGTTCCTCCATGAGTTACCGTAAAATTGGCGGTTCCAGCGGTTTCATTTACAGAAACATCGGCAATATTAATAGTTGGTCCAGGGGCATAACAAGATACTGTAGCTTCCCAACCATCATAGGTTACACTAAAATCTGACGTAAAACGAAAAGTCAAACATCCTGAGCCATCTGTTGAGGTAATTGTTGTGGGAACATTAGAATTGTCATATTGACCAATTAGAGTGCCTCCTGTTGTTGTTCCCTCGTATACATAAAGAAAATCGTATGATGATTCTACATCAAAACTGGTAAAATTCACACGCGTGAAACTTCCTGGCGTATCTGGACAAATAGTATAGGTAATATCTTCAAAATTTGAATAAGTTCCGGTATTACTTCCAGAATCCAAAAATGTCCCACTACAAGTATTTACTGTTACACCATCGGTAATAATCAATCCATCATTATCCGTTATGTTTCCAGTTGCTGTGTCAGAAGTATCAACAGAACCGTCCGAGGAACTCGTAAACTGTACCGTAAAGGTTTCGGTAGTTTCTAAAATACCATCATCAGTAATTGCTACGATAATTGTTTCCGTATCGCCAATTGTACCATTAAAACTTAAAGTACCTGAAGTGGCTGTATAATCGCTTCCAGCCGTGGCAGACCCATTCACAGTTTGATAACCTACAGTAAAAGCGCCCGAGGTATTTGTTCCTCCATGAGTTACCGTAAAATTGGCATTACCCGTACTTTCATCAAAAGTTATGTCATCAACAGTAACCACAGGACCTGTTACGGCTGTGAACAGCACATTATCTATATATATTGTTTCACCACCTCCCCAGCTGGTATCACCTCCAACAAAACGTATGGAAGATGAGGACGACATCTGGTTAGCCGTTAAGTTATGAGAAATAGAATTGGAGATAGAGCTGTTAATGGTAGCAATAGTTTCGTAAGAAAACGTAGCACTATTATACAACTGGACCAAAAGTGATTCATTTCCCCTAGAAATAGCATCGTAATCCAACGTTAATGTTGCACTGGTTGCTGAAGACAAATCCAAATCCCTACTGATTCTCCTATTATCCAAATTATTGAATTCCAATTCGCCACCAACAATCTCAATTCGTCCACCCGTGGGACTTCCACCATCATTTACTTCAGCCCAATTCCCCGAAAAGTTTTGGGTTCCATCATTATTACTATATGATGCTGAATTGAATTGATCACTATAAGTATCCTGAGCTTTAACATGAAACACATACAGAAAACCCAAGATCGAGAGACAAAATATTTGTTTTGTTAAGTAATTTTTTGTGTACTTCATAAGTTTGGTGCATGGTACAATATTCAAATGTAACCTTGACACCTATTTGCTCTAAATATTTGTTGTGAAAGGGCTGATCGATAAAGTGAACCTTCTTAATTGTGGTGTGAGCAAAAACAAAAAAAGCAGCCAAAACTAGCTGCTTTTCAATGTATTGTAAAATTTTGCTCTACTCAAAAATAATGAACTCAGACCTTCGGTTGAGCTGATGTTTTTCCTTTGAACAAGGTATCCCGTTCGCACAGTCGTTTACCAATCTGGTCTCTCCAAAACCTTCTCCTTGCAGTCTATCCCTTGAAATTCCCTTGGATACCATATAGTTTACCGTAGACTGTGCTCTTTGTTGTGATAACCATAAATTATAGGCATCATTGCCCCTACTATCTGTATGTGAATTCACTTTGATTTTAAGACTTGGATACTTCTCCATGGCTACAATCACTTTTTGAATCTCAATTTCTGCATCTGGACGAATGTCATACTTGTTCAAATCAAAATAAATGGTACTCAACTGCAGCAATTTGGCCAAATCGTCTCCAAAACCTCCGGTAACCAAATCGCGTTCCAAATAAAAGTCAATGATTCTTGGTTTACCATAAGATCTGTTCAAATATTCCTCGGCTGGCACATAACCGTCTCTGGATGCGCGTACAAAATTACCTTTGGAGCAATCCAATTGTAAGACATAATTGCCTTCCGCATCTGTAATAGTCGAGGAAACTTCTTTATTTTCTTCATCAATGATCATTACTGTGGCTCCAGGTAAAACTTCGTTTGATATTCGATCCCTCACGGTACCCGTTATATCTTGGATACAATCCAATACCAAAGCCTCTTTTTCAGTAAACGCATAAATATCATCCTCTCCTATTCCTCCTTCTCGATTAGAAGAGAAATAACCTTCATTGTTCTCAATATTGATGATAAACGCAAAATCATCATTGGCACTATTAATAGGTCTTCCTACATTTACAATGGGTTGATCATAGTCATCAAATGCTATTTTTGTAGCAAAAACATCCAGACCTCCCAATCCTTGATGTCCATCAGAAGAAAAATACAATACTCCATCTTGGGTTATGAAAGGAAATGTCTCCCGAGCCTGTGTGTTAATGTTGCTGCCTAGATTTACAATTGGACCGTAAGTACCATCCCCTATGATTTCCGTCATGAAGATATCTGACTCTCCTTTGGTTCCAGGCATATCAGACACAAAATATAATCTCTTTTCGTCTGGACTCAACATGGGATGTGCCACAGAATAAGAATCATTGTTGAACGGAAGCTCTATAATGTTGGTCCATTCCCCATCAATCAATTCAGCGCTGTATATTTTTAGTCGGATGATTCCTTGTTGGTCTTTATATTTTTTCCCATCCAAGAAATTATTCCTTGTAAAATACATCGTGGTTCCATCTTTGGTCACCACTGAAGTTGACTCATGCAATCTGGTATTGACATCTCCTTCCAATTTAACTACATTATTGTTGGAAATACTGTCAGCATTCACCTTGTACAAGTCCAAAAAGTCCTTGGAATTCCAAGTATGTCGATATCTCGCTAAGTTACCTGTATCACGGTCTGAAGCAAAAATGAGTCCATCTTCGTAGAATGAAGCGGCAAAATCTGTGTACTTACTGTTGTAACCAAAAAGTTTCACTTCATACCTACCTGAATTTTCCTCTATTTTGGCTAAATAATCTTCATCAAATTCTGGTCCTCCAGAAGTCATTTCCTTGAAACGGGCCATAATTCGGGTAGCTTCTTCATAATCACCCAAGGTCTTCAAACTTTGTGCGTATCTGAATAAATAGTCTGGTTCTGTTTCGTCTGGATAAGTTTCGTTCAGTTTCTTATAAATCTTGGCGGCATCATCATATTTCGCATTGAAATAGTATGAATTTCCTAAACGTTTTAAGAGGTCTGAAGACACATAACCTTTGTCCAAAACCTTCTTATAAATATCTATAGCCGGACTAAAAGAATATTCATCATAACGTTCATCTGCTTTCTCCTTAACTCTTGCCTGCTGTCTATCAGGAATGGTGTCTTGCCCTAAAATGCCACTTGTACATCCTATGAATAAGGTAAGTAATAAGAGTGTTCTTTTTAGCATCATAAACAATATTAGAAGAATCTTGGAGATACAGTTTTTTGAAATGCCTTCAACAGTTCCAATCTTAAAAATATTTCAAACGAACCATCATTGAACTGGGTTCCTCCCAATTCTGTTGTTTCCCTGTCATAGGCCAAACCAATCATGATTTGATCGGTAATCTGGAATCCGGCCAAACCACTTATTGCTGCGTCCCATCTATAAGCCGCCCCAAAACTAAATTTGTCCGCAAACAAGAAATTAGCCGACAAATCGAGCTGTAAAGGTGCTCCACCTACTGCTTTGGTCAACAATGCTGGTTTAAATTTAAGGTCAGCTCCTAAATCAAATACATATCCTGTTATAAAATAGAAATTGATTCGTTGTGCAGACAGGAAATTAACCGAATCATCTGAGTTATCATTATCAAAATATTCCGTTTGAAGCACATTCGGAGCAGAAAGACCCGCATAAAATCTATCTGTATGATAATATACACCCAGTCCAAAGTTGGGATTGAACTGGTTATCTATATTATTTTGTTGTACTACTTCTTGATCAAAATTCCGAAGACCATTAAAATCCAAACTTATCATGTTACCTCCAGCTTTTAATCCGAAGGAAAGTTTAGCATCTCTTGCAAATTCCAAGGTATAGGATATCACAGCATCCAAATATGTTTCTTGGACCACGCCATCACCAATATTATCATTAACGATGGAAACTCCATAACCCAGTCTACTGTTTCGGATAGGTGAATGTAAATTTAAAGTGAAAGTCTCCGGAGCACCATCAAGTCCAACCCATTGTGAACGATAAAGGCCAGCGAAACTTAATTGCCCCCTTGATCCAGCATAAGCAGGATTAACACTGAGTGTGTTGAACATGTACTGGGTATATTGGGCATCTTGTTGCGCCCATATTCCCTGGGATATAATTCCAATGAACAACAACGGAATCAAAAAATGTTTTCTTACCATTCTATTAAAATGTTACCTACTTATATATATGTAATCGGAGTCTGTAAAACTTCCTTTATCCGTTTCGTAGTTAAAAATATAAAAATATACGCCAGCCGGAAGATATTCATTTACACTCAATGTAGACCTTCCACGAGACCGACCGTCAAAGACATTCCGAATATTATCATAATCTACCCCTTCATAAACCGCAACACCCCATCTGTTAAAGATTTGGATAGTGCTTGTCTTAATTTTATCAACTCCTCTTATGAAAAGGAAATCGTTCTTTAAATCTCCATTGGGGGTCACTAATTGGTTAACAAGAACATCAGAAACAACTACAGTGACTGTAGCGGTATCACAGTTATCAGGATTTCCACTCTCACAGATAGTATACTCTATGGTATAGGTACCGTCTTCTATCCCTGGAGCAACGCTCACACTTCCATTGTCATTGATAGTCAAAACTCCCGTTGGATCCGAGGTGAGTATCACATCAATTAAATCAACGGTGTCTCCATCTAAAGTATCATTATCCAATACATTACTGTCAGCAATTACACCTCCTGTACTTTCTGAACTGTATGCATCGTCTACAGCATCTATAACAACATCCATTCCGGTGGTTACCTCAACTGTAACAGTCCCTGTATCACAGTTAGCAATATCTGCAATTTCGCAGATAGTATACTCAATGGTATAAGTACCTTCCTCAGTTCCAGGTTCAACGGTAACACTGCCATCCTCATTAATGGTCAAAACATCCGTAGCTGTAGAGGTCAGTATCACATCAGATAGAGTCACTGTCTCCCCGTTCAAGGTATCGTTATCAAGTACATTACTATCTGAAATTACACCTCCAGTGGCATCAGAAGTATACGTATCATCAATTGCATCGATGACATTACCCATACCTATGGTCACTATCACGGTCACGGTTCCTGTATCACAGTTGTCAACATTGGCAATTTCACAAATGGTATACTCAATGGTATACGTGCCGTCATCAGTTCCGGGTTCAACGGTAATACTGCCGTCCTCATTAATGGTCAAGACATCTGTAGCAGTAGAGGTCAATATCACATCAGATAGAGTCACTGTCTCTCCGTTCAAGGTATCGTTATTCAGTACATTACTATCTACAATTGTTCCACCAGTGCTATCAGAACTATAGGAATCATCAACGGCATCAATCACATTGCCCATTCCTGTTGTCACGACCACGGTTACAGTTGCCGTATCACAGTTGTCAGTATTCCCTATTTCACAAATCGTATACTCGATTGTATATGTACCATCTTCCATTCCAGGAACTATACTGACACTACCATCACTATTAATCATAAGGATATCCGTGGGGGTTGAGGTTAATATTACATCCGATAGGTTAACCTCTTCTCCATTCAATGTGTCATTATCAAGTACATTACTATCAGGAATAACTCCACCGGTACCATCCCAACTGTATGAATCATCAACGGCGTCAATAATATTGTCCACGCTAGTTGTTACCACTACGGTCACAGTAGCAGTATCACAGTTATCAGTATTCGTAATTTCACAGATGGTATATTCTATTGTATAAGTACCATCCTCTGTACCAGACGCCACGGTTACGCTGCCATCCTCATTGATGGTCAAGACATCTGTAGCGGTCGAAGTCAGTATTACCTCGGATAGGGTCACTACCTCTCCGTTCAAGGTATCGTTCTCCAGTATATTGCTATCCGAAATTATGCCACCATTGCTATCAGAGCTATAGGAATCATCCATAGCATCAAGTGTATTAAATCCTACTTCAATAAATACCGTAGCACTTGCACAAACATTAGGGTCGACAGCAACATTACATACTTCATAAATGACCGTAACGGTTGAGTTGGACTCAAGTTCTATAGGAACATATGTCATTATACCCGTATTGGCATCAAAAACAACCGTCCCTTGAGCACTCCCTCCTATTTGAGATAAACTCGTTATGCCAATATTGGTGTCATCATTATTTGGCAGATAATCATCATTTTCTAAAATATTGATAGCAACTTCTGTCAGGGCCTCTGTAGTACCCGAATCATCTAAAGCTGTTGCCGCCAAAGGATTTGGGTCTGTTCCGTTTGGATTACCATCACCATCGCAATCAAGAGCTTCCCAATCAGCTGAAGGCGGAAGGGTAACGCTCTCTGGGTTGTAGTCGCATGGGTCCAAGGGGTCCGTTCCATCATCCTGCTCATCACCGTTGGTAACTCCGTCTCCATCGCAGTCCGCTGAGTTCCATGCGTAGGATGGGTCTACCGTTTGACTAGAAAGTACAAAATCGCAGGAATCGTTAGGGTCGGTACCATCATCTTCCTCATCT
>NZ_JABFNN010000039.1 GCF_013090115.1 Flagellimonas amphidinii
GGCCACCATAGGGCCTATGGTCTTTGTAATGGTATCTTCAATAGGGCGGTATAGCCTTCCGCTTGCCACCCAATCGGCATATAGAAGTTTTTGCTTGCCATATTGAGTTTTAAAAGCGGTGCCATCGCCTACGATGTCTTTTTTAAAGGATTCGAAATAACGTTCCAAAGTGATATGATCAGTAGTATTCAAAAGACTCTTTTTTAGTCCGCAAATGTATTGTTTTAAAGATATATTTCCTTGAAAATTGGTGGCCTATTTTGCTTTGACAGGGTCTTCGGTTTTCCGGGAAAAAACATTTCTCATACAAATTTCCTAAACAGGTTCTCAAGCAAGGAAGATGGAATCTTTTTTGTCTAAAGAGAAATAGAGGTTTCATGAACCCTCTACCATTTCCGTAACAAATACTTAAATTTCAGTTAAATTAGAGCGTGGATGAAAACCATAATTTGGACGAAAATCAACAACACCATGCGCACGCTTTCCTTTATAGTTTTTGTTTCGATTTCCTTAAGCCTTTGTGCCCAAGCGGACAAGTCGTTTTTCAAGAGCAATCTCAATGAGACCAACAAACCTTGGAGCGATAAACCTTTTTACAACGACCCCAACAATTTTCAGTTTGCCATTGTAAGTGACCGTACCGGAGGACATCGCCAAGGCGTGTTCGGAAAGGGAATCGAAAAAATAAATCAATTATACCCCGAGTTTGTGATGAGCGTGGGCGATTTGATCGAGGGCTATAGTAAAGACACCAGTTTGCTCAATACCCAATGGAAAGAATTCAATGGCATATTGGATAGCCTGAATACCCGCTTCTTTTATGTGGCCGGAAACCATGATTATTCTAACGCCACCATGGCCAAGCAATGGAAGGAACGTTACGGACGGGCATATTATCACTTTATTTACAAGGATGTCCTCTTCCTTATTGCCAACAGTAATGATGGCGACGGGGTATTGATGGGCAAAGATCAAATTGCCTATTTAAAGGGGGCCATTGCCCAAAACCCCAATGTGCGATGGACGATGATTTTTGTACACCACCCCATATGGGCCTATGGAGATGCCAACGGGTTCAATGAAATCGAAGATGCGCTGAAAGGCAGGAAATATACGGTCTTTGCGGGGCACACCCATCGGTATATGCACACGGTTCAAAACGATCAAAACCATTATGTGTTGGCTACAACGGGGGGAGGCAGTCGATTACGCGGCCCTAAATTCGGGGAGTTCGATCATATCGGTTGGGTAACCATGACCGATGCCGGGCCCAAGCTGGTCAATTTGGCCCTTTCGGGGATTATCGACGACGATGTAAGCAATACGAACACCAAGGAACAGGCGATAGGCCTGATCAAGGCCACCGACTTTAAACCTTTGGTATTGTCAAAGGGAAAGAACCGGAAAGTGGTGATGTCGCTTCATAATACCTCCGATAAAGAGCTGCATTTTAAAGGGGTATTGTATCACCATCATCAGGTGGAGCCCAATGCTTCCCGTTTTGATATAATGTTGCCTTCAAAAAGCTTGAAGCAGTTGACCATCATGACCCATCCGCGAGGGGATAGCAGTGAAAACGACTGGGATCCCTTGGAGATGGAATGGGAAATGAAATATGATTCCGCTTTTATGGAACCTGAATTCAGCCTAAGCGGTACGGAGGTCATTGAACTGAACCCTAATAAGGAAGCCCGCATCTCGTTGACCAAGCAAGATATTTTTACCGAGGCTTTAAAACTGGAGGTCGACCATCCCTATGGAGATGACATCACTACACGATATACCTTGGATGGAACCCGACCCGGAATAGGAAGCGCTACTTACCCTGGCGTCGTCGTAAAGGAAACCACGGACCTTAAAGTGGTATTGACCGATGCTGAGGGCTTTACAAGTAGTGTCACCTCAAAAACATATCGAAAAGTTAAACCCCTAAAAAGTGTCCGGGTCAAAAGTCCAAAAAGAGGATTGGCTTACCGCTATTATGAGGGCGAATTTAAAAGTGTACCCGATTTTAAACAACTCGGCAAGCCTAAGGCCACGGGAGTTGCATTGGAATTGGATCCCGATAAAATCGGACAGCGTTTAGATCATTACGCCATTCAATATAACGGGTATATTAAAATTCCGGAAACCGATATTTATACGTTCTATCTTAAATCTGATGACGGGAGCATGCTCTACATAGATGGTGACTTGATTGTTGATAATGATGGTTCTCACGATACTAGGGTCAAAACAGGCTTTGTGGCCTTAAAAAAAGGTTGGCACCCCATTCGCATAGACTATTTTGAGGATTTCTTGGGAGAACGCTTGGGTCTTGGGTACTCCTCTGAAAAATTGGAAAAAACGGCCGTGCCTTTGTGGCATTGATGATTTTATAGTATTCAATAAAAAGGCTCAACTTACCATTTTTAATCTTTTTACTTTTTAGACTTATTTTTATTTCAAAGTGAAATTTTTTCACCTCATGTATCAAAAATTCTGTCGAGGTGAAAATTAGGTGAAATAGTGTATGAAAATAGGCTATTAAAAGAAACGAAAAAGATAAAACATCCTTAACAACTTATTGAAAATCAATTAAATAAAAAAATGAATCCAAATGAAATTATAAAATCAACTTATTTATTTACCGATACAGAAATTAGAAAAGATATTCCCAAGCAAATCGTCTGTGCTAACCTCACCGGTAATTTCTCCAAGATGGAACAATGCTTGGCGGATATCTATAGCCATCAAATCGCTCGATACTCCAGTATCCATGCCCTCTTTTACTTTTTGAATCTCTTCCAAGGCTTTTAAGAGTGAATCATAGTGCCTGCTGTTGGTTACTATGGTATTATCACCGCTCAATGCTCCAGAATCTACTAAACTCAATAACTTTTGTTCCAAATCTGCAATTCCAGTTCGGTTTTTGGCTGAAAGAAATATGATACTTGGAATTTCTTTAGTAAGTGCCGCTATTTTATTATTATCCAACAAATCCATTTTGTTGCAAATAGGCAAAACTTCCTTGTTCGGATATTTGCTTTTGATGAATTTCAGTTCAGACCTTTCAAAGTTGGGATTGTCAAAAAGAAAAAGAATGAGTCTGGCTTTTTCAATTTTATCAAAGGTTCGTTCAATCCCTATTTTCTCGACTACGTCCTCAGTTTCTCTTATCCCGGCAGTATCAATAAATCTAAAATTAATGCCGTTAAGGGTAATTTGATCTTCAACAGTATCCCTGGTGGTTCCTGCAATATCACTAACAATGGCTCTCTCTTCATTCAAAAGTGCATTGAGGAGCGTGGATTTTCCCACATTGGGTTCACCTACTATGGCAACAGGAATTCCGTGTTTGATGACATTGCCCAATGCAAATGAATCAATGAGCTTTTTTAAGACTTCGTTGATTCTGTTCAATAGTGATTTGAATTGTTCCCGGTCTGCAAATTCAACATCTTCTTGAGAAAAATCCAGTTCCAACTCAATGAGAGAAGCAAAGTTTAGTAACTCTTCTCGAAGCTTTTGAATTTCATGGCTAAAACCACCACGCATTTGTTGAATGGCAATTTCATGGGCAGCTTCACTATCACTGGCAATCAAGTCTGCAACCGCTTCGGCTTGACTCAAATCCATTTTACCATTTAAAAAGGCTCGCAAGGTAAATTCCCCTGGAGTAGCTGTTCTACAACCTGATTTGAGTAAAAGCTGTATGATCTGTTGTTGGATATATGGGGAACCATGGCAAGATATTTCCACTACATTTTCACCAGTGTAGGAGTGTGGGGCCTTAAAAATGGAAACCAGAACTTCGTCCAACACCTTGTTACCATCAATCATATGTCCCAGATGAATAGTATGGCTTTTTTGGGAAGACAATTTTTTGTCTTTTACAGACTTGAAAACCAAATCAGAAATTGCAATTGCGTTAGGGCCAGAAACCCTAATCATAGCTATGGCACCAGTACCTGATGGGGTTGCTAAAGCTACGATGTCATCTTCCTTATGCATGGCCCAAAATTACAAATTCATTTGTTTAGGAATTAAGAATTATGGAAACTAAACTTTAAGAGTTATAGGCAACAATTTTAGTACATTGTAAAAAACAAATTGTAAAATAATACGTTTGCTTATAACATGTCGTTAAGGACCGGATCGATATAAGATTTAAAAATGCCTCATTTATTTGAAAAATTTCGCAATACTGCATTTTGGCTTTTGGATTCCTTTAAAGGAAGAATTTTAGGTGACCATCGGAAGGAAATACGTAAAATACTTACAGACCCTTGTGATACCGATGTAAATCAGATACGCCAAAAGAACCTTAATCGACTTCTTGGCAATGCTGTAAATTCAGTTCCCTTCTATAAAGAATATGCTGGATACACAGAACTTTCTGATTTTCCAATTATTGACAAAAATGTTGTTTTGAACAATTATGAAGCATTTGCTTCAGTGGATTATAAAGAAGCTAATCTGTATAAATCTTCCAGTAGCGGTTCTACGGGAATCCCTTTCAGTATTTATCAAAACAAAACAAAACGACAGAGAAACACTGCAGATGTAATTCACTTTTTAGAAGAAACAGGTGGTGCAGTGGGAAACAAACTCTATTATATCAAACTTTGGGATTATACCAATGCCAAGAAATGGTGGACGAGGTTTGTACAGAATATATTTGTTCATAATGTGACGAATAATGGAGAAGAAGATATGGCTAAGCTTATTTCTAAAATAGAAGATGATAATTCTTTAAAAACAATACTCGGCTATCCTTCCTTTTTTGAAGAGTTGTGCAACCACCTGGATAAAAACAAGGTTAATCCTAAGGTGAAAAATATAAAGTCGATAATTACCATTTCTGAAGCCTTAAAACAAGAAGAAAGAGATAGAATGACCCATTATTTCAAAGCTCCTGTTTTTGAAAGGTATTCTAACCAAGAAAATGGCATTCTTGCTCAACAGACCAAAAGAAGTGACGGTAAATATGTTTTGAACTGGGCCAGTTTTCATTTTGAAATCCTAGAGCTGGATTCTGACAAGCATGTTCAACATGGTGGTTTGGGTAGAATTGTGGTAACTGATTTGTTTAATTTCTCAATGCCTCTAATAAGATATGATACTGGAGATATGGGCATATATGGGAAAGATAACAATGGATTTGCATATTTATCCCAAATATATGGAAGACGTATGGATGCTATCTATGACACCAAAGGTAATATAGTTTCCCCTTTCATTTTTTATATGGTTTTGGACTTTTCTAAGGTTAAACAGTTTCAGTTTATTCAAAAAAGGCGAACGGAATACCTGTTTAAGTTAAATGGGAGGCCAGAAGATGTTCAAGAAGCAGAGATTATAAAGTACTTTCAAAACTACCTTGGAGAAGATGCAATAATTAAATTTTCATATGTAGAGGAAATCCCATTATTATCCTCTGGTAAACGAAAAAAAATAGTCAACGAATATTCGTAATAATAAAATAGAGAAAAGGCGGTCATTTGACCGCCTTTATAATTTAATATCCTTAGGAACATTTAAATTTCTTTCTCCCTTTTTTCCATCTTTTGATTCTTTTGTATTTGTTCCCTCTGTATCTCTTTCTTTTGTTTTTACACTCCAACTCATAAGGTACAAAAATACTTTGAAGGTTATTGGTGGGTATTAGGATAACTGCTAGGGAATCTCCATCTCCTGGTTCAAAACCTTCGCCATTGGCCAATGCCATATCCACAATTTCTTGTCCCTTGGTTCTGTTCCAGTCATCTCCTAAGTAGGCACAGCTAATACAATTTCTGTCATCAATAAGCTCCCAAATGGCCCATTGTACATCTCCAAAGGTGTATGTACCTCCACTAGGACTTTCAGAGCCAATTAAGTCTTGGTTCAAAATCCAGTTTACCATGTCAAAGTTTTCTGGATGTTCAAATTTCCCATCTGGTAGTGTTTCGTAGCTGGAATATACATCAGCTTCAAAACACTGATCCGCATTTAGGGATAAATCCACGTCCACACACCATGCTCCATAATCACCGGCAAGGCTAGTATCGCTAATGGTAAGGTCAAAATAACTGTTGTCTGCATCCACTCCTTTGGCCGTGGTACAAGCGTTAAGCGAAGCGGGCAAATCAGGAGTAACACTGATTTTACATTCTTTTTTCTTCCACTTATTGTGCTTGTAACGAAACGATACTGCTTCCAAGTTTTCCTCTGTTGTTGAGGTGTCCTCTGTATCGCAACTATAAAAAGTAACGGTCAAGGCTAGAAATAACAAGTAAATTTTCTTCATATTAGTTGATTTTAATTAAAGATGTTAACAAATTTCTAACATTATGAAGGTAAATTGTAATGGTCTAGATGAACGGACAAAATATTGGACAACTGTCTTGTTGATGAGTTTTTGATTCAATTTATTGAAGTATCATATATATGCTTTTTTAAATAAATTAAATTTAAAATACTGAAAAACAATTAATTAAGTGTGTTTGGTGTCGGTTTTCAAAGAAAGGATATATTTTATCGATGAACTGTAGCAAAGTTACATGTGAGTGTGATATTGTAACTTTTTGATGAAAACGTATACCAATGGAATACATCATCAAAATCAATCAAAAAATGGAAGTAGTTAATCAAAATGTTATTCGAAAGGACAATACCTTATTGTCCATTACACACCTCACTCAATTATTACATTATGTAACTGGGTTTGGAGGTTTTATTGTGCCATTGGTCATTTGGCTGACCTCAAGGAAAACTGTTGAAGGAATGGATGAACATGGAAAGGCGGTAATTAATTTTCAATTAAGCCTATTACTATATATTATAATTTCAATTCCTGCAATATTGTTATTTGGGTTGGGTATCTTGGGATTGATAGGAGTGGCCATAGTTGGATTTATAATGCCTATTGTCAATGCAGTTAAAGCTTCTAATGGAGAGTCTCCATCACTTTTCTTGACCATCCCATTTATTTCATAAGTTAAATATTGGCCAAGGTTTTTTTCATATAGATTTACGCTGTAGTTTTGCAAAAAATAAATCGTACTGAAAAAATATTTGGCCATTCTATTCTTGATTGTCTTTGCATTAAGGCCTGCCTACTTTGTTGGGTATTTTTCCTATTTTCAGCTTAATATCGATTATTTCGTCGAAAACTACTGTGTCAATAAGAATCGTCCAGAATTGCAGTGTAATGGTAAGTGTTATCTAATGGAACAACTTTCAGTTTCAAAGGAGCAGCAAAGAAACCAAAATGCCACAAACGCTGGCCTTACATTAATAGAAGCATTTATTCCCTTGTTCATGGAATCTTATGTCGATTTTTCTTTTCAATACTATGAACATCATATTAAAAGCCAAATTCTATCCCCTTTTTATTTAAAAGACTCTCTCATTATTAAAGAGATGCTCCGCCCACCTATTATATAAAGCTTTTCCCGGTTATTTTTAAAGGCTACAGTACTGGCCTTCAACAGTACTTTTTTACTTAATATAATCAAATGAAAGCTTTTGACTATACGGCAATTGTATTGCTGTGCACATTAATTTTATCATGTACTAACGATGATAACTCACCAGAAGAATTAACAGGGGTGGGGAGTATAAATATTGAATTCGATAATGCTTATGGTGATTCAGACTTGTTGCTGGAAACCACCAGCTATGTTGCCAGTGGAACAGAAAATTTAAAGATAGCTACCCTAAAATATATCGTAAGCAATATTCAATTAGAGGATGAGAAAGGAAACACTTTTACCTACCCTAAAGATGATTCTATGTTTATTGTTGATGAATCAGAAAAGACCTCACAATTTATTAATTTAAAGAATGTGCCTGCGGCCAACTATACCAAGATTACCTTTGGGTTGGGTGTTGATCAAGAAAAATATCTACAAGGGGCTGATGGCCAAGGTGATTTTTTGACCTTGGCGACTGATGCTGGTATGATGTGGTCTTGGCAGGCTGGGTATAAATTTATAAGGTATGAAGGGACTTTCACTTCTGAGAATATAACAGATGAAACGGCTTTTGCTATCCATATGGGTAGTCATGGTTCTGTACTGGATAATTACAAAGAAATTAGTCTTGATTTACCGGTATCTGCAAAAGTTAGAACAGATATGGAACCAGAGATTCATGTAGTGGCTGATGTTTCAGATATATTGGTTGCAACGAACACATTATCGTTGGAGGAAAAATCTCAAATTCATGTGGATGCAGAAAAATCTCCAAAAATTGCCGAGAATGCGAGTCAAATGTTTACCGTAGACCACGTTCACAACTAATACAATTGTTATAATTTTTTTGGGAATCCATGGGATGACCCTTGGATTCCCTACTATAAAATAGTTATGATTAGAACAAGTGTATTGGCATTGTTGCTAATGGCAATAGCTTGCAACAATGATACTGAAGTAGTATATACCGAGCCAACGCCGGTGGAACTCTCAATACCTTCAAATTTCCCAGAGGTATTATACGATTTTGAATCCAATCCGTTGACCGAAGAAGGAATTGCCTTGGGAAAAGCCCTTTTTTATGAAGGAGCACTATCCTCTACAGGTATTGTCTCTTGCGGATTTTGTCATGAACAAACCTCGGCTTTTACCCATCATGGGCATACAATCAGCCACGGAGTTAATGGACACGAAGGAACAAGAAATGCCCAACCTTTGCATAACCTAGCATTTTATGAGGAGTTTACTTGGGATGGAGCTGCAATACATCTAGATCTTCAACCGATTATCCCAATTACAAGTGAGGTTGAAATGAATGAAACTATACCTAATGTACTTTCAAAACTTGGTGCTGATGATAAATATCCAGATATGTTTTTTAAAGCTTTTGGGGATGAGGAAATCAATAGTGAACGCATGTTAAAAGCACTTTCTCAATTTATGTTGACTCTTGTTTCGGGCAATAGCAAATATGATAAATATGTTCGTAGTGAAGAGGAAGGTTCTCTTACACAACAAGAAATGGCAGGAATGCAAACATTCAAACAAAAATGTACCACTTGCCATAAAGGTGAACTTTTTACAGATCAGTCCTATCGTAATAATGGGTTGCCATTAAATTCAAAATATCCAGATGAAGAAGGACGTAAGCGTGTTACTGGTTATGAGCAGGATTTTTATAAGTTCAAAGTGCCCGATCTCCGTAATGTTGAACTGAGTTTTCCCTACATGCATGATGGCCGATTTGGTTCCTTAGAAGCTGTATTGAATTTTTATACAGATGGAATGGTAGATAATGGAAATGTAGATGCCTCACTAAAAAAAGAAGATGGAACTTTTGGGATTACGCTGACAGAAGAAGAGAAAGAGAACATTATTTCATTTTTAAAAACACTAACAGATAATGAATTTATCAATGATAAAAGGTTTTCGGAGTACTAACCTCTTGGTGCTATTGTTATTTGTAAGTACTTCACTTTTTGCAAATCCATGTCCATCACCATATGGGTTATTAAGTTTTGATTGTGATTTCTGTGGATGTGCAACAACAGGGGGTAATTTTGGATATGGAACTCTTGGTGATGTCAATTTTTTTGGATTGAGGTATAGTTACCAACAATTTGAGTCCAAGGATGGTATTTTTGCCGATTCACCTATAAGCAAAGAGTATTTTAACACCTATCAATTGTGGTCCAAAATACCGATTACCCAAAGAATACATCTCTCGGCGACACTACCTTATCAAGATTTGAACAGGGAATATGAGGACCGCTCTGAAAGTTTGAATGGGATAGGGGATGCCAGCGTAATTGGCTGGTATACCTTTCCATTTGTAAAGAAAGGGAAAAAGGGCGCTGATAATGATTCATCGTCAAAAATGGTTGGTATGCCGAAGTATTCTGGACACACCATAAAATTTGGATTGGGAATTAAGTTGCCTACTGGTGAATTTGAAGAAGTCTTGACCGACAGGGTAAACCCGGGATTTCAATTGGGCACGGGTAGCACAGATGCTATATTTTCGGCAGGTTATAGTTACAGCAAGAATATGTTTGGAGTTAATGTTACGGGGTCTTATTTCTTGAAAGGGGAGAATAAAAATGAGTATCGCTTTGGTGATCAAGTCAGTTATAATGCAAAGTTTTTCAAGGGATTTCTGGTCAACACTCATGTTCTAACACCATTTGTTGGAGTGAGCGGCGACTTTTTCCAGAAAATTGTACAATTTGGAGATGCCTTGCCCGATACTGATGGCTATATGCATTTGGGTACTTTTGGAGCAGAATTTAACTATAAGAGGCTGGTTATGGGAGCTGATATAGGTATTCCCATAAATCAAGACTTATTTGCCGGTGATGTGCAAATAAAAAAACGGTTAATGTTCTACCTGAATTTTACATTATAAAAAAACCACCTGATAAGGTGGTTTTTATTTTTTCTAGCTGTTCAGCATAACGGGCATTACCAGCATGGTAACTTGTTCTCCTTCGTCAAGCCCATCAATTGGTGTAAGGATTCCAGCTCTATTTGGCAAGCTCATTTCCAAAGAGACTTCATCAGAGGAAAGATTGTTCAACATTTCCACCAAAAAACGGGAGTTGAAACCGATTTGCATATCATCTCCTTGATACGAACAAGAAAGGCGTTCCTCAGCCTTATTGCTGTAATCTACATCTTCGGCAGAGATATTCAACTCTGCTCCAGCAATCTTTAATCTAATTTGGTGAGTTGTTTTGTTGGAGAATATGGAAACCCTTCTTACGGAACTTAAAAATTGATTTCTGGCAATAGTCAGTTTATTGGGGTTTTCCTTTGGAATTACTGCTTCATAATTTGGGTATTTCCCGTCAATCAGTCTACAGATCAATTCAGAATTGTCAAATATAAATTTGGCATTGCTATCATTGTACTCGATGGTTACCTCAGATTCTGAACCGGCCAAAATACCCTTTAAAAGGTTCAAAGGTTTTTTGGGCATAATGAATTCTGCTACTTGGGATGCGGTAACATCCTCTCGTTGGTATTTTACCAATTTATGGGCATCAGTAGCTACAAAGGTTAAATTCTCAGGAGAAAACTGAAAAAATACACCGCTCATAACAGGGCGCAAGTCATCATTTCCTGCCGCAAATATGGTTTTGGTAATGGCGGTTGCCAAAACATCACCTAAAAGGGTAGTAGAGCTAGGGTTGGAGACCTCCACTGCTTTTGGGAATTCGGCCCCATCAGCATACGCCAACGCATATTTACCATGGTTAGAACTAATCTCTACAGTATTGTTATCCTCTACCACAAAGGTCAATGGTTGCTCTGGAAATGTTTTCAAGGTATCCAATAACAAACGGGCGGGCACCGCTATGATACCTTCAGCATCAGAATCAACTTCCAGCACAGAGCTCATGGTGGTTTCTAAATCAGATGCAGAAACCGTAAGCTCATTCTTTTTTAAATCAAATAGGAAATTGTCCAGAATGGGCAGGGTGTTACTATTGTTGATAACTCCTCCCAAAACCTGTAAGTTTTTTAATAAATATGTACTGGATACAATAAACTTCATTAAAGAGATTCTTTAGTATTATTGACTGTTCAAGACCAATGGGACTTAAAACAGGCTCATAAAATGGATAAAAACAAATATATCTTAAAACGACTTAGCAAAGAAACAAATTTATCAACACCTATGCAGCAAATTTTTGTTTTCTATAGTAGCTGAAGATGACTCCTAAAATCAGGGACAAAAGTACTGGAACGCCAATGTTGATAACCTGCCACTTCGTTTTTTGTTCGACTACTTTTTTAACGTCAAGCAAAGGAATGGACACTTCCTTATTTCGAATGTTTATAAGTCCTGTATTATCTAAAAGATAGTTGATGCAATTCACCAAAAATTCCTTGTTCCCATAAAAACTGTTGGTCCATTTGTCATAGCCAAGCTCTAAAGGCCTGCCATTCCGCAATTGATTTTTGATGACATCTCCATCAGAAATTACAATCAATTTATTATTGGGGCCATCCTCTAAGCTTTGTGATAATTGCAAGGGCTTTATCCTGTTTTTGTACATGGAGGAAAATTTACCTTCAACCAATACTGCCAAAGGTTGATTGCCATAGGTATATGATGCTTTGTCTGGAGGGGTGTTCAAAATACCTAAACCAATTTGTTTGGGCGTACCTTCGGTTTTTGATAGGGGAGAACTTTGCAGCAATACTGTTTTTTTGTAGTTGTTTTGAAGTAGCTCCATTGGACTCGTAAACTGATACCGAACTGCTTCAATATTCGTATTGATAGGGTGGTTGTTTTTGGAAAATATCATGGGGTTATAGTACCAAGGAACCGGATTGTACTGTGAATCGTTGCCTTCTCCCGTAGCTAAGACAATTTGTGTGAAATATAGGTCATTGATCAAAGTGGGATTGATACGAATCCCGTAATTGAAGAAAAAATCCTTCAAATTTAAATTACGGGGCAGGGCCATGGCAGTACCCCCACCAGCATAAATACTGTCCATTTCAATGGCCACTTCGTCAATCAACCAAATAGATTTCCCTCCGTTGGTCACAAATTGGTCCAGTACATATTTTTCTTCATCAGAAAAGGTTTCTGTCGGCTTGGCAATCAAAGCAAGGTCAAATCCTTTGAGCTGGTCCAGCACTTGTTGGGGATTTTTTGCTACTGAATCTAAAGTAATAGCGCCAATATTGTAGTAATCACGAATAGAAGTTAAATAATCCGCTAGGTATCTATCTTCCAATTCACCATTCCCTTTGAGCACAGCAATGCTTTTTTTCTTAGTGATGCTCAATTTGGTGAAAGCATCGGCAAAAGCATATTCCAATTGTTGCACAGAATTGTTGATGCGCTCTTCTGCGTTGGAACCCAATTTGTTTTTCAGCAATGGAACTTTAACCGTTTTGTTTTTATAATTTACCATTGCCCAGGGAAATACCAATTCCTGGGAAACTTTGCCATTTTCTTCAACAGTAACGTTTGCAGGTTGAAGACCCAAGCTTTGCAGTTGCGCAATGGTTTCTTGAGCTTGGTCCTTGTTTTCCAAGGGATTCACAAAATTAAACTTGATAGTATTGTTTTTGGAAGCAAAGGATTCCAGTAAAAGCTCGGTTTCTGTCTTCAACTTAGAGAACTCAGGTGGAATGTTACCATCCAACAATACATCGATGACAACTGGACTTTCAAATTTTTGAGCTACTTCCAGCGCAGGTTCTGAAATGGTGTATCGTTTATCTTCAGTTAAATCAAATCTGCCAAAGAAAAAACCTCCAATCAGGTTTAGAATAATGACCACTACTAGAGCCTTAAGTATCGATATCAAAAACTTCAATGTCATTTGGTCAGTTGTTTAAGTCGTTGATGTGTGAGATACATAAAGAAAAGGGTAAGGGTCAAGAAATAAAGCAAATCCCGCGTATCGATGACACCTCTTGCAATACTTTCAAAATGTGATTGTGCACCTAAGTTTTTGATGAATTGTTGGGTCTCTCCATTATCAAACAAGGTGGAAATGGCATCAAACCCATTTAAAATCAAAAAACAAATAAGAATTCCAGCTAAAAAGGCCAAAATTTGATTATCGGAAAGCGTTGAGGCAAAAATACCAATAGAAGTGTAAGTAGCTATTAGAAAAAGTAATCCAAAATACGACCCCAACACTACACCAAGGTCAAAATTCCCTTGGGTTACTCCCAGATTTGAGATTGCAAAAACATAGACTATGGTTGGAACAACCGTCAAGAAACATAACAAAAAAGCGCCCCAAAACTTGCCCAACACAAGTTTCCAAGTAGATATTGGTTTTATGAGCAATAATTCCAGGGTTCCCATCTTTCTTTCTTCTGAAAAACTCTTCATGGTGATGGCCGGAACCAAAAACACAAAAATCCAATGAGCCAGCAAGAAGAAGTTGCTCAAATCGGCAAAGCCGTAGTCAAAAATATTATATGCTCCTTTAAATACCCATAAAAACAATCCTGTGAGTAACAAAAAGGAACCAGCTATGAGGTAACCTATAGGTGATGTGAAAAAAGACCGTATTTCTCTTTTAAAAATGGCAAACATCAAGAAAGGGTTGAAGAATTTTTTTTGGTGACACTCCAAGCCTCTGGTTTCTCGGCGAACAATTTTTTGGTATTGCTCCAAACCTCCTTAAAAAAATCTGATGCTCTGTAGTTTTCCAAGTCTGATTCTTTTTGCCAAAAGCTATAAGTGAAGAAAACAGCGGGATTGTTCAAATCTTGGTACAGTTCTACAAACTGACAACCTTGAAAAGTAGCAATTTGATCCCTTGATTCTTCAAAGATTTGCTCAAAACTAGGAATATTTTCGGGTTTAAATGTAAGTTTTACGATGCGTATCAGCATTTACAAAAAATTAATGGTTACCGTGTCCCTGTAATTCAGCCCTAATAGAGTGGAGGCTCCCCCTACAGAATTGAGGTCACTTTTGTAGATGGCAAGTTCCATATAACCGGCAGAATTGAACAATGCAAGTGCGTCTCCAGGTCCCTTTCGCTGCCCTTTTCCCAAATCAAAATTGATGATGCCGTTATAACTATCATGAATTTTCCTCAATTTATTGGTACGGGCATTAACTTCATAATCCCTTCCATTACGATATGCATCGAACAGATTGCGTTGGATGTTGGTGACTACATTGCCGTAATTATCAATATAAATAACATTGCCAGAAATACTTTTGCCATTGTTGGTGATTCTAGGTTCAAATTCTCGAAGTTCCCGTAAAGCGTTAAAGGGCCTTCCAATCACTTCCAATTTGCCCCCTCGCGCAATATGGCAAGCCACTTGGACAAAGACATCCATTACAGGAAAGGAACCTGAAACAATATTGGGAATATCAACCTCTACAATTTTTTCTGGATTGATTTCTGAAGTAATCAATGAAATGACACCGTTATTGGCGGTCACAAAAAAGTGCCCATCAACTTGAACAGCAATATGTTGGTTTTCAGGTGATAATTCAGAATCAACCCCAACAATATGCACTGTCCCTTCTGGAAAAGAACGGTAGGCATTTTTAAGGATATAAGCACATTCTTGGATGTTAAAAGGGCTAATGGCATGGGAAATATCAACAATTTGAACATCTGAAAGATTACTTAAGATTGTTCCCTTGATGGCACCTACAAAGTGATCTTTGTATCCAAAATCTGTAGTTAAGGTTATGATTGCCATGCAATACTGTTGATATGTTTTTCTGTACTCAAATTGATTTTTGGTTAAGTTTGTGGAGTAAAATTACATTAAAAAAGAAAGAATACAATTCTTCAAAAATAACCATAAATACCCCGCTTTTTTGAACGAACTTATAATTGAACTCACAGAGATAAGCCCTCAGGACTTTTTTGGGCAACAAAATGAAAATATTGAACTTTTAAAAAAGTACTTTCCTAAACTTAAGATTGTGGCCCGTGGCAGCAAAATAAAGGTCTATGGGGATGAAGAACTTTTAGAGGAGTTTGACAAGCGTTTTGATATGCTCACCGATCAGTTTGCCAAGTACAACAAACTGGATGAAAATATGATTGAACGTGTGTTGACCAGCAATGGTCAAGAGGATTATTCTTCATCCAAAAGTAGTGGCGATGTTTTAGTACATGGTGTTAGCGGTCGTTTGATCAAAGCGCAAACAGCCAATCAAAGAAGACTGGTAGATGCCTGCAAAAAGGACGACATGGTCTTTGCAATTGGCCCTGCGGGTACTGGAAAAACCTACACAGGTGTTGCACTTGCCGTAAAAGCGCTCAAGGAAAAACAAGTACGTCGTATAATCTTGACCAGACCTGCTGTGGAAGCAGGAGAAAATTTAGGCTTCCTTCCAGGGGATTTAAAGGAAAAGCTAGACCCTTATATGCAACCTTTGTATGATGCTCTTCGGGATATGATTCCTGCAGAAAAACTGGAAAAGTACATTGAGGATGGTACCATTCAAATTGCTCCTATGGCATTTATGAGGGGACGCACATTGGATAATGCCTTTGTAATTCTGGATGAGGCCCAAAACACAACCCATGCCCAGATGAAAATGTTTTTGACCCGTATGGGGAAAAACGCCAAGTTTTTGTTGACAGGAGATCCTGGGCAAATTGACCTGCCCAGAAGAGTAATCTCAGGTTTGAAAGAGGCTTTGTTGATTCTAAAGAATGTTGATGGTATCAGTATTATTTATTTGGATGACAAAGATGTGATTCGACATAAATTGGTTAAGAAGGTCATAGATGCCTACAAAAATATAGAGCACCAAAATCAATTCTAACATGGGGCAGAACACCTTGATGGCCACAGATTTTAACTTTCCTGGCCAAAAATCCGTTTATAAAGGAAAAGTTAGGGAAGTATACACTCTGGAAAACGACCTTTTGGTAATGATAGCTACTGACCGACTCTCAGCTTTTGATGTTGTCATGCCTAAAGGCATACCCTACAAAGGTCAAATCTTGAACCAGATTGCCACCCAAATGATGAAAGCAACAGAGGATATTGTTCCGAATTGGTTATTGGCAACTCCTGACCCTAATGTAGCTATAGGCAAAGCATGCGAGCCCTTTAAAGTTGAAATGGTTATCCGAGGGTATCTATCTGGTCATGCTGCAAGAGAATACAAAGTGGGCAAACGAACTTTATGTGGTGTTCCAATGCCTGAAGGGATGAAGGAAAATGACAAATTTCCACAACCAATCATCACTCCAGCAACAAAGGCAGAAAAAGGGAATCATGACGAGGATATTTCCAAAGAAGACATTTTGAAAAGGGGGATAGTCTCACCAGAAGACTACGAAGTGCTTGAAAAATATACCGAAGCTTTGTTTGGGAGGGGTACAGAGCTAGCTGCAAAACGTGGTTTAATTTTGGTAGATACCAAGTATGAATTTGGCAAAACAAAAGAAGGTCAGATTGTCCTGATTGATGAAATCCATACTCCGGATTCTTCAAGATATTTTTATGCAGATGGTTATGAAGAACGTCAAACCAAGGGTGAGCCCCAAAAACAACTTTCCAAAGAGTTTGTACGCCAATGGTTGATTTCAAATAAGTTTCAAGGCTTGGAAGGACAGACCGTTCCTGAGATGTCAGATGACTATATTGAAACTGTATCTGACAGATATATTGAACTTTACGAAAGTATCACAGGAGAAAGCTTTGAAAAAGCTGATGTTTCAAATATTACAGAAAGGATAGAGGAGAACATTGGCACCTTTTTGAACAAGTTATCTTAATTCTACTGTCTCTTTTAAAAAGTGAGGCTTTTTTCTAGGGATTTCATATATTTCTTCCATCAAACCTAACAGATGGATAATTCTTTAAGAAAAAAGTATTGGAAAGAAAATCTCAAATATCTCACTATACTCCTTAGCATTTGGTTTTTGGTTTCCTACGTATTCGGAATTCTGTTGGTAGATGAATTGAATACTATTAGGATGGGAGGCTTTAAACTTGGATTTTGGTTTGCCCAACAAGGTTCCATCTACGTTTTCGTGATACTCATTTTTATTTATGTCCGCTTAATGAACAAGTTGGATAAAAAATATGGCTTCGATAACGATTAATCAACCTAAAAAACTATAACTATGAGCGTTCAACTTTGGACCTATATTTTGGTGGGAATAACATTTGCCCTGTACATAGGAATCGCTATATGGTCCAAAGCAGGATCAACCAAAGAATTTTACGTTGCTGGCGGAGGAGTTTCCCCATTGGCAAATGGCATGGCCACGGCAGCAGATTGGATGTCAGCTGCTTCTTTTATCTCTATGGCGGGTATTATTGCCTTTGCTGGCTATGATGGGGCTGTTTATCTCATGGGATGGACGGGAGGTTATGTTTTGCTGGCACTATTGCTGGCACCTTATCTCAGAAAATTTGGAAAATTCACTGTACCTGATTTTATAGGTGAGCGTTATTATTCAAAAACAGCTCGTATTGTAGCTGTGGTTTGCGCACTTATAGTTTCTTTCACTTATGTGGCCGGGCAAATGAGAGGTGTTGGGATTGTTTTTTCAAGATTTTTGGAAGTAGATATTGATACCGGCGTGGTCATCGGAATGGTAATTGTATTGTTCTATGCTGTTCTGGGCGGAATGAAAGGCATTACGTATACACAAGTGGCCCAATATTGTGTATTGATTTTCGCCTTTATGGTACCTGCTATTTTTATTTCCATCCAAATGACGGGAAACCCTATACCACAGTTGGGAATGGGAGATAGGTTGGCAGATGGTTCAGGGACTTATTTGTTGGATAAGTTGGATGGTCTTACTGCCGAATTAGGTTTTGCTGAGTATACCAAAGGCACCAAAAGCATAGTGGATGTCTTTGCCATAACCTTGGCACTTATGGTTGGTACGGCTGGGCTTCCTCACGTAATTGTTCGATTTTTTACGGTGAAAAGAGTTAAAGATGCCCGTAAGTCAGCAGGATTGGCATTGCTGTTCATTGCTATTCTGTACACAACCGCACCAGCTGTTTCGGTTTTTGCAAGAACCAATATGATAGAGACGGTAAGGGATAAAGATTATGCTGAAATGCCCCAATGGTTTAAGAATTGGGAAACTACTGGACTTATACAATTTGATGATAAGAATGCAGATGGAAAGATTCAATATGTTGCTGATGCAACTGTAAACGAATTGACTGTTGACCGGGATATTATGCTACTGGCCAATCCAGAGATTGCAAATCTGCCGGCTTGGGTAATTGCTTTGGTAGCTGCGGGTGGTTTGGCTGCCGCTTTGTCCACTGCAGCGGGTTTACTTTTAGTAATATCGGCTTCTGTATCCCACGACTTGATCAAGAATGTATTCAACCCAGAACTTTCTGAAAAAGGAGAGCTTTGGACAGCACGCCTTTCTGCAGTTGGCGCAGTGATTATTGCCGGGTATTTTGGAATTAATCCTCCAGGTTTTGTTGCTGCGGTAGTGGCCCTAGCGTTTGGCTTAGCGGCGGCTTCGTTCTTTCCTGCCATTATTTTGGGTATATTTTATAAAAAAATGAACAGCAAAGGAGCCATAACCGGAATGATTGTCGGAATTTCTTTGATGTTATTCTATATGCTCAAGTTTAAGTTCGGTATTTTTGATGGAGGAAAAGCTGCTGTTGCTGGTTTGCAGGAAAAATGGTGGTTTGGAATTTCACCTGAAGGGTTCGGAACTATCGCGATGATTGTAAATTTTGTTATTGCTCTTATTGTGAATAAATTTACCGAAGAGCCTCCAGAGGAAGTTCAGGAAATCGTTGAAAACATCAGGATTCCCAGTGGAGCGGGAAAACCAACCGGTCACTGATAGTAGATTCAAACAAACATATATATTAAAATGTCCTTTAGAGGACAGCACAACCACTGAAAACCATAATTAACTAAATACAAGCATGAGTAATTATCATATAAAGCACTTGGAGGAGTACTTTCAGGTTTATCGAAAATCTGTGCGTAACCCTGAGAGTTTTTGGGAAGAAGTAGCAGAGGAACATTTTGTCTGGAGAAAGAAATGGGACAAGGTCTTGGATTGGGATTTTTCAAAACCAGAAATCAAATGGTTTGATGGTGCAAAGTTGAATATTACCGAAAATTGTATTGATAGGCATTTGCGCATACGAGGGGACAAGACTGCAATATTGTTTGAGCCCAATGATCCCAATGAAGAAGCGCAACATATCACTTATCAACAGCTTCATGAAAAGGTATGCAAGTTTGCCAATGTTCTAAAGGACAAGGGCATCAAAAAAGGGGATAGGGTTGTAATCTATCTTCCCATGATTCCTGAGTTGGCCATAGCGGTTTTGGCCTGTGCGCGGATAGGAGCTATCCATTCGGTGGTTTTTGCAGGGTTTTCCTCAACAGCATTGGCCACAAGAATCAATGATTGTGAAGCTAAAATGGTGTTGACCTCAGATGGTTCATTTAGAGGCGGAAAAACAATAGATCTCAAAGGAATTGTGGATGAAGCCTTGACACATTGCAAAATCGTGGAAACGGTTTTGGTCGCCAAACGTACCAATGCAACTATTTCTATGGAAAGTGGACGTGATGAATGGCTTCAACCTTTGTTGGATAAGGCTTCTTCCGATTGTGTTCCAGAGATTATGGATGCTGAAGACCCCTTGTTTATCCTATATACATCAGGGTCCACAGGTCGTCCTAAAGGAATGGTGCACACTACTGCAGGATATATGGTTTATACCGCCTATACCTTCAAGAATGTATTCCAGTACCGTGAAAATGATGTGTATTGGTGTACTGCGGATATCGGATGGATCACAGGACATTCCTATATTGTTTATGGACCTTTGGCCAATGGTGCCACTACGGTAATGTTTGAGGGTGTTCCATCTTATCCTGATTTTGGACGTTTTTGGGATGTTGTGCAAAAGTATAAAGTCACACAATTTTATACCGCGCCAACAGCAATTAGAGCGCTTGCCAAGGAAAATTTAGATTTTGTAACCAATTATGATCTTTCCAGCCTAAAAGTTTTGGGCACCGTGGGTGAACCCATCAATGAGGAAGCATGGCACTGGTACAATGACCATGTAGGAGAAAAGAAATGCCCCATTGTAGATACATGGTGGCAAACCGAAACAGGAGGAGTTCTTATTTCACCAATTCCTTTTTCCACTCCAACAAAACCAACATACGCCACATTACCCATGCCAGGGGTGCAGCCGGCATTAATGGATGAAAATGGAAAAGAAATCAAAGGAAACCAGGTAGATGGCAGATTGTGCATCAAATTTCCATGGCCTTCCATCGCAAGAAGCATTTGGGGAGACCATAAGCGCTATAAAGACACCTATTTTTCCGCTTTTGATGGTAAATATTTCACAGGTGATGGTGCTTTGAGAGATGAAGTAGGGTATTACCGAATTACAGGTAGGGTAGATGATGTTATCATTGTTTCTGGCCATAATTTGGGTACAGCACCTATTGAAGATGCCATCAATGAGCATCAGGCTGTGGCTGAATCGGCAATTGTTGGATTTCCACATGATATTAAAGGAAATGCATTGTATGGCTACGTGATATTGAAAGAAACTGGTGAATCCAGAAATCGTGAAAACTTGAAAAAAGAAATCAATCAGGTAATTACCGAACATATTGGCCCAATTGCCAAGTTGGATAAAATTCAGTTTGTTCCAGGTTTGCCCAAAACCCGAAGTGGAAAGATCATGCGACGTATCTTGAGAAAAATAGCTTCAAAGGATACGGGTAACTTAGGAGATACATCCACATTACTTAATCCAGAAGTTGTAGAGAAAATAATGGAGGAAGCGCTGTAGGCTTCTTTAAAAGAATTCGAAAAACCTGTCTTTTTTTAGCAAATCGCTAATAGAGACAGGTTTTAGTTTACTTATAATATGCAGAAAGGCCACTGCAGTAATATAGGCATCGCCCAAAGCCGTATGCCTATCTCCTTTTGAGATATCAAATTTTTCAGCCAAGTAGTCCAAAGAAAAGTGTCGTCCTTGTTTTTTACGTTCATTCCTTTTTAAGGATTTGTAATAAAGTGTTGAGGTGTCCAAGGTCTTATTTTTTAGTTTGGGCAAACCATTTCTGTTCAAGGCATTATTGATCATGGTTACATCAAAACGCACATGGTGCCCAACAATAATTGTACCTTCTAATAATTTTAAAAGTTGTTTAACGGCTTCGAGTTCGCTGAGTTGTCCATCAGCTTCTTTTTTTAGAATACCATGGACTTTGGCACTTTCAGAGGAGTATTGATTTTGTTCTACGAAGACTTCTAGGGCTTCACCAGCATTTATGGCCTTGTTTTTAATGGTGAGCGCTCCAATGCTCAGGATTCTATCGGTAATAGTATTGAGTCCGGTTGTTTCAGTATCAAAAACCACAAAAGCGTTATCCTTCACCGAAGACGGAAGCTGTTTTTCCATTGATGAAGCATAGGACTGCCAGAAATCCGGGAGTATTTTTGTTTTCCCCATACCTACCTCATTCTTTGGGTCATAAAACGAACAGAAATCAACTGTTGAATTTCTTTGATAGTCTTAAAAGTTCTTTTCAACTTCATTTTTTGTTCTTTGTTCAAGCTTTCCAAGGAAATATAGCGTCCAGAATCATTATGCAGTAATCCCTGACGCGTTCTAAACTTCAATAAAGCTTTGCTGGCGTAGGAACATGCCAAATACAGCTCTGCATTATTTGGTTCCAATTGCGCCAACTTTTCATAGCGTTCCCAGGTATTGCTTATTCCTGTTACATTATGAGAAAGAATCAACACCCTTGCGGCATCTATAAGGGGCATTAAAGCACGTCTTTTTAAATCAAATGAATCTTTGTTCTCACCATCTTGTTCTACCAAAAATTGTCTAAAAAAACCAGTGGGAGAAGGGTTTTGGAGAGCGCTTATGGCCAAATGGGATAGGAAAATAGGATACTTTTCAACGGTATCAAAAATGTATTTAGACAAATTCTCCACTAAATCTTTGTCGCCATAGCTTCTGTTGTAATCAAAAAAGATGGTACACAGCAGCACTTCTTCAGGCCCTGGATTCATGATCCAATTGGTGGTCATTTGTTTGTATTCTGCTAAACTTTTGCACCATTTAGGATTGCTTGCCATCATATCTGCAGGGCAATATGCATAACCAATATGATTCAATCCTTGGGTGATGTACTTTGATAATTCCAAAAAATAAGTCCGGGTTGCTTCTAGTTCCGATGCCCCCACATCATCAAACAAAATGGCATTGTCCTGATCGGTGTGGAGCATCTGTTCGCTTCTTCCTTGACTGCCCATGGCGAGCCAGGCAAAAGGAACTGGCGGCTCTTTCGCCATTTTTTGTAAGGAGAGTTCAACAATCTGTTTGATACAGGCATCATTTAACTCGGCAATTATCTTGGAGGTAAGAGACAGAGGAATATTCTGCTCTAAATAGCCAGTCAAAAGATTTATTACCCCTTTTCTAATGGGTTTTATTTCTTCAACTGTTTTTGCTCTTTTAATGGCTTTTACCAATACTGCCGGGTTGTTCCCTAAAGAAAGCATAACGTCATGTTTTGACAAAACGCCGACGGCTTTAGTGTTGACCGTGCCATCTTCGGTAAGTACTAAATGACTGATATTACTCTTCATCATGGCCATTTGGGCTTGGGTTACCGTTAGTTTAGGAGGATAAGTAATTACTGGAGAGGACATGATTTCTTTTGCTTTTGCATCAGTATTAAAATCACCAGTGGCAATTTTATTCCTAAGGTCTTTGTCTGTAATGATTCCAACAGGAAGATTGTCTTTTTCAACCAGCATGGCCCCAATACCTTTTTTGGTCATATTTTGGGCAATGGTCTTAATGGGAGTATGTACCGAAACACTGATTACATTTTTGGAATATTCAACAGGTTGTACATCCAACAAACGGGAGCCTGTATTATTAGGATTGAATTTGACGGTATCTCCCAATAACTGACCTTTGTGGGTAGCTGAATATGGATTTCTTGTGTTGGAAGCAAAGCTTTCGACCAAAAAATCACTTACGTTTTCGTTTTCCTTGGCATAAGGTTTAAAGAGATCGATTGGGATGGCATACAGCATACTTTCTTCTTGTGTTTTGGCGTCCAGCTTGTAGGTTTCGTTGGCCATGATGGGTCTTAGCCCAAAAATATCCCCTTCATCACAAATATCAATTACCACATTTTCGTCTTCTTTCCAAAGTGCAACGGCTCCTTTGTGAACAATGTAAAAACATTTGTGTGGTTGCTCACCATGCTTAAAAATGAAGTTCCCTTTTTCTTGATATAAAATGGTTACCTCCATGGAGAGTTGATGCAAATCGTCCATGGACAGATGGGAAAATGGAGGGAATTTTTTGAGAAAGTCAGCTATTCGCTCAGAAATAGTGTTTTTCATACTTCAAATTTAAACGGAATCCTGTTAAGATGTATGTTCATCCTATCACTGTTCTAATTATTGACTTTATATTTACTCTTTTGTACAATTCTAATATTTCTTCGCTTACTTTTTTATGCAAGATCCAATTTCATTTTATAAAGAACGGCTTCAAGGGTTCAGCATACTGTTGAAAAAAAACAATGAGAGATTACAACTTATTGGTTTTTTAAGGTTAATGGTATTTGTTATCACCACAATTTTGACCTATTTCTTTTTTGAAAATACCATAACCACTTTATGCATTGTGGTTATTGGGGTAGTGGGTTTTGTTTTTTTGATTCGAATGTATGAATCCAAGAAGGAGGAATACAGATTGCATAAAGAATTGGCGGCCATAAATGAAGAAGAGCTGGAAATTCATAGGGGAGATTATTTGAATAGATATGATGGCAAAGAGTATGAGGAGGCCAATCATTTTTACAGTTCGGATGTGGATTTATTTGGAAGGGGTTCTTTTTTTCAATACATCAACAGAACAGGAATTCATGAAGGAACCCAACATTTGGCCCAAGTACTTGCTTCAAACAATATTTTAGGAATATTAGAGCGTCAAGAAGCAATAAAGGAACTGTCTTCCAAAATAGAATGGCGACAAAATTACACAGCATTGGCCCGGATGATAAAAAATGATGTTACCAATGTAAGTATTGTTGCTTGGTTGAAGGGATATGTCCCTTTTGTTTCTTCTTATTTTAAATGGGTTGTTCCAATTTTTGGGATAATTTCCACAATTCTGATTTTTGGTTCTGTTTTTGGACATATAAACCCACAAGCAGCATTTTATTGGTTGTTGCTGGGTCTTGGCATTACGGCTGCTCGTTTAAAACAAGTAAACACCCTAAGTACAAAAACGGGTCGCATTAGAAAAGACTTGCAGCAATATGCTAAATTGTTATCTCAAATTGAAAGCGAGGAGTTTAGTGCTTCAATATTAAAATCACAAAGGAAAAGTATTGAGTCTAATGGGCTTTTAGCTTCAGAAAGTTTTAAGAAGTTCTCCCAAGCCTTGGACGCTTTGGATAATAGAAACAATCTTATTGTAGCATTTTTAGGCAACGGATTCTTTTTATGGGACTTGTTATGTTCGCGCAGAATTGAAAAGTGGGTAGAAGCATATCGCAACGAAGTAGAACAGTGGTTAAAGACAGTAGCTTTTTTTGATGCTTTCAATTCTTTGGGAACCTTTGCGTTTAACCATCCAACGTACAATTTCCCTGAAATTCTGGCAAGTGACCAGTTGCGGATAAATGCCAAATCTTTGGGGCATCCACTTATTCCAAATAAAAAAAGAATAAATAGTGATCTACAACTGATGAGAGACGACTTTTTTATCATAACCGGCGCAAACATGGCCGGTAAAAGTACTTTCCTCAGAACAATTTCTTTGTATATAATTATGGCCAATTCGGGTTTGCCAGTTTGTGCAGAACGTAGTCAATACAACCCCATTAAATTGATTACAAGCATGCGTACTGAAGATTCTCTTACCGATAATAGTTCTTACTTTTTTGCAGAACTATCTCGTCTACAGTTTGTTATGGAGCAATTGCAAGAGGATGAATATTTAGTGGTACTGGATGAAATTTTAAAAGGAACCAATAGTGTGGATAAGGCATCTGGCTCTAAGGAACTTATTAAAAAGTTAACAAGCATGGGGGTATCTGGAATCATAGCCACGCATGACCTTAGCTTGTGTGAATTGTCAAAAGAGCACAAAACGGTTAAAAATTATTTTTTTGAAACCGAAATAGTCAATGACGAACTCCATTTCGATTATATGTTGAGAAAAGGAATATGCAAAAATATGAACGCCTCTTTTTTACTTCGTAAAATGGATATTATATAGTGTAGATACTGGGGATAAACTATTGGAAAATAAAAACCAGGACAATTTGTCCTGGTTTTGTTTGTAGCGAGAGAGGGACTTGAACCCTCGGCCTCCGGGTTATGAATCCGACGCTCTAACCAGCTGAGCTACCTCGCCATGGTTTGTTTAAGCGGGTGCAAATATAAAGTTTAATTTTTCCCCAATCAAAATTCAGTATTAATTTATTATTTGATATTTATTTTTTTATCTTCCCAAATTATATCATTGTTGAAAAGGAAAAAATAGAGCGAATAATGAGCGATAAGGTTAAATTTGAAATTGAATTTGTCATACAAGCTTCTCCACAGCTACTTTACCAATATATTTCCACACCCTCTGGATTATCAGAGTGGTATGCAGATAACGTAAATTCCCGTAGTGAAATGTTTACTTTTATTTGGGATGGTGCTGAAGAGATGGCAAAAATGCTAAAACGAAAAAGTGATGAGTTTGTAAAGTTTGCTTGGGAAGAAAGTGACGACGACTCTTATTTTGAAATGCGAATCATTGTGGATGAAATTACGAAAGATGTTTCCCTCTTTATTACTGATTTTGCCGAGGAAGATGAGGTGGATGAGGCAAAAATGCTTTGGGAAAACCAAGTATCGGATTTAAAACAAGTACTTGGATCAACCTAACGGATTCTTAACTATAACGTATATTTGGCCTTGATTTTTTCAAGGCTTTTTTTATGGTAAATTTCAATGGTGATTTTTTTCCAGCGGATGCGGCAATATTCTCATCTGGCAATAGGGGATTAAAGTTTGGGGACGGTCTTTTTGAGACGGTTCGCTATGTAAATGGCACCTTGTTCTTTTGGGAAGACCATTATTTTAGGTTGATGGCGTCCATGCGTATCCTTCGTATGGAAATCCCTATGGATTTTACTTTAGAATTTTTAGAGGATGAAATCAAAAAAACGGTTGGGGAAAATAAATTGATAAATGGTGCTGTACGAGTACGTTTAACTGTTTTTAGAAAAGAAGGGGGACTATATAGGCCAAAAACCAATGAGATTTCTTATTTGATAGAAGTACGAGAATTGGAATCTCCTTTTTATATGCTTCACAACGAGACTTATGAAGTGGAACTTTTTAAGGACTACTATATCAATAAGGATATGCTTTCCAACTTAAAAACCACTAATAAGCTCACCAATGTTGTCGCCAGCGTATATGCCGAAGAGAATGGTTATGCCAACTGTCTCCTGATAAATAATGACAAAAGTGTTGTAGAAGCCATTAACGGCAATATATTTTTGGTTTCTAAAGGTGTGATAAAAACGCCACCCTTAAGTGATGGTTGTTTGGATGGAATCATTCGAAAAAAGCTATTGGATGTTTTGTCTAAATCTGAAGATTTTCAGTTGAAGGAAGAATCTATATCACCATTTGAACTACAAAAAGCGGATGAAATATTTATAACCAATTCCGTTACGGGCATTCAACCAATCAGTAAATACAGAAAAAAGGAATTTGGTAATGCTGTTGCCCAAAATCTATTGGGAAAACTGAACGCCATTGCAAGAATAAGTCAGTCTAATTAAGAGAAGGGTTTTCCGGAGAATTGGACCATAAGAGATAGTTGCCTCCCAATTCCACCATTTTCTCTTTCCAAAAAGCAGTGGAAGCTTTTTTAAGGATATTACTTTCCAATTCATTTTGAACGACCACCCATGATTTGGAGGACAGTTCTTCATCCAATTGTCTGGAACCCCAACCAGAATACCCTAAAAAGAAACGAATGTCCTGCTCTGTAATGGTTTCATTATTGATGAGTTCCACCGTTGTTTCAAAATTACCACCCCAAAAAATACCATCAGATATTTCAATGCTATCATCAATAAGATGAGGCACCTTATGGATAAAGTAAAGATTATCCTGCTCCACAGGGCCTCCATTAAAAACTTTAAAGGGAATGGTTATTTCCGAAATAAGATCACAAATGGTATAGTCCAGGGGTTTGTTGAGGATAAATCCAACAGAACCTTCCTGGTTGTGCTCTGCCAAAAGCACAACAGACCTGTTGAAGGAGACATCGCCCGTAAGAGTGGGTTCAGCAATTAAGAGTTGTCCTTTTTTTGGTTCGTGGCTCACCATTTTCTCAAGAATCTTATAATTAAATGTAATATAATCTACTGGAATAACAAAAACGGGGGAATACCAAAAACAAAAAAGCACCTTGGTAGAGGTGCTTTTGTATATTTAAAATTATTTCTAATTAGTTTACTGCACCACTCAATTCTGCACCAGCTTTGAATTTTACTACATTCTTAGCTGCAATCTTGATGGTTTGACCAGTTTGTGGATTTCTACCTTCTCTGGCATTTCTCTTAGATACGGACCAAGAACCAAAACCAACTAAAGAAACCCTGTTTCCTTTTTTAAGAGATCCCTCTACATTTCCCAAGAAAGATTCCAATGCTTTTTTGGCTGCTGCCTTAGTGATGCCTGCATCAGCTGCCATTGCATCGATTAACTCTGTTTTGTTCATAATAGAATGAAATTAATTGTTGTTAAAATAATTTTAATGCTGAACAAATTTAGACGGATTTGCCTTTAACGCAAGTAAAACCTAGGGAAATAGGGGTTTTTGTTGATAACTTGGAACGTTTGTTGATAAAGTCGCAAAAAAACGATGGTTTTTAGCCAGCCTAGTAATAGCAAGGGTTTAGCGAAGATGGGCAGTTTTGTCAAGATTTAGTCCGTTCAAAACTTCTGCAACTTGCATTTTCCTTTTTCCAGCTAATTGAATTTCCAAAAGATGTAGGTAGCCATCTTTTACGGCAACTTTTAATGTTTTTTTATCTGCAAGGATTTGCCCCAATTTTTCATGGTGTTCAGCAGGTTCCATCTCTGTTTTATATATTTTGATGTTTTCCTCTTTACCATTGTTCACTAAAGTTGTCCAGGCAGCAGGGTAGGGGCTCAAGCCTCTGATGTGATTATGTATTTCAACCAAAGGAGCGGTCCAATCCATCCTACAGGTATCTTTATGTATTTTATGGGCAGGTTTTAGTTCCCCTAACACTTTTTGCATTGTGGTCTCTACCTTTCCTTTTTCAATCAGCATACAAGTTTCAACGACCAACTGAGCTCCCGTTTCCATAAGGCGATCATGTAGGGTTCCTGCATTATCATCTAAATGGATAGGTTCGGTTTGCTGTAGGATAATATTACCGGTATCAATTTTTTCATCAATAAAAAAAGTGGTAACGCCTGTTTCTGTTTCCCCATTGATTATGGCCCAATTAATAGGAGCAGCTCCTCGATACTGGGGAAGAAGGGAGGCATGAAGATTGAAAGTGCCGTATTTTGGCATATTCCAAACCACTTTGGGCAACATCCTAAAGGCCACCACAACTTGTATGTCGGCTTTTAAATCTTCTAATTCATCTAAAAACGCTTCATCCTTTAGATTGGTAGGTTGCAAAACTTTCAATCCATGTTCTTTGGCAAATTGTTTTACAGCTGATTCATGGATTTTTCTTCCTCTACCAGCCGGTCTGTCAGGAGCGGTAATAACTCCTACAATTTCAAATCCAGCATTCATTAAGGATTCCAAACTTGCAACGGCAAATTCTGGAGTGCCCATAAATACAATTTTAAGTGCTTTAGTTTTCAATAGTGTATTCATTTCTTCTATTTACAGAGACGATTTCGTCTTCAAGCAATTTCTTTAAAATTTTTAGCAGTAGTTTTTCATTTACTCCGGTCAGTTGTTCCAATTTTCTTGAGGTACTTGGACTTATCTGTAACAAGGAGATTACTTTTTCTTCCAACTTTTTTGGAGAAACTTGCTTGTCTTTTTTGGTGCAAATATCGCATATGCCACATTTTTCGACAGACTTTTCACCAAAATACTCAAGGATATATTGACTGCGACAGCTTTTTTTATTGTCAACATAACCCAACATGGCAGCCATATTACTTTGTTTAACAGCATTGAAATCCTTTATCTTTTTTGCAAAAGGATTTATGGTGCGGTCATCTTCTCGGGGAACCAAGAAACTAATTTCTAAGTCGCTTGTTTTATTTTGATATTCGGCAATACCATCTTGATGAAGCTGTTTGAGTATTTTTTTGAGTCCTTTTTCAGATTCTCCAGTCTTTTTTGATAAGAGATATAGATTGATTTTGGTCTCATGTTCTGTAATACCACCATAAGTCCTCAAAATAGTTTGAATGATTGGTGCCGATTTGCGATTCTTTTCAAAATAATTGAAAATATGGGCTCTTGTGGTTACAAATTTCAACAGTGTTTTTTCGGTAAAATTTTCTGAAAGTGCTATGACCGAATTTTGGTCCAATACCCTAAGGGCTTGATATGTTGTATTTGGATTGAATCCATAGCGTTTGCAAAACTTATTGAATTTAAAGGTAAAAGGGGTAGAGACTGATTCACCGTATGAAATCTGAAAATAATTGTTCAGTTGCACGTACACCTTTTTCACAAAGGAAACATCGGGTAAGGATGACAAGAATTGCTGTTTGGCCAGTTCAGAATCTTCGTGGGTCGCTAAAATTATAGCTGTGGAGGTATTGCCATCACGGCCAGCCCTTCCAGCTTCTTGAAAATAGCTTTCCAAACTATCAGGAATTTGATAATGTACCACCAAGCGAACATCGGGCTTATCTACACCCATGCCAAAGGCATTGGTGGCGACCATTATGCGGTTTTTGTTATCAAGCCAAAGATTCAGTTTTTCTTTTTTTTCCTCTTTGGACATTCCTCCATGAAAAAAATCGGCCTTAAAACCATTTTTGTTCAAAAAATCAGCAAGAGTCACGGACATTTTTCTGGAACGTACATAAACAATGGAACTCCCGGGAATTTTACCCATGTATTTTTTGAGTTGATATGGTTTGTCTTCGATTATTTTTACGCGAAAAACAATATTTTCCCTTGCAAAGGAATCTTTGAAAATAGAGGCTTTTTCTAATTGAAGATTAGTAACGATATCATCAATAACTCTTGGAGTTGCTGTTGCCGTAAGGGCAATCATGGGAGCATTGGGAGCTAATTCACGCAGTATGGAGCAATCTAAATAGGCAGGTCTAAAATCATTGCCCCATTGAGAGATACAATGTGCTTCGTCTATAGCGATAAGATTCACATCCATTTCACGAACTCGTTCCTGTACCATGGATTGTTGCAAACGTTCAGGGGATAGATATAAAAACTTATAGTTTCCATAAATGCAGTTATCCAAAAGGTCAATGAGGTCATTTGAAGAGATTCCCCCTGTGAGTGCAACTGCTTTTATACCTTTGTTCTTTAATTGCGTTACTTGGTCTTGAATAAGCGCAACCAGCGGAGAAACCACAATACAGATACCTTTTAATGTCAATGCAGGAACTTGATAACAAATAGATTTACCACCACCAGTTGGCATAAGTGCCAGTACATCTTTTTGGGAGAGAATATGGTCAATAATGGCTTTTTGGGAGCCTCTGAAATCATCATGACCCCAAAATTCCTTTAAAACTGTTTTGGTGTCCTTTTGCACTAAACTTGGTTAAGGGTTTTCAGAATGAAGTCTATTCGTTGCGTTACACCATCTTTTGGAACTACTATGGGGTTATAGTCAAATTCTTTGTAGGTGTTCATCAGGGCATCATGAATTTTTTCGGCTTCCTCAAAGGTTTCAAGTCTTTCGTTGTCCGAAACATATATTTCTTTCCAAGGAGGAACAATGAAAATGATATCATATCGATTTTCCTTACAGGTATGGATAAATTCTTCTCCGTACGATTGCCCAAAAAAATCCATATAGGCCAGCACATCTGGAATGCCTCTATCAAAAAAACTTAGGGGAATATCAATTTCCAGGGATTGTTGATAGTGCTTTGCTCTTCCATAAAGCAAATCTTTGTTGAACTGCATGGCATCTTCCACAAAAACCAAAGGATTGGATATATGTTCTTTGGAATCCCCCTCTTGTTTGGCTTTTAGGGTCATATCCCTTATGATTTCATGAAAGCACTGAAATCCTCGCTCTTCCAACCCATTTACAATGGACGTTTTTCCAGTTCCCGGAGCTCCTGTGATGACTACTTTATTTTTGCTCAAGCACAATTATTTATTAACACAAAGTAATGAAATAGGTAGAAGGAAAAAAAATTGTTGGTTAAGCCATATATTTGTAAAAATTAGTGGCATGGAGAAGGAAAGTACAGATGCATTTTATGCACGTCTAAAAGAACAATTGTTGGAGAATACTTCATGGCCTTCCAACTATCTTTATAAATTTATTGTTCCTACGGATGAAGCAAGAATTGCCCAGATAACTGATATTTTTGATAATACTGGGGCAGTTATAGAATCCAAAAAATCAAAAAAAGGAACCTATACCAGTGTTTCAATTACTGTACATTTACAAAATCCAGATGAGGTCATTGCCAAATACAAGGAAGTTTCACATGTAGAAGGGGTAATTTCCCTGTAAAACGGCGGATTGGCATAATTTTCTTATTTTGCAGACGTTTTCAGTTGAACTTCCCAATTATAATATTTCATTAAATCTTTTAATTTGAATTTAGTCGATAATTTAGAATACAATACAGAACGTCCAAAGCTTTTTATCCCAGAGTATGGGCGTCATTTTCAAAAAATGGTGGATCATGCGGTATCCATTGCGGATAGAGACGAACGCAATAAAGTAGCAAAGTCCATAATAAGTGTAATGGGCAATCTTCAGCCCCATTTAAGGGATGTTCCTGATTTTCAGCATAAACTTTGGGATCAATTGTTCATTATGTCCGATTTTAAATTGGATGTAGATTCTCCATTTCCCATTACTTCCCAAGAGGTATTGAGACAGCGTCCAGAACCTTTGGAATATCCCCAAAACCATCCTAAATACCGATTCTACGGCAATAACATCAAAAGAATGATAGATGTGGCCGTTAAATGGGAAAAGGGCGATATGCGTTCAGGATTAGAATATGCCATTGCCAACCACATGAAAAAGTGCTATTTGAATTGGAACAAGGACACTGTTGAGGATGCTGCAATCTTTAATCATCTCAAAGAGTTGAGCAATGGTGAAATAGATTTGGCACCAGATGGTGAAACTTTGACGGAAAGTGGGCAGTTCTTGAAAAATCGCCAAAATAAGTCCAACCGAAATGGTTCTAATAAAAAAGGACAGCGAAACAGAAAAAAAAGGTACTAAATTCCAAAGGAATCCATGGGAACATTTCGAATAGAGGGTGGCCGGCAATTGCATGGTGAAATTACGCCCCAAGGTGCAAAGAATGAAGCACTACAAATTCTTTGTGCAGTATTGCTATCCGAAGAGAAAATAACAATACATAACATTCCTGATATCATTGATGTCAATAAGTTGATTTTTCTGCTTGAGGATTTGGGGGTCAAAATCCAAAAAAAAGGAAAAGGTTCCTATACATTTAAGGCTGATGATGTTAATTTGGACTATTTACAGTCCGATAAGTTCAAACAAGATGGTCGTGGATTGAGAGGTTCCATTATGTTGGTGGGACCTTTATTGGCAAGATTCGGTAAAGGATATATTCCAAAACCTGGTGGTGACAAAATAGGAAGAAGGAGACTTGACACCCATTTTGAAGGATTCATCAAATTGGGAGCAAAATTCAGATATAATAGAGAGGAATATTTTTATGGTGTTGAAGCCAAGAAACTTCAAGGTGCCTATCTCCTTTTAGATGAAGCTTCGGTGACGGGAACCGCTAATATTGTTATGGCTGCGGTTTTAGCTGAAGGTACAACTACCATCTACAATGCAGCTTGCGAACCCTATTTGCAGCAGCTGTGCAAGATGTTGAATAGAATGGGGGCTAAAATATCTGGAGTTGGTTCTAATTTGTTGACCATTGAAGGTGTTGAAAAACTGGGTGGTACTGAGCATACCATGTTACCCGATATGATTGAGATTGGTAGCTGGATTGGATTGGCGGCGATGACCAGAAGCGAGCTTACCATTAAAAATGTCAGTTGGGATGATCTGGGACAGATACCAGGAACATTTAGAAAATTGGGAATTACTTTAGAACGTAAAGGTGATGATATTTTTATTCCCAAGCATGAAAAAGGATATCAAATACAGAGTTTTATTGACGGTTCCATCCTCACTATTGCTGATGCACCATGGCCAGGTCTTACACCAGATTTGTTAAGTATTATTTTGGTGGTGGCTACCCAAGCTAGGGGAGAATTACTTATCCATCAGAAAATGTTTGAAAGTAGACTTTTCTTTGTGGATAAACTAATTGATATGGGTGCAAAGATTATTCTGTGTGACCCGCATCGTGCTACTGTAATTGGTCATGATTTTAAATCGACCTTGAAAGCTACTACCATGGTATCACCAGACATCAGAGCTGGAGTTTCCCTACTGATAGCCGCTCTTTCTGCAAAAGGAACCTCTACGATTCATAATATTGAACAAATTGACCGGGGCTATGAGAATATCGATGAACGTTTAAGGGCTATTGGAGCTAATATAGTTAGGGTCTAATAGTATTTTCTCTCAACTTTTAATGGTCTTTCGGAATAAGAATGGTTACTCTTGTTCCAGATGCATCACCAATATTTAAATTTTCGATTGAAATGAGTTGTTCATTGGAAAATTTTCTCAATGCTTCAATTCTTTTTGCGGTAATGGACATACCTCTTGAGGGATTATTTTTATTGGTTTTGGCATCTGCTAGAAATCCAACACCATTATCTTCCACAATGCATTCCACATAATTTTCTTTGTCTAGAAACGAAATTTCAAGTTTTTTGTCCCCCTTTTTAGGCATCAATCCATGGAGTATGGCATTTTCTATATAGGGTTGAATTAGAAGTGTTGGCACTTCGTAGGCATAAACATCCAAATTTTCATCAATATGAAAAGTATAGTTGAAGGAGTTGTCAAAACGCAAGGATTCCAATTCAACATAAATTTTGAGCAACTCAATTTCATCGTTCAGGGGTAATATAATATTGACGGAGCTTTCCAGTACCTGACGTAATAGTTTGGAAAATTTCGTCAAATATTTTAATGAGTTTTTTGTGTCACCAGAATGTACAAAATGTTGTATGGAATTTAGCGCATTGAAGATAAAATGGGGATTCATTTGGGCCCGAAGCATGCTTTTTTCCAATTTTTGGTTCATTTCCTCAATAGCCATTTTTTGATTGGATATAAGCTCATTTTTCTCCTGAAGTTGTAGGTTGGATTTGTTTTTGCTGCGATATCTAAAGAAGAGCAATAACATAGAGAATAGTAAAAGAGCAACTATGGTCGCCAAATAATAAAGACGTTTGTTTTTGGCTGAAACTTGGGTGTTGAGCAAAGCCATTTGCAATTCCCCTTCTTTAATTTCTTTATCCTTGGAATAAACATCATATTGAATTTGAAGCTTTTCAATTTCTTTTACTTTGGTTGCATCCAATAGGCTATCCTTGTAGGCCATTGCCATTTTTTGATGGTATATGGATTTTGGGTATTCACCCATGGCTTCATAAATTTCTGACGCTTTTTCGTGCGCATCGAATTTTTTTGAATACCCTAGGTTATAGACTGCGGATAATTCTAAGTTTTTATTGGCGAAAAAAATTGCTTCTGAGTATTTTTTCTGTTGAAATTTTAAATCACTTAGATTATAATAAATAAGATGAATTTCTTGTTTTAAAGAGAGTTGCTCCGCCGTATCCAATGCTTGTTGAAGGTATTGATTGGCAATTTCCCACTGTTTTAGTTTTAGGTAATAGAATCCAATATTGTTGTATTGCAAGGCTAACTTGGCAAAATCTTTTTCCTTTTCATAGTACTCGGACACTTTTAGCAGTTTGTCCAGTGCAGCATGGTAATTTTGATGCTTATCGTCGATTAACGCTAGGTTGCTTAGGATATTAATTTCATGCGCCTCACGATTGTCACCACGGTATAATTCCCGTGATTTTTCATAGCTTTCAATGGCTTTATCCTCATCATTCAATAAATCGTAGAGGATTCCTAAGTTGGTGTAGATAAAAGATACATCATGATCAAGATTTAGAGAGTCCACCAGTTTTACTGCCTTCAAATAATAATCTTTACTGGTTTTGTAGTCTCCAATTCGTTTATTGACTATTCCCAAAACATTATAGGTGGTAAGAAGATTTTCATAATCTTTATAGGACATAGCTTTAGCCAAGCCTTGTTTTAAATAATCAAGGGAGTTAACATAATCACCGGTTATTCCATAAGTGGTTGCTACGGCATTCAAAGCCATAACTTCTCCTTTTTTGTAACCGATTGCTATGGATTTCTCTAAGCTTTTTAGGCCATAGTCCAAAGCCATTTGTTTACTCTCAGACCTGGTATATGTGCCCAACCATCTTAGTGCATTGACTTTTGTGGTGTCATGGGCAGTTTCAACTAAATTCTTGAGACTGTCGATTTTTTGTGTTTGGGCAAAACCAAGGTTCAGAACAAAAAAACAGAGGAATATTACATAAATCAATGAGCGGCTCAACTTCATCCCATTCCTTTATTTAAAAGGAAAGATAGGAAATTATTTGAGATAAATTTTAGCTTCAACAAGAATATCAAATACAATATTTTTAATACTCAAAATGTAACAAATTCAGAAAAAATCAATCTTTTTCTATCAGAGTGCCATCAGGGTAGAGTGCAAAACGTCCTTTGTCTTTATCATGGGCATTGTCAGGGTAGGGCCAAGGCCACCCGCCAAATTGGGTCAACCTATATTCTTCCATTGCCTGTTGAATTTCTTCATCGGTATTCATTACAAAAGGACCATACTTGGCAACTGGCTCATTAATTGGTTTGCCCTGAAGCATTAAAAAGTGAGCTTTTTCAGCACCATTTTTAATGGTCAAATCTTGGGAAGCATCCAAGGCGATTCCAAAATTTGGGTTTATTTTTCGATCATCAACAAAAATTTCAGTTCCTTCATAAAAATAAAGTGTACGCGTTACGTCAGAACTGGCCTTTGGTAATGTGTAGGTTGTATTTGCATCAACATGGATATTCCAAATGGCTACTTCATTCTCTTCGTTGGCAGCCCATGAATTGGGAGCTGGTTCATTGGCTAGGGCACCTTTGTAGTTTCCTGCAATGACCTTTATTTGAGCATTTTCTTCCTCAATGAATGGAATGTCTTCATGCCATAACATTTTAAAATGAGGCTCAGTAAATTTATCCTCTTTAGGTAAGTTCAGCCAAATTTGGAACAGTTCTAAAGGATTATCTTTTTCAGTATGTAGCAATGGAAACATTTCTGAATGCTGAACACCTCTTCCTGCTGTCATCCATTGTACATCACCTTCACCAAATCGCCCTGCTGCACCAAGTGAATCAGAATGGTCACAGTAACCTTTGTTCACCACTGTGACGGTTTCAAAACCTCGATGCGGATGATAGGGGAATCCTGGAATGGTCTGTCCGTGATACATACGCCATTTTTGGGTAGGGTCAAAATCGTTTCCCAAACTTCTCCCTTCCAACAATGCTGGGTCTGGACCTAGATTTCCACTTCCCTTTGGATAATGGTCCAAATGGTATACACAAAACAAAAATGGATCTTGGGTCTGCCAAGGAAAACTTAATGGGAAAGTTTGAAGAATGGGATTGTTCATGCTTAATGCTTTACAGTATTTATCTCTATCCAATATCCTTCAGGATCTTGGATGTAAATTTGCTTCACGCCATCAGAACGGTCTGTCACTGCGCTTTTGGTTCCCGGCCAATCAAAATAATCAATATTGTTCGCAACCAAATGTTGAATAAAACCATTTAAGTTTTGAGTAGCCAGACACCAATGAATGCTTTTATCTTTTTTAAATTCGATGACATCCTTTTCAATCAAGTGTATCTGTGAATTTCCTTTGACTTGGAACCATCTAAAACCAGGTTTTCTGTCTGGATGTTGAATTTCTTTCAACCCAAATATGTCCCGATAAAAATCTCCGGTTTCCTGTAGTTTGGTCACCACAACTGAATAATGGTCAAATTGAAAATCAAAATTTGGGATTACCTCCCTAAATTGTGTTTTTAGATAGGTTTGTTCCCAGGCACCATCTTTATAGGCACCGACAGTGAAATCATACGTATGGTCATCCACATAGGCCCAATAATCGGTTATTGTAGATTCCCCATACGCATATGAATAAATGATGTCCTTGTCCTTGCTTTTTACACTTCCTTCAGTAGTGCCACCAAAAATGTCAAACTCCCAAAACTTGATACTATTGGTTTGCGGGTCCAATTTTCGGATACCATGGTTTCTGGGACCATAGTTAGTTTGTTCTTTGTTGGTAAACCCTTTGGAATCGGCAATGATCAAAGTACTGTCCAAACTGTATTGGAATGTGATTTCCTGTTTAAATTTGGAACCATCACCCCATTCACCTTCAGCTTCCCAAGTTTTTCCTACCAAGTTGTCAAAAATGTCCAGTTTGTTTAGTTGCGCCTTGGAGCTTGCACATACAACCAAGCACAAGAACACCAGATATTGCTTCATTGATCAATAAATTTTAGTTACTCCCGATAGGTGGTGGGCCATCAATCATGGCCTCATATTTTTCGTCACCTTTTCTGGTCTTGAACTCTTCTTTTACTTTAACCACCATTTTTGGATTCTCAAATAAATCCAACATGGTCATTCCCATAGCTTTTGCAGCATAGACCATTCCTTTATGACCTATACTCATACCGCCACAGGCCACTACGGCCCATGAGTGCCAAGGTGTGCCTTTTGGAGCAGTGGTAACGCTTAGATTGATGTTGGGTACGTTCCAGCTTACATCGCCCACATCGGTTGAACCACCTCCCGGAGTCTCTTCAGTCTCTCTCAAGGGTTCTATTTTACTATCCATTCCAACCTCTGGTTTTCCAGTTGCTTTTTGAATGGCTTTTCCATAGGCCACTTCTTCATCAGTGTAGGATATGGAGCCTAAAAGCTCTAGGTTTTTTTGCATGATTGCACCACCAGAACGATTTACCAAGGTTTCATAAATCCCAGAAACCAGAGAAATTTTATAGTCTACATTGGCCATAATTGCTGCTCCTTCTGCCATTTTCTTCACATGCTCGTAAGTGGGTAGCATAACTTTTCTCTTGGGATCACGAACTCTTACCCAAATTTTAGAATAATCAGGCACTACATTCACTACTTGTCCGCCATCCTGGATGTGGTAATGTATACGTGAAGAAGGCATAATATGCTCCCTGTAGTAATTGATGCCAGTAGTATAAAGTTCTAGAGCATCGGATGCACTACGCCCGTTCCATGGGTCAGCTGAAGCATGCGCAGCTTGACCGTAAAATTCAACGATAAAGTCGATTAAAGATAGACCACTTTGAACACTAGCTTCTGTATGGGCTCCTGGGTGCCAACTAATATTGACATCCACATCGTCCCAAAGACCAGCTTTAACCATCCAAACTTTGGCAAAATATTTTTCTTCTGCAGGAGTACCCAGAAACTTTACAGTACCTTTTATTTTACCGGCTTCAATTTGTTCTTTAATGGCAATAGCGGCCCCTAAACTTGCCGCACCAAATAAATTGTGGCCACATCCATGTCCTGGGGCACCATTGATTCTTGGGTCTTTGGTGGGAACAGTTTTTTGGGATAGACCTGGAAGTGCATCAAATTCACCCAAAACACTAATTACTGGTTGTCCAGAACCATAAGTAGCTGTAAAAGCGGTAGGGATATCTGCAACGCCTCGGGTAACGGTCAGACCATTTTTTTCCGCATAATTGGCCAAAACTTCCGAAGATTTGGATTCATTAAAAGCGGTTTCCGCATAAGTCCATATGGAATCACTTAATTTTATAAGGTTTTCCTTATGTGCCTCAACTGAAGCAATAACGGCTTTTTTGTTTGAACTGAGTTTTTGTGCTGTCAGATGTATCGAAATCAGACAGAGAATAAGTAATAGAGAAACTTTTTTCATTATATGATTATTTGAATTAGCCTAACTGAATGATAAAACACTGTGGATTAACCACTTAAATTGTTTCTCGAAGATTTGGGAGAAAAATGAGTATTAAAAATACTGAAAAAGAGTTAACCAATAGCTTCTTTGTACACTTTTAGGCATCGTTCTCTAGCCATTTTGTGATCAACAATTGGGTTAGGGTAGCTCAGCTCTTGTAGTTCTGGGATCCATTTATGGATATATTCTCGTTGTTGATCAAATTTTTGTAGTTGGGTAGTTGGGTTAAAAATCCTGAAATAAGGAGCAGCATCCACACCACTTCCCGCTGCCCATTGCCAATTACCAACATTGCTGGCCAATTCAAAATCCAATAATTTTTTGGCAAAATAAGCTTCACCCCACCGCCAATCTATTAAAAGATGTTTGCATAAAAAACTGGCCACCAACATTCGAACACGGTTGTGCATATATCCTGTGGCGTTCAATTCGCGCATTCCAGCATCTACAAGTGGATATCCCGTACGACCAGTTTTCCAAGCTTCGAATTCTGTTATATCATTACGCCAAATAATACGGTCATATTGCGGTTTAAATGCATTTTTGACAGTATGTGGATAATGCCATAAAATTTGCATGAAAAATTCCCTCCAAATCAACTCATTCCAAAACACTTCATTTTTTTCCGCTATGGCTTTTTTAACCATTTTCCGAATGGAAACTGCGCCAAAACGTAGGTGTGGACCCAATCGAGATGTTCCATAGGCAATGCCTGGATAGTCCCTTGTATCTCCATAGTTTTGAATAAGTTTGGGGGTTACTCTATAATCTGGCACTTTTACTTTTGAAGGTACAAAGCCAATCTCACTTAGACTTAGATTAGGCAAATCCTCCGTCTGAAAAAGTTTATGTAGCAATGGATGTGTATCATACAACAATACATCTACTGAAGGCTTAAATTTCTCCTTCCATCGTTTCATGTAAGGCGTATAAACTACATAGGGTTCACCATTACTCTTAAGAATCTGATCTTTTTCAAATATTACCTGATCTTTAAAAGTTTTAAATTTGATGCCCTTGGTTATCAACAAACTTTCAACTTGAGCATCGCGGTTGATGGCATAAGGTTCATAATCATGATTGGTAAAAACAGTCTGAATGTCGTATTTGGAAGCTAATTTTTCGAAAATGGAAATTGGGAGGCCATGAAATAAAGCAATGCCGCTTCCGTAATTATCCTGAAGTTCTTTTCGAAGCTGTTGCAATCTAAGATGTATAAAATTCACCCTTGTATCATCCTTGGGAAGTTTTTCCAAGATTTCCGAATCAAATATGAAAATTGGGAGCACGGGGTGCTCACCTTGCAGCGCTTGGTACAGTCCTACGTTGTCATCCAACCGTAAATCGCGTCGGAACCAAAAAATCGAAATTTTTTCTTTCACGAATTGAGTTTTATGGTTGACATACCTCCATCCACACGAAATACCTGACCGGTAATCCAACTATTTTCAGAGTTGAGTAAAAATGTTGCCATATTAGCGATGTCTTTAGCATTACCAACACGCTTTAGCGGATGTCGCTGAGACATTGCATCAATTTTCTTGTCATTATTGAGCAATTTTGAGGCTAGGGGAGTATTAACTAAAGAGGGAGCGATAATATTCACTCTGAGTTTAGGAGCATACTCAGCAGCTAATGCTTTGGCAAAGCCTTCAATGGCTCCTTTTGCTGATGAAACACTAGTGTGAAAAGCCATTCCTGTTTCCACCGCTACGGTACTGAAGAATACCAAACAGGAGCCTTCTGCCATTTTTGGTATGATGGACTTAACAACTCTTACCAAGGAGAAAAAATTGAGTTCCATATCTTTTTGGAAGGTATCCATATTCAGCATTTTAAATGGTTTTAAATTTATGCTGCCAGGACAGAAAACAAAGCCATGTATTTCTTCAGGAATTTCTTTTTGGGAAATATCATCTTTTAAGGGATCAAAAGGAATATGGGTAACATGTAAGCCAGAGGGTTCTTCTTTGGATCTAGATGCTACAAAAACACTATAATTACTGGAGAGTTGTTGGGCAATTTCGAAGCCAATTCCGTAGGAGCCACCAATAAGTAGGATGTTTTTTTTCATACTATATGGTCTTTAATTCCAATATATTTTCAATTTGTGCAACTTCGCCAAAAAGCTCGGTTAATTTTTGTTCGCGATACTCAAAGATTTTCTTCAATTGATTTTTTACCAATATGGGATGCATCAATTGCCCGATAATGCCAAAAGGAATTTTGTAATCAATAACATCTTCCATTTCAACACCTTCATCAACCTCTTTTAAAAAGTGTTTGTGGTGCCATAGGGCATAAGGACCAAAACGCTGTTCATCAACAAAATATTCGCCATCGACAACATGGGTAATTTCAGTGACCCATTTAGTAGCCAGAAAAGGAAAGGGTTTAACAATATATTGGATGATTTGACCAGGGAACATCTTTTTTTCTGCACCTGAGAGGATATGGAAACCCATATGATCAGGGGTAATGACTTTTAAATTATTAGGGTCGGACAAAAACTCCCATGCCTCTTTCTTGGTGATTGGCAATAGTTGCTTAGAACGTAGCTGATATAATTTCATCGATTGATTTTTAACAAATATACCATCATTTTGTTTAATATTTAAATAAAATAATTAAACAAAACAAAAATCAGATTGCAGAAGATTAATGAAAGGCTTCATTCTTTTAAGGCTTTCTTAACAACCGAAATATTCCTTTCTGGTTAGATTTGTTTCACTAACAAGCTAAAACACTATTCCTATGAAAAAATTAGTATTATTTGTTTTCGTTGCATTGCTTTCTATAGCTATGGAGGCGCAAATGCAAACTCCACAACCTAGTCCAGATTCAAAGCTTAAACAAACTGTTGGTCTAACAGAAGTTAAAGTAGAATATTCCCGACCATCTATGCGAGGAAGAACAATTTTTGGTGACTTGGTGCCTTATGATGCACTATGGAGAACTGGAGCCAATAAGAATACTACCATTACTTTTAGTGATGATGTAGTTGTTCAAGGTAAAGAACTGAAAGCTGGTTCTTATGCTATTTTCACCAGACCAGGTGAAGCAGTTTGGGAAGTAATCTTTTATTCTGACACCAATAACTGGGGTACTCCAAGAAATTGGGATGCTTCTAAGGTAGCTGCTACGGTAAAGACCGAGGTTTACCCTATTCCAATGCCTATTGAGACATTTACCATAACCATTGATGATATGCATAATAACGGCGCTACGTTGGGGATTATGTGGGAAAAAGTTTATGTGGGCGTAAAATTTGAAGTTCCTACCGCTGCTAAAGCTACCAAGAGTATTGAATCTGTAATGGCTGGTCCCAATGCCAACGATTATTATGCTGCAGCTTCATACTATATGGATGAAGGAAAAGACTTGAACAAAGCAAAAGAATGGATAGATAAAGCAGTATCCATGAATGATAAAGGTTTTTGGATGATGCGCAAGCAATCTTTGATCTATGCCAAGCTTGGTGACAAAAAAGGAGCCATTGAGGCAGCTAAAAAATCCATGGCTGTTGCTGAAGAGGAAGGAAATACCGACTACGTAAAACTGAATAAAGATTCTCTAAAAGAGTGGGGAGCTCTATAATAGTTTCCACTTTTTGATAAGTCAAACAAAGCCCACTTTTTTAAGTGGGTTTTTTTATGTCTTTACAGGAGGTTTATCCAGAAAGTCATCAAATGCCTGTACCAAAAGTGCCAGTAGAATAACAAGGCCACACCCAAAGGCGTTTAGCCATAAATACGACATCCAATCCAAATACCAGCCAATGATTACGATGATTTGCGTTACAATGGCAGCAACAAAAACAGCATTACCTTTAATGAACTTAAAGAAAAATGCCAGTAGAAAAATGCCCAGTACATTTCCGTAGAAAATGGAACCAATAATGTTTACAAGCTGAATAAGATTATCAAAAAGATTGGCAACGCAAGCAATAATTATGGCCAAAATGCCCCAAAGTAGAGTAAATGCTTTAGTTGCTTTTACGTAGTGCTGTTCATCATGCTCCTCCTTCTGATTTCTTTTATAGAGATCGAGTGCGGTGATGGTTCCCAAAGCATTCAATTCCGAAGCAGTGGAAGACATGGCAGCAGAAAGAATGACCGCCAATAAAAGTCCAATAAGGCCTATGGGAAGATTTTCCAATATAAAATGTATGAACACATAGTCTTTGTCATTCGTTTCAACAGAATCATCGGCTTGTGCAATCAAAGTTTTGGCAGCATCTCTGTTGGCCTTTTCCCTTTGGTTGATTTTGACAATATCCTGTTTGGCCTGTTGTATGGCATTATATTCTTTAAGTTCCAAGGCGGCAGAAAATGATTCCTGAGCCATTCTTTTCTCTTTTTCCAGTTCTAAATGACCATTTTCAAGGGATTCGTAATTTTTTGCATGCTCAGATTGCATGACGGCTTCAGTAGCAGCTGGATTAAAATTTAATGGAGAAGAATTGTACTGATAAAAAACAAAGACCATGGTCCCAACCAGTAGGATGAAGAACTGCATCGGAATTTTTAAAAGCCCATTGAAAATCAATCCTAACTGACTTTCCCGTACAGATTTTCCTGAAAGATATCGTTGTACTTGGCTCTGATCGGTGCCAAAATAGGCCAAAGCCAAAAAGAAACCACCGGTAATACCACTCCAAAATGTATAACGGTTATTGGTGTCCAAAGTAAAATCCAAAATTTGAAGCTTATTGTTGGCCCCAGCAATTTTAAGAGCTTCTCCGAATGATACCCCAGTTGGGAGTGAACCCAAAATAAAAAAGAAAGCAAAGAACATTCCCACCATAATGATGAACATCTGCTGTTTTTGGGTTACACTTACTGCTTTTGTTCCACCGGAAACGGTGTAGATAATAACCAGAATACCAATTATAATATTGAGGGTGCGCAAATCCCACCCCAAAACTGCTGATAAAATAATGGAAGGGGCAAAAATGGTTATTCCAGCAGCCAGTCCCCGCTGGACTAAAAACAAAATTGCGGTAAGTGTCCGGGTTTTTAAATCAAATCGACCTTCCAACATTTCATAAGCGGTGAAGACCTTCAATTTTCTATAAATGGGAATAAAAACCAAGCAGATCACAATCATGGCCAAAGGCAGTCCAAAATAGAATTGTACAAAACCCATTCCATCGTGGAAAGCCTGTCCTGGAGTTGACAAAAAGGTTATTGCACTGGCCTGGGTGGCCATTACTGAAAGTCCGATGGTCCACCATTTGGCATCATTTCCGCCTCTTACGTAATCATCAACATTCTTGCTGCCACGGGTTTTCCAAACACCATATCCAACAATAAATAGCAGCGTGCCGCCAAGAACTATCCAATCAAGTACATTCATTAAGGTTTAGTTATTTAGTGCCATGATGACGTAAAAAATCAAAACATAGATGATGTTCAAAAGAACAACCAAAGAGTATTCTTTTTTCCATTGGGAATCGTTTGCTTCACTATCCTTTGACATTATTCTCTGTTTTTACTTCATCTTTTCCAATGGAAAGCATATTGGCAAATAGTTTATATGCTCCCGAAACACCTGCGGGAAGTTCCCTGAAAAAACTCAGTCCGCTGTAAATATAGTAGCCTTCACCATAGGGAGCAACAAGTAGACTTCCTTCTTTAGGAGCTTCATCCTCATCATTCATGGATAATATTGGGGTAAATTCCGTGCTCCATTCTTTTGGAAAATAGAGTCCTCTTTCCTGCACCCATCCATCAAAATCACTTTCTTGCAGTGTATTTGGAAAATTTACCAAAGAGTGGTTTTTGGATATGATATTCACCTTGGCAGTCTCATCTGTAACACGGTCTCTTGAAAGGGTCAAATCATATGGAGCAATATTTTCAAATTGCTTGGACCATCTGCCAGCGGTGTTGTATTGTACAATCATATTGCCGCCATTCTTCACATAATCGAACAATAAGGGTTGCTTAAATTTTAATGCGTCTACAACATTGTAAGCTCGGATACCAACCACTATTGCATCATATTTATCCAAAGAACCTTTTTGGATATCATCAGGATCAATAGTATGAACTTGATATCCGATCTGTTCCAAACTTTCAGGCACTTTATCGCCAGCTCCCATGATATATCCGATATGCTCACCTGATTTTTGGATGGCCATATGAACAACTTTGGCTTCAGATGGCAACAAAATGGATTGTTTAGGGATATGATTATAGGCAATTTCAACAAGTTCTTTGCTGAACGTTTGATTCCCGATGGTTACAACAGGGGTTATTTTCCCCTCACTTTCGTATGTTGGTGGTGTTACTTTAAAAATGATGGATTGTTCTTGGCCTTTTTGAGCAATTGAAAAAACAGCACTTTTTGGTGAAACTTCCCAACCTTGTGGATGGTTCAATACCACAGTGCCTTCAATATCATCTTTACCAGCTCTTACTTTTACTATGACATCCTTGGTGCTTTCATCAGAAAATATCAGGACTTTTTCTTCAATTTTTGAGGTGGCTTTAGGTAGTACAACAAAGGGTTCGTACAATTCACCTCTGTCTGGTTTTGAAAATCGATGAACAACTGGTTTTTCAAAACTTACTTCAACCCCATCAAAATCCAATACAAAAGAGGTGTTAAATGCACTTGGAGTTTCTGGTTTTCCAATCATTTTTTGATTTTGTACCACATACATTCCCAAGCTTCCCGGTTCATTAAGCCAGTAGGGACTGGAATATTCCGTATCCGCTGGCACAGTGAAGTCCAGTTCCAGATTTTTCTTTTCGTTGTTGGATAGCGATTGATTGGGAGCGATTGTAGAAGTAGTACCTACCAATTTCACCTCTTTTAGAATAATATTTTGGGAACTTCTGTTCAGAGCTTCAATTTGAATTTTGACGTTATCACCTGGAGTAGTGGAAGCTGAAGAAGAGCTGGCTTCTAAATAAAGTCCAGTACATGCTAGAATCAGTGATTTCAGCTCTTTGGATTTTAAGGCCTTCCAATGTTCATCTTCAATCTGCTGTAATAGTTTATAGGCTTCAACTAATTGTGGAACATGTTTGGATGGATTCCTAAAATCAAAATTCTTTTCAACTTCATATAAAATGGAACCTACAGCATCACCACCCTTTACACGTGACCAAGTTGTATTGATGCCATCAAACAAATTATTGGAAGCAGGTAGGTCACCTTTTAGCAATTCTACATATTCTTCTTGTGTTCCTCTCGTGGTCAATCTGCCAAAACCTTGGCATAAGTGTTGACTACTTGCCACGGAAGCGATTTCATTATTGGAAAGTCCGAGTTCTGGATAATAAACACCGATGTCCAACTTTAGCATATTGGACTTATCGGCTTTTTCAAAATTTTCTCGACCGCCGTAAAACCACCAGGAGGTATTGAAAAACATCCTTCTGGGTTGCCATGTGGATGTATAGTTAAGTTGTTCTGGATATGAATCTGGATTATTGGTCAAGTCAAAGGCCTCTAAGCTCAACATGGCCGAGGACGTGTGATGACCGTGGGTTGTTCCGGGGGTCCTATGGTCAAAACGATTGATGATCACATCGGGTTTTAGGGTACGAATGGCCCAAACAACATCCCCAAGGACTTTGTCTTTATCCCAGATTTTTAGTGTCTCCTTGGGCAACTTAGAATAACCAAAATCATTCGCGCGGGAAAATAACTGTTCTCCACCATCCACCCTTCGGGCAGCCAACAATTCTTGGGTTCTGAGGACACCTAAAAGTTCTCGCAATTCAGAGCCTATTAAGTTTTGTCCACCATCTCCTCGAGTTAATGAGAGGTAAACTGTGTTAGCTTTATCGTGATTTGATAAATATGAAATAAGTCGTGTATTTTCATCATCCGGATGGGCGGCAACATACAATGCAGTACCCAAAAAATTCAACTTTTGAAGGCTGTGATAAATTTCTGCTGACGTAGGTTTTGTTGGTTTTTGGGCACTTAGATTTGAGGTTACAATGACAATGGCCACAATGCCGGCCCAAAAGTATCGCATAGATGGTTTTTTAGTGGTTATTTCAAATATAGAAAGATTCAAACCACAGCAGACGTAATTTAGAACATCTTTAACAAGGTATGTTTGGCAAAAACATACTAGAAATCATAATCCTAAACTGTCTCGAAGTATTAAATCTTCATTGCCATTTTGTCCCCAATATGGGGTTTTAAGAGACTTTAATCGAGTGGCCTTAGTGGTCATTATCTTGGCATTGGGACCAAATCCGCTCTTAAAATCTTCTGTCCAACTTTCAATGGTATGAGGAAAATCAGCAGAGAAATTAATGGTAAGGGCCCTTTCCAATTCTGGATAGGTAATGGTATAACTATTCAAACCATTTTTTGAATTTAAAGAGGTGATGGCATCATATGCCTTGATTGGTTTGTGCCTTAGACGGGTGTATTCCAATGAAGGAATGATTTTAAGATTGCCTATGGGCAAATCTTGTGGGTTGATTCTAATTTTGGCCCAAATTTCATCTTCCAATAGATTCTTTTCCATTTTAAACTCTCTGTCAGCTTCACTTTCAAAATAGGAATGGGATGTCAATTCAAACTGATCCCGATTGTTGATTTGTGAATACACATGTCCACACCATTCTTGCATGGAAAAGCTGGTTTTTATGGCATGCTGATTATCATGAACCGGATAAAAAACACTACTCATAACAGAATATGGATAAATTCCTGTCAAGTATTTTTTTGTGGTATTTAACTTTAGTACAGATACATTATTTCGCCCATTTCTATCTGCTTTCACTTGTTTTTCTGGAAGAAATGGTTCAGTAACGTAAATGAGAACAGAGTGACCGTCTCTTATTTGTCCATAACGTGCTTGTTCTAGTTTATACGAGGTTATTTCTGCATTCCCAGCGTACCAATATGCTTTAAATTCTTCCGATAGTGGTTTTGCCTTTTTCTTTTTTTCAATTGGTTTAGGAGTTTCCGAGGTATTCATGGCCAGCTCCTTGGAACCCATGGTAGAAGATTTTTCCTTGCATCCTGTAAATACAAAAGTAAATACCAAACAGGCAAAAGCTAATATTTTGAAAGTGGGATTTTTCATGGTGTCGTTTTGTTAAAGTTACTGATGAAGTCGTGAAGAACCATAGAACTTAACATTTTGTATGGTAAAACTCAATTTCAGCTCATACCTTACCATTGCATTAAGGTTTGATAGACCAGATGGGTGGGCAGACCCACCACATTGGTGTATGGACCTTTGATTTCTGAAATGCCGATCATTCCAATCCATTCTTGAATTCCATAAGCACCAGCTTTATCAAAAGGTTGGCATGAATCGATGTAGTAGTGGATTTCATCATCCGTAAAATCCTTGAATTTCACCCAAGTATTGGCACTTACAGTTTTTTGTTCCGATGAGGAAGTTAAACAAACTGATGTAATTACCTCATGCCAGTCCCCAGACAAGATTTTTAGCATTTCAAAAGCTTCTTCCTTGTTTGCTGCTTTGGCCAAAGACATGTTATTGTACCAAACCACGGTATCGGATGTCAGTACAATATCGTTGGGTTTTAACTCAGTTATAAAAACACTGGCCTTTAATTGTGCTAAATATTCTGAGATTTCTTGTCCTTGTAAATGTTCGGGATATACTTCTTCCACCGATTTAGGCCTCACTTCAAAGTCAAGCCCCATTTCTTCTAGGAACATTTTGCGTCTGGGAGAACCGGAACCTAAAATCAAATGAAGCCCATTGAGTTTTTCTTTGAGTGGATTAGTCATTTTTAGCGCTGTAATTGTCGTTCCAATCTCCTCGCACTTTTAGAACCTGTTCAATGATGTCCCTTACACAACCTTCACCACCATTTTTATGCGAAACATAGTCTGAAATAGCCTTAACCTCTTGTACTGCATTTTGTGGAGAGGTAGCCAAGGCCACCATTTTCATAGGGGGAATGTCTGGAAGATCATCTCCCATATATAATACCGTTTTTGGGTCAATATTGTAGATGTCCAAATACTCTTCCAAAGGTTCTGTTTTGTGATGTGCTCCCATGTAAAAATCTGTAACTCCCAAGCCTTTCAACCGTTCTTTTACGCCTTCGTTGGTTCCACCTGTAATAATGCAGACATTATATCCTTTCAAAATGGCTGTTTTAAGGGCATATCCATCCTTTACGCTCATTTTGCGTAGCATTTCCCCTTTTGTGGTAATCAAAACAGAGCCATCTGTAAATACACCATCAACATCAAAAACAAAAGTGGTAATGTCGCTCAACAGCTCTTTATAGTTCTTTTTCATACAGTTCTCTTATTGCTTCGCTAAATTTTGTATAAAGTTCTATGTGTTTGTCGTTATTCAATAAAGATAAATGCTTTTTTATGCTTTCTTGGTCATTCCTTCTTGCTGGACCAGTTTGAGCTTGCTTGGGTGACATCAGTTGTATCTTTTCTGCAGTTTCCTTGATCAAGGGTTTCAAAAGGTCAAAAGGTAATTCAACATCCAAACAAATCTCTTCACCCACACCATACAAATAGTTGGTGAAGTTATTCACGAAAACGGCCGCAAGATGCATTTTTTTTCGCTGCTCTGAATCAATTTCATGCACATTGTTGGAAATAGAACGTGCAAGTTTATGAAGTGTCTGAAGCGCTGCTTTATTTTTTGTTTCTATACAAATAGGAGTTTCTTCAAAGTTCAGCGATTTACCTTTGGTAAAAGTTTGCAGCGGATAAAAGACACTTTTGTTAGGATGTTGAATCACATCCATTTCCATTGCCCCGGATGTGTGCGCTACAATTCCTTTTTTATCTGATAGAAACTGCGAAACTTCGGCAATGGAACCATCGCTTACTGCAATAATGTAGACGTCAGCTTCTTTGATGGCACTGAAATCGCTTGAAGTTTGAGTTTCGGGTGCAAATCCTTCTAGACTATTTTGGTTGCGCCCTACAACTTGGGAAACATACACTTCTTCTGCGTTAAGAAATTCATTGAACAAATGTTTTGCAACATTCCCGGTGCCAAGGATTACGATGTTCAGCATGTTCAAAACTACAAATTAAACACTACAGTTTTTGGGCGAAATATTAACAGATTTACCGTGTTTTTCTTTTGAGCTTGAGTAGGTAAGTGGTGAAAACGCCGTATTTTTGCAAGCTGAAAACCACACGGAAATCAATGATTGACATTCTTAAAAAGACCCTTTTTTCCACAAGACTTATGGCCGTACTTTTTTTGGTTTTTGCAACAGCAATGGCCATAGGCACTTTTGTGGAAAGCTGGTACAGTACCGAAACAGCACGGATATACATCTATAATGCCACTTGGTTTGAGGTTATCATGGTCTTTTTTGTCATCAATTTTTTGGGCAATATTTTCAGGTACAAATTGGTGTCATGGAAAAAGTGGCCGGTTCTTGTGCTACATTTATCTTGGATTTTAATCATATTGGGTGCTTTTGTAACAAGATATATCAGTTATGAGGGGATCATGCCCATTCGCGAGGGGAATTCTGAGAATCGATTTTATTCAGATAAAACCTATTTGACCGCATTTGTTGATGGGGAGATTAACGGAGAGGTTAAAAGAAGGGTTTTGGAAGATGATATTTTGGTCACACCTGAAGGTAAACGCTCCAGCCTTCCATGGAAATCCGATTTTAATGGGCAGCCTTTTACCATTTCTTATGTTGATTTTATCCAAGGGGCCGAAGAAGGATTGATACCAGATGAAAATGGTCAAGAATATTTAAAAATTGTTGAGGCCGGAGATGGGCAACGACATGAGCATTATTTGGAAAATGGTCAAATAGCAAGTATTCACAACGTACTCTTTGCCCTCAATAATGAAACCGATGGTGCCATCAATATTTATATTGATGAAGAGGGCTATAAAATCAAATCTCCTTTTGCAGGCAATTTCATGCGAATGGCAGACCAGTTCCGAGGACAAGTTGTCAACGACAGTATTCAAACGCTTCAATTGCGTTCCCTCTACAATATGGCCGGAATGCAATTTGTGATTCCCGAACCGTTAGTTAAAGGAAGTTATGGCATCGTTAAAGTTGCAGAAGACAAAGTGACGGATGCAACCCAAGATGCCTTGGTGATTTCCATCTCTGCCAACGGTGAAACCCAAGAAATTAAATTGTTGGGAGGTAAGGGCTCTTCCAATTTTTCAGATAAGATAAAAGTGGGCGGATTGGATTTCTCATTGAGTTATGGATCTAAAGTTTACGAATTGCCATTTTCCATTCGGTTGAACGATTTTATTGCTGAGAAATACCCAGGAACCGAAACGGGCTATTCTTCCTTCATGAGCAAAATTTCTGTGGACGATTCCCGATCTTTTGATTACGATATTTATATGAACCATGTCTTGGACCACAGAGGATATCGATTTTTTCAATCCAGTTTTCATCCAGATGAAAAAGGAACCATTCTTTCCGTGAACCATGATTTTTGGGGTACTTGGATAACCTATATAGGTTATTTTTTACTCTATATTGGATTAATGGGCATTATGTTCTTCGGAAAGACCCGATTTAGAGATTTACAAAAAGCTCTTGAGAAAGTCAAAGCCAAAAAAGCAGCATTAACTACAATATTTTTTCTTCTAGGGGGCTTTTTCATGCAAGCACAGGAAAGTACTACAGATCATGAACATGCAGCATTGCCGACCCAGGCACAAGTAGATTCCATCATCCAATCTACCGTTGTCTCCAAAGAACATGCGGAAAAATTTGGCACTTTGGTTATTCAGGATGAAGGAGGTAGGATGAAACCGGTACATACTTTTGCTTCAGAATTGTTACGAAAGCTTAGTGGAGAGGCCAAATACAAAGATTTGACCGCCGATCAGGTCTTTTTGTCCATGATGATGAATCCAGGGGTTTGGTATAATACTGAATTCATTACCCTTGCCAAATGGCAAAACGATAGTATTCGAAAAATCATAGGCGTTCCAAAAGGTACAGAACTTGTAAAAGCTACCGATTTTTTTGATGCAAAGGGTGTTTATAAATTGCAACCTTATCTGGAAAAGGCAACATCAACCAATAATCCATCCAATTTTGAAAAAGATTTTAAAAAGTTGGGGGAGCGACTTAGTTTGCTCAATATTGCTTTGAGTGGTCAAATCGTGAAAATATTTCCATTGTTGAATGATGAGAACAACAAATGGATCTCTGCTGTTGAATATCGTTCTGGTCAGTATCAAGTACAGGATTCTTTGTATGCCAACTTCATCAGAAATTCTGTGCCGTATTATTTGGGGACACTCAAAACTGCAATGGCTTCGGGAGATTATACGCAGTCAGATAAATTGCTGGAAGCCTTCAAACAGAATCAAAAAAACCACGGGGCGGAAGTATTGCCCAGTGAACAGAAAATCAAAACAGAGATTATTTATAACAAACTTGATCTCTTTAATAGGTTATACAAATACTATGCTTTTGTAGGGCTGTTGCTATTTTTCGTTCTGATTTTTAGAATTTTCAAAGAACGAGAAATATGGAAAGCTACAGCATATCTACTAAAAGGTACGATTATTTTATTTTTTATATGGCACACCTCCGGACTTATAATGAGGTGGTATATTTCTGGTCATGCCCCTTGGAGTGATGCTTATGAGAGTATTTTGTATGTGGCCTGGGCCACCATGGGTATTGGATTGGCCTTGGGCAGAAAAAGTGAACTCACTATAGCTGCAAGTGCCTTTGTCACCTCCATGTTGCTTTGGATTGCCCATCAAAGTTGGGTGGATCCGGCAATTGCCAATCTTGTTCCTGTATTGGATAGCTATTGGTTGATGATTCATGTGGCAGTAATTGTTGGCAGTTATGGGCCATTGACCGTAGGTATGATTCTTGGGGTGGTTTGTTTGCTATTGATCGTTCTCACCACCAAAGAGAACAAAAAGAAAATGGAACTCAATATTCAAGAACTGACAATCATCAATGAACTGGCACTGACTACAGGATTGGTGATGCTTACTATAGGTAACTTTTTGGGTGGACAATGGGCCAACGAAAGCTGGGGTCGCTATTGGGGTTGGGACCCAAAGGAGACCTGGGCCTTGATTTCCATAATGGTCTATGCTTTTGTGGTGCACATGCGCTTGGTGCCTGGTCTACGAGGGAAATGGTCCTTCAATTTTGCGAGCATCATTGCTTTTGCAAGCATTATGATGACCTATTTTGGGGTTAATTTCTATCTGGTAGGCCTACATAGTTACGCTAGTGGAGACCAAGTAATCACTCCAAGTTTTATTTGGTATACTGTTCTCGGGGTCTTTATCCTGGGGGGTATTAGCTTATGGAGATATAAGGTTAACTATTCAAAATAGTTTATTCCTGATCCATTAAAAGTTCCATGAGTTCTTCAGCAGCTATTTTACCTTTTAATTTTAAAAAATCACGAGGAGTGTTGTCTCCCAGTTCAAAAACAATGGCGGGCATATTGTGGTTGACATAAAAATAAGCACTTGAAACCATAGTTGGATTGATTCGAGATGAAGGTCTCACATTGGTTTTCTTTTGAGGTAGTTTACTACTGATACTATCAATCCAGTCAAAAACAATTTTGCCTCTTTTTCCGCTGAAAATGGTATCAACAGGATAATAAATATCATCCCAAGTGGAATGAAAGTCTGCCCCGAAGACAAATTTATACCCTTCTTGTCCTTTTTTATCTAAAAAGTCCCTAACACTTTGGGTTTCCGGTTGGTTGAAATTCTGCCAATCACGATTTAGGTCAATTCCTCCCATGCTATGTCTCCAATGTCCATTATCCACACCATCAGGATTCATCAAAGGAACAGCAAATACAGTGTGGTTTTTTCTAAAGTTCTTGGCAAGTTCCGAATCACCTGAAATAGTTTCAATAAAAGCCTTCATGGCAATAAACCCAGTAACTTCTGGAGGATGTTGTCTGGAAATGATCATCAAAGCCTTTTTGGAAGCTGAGGTTTCGGTAATTTCCATCAAATGTATAGGTCGTTTTTCTGTGGATTGTCCAATTTCGTAGGTTGATAAAAAGGGTTTGGTGGCTAAGGAATCTATCCAACTTTTAATTCTTTTTGAAGTGTACAATTCTTGAGCAGTGATCCATAATGGTTTTTCATTGATGGCCAAAGTAAGTTCAACAAACTCTGGCGCGGCATTGATTCCAAAATCACCTTCTCCAGGATTGATTGCTTTAAAAGCAGTACTGTCAATGGGCTTAAAATTGATGCCGTCAGCACTTATTTTTGGGTAATATCGACTTCTTGAGTCTTGATACGACAATTTTAATTTGATTTCCCTCGGGTTTTTGGTCCAAACTTTAAAAGCATACCACGGGCTTACATTGATTGGGGTGTTCTCTGCCGTTATCCAAATGGTATAGTGGTCACCGCCATCTGCCGCAACACCATTTAACCTGGCACCGTCAAAATCATTGCTGAAAAAAGTAGTGTCACCATCAAAAGACCAAATACCTTTCCATTGTTTTTGTACGGGTTTGTTCACAGTTGGGACTATAGGACTTTGTTTTTGCCCTTGATAGCCACTATCGGCTTTTTTTTCAGTTGTATCAGAAGCAATTGGAGTTGCGGTGTTTTTACATGAAATAAAGAAAAGAAGGGAGAACAAAAGTGGAAAACAGAATCTCATCATACGTTTTTAGATTAGGTTGGTTGGGTAATGATCAAATTGACCAAGAAAGATTGAGATTTCAAAATTTTTGATTAATTATTCGCTTCAAGGTATTTTGTATTGATTTTTTTTTCATATTTGTGCCATCATGAAGTTATAAGAATTATGTACGCTATAGATGTCACCTTTGGCTTTGAGCCAAAAAACTAATTGGCCGGAGTCTTTTTCGGTTTAATGACATCACCCTTTTTTCCTTACACATAATTCTTTTAAAATGACAGATTCAAATACATTTTCTCTTAAAAAACTATTTAAATATTTCTGGATTGCTGTATCTGGTAAAGAAACAGAATTCACTTCTGGAAGTATTCGCAAGGCCATTTTCATGCTTTCCATTCCCATGATTCTGGAAATGCTGATGGAATCCATTTTCGCATTGGTGGATATCGCTTATGTATCTAAAGTTAGCGTAAATGCCGTGGCAACCATTGGATTGACGGAATCGGTAATTACCTTGATTTATGCACTTGCCATTGGGTTGAGTATGGCTGCCACTGCGGTTGTGGCCAGGCGTATTGGTGAAAAAGATGTCCAAGGGGCAAGAATAGCGGCTGTTCAGGCCATTGGACTTGGTGTGGTGGTTTCCATTGTTCTTGGAATAGTCGGGATCCTATACGCTAAAGAAATTTTAGCATTGATGGGTGGCGAACCTGATTTGATTGAGGAAGGATATGGTTACACCAAATTCTTGATAGGAGGGAACATTACCATCATGCTATTGTTCTTGATCAATGCGATATTCCGGGGCGCGGGAGACGCATCCATTGCCATGTGGACACTGGTACTCTCAAATGGACTGAATATTATTTTGGATCCCATATTTATTTTCGGATTGGGGCCAATTCCAGAATATGGTGTTATGGGAGCTGGTATAGCTACCAACATTGGTCGTGGAACGGCTGTACTGTTTCAACTTGGAGTTTTGTTCTTTGGATGGAGTAAAATTAAACTGGCCGTAAGGGATTTGGTATTTAACCTAAAGGTTATGGCCAATTTGGTTAAGGTTTCTTTAGGTGGTATTGCTCAATTTTTGATAGGAACTTCAAGTTGGGTATTCCTTATGCGGATCATGTCAGAATTTGGGAGTGAAGTATTGGCTGGGTATACCATTGCCATTCGAGTGATGATGTTCACACTAATGCCATCTTGGGGAATGAGCAATGCCGCAGCTACCTTAGTAGGACAAAACCTTGGTGCCAAACAGCCTGAAAGAGCAGAAGTCTCTGTATGGAAGACAGGTAAATACAATGCTTATTTTATGGGATTGGTATCATTGGTGTATCTCATTTTTGCAAAATCCATTATTTCATGGTTCAATGCAACGCCTAATGTGGTGGAAAACGGTGCGCTTTGTTTACAGATTATTGCATTGGGTTATGTGTTCTATGCCTATGGCATGGTGCTAACACAAGCCTTTAATGGAGCAGGAGATACCCAAACCCCAACAAAAATCAATTTCTTTTCATTTTGGTTGTTCCAATTGCCAATTGCGTATGTTGCAGCATTGGTTTTAGGATGGGGAGCCAAGGGAGTTTTTATTGCCATAACCTCAGCCGAGGTATTGTTGGCGGTATTAGCCATGATTTGGTTCAAAAAAGGAAATTGGAAGCAGGTACAAGTATAAGTGGTTTTGTATCTTTAGACTAAAGTTTTTTTAAGTTATGAGTACCAATAATCAAGGATTGAATACCACTTGTACCCACGAGGGCGCTTTAGAAGATGAAAGATACAAAGGAGCTGTTTCACCTTTGTATATGAGTACATCCTACGCTTTTGAGGATATAGATGTAAAGCGATACCCAAGATATTTTAATACGCCCAATCAAGAGGCTTTGTGCAAAAAAATGGCGGCTTTGGAACATGCCGAGGCCGCCTTGATTTTTGGTAGTGGTATGGCTGCCATCAGCACTGCTTTAATGGCTTTTTTGAAAGCTGGTGACCATGTTGTGCTGCAGCAAACTATTTATGGCGGAACATATAATTTTGCTGTTACCCAATTGGAAAAATTTGGAATTACCTACTCCTTTACCAATGGGTGGTCAGTTGAGGATTTTGAAGCTGAAATAAAATCAGATACTAAACTGATTTATATAGAAACACCTTCAAATCCATTATTGACCATTACCGACATGAAGGGAATTGCTGATTTGGCCAAAAAGCACAATATCCTTTCCATGATCGATAATACCTTCGCCAGCCCCATCAATCAAAACCCAATAGACTTTGGTATTGATGTAGTGCTGCACAGTGCCACGAAGTATATGGGGGGACATTCAGACATTTGTGCAGGGGTAGTTGTTTCAACCCAAGAGAATATGGATAAGGTTTTTCAAACTGCCATTTGTTTTGGAGGAAGTTTAAGTGACTATACGGTCTGGTTGTTGGAAAGAAGTGTAAAAACTATGGGAATTAGGGTTAAGACACAGAATGATAACGCCCTTAAAATGGCAACATATCTATACAACAACCCAGATGTGAATCGAGTTAATTACCCAGGATTGGAATCCCATCCGAATCATCAATTGGCAAAATCGCAAATGAAAGGTTTTGGAGGAATGCTTTCTTTTGAATTGAAGGAGGATATTGATGTATCGCAGTTTTTTAAACACCTAAAACTAATTAAACCTTCCATGAGTTTAGCAGGAATTGAGAGTACAATGCTTTCTCCTTCCAAGACATCCCATGCATTAATGACTCCAGAAGATAGGGAGAAACAGGACATAAGGGATACATTGATAAGATTTTCACTTGGGATAGAAGAAATTGAAGATTTAATTGCGGATATAGAACAGGCCATCAACAAGGTTAAATCCATGACCATACCTGTCTAAATTAAAAAGATGAAATTAGATATATTAGTTTTTGGAGCCCATCCGGATGATGCCGAACTTGGAGCAGGAGGGACCATTGCGAAAGAAGTTTCCAGAGGAAAAAAAGTAGGGATTGTTGATTTGACCCGAGGGGAATTAGGTACTCGTGGTTCTGCAGAGATTAGGGATAAAGAATCCGCCGCTGCTGCCAAGATATTGGGTGTTGCTGTGCGGGAAAACATGGAATTCGCCGATGGTTTCTTTGTGAACGACAAAGTACATCAATTGGAACTGATAAAAATTATTAGAAAGTACCGCCCAGATGTTGTGCTTTGCAATGCTGTGGATGATAGACATATTGATCACCCCAAGGGCAGTAAATTGGTAAGCGATGCTTGTTTTTTGAGTGGTCTCATCAAAATAGACACAAAAATGGAAGGAGAAAATGAATGGCAAAACCCATGGCGACCCAAAGTAGTCTATCATTTTATCCAATGGAAAAATCTGGAGCCAGATTTTGTAGTGGACGTTTCTGGATTTATTGATAAAAAAACCAAAGCGATTGAAGCCTATGCTTCACAATTTTATGACCCTAAGAGTAAAGACCCGGAAACCCCCATCAGTAGTAAAAACTTTTTGGATAGTGTAAATTATAGAGCTCGCGATCTAGGAAGATTGGTAGGAGTGGAGTATGCTGAAGGTTTTACTGTGGAACGTTATGTAGCCGTAGACAACCTAGATGCTTTAATTTAAGGATTAACTGGCCCTCTGATATTTTTTTTGAGCCTTGGGAACAGTGAAATAGAAGGTGGTGCCTTTACGCAATATACTTTCCACCCAGATTTCACCTTTGTTTTTCAATACCATTTCCTTGCACAAGGATAATCCGAGACCAGTACCTCTTTCATTATTGGTACCATAGGTGGTTACATTGGTATCTTCAAAAATCTTTTGCTGCATCTCATCATCCATACCTACTCCGGTATCACGAACCATAATTTGCCACATATCATCCTTTTCTTCAGCTTCAATGGAGATAAGTCCATTTTCTTGGGTGAATTTGATGGCATTGCTCAATAAGTTTCGGATAACAATATCTATTTGGTTTTGATCGGCCCAGATCATTGGGTTCTCTGGCAATTGATTGATGATTTTGATAGTCTTGGTTGCCGCTATTTCAGAAAGTAAATTAATATTGTTGGTCACTAATTTTTCCAAAGAAATACTTTTCGCTTTAGTAACCACTCCATTAAGTTGCGTTTGTCCCCAGGACAGTAAATTGTTGAGTGTAAATGAAATATGGTCAACATCTGTTTTAAATTTTGGAATAAAAGATAGAAACTCGTCTTTGCTGACCTCTCCTTCCGTAAAAAGTTTAAGCATGCCTTGCAAAGCTCCAATAGGACCTCTTAGATCATGGCCTATGATAGAAAACAACTTGGTCTTCGTTTTGTTGATTTCATTCAATTGCGCCTCACGTTCAATAACAGCTTCAGACTTTTCTTGTAGTTCCTTGTTCAACTTTTTCTGAATGTTCTCACTACGGCGAACTACAAAAATGATGATACTTAGGATGACTAAAATGATTATTGAGAAATAAATGTAGTTGCGTTGTTTGGCCAATGCTGTTTTATTGACCTTTATCAATTCTTGTTTTTCAGTCTCATATTCCAATTTGGTTTCCAATAAGGACAAACTTTGTTTGTTTTTGTCACGGAATAATGAATCTGAAAGTTTTTTGAAGATTTCCAAATAGGCTAATGAAGTGACATGATCTTCTTTTGCCTTATATAGTTTGTACAAAGTTTCCGAGCAGTCTATTTGTCCTTGTAATGACTTTATTTTCTTGGACAATTCTAAGCCTTCCAATGCATATTTCATGGAAAGGTCATTCTTCTCAAGACCAAGGTAAACTTTGGACATCCCATCGAACAATTGTATTTTTTCCCTGTCATCATCTAAATGCTGTTCATGGATCATGCTACTCTGGTCAAACCAATATAAGGCCCACTGATATTTTTCTTGTTCTAGATAAATGCTTCCTTTTACTTGGTAAGCATAGGCAAGCCAGTCATAAATTTTATTCTTTTCAAATGTATTGATGCTCTTGTTGATATTGAACATGGCATACTTAAAGTTCTTAGCATCCTTATAAAGTGAGGCCATATTACTTTCAGTCTCTGCATTGACAATTTCATCATTAAGCTCCCGATTTATTTTTTGAACAGTATCATAAAACATCAAGGCATTCTTAAAATCTTTTTGCTCAGCATACAGCATTGCAATATTTTCATTAAGAATAGAAAGCAATTCCTTATTGCCCATTTTTTGTGCCAAATCAATTCCTTCTAAGTTTAAATTTAGCGCTGTTGCATAATCTCCTACATAACTATAGTTTTGGGCTAGAGTATTTATGATATCCAATTGACTTTCTCTACAGGCAATTTCTTTTGCAAGATTTAGAGCTTTATTAAAAGTCAACATTGACTTTTTACGATTTCCATTATCAGAATAATAATTGCCCATTGCATAAAGAGCCTTTACTTCCCCTTTTTGAAAATCGATAGCCTTGCTGTATTTTAAAACTTGTTCTGAGATGGAATACATACTATCATTGTTCACAAAACGATAGGAAGCAGCCAAATCAATAAGCAATTTTATATGGGTTGTGTCTTTGGGGTTAAAGTGATTAGTTGATTGTAGCCTTTTTAATCGGTATGCTAAACTATCATTTTTAGATATTTGTGCTTTGGCAGGTAAAGCTAAAAGTAATATACAAAATGGGAGAACTACTTTAATAAGTAGTTTTTTGTAGGATGCATAAGAGGTTTTTTTGGGCATAAGATTTAAAATCTACAATGGTTAAAAATACCTTTGATGTAGTTTTTGTGGAATTAAATGTTGTGAAACGCCAGAAAATGTGTGTTTTATCTGACAAATCATACATTTAGTCGATATTTTTAGCGCTATAAAATTGATATTGGGGTTGATACGATTGTTGGAATACAAATCATTTCTAAATTTTTAAGGAATGATTATGGCTAAATTTTAATTTCTCTTGGTTGAATCATTACAAAGAGGTATTTTTGCACCCGCCTGATTTAAATTTACAGATGTATTTTATGCAGGAGTACTTAAAATGGTGGTTGTAGCTCAGTTGGTTAGAGCGCTGGATTGTGGTTCCAGAGGTCGCCGGTTCGAACCCGGTCTTCCACCCCAAAAAAGCCCATCAGTTGATGGGCTTTTTTAATTTCAAGTTTTTTTTGATATTATTTGACAGCTTTGTCCACCACAACTTTATTCTCACGATTGGCCACTTCCCAAGCTGTATGGAAGATAAGTCTGGTTCGGTTTTCCAGCAAATCGTAGTTTATTTTATCAGGTGTGTCACCAGGTTGATGATAGTCAGCATGCGTCCCATTAAAATAAAAGATGATCGGGATATTGTTTTTGGCAAAATTGTAATGATCACTCCTATAATAAAACCTATTGGGGTCATTTTCATCATTGTACTTATAATCCAATTCTAGATTTGCATACTTTTTGTTGATTTCCTCGGAAAGATTGTGAAGTTCCGTACTCAACTTATCAGAGCCAATCAAATAGACATAGTTTCTATCTCCGGTTCTTTTAGGGTCAATTCTACCTATCATATCTATATTAAGATCGGCCACAGTTTGTGATAGGGGAAAAATAGGGTCAATGTCGGTGTAGTACCTTGAACCTAGTAATCCCTTTTCTTCACCAGTGACATGTAAAAATACAATGGAGCGCTTTGGGCCTTCACCGGCTTCTACCGCTTTTTTGAACGCTTCGGCAATTTCCAATAGGGCAACGCTTCCAGAACCATCGTCATCTGCGCCATTGTTTATTTGACCATCGGCTGTGACTCCAATATGATCAAGGTGTGAAGAAATAATAACATATTCTTCTGGTTTTTCTGAACCCTTTAGCACAGCTACCACATTTTCCGAACTTATTTTCTCGTTGGCGCTGTTGATATTCAGATTTAGCTCGATGGACATTATTTTGGAAGCATGGTCTTCTGCAATATCTTTTTTTATGGCAGTAGCGGCTTTCTCATTCAATAAAACCATAAAATGTTCATCACTTTCATCTACCAATTCCATTCTACCACTATTATTGGTTTTCATATATTCAAAATACCTTTTGTATCTTGGAAAGTTTGTGGTATCAAAAAATAGAACACCTATGGCTCCTTTGGTTGTGGCCAACTCCATCTTCTTTTGTAATGCTTCGGACATATTGCTCCAAACTGACTTTTCACTAGTGCCAGACAGCAAATAATTACCGTTTTTATCAATAGGTTCACCTGCTTTGACCAAAACCAATTTGCCATTTACATCCAATCCGGTATAATCAGAATAGTCACCATCTTCAATACCGTAGCTAGCATACACAATTTCTACGTAATTACCAGTTGCAGAGGAGAATGTTAGTATATCTTCACCTAATGGGAATTCGGTATTATTGATAGTAATGCTTCCTTCGGGAACTTGGGCAACCTCCAAAGGAACAGGTTGAAAATAATTCCCATCATTTTTGGCGGCTGGTATACCTAGCTTCATATAATGTGCTTTCAAATAATCAACAGCCTTCTTTTGTCCAGGTTTTCCGGTTTCCCTTCCTTCAAAATCATCAGAAGCATAGGTGTATAGATGTTCTTTAAGATCGTCTTGCGTTATAGTCTTGGCGTATGTAACCGGATCAATTTCTTTTTTGGATTGTGATTGTTCAGAAACTGTTTTTTGGGAAGAGTTACAGGAAAAAGCCAGTAGAGAGGCCACTAAAATGATGTTCTTCATTATAACTGTTTACTATGATATTTGGCCAAAAATAAGTAAACAGAATGAACTTGATGTTGGTTTTGGTACTGTTTTAGGGATTTGCCCATTTGTTGATTAGTTTCATGAAATCTAAAGATTACTATTCTTATTCTATGATATGCAACCTTTCACTTGTTCAAAAATTAGCTGTAAAAAATAATTCTGAATGAATTTGGGGGTAATATATATGTAGTTTGTGCTAATTTTTAAGAAACTAAACGGAAACTATTGCTTTAAATTTGTGAGTTATACTTTAATGTAGATTCTATTTTTATGGCAGTTCATACTTTTAAGTGTATTGATGCACACACCTGTGGGAATCCAGTAAGACTCGTTGTTGAAGGTGGTCCAAAATTGATAGGTAATTCCATGGAGGAAAAACGACAGCACTTTATGAGAGAGTTTGATTGGATCAGAACAGGACTCATGTTTGAGCCCCGTGGTCATGATATGATGAGTGGTAGTATTTTATATCCACCACATGACCCAGATAATGATATTGCCGTACTTTTTATTGAGACCAGTGGTTGCCTTCCTATGTGTGGGCATGGTACAATAGGCACAATGACCATGGCATTGGAAGAAGGATTGATTCAACCCAAAATTCCGGGAAAAGTTAAAATGGAGGCGCCTGCAGGGCTGGTAGAAATTGAATACCATAAACCAAATGACAAAGTGGAATGGATTAGGCTCACCAACGTGAAGAGTTATTTAGCTGCGGAAAACCTCTTCGTAAAATCATCAGGGTTGGGAGATTTACATTTTGATGTGGCCTACGGCGGAAATTTCTATGCAATTATTGATCCACAAGAAAATTTTGAAGGTGTTGACAAGTTTACTGCAGGCGAATTGATTGGTTTTTCAAAAGAGATTCGCGATAAAATCAATGCAAAGTACCCAAAAGAATTTGTTCATCCAGAAAATCCAAATATCAATCATGTGTCTCATATTCTTTGGACTGGTGAACCTTTAGATGCAACTTCTTCTGGTCGCAATGCTGTATTTTATGGAGATAAGGCAATTGACCGTTCTCCTTGTGGCACAGGGACTTCCGCACGTATGGCACAACTTAATGCTAAAGGTCAGCTGAAACAAGGTGAAACTTTTGTGCATGAAAGTTATATTGGTTCTAAATTTATTGGCAAAGTTGAGGAAGAGGCCGAGCTGGTAGGAAAAAAAGCCATAGTGCCAAGCATTCAGGGTTGGGCCAAAATTTATGGCAGAAATACAATAACAATTGATGATCAAGACGATCCTTACGCACACGGATTTCAGGTAATATAATTAAGTATGGATAGCAGTAAAAGAGTTTTGGTGATAGGTGGAGGTATAGTTGGACTTTCAACTGCCTATTATTTACGAAAAGAAGGACATGAAGTGACAGTAGTGGACAAAAGTGATATTACCTCTGGAGCTTCTTTTGTCAATGCAGGTTATCTCACCCCTAGTCATATTGTGCCGTTGGCAGCCCCTGGAATGATTTCCAAAGGAATCAAATATATGTTTGATTCATCAAGTCCTTTTTATATGAAACCGAGATTTGACCTGGATTTTATACGATGGGCATGGTATTTTAAGAAATCCTCAACAAAGGCCAAGGTGGAGCGAGCCATGCCAATTATCCGAGACATTAATCTTTTGGGTAGAGATTTGTACGAAGAGATTCATGCTTCTGGAGATTTAGGTAGTTTTCATTTTGAAAATAAGGGGCTCCTAATGGTTTATCAAACAGAAAACGAACGAGATCATGAATTAAAGGTTGCCGAAAAAGCCAAAGAATTGGGCTTGGGTGTCAATCATTTGGATATAGAAGGACTTGCAGAGGTGGAACCGAACATTGCATTCAATGCAAAAGGCGCTTTTCATTATGATTGCGATAGACATAGCACGCCAACTCAATTTATGGAACGTTTGCTGCAATACTTGGTTCAAGCGGGAGTTCAAATCCGAAAAAATGAAGAGGTACAGGAAGTAGAGATTCAAAAGGATAAAATTGTTCAAATCCAAACAGATAAGAACCACTATCAACCTGATGAAGTTGTTTTAGCAGCAGGGTCTTGGACTTCACAAATGTGCAAAAAGCTGAACCAGAAATTACCACTTCAAGCGGGTAAAGGCTATGCCATTAATGTACCTTCAGAAACAAAAATATCCATGCCAGCCATATTAATGGAAGCTAAAATGGCGGTTACACCTATGGATGGATTTACCCGATTTGCTGGAACCATGGAGTTTTCTGGAATCAATGGCCATATCAGAAAAGAGCGGGTGGAAGCCATAGCAAGAGGGGCAGAAAATTTTTATGAAGGACTTCAAATTCCAGAGGAGGATAAAAATAAAGCACAATGTGGATTACGTCCAGTTTCTCCAGATGGATTGCCTTATATAGGAAAATCTAAAGGTTTCAATAACCTAACCATTGCTTCTGGTCATGCTATGATGGGTTGGAGTTTGGGACCGGTAACGGGAAAATTGGTCGCCGAATTGGTTTCTGGAAATAAATCGTCCCTTGACCTTACTCCATTTGCTCCTGACCGCAAATTCTAATAATTGTGTTTTCTTTTGGTTAATTTAGGCATGGTGTATGCTAGTAATTTTCTAGTTGAACCATTTAGAAGTAATTTTGCCCTATGATAAAAAACTACATTCCACTTTTAGTTTTTTCACTTTGGACAGTAACTGGGCTTCGTTCCCAAGAGATTCAAATACTTAAACTCCAAGATTTTGACTTGAACGGTAAGGTTAAATCTTGTTTGGTAAGTACGGATTATGGCAAGGAACTTTTCGAATTTACCAAGGATGGTTTTTTGACCAAGACAGTGACCCAATACAATGATTCTGACCAAGACATCACCTATTATAAATATGATGGAGGAGAATTGGTAGAGAAAAGGATGGAAAGTTATAAGAACAATGTTTTGGATGCATCCACATCTATGGCAAACTTTTATTCCATCGATACGGTTCCTAATCGAAAAATATCAGAAAAAATCATTTCCTACGATAAAGAATTTCTGGAACAACAGGAATATCAGTTTGATGAAACAGGAAGGTTGACAAAAATAATTACATCAAATGCTGATGGAGTTGACGAAACTACTTTTGAATACGCTCCCTATAAGAATGAGCTTACCAAAAGCATTTTTATAAATGGAGTCATTGAAAAATCCATCAGAACTTCAGAAAAGAAAACATCAAAAGGCCCTCTCAAGATTGTTTTGACCAAAGAATATATAGACGGCATGTCCAATAAGGCCACAGAGGAAATTTTTAACGTACAGGGTAAACTTATCTCGCAAGAGCTATTTTCCTATGACATGATAAACAAGAAGTTTGTGTCTGATACTAAAAAAATCATGTATTACAAGGACGGGATTTTGGGAAAAGTAGTTACCAAGACTGAAAATACTGAATCTGTTGAAGAGTACATTTTTCAGTTTGACAATAACAAGAATAAAAATTGGGTAAGAAAAATTGTAACTCCAGACAATAGCTATACTTCCCGTTCGCTAACGTACTACCCTGAAGAAGAAGCTAAAACAGAGTCCAATTAATTAGTTAAGCTGCAATAGGTCCCATAAATTTCCATAAAGATCTTTAAAAACCACTACTGTACCGTATTCCTCTTTTCTGGGTTTTTCGGTAAACTCCACGCCTTTATTTTTCATGGATTCATAGTCTGCCCAAAAGTCGTCTGTATGTAAGAAGAGAAATACCCTTCCACCAGTTTGATTGCCAATTGCAGCCATTTGTTCCTCGTTGGCAGCCTTTCCCAAAAGCAAGGCACATTCCGAAGTTTTTGGAGCCACAAGTACCCATCGTTTTCCATTACCCAAATCAACATCCTGTACTAATTTAAAATTTAGTTTTTGGGTATAGAATTCAATCGCTTCATCATAGTCACGAACGACCAATGTTATATGGGCTATGGATTTTTTACTGTTTGCCATTATGCCAAAGATTGGATAATTTCGGGTTTTACTTCGTGCCCTCCTTCAAAGTTGATGACCCTTGCCTTTCCTTCAAACAGCAAATCTATCTTAGTATATTCTTGCTGCAACCGCTCTGGAGTTATATAGATGTCTTTGTCGCCGTAGATTAATGTAACGGAAGTAAAATCCCAGTCAATAAAGTCAAAATCCTCTTTTTTCAATTCATTGGGGATCCCCCCAGCATAAAGAATAAGCGATTTGCATTTGATTTTTTTTCGAGTAAACCATCGTGCAGCAATAGAAACCCCTTGAGAAAATCCAAAAAGTATCAAATTTATGCCTGAAGGTATTTCTTCGGCTTCATATACAGCATCCAAATACTGCATTACATTTTGAATTTCCATAGCTGTACTTTCTTTTGTCAACCAACTGGCTCCCACATATTTAAATTCATCTTTCAAATAATATTTGGATGGTGCCTGGGGTACTATCAGGTAGTTTTCATCGCTGTTCAAAGTAGCAAAATACTTTACAAAGTATTTGCTCAAATAGCCCATGCCATGAAGAATTATCCAAACATTTTTAGTCTTTTCAGTAATTGAATTTTGTGTGAGGTAGGTATTCTCCGTGGAATATTTCACCGTGTTTTCACGCATACATATAGGTACTTTAGTGGTTTGCCATAGCTTTGTGTAATTTTACAAAAAAATAGAAGCATGGAAGCGCATAAAGAGAAAATTCTATCAGTTTGCAATGCAATTTGCAAAGGAACATTGATGGAAACTTTGGATATAACCTACATTGACGTAGGAGAGAATTTTTTACTGGCCAAAATGCCAGTAACACCTCGCGTGCATCAACCAGATGGAGTGCTTCATGGAGGTGCTTCGGTGGCACTGGCAGAAAGTGTGGGCAGTGCCGCTTCCTATATTTTTTTGGACGGAAAAGAGTTTTATGTGCGCGGCATTGAAATAGCGGCCAATCATGTGAAGTCGGTCAAGGATGGATTTGTCTATGCAAAGGCATCAATACTACACAAAGGCCGCACGACCCAATTGTGGGAGATTAGAATTACGAATGAGGAAGGAAACCTGATTTCCAACTGTAAATTGACTACGATTGCCTTACCCAGAACATAAAGATTTTCAGACGCTTCTCAATAAAATAGAAGCACAATTGAAAAAAAAGTTACCCTTTTCAGTTTATAGAAAACCAGGAGAAGAGCAAATCACTGGACTTTTTCAATCGGACGATAAGTTGTACGCGACCATTACTTTTGAAGAAAGAGGCTTTGTATTTGCGCCTTTTAGTTCAAAAAGTGAAGCAGTATTAATCCATCCTGATGAAATTTTGACCACAACCTTTTTGGAACAAGAGTCGACTTCAAAAATTACGTCAACGGTTAGCGATGAAGGCAAGTTTGATCATCTTGAACTTGTTAAGAGTGGAGTGGAAGCCATAAAAAAGGGAGAATTGAAGAAAGTGGTTTTATCCAGAAAACTGGAAGTCAAACTGACTAAAGACCCTATCAATATTTTCAAGAACCTTTTGGCACAATATTCCAATGCTTTTTGCTACTTATTTTATCATCCTAAAGTAGGAATGTGGTGTGGAGCCACGCCTGAAACTTTGGTGCAAATCAATAATAATCAATTAACGACCATGTCATTGGCCGCCACTTTACCCAATATAGATAGTGAGCTACCTGCATGGGGAACCAAGGAAGTTGAGGAACAACAAATGGTTTCGGATTATATCCGGGAAAAATTGGGAGGCATTGTGGATGAACTTGAAATTAGTGAAACCGAATCCGTAAAAGCAGGGAATCTTTGGCATTTGCGTTCCAAGGTTACCGCAAGCTTGCCATCCAAAATGGGAATAAAACAAATTATTGAGGCATTGCATCCCACGCCTGCGGTTTGCGGTATTCCAACCCAAAAAGCAAAAGCATTTATCCTTTCTCAAGAAAATTATGATCGTAGTTTTTACACCGGCTTTTTAGGGGAGCTCAATTTAAGAGCTGTCAATGAAGTTTCATTATTTGTAAATCTAAGGTGTATGGAACTTAATCAGGAAAACGCCTCCATTTTTGTGGGTGGCGGCATTACCGTTGATTCTGAACCAGAAAGCGAATGGGTTGAGACCCAGAATAAAAGCAGGACCATGTTAAACATCATCTAATTTGGGACTGCTGAATTTAGGGGAATATCAATTTGGAACGTATTTTTGTAGGTCATGATGTACTCCAATATTCCTGCTGCACAAACATTGGTTCTTTTTTTTAAGTCCAAAGGAGTTAAAAATATAGTGATATCGCCTGGTTCAAGAAATGCACCCTTGACCATAAGTTTTTCCAAAAACCCTTTTTTCAATTGTTATAGTATAGTTGACGAGCGTTGCGCTGCTTTTTTTGCCATGGGCATGGCACAACAGCTTGGAGAGCCGGTTGCGGTAGTCTGTACATCTGGGAGTGCTTTGTTGAATTATTACCCAGCGATAGCGGAAGCATTTTATAGTGATATTCCATTGCTTGTAATTTCTGCGGATAGACCAAGCTACAGGATTGATGTTGGGGACGGACAAACCATCCGCCAAGAAAATGCATTGGAAAAACATATTGGGTATTCTGCCAATTTAAAACAGGATATTTCCCATGCTGCGGACCAAATTGAAATCTTTGGGAACCAGTTACTGCAGGAAAATCAAGAAGCTGTTCAGCGTTATAATGAAAAGGAATTGGAAAAAGCACTTACGGTTGCCTTCTCTGAAAATGCCCCTGTACATATCAACATTCCCTTTGAGGAACCTCTTTATGGAACAGTGGATGCTCCTCTTATCAATATTGCTGAATCTGCCCCATTGGTTGTTGAAAATCAAAAAACCGATTGGTCAGCACTAAGAAAACTTTGGAAAGAAAGTAACCGAAAGATGGTTTTGGTTGGGGTAAATCAACCAGATACTGTTTCGCAGGAGTTACTGGACCTTTTTGCAAAAGACGGTGATACTTTGGTTTTTACTGAGACGACTTCAAACCTTCACCACCCTGAATTTTTCCCAAGTATAGATAGCATTATCGCGCCAATTGAAAAGTCAAACAAAAAAGAAAAGCTTTTTCAAGCATTACAGCCAGATTTGCTCATCACTTTTGGGGGAATGATTGTTTCAAAAAAAATCAAAGCTTTTTTACGAACCTACCAACCTAATGAACATTGGCATATAGACCCTAAAAAAGCTTACGATACTTTTTATTGTCTTTCAAAACACATCAAGACAAATCCTAGCCAGTTCATTGAAACTCTTATAGAGCCTGAAAATATGCAAAGCGAGTACAAGTTGCATTGGCGGCAAACCAAGGAACAATATGAATTGCGAAGAGCGGCTTATGTAAAAAAGATTCCATTTTCTGACTTTGTTGTTTTTGATCAGATATTAAAAACCATACCGGAGGGTTACCTAGTACATCTGGCCAATAGTTCAACGGTAAGATATTGTCAATTGTTTCCAATGGATGCATCGTTGAAAGTGTTCTGTAATCGAGGAACCAGTGGAATAGATGGCAGTACATCCACAGCTATTGGAGCATCCGTTCATAATGAAGAACCAACTTTGTTGATTACTGGGGATTTAAGTTTCTTTTATGATAGCAATGCACTTTGGAATGATTATCTGAAATCAGATTTCAGGATTATTTTGATCAATAATGCTGGAGGAGGTATTTTCAGAATTTTGCCCGGCAGCGAAGCGACTGAAGAATTTTCTACCTTTTTCGAAACCAAGCATGACCACACGGCAAAACATTTGGCCAAAATGTATGGGCTGGAGTATTCCCAAGCCGAAAATGAGCAGCAATTGAATGATTGTTTGAAGCAGTTTTATGTAAAATCTTCAAAAGCAAAAATTCTGGAAATAAAAACCCCTCGTCAAATAAACGACAAGATTTTGCTCGACTATTTCGATTTCATATCTTAGAAGCACTAAGTATAAATCACAAAGAACACTATCTATTATGAGTAAAAGAGATGAATTGATCGTAAAATATGCAGCGGACATCAAAGATAAATTTGGTGAAGCTCCTGACATGGATTTACTTACCAAAGTTGCTATTGGGCTAGGTCCTGCCATTTATAATTTGGATGCCTCCAAGGTTTCTGGTTCAGATGATAAAGAACTGCAAACCGTGAAAAACAATTTTTTGATGAAAAAATTGGGCTTGGACGATTCACCAGCCCTAATGGAAGCCATCAATACAGTAATCGATAAATATGGTAGGTCTGACAAGAACAAACATAGAGCTGTAATTTATTACATGCTGGCAAAACACTTCGGAAAAGAATCCATTTATAGTTAAAATAAAAGGACTTTAAAAAAGGCTGTCCATTTGGGCGGCTTTTTTTATACCCATAATTTCAATCTACCTTTGCCAAATGATAGAATTGGGAAACTATAATACTCTTAGGATTTTAAGGAGCACAAGCATAGGGCTGTTTTTGGGTGATGATGAAGGTACAGAGGTGCTTTTGCCCAACAAATATGTTCCTGAGGATTGTCAAGTTGACCAGGATATAGAGGTCTTTTGTTATTTAGATAATGAGGAAAGACCAATTGCCACAACTTTGCAGCCTCTAATAACACGTAACCACTTTGCCTTTTTGAAAGTGGCTGAAGTTGGAGAGTATGGCGCTTTTTTGGACTGGGGATTGGAAAAACATTTATTGGTTCCCTTTAGGGAACAGGGAACGCGAATGGAAGAGGGGCAACAATATGTGGTGCACTGTTTTATGGATGAAAAAACATTCCGTTTAACAGCATCAAGTAGAATAGATAGATTCCTGTCGAATGAAGAAGTTGAATATGAAACCAATCATGAAGTAAATCTGTTGGTTTATAGAAAGACCCCTTTAGGTTGGGAGGTTATCATTGAAAATAAATACAAAGGCTTGGTATTTGAAAGTGATGTATTTCAGCCCATTAAAATAGGGGACAGGTTAAAGGGATATATCAAGAATGTGAGGTCGGATCACAAAATTGATGTTTCCTTGCGACCCATAGGAGCCAAAATGCTGGAACCTACTGCCGAAGCCATTTTAATTCTGCTTAATGAGAATGGTGGTTTTTTACCGTTGCACGATAAGTCCTCTCCAGAAGAAATTAAACTACAGCTTCATTTGAGCAAAAAAGCGTTTAAAAAAGGGGTAGGTATCCTTTATCGGCAACGAAAAATCAGTATTGAGGATGATGGTATCCGTTTGGTGCAACCGAATCAACAAAATAGGTTGTAAAATTGTTGATATCCATTTTATTAAATTGATACGGCTTAGTTTTTTTCTTTCAACAAAAATTTTACATTTGTGTAACATTGTATTAACTATTTGACAGTTATGCTCTTAGCATATTTTTGAACTTAATAACCCACTTTAATATGCCTTTTATTGAAGAAAGTGATTTGTTGGACCTTCATAAGGATATTGATAAGGCCCAAATAATTAATGAACGACTTTTAGACCAAATCAAATTTAAGAATAAAGACCTGCGAAAAGTAAAGCTGCAACGGAATGTTCTTTTGGGCATTACGGGGCTTTTTGTAATTGGTGTTTTGGCCATTACTTCTTTTACGGCGGGCCTAAGCAGCAAAAAATCCTTTGAAAACCAGAATAACCTCTTGGTTTCAATAGATAGTTTGGATGCCATCAAAACGCGAATAGATAATTTGAAAGAACAAAATGAGGAATTGAGTTTGGTGAGGGAATTTTATTTGGCAAAAGAATTTTTAGACAAGGAAAAAATCTATTCAGTGCAGGTCAAATCGTTTGTGGACAATAATATGACCTTAGCATCCGAAGCATTAACCAATACACTCTTTGTAAAAACCAATCCATTTTATGCTTATTCCCTTGGTAATTTTGAAACATTGGCCGAAGCGCAGTCATTTAGAAAACAGTTGGTGAATATGGGCTTTTCTGATGCTTTCGTTGCTTCCTATCAAGATGGTAAAAGAGTTAAAATAGAAGACCCGTATTAATTTGGGAAATATAAAGGCCTGGATTCAGGCAGCTAGACTTCGAACACTTCCCCTTTCATTATCTGGAATTATTGTGGGGACTGCATTGGCCAGACTTCATGGCTTTTTTGATTTAACTATTTTCATTTTTGCCCTGTTGACCACAGTAGGGTTTCAGGTTACCTCCAATTTTGCCAATGACTATGGAGATGGAGTCAAGGGAACTGATAATGAAGAGAGAATTGGTCCGGCAAGAGCATTGCAAAGCGGACTGTTGACCCGGTCATCTCTAAAAAAAGGAATTTGGATTTCCATTGCAATTACATTGCTGTTGGCAATTTGGCTTTTATATAGGGCCTTCGGGAGTGAGAACTTACCCTTTTTCCTTCTTTTTTTGGTGTTGGGTATCTTGAGCATTTGGGCTGCAATTAGATATACCATGGGAACCAACCCCTATGGATACCAAGGATTGGGAGATTTGTTTGTATTTCTATTTTTTGGATTGCTGGGGGTATTGGGGAGCATGTTTTTATATACAAAGGCCTTGGATTGGAACTCCATTTTACCGGCAATTGCAATTGGGTTTTTATGTGTCGGCGTTTTGAATTTGAACAATCTTCGCGATGTCTCTTCGGATAAAAAATCTGGAAAAAACACCTTGGTGGTTAAAATGGGATATGAAAACGGAAAGCGATACCACTATATCATTTTGACCGTTGCTTTTCTTTGTTTTTTGATTTTTACATGGTTGGAAAAAATACCAATATGGAGAACTTATTACATGCTCGCATTTTTACCAATTGCCTTTCATTTGAGAAAAGTTGTGGTCACTAAAGTACCCAAAGAACTGGACGGAGAGTTGAAAAAACTGGCTTTGAGTACATTTCTCTTGGCCTTGCTGTTCTACATAGCAGTTAATAATTTTTTGTAATTTTGATGCACAACCCACTAAACTTAAATTAATTTGGAACATCCGATCAAAATATTAATTGTAGAGGATAACGTTATTATTGCAGACGATATGCAATCCATGCTGGAAGAGATTGGGTATGAGATTGTGGATAATGTAATTGTATACGAACAGGCAGTGGACGTACTTAAAAATAATCATGTTGACCTAGTGCTTATAAATATCATCTTGGCCTCGGACAAGACTGGAATTGATCTAGGGAAACACATTAGGGATGTCTACAACATTCCATTTATTTTTGTCACTTCAAATTCAGATAGAGCAACAGTTGAAAATGCCAAGACTGTAAAACCAGATGGTTACTTGGTAAAACCTTTTGAACAACAGGATCTATACACCTCAATAGAAATTGCGCTCTCTAATTTCAATTACAATAAGAAAGAGAAGAGTAATGAAATTACAGGGAACGAAGGAGATACTTTTACTTCAAACTCAGTTCTTAAAGATTCCATCTTTGTAAAAAAGCAACATTTGTACTATCGAATTCAGTTTGGTGACATCCAATTCATCAAAGCTGATAATGTATATCTTGAGGTAAATACAGTTGATAAAAAGTTTTTGGTTCGCTCCCCTTTAAAGGATTACTTGGAGAAATTACCGAAGAACAAATTTTACAGAGCACATAAATCCTACATTGTTAATGTAGACCATATTGATGCCATCAATTCCAAAGATATTATGATCAATAATAATTTGATTCCAATCTCAAAAGACTTCAAGGAGTTCATTATTTCTTCTATGAACAGTTGATTCATGAGAAGATATAAATTATAGAAAGGTGTCTAAAAAGGCACCTTTTTTTATGTCGCTTATCCAAAGTGATCAATGACCACATATTTTGTAAGATTCACAACAATATTTTTCTACTGGCCGAAGTCGCCTGTACTTTAGCAGTGTAATTATTTCAGAAAGTAATTTTTTCATTTTCATATAGTGTTCTCGTAAAAGGGTCTTGTTTAACAGCAAGACCTTTTTGTTTTTGGTTATTATGTCAAACATCTAAATCCATGAAATGCACAGAACATCGATAAATGGTGTTTTTGCATACGATGGAATGCTTTTCACAACAGAAATTGAGGGTTTCACAACAATAGTGAACAACTCTTTCTTATTGGATTTAATTTTGATGCCAAACTAACGTTCTTTATACAACCCCATACATTAATAATAACGTTGCTGACCATTTGGTTGGTTTTCTATAGTAAGGGGTAAAAGAAAATAAAGGGCACAAAAATCATAGCATTTCAAAATAATTTTGAAAGTACTATTGGGTAAATTAATGGAACGTTACGTCAGACTACTTTTTATTACACTAAGTTTTGTGGTTATATCCCACGCCTCTGCTCAAACAACCGCAGAGGAAGAACAGAACCCCCTCAAAGAATTTCAGGATATTCAGGGTGCCCCTGATAGGTTTGATATGTTCTTTGGTTCTGTTAACAGGTATACCACCAATTCAGCTTACGATTGGTTGGATACCATTAAAATATATCTTTCCAATGCCCAGAAGACCAATGATTCTTCAGCTACGCGACTTTATAAAGTAATGCAGGCCCAATTGTACAATGACCTTGGCGAGTTTGACAAAAGTACCACTTTGGCCAATGAGTTGCACAGGGTGTTGGATTCTTTGGACTCAGATTCCAGAAAGGTTGTTTTGGATGTTTTGGATGACAACTATGCAAACCTTCAATTGTTCGACAAACAGATTGAAATCAGAAAAGAAAAACGAGAACTGGGCTTAACGGACAATGTTGCATTCTATGATATCTATAGCAATTTAGGGTTGTATAGAAAAGCAAGGAATCAATATATCATGGAGGTAAAACCAACCATTGCTGACAATGATTCTTATGGCCTTGCCAAATACCATAGTAAAGTAGGAAACTATCTAAGATTGGATAATTCGGCTCCAACTGCATTGAGCGAGCTCAAAAAGGCCAAAGCTTATTTGGATGTATTCATCAATGATATTTCAATACAAAAAACGGAAGAACAACTCTTTGAAAGCGATCTCCTCAAAGCAGAAATTGAGGGAAATATTGCCAAATGTCATGTGATGCTAGGGGAGTATGAAACTGCTATTCCTCTTTTGGAAAGTAGCATTGAGATTTTAGATACTTCTTCTAAAAATTCCCATCAGAGTGAGGTTGTTGAAAATACACTCTATTTAGCGGATGCCAATCTACAGTTTGAAAACTTTACGTTGGCCAAAAGGAATCTTGACATAGATTTCGAGCATATGACCATGCTTCAAAATATTAAAAGAAACAGCTTGCTTGCGGCGTATTATGATAAGGTAGAAAACTATAAAAATGCGTCGATTTATTTTAAACGTAATGAGCGCATAAAAGATTCTTTGGCCCAGAAACAATCTTCAATAATAAAACAACAATTGGTGACCATTGTGGCCAACGAAGATTTGGAAAATTCACAACGGTTGATCGATGAGCAAAAAAAAATCAATGAATTGGCCCGTAGCGAAATGAAGGCGAAGGACGAGCGTATCAATTTGGTATTCATTTCCTTAATATTTACACTTTTAGGTTTTGCAGGATTGGTTTATGCCTATTTAAAAAGTATAAAAAATCAGCGCCTTATTGCAGATCAAAAACATATTATTGAAAATGCTCTGGTTGAAAAGGATTCTTTGTTGAAAGAGATTCACCATAGGGTAAAGAACAATCTTCAAATGGTGTCCAGTCTGCTAAGTCTTCAAACTAAAAATACGCGTAGCAAAGCTGCTATTGTAGCCTTGGAAGAAGGAAAGAGTAGGGTGAAGGCGATGGCTTTGATTCATCAAAAGCTGTATCAGAACGACGATTTATCTGTCATTGAAATGCAGGGCTATATTGAAAGTCTCATCAACAGTGTGCAATCTGTTTATAAAAAAGGCGGACACAACATCAGTATCACCATAGATGCTGAGGGAACTGAATTGGACATTGACCGAGCCATACCATTTGGTTTGATTTTAAATGAATTGGTTTCCAACTCCTTCAAATATGCGTTTCCAGAAAATGATGAGAACGGTAAAATCTATATCCATTTAAGTAAAAATGGGGAACAAGGCTTTTTTGAGTATACTGATAATGGTGTTGGACTTCCTGATGATGCGGACGAAAGAGCGCATTCTTCCATGGGTATCCGTTTAATGAACAGATTGGTAAACCAACTACAGTCCAAACTCAATATAGACAAGCAAAGCGAAGGAGTTCGCTTTTGGTTTAACTTTAGTTAAGCGCTAAACAGCCTTTTAATTTACTTTCCCAATTGGTTTCAAAAAGACTAAATTTGAAACCAAACACATGAAAGCTTCTTTCAAAAAATATACCCTAAACTTTAAAAGACCTAGCGGCACTTCCAGAGGCATACTAACCCAAAAGGAGACTTGGTTTATAATCTTGCAGGAAGAAAAGCAGTGGGGGATAGGAGAATGCGGAATCCTTCGGGGACTTAGTGTTGATGATGTGCCGGATTATCCAGAAAAGTTGGCTTGGGTCTGCGAGAACATTCATTTTGGAAAAGAGAAAATTTTAGAAGAGTTAATAGCGTTTCCTTCCATACAATTTGGTGTTGAACAGGCTTTCTTGTCGTTGCGATCCAGTCATCCATTTGAATTGTTCCCTTCAGAATTCACCCAAAGTAAGGCACCAATATCCATTAATGGTTTGATTTGGATGGGAGATGAGGCCTTTATGCTTTCGCAACTGAAAAAAAAGCTGGAGGACGGTTTCCAATGCATCAAAATGAAGATTGGTGCCATTGATTTTGATAAAGAGTTGACCATTTTAAAGTCCATCAGAAAAAAGTACTCCCCAGAGGAAATAGAACTCCGTGTAGATGCCAATGGAGCTTTTGCTCCCAATGAAGCTTTGGGTAAATTGCAACAGCTTTCAGATTTTCAAATACATTCCATAGAACAACCTATTCAACCCAACCAATGGCAACAAATGGCAGACCTTTGTAGTGCTACACCTTTGCCAATTGCTTTGGATGAAGAATTGATTGGTGTATTCTCTAAGCAGGATAAAGAACAATTATTACAATCCATACGACCACAATATATTATCTTAAAACCTAGTTTGGTAGGAGGCTATAATGGAAGTCTGGAATGGATACAACTAGCAGAGCAATATAACATTGGTTGGTGGATTACCAGTGCCCTGGAAAGTAATATCGGATTGAATGCCATAGCCCAATGGACCTATACCCTAAAGAATAAAATGCCTCAAGGATTAGGTACAGGAAGTCTTTTTACCAATAATTTGGACAGTCCTTTGGAAGTTAGTGGAGGAAATCTGTATTATAGAGGGCACAAACACTGGAAAACCGATTTAATAAAACAGTTATGTATATAGAACAAGGATATAAGGGCAAGATTGGACTTTGGAAATATTTAGTGATTCCACTGGCCTTTATAAGCTTTATGGTTTTAAATTATATTACCACGGTGACTTCACCAGTAAGTGTGGAAGATGCCATGCAACAGATCATAGAACAATTAGGTTCTAATTTAGTATTGATTATTTTGTTGCTTCCTTTAGCAGTTGGACTCTGGGTAGTTTTAGGGTGGACTTATTTGGTACATCAACAGTCTATAACCAGTTTAACTACTTCCCGAAAGAAAATTGATTGGAAACGAATCTTTTTCGCTTTTATCTTTTGGGGTGGGATTACAATTTTATTGACAGGTATCGACATTTATTTTTCTCCTGATGACTATGTGCTCAATTTTGATTGGCCTAAATTTTTGGCCCTGGCCATTATTGCCATTATTTTGATTCCCATGCAGACCAGTTTTGAAGAATATTTGTTCCGAGGTCATATGATGCAAGGATTGGGTATTTGGACTGGTAATAGATGGATACCGCTAATAGTTACATCAGTGTTGTTTGGTATTATGCATATTGCCAATCCTGAAGTAGAGAAATTGGGTTACGGTATTCTTGTTTATTATATTGGGACCGGTTTTTTTCTTGGCATTTTAACCTTGCTGGATGAAGGTTTGGAATTGGCGTTGGGATTTCATGCGGCCAATAATTTGATCACAGCACTCTTGGTAACAGCGGATTGGACAGCTTTTCAAACCCATTCCATTTATAAAGATATATCTGAACCGGCCTTGGGTTGGGATGTTTTGATTCCTGTATTTGTGGTTTATCCCATCTTACTTCTCATCTTTTCAAAAAAATATGGTTGGAAAAACTGGAAGGAAAAATTGTTTGGAAAGGTCATGACCCAAGAAGAATTTGCAGCACTCTCCAATGGCGAATCAGACCTGGCATAGCATACATCCTAATTTTAAGCTGAATGGAGTTCATTACAGCTTGGAGGATATATTGGAAGTTGGCTACAGTTTGATAAAGGAAGGGGAATTTTTTGAAGCGCATATTGGTAATTTTTTACTGGATTGGGCTACTCCAAAACCTACTTTGGAAGTTTTTACCTCAGGTTCAACGGGCAAACCAAAAAAAATCGAGTTAAAAAAGGAACATATGGTCAATTCGGCCTTGGCCACAGGAACTTATTTTAATTTGAAACCTTCAAGTTCTACTCTTTTATGTCTTCCATGCACGGGAATAGCAGGAAAAATGATGTTGGTCAGGGCCATGGTGCTAGGTCTTGACTTGGATTATATTGCGCCTTCATCTACGCCCTTGCAAGAAAATGACAGAGATTACGATTTTGTCGCGATGGTTCCTTTGCAGGCACAAAACTCCATAACGTATTTAAATCGGGTTAAAACACTCATTGTTGGTGGCGCACCAGTGGATACCAGTTTAAGAATCAAACTTGCAGGGTTGTCAACAGCCGTATATGAAACCTATGGTATGACGGAGACCATTACCCATATTGCAGTAAAGAGAATTACCAAAACTGAAAAGGAGATGATTGAAGCTGGTTTTGAATTGCTTCCTAATGTTTCCGTAGCAAGAGATGATAGGGACTGTTTGGTCATCGATGCTCCCATGGTTACTGAAAATAGCGTTGTCACCAATGATATTGTAGCATTGATTGATACCACACATTTTAAATGGTTGGGCCGATATGACTCCATTATCAATTCTGGAGGCATAAAGCTGATTCCTGAACAGATTGAGGAAAAGTTATCTAAGCTTATACGGTCCCGTTTTTTTGTGGCAGGATTGCCGGATACCTCTCTAGGGCAAAAGCTTATCCTTTTAGTTGAAGATAAGGACGCCAATACAGAGGAGTTACTGCAATCCATCAAATCATTGAGTGGTATTACTAAGTATGAAATTCCGAAGGAAATATTTTTAGTGGATTCTTTTGTTGAGACTGCGTCTGGAAAAATTCAAAGGGGGAAAACACTGGAACAAATACTCTAAAGTTTTGTAAATTCAGGGAAAATAAACCCTGTATGAAGAAACTTTTACTTTTATCTGCATTATTCATTTTCAGCCACATTCAATCCCAACAAATCCTTCCAGAACATGAACGTGCTCGTGTTGTTGATGAAATTTTGGAGGAACGCTTCAATGTACTGCTTCCGGAACTGATGGACAAAACGGATATAGATATGTGGATTCTCATTTCCCGGGAATACAATGAGGATCCTGTACTCAAGACCATGTTGCCGGCCACTTGGTTAAATGCAAGAAGAAGGACAATACTCCTTTTTTATCGGAATAAGGAGAAAAATACTATTGATAAATTAGCGGTAGCACGATATAATGTTGGTAAAAGTATAGTTTCTGCTTGGGACAAAGGGAAGGAGCCCAATCAATGGAAACGTTTAATGGAGCTTATTGAAGAACGAAATCCGAAGAAAATAGGACTTAATTTTTCCAAAGACCACAACATAGCGGATGGTTTGGATAAAACGGATTATGATGAGTTCATGAGCAACCTTCCAAAAAAGTATCAGTCAAAGGTTATATCTGCAGAACAACTTGCTGTGCGGTGGATTGAGACCAGAACCCAAAGGGAAATGATTCTCTACGATCAATTGGTTGACATTACCCATGATATCATTGCTGAAGCTTTTTCTGAAAAAGTGATAACACCAGGAATTACCACTACTACAGAGGTGGAATGGTGGATGCGACAAAAAGTAACAGATTTAGGTTTGGAGACTTGGTTCCATCCTACAGTGGATGTACAGCGTGCCAGCGAAGAATTGGTAGGTCATTTGTACTCTTTTTCTGGAAGGCCGGACGATATGGTAATTCAACCGGGTGATTTGGTGCATTGTGACTTCGGAATTACCTATCTACGTCTCAATACGGATTGTCAGGAATTAGCCTATGTCCTCAAACCAGAAGAGACAAAAGCTCCCGATTTTTTAGTCAATGCTTTAAAAGATGGAAATAGAGTTCAGGATTTCTTAACGACCAATATGATCAAAGGTAGAACTGGCAATCAAATTTTGGCTAAAGCGCTTCAAGATGCCAAGGATGACGGACTCCGTCCTTCCATTTATACCCATCCATTGGGTACTTATGGCCATTCTGCAGGTACAACTATTGGAATGTGGGACGCCCAAGGAGGTGTAATGAAAGATGATGGAGAAAACTACCCTTTGAATCCAAATACAGTATATGCAATTGAATTGAATACAACAGTGCATATTCCAGAATGGAAACGTGACATACGCGTGATGTTGGAAGAAGCTGGTTTTTATGGGGAAGAAGGGTTTAGATATGTAAATGGCCGACAAACAGAACTACTGCTCATACCAAGAACAAAAAAGCATATTATGAATTAAAATCCCGTAGAAATAGTATTTGTTTGAACTTAACTATAAAAAAATGAGTAACTTAAGAGGGCGTTGGAGTTTTTAAATTCCAGTTCATCAATCAAGTATTAATCTTTTTTAGAAAATCTAGTTCAAATGAATCGTATTCTTTTTCTTACCCTTTCGGGAGTTTTGTTGTGTCTTCAAGTGACTTTTTCACAAGCTCAGATAAAAACCATAAAAGGTATTGTTACTGATGGTTTGGTTCCATTGAAAAATGTAAACATTATCGTTAAGGAGAGTGAGAATGGAGTAAAAACTGATGCAGAAGGACGCTATGAAATTCAAGTGGATGAAGGCCAAACACTGGAATATAGTTATGTTGGCAAAAGCACCATAGAAATTGTGATAGAAGATGTCACCGAATTTTTGAATATTGAAATGTTCGATAAAATAGAGGAGTTGGAAGGGGTGACAGTGACCAAGAAAAAACGTAAATCACAAAAAGAATTATTATTTGAATATAACACCAATGAAAACCTTATCAAATCATCTTTTGGATTATTGGATAAGGAACGTGTTGGCTATCGTATGCGAATGATAGATGGGGAGCAGTTACGGAATTCCGGAGCAGATTTTGTAGATGGTCTCCAAACTTTGGTTCCTGGCATACAAGTTTATAGACCCGGAACACTTAGACCTGGTGGAGGCTCTTTAGCAAGAAGAAATAGAAGGCCAACTGATTTGACCATACCTATGGTCTTTTTACCAAGAACACTTCAATCTATGATGAATCCGGTACCGGCTATTTTTGATGTGGACGGAATCATTTATACGGATGCACCTACTTTTATTAATGCTTCCAACATCAAACGTATTGCTATCATAGAGTCATTGGCAGGTGTTGGACGATATGGTACTTTAGGAGTGGGAGGTGTAATTGTGATCAACACAAAATCTGGAAACTTTACTCCACGAGAGCCAGGAACACAAAAGCCATTTGATCAAGCCAAGTTGCGAAACAATTTTTTTGATGAAGAACTGATTCAAACAACAAAACTTCCCAGTTATTTAGGCGAACTCAAGGCAAGCAAGGAGATAAACCAAGCTGAGATGACCTTTCGCAGACTTGAAAAAAAGTACTCAGGGTCACCTTATTTTTATTTGGATGCCTTTTCTTTTTTTAATGGTACACTAAAAGACAGTCAATTGTCCAATGAAATTAAGAGTGTTATAAAAAATAGATATGCAACAGATCCTACAATTTTAAAAGCTTTGTCCTATATGTTGGAAGAATCTGGTGATTTTCAAGAAGCAATTGAGATGAATAAGGAAGTATTCATATTAAGGCCCCATTATGCACAATCTTACTTTAACCTGGCAAAGAGTTACCAATATGCCGATAAAGCTGAAAACGCTGCCACGCTCTTTGCACGCTATAATTATTTGGTTCAAGAATCCTTCTTTGAAGAATCCGAAGTATTCACTCCTTTGATGAAAAGGGAATTTAATAATCTGCTGACCCTTAATGGTTCATTATTTAGTGATAAAAAAAGCATTGTAAAGGTAGAGGATGATGACTTTAACGGTACTCGTCTTGTTTTTGAATGGAATAACGGTGAAGCGGAATTTGAACTTCAATTTGTGAATCCAAATATGCAATATTACACTTGGAAACATTCTCTACAAGAGAACCCTAAAAGAATACGAGATGAAAAAAAGCATGGTTTTTCTTGTGAGGAATATTTAATATATGATAATGCAGGAACTTGGAATGTCAATATAAAATATTTGGGAAACAAAAGTCTTACACCTACTTATCTAAAAGTTACCGCGTATCATAATTACAATACCAAAGCCCAAAAAAGAACAATAAAGATATTCAGATTAGGAGAAAGAAATTTAAATCAACAATTATTGAGTGTAAATAGTACAAAATTTATTGCTATAAACTAATACATGTATTATTTATAAACCTTTAAAAATTGCTAACCAAAAATAATATGAAAAGACTGGATAAAATATTGGCCTTTTTGACTATTGTACTGGCGATAATTGTTGTTAACGCCCAAAATAAACAAGTCACTATTTGCTGGGATGCTTCCTATTCCATGCAGGACAGAGATTTGGATAGGGAGTTCTATTTTTTGGATGCATATTTTAAGACCATTCAAGATGCAGATGTCACTATATTGACCTTTAGCGACAAGATATTGTCAAAAGATAACTTCATCGTTACAGATGGTGACTGGAATTCCATTCAAAAAAGGCTAAAAGAGACCTCTTACGATGGGGCCACTTCTTATGAAGCTTTAGGCGATTACACGGATAATGGAGAAGTGCTTCTTTTTACCGATGGTCATCAAAATATGGGTGCTGCCACTCCCAATTTCTCAGGCGAATTATTTTTGATCAATGGTAAAAAGGATTACGATAAGTCCATGATTAACCTATTGGCAATAGTCAATAATGCAAATGTCATCAATCTTTTAGATAATAGAAATATTCAAAACCCAAAAGAAGGATTTAAAGAGTACTTAGGCACGATTTATAATGGAACTCAAGGTTTGTCGAACGCTACTGTTTATATTAAAGGAACAGATGAGAGCCCAGTTCGGTCAAATTCCGATGGAACCTTTAAAATTTATGCCAATCCTAGCGATACCCTTGTTGTTTCGGTCATGGGAAAGGCTAAAGAACATATACTTGATGACGAGTTGAATGTCAATTTTATTTTTGAGGATAATGATGCCGTTGCACTGAATGAAGTTATTGTAGCTGCGGAGGGGAAAGAAGAACAAGAGCTTGTTACAACCGCATACGGTCTTGAAAATAAGGATAAGATTGGGTATGCAGTACAATCCATAACAGATAAGGATATTGCAGATGTATCTTACACGGCCAACAATGCAGTACAAGGCAAGTTCTCTGGTGTTCGCTTAGGACAGAACGATGATTTGAGCCAAGTGACCATGAGACCTAGTAATTCCATTCTTGGTAATAATTATGGTTTGATTGTCATTGACGGTGTACCTATGAGTCAAACTAAAACAGCAAGCTTTGTAAGCCCGACAGCATATAATAATGATGCCGCCCCAATAACAGTTATAAACAATGCACGATTCATTGACCCCAAAAACATTGCAAAGATCACGGTTCTAAAAGGTTTGGCGGCTACCAACCGCTATGGCAGTATGGGAGCAAATGGTGTATTGATGATCACAACCAAAACAGCAACCGTTGATGGTTCTTCAGATGGGCCAAAGGACTTGGCACGTTTACAAAATAACATTTATGATGGCAAAATAAAGGTGAGTTCCAAAACTTTGGTTACGCCGTACCTTAAAGAACTCAAGAAAGGAAAAAATCTTCAAGAGGCTTATAATATCTATTTGAATCAAAGAGAAACATATTGGAAAGACTCTGGATATTTATTGGACGTCTATGAATTCTTTTACGCATCCAGTCCTGAAATAGCGGAAAGAATTCTTTCCAATATCTTAGAAAAAAGAGAACCCAAGTACGAAGAATTAAGAGGTATGTTTTTGAAGAGTTCTGGAAATGGAAACCATAATAAGGCCTTATTGGCAGCGCACAGCATGGTAGAACGGTTTCCTAATAGAATACAATCTTATTTGGATTTGGCATTGGCCGAAAGGGCTAATGAAAATTACCAAGAAGCTCTAGAGATACTCAATGGAATTCTTACGGGACAAATAAATACTTCCCTCAATTTTATTGGACTAGAAAAAATCGCAGGAACCGAGATTCGGAATTTGATCAATACACAACGGAAGGATTTAGATATCTCAAAGGTAGACCCTAAGTATCATAACAATCTCACCTATAATGCGAGGTTGGTATTAGAATGGAACGATTCAGATGCTGATTTCATTGTGCAGTTTGTGAACCCTCAAAAAAGGTTTTTCAATTGGGAACATACAGAGCTTGCAGATAGAAACAGAATTTTGGATGAACTTCAGCATGGTTTCTCTGGAGAGCAATTTGAGATTTTTGGTGCGGACACCAAAGGAGATTGGCTGTTAAACGTTTCTTACGGAGGAAACCGAACATCTGGAAACAAGGCTCCAACATTCATCAAATGCACCGTTCAGTATAATTTTGGTAGCCTTGATCAACGCGAAGAGGAATTTTTGGTACGATTGCAAGAAGTTGATGAAGAACAACAACTTGCAAAGTTTACAGTTCAATAATTAAACTTGTAGTACACCCATATTAAACTTTTTTTCCAATGGAGCATGGTTTGCAGCTTCAATACCCATTGAAATCCATTTTCGAGTGTCCAATGGATCTATGATAGCGTCGGTCCATAACCTGGCAGCAGCATAATATGGTGAAATTTGATGGTCGTAACGCTGTTTGATTTTATCAAATAGGGCTTTTTCCTTTTCAGGGTCCAATGGCTTTCCGTTCTTTTCCAACGAGGCTTTTTCAATTTGTAAGAGTACTTTTGCTGCGGAGTTACCACTCATTACCGCCAGTTCTGCACTTGGCCATGCAGCAATCAATCTAGGGTCATAGGCTTTTCCACACATGGCATAATTTCCAGCCCCGTAACTGTTGCCAATTACAATGGTAAATTTTGGGACCACTGAGTTGCTCACAGCATTTACCATTTTGGCACCATCTTTAATGATGCCCCCATGTTCACTTTTACTCCCAACCATGAAACCGGTAACATCTTGAAGAAAAACCAACGGTATTTTCTTTTGGTTGCAATTGGCGATAAATCGGGTTGCCTTGTCTGCAGAATCAGAATAAATGACCCCACCAAACTGCATTTCACCCTTTTTGGTCTTGACCACCTTACGCTGATTGGCCACAATTCCAACGGCCCATCCATCAATTCGGGCATATCCGGTTAAAATGGTTTTGCCATACCCTTCTTTGTATTGTTCAAAATCAGAATTATCCACTAAACGTTTAATGATTTCCACTGTGTCATATTGATCACTACGGGAACGAGGAAGAATACCATAAATTTCTTCAGGATTTTCAAGAGGTTCTTGAGACGCTATCCTGTTAAATCCTGCTTTTTCAAAGTCACCGATTTTACCAACAATATTTTTGATTTTATCCAAAGCATCCTTGTCATCTTTGGCTTTGTAATCGGTTACACCACTAATTTCAGAATGTGTGGTGGCCCCACCAAGAGTTTCGTTGTCAATACTTTCTCCAATGGCTGCCTTCACCAAATAGCTGCCAGCCAAGAAAATACTACCAGTTTTGTCAACAATCAGAGCTTCATCACTCATTATGGGCAAATAAGCTCCACCGGCAACGCAACTCCCCATAACAGCAGAGATTTGTGTAATGCCCATACTACTCATAATAGCATTATTTCGAAATATTCGTCCAAAATGCTCCTTGTCGGGAAAAATTTCATCTTGCATGGGAAGGTAGACCCCGGCACTATCAACCAAATAAATAATGGGAAGTTTGTTCTCAATGGAAATTTCTTGGGCCCTTAAATTTTTCTTACCGGTGATAGGAAACCAAGCACCAGCCTTTACGGTGGCATCATTGGCAACAACAATGCACTGCTTACCCTTTACTTTACCAATTTTAACAACGACCCCACCAGATGGACACCCTCCGTGCTCCTTATACATTCCCTCTCCGGCAAAGGCACCAATTTCTATTGCAGTACTATCTTCATCCAACAAATATGCTATGCGTTCACGGGCAGTCATCTTTCCTTTGGAATGATGCTTTTCAATCCGGGATTTGCCACCACCCATTTTTACTTTGGCAAATTTCTTCCTCAAATCGGAAAGCTGTAGCTTATTATGATCTTCGTTTTTGTTGAAGTTTAAATCCATAGTAATACATCAATTTCTTCAGGCAGGATAAAGATAAGGAGTTATAATCATTACTTTTGATTTCATATGGAAGGTAAAATTAAATGGGGCATTATTGGCCCTGGAAGAATTGCGAGAAAATTTGTATCTGACCTGCAATTGGTTGATGATGCTGTAGTTACCGCTGTGGCATCTAGGTCTTTGGAAAAAGCAGAAGCTTTTGCCAAGGAGTTCAATATTGAAAAGAGTTTTGGGAGTTATCAAGACCTTTTTGAAACGGATGGAGTAGACATTGTTTATATAGCCACACCACATAATTTTCATAAAGCGTTGACCATTAGGGCTATGGAATCTGGAAAACATGTGCTTTGTGAAAAACCCATTGGAATAACCCGAAAAGAGGTTGTGGAAATGGTGGAATCTGCACAAAAACATCAAGTTTTTTTGATGGAAGGATTATGGTCTAGGTTTAATCCTTCCATAGTAAAAGCAAAACAATTAATTGATGAAGGTATAATTGGAGATGTAGCATATCTACATGCAGATTTTGCCTTTTATGGAATGGACAGAGGGGAAGAATCTAGATTATTAAACCCAAACTTGGCTTCAGGCTCTTTATTGGACATAGGCATTTACCCCATTTTCTTGGCATATTTGATTCTTGGAAAGCCAAAAGAAATTCTCGCACGGTCAAACTTTCACATGAATGGGACAGAAATACAGACCTCGATGATTTTTCAATATGAAAATGCTCAAGCCGTTCTTTATAGTGGCATCAACAGTCATTCAAAAATGGAAGCAGAAATATCTGGGACAAAAGGAGAACTTTTCATACATCCCATTTGGCATGTAGCAAATGGTTGTTCTTTGATAAAAGATGAAGAAACTAAAGATTTTGATCTTCCTGTACAAGGCAACGGATTTGTATATGAAATTGAAGAAATTCATAGTTGTTTGAAAAACAAAAAGTTACAAAGTAACCTGTGGTCACATCAAAATAGTTTGGATTTAGCCGAGTTGTTAGAGACAGTTCGTGAAAAATGCGGAATTCGCTTTCCATTTGAGGAATAAACTACAAGCTTGTATTTGGATTATTCCATTTTTTACGATATTTGGATTTCTACAGAACGATTGCAATGGGAATGAACAAGAATACAGTATTGGCATGGGCCACATGGATTATGATTTTTGTGGGCATAGGAATGATAGCGCTGGGAGTCTTTAAATATGATGAAGTGGCCGGATATGGATTCGGCGCAGTAGGAATTGGCTTTTTTGCTATAGCTTGGGTTTTCAATGCTCTGAAAGGTAGAGTGTAGCTTTCCACTTATTTAACTAAAACAATCACCAAATGTCAGACGATAAAAAAGTCATTTTTTCAATGTCTGGGGTTACCAAGACCTTTAAAACGGCAAACACTCCAGTACTTAAGAATATTTATCTCAGTTTTTTTTATGGTGCAAAAATTGGAATATTGGGACTTAATGGTTCTGGTAAATCCACTTTGCTGAAAATTATTGCTGGGGTGGATAAAAACTATCAAGGTGATGTAGTCTTTTCACCAGGATATTCCGTTGGGTATCTGGAACAAGAACCTCAATTGGATGAAGAAAAAACAGTTCTAGAGGTAGTGAAGGAAGGTGTTGCGGAAATTGTATCTGTTTTGGATGAATACAATAAAATCAATGACATGTTTGGTTTGCCCGAGGTGTATGAGGATGCAGATAAGATGCAAAAACTCATGGACAAGCAGGCCGCACTGCAAGACCAAATTGATGCTTCCAATGCTTGGGAATTGGACACCAAATTGGAAATTGCCATGGATGCATTGCGCACGCCCGAAGCGGACAAAAAAATAGGAGTTCTATCTGGAGGTGAGCGCAGAAGAGTTGCTTTATGTCGATTGTTATTACAAGAACCAGATGTTTTATTATTGGATGAACCTACCAACCATTTGGATGCGGAATCAGTACATTGGTTGGAACACCATTTGGCACAATACAAGGGAACTGTAATTGCAGTAACGCACGATAGATACTTTTTAGATAATGTTGCCGGATGGATTTTGGAGTTGGATCGCGGTGAAGGAATTCCTTGGAAAGGGAATTATTCAAGTTGGCTGGATCAAAAGGCAAAACGATTGGCATTGGAGAGCAAACAAGCTTCCAAACGTCAAAAAACCCTTGAGCGTGAGTTAGATTGGGTTCGACAAGGCGCCAAAGGAAGACAGGCCAAACAAAAGGCCCGTTTAAAGAACTATGACAAACTTTTGAGCCAAGATCAAAAACAGTTGGAGGAAAAATTGGAGATTTATATTCCAAATGGACCTAGATTGGGGACCAATGTCATTGAGGCCAAAGGTATAAGCAAAGCTTTTGGAGATAAATTACTCTACGAAGATTTGAATTTTAAACTTCCTCAAGCTGGAATTGTAGGGATTATTGGGCCTAACGGAGCCGGTAAGACTACCATTTTTAGGATGGTCATGGAAGAAGAAAGTCCGGATAAGGGAGAATTTGAAGTTGGAGAAACTGCAAAAATCGCTTATGTAGACCAAAGTCATTCCAATATTGACCCAGAAAAAACCATTTGGGAGAATTTTAGTGATGGACAGGAATTGGTGATGATGGGAGGGAAGCAGGTAAATTCACGTGCCTACCTAAGCAGATTTAATTTCTCAGGAAGTGAACAGAACAAAAAAGTGAGTATGTTATCTGGTGGTGAACGTAACCGACTGCATTTGGCCATGACACTCAAAGAAGAAGGTAATGTGCTATTATTGGATGAGCCTACCAACGATTTGGATGTGAACACGCTACGAGCGTTGGAAGAGGGCTTGGAGAATTTTGCTGGTTGTGCCGTAATTATTTCTCACGACAGATGGTTTTTGGATAGAATTTGCACCCATATTCTTGCTTTTGAAGGGGATTCACAGGTGTATTTCTTTGAAGGATCCTTCTCTGACTATGAAGAAAATAAAAAGAAACGCTTGGGAACAGATATTATGCCCAAGCGTATCAAATACAAAAAGCTTATTCGTTAGTAATTAATAAATAATTAGTCAATTCGTTCCATTATTACATCTGTAGGAACGGCAAAATCAGTTCCAAAAAAGATTCGTTCACTTTCATCTGTGATAATCTGTAGTTTCTCTCCCTCATAAAGTCCCAAACTCCATTTAATACGGGATTGCTTATTGGACAAAAAATTTATTTTAGCTGTCCCTTTTTGTCTTTTTTTATCATCCCAATAAATTAGATTCAGTATGTCCTTTGCATCGTGCTTAATGCTACCAACCAATCTATTTTTCTTCAAATCGCAATTTTGAAGAATATCATTGTACTCCAATTTGTTTTGGGTAAAATTATAGCAACCTTTGATTACATCCATTGTAAGGCCATTAGGCCCTTCTATTTTTGCAGCAAACAATCTAACTATAAAAACATCATTATCATTCCTATATTCCCAGCTTCCTAAATATTTATTAAGCCTACTATCTTTTTGATATTCACCTTTTTCTGTTTTTATCACTTTCCTTTGTGCATGTAAACTGGCACAGAACAGAACCAGAGTCGTTGTCAAAAAAAACAATCTTCCTTTCATTTGGAGTTTTTAGTTACAGTTATCATTAATTATACCAGTTCCGGCATTATTTGTGGTTATTCCGGTCCAAGTTGAGAAATTTATCGGATTTCCCTTGAATAATTTCAATCCCGAACCTTTGATAAGGTTAGCAAATCCTATTTCATTCTGTAAATTACTATTAGTGGTGTTAACTTTTGAATCAAATAATTGCTCAAAAAAATTAAATTTATCAGCGGAACTTAAAAAATTATTACCAAAACTATTAAAATCATTGATATTATCGATTTTTATAGCATATGTTGTGCCCCCAGTAACCACCATAAATACAAAGGTTTTCCAGTTCTTGATTTTATTGGCTTTGTAAAGATCATATACAGCTTTAACATCCGAACCCGAAAAAATAGAAAGTAACCCAGTATAATGACTGTGCATAAACCCATCAATTTTTGAGGTTACGGTTATAGAAATGCCGGCGCCACCCGGAGCACCAGTTAAATATGGAGAAAAACCAATAGGATCATTGTAATAAATTGCCCTACCATATTCTCTGTCGGCCGATACCTTTGCTTTTAAATCTATCAGAGCATTAAATATGTTTGTATCGTCCCCCAATTTGTCCATTTGTTTACATGGGTTGGGGGGAGGGGATGTATAAGGAAAAACAGGGATTATCACTATTGTCATATTTTGGCCCAAATGACAAATATTACAGGCTGGATTGGTCCATGGACAGTCCTCAACGAAAAAACATTCTTTACCAGTCAGCGCATTTAATTCTCTACCACTTGCCTGAGTCCCATCCTCATACTGAATTAATTGTTTTTCGTTTTTAAAATCATTGTAATATATGTTCCCATCGAAATCTGCTAACATTTCATGGAATCCTATTGCGTAATCTGACATATCAAAATCTTTAATTTTGGATTCAAAAATCCATAAAGATTTATGTGTTAGTTCTGAACCATTAAATGTAAAGACGGCCCTCTCATGTTTTGATCGGTTATTCGATTCCAAGGGGACATCAATGTACTCTTTTCCATCTGCTAGATCCATTAAATGTGCATAATCCCATAATATTTTTTTTGCACCTAAGATTTGGTTGGTTTTAGCATATTCAATTATGCTAGCTTTGGCATCCAAGGGAGTTATATATTCTTCTTTTTCAGAACATGAAAATAGGCAACCAATAAATCCGAGAACAATAAATGCACCTAAGCTTCTTAGTTTTTTCATATAAGATGAATTATATGAACAAATAAAAGCAAAAAGAAAGAAAAAACTTTCAGATAATTTAAATTTTTACATTAATAAATTGAAGAGTAATCTATTATTCCGATGGTGTGAGTTTTTAAAGGCAACGAACTAGGTTAGATATTTTTTACTGTTAAAATCAATTTGATGTATTCAACCGATTAAGCCCCTCCTCAAGAAGTTTTTTTGCCTTTTCCAAATAGGCTTTCTGATGGGATTCCAAAGTATCGGAATCATTATTGTTTTGTTTTGAGGCCATTCCTCTGGTTTTGGATAATGCTACCAATTGTTCAATGGCTTTTTCTGCAGTATGAAGCTTATTTTGGGCATGTTTCTCAAAAACTTCCACCATTTCTTTCTCCATAGATTTTTGGTCGGTTTCATCTTCGGCATGGGCTTCATGTTCCAAAGTAGTATCTGCGTTATCTTCAATAACAATGGGTTCAGACGCACCTATGGTGCATTCATCCAAAATAGTAATCAACTCGTTTATAATTCCTATGGATTTTTTGGTATAATATCTACCTGCATCCCAATCATTGGGGTCTGTGGCTCTGGCCAAACTTTCAATCGCATCCAAAGTTTTGTCTTCAGATTTTGCACAACCACATTCACTCATGAATGTTTCTGATTTTTCAAGTGCGGTCATAGCCCTTTCAGCATAATACATTTGATGCTCAAAGTTTGTTGCTGTCATTGCCTTTTTGGAATGGCTCAATGCATAAGTGACTTTTGCGTAAAAATTATCACACTGATTTGAAAAAGATAATTGAGCTCCAAAGACTAGTGCTATTGCCAGTAGGGCATAAGATTTAGGATTCATTGGTTAAGTATTGATTTGGTCTTTATCCTAAACGTCAATATGTTGTCAATATTTTATGAGATTAAAAATCATCATTAGGGTACCAGTCCAGTTGCACCACTTTTATATTGGAATTTTCCTTATTTACGATTTCCTTGAATTTTTTTACATCGCTTACTTCAGGTCTTCCCCTAAAATGATAAGGATATACTTCTTTGGGTTGAAATTCTAAAACAGCATCGGCAGCACTCTCTACGGTCATGGTATAGGGAAGGTTCATACAAACAAAAGCCTTGTCAATGTTTTTAAGAGCTCGCATTTCAGGAATGTCTTCGGTATCCCCTGAAAAATAGATGCGCTTACCATCAATAGTAAGTACATAACCATTACCTCTTCCTTTCACATGAAAATTTAAGGCTTCTTCCCGTAAATTGTACATGGGTATAGCTTCCACATTTATTCCATATCGTTCTTTGGAACTTCCGTTGTCCAATATATCTATTTGTGGCGTAAACGTAGCCGGCATTTTATCAGCTACAGCTTGGGGAACAATTATTTTCGCTTTTTCGGTGTTCAGTTCCTCTAAGGTCTCCAAATTAAAATGATCACCATGGATATCCGTGATCAAAATTAAATCTGGATTTTTTTGACCTTCAAAAGCAGCTTTCCCACCTACAGGATCAATATATATGGTAATATCATTCCATTCAAGAATTGCAGTGGCATGTTCTATGGGTATAATTTTTAAAGAGGAAACTGATTCTGATTCTTTTTCTTTTAATGTTTTTTGAGCTTTGGTTTCTTTACAGCCCATTGCAACTGCAAGAGAAAAAACTATAGGTAGAAATAAATTTTTCATGAATCTAAGTTTTGCTATTCCTTTAAAGTTAAGGGTTCCTAAAGATTTCTAGTGTTTTTTTTACATTATTTAATATTCTGAAATCCAAACTAAAACTTACAGCGTATATAAACCAAACACAATTGATCAAAGAAAACTTAAACGGGAATCAATTAATTTAAGAAGTTATGAGTGAAACAAAAAATAACAACGGATTAAAGGTAATTGCTGGTTTGCTTGGTGTAGTTCTTTTGGGGACTATTATCTACACTGTAAGCCTTTACCAAGATAAAAAGAAGACAACAGATGCCCTTACACAAGAAAAGGAAGTTGTTGTTAATGATTTGAACAATCTTAAAGCTGAGTACGACAAGGCAATTTTGGAAAGCAATGCAACTAATGAAGAATTAGTAGCTGCTAGAGATAACATTGCAAAGTACATCGACTCTGTTCAAGCTATGAAAGCGGATATCGCCACACTTTCCAGATACAGAAGACAAGTAAGCGTTCTTAAAGCTGAAAGAGAAAAATTGATGAAGCAAGTGGACTCTTTGACACAATCCAATACTTTGTTGGCCATGCAAAGAGACAGTACTTTTGTTGAGTTGGAAAAACAAACTGTTTTCAACGATTCATTGATTGTACAGAACACACAATTGGCTGACGCCGTAGAAAAAGGATCTGCATTGAGTCTTTCCAGTTTCTCTGTTGATGCTATTAGAGAAAGAAACAGTGGGAAATTGGTTTCTACTTCTAGAGCTAAATCTACTGATAAATTTAAAGTCTGCTTCACAGTTGCTGATAACGTAATCGCTGAAGCAGGTGATAGAGAATTCTTTATTGAAGTTCTTGACCCACAAGGTAATGTGTTGGGAGATAGCTTCTCTAAAACAAGCGAAGAAGGTGCATCTATCTCTTATAGCAAGGGAACTAACTTCTATTACGAAAACAGTTCTTTGGATGTATGTGATTACATCAATAAACCAGCAAGTGATTTCCAAAAAGGAAATTACATGGTGAATGTTTATGATAACAAGTTGAAATTATTGGGAACTTCTAAGTTCACCTTGAAATAATATACACTATCCATATAACTTAAAAGCCCGGTTCTTCATTGAATCGGGCTTTTTCCGTTGAGAATAGTTCCAAGCACTATTTAAGACTTCCCACCATATCTTCAGGTTTTACCCATTCATCATATTCTTCTGGGGTAACATAACCTAAATTAACAGCTTCCTCTTTAAGTGTCGTTCCATTTTTATGAGCTGTATTGGCAATCTCTGCGGCCTTATAATATCCTATTTTGGTATTTAGTGCAGTGACCAGCATCAAAGAATTGTTCAAAAGAGTTTTGATCACTTCATGATTAGGGGCAATACCTACAGCGCAGTTTACTTCAAAGCTTACACAGGCATCTCCTAATAGTTGTGCAGATTGTAGTATGTTGGCCGCCATCATAGGTTTAAAAACATTCAATTCATAATGTCCCTGCGTTCCACCAACTCCCACGGCAACATCATTGCCCATAACTTGTGCGCAGACCATGGTCATGGCTTCACACTGTGTTGGGTTTACTTTTCCGGGCATAATGGAACTTCCCGGTTCATTGGCAGGAATTATGATTTCACCAATACCGGAACGGGGACCGGAAGCCATCATTCTAATGTCATTCGCAATTTTGTTCAAAGAAACTGCCAACTGTTTCAATGCCCCATGACTTTCAACAATGGCATCATGTGCCGCTAAAGCTTCAAACTTATTTGCTGCAGTAACAAAAGGAAGTCCGGTAAACTCCGCTATATATTTAGCAACAAGAACATCGTATCCTTTTGGGGTGTTCAAACCCGTACCTACTGCTGTACCTCCCAAAGCAAGTTCGCTTAGATGATCTAATGTATTTTGAAGAGCTTTTAATCCATGATCCAGTTGGGAAACATAACCTGAGAATTCTTGTCCAAGGGTTAGGGGAGTGGCATCCATTAAGTGGGTGCGTCCAATTTTAACCACATCTTTAAATTCTTCTGATTTTTTGACCAAAGTATCTCTAAGTTGCTTTACCCCTGGAATGGTTACTTCTACAATTTTTTTATAGGCGGCAATATGCATTCCAGTAGGAAAAGTATCGTTGGACGATTGACTTTTGTTCACATCGTCGTTGGGTTGAATGGTTTTTTCGCCTTCCCCAATTGTTTTACCGGCAATTTCATGTGCTCTGTTGGCAATTACCTCGTTGACGTTCATATTACTTTGGGTTCCAGAACCGGTTTGCCAGATTACCAAAGGAAACTGACCATCATGTTTTCCATCTAATATTTCATCACATACTTGGGCAATAAGATCCCGTTTAGCAACAGCAAGAACTCCAAGTTCGTGGTTGGCATAGGCGGCGGCTTTTTTCAAATAGGCAAAACCATATACCACATCCAAGGGCATGGACGCAGGTGTTCCAATTTTAAAGTTGTTTCTGGAACGCTCAGTTTGCGCTCCCCAGTATTTGTCAGAGGGTACTTTTACCTCCCCCATGGTATCTTTTTCAATTCTGAAGCTCATTATCAAATTTTTAGAATACACAAATTTAGGCCTTCGTAAAGACAATTTTACATGACTTTTGTTGTATTGAACATTTTTTAATCCAAGATTTGTTTTTTTTGATAAGAAGAAAGTATCTTTGCTCAACAAAAGACAAAATAATGTTTGAATTTGACCAATATTTAGGATTCTTAGCTTTTTTAACCATTTTGACCATAGGATTCTGGTTAATGATTTTCTTATTGACTTTTGTAGTACCTTATTGGTTGGTTGGTAACCTTAGGGAAATGATTAAAGAAAAACGCGAGGCCAAGAGAGCCAAGCTTAGTGAATAAAAAAGAGGCCATTGGCCTCTTTTTAGTTATATAAAAAGGATTTAGGACTTACCAAACTCTCCTTCGTCCCCTCCATCATCAAACCTATCACCTCCACGTTTTCTATCCTTAGGTTGGTTAAATCTGTAGATAAATGAAAGGTTGATCTGTCGTTTTCTCCATTGAAATTCACTATCTGAAGTAAAGAAATCAGTTTCTGTATAAGACACACGTTTTCTAGAGTTGAACAAATCACTCACATTAAATGACAATGTGGCTTTTTCTTTGAACAAGTCCTTGCTCATGGCTAAATTCATGGAAAATATGCCTTTGGTTTCTGTTTGGGCATTTTGCCTTGGTCCTCTGTAGAAAGAATTTGCCTGAAGGTTTATTTTTTTCGGTAAGGTAAATTTAGAGCTGAATCGGGCAAACCAGCTACTATTGTCAGCACCATAATCTACATTATTGAATGTTCCTTCAGAACTGAACCTGAAGAAATTAAAGCTTGTATTGATTCTTAACCATTTTGCTGGATTATATAACATTCCAGCTTCGGCACCAATTCTTTCATTGGTGGATAGATTGATGGGAATGGAACGAATAATTCTAACACCATCTGCAGTGACTTCTCCTGTTTCTTCTTGAACCCTTTCAAAGGAATTGGTTTCTTTTTGATAATATACAGATGAAGTAAAGGTGAGCTTTTGCCAACGTTTCAAATAGCCAATATCAAACGCATTGGCATAAGCAGGGTCTAAATCTGGATTTCCTTGAAAAATATTGGTTCTACTAGATCTGGAAGGGAAGGGATTGATAAACCATCCCCTTGGCCTATTGATTCTTCGGTTATAACCAATGGAAATATTTTGGGTTTCAGAAATTTCATAGACCAAGTTTAATGTGGGGAAAAGACCCAGATAGTTCTTATCGAAATTCACATCAACATCTTCTCCCAAAATCTCTTCCAATGCCTCACTATCAATTTCTGAGTCTACTTCACCTTTCAATTGGGTGTTTTCCATACGTAATCCAGCCAAAAAGGAAAATTCCCCCAATTTATTCCCGTATTGTGTGTAGAGCGCGTTTACATTTTCGTGATAGGTGAAAATATTGGTCAAATCTAGATTGGTCACAAAATTCCCGGTATTTTGGTTGAGAGTGTCCAATTGGTAATCATTGACCTCTTTTTCAAAAGTTCCACGATAACCCGCTTCAAATTGCGCATTGCCCATGGGAAGTACATAATCGATTTGACCAAGAATATCGTCTTGGGTTTGTGCCTCTGTGATGTTTTCCAACGCCAGCAATTCAGTATTGGGAACCGTATTGTTTTCCTGAATCACGGTCAGAATAGATTCATCATCATAGGAATATTGAAAATCTGCCGTTAGTTTATGGCCATCATCATTAATGTTATTGGTATAATTAAGGGAAACCTGATAACTGTTGTCGTTCTCATTTTGGTCTTCGCTCCTAAATGTACGGCTGGATAGTGCTTCATCTGAAAAGCGTTGACTATCATTTTCAGTCAAATCATTTTCATCAGAAAACCGGTAGAAAAAACTTCCGGTTACCGATGATTTTTCAGTTAGGAAATATTCCATACCGATATTTACATTCAAACCGTCATCATTACGACTGATATCTCGGTCTTCAATAATCCTGTCAAATTCTCCTTCAGAATAAGTGTTGTCAAAATAACCACTGCCCGGTGCTTCTCTATGAAAATACCCAAGGGTGTTAAAAATGTTGAATTTTTCTGTCCGAAGGTTGAAATTGGTGGTTGCCCGTGCATTAAAAGGGTAGCCAACAGTAGTATTGATGGAACCGTTTACCCCAAGGGTCTTTTCCTTTTTTAGAACGATGTTCAGAATACCTGCAGTTCCTTCAGCATCATATCTGGCAGATGGACTTGTGATGACCTCTACTTTTTCAATGGCATCGGCTGGTAGTTGCCTTAAAGCATCAGTAGAGCCAAATCCGGCCATTGCAGAGGGTTTTCCATTAATTAATATCCGTACATTCTCATTTCCTCTTAAACTAATGGCCCCTTCTATGTCCACATCCACAGATGGAATATTATTAAGGGCATCACTTACATTTCCTCCACTTGTGGTAATATCTTTACCGATATTGTATATTTTTTTGTCCAATCTAACCTCAACGGTGGTCTTTTCGCCAATAACCTCCACTTCTTTTAATTGGGCAACATCTGGAGCAAGTTTTATGACGCCCAAATTTGTAGCTGACCTATAAATTTGATCATTCAGGGTATAGGTGGTATATGAAATATACTCAACTCTTATATTGTATTTTCCTGGAGATACTTCAACATTAAATGTGCCATCCAAATCAGTAATGCCACCGGTTACTTTGCTTAAATCATTTGTGCTTTGCATCACAAAAGTGGCATACTCTAACGGTTGCCCCGTATCTTGGTCAACTACTTTCCCCGAAATTTTTATTGAACTCTGATTGGGTTGTCTTTGTGCATTGATTGATGAAATTGCCAATAAAAGCAACGGGGCAAAGATTTTGTGCATAGTTTGGATTTTGTATGGCAAATTTGAAATGAAAATGGGAGGATAGGAAAATTATATCTGCCAACAACACACTTGACCCCGTCAATGGACTTAAAAAATTGTTAATCCTTTTGAAGTGGATATTATTCTTTGGATTTCTTTTTCTTCTTTTTCTCTTTCTTCTTGACCTTTTTGGTATTGAACTGATTTTCCTGTAGCTCTAAAAAGGCTTTATATTTTTCTGCTGGGAGACCTAATTCCAGTTCTTCATTTTGCCGGTTTTTGATTTTCTCAACGGCATCCTGTAATTGTGCCCCTTGCAACTCCAATATTTGGATTTCTATACGCTGCTGAACAGATTTTATCAATGTGGTCCTCACAACAGCTTCTTCAAAAGGATTGAGTGTCAAAGCCTCTGTAATGGATGGCATCTGTTGATCCACTATTTGTTCTGCGGTCAATTTTTCAGGCTCTTTGGGCGTATCTGGGGTTTGTGGAACAATGCTTCGTTGTCTCCCATATCTGTTGCCGTACCTTCCTCCGTAGCCATAGGGATTTCCATATCCGTATTGTGCATAAAGTTCACCTGCTCCTAGAACTCCCAAGAAAAAGGCTAAAATAAAAATGGTTTGTGTTTTCTTCATGTGTATTTAGTTAAGGTCTAAGAAGCTGATTTATAGTCCTCAAATAGCATGTTACAAGGTACAAAACTCAATAAATCCCACATAATTTAATCGTTATCAGATAGTAAAGCGCTAATTTTTTCAGCAGGCCGACCAATTACAGCTTTATCACCTTTAACAACTATGGGTCTTTCAATAAGTTTTGGATGCTCAAGCATAGCTTGAACAATTTCCTCATCTGAAAGATGTTTTCCTTTAAAATTCTCTTTCCAAACAGCTTCGTTTTTTCGAAGCAAATCTTCTGGAGCAATGCCAAGGGATTGAATAACTGATTTCAACTCCTCTTCTGATGGAATTTCTTCCAAATATCGGACCACTTCAAACGTTTGTCCAGATTTTTCCAAAATTTCCAGACCTTCTCTGGATTTTCTGCATCTAGGATTATGGTATATTTTGATCATCTGTCTTAATTTATTCTTCGCGTTGTCCCATCATCATCAGATAGGCCTTTAAGAACTGACTGATTTCCCCATCCATTACAGCATCTACATTCCCTGTCTCTTCACTTGTGCGCACATCTTTCACCAATTTGTACGGATGCATCACATAATTTCTGATTTGGGAACCCCATTCAATCTTCATTTTTGAAGATTCAATTTCTGCTCTGGCCTCTTGTTTCTTTCTCAGCTCGATTTCATACAACTGTGATTTCAACATTTTCATCGCTGTGGCTCTATTATCGTGCTGTGATCTCGAATCTGAACATGAAATTTGAATGCCTGTAGGTTTGTGTACCAATTGCACTTTGGTCTCCACTTTGTTTACGTTCTGTCCACCTGCACCACTCGATCGGGCAGTTGTAATTTCTATATCAGAAGGATTTACTTCAATTTCTATGGTGTCATCCACTAGGGGATAAACATAAACTGAAGCAAATGAAGTGTGGCGTTTGGCATTGCTATCAAAAGGAGAGATGCGAACCAATCGATGAACTCCATTTTCCCCTTTGAGCCAGCCAAAGGCATATTCACCTTCAATTTCCAAGGTCACGGTTTTGATACCAGCTACATCTCCTTCTTGGTAATTGAGCTCTTTGACCTTGTACCCATTTTTTTCACTCCACATCATGTACATACGCATCAACATGGAAGCCCAGTCACAACTTTCAGTCCCGCCAGCTCCAGCGGTAATCTGCAGTACGGCCGTCAGTTCATCACCTTCATCAGAAAGCATGTTTTTAAACTCAAGCTTTTCAATCAATTCGAGTGATTGGCTAAATTTTTCTTCAACTTCAGCTTCATCGACCTCTCCAAGTTGTTGAAATTCAATCAACACTTCTAAATCACCAATTAAGGTTTTGGCTTCGTTGAATTCTTCAACCCACTTTTTTTTGGATTTTAGAACCTGCATTTGTTTTTGGGCTTCTTGAGGGTTGTCCCAAAATCCTGGCGCAAGAGTTTTCTCCTCTTCGTTCTCTATTTCAATAAGTTTGGCATCAATGTCAAAGATACCTCCTTAACGCACCTAGGCGTTCAATAAGATCTTTTTGCTGATCTGTGGTAACCATACAATCAAAATTTCAAGCAAAAATAGTATTTCGGTGCAGTGGGGCAACGAAAATTATATAAATTTAAGCTTAATCAAATTTGGATATGAAAAAACGACTACTCTACTCGCTGCCAATTTTCTTTTTCTCGTTTTTATTGAATGCTCAAAATTTTGATAAGACCAAGGACTATCAAAAGTTCAATGGGTATTTCAATTTTTATTATGATGATAAGACAGACAAGATTTTTCTTGAGGTCAACGAACTTGAAAAAGAGTTTTTGTATGTCTACTCATTAAGTAGTGGAATTGGAAGCAATGATATTGGTTTGGATAGGGGGCAATTGGGCAATGAAGCTGTTGTTTATTTTAAGAGGGCTGGACAAAAACTATTGCTGGTACAACCAAATTTACGTTTTAGAGCTTTAACGGATAATGATTTAGAACGAAAATCAGTAGAACAAGCCTTTGCAAAATCTGTACTGCATGGCTTTAAGATAGAAGAAGAGTCGAAAGGAAATTACCTTATTGATGTTACCGATTTTTTAATGCGGGACGCCCATGGAGTATCCAGTAGATTGAAAAGCAGGAAACAAGGATCTTACAGTTTGGATAAATCCAAAAGTGCTTTGGCTTTTGACCGCACAAAAGCTTTTCCAAAAAATGTGGAGTTTGATGTTACCCTTACCTTTAAAGGTAACCCTACTGGGGATTGGATAAAATCGGTCACTCCAGTACCAAATTTGGTAACAGTGGCGCAACACCATTCCTTAATAGAATTACCTGATGACAATTATAAAAAACGGGTTTTTGATCCTCGTTGTGGCTCTTATCCGTTTTCCTATTACGATTACGCCACTCCTGTACAAGAACCTATTCTGAAAAGATATGTAACGCGTCATCGCTTAGAAAAGAAAAACCCCAATGCTGAAGTTAGTGAAGCTGTAGAACCTATCATCTATTATTTGGACAACGGAACACCAGAGCCGGTGAGATCTGCATTATTGGAAGGAGGAAGATGGTGGAACCAAGCTTTTGAAGCTATCGGGTATAAAGATGCTTTTCAGTTGAAGATATTGCCAGATGATGCAGATCCATTGGATGTACGTTATAATGTAATTCAGTGGGTACACCGATCGACAAGGGGATGGAGTTATGGAAGCAGTATTACGGATCCCAGAACTGGAGAGATTATCAAAGGGCACGTAAGTTTGGGCAGTCTTCGTATTCGTCAGGATTTCTTGATTGCCCAAGCCTTGATGAACAAACCTTTTGCAGAAATAGATGATAATTATCAGCCTATGTTGGAAATGGCACTGGCCAGAATACGTCAATTATCAGCCCATGAAATTGGCCATACGTTGGGGTTTGCACATAATTTTGCGGCAAGTACCAATAACAGGGCATCTGTAATGGATTATCCACACCCACAATTTGAATTGGAAGGAAATGTCATCAACTTTAAAAATGCATATGATACTGGTATTGGAGAATGGGACAAGGTTACGGTAGCATATTCCTATGAGAACTTTTCTAATGAAGCAGAGGAAAAAGAAGGACTGAATGCTATTTTGGAAAAAGCCCAAAATGATGGATTGCGCTATATTTCCGATCAAGACGCAAGACCAAAAGGAGGTGCCCATGCGCTGGGACATTTATGGGACAACGGTAAAAATGCGAGTCAGGAATTGGATAAGATGCTACAGATTAGAAAGGTGGCTATCAACAATTTTTCCATAGATAATATCCGTACAGGAGAACCCAATTCGGTGCTTGAGGATGTTTTTGCGCCGCTATACTTTTTTCATCGGTACCAAACAGAAGCTACCGCCAAATTGATTGGAGGGTTAGATTACAATTACGCCATCAAAGGAGACGGACAGCGAACGGTTTCCCCCATCAGTGTAGCATCACAAGAAAATGCACTAAAAACTATATTAAAAACGCTGGATGCATCAGTAGTTGCCATTCCAAAGGAAAAATTGGAACTTTTCCCACCAAGGGCCATTGGTTATGGACGTAGCCGGGAGTCTTTCAAGGGAAGAACCGGTGTTAGTTTTGATGCACTATCTTCAGTTGAAACTGCGGCTGATATGACCTTGGGGCTTTTGTTGCACCCAGAACGAGCCTCCCGATTGATTCAACAGAAAAGTTTGGATAAAGATCAGATAGGCTTAAAAGAAGTATTAGGTGAAACATTGGAGCTTACCTTGGAACTTAAGCATAAAGATGCATACCATGATGAAGTTCAAAATACCATCAATTTTAGGGTATTGTTTCATATCATGAATCTTGCGGCACACAAAGAAGTGCATCCTCAAGTAAATGCCATTGCCAATGAAAGTTTGAAGGAAATTAGATCCTATGTCTTGAACAATGGTAAAAATGCCATTGCTGTGGAAATGGTTCGAAGAATAGATGCGTTTTTAAACAAACCTTCAGAATTTAAAGTTATTGTGGCACCTAAAATTCCTGATGGTTCTCCCATTGGAATGGGCTGTATGTATTAATCCTGTGTAAAATTCATGCAAATAAACCTTATCAGCGATACCGTAACAAAACCTACCCCTGGGATGTTGGAAGCTATGATGAGCGCCAAAGTTGGGGATGATGTCTTCAAAAATGACCCTAGTGTAAATGCATTGGAAGAAAAAGTGGCAGATTACTTTGGCAAACAAGCCGCCTTATTTTTTCCCAGTGGTACTATGGCCAATCAAACAGCTATAAAATTGCATACCCAACCAGGACAGCAGTTGATATGTGACAAATATGCCCATATATACAATTATGAAGGGGGAGGAGTTAGCTTTAACAGTGGTGTTTCCTGTAAGCTGGTTGATGGACATCGAGGGATGATGACGGCACAGCAAGTATTTGAAGCTATAAATCCTCCCGATTTCTACCACAGCCCTTTAACTTCCTTGATCTGTATAGAAAATACAACCAACAAAGGGGGAGGAGCCTGTTGGAGTTTTGAAGAGCTACAAAAGATTAAAAATGTCTGTACAGAAAATAGACTCAGTTATCATTTGGATGGTGCCCGGCTATGGAATGCTTTAGTGGCCAAAAAGGAAGACCCAAAAGCATACGGAGCACTTTTTGACTCAATTAGTGTGTGCTTGAGCAAAGGATTGGGCTGTCCTGTGGGTTCTGTATTGGTGGGAAGTAAACAACTGATCGATGGTGCAATCCGCGTTCGAAAAGTATTGGGTGGTGGAATGCGGCAATCTGGTTTTTTGGCCGCTGCGGGAATCTATGCTTTAGAACACCATATTGATAGACTCGCTATAGACCATCAAAAGGCTAAAGAAATTGGAAGGGTTTTGCTTGAACTTGATTTTATCAAAAAAGTGGAGCCAATAGAAACCAACATCATTATTTTTGAGTTGGATGAATCTAAAATAAAATCAGCAGACTTCTTGAAACTTTTGGAAGAAAACCAAATCTCAATTATTGGCATGGGGCAAGGGAAATTGCGTATTGTCACCCATCTAGATTACACAGATGAAATGCACGAGCACCTATTAAAAGTCCTTAAAAACTTAGGATAACCTATTTAAAAAAAGAATCCATTCCTGGGATATTGGGCATTCCTTCCTTGGCTACGGCAGCCAGTTCCGTTTCATTGACTTGGGATGCTTTTTTAATTGCCTTATTTAGGGTAAGTACAAGATAATCTTCAAGTTGCTCCTTATCTTCAAGCAAAGAATCATCTATATTAATGGTTTTGATTTCTCTATTGGCGGTAAGCGTCACCTTCAATAAACCATCTTGGGATTGCTCATCCACCATAACAGTGTTCAATCGTTCTTTAGTGGCTTCAACTTTCTTTTGGGTCTCTTTCAATTTACCCATCATACCCATTAAATCTCCAAACATAATTCGCTTGTTTTGAATTCAAAAGTAATAAATTGCGGCAAACAATAATTCATGAAAACACTTACCACCCGTATCCTTTTTCTTGCCTTATGCCTTATTTTTGCAGGCTCTTGTAAAAATCAAAACGAAACATCGATGAGTATACAACCCCCAGTAGCGAATAAGAAGCCAACCAAGCTTGAAAAGCATGGAGATGTTAGAGTGGACAATTATTATTGGATGAATGACAAGGAAAATCAAGAGGTAATTGACTATCTCAACGCTGAGAACGATTATTACCATCAGATGACATCCCATACCAAACAATTTCAAGAAGATCTTTTTAAAGAGATAAAATCGAGAATAAAGGAAGACGATTCTTCCGTACCTTATAAGTTGGACGGATATTGGTACATCACTCGATATGAAGAGGGCAAGGAATATCCCATTCACTCTCGAAAAGAGGGTGATTTAGACGCTGAGGAGCAAATCATGTTCAATTGCAATGAAATGGCCAAAGGCCATGATTTCTATAATTTGAAAGGCATTTCTGTGAGCCCAGACAACACAATGGCCACTTTTGCAACTGATACTGTATCAAGAAGGCAATACACCATTCAAATTAAGAACCTGAAGACTGGGGAGATTTATCCTGATAAAATTGAAAATACAACAGGTGGAGCTGTTTGGGCCAACGATGGCAAAACCCTTTTCTATACCAAAAAGGATCCTGTTACCTTAAGGGGAGATAAAATTTATAAGCATAAGCTGGGGACACCTGCTGACGAAGATGTTCTTATTTTTCACGAGGTCGATGACACGTATCGAACTTTTGTTTATAAGACTAAATCCAGAAAATATATTGTCATAGGTTCTGCCAGTACATTGACCACAGAGTATCAAATTCTAGCTGCAGATGACCCAGATGGAAAATTTAAAGTGTTTTCTCCACGGGAAAGAGGGGTGGAGTATTCCATAGCGCATTATAATGGCGACTTTTATGTGCTTACCAATAAGGATGGAGCCACCAACTTTAAATTGATGAAAACTTCGGAAAATAAAACACACGCTGATTTTTGGGAAGAATTTATTCCGCACAGGGAAAATGTTCTATTGGAAGATTTGGATATTTTCAAGGATTACTATGTGCTTTCAGAACGGGAAAATGGATTGAACCTGCTTAAAATTTCCAAATGGGATGGTTCGGAAAGTTATCAATTACCTTTTGCTAGTGAGACCTATGTAGCGGGAACTTCGGTGAACTTGGATTTTGACACCAAGGAACTGCGCTATTATTATAACGAAATGGGCGCACCCTACGCTGTTATTGACTTCAATATGGAAACCAAAACCAAAAAAATCCTGAAAGAACAGGAAGTTTTGGGAGGAACATTCGATAAATCCAATTATAAAACAGAACGTTTATGGGCTACAGCAAGAGACGGCGCTAAAGTTCCTATTTCATTGGTTTATCATAAAGACACTCCTTTGGATGGTACAAGTCCATTGTTACAATATGCCTATGGATCCTATGGCCACACCATTGACCCTTATTTTTCCACGATTAGATTGAGTTTATTGGATAGAGGGTTCATTTATGCCATTGCTCATATTAGAGGAGGTGAATATTTGGGAAGACCGTGGTACGAAGATGGAAAACTTTTGCAGAAGAAAAATACATTTACCGATTTTATTGATTCTTCCAAGCACTTGATTGAAAAGAAATATACTTCATCTGAGCATTTATATGCCAGTGGAGGTTCTGCAGGGGGATTACTCATGGGTGCTGTGGTAAATATGGCCCCTGAACTATATCGTGGAGTTATAGCTTCAGTACCGTTTGTAGATGTAGTGACTACTATGTTGGATGACTCAATTCCACTTACTACCGGAGAATATGATGAATGGGGAAATCCAAATGAAAAGGAATACTATGACTATATGAAATCTTATTCCCCGTATGACAATGTAGAGGCTATAAACTATCCTAATATGTATGTATCAACCGGACTCCATGATTCCCAAGTACAATACTGGGAGCCTGCGAAGTGGGTTGCCAAGCTAAGAGAGTACAAAACCGATGATAATCTCTTATTTTTGGATACAAATATGGAGGCCGGACACGGAGGGGCATCAGGTCGTTTTGAGGCCCTCAAGGAAGTGGCCAAAGAGTATGCTTTTATTCTTGATCTAGAAAATAAGATACCTTAAAATAAAAAATACTATTTTTGTGCCGAAGAAATCTTACCGTTGGTCGGATTTATTCCTTACCTAATACCAGTTATGAAGAAACAGATAAATGCTTACAGCAATATCCTTGACTTAATTGGAAATACCCCCTTAGTTAAGCTAAACAAAATTGCAGCCCCTCTTACAGGAAACTTTTATGCTAAAATTGAAGCCTTTAACCCAGGACATTCGTCCAAGGATAGAATAGCGGCTTATATTATTGATCAAGCAGAAAAAAAAGGTATCCTCAAGCCAGGGAGTACTATTATTGAAACTACTTCAGGTAATACTGGATTTAGTTTGGCCATGGTGAGTATTGTAAAGGGATACGATTGTATTCTGGCCGTTAGTTCTAAGTCATCTCCAGATAAGATAGATATGCTTCGCTCCATGGGAGCCAAGGTTTATATATGTCCAGCTCATGTTAGCGCGGATGACCCTCGTTCTTATTACGAAGTGGCAAAACGTCTGCATAGCGAAACCGAGAATTCCATTTATATCAACCAGTATTTTAATGAGCTCAATATAGAGGCACATTATCAAACTACTGGACCCGAAATTTGGGAGCAGACCAATGGTACCATTACACATTTGGTAGCCTGTAGCGGAACAGGGGGGACTATTTCAGGTATAGCTAGATATTTGAAGGAGCAAAACCCAAAGGTTAAAATTCTTGGTGTGGATGCTTATGGTTCCGTACTTAAAAAATACCATGAGACTGGAGAGTTTGATCATAACGAGATTTATCCATACAGAATTGAAGGGCTTGGCAAGAATTTAATTCCAGCTGCAACCGACTTCAATTGTATTGACCGATATATTAAGGTGACCGATGGAGAAAGTGCACATATGGCCAGAAAAATAGCATATACTGAAGGTATGTTCGTAGGGTATACCAGTGGTGCGGCCATGCAGGCACTTTATCAATTAAATACCGAGGGAGAGTTTACCAAAGACAGTAATATAGTAGTTATTTTCCCAGATCATGGATCTCGATACATGAGTAAAGTTTATAGCAACGAATGGATGGAAAACCAAGGATTCTTCGATAATAAGAATGCTGAAGAGCCACAAAAGGTTGAATACATTAAATAATAACTAATAAAGTGCTAACTCGTTGAACGACAGTGAAATTCATTGTCGTTTTTTTATATCCAATTTTAGTTATGAGCACTAGTGAAAAATCTATATTTTTGCATTTGAATCAAATTTAGGGTAGATGAGAGATTTGTTTGATAGAATCATTGAGAATAAGGGGCCTTTGGGAAAATGGGCTTCCCAAGCAGAAGGTTATTTTGTATTCCCAAAATTGGAAGGACCCATCTCCAATAGGATGAAATTTCAAGGAAAAGAGGTCATTACGTGGAGTATCAATGATTATTTGGGGTTGGCAAATCTACCCGAAATCAAAAAAGTGGATGGTGAAGCTGCCCTAGAGCACGGTGCGGCTTATCCTATGGGAGCTCGTATGATGAGCGGACATACAGACTATCATGAGCAATTGGAGCGTGAATTGGCAGAGTTCTCCCAAAAAGAAGCGTCGTACTTATTAAATTTTGGTTATCAGGGCTTCATGTCCGTAATAGATGCATTGGTTTCCAAAGATGATATCATTGTTTATGATGTTGATTGTCACGCTTGTATTATAGATGGTGTGCGTCTACACATGGGAAAAAGATTTACTTTCAAACATAATGATGTTGAAAGTTTAGAGAAAAACTTGGAGCGTGCCACTAAAATGGCTCAAGAAACTGGAGGAGGTATTCTTGTAATTTCCGAAGGTGTTTTTGGAATGCGAGGAGAACAAGGAATTCTTAAAGAAATCGTTGCGCTTAAAAATAAGTTTAAGTTTAGATTGTTGGTGGATGATGCCCACGGATTTGGAACTTTAGGAAAAACAGGAGCAGGAGCAGGAGAGGAGCAAGGAGTACAAGGCGATATTGACGTTTACTTGGCCACATTTGCAAAATCGATGGCCGGTATTGGTGCATTTGTTGCCGCCGACCAAGAAATAATAGAATACCTTAAATATAATTTAAGGTCCCAGATGTTTGCGAAGTCACTTCCCATGGTTTTCGTAAAAGGTGCCTTGAAACGTTTACACATGATGCGAACCATGCCTGAATTGAAAGCTAAATTGTGGGAGAACGTAAATGCCCTTCAAAATGGATTGAAGGAAAAAGGGTTCGATATTGGAACAACTTCAAGCTGTGTAACTCCCGTATATCTGAATGGAAGCATTCCAGAAGCCATGGCTTTGGTAAAAGATTTACGTGAAAATTATGGTATTTTCTGTTCAATTGTAGTGTACCCAGTAATTCCAAAGGGATTGATTCTGTTGCGAATGATTCCAACGGCTACGCATACCATGAAAGATATCGCGGAGACATTGGATGCCTTTTCAGCTATTCGTGATCGATTGGAAAATGGAACATACAAGAGACTTTCTGCTGCTGTTGCAGCTGCTATGGGAGAATAATTTTTTACCTCTCCATAAAATTTTCTTTTGTTGATTACAACTTCTAAGTAATATACTTCCAGGCAAGAAAATTGTTTTCTGCTACATCTGTGTATGGTACATCACTGGAAACTGTTCTGGAATCTCATCAGCTGATTCACCAAGGTTTTGACGCAAATCTATTTCTATTCCACGAGCTATGGTAGAAATGGGAACGTCGTTCGCGGAACCTTCAAAAGGATTTTCCCCTGTTCTTCCAATTCTTTCCATAGTATGAAAGACCCATGCTACAATTACATAGAAAGGAACGGATAACCAAATGAACAAATCGCCAATCAATGAATTTTTACTGCTTATTTCAATTCCTATTTCTGAAAATTGTGGAATGATGGCAAAGGGCAGCAACAAAATGAAAACCCACATAAAATAATGATTGAGTGTGGCAAAATGTCTTGGATAGGGAAAATTCTTTATACGTTCTGATTTTCCTTGAAGTGTGAACAATTCTTCCAAGACACCTTCCAATTGCAAAAAGGCAAACTCCCAAATTGCCCCTTTTTCCTTCAATCCCCTTAGATGATGGGATTGAAGATAGAGTAATGCTGTTTGTTTATTGCTTTTTTCCATTACGTATTCTAAATCGTTGCTTGAGAGATAAGGTCTTAGGTCATCTTCAATACTGGCATCCCATTCAGGAGGCCTTACCACTTTGCTCCATTCTTTATTGGTTTTTTCATGCACTACCGTTTCCCAAGGTTTGGATGCTCGCATAGCATGTCGCAATGCAGCCATCCACGCTATATGTCTATAAGTGAGTGTTTTAATTTCATTATGTAATTCTTCTTGGGATAATTTTGTAGCAGTATGTTCATTGGTCACCATATCTTGGACAAACATTCCAAATGTTCGGGAAGTATTTACAATGCCTCCCCAAATTTTTCTGGCCTCCCAAATTCTACCGTAAGATGCATTGTTTTGAAAACCTATTACAAAAGCCACGGCAGTACCGATTAAGGCCAATGGGGTCCAAGGTATTTTAATCCATTGTAATTCAAGAAAGTAATACAAGGCCACTAAAGTGGTAACAATGCTAAAAAACAAAATGGTTTCATAACGAGTCCATTTTGCCATGTCCAGGGTTTTATAAACCTTTTTAGTATACATAGAAAACCTTTTATATCGCACAGGAAACCTACTGCGGCAATTAACTTTTTTGGTATAAGATTGTGTTACAATCGTTTGCTCATGCCTAAGATAACAAAAGGTGCTGGAATTAATAATTTTCTATTCTTTGGAAAATAAAAATTCCCCACCGCCTTGTTTAAGAGTCATTTTTTCTGAAGACGGTTGAAATTCCATGACTACTCCAGCGGGGTCAAATTTAAATGTATGTTCTGCTGTAGCTTCAAGCGGGAAAGATGGTTGACCTGTAGCCTGGGCAATTAGGTTTGCATCTTCTTTGGTAATGGTTATCTTCAAAGAAATTTGTGAGGATGTGTAAACCCCTAAATACTGGTCAATGTCTGAATTGGCAACGGTATAGTTTGAAAATTCTGGAATAGTGAAAGGTTTCCCATAAACTGCACTGAGAACCGCAATGGAAATATCATTGATGTTAAAGTTACTTCCGTTGGAAGTTAGCGCATACGAAATGTTTCCATCAGAGAAAAAGGAAAAAACAGAATTAAATCCATCAATACCCCCCGTATGGCCATAACCTATTTTATCATAAAAAGGTATTTGAAACAATCCCATTCCAAATTGACCTTTGATGGATTTCATATGGTCAAGACTTTCGGTATTTAGAAGCTTTCCCGAAAATAATGCATTACTGAATTTGACCAAATCAATGGGGGTTGAGAGAATTCCACCGGCTCCTAAGGGAATAGAAGTATCGGTTTCTGGTGAAAGTTTCCAATTTCCCAAATATCTGTAGGAGTTACACTCTTTATTTCCAACATTTATTCTACCTGCCATATAGGTATCGGAAAGTTCTAAAGGTTTCGCAATGTGCTCTTTCAATAACTCAGCATAGGATTTATCAAATGTTTTTTCAAGAATGTAGGTCAACAGTACATAGTTTGAGTTGCTATATTCCGATTTACTATCTGGTTCAAAATCAATACCGGCTTTTTCAATGATCGCTACCATCTCTTGCTCAGATTTGGGTTCCGTATTCCAATTAATATAGTCGCTGTCATTGGTGAAATTATGAATGCCGCTGCGGTGATAAAGTAAATCTTCAATGGTTATTTTGTCTGAGTTTTTAATGGAAGGGAAGTATTCATCAATGGTTTGCTCCAAATTAATTTTATTTTCCTCAACTGCTTTTAAAACTAAAACAGTGGTGAATGTCTTCGATATGGAACCAATTCGATATTTACTTTTTTCATTTGCTTTAACCTCATTTGCTACATCCAAATAACCAATGACTTTTGAATAAATGATATTTCCATTTTTTGCCACAGCTATACTTCCCATAAATTTGTCATTGACTTCTAAAGAAGACAAATAAGTATCCAATTTATTAGAATCGATATCCTGTGGGAAAGCTAGGTTTCCAAAGGCTAAAATGCCCAATAGTGTAAGTATGTTTTTCATATCACGATATTCAACTTTAGTTTATTTCCGATTGTTTTCTTTCAATTCCTTCAATACCTCAGTACTTACCCAATAAATATCTTGATTACTGGTATAAAATAAATATTTGCCGTCTTTGGTCACAAATGGGCAGTATTCATAAAAAGAGGTGTTTATTTTGTTGCCCATGCTAACTGCTTTTGTCCAAGTATCATCAGGTTTTTTGAAACTTATGTACAAATCCCCTTGTCCAAAACCATTTTCACGTGTGGAACAGAAAATGATATAGGATTCATCCGGTGCTACAAAAACGTCCGCTTCATAGGCTGGTGTGTTCACTGATTTACCAAGCGGAATTGCTTTTTGAAATTCACCATTTATGAATTTACTGTAATAAATGTCGTAATCTGACCTTTTTCGTTCTTCAGGAGCGTTGGCATTGGAACCAAAATACATTGTTCCATCATTCGTGAATGAAATGTAATATTCATTTCTTTCTGAATTGATATTTTTACCTACATTGATTGGTTCTGACCATTCATTTTCTTGCTTTTGTACATACCAAATGTCTACATCCTTCGGTTCCCCTAGACCATCCAAAGCTCTTTTTGAAATAAAATAGAGTCTATTTTCATCATTGGATAAAAAAGGGTCGTTATAGCCGTATGTCTTATGGGATAGAATGGTTTTAGGTTCACTCCATTCATTCCCAACCAATTGGGTAAATTTAATTTCAGATTTTCCATTGATGTGAGCGGCAAAGTAAAACTCGGTTCCAGAAGCATTGAAAATAGCACCAAATTCTTCATCTTCTGTAGAAATGAAATTTGGCGCAAATAATAGCGGAGTTGTTTTGGGTAAGGGTTGTCCCATATATGCACCCTTCATGGCGAAACTTCTAATTTCACTTTCGTCGCCTCCAGCAGTTACAAGTAGATCATAAATTTCAGTATTGCCCGTACGCTTTGCAATTTCTAGAGGTGTGCTGCCCCTTTTGTTTATAGTATTTATGTTTGTTCCGCTATTGATAAGCTTTTTTACAAACAAAGTACTCCTGTTTATGATGGCTCTTTCCAGCAAAGAGGAGCCAAATAGTTCAACCCAGCTATGATCGGGTTGCGCATCGACCAAAGCATCATAATATTCCTCATTATTTCGAAGCACCGCAACATACATGGGGGTTCTACCGTCATTGTCCTTATGATTGAGGTTAATGCCTTTTTTAAGTAGATAGTCGAATGCTTCCTTTTGTTGGCAACCGATGGACCAATGCAGCAACGTTCTACCTCTGGAATCCAAAATATTGATGGAATTGTCTTGAAGCAAACTGTCCAATCTACTCAAATTTCCCTTACAAACGGTTCGGAAGATATCCTGTGCAGCAATATTTGAACAGTATAGAAATATAGTAAGAATGCAAATGAGTTTTTTCATGCAAGGAATTGTCAATCCTTGAAAATAGCCATTTTAAACGTTCTTGAGGTGCTCAGAATATTATCTTTATGCTTCTTTTAGGAATTCGTTCAAAATGATAGTGAGACTTCCACTAAAGAAAATTAATCCAATCTGCCTATTAGACTCCATCCATTTGCTTTATCAATGACTACGCAGTGTAGTTGATTTTCACCTTTTTCAAGGGGAGTCCATTTAATTCAATAACTCCATTGGCGTTTTCAAAAATCATAATTTTCATGCTAAAATCGAATCGCACTTACATATATCCAAATGATAAAGAACACTTGCAATGGTATTCTGAACCATAGATAACTCAGTCCATTGCCATCCAAGGCCCCAGTTTGATAATTTATGTTGTGCATTGCCGCATAAATATTAGCGGGCAAAATCAATAAGAGAAAAACAATAAGTGCCCAAGCCTTATGATGCCGATAACCTGGGATGAGTAACCCCACGGCGAACGTAATTTCCCCAATAAACTTTCTGAACATTTCCAAAGAAAGGTATTTATAGATTTTCTACGAGTTGAATATTATTGCCACAAGTATCATTGAAAACAGCAACTTTTACCGTTCCCATTTCTTTTGGCTCCATACTAAATTCTACACCAATTTTGGTAAGTCGGTTATACTCTTCTTCCACATTGTCAACGTCAAACTGGGTATAAGGTATTCCTGCATCAGACAGTGCTTGTTGATAGACCTTCGCAGGCTCAAAATGTAAAGGGGCAGGCTCCAAGAGTATTTCAGGGCCATCTTGTGCTTCTTTGGAAACAAGTGTTAGCCATCTGTTTCCTTCACCCAACGGAATGTCATGTTTCTTAAGAAATCCCAGTTTTTCAGTATAAAATTTAAGGGCCTTTTCTTGATCCAGAACAGGTATACTTATAATGGTGACTCTCATAATAGGTATGTCTTTGTTTCAATAGTTGTTAAAGGTTTTGTGTTGGGATTGTGTTCACCATCTTTATGATTTCAATTTACAGAATTAAACACAAAAACGGTTCAAGTTTACACCTGAACCGTTAATGTTTTTGACATATTTTTATAAATACTATTTTTTCGACCCTCTTTGCTCTAAAACCTCTTTTAATGCAAAAGTTCCATTTAAAGAAGCGGGGAATCCTGCATATAATGACATTAAAATCATAATTTCTGATATTTCTTCTGGAGTTAGGCCTACATTTAGTGCAGCATTGATGTGTACCTTTAATTGAGGTGTGGCAGTACCCATTGCAGTTAAAGCGGCAACCACAGCAATTTCTTTTATGGACTTATCCGTATAATGGAGTAAACGTTTTGTTTCAGTAATTTTTTTCTCCAAAATGATAGTTTTTGGGCTTTTGCATACTGTTCCTTGCAGATGTCATTCAATTTACCAACGGAAATATGAAGTTCATCAAAAACAATGATATAGCCTTTTGTTTTTTTAGAGTAGGATCAATTATGAACTTGTTTGGGGCGTATGAAGAAAAGTCTATTGGGCTTTATCTCATATTCTTCAAAATCGATTACATTGATTCCGAGACTTTCTGTAAACCATATGATTGAATAAAAATCGTGCCTGTGTGGCCATTCTACACTAGGGTTTTCCGTTCCTGCAAAGGTTCCAACATAGTAATACCTATCTTCTGAATTGGATAGAATAATATCTGATATGGAATATTCTTTTAACAGAGGCTTGGTTGATATTTAAAGGAGATTACTTTTAAATAGTAAAAGATAGTTTAATTCCTTCAGTAATCATCCCCATTCCAATTATGGCAAGAATCAATCCCATTAGTTTGCCAATGACAGAAATTAGATTGGCACCTACTATTTCCACAATTTTTTCACTGAAATAAAAAGCTAGATAAGTAAGGAATATAAGCAGTCCAAAAATTGCAATGACAATTACAATGTGAATGTAATCTGCATTTGTAACACTGTTCATGGCAGTTACAATGGTGCCAGGGCCTGCCAAAATTGGTATGGCCAAAGGGGAGATGGCCAGGTTATTGTTTGTTTCTGTGTTGTTTTGGTGAATTTTTGATTTTTGTGACATCAGCATTTCAAAACCAACATAAAAAATCAAAATACCTCCAGTCAATTTAAAAGCTGGAATAGTAATTCCGAATAGCTCAAAAATATATTTGCCCGCTATTACAAAACAAACAACAATTATAAAGGCGGTAATTGTTCCTGTCCGGGCAATTTTCTTTTTATTTTCTGTGGTTTCATCTTCAACAAGCCCCAAGAAAATAGGAGTGTTTGCAATTGGGTTCATAATGGCAAAAAAGCCCATGAAGACCGTTAGGCTGTATGTAATTAAATCTCCCATTTACTCCAATTCTCCTTTTTCTTTTAAAAACCTAAAGATCTTCTTGTCCACTTCAGAAATCATACCCAAGTCTTCGTAGTTCAACCATCTAATTTCTTCAATTTCGCTAGATGGTTTCAATATTCCCTCATACTTGGCTTTGTAACAAGTCATTTTCACAAGCACACCTTCTTTGGCACCATCTGATTGTGCTTTGAAAGTACCCACATACTCAATTGTAGTTTTATCGATTCGAACATCCAATTCTTCGGCTATTTCCCTTACTAAGGTTTCTGCATCTGTTTCTCCCAACTCCCTTTTTCCTCCGGGAATATAATATTTTGTTTTCCCCTTTGATTTGGTACTTAAAATTTGCCCATTTTTTGTTTCGATAAAGGCTATTTTATCTACCTCATCCATAATGATAGCTATTTTTGGAAACTATATCAATTCATCAAAAAACTCAATTCCTCACAGGTTTTGCTGGGAACGAATTCTATGAGCTCATAATCTGCGAGTTCATGCTTTTTGAAAGGGTCTTTTTCAATAATTTTCTCCAGCTCTATTTTAGATTTATTGTTTGATAAAATTATTCCCCCGGTTCTAGGTACTTTTCTTCCAGAAGCAAGAAAATTACCCAATGCATATTGTTCATTCAGAAAGTCAATATGTTCGTCCAGATATTGGTCAACTTTTTCAAGTTTTACTTTGTAAGTCAGATGTATAACGAACATTACTGATTTATTTATTGTTTTTCTTTCATTTTAATCTCTTCCCAAAACATAGGTTTGAAAAACATATTTCCACGGTGTGAAGATAAAAGGAATAATCATAGGTAGAAATGCCTGCATCCAGTCTGCAGCTTCGCTACCAATAAGTTCTCCACTTCTCCATAATGGATACGCAACAAACCCCAACCATAATCCTTTATATAAAAACATAAAGAGCATTATGGGCAACATTTTTAAAGTATGAAAGATTCCCAAGCCAGACAATGTAGTATAAGCAGCTATTGCACACCATGCGATTGCCACTTCTACATTCCATTCACCCTCATGGGTGATTAATTTGGTCCAGGCTTCTTTTGCCGCCAAGAAGAACATCAGAAAGAAAAAAAGCTTAAGAACATAGACTTTAATAGGCCAAACTCCCTTGTATTTTTGAGATGGGGAAAAAGCATTTTTTAAATATGAGACTATTTTCATTATTTAAATCATTGGTTACCAATGGAAGACGATAACCTCGTATGTTTGTTACATTACCAAGTTGCTAGACTGAAGAATATGAAATTGATCAATAGTGGAGCATTTGTTTTAGCTCGGCTTCTTCACTCCGAAATCATGTGCATGGTCTACAATGCGCTTCCAAGTTGCAATCTGACCGCAATGCCACATCGTGTGTTTTATATTCCAATCTATCGCATCAAATTTGGTTGTTGCGACCGGATGTGGAACTTTAGTCGGTTCAACAGCTTCTTGTAGGTCATTTTCAGACAATGATTTGATTATTTTCAAGGACTGTCCCTGCATGTATTCTAGATCTTCCTGAAGTTGTTGAGGGTTTGTCTGCCCAACCATATCTTTTGCAAGGGTATCATAGCCACAAGATTTTGTGTATTTGCGTAAGTCTAATTTTTCAATTAATTCTGGAATATGTCCCACTGTTGTCATCATCGTATGGTAATATATACTGATGATTTGATGACCGACCTGCCAGCTTAAATTAGAATCAATTCCATTGGCTAGAATTTCCCATTTTTCGAAAGGCACGGAGACAATCAATTTATTGGTCCACTCAAATGCATTTTCTGTCTGTTTGGTAAGGATTTGAACCGTGGTCATATGATGTTTTCCATAAAGATATAACCTTTCAAAAATGACTTTCGTAAAAAAGCAATAAAAGTTATAGGTCCCTACGGTATGTACGTCTACGTTTGTGCGTTACGGGATTAAAATGTTTCCACATTTGCCTTATGGCAATATTATCTTCCAACTCTGGTGTTCGAATACAATTCACAATGCCTTTTTTGGAAAAGGTTTTGTAGAATTCATTAAATATAATGGCCGTAACTCCCTTACTTTGAAAATCTGGTCGGATACCGATCAAATAAAAGATAACATCCTTACTTTCTTTTCTGGCCTTTAACAAATGGAAAATACCCGTAGGCAGTAATTTGCCATTGGCTTTTTGCAATGCTTTGGAGAACGAGGGCATCACAATGGCAAAGGCAATTAGTTCATCTTTTTCATCCACCACAAACTTGATGTACTCTGGATTGATAAAGGTGATATATTTCTTTTTAAAATACTCTTTTTGCGTATCGGTGATTTTTACGAATGAGGAAAGCTTGGCATAGCTTTCATTGAACAGGTCAAACATTTTGTCTACCCATGGCATGATCTCCTCACTTTTCTTAAAGTTCATTTCACGTAAGCCGTAGCGTTTTTTAATCAATAGATTGGCCTTATAAAAGAGTTTAGGGTCTGCATTAGAAGCCAAAAACTTGTTTTCCAAGTATTCTTTTTCCTTTACAAAACCATGTTGTTCATAGTGCGATTGGTAATAGGGATGATTATACCAGGTAATCATGGTCCCAATATGGTCAAATCCTTCAATAAGTACACCTACCTTATCCATATTGGAAAACCCTACGGGGCCTTCCATATATTCCAATTGGTGTTGCATGCCAATTTCTTTCACTTTGTCCAATAAGGCTTTGGAAACTTCTAGATCATCCACAAAATCAAACCAGCCAAAACGCATTTTTTTTACTTGTTGCTCTTTGATCTCCAACCAATTAATAATAGCAGCCACGCGACCTACTATTTTACCCTCTTTATAGGCTAAAAAGAAGAAAGCTTCGGCGTTCTCAAATACGGGGTTTTTGGTTTTGTCAAAGGATTCCATTTCATCCTTAATAAGGGGGGGGACCCAGTAGGGGGAATTTTTATACAGTGCAAAGGGGAACTTTACAAACTGTTTCAGGTCAGCCTTGGTGCTAACCTTTTTAATTTGGATCATAAGTAGTTTTTTGCATACTCAATATTAGGAATATTCCAAAAAGTATGAAAATGATAACTACAAAAGTTAAAAGTCCAAGTCCTTCTTTTTCTTATTCTTTTTGCTCTTTTTCCGCTTCTTTTTTACATCACTTTTTTTGATTTTCGGACCGTTTTGAGCTGGACTCTGTTCGTCAATGGGGATTAGTACATCTTTATGGAAATCAAATCGATAGGAGAGGCCTGCTACTCCAAACATACGGGAAGGCGAATTTTTAAAATTACTGCCTAAATGAAAATCTGCTTGGAAATTTTCACTGAATAAATAGGCCAATCCGGCGCGTACCAAAAGGTCGGAATATCTATCACTTTTAATACCTTGGTTTTCCAGAAAAACACTCCATTTAGGATTTCTAAATGCGTGTGTGACAGAAATAGCATAACTCCATTCAGGAAAATCCGTACCAATACGATCGTAGGCAATATTAGATATGAGTACAAACCTGGGTGAAAGTCTACTTTGTGTAGCTACAGCCCCTCGGTAGGAGAGATTGGGATCTCCCGGATAAAAAGGATTGTCGCCCAAGGTAAATGTGGCACCACCATAAAGTGATACAGCTGGAATTAAGTTTTTCCATTGGAAAACATTATTGGCCCTCCAACTATATAGATTGGGTTTGTTCTTTTCAGGATCTTTAAATGGATCAAAAATGAGATATTTGGCTCCAATACGATTTCTGGTAAAATCGGTTCGGGTTTCATCAGGTGTTAGATCAGAAAAAGTAAGACTTTGTGTTACAAAAGAACCCTCGTAAACAATTTCCAACTGCTCAAAAAATAGTCCATACCGCAGCGCAATATCGGTCCCAATAATATTGGAGTCAAAATTCAACGCATCATTGTTCTGTCTTTCGTAGAACAAACCAGCTTCCACTTGTGCCACATTTTTCCCTACGGCATATGCGCTTACAGCCCTTCCCGGTCTATTGGAGTTAATGACATCAGTGTATTGAGCCATGATGGCACTTGGTACGGCAAAGAATAAAAAGAGAGCTTTTTTTAGAGAGGAATTATCCATATAACCTATTTTAATACTATTTTATGAAACGTTTCTGTTGATAAACGGACTTACAATGTAATTTTGATGCAATAGTTTAATTATATGGTTGTACTACAAACGATTTTTATCCTCATATTAGTATACTACGGGGTGAAATTACTTGCCAAATGGTTGCTTCCTAAAGTACTCAACTATGCTGTGAACAAGACGCAGGAGCGTTTTGGGCAACAATTTAGAAATTATCAGGACTTTGGAGGTCAGCAAAATACAGAAGGGGAAACCACAATTTCCAAAAAGCCTTTTCGTAAATCCAATCCTTCAAAAAAAGTTGGAGAATACATAGATTTTGAAGAAATTGACTAATATTTGTCTTTTCAAAACCTATCCATGAATCTTTCTCCAAAGGCCATTATCGCCCACATTTGTGTACTAGTTTTATTCATTGTGGCCTCATTGGTCTATTTCTATCCTGTTTTACAGGGCAAGGCCATCTTTCAATCTGATATTGCCCAGTACAAGGGCATGTCTAAAGAACGTAACGATTACAAAGAGCTCACCGGTGAGGAATCTTACTGGACCAACAGTGCTTTTGGAGGAATGCCCACGTACCAACTGGGAGCCAATTATCCACATGATTATGTTAAGAAATTGGACCGACTTATTCGGTTCTTGCCCAGACCTGCAGATTATCTTTTTCTGTATTTGTTAGGCTTTTACATCTTAATGCTTTGTCTTAAAGTTGAATACAGGTTGGCCATTTTGGGAGCATTGGCCTTTGGCTTTTCCACCTATCTGATTATTATTTTAGGGGTAGGGCATAATGCCAAAGCTCATGCCTTGGGCTATATTCCCATGGTTTTAGGCGGAATTGTGCTGGTTTTTAGAAAAAAATACATATGGGGCTTTATTTTGACCGCATTGGCGATGGCCTTGGAAATTAGTGCCAACCACTACCAAATGACTTATTACTTCATGTTGTTGGTATTGGTGTTGGGACTCGTGTATTTGATTTATGCCATCAAAGAAAAAGAGCTAAAGCATTTCTTTCTTTCCGTTGGAATTTTGATACTGGCAGTAGTGTTATCCATAGCTACCAATGCTACTGGATTGATGGCTACCAAGGAATATGCAGATTGGAGTACACGTGGTACATCTACGCTCACTATTAATCCAGATGGTAGCCCGAAGGAACCATCTTCCGGATTGGACTATGATTACATCACACAATACAGCTACGGTATCGCAGAATCGTTGAATTTGTTTTCCCCTCGATTGTTTGGAGGTTCAGGGAATGAAGATTTGGGCAAGAAATCCAAGGCTTATGAATATTTGACTAGCCAAGGACTTCCACCCACTAAAGCTTTGGAGTTTTCTTCTGGCATTCCCTTATATTGGGGAGACCAGCCCATAGTAGCTGCCCCGGCTTATGTTGGTGCCATTGTCTTCTTTTTGTTTATACTGGGGATAATTTTGGTAAAAGGAAAAAAGAAATGGTGGTTGTTGGTTGGTGCTATTTTGGCACTACTGCTTTCTTGGGGAAAGAATTTTCCGGCTTTGACCAATTTTATGATTGATTATTTCCCGCTTTACAACAAATTTAGAGCAGTGTCTTCCATTCAGGTTGTTTTGGAGCTTTGTCTACCTGCCTTAGGTATTCTGGGGATACGGGAACTTTTTAAATCTTCTATCAAGAAAAAAGAAAAACTGAATGCACTAAAATGGAGTTTCTTCACTTCTCTGGGACTAGGAATCATAATTTTTCTTTTGAAAGGCTTTTTTGATTTTGAGGGATTGCGAGATGAAACTTACCGCGGATATTTTGGTGATGAGTTAATGGGGATGATTCAGAGAGATAGGGAGGCCGTTTATATTAATGATACTATTAGGTCTTTGATTTATGTAGGATTGGCCGCAGCAGTTCTATGGTTCTTCATTAAAGAAAAAATTGGTAAAAATCTAGCTGCAATTGCTTTAGGCGCTTTGCTTTTGTTTGATTTAGTTGGAGTAGACCTGCGTTATGTGAACAAGGATGATTTTGTCCGTCAACGTCAAGTGAACACACCATTTCAAGCGGGTCAGATAGACCAATTGATTCAGCAAGATGATTCCATATTTCGGGTGTTTGACCCCCAAGAAGGTTTAAATGGTGCGCGAACGTCCTATTTTCATAAATCCATTGGAGGTTATCACGCTGCAAAGCCAAGAAACCTTCAAGAGCTATTCGATTATCATCTGTACCAAAACAATTTACAGGTGTTGAACATGTTGAATGTCAAGTACGTGATTCAACAAGATGAGGAGGGTAATAGATTTCCGGCTGTAAATGAAGAAGCCAATGGCAATGCATGGTTTGTGGAAAAATTGTTGCCTGTAAGTTCTTCCAATGAAGAAATTTTGGCCTTGAAAAACTTTGACTCTAAACATGAGGCCATCATTGATACCCAGACATATCCCAGAGTTGTTAAGTTGAGTTATCCTGTTGATTCCACATCTGCTATTACTGTTACAGATTATCGACCTAATTATATCAAATATCAATCCAACAATGCTTCTGAAGGTTTTGCGGTGCTCTCGGAAATGTACTATCCTTCTGGATGGAATGCATATGTAGATGGCAAATCTGAGCCTGTTTACAAAGTAAATTATGCGCTTAGGGGCATGAAGATTCCTGCAGGTCAACATGAAATTGAATTTAAGTTTGAGCCAGAGGTTGTTCAAACAGGAAGTCAGATTGCTTTAGCAAGTAGTATAGTTTTGGGATTGGTTATTTTAGGTGGGTTAGGGTTTTCATTTCGACCCAAAAAATCCAAAAAGGCGTAAATGCAAAAAGTTTTGGTCATAGCATATTATTGGCCTCCTGCCGGTGGGCCAGGGGTACAACGTTGGCTGAAATTTGTAAAATACCTTCCTGATTTTGGTATTGAACCCATTGTTTATGTTCCTGAAAATCCCAGTTATCCTATTTTGGATGAAAAGCTGGTCGATGAAATTCCCAAGGGGATAAAAGTATTGAAACAACCCATTAAGGAACCGTATGCTTGGGCTTCAATATTGTCCAAAAAGAAAACCAAGACTATCAGTTCCGGTATTATTTCAGAGAAGGCACCTTCTGCAATGGAGAAAGTATTGTTATGGGTCCGGGGGAATTTATTTATTCCAGATGCCCGCAAGTTTTGGGTAAAACCTTCTATTACATTTCTATCTAAATTCATTCAACAGGAAGGCATACAAACTATCATAACCACTGGACCGCCTCATAGCTTACATCTTATCGGGTTGGGAATGCAACAACAATACTCCATCCAATGGATTGCAGATTTCAGAGATCCTTGGACATCTATTGGCTATCATAAAAGATTACGCTTGTCCCAAAGTTCTCAGGCCAAACATAAAAAGTTGGAAAAGCAGGTGCTTACATCTGCAGATAAATTATTGGTGACCAGTACAGCCACAAAAGAAGAATTTGAGAAGATTACCGACAAACCCGTTGAAGTCATCACCAATGGCTATGATGACATTTCAACGCAAATTTTACCTTTAGACGCAAACTTTACCATTTCACATATCGGTTCATTATTGACAGGGCGTAACCCTGTTGTACTCTGGAAAGTCTTGGCCGATTTGGTAATTGCCAACGAAGATTTTGCAAAAACCCTTAAGATTCAATTGGCTGGGGTAGTGGGGGAGGAAGTATTACAATCGTTACATGACTTTAATCTGATGCCTTATGTAAACAGGATGGGGTATCTTTTCCATGACCAGATAGTGACCATTCAACAGCAATCTCAAGTGTTGTTATTGTTGGAAATAGATTCCGAAGAAACCAGAGGCATTATACCAGGAAAACTTTTTGAATACATGAATGCTGAACGACCCATTTTGGCCATAGGGCCAGAGGCTTGGGAAGCTGGGGATATTATCAAGAGCACCAATTCCGGATCAGTATATACTCCCAAAGATGCCAATGCAATAAAAGATGTACTTTTAGATTGGTTTCATAAATTCCAAGAACAGCAATTACAATGCAACTCAAAAGGCATTGAAAAGTATCATAGAAAACAACTGACCGAAGCGTTGGCTAAATATATCCAATGGGAATCGTCTTAAAACAATCCTTTCAAAATACGGTAACCACATTTATTGGGTTTGTATTTGGAGCGGTGAATACGCTGTTTCTATGCACCAATATTTTGGACCCAAAATATAACGGTCTAGTTAATTTTATTTTGGCAACAGGGGCTATTTTAATGCCTTTGATGGCGCTTGGTATCCACAATACTATAATTAAATATTATACTGTACAGGGTGAATCTGGTAAAGATGGTTTCTTAAGCTTAATGCTTTTAAGCCCTTTAATGGTTCTTGGACCTTTGGCACTCACTACTTGGCTATTTTATGAGCCTATAGCCCAATTTTTATCCAAAGAAAATGCTATTGTCAAAGACTATGTTTGGTATGTCTTTCTGGTAGGAATGGCTATGTCCTATTTTGAGATTTTTTATGCTTGGAGCAAAGTCCATCTAAAATCGGTCTTTGGCAACTTGATGAAAGAGGTGTTTGCAAGAGTTTGTGTTACTGTGCTATTGCTTTTGCTCTATTTTGATGCGATTTCTTTGGATATTTTTTTGAAGGCACTTGTTGGGGTGTATCTCCTTAGAACCGTTTGTATGAAGTTATATGCCATTACTTTACATAAACCCAATTTAACATTCCGGTTCCCCAAAGATTCAAAAACTATGTTGGTTTATGGGATTTTGATGGTCTTGGGAGGTTCCGTAGCCCTGATTCTCTTGGAAATTGACAAATTTATGATCAACCAGTTCATTGTGTTGGACAATGTGGCCTTTTATAGCGTAGCAGGATACATTGCCACCAGCATAGCAGTTCCGGCAAGAGCTATGAACCAGATTACTTATCCCATGACTGCCAATTATCTGAACCAAGGTGAATTATTGGAATTGAAACATTTATACAAAAAAACTTCGCTGACATCTTTTATTGCTTCTGGAATTTTGTTTATACTGATAATTTTGAATGTTGAGGATTTGTTCCTTTTGCTCCCTGAAGAGTATAGGGGTGGCTTTTTCATCATTCTGATTCTTGGCCTAGCTAAGGTTTTTGATTCACTCTTGGGAAACATCAATGCAATTCTTTACTATTCGGAATATTACAAAACTGTTTTGGTTCTGGGTATCTGTTTTGCCATCACAACCATTTTGCTCAACTTTTGGTTGATTCCTATTTATGGTATAGAAGGAGCGGCTTGGGCTAGTTTTATCTCCATTTTTCTCTTCAATTTTTCCAAATTGATCTTGGTGAAAGTAAAATTCGGTTTTTTCCCATTTACAAGTGCCACCTTTAAAATTTTGACAACCTTACTTTTGTTGGGTGCTTTGTTCCAATTGTTACAATTTTCCTTTCATCCCATATTGAATATCATTTTAAAATCTGCCCTATTAGGAATCATGTATTTGGGAATTTTGTATCGCTTTGATATTTCAGAGGATGTTTCTGGAGCGCTTTCCAAGTGGTTGAAAAGAAAAACCCCGTAGCGGATAAATCCAACTACGGGGTAAACAACTAACCAACCTAAAAACTATCTTATTTTCTTCTAGAGTTACTTCTTGTTTTTGCTCCAGAATTACTTCTTCTATAATTTGTGTTTCCTGAGCTCCTTTTTACTGTTGTTTTGGTGCTTCTAGAAACAGTTCTCTTTGGAGTATTTCCCCTACTTACAACACTTCTTCTACTAGAATTGCTCTTTACTTGAGGTTTTCTGTAGGTATTGGTTGTACTACGAGTAACCGTCTTACGGTTTGGGGTTTTGGTAACCTGTCTTCGGGTCACGGTTTTTGTATTTGGTGTCCGTGTAACTGTTCTTTTGGTTACCGTGTTATTTCCTCGCGCTACAGCATCTCCTTTTCTATAATTTCCCTGTCTTACAGTTCTTTTGGTAGCTGTTTGTCTTTTTACTGAATTATTGGAGCGTGAAACTGTATTTCCTTTTCTGTAATAAGTATTTCTACCAATAGTACCGTTGCTTCTCCCATAATTTCCTTGGTCTCTTCTAGTTCGATTATCTTTTCGAACAGCAACTCTATTATCATTTCTATAGATTTTATCCCTTCTGTAACGGTTGTCATTTCTATAGGTCTTTCCAATTCTGGCATAATGCCTTCTTTGATTATATCTATACGGTCTGTAGTACGTATATCTTACTGGAGAATAATATCTTCTATAAGGATTTGTATATACATTACAGAAACCAACAGAAGGTCTAATGAAGTACCTGTGGAAAGGTCTGTATATATAGTGTCTGTTATAGATATTGATGAATCCTGTACAGTGACTGAATACAGCTCCATTGTAGAAAACATTCAATCCGCCAACGCGACGTAAACGTCCATTTCTGTACCAGATATCCACACCGCCAATTTGTGATACTCGACCATAATAGTCATAATAAATTGGAATGTTTTCAACTTGAATTACAGCACCATAATCATCATACTGAACGAAAGGGTTGTAGTCATAACCAGAGTTGAATGTAACTCCTACATTACCGATACGGGCACCAACTCCAACATTTACTCTACTATCCATGTAGAAATCAAACTCACCATCTGGGTATACTGAAAAAGTTACCCCATTTTCCACAAAGATGAATGAGTTTCCATATCTATACGCACTATTTGCAATAGCCGTACTTTCCTTAGCTGCTTGGATGCTAGGAACACCCAAGAGCACTGCTGCTATAATGAGTACTAACTTTTTCATATTATAAGGGTTTAAATTTCAGATGTAACTATTTACATCCACCCAAATAATATCAAGCAGCGTGCCAAAAAAATAAACCCTTGATAATAAATTGATTATCAAGGGTTTGAAAATTTTAATATTGATTTTTTATTCTTTGATTAAGAATACTGACCTTCGATTGAGTTGGTGTTCTTCTTGCGAACATTTAACACCACTGGAACAGTGGTTCAATAATTGTGTTTCCCCATAGCCTTTAGAAGAAAGTCTACTTCGGTCTATACCTCGTTTAATTAACCATTCCTTGGTGCTCCATGCTCTTTTTGTGGAAAGTCTCATATTGAATTGGTAACTGGATCTTGAGTCAGTATGGGATTCTATGTGTATTTTTAATTGGGGATATTCTTTCATGGCTTGTAGAATCTTTGCCAATTCAACTTCAGCATCTTTTCGAATCGTATATTTTCCGTAATCAAAATAGATGGGTTGAAGGTTGAGTCGACACCCTAAATCATCCACAGGACAATCTGCTTGGGTTAGTTTTATACTCACCTCCAATGTTTCTGTTCCTCCCGGAGTAGTTATATTCTCTTCGGTTGGTACATATTTTTTAGTATCATTTTCAGCTCGTATGGCATATTGCTTGCCGCAATCCAATGAATCTTTAAACATGAAAAGGCCATTTGCATCAGAGCTTATTTTAGAAATTTCATTATTGTTTTCATCAATTAAAGTAACAACGGAGGCCTCGATGGGTTCCCCAGTAGCAGCATCAGTGACCATACCTTTTACTTGTATTGTACCACATTTTTCCTTAATACTATAGATATCATCTGATCTACTACCTTCATTTCCATCCCGATTGGAAGAAAGATAACCTACTTGTTTTTCTTCATCTATGATAAACCCAAAATCATCTTTATTTGTATTGATTGGTTTTTTTAGGTTGGTAACCTTTTTAAAATTACCTTCATTATTTAATGAGATTGCGAAAATATCCAGTCCTCCTAAACCAAGATGGCCATCACTTGAAAAATACAGATTGTTGGTTTTGCTAACATATGGAAAGGTTTCCCTAGCTTCTGTATTGATTTGAGGACCTAGATTAACAGGAGCGGAATATGTATTTGTAATACTATCAATGGTTACATACCAAATATCCGATTCACCATAAGTCCCTGGCATATTCGATGAAAAATACAGACGGGTTTCATCAGGACTTAGTGCTGGGTGGGCAACGGAATGCGAATCATCATTAAATGGTAATTCTTGTATATTTTCCCATGGACCATCTTCACTGAGTTTTGCTCTATAAATTTTTAGGGTAACTACCCTGTCTTTATTGCTTTTTTTCTTACCATTGATATAGTTGTTACGTGTAAAATACATTGTTTTCCCATTTTTGGTAAATACAGCAGAAGACTCATGATAAGGTGAATTAACATCCCCTTTAAGAGAAGTGGGCTTTGATAGATTACCATTGTCATCTATTTCAGCTTCATACAAATCCAAATAGGGGAGATTATTCCAATAATGCTTTTTATCCCCTTTTGGGTTTCCAGAGGAAGAGGCATAAACGATTTTGTCCTTGTACAGTGAAGGGCCAAAATCCGATCCGGATTGTGTATTGGTAATATTTTTGACCTCGAATTTTGTGGATTCAAAATCAACTAGGCTATCTAAATAGGGGTAACCTTCTATAAAATTCTTTGCAATTTTTGAACCCGCAGTACGAGAAGTGTATTCTCCCATCATTTTTTTTGACTCATGATAATTTCCAATGCTCTTATAGGTTTGGGCTGCCCTATAATAATAATCTGCTTCTAGTTGATCAGGGTATTTAGCAATCAACTTTTGATACCATTGAATGGCATCCTCATATTCACTGTTGAAATAATAGGTGTCACCTAACTTTTTGTATAACTGGGAAGATTCATAACCCGATTCTGCTACTTTTAAATAAATCTTACGAGCATCAATAAATTCATATTGGTCAAACTCTTCGTTGGCACGTTTTAGCTTGGATTTTTGGGTATAGACTTCGTGATGCGGTAAAAGATATATCAAGAAAGTAAAGATGCTAAGTATTAAACTTCTTTTCATATTAAAAGAATCTTGGTATCAGAATTTTATCAGATCTGTTGAAGATGTCAAATCGTAGAAAAACTTCATAAGATCCGTCACTGAAGGCTTCTAAATTGGTGGATTGGTAATCGTAAGCCAATCCAGCAAATATTGATTTTGAAATTTGGAATCCAGTCATAGCGCTAAACGATGCATCCCATCGATAAGAGGCTCCGAAAACAAATTTTTCATTGAACATGAAATTGGCCGATACATCCAATTGCAAGGGAGAGCCACTTACGGTTTTTAGCAAAGCTGCAGGTTTGAACTTTAAATTGCTATTTAAATCAAAGACATTTCCCAAGATTAAAAAATAATGAAGTCGCTCAACAGCAATACTCTCTACATCGGTATCCTCAAGTGAGTTCTCATCAAAATGCTTGGTATTTAAAAAGTTGGGTACCGATATTCCTGCATAAAACCTATCATTGGTAAAATAAAGGCCAGCCCCTGCTTGGGGTTGTATCTTTTGGTCAATTTCGACTAGAAAATTGGGATCATTGGGATTATCAAGATTCAATTGGTTAAAATCAACATTGAGCAGACTTGCTCCTGCTTTTAATCCAAAGGATAGTCTGCTGGTTTGTGAGACATCTATGGTATATGAGTAATCTATATTAACATTGGATTCTGTTGCCGGACCTATCTGGTCATGAACAATGGACAGTCCAAGCCCCATGCTATTATAAAGCCCCACCGGAGCATTGGCTGTGAATGTTAAAGTTTGTGGTGATCCTTCAAGACCCACCCATTGTGTTCTACCTAATAGTCCAAAACTCAATGTTTCCCTTGAGCCTGCATAGGCAGGGTTTATCACCTGGGTATTGTACATATATTGGGTATATTGGGAATCTTGTTGTCCAATACCATTAAAGCTGATGGAAACTAGGGTTACAAAGGTCAAAAAAGACGTATTGATTCTTCCCTTAATCCAAGGTTGTTTGTGGTTCATAATCTTGTTTAGGTGCTTTAAACTTTAATCTCTATTGATGTATAAATAGCCCGAGTAACTTTCTTCGCCCGGATTTGCATCAGTAAAGGTTAATATATAAAAGTATGTTCCGCTGGGTAGTTCCCTACCTGCAGATATCGTGGCTCTTCCCAATGAGACGCCAACAAATATATTATCATCTATTCCATATCGGTTTGCTTCGTAGACTTGTACGCCCCATCTGTTGAAAATCTTCAAATTATTTTCAGGATAGTTTTCAATGCCCCGTATTGAGAAATAGTCATTGATGCCGTCTCCATTTGGGGTCATTCCTGTGTATATTTCAAAATCCTCATCCAATTCTATAAGACAATCATCTTGTACTATGGTTATCGTAGGTCTGTTTTGAAAGTTATTTTCATAATCCGATACATCCGAAACAGAATTGTTTGTTCCCTCTTGCATTGCAGTAACACTGGCTTGGTTCTCTATTTCGCCAAGGTTGATATCTTCCTGAGTAAAAGGATACAGTGCTACATAAGCCCAATATTCACCAACGGATAATATCTCATCATTATCCTCATCAGTGCCAAGAATAGGCCCTTCCAAGGGTTCAGTTCCAAATAGTGGTTCGTCGGTAAGTACAATTGTGTTTAGGTCTGAGGTTCCAATATTGCGGACTATAAATGTATATTGAATAGCATCGGGACAACCATCATCATCTACATCAACCATTTGCCCTGCCTTTATAAGACCCAGCCCAGGCCCAAAATCACATGCATCTACGGTAGACGTAACAGTATCTCCGTTTAGGGCTAAACTTTCATCATGTGATAAATCTGAGATTTGAACACCTGTACCTTCTTCGACGGCAAATACCTCTGCCTGATTTGTTACATTACCTTGGGCGATATCAATATCCGATATGGGATAAAAAGCCTCATAAGTCCATGTTTCATTAACGGAAAGTATATCGTCATCGTCATCATCAAGCGGTCCATTGATTGGGATATTCCCTAATTCATTATCCTCTATGGATATTTGTGAAAGGTTGGTGGTACCTGTATTGGTCACAGTGAACACATAACGTATGGTATCGGAACAACCATCATCATCCACAAGGTCTAATAAAATACCTACTTTAACCAACCCTATGGCAGGTCCTGCAACACAGACATCCGCTGTTGTGGGGGTGATAGTTAAGCCATTAAGGGTTTGGCTTGTAGGGTGTGATTCATCTGAAACATCAATACCTTCTCCAGTGGCAAATACCTCTGCCTGATTTTCTATCTGCCCTGCATCTATATCAGCTTGTGTGATAGGGTACAATGCTTCAAAAACCCAATCTTCACCAACAGAAAGTACCCCATCATCATTATCATCTTGATTGGGAAGCAGACCATCTATAGGAGTATCTCCAAATAAGGTAGTATCCAAAAGTGATATATCTGTAAGGTTGGAAGATCCTGTATTGGTTACGGTAAAGATATATTGTACAGTCTCATAGCAATCATCATTATTAAGGTCAACGAGATTCGAATCTTTTAGCAAGCTTATGGCAGGACCGGCAGGACATGTATCATCAGTAATAGTTATAGTATCTCCATCTGATGCTAAATCAATAGGATCTGATGAATCAGTAACACTGATATTTGTATTAATTTGATTGGCTGTGACAGAGGCTATGTTTGTTACGTCCCCTTCAATTATATCTGCTTGGGTAATGGGATATATGAATTCATACGCCCACTCTTCCCCTACAGAGAGAATACCATCATTATTGTCATCTTCTCCAGGAAGTGGACCAGGTATAGGATCATCACTAAGTATACCATCCATAAGTATCACGTCCTCCAAATCAACATTACCAGTATTGACAACCCTAAATTTATATACGATGCTTTCATCACAGCCGTCATTACCACTTAAATCTTCAGTATCCCCTGTTTTTATCAAGGCAATATTAGGATCGACACATGAAGAAATATCCACTTCTGTAAAATCATCCTCGCTTATTGATATAGGATGTGAGATATCACTAACTTCCAATAAAGGGAGTTGATTTTCAACCGTAGCCGTCACTTCAGCTCGGTTTAGGACCATTCCTAAATTAAAATCTTCAGTAGTGATGGTATAAGTTGCGGCATAATCCCAGATTTCATCTGGATCCAATTTTGAATCAGAATTATTATCTCCATTAAGAGGGCCATTTATTATAAGACCCGGAATATCCAAATCGGTAACCGAGACATTTTCTAAAACTTGTCCATTACCGCTTGTGTTGGCTACTCTAAAAGTATAGTTAATAAATTGACAACTACCAATAGGGTCAAGTCCTCCTTGTTTTAAAATGACTATTGATGGTTGGCAATCTGTTATATCTGTTACCGTAGGTCTATCTAGAAGGAAATCATCATAATCCGAAAGGTCAGACGAAAAATTGGCCTCTGGGTCATCCTTTAATTCCCCAAATACAACAGCTTGACCGCTGACAAAGCCATTATCTATATCATCTTGCGTTATCACATACGTTGCTGTAAATACCCATGTTTCTCCGGGTTCAAGGTCAAAATCACCATCATCCCCAGAAACAGGTGCAGACAGAGAGATACCTCCTACACCTATATTTGGATCAAATACACTAACTGCAAAAAAGGTGTATGTTGGATCTCCAGTATTTGTAACCGTATAGGTATACTCTATGGCGGCGCACCCTCCATCTGCACCCCCTCCGTCTTTGGTTTGCCCTGTTTTTATAACTGAAATCCCTTCAACACAATTTACAGCGATTGATGTGGTTTCGTCCATGTTAAAATCGGTAGGGTGGGATAGGTCTTCCACTGTAGCACCACTTTGTCCAACAACATTTGCGGTCACACGAACTTGGCTGGAAATTTTTCCGTCATCAAAATGGGTTTGGGTTAAGGGTCTGATACCTCTAAAAGTCCAAGATTCACCAGGTTCCAAAATACCATCATCATTTAGGTTGCTGCCGCTAAATATAGCTGTAAATTCAGGGTCATTTTCAAAGATTTCCTGGAAAACAATGTTATTGAGAGATTCACCACTTGTACTATAATTTCTTACAGTAATTTGATATAGGGCAAACTCACATCCAGTTCCACCAAAAGGATTTATGGTTGCATTAGGAGTACCTTCAGTTAAGATAACTCTAATATCGGGAGCAAACATATCTTCGGATGTCGCTTTAGTATCTAAGGAATTATCAGTATCAAAGTTTTCAATAGTGCTGCTAAAGGATGTTCCTGTAATAAGAACAGTGGATATAAGGAGTATTTGGATTACCGTTCTAATAAGAGTTGTATGGAGACACATAACGATATGCTTTCTTTTATATGCTCTGGTGGGAATCATAAATGTTTTTATTGCTACGATGCTATCGGATAACATCTATTAAAACCTAAGTTCATTTTAGTGCTTTGTCCTAAATTGAACAATATTAGTTTCTTAGCTGAAAAAAAGACGACGCCAATTTATGATACATTCTCTCCAATTGATGGATATATCATTTTAATTGATGAGGGAAAGTCTATATAGTGGATTGTTGGATAAAAGCTAAACCAACATGGTTTAGGTAAAAAAGCTCTTATTCTATTAGAAGCGTAGAAACTTTTATTTCATTATCCTAAAAGTGGTAATGTCTCAAAAAAATAAGGGATTTATGCATTACACTTTGTCTTTCAGATATTTAGCGGTAATTGATTCTTTTTTTTGAGCCAATTCTTCTGGGGCACCTTCTGCTATTAAATAGCCTCCATTTTCACCACCCTCTGGTCCTAGGTCAATAATATAATCAGCACACTTGATCAGCTCAATATTATGCTCAATAACTATAATGGAATGGCCCTTGGCAATTAGTTCATCAAAAGATTTAAGGAGTTTTTTTATGTCATGAAAGTGTAGGCCCGTGGTAGGCTCATCAAAGATGAACAATGCTTTTTCTTTAGTATTTCCTTTGACCAAGAATGAAGCCAGTTTAATTCTCTGCGCTTCGCCGCCAGAGAGGGTGGAGGAGGATTGCCCTAAAGTTACATAGCCCAAACCTACATCTTGCAACGGTTGTAGCTTGTTTACAATTTTGGATTGATTATGGGTTTTGAAATGGGCAACGGCATCATCAATGGTCATATTGAGGATATCATCAATGTTTTTACCTTCAAACTGTACTTCGAGTATTTCTTTTTTAAAACGTTTCCCTCCACAGGCATCACATTCTAAATGCACATCGGCCATAAACTGCATCTCAACCGTAATTTCTCCTTCTCCTTTACATTTTTCGCATCGACCACCATCTACATTAAAAGAAAAGTGTTTGGCTTGATATCCTCTTAATTTGCTCAGCTTTTGTGAAGCAAAAAGCGCTCTAATATCGTCATACGCCTTTATATAGGTCACTGGATTGGAACGCGAGGAACGACCAATAGGGTTTTGGTCTACAAACTCCACATGTTTTATGTGGTTGTATTTTCCATCAACGCTTGTAAACTGGCCAGCTTTTTCTCCATACCCTCCAACTTCCTTAAGAATGGTAGGGTAGAGGATTTTTTTGACCAAGGTGCTTTTCCCACTTCCAGAGACTCCTGTTACCACTGTTAACATGTTCAAAGGAAAGGTGACGTCTATGTTTTTGAGATTATTTTCACGGGCACCATTTATTTGAATGTAGTATTTAGAATTCCTTCGTTCAGTTGGAACTGCAATTTCTTTATTGCCATTGAGATAATCCGCCGTAAGGGAATTAGCCTTTAATATGGTATCCAAATTTCCGGTAGCGACCACTTCTCCTCCTAAAGTACCTGCTTCTGGCCCAATGTCTATAACTTCATCGGCTGCTTTCATAATATCCTCATCATGTTCTACCACAATTACTGTATTGCCCAAATCCCGAAGGGATTTTAATACCTCAATCAGGTTTTCAGTGTCTTTGGGATGAAGTCCAATACTAGGTTCATCCAGAATATACATGGATCCTACCAAACTACTTCCCAAAGAGGTGGCCAAATTGATACGTTGACTTTCCCCTCCAGAAAGTGTATTGGATTTTCGGTTGAGGGTTAGGTAACTTAGTCCAACTTTGCTTAAAAAGTCCAGGCGGGTAGTAATTTCTTTGAGCAATCTATTGGCAATTTGGGCGTCATGTTCTGAAAGTTGCAGTTCATTGAAAAAGGGCACCAACTTTTTAATGGGCAGTTCAATCAAATCTGAAATGGAATATCCACCTACTTTAACATAATTGGCTTCTTCCCGTAATCGTTTTCCTTTACAAAGGGTGCATTTTGTTTTTCCCCGGTATCTGGAAAGCATCACTCTATTTTGAATTTTATAGCTTTTCTCTTCAAGTTGCTGAAAAAACTCGTGTAAACCAGTGAAATGCTCATTCCCATCCCACACTTGTTGCTGTTGTGCCTCGCTCAACTCAAACCAAGGTTTATGTATAGGGAAATCAAATTTATATGCAGCATTCACCAATTGATCTCTGTACCAGGACATGCTTTCACCTCTCCATGGAAAAATGGCATTTTCATATACCGATAGGGCAGTGTTGGGAATTACCAAATCTTCATCTATACCAATAACATCTCCATAACCTTCACATTTAGGGCAAGCACCATAAGGGTTGTTAAAACTGAAAAGGTGTACATTGGGTTCCAAAAACTTTTTGCCATCCAATTCAAACTGGCTACTAAAGGTTTTGGTTTCATTATTTTCGAGATTTTCAATAGTGCACCTTCCTTTACCTTCAAAAAAGGCATTGTCCACCGCATTGGCCAAACGATTGTAGAAATCTTCATCGTCTTTTACAATGATTCTATCCACGACTAAATCAAATTCCCTACCGATATCGGTTGGCGCCTGATCAATGCGTATTACCTCACCCTTATATTTGATACGGGCATAACCTTGTTTGGAAAAAAGTTCAAGGGATTTTAATGGTTCTCGTTCTTCCTTAATATATATAGGCGATAATAAAAGGAGTTTGCTGCCCTCCTTTAAGGGTTTAATATAATTAACGACATCTGTTACAGTATGCTTTTTAACTTCATTGCCTGAAATGGGTGAAATGGTTTTTCCAATTCTGGCATACAGAAGTTTTAAATAATCATAAATTTCCGTGGTAGTACCCACCGTTGACCTTGGATTGGTTGAGTTTACTTTTTGTTCTATGGCTATGGCAGGAGCTATACCTTTTATATAATCAACTTTAGGTTTGTCCAATTTCCCTAAAAACTGTCTGGCATAGGAAGAAAGACTTTCCACATAACGCCGTTGCCCTTCGGCATAAAGGGTATCAAAAGCCAAACTCGATTTACCAGATCCAGACAGGCCAGTGATAACTACAAGCTTATTTCTTGGAATAACTACGTCTATGTTCTTAAGATTGTGTAGTTTGGCACCTTTTATGATGATATTTTGCTTGGGATCTATATTCGAAATGGTGGACATATGTTAAAATTAGGGTATCAAAGATACAATACCCCCTAGTTAATACGTATATTGTAACAGTTAACATCTAAAAATGCCCAAATCACAACATAGTTTTTTTACGGGCATACTGTTTTTCTATCTTTGAGTTGTAATTAAAAAGCTGATAGGCCTATACAGAAATAATTACTTTTTACAATTAAACTAATAACCTTAAAGTGTCTTTCTTGTAAAGAAGGGCGTGGTGTTTTTAACCAAAAAGTAATTTGTATGGAACTACAGATTGATGACTCGATATTAGTAAAGAGCTACATTGCCGGAGACGAAAAAGCCCTAGAGGAACTTATCAACAGGCATAACCAGAGAATTTCCAGTTTTATTTATTCCAAAGTATTGAACAGGGATGTTGCAGAGGACATCTTCCAAGATACGTTTATTAAAGTAATCAAGACTTTAAAACGTGGTTCTTATAGTGAGGAAGGGAAATTTTTACCTTGGGTGATGCGTATTGCCCATAACTTGATCATAGATCATTTCCGAAAGAACAAAAGAATGCCCAAATTTGAGGGAAGTGATGATTTCAATATTTTCTCCGTAATCAAGGATGAAAAGTTGAACGCAGAAAAACAAATCATCAAAGAACAAATTGAAAGTGATCTTAGCCATTTGATTGATGAACTACCTGAAGATCAGAAAGAAGTATTGATGATGCGTATCTACAGGGATATGAGTTTCAAGGAAATATCTGAAAACACTGGAGTAAGCATCAACACTGCTTTGGGAAGAATGCGATATGCCTTGATTAACCTTAGAAAGATTGTTGCCAAGAACAACATCGTTTTAACGAATTAATCTGCATTCCGTCGAGGATTGCAATATTTCCATTCTAGCACCGTTATCTATATTGAAACATTAATGCTAGAATATGGAAAACATTTACTCTGAAGAACAAGAAACCGTTAAATCGGTAAAAGCTACTCAAGAGACCATAAATTTCTTGTTGAGCTACTCAAAATCGATTCATGTAGTTAACAGCAAAAAACACAAATTTGAAGTTACCTTGAATTAGGAACTTTAAAAACTACGCAAAAAGAGCCGCAATTAGCGGCTCTTTTTGTTTTTAATATGAGGTTCGGAAGCTCATTATATAACCCATTAAAATTGACCAGTCACTTCGAGCGTAGTCAAGAAGCTTTTAAATGTGTTTTTTCAAATAGGCCTCCACTGTGTTCAACCTGACATCTTTGAATATTGGTTATATGCACTTACTTACGTTTTTTAAGATATTCGTTGATTACTGATTTTCGACCTATAGTCTTGGTAATAATGTCTTTTTCCAAGTCCCAACCCCTAGCGGGAGAATACTCCCTCCCATACCAAATTATTTGTAGGTGCAACTTGTTCCAGATTTCTTTGGGGAAAAGTCGTTTGGCATCTTTTTCAGTTTGCACTACGTTTTTACCATTACTAAACCCCCAACGGTACATAAGTCTATGAATATGGGTGTCCACTGGAAAAGCAGGAGTGCCAAAGGCTTGGGAAACCACAACACTTGCAGTTTTGTGACCAACTGAGGGCAGTTCTTCCAACAACTCAATATCCTGGGGCACTTTACCTTCGTATTTTTCAATTAGTATTTGCGACAGACCATAGATCCCTTTGGATTTCATAGGGGACAGGCCAACGGGTTTAATGATCTCCCTTATTTCATCCACTGAAAGCTTCACCATATCATAGGGATTATCGGCTTTTTTGAAAAGTAACGGAGTGATTTGGTTTACACGCACATCTGTACTTTGAGCCGATAATAATACCGCTATTAATAAAGTATAAGGGTCTTTATGGTCTAAAGGAATCGGAATGGTGGGATATAACTCATCCAAAGTTGTAATGGTGAAATCAATCTTTTCTTGTTTCGTCATTATTGTTTAACTTTGATGTATATTTATTAAACATTTTTCTAAATCAAAATACATATGAACATGTTGAAAGTAGGGGATAAAGTACCTGAATTTTCCTCAAAAGACCAAGATGGCAATACAATTAATCTAAGCGATTACAAAGGAAAAAAACTAGTCGTGTTTTTTTATCCTCGAGCAAATACTCCAGGATGTACCGCTGAAGCCTGTAATCTAAGGGACAATTATGAAATTTTGCAAGAACAAGGGTTTCACATCCTTGGTGTGAGCGATGATTCTGAAAAAAAACAAACCAACTTTAGGAACAAGTATAACTTTCCTTTTCCGTTATTAGCTGATGAAGACCATACCGTTATAGAAACTTTTGGAGTGTGGGGACCAAAGAAATTTATGGGCAGGGAGTATGATGGATTGCATCGGACTACTTTCGTAATAGATGAAAATGGGGTAGTGGAAACTGTGATAGACAAGGTGAAAACTAAAGATCACGCAGCACAATTGCTCAACTAAACACATAAAAAAGGCGCTTTTTAAAGCGCCTTTTTTATTTATGAAGTTTCTTGTTTTTCCTTCTCAACTGGTTCTTTTCTTAAGAATAGTTTCTTCTCTTTGATCATTTCAGCAATACCCTCTGGGAGCATATCTTCCCAACCATCTTCTCCATTGGTGATTCGCTTCAACACTTCTCTGGAGAAAATATTCATTACTTCTGGGTCATAATCAATAATATCCATCACCTTACCATTGTACTTGAAGAATTTGTACAACTCTTTCATTCTTGGATGTACCCTTACGTTATTACTGGTCATAATTTGTCCAGTCTCAGCATCCTTCATAGGATAGAGGTATACTTTCAAATCCTTAAAGAACAATTTTCCAAAGGCCTCCAAAATTCCACCACTTAGGTGACGATAGTATTTTTCATCAAAAACATCAACTAAGTTGTTGACACCCATGGTCAAACCAATTTTAGCTTTGGTATAGTTGTTAAAGTATTCCACCAATTTATAGTACTCCTGAAAGTTTGAAATGAGCACAGTATGGCCCAAGGAACTCAATAACTCTGCCCGGTCCATGAAATCCTGTTCATCTATCTCACCAGAAGCCTTAAGGTTGGATAATGTTATTTCAAAAACTACAATGGTATTTTCATATTCCACGGTCTGTTCCCTAATGAAAATATCATAAGATTTTTGGAACATGTCCATGTTTACCTTGGTAACTGGTCTAAAACTACCTCTTAAGGCCAAAATATTTTTCTTGTACAAGACAGCTGCGGGCAACAGGTTATTTCCATCAGGACCAAACATAACGGCATCTGTCATATCATTTCTAATAAGCTGCAAACTCATTAGTCTATTGTCCACATCTTTGAAATTGGGGCCAGTAAAGTTCACCATGTCAATCTCCAAAGTGTCTTTGTCAATGTGGTCGTAAAGGTATTTGAGTAGTTTTTTGGGCTTATCATACTTAAAGAAAGCCCCATATATTAGGTTCACTCCAAGAGTACCCAATGTTTCCTGTTGCAGTCTTGCTTCATTTTGTTTGAAACGGACATGAAGAATAATCTCATCATATTCTTTCTGCTTGGGATCTAACTGAAAACGTATTCCTACCCATCCGTGTCCTTTGTATCGCTTGGAAAAATCAATCGTCGCTACAGTGTTGGCATAGGTAAAGAACAAATAATTAGGGTTGTTTTCTCTGCTTATACGTTCTTCCACCAGGCGCATTTCATGTTCCAACATGCGTTTCAATCTGGCTTGGGTCACATACCTTCCGTCATCTTCTATACCATAAATAGCATCGCTAAAAGACTTGTCATAAGCACTCATTGCTTTTGCAATAGTACCGGAAGCACCCCCGGCCCTAAAAAACTGACGTGCAGTTTCCTGACCAGCACCTATTTCTGCAAAGGTTCCGTAAATGTTAGGGTTTAAATTTATTCTAAGAGTTTTTGCCTTGAGGGAAGGTATATTCTCAAAGGCATTTTGGTTGCTCGTAGCGCTAGACATATCCCAGATTTTGTATGAAAACAAAGTTACACTCTTCCATAAATTTATTAAATAAATAAGTCATAATTTTGATTTTAATGGACGACGTGATGACCGTTACATTTTTGGGCACTGGCACCTCACAGGGGATTCCTGTAATTGGAAGTAAACATCCAGTATGTTTAAGCAATGACCCCAAGGATAAAAGACTTAGGGTTTCCGTTTTGGTTTCTTGGAGCGAATACAATTATGTAATTGATTGTGGGCCAGATTTTAGACAGCAAATGTTGGTCAACCCCATTGAAAGATTGGATGGCATTCTTTTTACCCATGAACATGCCGACCATACCGCTGGAATTGATGATATTCGACCTTTTTTCTTTAGACAGGGAGATATACCAATATATGCCCATAAAAGGGTAATAACTTCTTTGGAGACCCGTTTTGAATATATTTTTGCAGGTGAAAATCGCTATCCGGGAGCTCCAGCAGTCAAAGTTTATGAAGTGAAGAACAATATGTCCATTGAATTGGGGGATTTGGATGTCATTCCCGTTGAAGCCTTCCATAATAGATTGCAAGTGTTTGGTTATCGATTTGGGGATTTTGTGTACTTGACCGATGTGAAAAGTGTGGAGGAAAACGAAATTCAAAAAATAAAAGGAGCAAAGATACTGGTGGTCAATGCGCTGCGCGAAGAAGCACATCACTCTCATTTTAATTTGGAAGAAGCCCTGGAATTTGCAAAATTGGTTGATGCAGAAAAAACTTATCTGACCCATATCAGTCATTTATTGGGATTTCACGAAGAAGTAGAAAAAAGATTGCCCAAAAATGTTTTTTTAGCCTACGATAATTTACAATTGAAGTTATAAGACCATGAAGAATAAAATTTTCCTTTACCTATTTGTCTTTACCGCACTGATTGCTTTGTTTCAATTTGTGAGCACAAATAACTTGCAAAAAGCTTTAAATGCCGATATTGAAAATTTACAGGGGCAGGTACAACAGCTTAAGGACTCCTTGCAAGGTTCCCAACTGAAGATATTGGATATGCAATACTTCAGTTTAGAGAACAATGATGATGCTTTGGCCTATTATGACCATCTCAATTTGGAGAATCCAGCTCGTTATATCGAAGATAAATTACTGGAAACCAACGAGAAAAAAGGAAACAATCCGTTAGTGCCCTATGAGGGAATGGAGGGTGATTTTAAAATCAATAAGATTAAGGTGTTGAACCACAAATGGATTCTGACTGATTTTTCAGATGGAAAATATTGGGGGGATTTGGTACTAAAATATGAACTCAAGGATGATTTGAGCATTGACTTCACGTTATTGGACCATCTACTTTACGCCCGAAGCAATTATTAGATATGATCCTCTAACCATTTTTTGAAAGAGTAGAAATTTTGTTGGGACACACCGTGACCTATAGGGAATTCCTCGTACTTATGGTCAATATTTAGTTTTTTTAGAAAATCTGGGGTTTTTTGTGCCCATTCCAAAGGAATTACTTGGTCTACTTGACCATGTGAGGCATAAATATGCAAACTAGTGTGGTCTTTATCAGCATAATCCCTGGAGAGTATATTTTTATTGATGTAACCACTTAGAGCAATTACATTTTTAATTTTTTCAGGAAATGAAAGTGCCACGGAATAACTCAGAATAGTACCTTGACTAAACCCCAAAAGTGTGATGTTATTCTCGTCCAAGTTATAAGTTTCAATAGCTTCATCAATAAAAGCTACAATTTTACCCCTAGATTCTATAGCCTGTTTATCATCACTCCATTTTCCATATTCAGCATCAAAATTAATGGCGTACCACGCATGACCGAAAGGGTCCAAATCATATGGAGCTCTAACTGAAAGTACCATTAATTCCTCAGGAAGCTCTGAAGCAAATGAAAACAAGTCCTCCTCGTTGCTACCATAACCATGAAACATAAAAATTGCTGGGATTTTATCCGTTTTTAGGGAAGAGGGGCGCAGCAGGTATTCTAAAGATAATGGGGTGGGGGACATAACTTAAAAACTTATGGAATAAAGGTAAACCATTTTTGAAAATGTGGCCCTAAAACCGGTAAGGGAGTTGTCTTCTCATTCAATGCTTGGATAAATCCATAACCCCAAAGTACCATATAGAACAAGTACAGCGGTAATGAGAGATAAACCACTTCTGTAAATGTCAGTACAATGGCCAAAGCATGAAACAACAAATGTATTCCAAAAGCCTGTCGTATATGGAACCTTGCAAAGGTATTTTTAGGTTCCATATTCATTGTAATGGCAATTAAGCACCCCACAAGGGTAAGATATGCTATGATTGCTGTGGTTTTTCCAGATTTGGTTTCGCTCAAAATATTAAATTGAAATTTGATCGTTGTTTATGATTCCGTAAACTTTTCCGAGTAATTGGGCGCCTAAGAACATACTATTTTTTGAAGTGGACAAAATATCCTCTTTGGCAAAAGTCCATTCCCCATCTGGATTAAATAGGGTCAGATTTGCCTTTTCCCCTTCTTGGAACTTCGTTTTTTCCAATCCAAAACGTTTCCTTCCTTTGGTTAACAGAACAATGGTATCTTCCAGTCCAAAAATTGGATTTAAAGCTCCGTATGCTGACTCAAGACCAAGACTTCCACACCTTGCATTGTCAAATTCAACCCTTTTTTCTTCAACATCAACAGGAATATGGTCAGCAGTGACAAAATCAATGGTTCCATCTTTCAATCCTTTGATAAGTGCTTTGCAATCCTTTTGACTTCTGAGCGGTGGAGATACTTTATGGTTGGCATCAAAATTCTTTAAACATTCATCTGTAAAGACAAGATTATGCACCGCTACGCTACAACTGACATCCAAGCCTTTCTTTTTAGCTGCAGCTATCAATTTTACAGCATTTGCAGTTGAAATTGTGGGAATGTGTAGTTTGCCACCGGTATATTCCAAAACAAAAAGGTCACGTGCTATTTGGAGCTCTTCAGCCATGGCAGGGATTCCCTTTAGACCCAGTGTGGTTGAAACTTCCCCTTCATGAACTATCCCCTTTCCTTTTATGTGTATGTCTTGGGCAAAAGAACAAACCAATCCGCCAAAATTCTGGGCGTACAGTAAGGCTATTTTCAACAGATTGGGATTGGTTATCTGTGTTTTAAAATCGTAGAAGGCAACGGCTCCAGCATTTTTCATGTCATAAAGCTCAGCCAGGTCCTTTCCTTCGGAATTTTTGGTCAATGCTCCCAAAGGATACAGGTTTGTGATTTTTCCAGCACTTCTTTCCTTTAAAAAAACGATGTCAGAACTTGTATCTGGTATAGGTTTGGTATTTGGATTCAATACGATATCCGTAAAACCACTTTTCGCTGCTACTTGTAGACCATTCGCAATGGTTTCGCGCTCTTCATAGCCTGGTTCTCCAAAACTGACACTACTGTCAAACCAACCAAGGGAAACATGTAAATTTTTCACATCAACTATCTTGGTATTGGAAGGAGCCTCAACGGAAACAGCAATCTTTTCAAGAATTCCCTTTTTAATGAGAATATCACGCTTTTTCAAGTGTAATTCCCTGTTTTCTGGACACACAATTTTTGCAGACTTCAGGAGAATGTTCATGTAATGAATTTTTGAATGATTACTTCGATAAGAGCTAGAAGCAGCGCTAAAATAACAAACCATTTCCAATATGTGGCAATATTGCTTTCTGCTTCTAGATAATCAAAAAGCGAAGCAATAGAGCCATGGACTTGCACATGCTCTAGTTGCTCTAGGTTTAAATAGTTGAGTTCACTCTCCGTTCTCGGATAATTGAAACTTATTTTTTGTAGTACCTCATTATTTTGATTGATGTTGAATATCCCATCTGTTTCTGGAACTTCATCAAAAGTCAACCTTACCCTATTGGCAAAACTTTGTTGCAGAGGGATAAAATCATAACCTTCTTTTGAAACATTCAGTACCTGATCATTCACCAAATCAATAGAAAGATCAACAATATTTGATTGTCCAGTGGTATAATAAAGCGTAGGGGTCTTGAGACCAGAAACTGCCATATTATAAAAAGTTGGTACAATCAAAGGGGAGTTCTTGAAATTGGAATTTTCAGTTTCCAATGAGGAAGAAAAAACATAAAACCCATCAAATCCGCTCAGAAAAGCATCATTTCCTTCAAAAGAAAGAATGCTGGCGGCATTGGTTTGCGATTTAAAATATTGTTTTACTGAAGGGTATTGGAAATTTTTGACCTCTTCTTCAAATACATTCGTAAATAGAGGATGTTCAAACGAAATTGAAGTGATTCTTTTGTTCAAATTGATGAGTTCCTCAAATCTTGTATTTTGAAAATTGGATAACAATGAATTGTACGATTCCAAATCACTTTCTGTAGCAGGGATAATTATGAGTGAACCTCCATTTTCCCTAAAAGTTCTCAACACGTTTTGAAGACTGGAAGGAATGGTTTTGAGATTATTCAGAATTACTACATTTTGTTGGTCCAATTGACTATAATCCAAACTTTTTAAGTTGTATGTAGTGAATAAAAATTCATCATCGGTGTACAGCCGTTCAAGAAAATCGCTGTTGGACTCACTAATAGCAAGTACTTTTACCTTTTCTTTTTCATTAATGTTGAAATAAAACTGATTGTCGTAGGTAAGGCCATTGTCCACAATAGAGAGTTTGCCATCCAAAATGTTATCCGTAGGAATGGTAAATTCAACTGTGGCTTTTCCATCATCTTGAAATTCAGCCCCATTTTTTGCAATGAGAATTTCACCATTATAAAGAGATAGCGGTGAATTATCATCAGGATTTCCTCCAGAAACCAATATGCCGAGTTGGGGTTGGCCTTGGGTATCATTTTGCAGATAAACAGAATCAATGGAGATATTTAAAGTCGTTTCTGGTCTTACAGAAACTAAATGGTGTTCATTGATGGAATCAAAAGAAGTGTTAGTTGCTTCAATACGCTGTTGAAAATCTGAGACAATGATTAATTTTTTGGAGGTAGCATTCGAATTTGAAAATAGCGTATTGGCCTTTAATTGAATTTCATCTAGGGTTAATTGACGATGTGAAAAGGTAAGGGACAATAAATTGTTCTGGATGTCATCCAACGTAACATTTTTAAATGTTTTTTCATTGGTGAATAAGCTAAATGGACTGTTGGGCGGCACATTTTTCAATAGCTCTTGAACAGATTTCGTCAAAAGAGTAAGTCCATCTGCTCTTGCCTGCATGCTAAAAGAATCATCAAGATAGACCACCACTTCTTTTTCCTTTAGAGCTGTTTCATTGGCGACAAAAGGCTGCGCAAATGCAATGACCAATGCTGCCAATAGTAATGATCTAGTTACTAAAAGTAGCCATTTTTTTAAAGTATTGCTCTTTCTGGATTCTGAGACCACTTTTTGTAGCATTGCTACATTGGTAAATGGAGTCTTTTTATATCGGCGTAACTGAAAAAGATGGATTAAAAGAGGAATGATGAGTAGAAAAAGTGCCCAAAGAATTTCTGGATGTTTAAACTGCATTCCCAACCTTGATTGGACAAATATAGGGATTAAAACCATCTGGTCTTAAAATTGGAACTGTTAAGAGTTTGGTAATTTTAAAACTCAACAGAAAAAGAAATAATCTTGCATAGCTAATTGCCCCAATTTTAAAAAGTATGCACGAATTTCTTCTTGGGCTGATTCGTTGGCAACTGTGACGATACTTTGTGGATTTTTTAAAGATGCAAGTGTTTCAAAATGAACTAGTTCATGCCCATATATTTTCTTGCCAATTTTCTGCGGATTGTCACAAAGCCAGGTAAAGTCAATCTTCTGTTCCAATAATTGCTTGGCTATTGTTTTTCCTTTGAATCCAGCCCCCCAAACTACCAATGGTCTATTTATTTGGTGATGTAGTTTTAAAAAGTAGTATAATTTAATGTCAAGAAAATAGTTTTGTGCGTAGTGTTCATGTGTGCGGGATGTTCTGCTATCATAATCCCTCCAAAGATGTATGATCGTATTGCAAGGAATAATTTTTAAACCATGTTCATAGAACCTGAATGTAAGATCATAATCTTCCGGATATCTGTTAGGTTCAAAAGCCCCACAAAGTTCTAAGTCATCCCGATGTGTCATCCAACAGGGCGAGGGGATAACACATTCTTTATAGATTTCTGTATAATTACTTCCCGTAGCGGTCAATGCATTTAACCATGCCTCATACCGTTCATAACCATTGCTGATGCCTCTATCTGAAAAATAGTTGACTTGGCCCACGGCTACATGACCTATGCCAAATTCATGTAAGGAGTCAACCATGATTTTTAATCTATTTGGTTTCATGATATCATCAGAATCCATACGGCTGACCATATCTCCTGTACTTTTTGAGTAAGCCTTACGTAATGCCGGGATTATCCCTTGACCTTTATTATTAAAAACCTTAATTCTGGGGTCTTTTTTAGCGTAAGAATTGAGTAAACTCAAACTAGTATCATCTGAGTGGTCGTTTACCGCCAAAACCTCCCAGTTTTCATACGATTGGTTTAAAATTGAATTCAAACAATCAGGAAGAAAATGTGCGGTGTTCTTAAAAGGAATGAGAATACTTACCTTGGAATCTTGCATTATACAAATTAACAAAATCCCAAGGCAAGTATGGAGGTTGCTTAAAAGTGCAACAAATCTGGTTGTACGTATTCGGTTTTGGATTTTACATCTGAAAAGATATCAAAACCATAATGCTGACCCAACAATTCTTGAAAGGCTGTGGTTAATCTAGGAAATTCATTAAGAAAACCTTTAAAATCAATTTTACTGGTTTTTTGCATAAAATGATTAACAACTTTAACTGCTGCAACGGTTACCGTTATATGAAACTTACAACCATCACCATGCACGGTATCGAATCTTCGGATGGCATTGCAAACTTTTTTTACTGCCTGTTGTTCCCCATATTTTAAAATATAAATCCAAGCTAATCTTAAATGGGCTTCATGATTGAAAAGTTTAGGTTCCAAGGAACATTCCTCAAATTTTCTTTCAAACTCTAGGTCATTGAGTTCATAATGGTTATTCATATAATTTTCTTCAAAAATTTGACCTATTTAAAATGACTACATTCTAAAGATTGAAAATCATTGGCTGAAATTATGTCAACCAATATTTTCTGACTTGTTGATATCCTTAAAAGTCAACATGTCCCAAACTTTGGTGGAAGCTCCATGAAAAAAACCAGTTTCATGTTCGTATTTGGATGGATTTTTAAAGGTTCCAAAAATGATATCGAACAGAGGAATATCAGAATAGTTATAGGCATGTACTCCTTTGGCATGATGTACAGTATGGGCCTCTGGTCTTTGAATAATATAGCCTAACCAAGCTGGAGTTTTAATATTACTGTGCTGAAAAATTCCCAAAAACGTAGTAATTAAAATAAATAGGGTGGCAGCTTCAGGGGTAAATCCTGCGATGACCACTAAACAAAGACTTCCCAATAAAGTGAATCCAATCATATCCATGGGACTAAAGTAGAATGCTCCATAGGTATCCATACGCTCTGCACTGTGATGCATTTGGTGGAAAACCTTCCAAAGATTATCATTTTTGTGCATGGCCCTATGCCAAATATAGAGGGCAAATTCATAAATCATGATACTTACAAATGCTCCCCATCCGGCACCTAATGCAGTCAAATCAAAGATTTGAATTTCTGCTAAATAGGTATCCCATATTAAGGGAAAATAGGTGGATAGATAAAAGAAGACTGCAAAGGATGTCAATCCCCTTAGCTTCCAGAATTTTAATTTAGGCAGCTTTCTTGCAGGAAAGAGACCTTCCCATAACATTAAAACCCCGTATATGCCCAATACAATTAATGAAATAGGATCCACAAGAATCTCCCAAGGGTTTGGTAAATTTTGTAACATAGTTTCCATTGTTTTGCTTTATAATGTTTTTCTTGATTATGTTGTTCACATAATAATGCAAAAGTTTTGGCCTTACATTGTGAGGAAACTATGTAAGTTTAGATTATCCAGTCATGTGGTGCTTCAGGTGCATAGCTACAATAAGTACCCGTTTTAATGGAATTAGCAAGGTGTTTGCCTAATTTTGGGTGAGCCGCACCTATTTTTTTTATGGAGCTTCGTATTCTCCAAGTTACAGCCGATCTAGCTTTCTCCAGCGAAGAACCCACTTTTCTAGTTTTATTGGACATTCCGGTTATTTGGGATAGATAATCAATAAGTGTATCGTATTCTCCCCGTAGTTCGTCAGCCTTTGAAGAATGCCCCATTTCCTCAGCATCAGATATATCAACTTGTAAACTGATAATTCGCTTTTTGTAGTCTTCCAATGCCTTACCGTCAGTTAGGGCAGTTCCTTCGCTATCCAAAACAGTGCCCATCAATTCGGTACAATGCACTTGTTTTTCTGGTTGAATCAATAATTTGGCAATGTCATGAAGTCCTTTAGAATCTTTTATAGTAACTGCTTCCCCTAAATACGAAAGTTCCCACAACTCTCCGTTATTGGTGAAATTGCCTTTTTGAGAGTTCTGTATGGTTAATTTGGCTAAACCATTGAAAGGTACATTGCCCATATGTTTCCAAAACGGTTCTAAGTATGATTTTCCTTTATAAGGATTTACTGTTATCTGCCAGTCAAGGGCTTCCTGGATTGTAGCGTTTTCACCTTTGGATATATTACGGGAGTATGTTTCCATATAATTTTTCCAGTATGCATCCATTTTTTCGTAATCGGAAAGATGGAAATAGGCAGCAGCAACATATGCAGAAAAGTCTGTCCAGATTGAGGCATCAGAAACTCTTTCAGCATAGGCTACAGATTTCTGAAAATCACCTAGTTCAAAATAAATAAAGGATGCATGGGGATAATAAACATCTGGATGTAATGGATTTAGTTCCTTTGCCTTTAGGTACAATTGTTCAGCTTCTTTAGCATAACCAAGATAAACCATGCAGAAAGCAATCAAAATCAAATTATCAGCATCATTGGGATTCATCCTTAGGGATTTTCTTAGGTAATGCTCAGATTTATCGTAATCTTCCAAATACAGGTAAGTTCGTCCTAAAACTGCTAATGATACATAATCATTTTCATCAATCTCAATCGCTTTTAAGGCGTAGTCATGAGCTCCTTTTTGGCTCACATCCCAACGATCCCAAAGTTGACAACTCCACTCATTGAAGAACGATAGTGAAATGCCAGTGTAGGCTCTTGCAAATTGAGGGTCTATTTCCAATGCAGTTTCAAAATGTCCCCTAGCTTTTAAATCACTTTCTACTGTTCCTTTCTTTAATAAATTCATCCCTAGCAACCAATTTTCATAAGCAGCCAAATCAACAGACTCCTTTTTAAAAGAGTAGGAAAGCAAATCATGGTTAATCTGTCTTTGGAGTACACTTACAATTTGCTCTGTTACTGTATTTTGTGTGTTTAGGATAGATTCTAGAGTAACATCATGATTTCCTGCAAAAACTACTTTGTTATCTCTAGTTCTAATAAGTTTCACAGCTATTCGATATTGATTTCCCAGTGGTCTAAAACTACCTGTAACAATATAATCGGTGCCTAATTGGTCAATAGTGCTGGTATCTGAAATACTGGATATTCCCAGTGTTGAATATTGGGATATTACGGAGAGTCCAATAAATTTAGAGAAATTGACGATAAGGTCCTCGGTAAAGCCCATAATAACAGGACTGAGGTTATCTATATCTCCCAAAATACGAAAAGGAAGAACGGCAACAGTTGTCTCTTTGTTGCTAACAAGTTCCATTTTAAATCGGTTGAATATCTAAATATACAAAATGATGTCATGCGTTCGAACAAACAAACGCCAGAATACTAGTTTTTTAGCTATGTATCAAATAGAAACACTAACAGATATAACTTTCTAATCCAAAAGAGCTATCCTTTCATTGCATCAGCAATGACTTCCTGCACTAATCCTTCCATGACCAAATAACCTTGTTCGGTCAAATGCACTTCATCTGTAGTAAGCTCTTTGGGTAGACCTTTACGATCATCCGCCATTTTAGAAAAATAATCCAAATAGGGAACTTCATTTTCTTGAGCCATGCGCATTAGCAGGCCATTTAACTTAGGAATCTTTAGATTGGGGTTGAGTCCAGGACGCCAAGGATAATCGTAGGCGGGTAGAACAGAGCACACAATAGGGATGATACCATTTGCTTTTGCCAATTCTACCATTGAAAGTATATTATCCCTTATTTGTTCAAGGGTCATAGGACCTGTATTCCCGGCAATATCATTGGTTCCAGCAAGGATGATGACTATTGATGGTTTTAAATTGATTACATCTTGACGAAACCGCAGTAACATCTGTGGAGTGGTTTGACCGCCTATTCCTCGGTTGATATAGTTATTTTGAGTGAAAAACCCCGGGTTGGCATCCAACCATCCTTCTGTAATGGAATTTCCGAGAAATACAACCCTGTTTTCGGTGACCTTTGGTTTTTCAAGTTGAGCATTGGCGGTTTTATATTTCTCTAAATTGGGCCAATCTTGGGCGACGGTCTTTTGTTGTCGTAAAAACCCCAGAAGGGAAATTGCAGATACAATCAATATTTTGGTTTTTAACATGCGATGTTTTTGTTAAAAATAAAAAATATTGGGTTTGGTCAGTATTTGAGAAGTGAATTTATTGCAATCTACTCAGTTTATCTTCAAATGTTTCAAAAAATTGCCCCATATGCCTTCCATCGACCAAAGCATGATGTGCCTGTACAGAAATCGGCATCAATGTTTTGCCATTTTGTTCATAAAACTTTCCCCAGCTAATACGCGGAACCGAGTCATGCGGATGATAGTGCATGGCATGCTGAATACTTGTAAAACTCACCCACGGAATGGCAGACATGAACAGATAGTCATCCCTACCGGGTTCATCTTCTATTGAGGGGCTTTTCTTCATCATTTCATTCACTTCGTGGGCTTTTTGAATGAAATCGGGAAGAGTCTCTTTATACGTGACGGTACAAAAACTGAACACATCGGTTGCTTCATTGGGTACTGTAAAGGAGGGATGGACCACATCATGTTCCACCACCTCATCATTTCTAATTCGCCAACGAAATTCTTTGATATCATTGGCCACTTTGGACAGTAAATAGACCAGGGAATAGGTAAATGGAAGTTGGTTGGATTTAATATGGCTCAAGAATGGGGTAACATCAATAGGTGCTGTGATGTTAAAATGGGGATGGTTCATATGGTTGAAAAACGCAAAATGCTTTTTTCGATGCGGATTGTCAAAAACTATTTTCTTCATGCAGGAAGCTTAGTTTTTAGGAGGTGTGATCATAATATGCGCCCTATGTGTCCCGGGATCCATAAGCCACGCATGGCCGGGTGGAGTCGGGGTGGTAGGGAGTCCGGTGGAGCTTCCCGTTGCATAGGGTATATAAAATACGTATCTAACAAACGGGTTTTCAATTTCCATCGATTCTGGGTTTATGGTACCTGTGAAAACACAAAGCATTGCCTTATCTGGCATTTTTAGTTTTCCCGATTTAACCTCTTGTTCCCGAATATCAAAAATTTCCTGAAACTCTTTCCCTTTTGCCTTTAATTCCCTACCCCTGGCCATAAAGGGCTCTAGGCTTTTATGGTAGGCCGCAGTAGAAAACTTCTCTTTGGAAGGATCGCTTGCCAGAGCGATATAATCGTTGGAACCTTCCCTTAAGGTCACAAGGTTTCCAGATTCGTCATACCCATAAACCTTGGCTTTAGCCCTATAGTCAGCAGGTACCGCCATTAGCGCGGTTTTAATTTGCCATTTCTTGACAGGTGCCTTTTGCGCTGTACAAATTGTCCCCACCAACAAAATGCACACTGTAAAAGCTAGAGTTTTAAACATAATTCCTAGTATTTTGCACTTTTTCCTTTGGTCATTGTTCTTAATATAAAGGCTCTTAAGTCATCATTGGCTTTTTTCAGGTCTTCCCGGCGCAGATACATCATATGTCCAGAGCGATATCCCTTAAATTCAAAACGATCTTTCATCCTTCCGCTGGGATCAATCTGCCACATAGTGTACTTTGCATTAAAATATGTGGTTGCCCCATCATAATATCCAGATTGTACCAAAACATTTAGATAAGGGTTTTGGGCCATGGCCTGACGAAGATTATCCCGGGTATTATCGTTTTCATTGTTCCATGGGTGAACAGGTCCAAACATGTTGTATTTAATGTCGGTTTTAAACTTTAGCTCTTCCTGCAAATAATAATTGATTGCAGGTGTAAAACTGTGCAGCCATGATGTTAATTCAGAAGAATAGTCTGGACTTTCCCCAAAAAGTTGACGATCAATACCTAAATATCTACTATCCAACCTACCTACGTTGTAACCTCCGTTTTCCTTTAAAAGTGTTTTCCAGAAAAATTGTGTAGGTACATCTAAATTATGATCTAAGATGTCCTTTTCTTTTAAACCAGAATAGTATGCCATTTTTTTTGCCACATTGGAACGTTCAGCGCCAGAAATAAAACCACCTTTGGCAATGGCAGGGATAAGTGTATTTATGGTATACGATTCAGATTCAGGTAAGACATCCAAAAGGTCTTTGTTCTGAAGTTCAGCAGGAAGCATTTTATGATGCCATGCTGCAGCTGTGTAGTAGGGGAGATTCAATGCACTGGAAACTGGACCTCCAACTCGAATGACCTTATAATCCGCAGGAGAAACCATAATAACTCCATTAAGATACATCCATTGCTGATTTTGAAGCGCCAAAGAAAGTCCCATTACACGAGTTCCTCCGTAACTTTCACCAATAATATATTTAGGGGAACGCCAGCGATTATTTCTAGTCACAAAAGTATTCAGCCATTCAGCAAGGTAGGTGACATCAGCATTTATCCCGAAAAATTTGTCCCGGTCTACTTTATCACCAGTTTCAGGAATAGTTCTGGAATATCCTGTATTAGCAGGATTTACATATACAATATCCGTAACATCCAACACAGAAAACGGATTTTGCTTTACTCCGTAAGGCTGCACAGGATAACCCTCATCATCAATCTTCAATACTCGTGGACCTGTGTATGCCAAATGCATCCAGACAGAGCCCGAACCAGGTCCGCCATTGAACGATATCAATAAAGGGCGCTCGGCTCTATTCTTTACATTGTTTCTTGTATAATACGTGTAGTGTAAAGAGGCAATAGGCTCACCCATTTCGTTCCAAATGGGTTGAGTACCCGTGGTTGCTGTATAATTTATTGGATTGCCATTAATAGTAACGCTATGTTGGGTTGTAACCGTGGTATCAACAGGTAATTTTCGGTTTTGGGCATTTGTAAGGCCCGCCACTAAAACGAGGCAGAGGGTAAAGAGTATTTTTTTCATTTTCTAGTTGAATTAGTCAAGCACTAAATTTAGGCAATTTGTACAAGAATCCCTTCAATCCTTCTAAAAATGGGCTATTAACATTAAGTTCAACTTCAATGAACGTAAACTATGGGTGAAATTTACATACTAACCTTTTCTTAAAATTGAGTTAATCCAATAAACATATAGAGCTAACCCGACCCTAAAATTGCCTGAATAGTTTTGGGAATCATTGTAACCTTAAAAACTAAAACTTTATGAATTTGAAAAAATTATTATTCGGATTGATGCTATCATCCATTGTTTCTTTTAGCCTAATCAGCTGTGATGGAGAAGACGGTCGTGATGGAATTGATGGTGTTGATGGCACCAATGGTGCTGATGGTGCCGACGGTGAAGATGGCGAAGATCTTACCGACAACCCCACAATTTTTGAAAATAAATCTAGCTTAGAGCCTTTAGTGGCGCTTACTTCTCAATTTAATTTTGTAAAGGCATATTCTTTAATTAGTTCTACTGATGAATTGTCCAATGGGTTTAAATTGGTTGGAGCCCAGGATGGAGCAGGATTCCTTAAAGATGGAGATGGCTACATGTATGTTGTCAATGCGGAAGATGACTATGCAGTTGCTAGAATCAGATTTGATGAATATCTAAATCCTACTGAAGGAGATTGGCTCTTGAATTCTGGTGTTGCCGATTTTGCTAGACAATGTTCTGGGACAATGTGGGAAGCTGATATACATGGTGGATCAACTGACTTGTTTTTGTCTGCTTCTGAAAGCTTCCACTATGATGTAAAAGGAATAGACCCCTATATTGATACGCCAACGCCAACTGCAGATTTTGGTTTAGATGCTTTAGGTGAATTTTCATGGGAAAATGCAGTTCCACTGCCAAAAAATGCGTATTCCGGAAGTACTGTTATCATTGGTGGAGATGATGATTCCAGTGGGTCTGAAGGACAAATCACCCTATATTATTCAGAAGAAGGAGATGACGATTTGAATAATGGAAAGATTTATGTGTTGAAATTGTTGCAGGTTTCAGACGGTGCAGGAGGTGTTACTGATGTTGCAGATGCTACTATTTATAACGAAGGAGATCTTGATTTTGGGGTTGCTTATGACTTTGAATTCGTGGAAATTACAGATGGAGATTCCCTAACTAAATCTGAAATGGAAGATGCTTGTGTAGCTGTTTTTGCTTCTGGTTTTATGAGGGTTGAGGATGTAGATTACCAAAAAGGTTCAGATGAAAACGCAAGAAATGTATTTGTTGCTGTTACAGGAAGAGGTCCGGGAAGAGGGACTTACAACGACTGGGGCACTGTTTACAAATTGGAGTTGGATGATGACGCTCCATTGACAGGTAAAATAACTCAAGTTATTTCTGGAAACACTGATACAAATAATATGGATGGAAATTTATCTGAATTACAAAGTCCTGATAATATCTGTGTCACTGAAAACTTTATTTACACTCAAGAAGACCCTAACTCTTTTGATAGAGGACATGCTGCATATATCTATCAGTCAGATTTAAATGGAAACAACACGCGGGTTGTATTGGAATTAGTTGTAAGAAATGATTTAGATCCAGCAGGAAGCACAGGTTTCAGCGGTGAATTTGGTGCTCTAGTGGATATATCCGATAAAATTGGAGAACCAGATACTTTTCTTTTGAACTTACAACCACACTATTGGGAAAGTGATGATTTCAAAAATGTGGACGGGCATGATATGGAAACTAATGCAGAAGCCATAGCAGCTGGTGCTAGAGAAGATGATCAAGGAGGCCAAATAGTTATATTAAAGGGACTTCCAAGATAATTTATACACACTTCATTAATAGGGGTTTCCATAATCTTTTGGTTTTGGAAATCCCTAATTATTTTCTATTAAATACTTCGTATGAAACGCTTGTTTGTGCTTATACTCCTTTCGGTTTTGTTTAATCTTTCCTGTAAACAAAAACCTGAAAAACCAAAAGTTACAACCGTTATTGAACAAAATGTTGACTGGAAACCAACACAAGAATATTATCTAAGGCATATTACAGATGCGCTTTTAAAGATGGAACAGTTGGACAGTCTTCCAATGACAGGTGATGAAACAAAAAATGTCTTTGCTTCCATAAGAGCTTCTTTCAAAAGAGCTGAACCTTATGCATCTTATCTTAATCCTGAAATAGGACATCGTGCCAATGGCCCTGCACTTCCAATTGTAACTGACGACAGTCAAAAAGTCTTGCTTCCTATTGGTCTTCAAAAATTAGAGGAGAGTATATACGAAGGAGAAGAGAACATAAATAGGTACAGACAAGAAATAACCATAATGAAAGGTTTGTTGAAAAACCTTCAAAATGGTGTTTCCGACAGAAAAATAAATCCTCAGCGTTTTTTTATAGCCACACATCAGCAATTGATGCGAATTATAAGTCTTTCCATTTCAGGATTTGATACTCCAGTTAGTCAATTGGGATTGCATGAGACCATCATTTCTCTTGAAAGCCTGAAGGAAGTGTATGGATTTAGCATTCAAAATACAATTGAAAAAAAGGACAGTGAATTGAATGCCTTATTTATTGAAAATATTGATCGGGCCGTAGAATTTGTAAAATCGAATTTGGATTTTGATTCATTTGATCGCTATACATTCATAAGAAACTATATGAACCCAATTACTAGAAACTGGGTGTCTATACGTAAAGAAAGTGGCCTTTGGGAAGGGGTGAACAATAAGCCCTATAATTTTGATGCACCAACTTTCTTTGAAGAAGATTCGTTTAATGTAGAATTTTTTACTCCGCCAGTCAACAGGAATCCTACCGAGAAAAGAATTGCATTGGGGAAAAAATTATTTTTTGATCCCAATCTTTCTGAAAATAAAAAAATGGCCTGTGTTACCTGTCATAATCCAAATAAAGCTTGGGCAGATGGAATGACCTTTAATTTGGATAAAAATGGCAACTTATTACAAAGGAATACTCCAACGTTAATCAATGTTGCCTTTCAGCAAAGTTTCTTTTGGGATGGCCGTGCCCCTAACTTGTTGGATCAAATTACTTCGGTATTTACCAATGAGAACGAGTTTGATAGTTCTGTGCACCAATTTTCTTCAGACATTCTATTGGATACCACTTATATTAAACTTTTCAACGAAGCTTACGGTGGAATATCTAAGAGAAATACTGAAATAATTAGGGCTATATCCTCATATATTTCTACTCTAAAAAGTTTCAATTCAAAGTTTGATAAAAATATAAGGGGAGAAGAGGATACATATACACAAGAAGAAAAATTAGGATTTAATCTATATATGGGAAAAGCTTTGTGTGCTACATGTCATTTTATACCCTTGACCAATGGAACTGTCCCTCCTTTTTTTACAGATCATGAAAAGGAAGTCATTGGTGTTCCCGAAACTACTTCAAATAAAAAACTGGATGACGATCTTGGATTTTATTGGCGTCACAATGAAGAACTGGAGGTACACCGAGGAATGTTTAAAACACCTACTATCAGGAACATTGAACTTACAGGTCCATATATGCATAATGGCGTATATGAATCTTTGGAACAGGTGATTGATTTTTATAATCTTGGAGGCGGAGGTGGACTAGGGTTTGATTTACCCTATCAAACGCTACCATTTGATAACCTGAAATTGACCAAAGAAGAAGAAGGTGCCCTTGTTGCATTTATGAAAACGCTTACTGATTCTGAATTTGCCTATGAGTAACAATAGCATTTGATTCAACTCTTTCATTGGGTATGGTTTTGTTAAAAGAATGGTAAAACCAAAGTAGGGCTATGAATCCTTACTAACTTTAAACATGACTGAAAATCAAGCCAATGAAAAAAATTACACGAAGAAAATTCAATAATACCCTGGTCAAAGGTATCGGTTCTGCGACATTAATGACTGCAGCTCCCATGGCCTGTGCCATGGTTGGCGGTCAACAAAAAAAGAAATTGGGAATAGCTTTAGTAGGTTTGGGGAGCTACAGTACCTATCAGTTGGCACCTGCGCTTCAAGACACCCAACATTGCTATTTAGCCGGAATTGTTACCGGAACTCCGGCCAAGGAAAAGATATGGGCAGACAAATATGGAATTCCTAAGAATAGTATTTACAACTACCAGAATTTCGATGAAATCGCTAACAATGATGCTATTGACATTGTTTATGTAGTGCTTCCGAACAGCATGCATGCAGAGTTTTCCATTAGAGCAGCAAAAGCTGGAAAACATGTCATTTGTGAAAAACCCATGGCAATGAACGTGGCGGAATGCGATGCTATTATTGAGGCTTGCGATAAAGCTGGAGTAAAATTGGGCATAGGTTATCGTTTGCATTCAGAGCCTTATACACAAGAAATCAAAAAAATAGTTGCCGAGAAACGGTTTGGAGATGTGCGTTACATTTCTGCTGCTGCGGGTTATTATTCAGGTGGATATCCAAATCAATGGCGTTTAAATAAAAAATTGGCAGGAACTGGAGCTTTGGGCAACATGGGCGTCTATGCCATGCAGGCCCTTATTTATGGAACCGGGGAGAATCCAACTTCTGTCAGTGCCCAAGAGTTTAGCACCAGACCAGAATATTTTAAGGAGACCGACGAAACAATCACTGCTCAGTTTGAGTTTCCAAGTGGTGCTGTTGGCAATATGATGACATCCCATAATATCAGTGCCAATGAATTTAAAGCGTATTGTCAAAATGGTTGGTATGGTTTGGACCCGGCCACTAGCTATGGACCATTACATGGAACTACATCCCGAGGGGAGATAAGCTTTGAACACGAGAGTCAGCAAAAATTACAGATGGATGACTTTGCCAGCCATATTTTATATGGCACTCCTAATTTGGCCCCCGGAGAAATGGGGAGGAGGGATATGGTAATTATTGAAGCTATACTCCAATCTATTCAACAAGGTGGCGCAAAAATAGCTTTGAATTTTAGCCTTAACTACGGATTTGGCGGTTGATTTGCGAAATAACTAGAACTTTTCAAAAACCCCTAAGCCAAAAAGTGCAAAGTCATATTTTACTGGGTCTGATGCATCCAATTTTCTAAGATTTTTGTCCAGTTCCGCTAAAGCTTTGGCATCATTTTGCTTTCGTTTGAGCAATTTCAGTTTACGTGCCACATTGCCCGAGTGCACATCCAAAGGACAAGAAAGTTGGCTGGGATTTATGGTTTTCCAAATACCAAAATCAACACCAGTACCGTTATCCCTTACCATCCAGCGCAAGAACATATTAATGCGTTTGGCTGCCGACCCCTTATCTGGATTGGAAACATGTTTTGCGGTTCTCTTGGGATATGGTAGCTCAAAAAATATAGATTTAAACTCAGAAATGGCGGGTTGCAAAGAGGTTGCCTGCTGGTACTTTTGAAAAACGCCTTCCAACCCATCGTGGTGTTGATAGATATTTTTGAGACTTCCTATAAAATATTGCAGGTCAATCCCATTAAAGGTTCTGTGAACAAATTTGGAAAGTTTTTCTAAATCATCATTGGAATGGTTTTTAACGAAATCATAAGGTGACTGATCCAAAAGTTCCATCAAAGTGGCTGCATTTTTTATAATACTCTTTCGGTTACCCCAAGCAATGGTGGCCGTTAAAAAACCACTGATTTCAATATCCTCTTTTGTGGAAAAACGATGCGGAATCTGTAAGGGGTCATCTTCCAAAAATTTAGGATGATTGTACTGTTCCACCTTCTCATCCAAAAAAGCCTTTAATTCCTTTTGGTTCATTTCTGCATTACGAAACAATCGATCCATCTACCATGGTCAACTTTCTATCGGCCATGTCAGCTAATTCCAAATTGTGGGTTACAATAACAAAGGTCTGTCCAAACTCATCTCTCAGTTGAAAGAACAGTTTATGGAGGTTATCTGCACTTTCGGAATCTAAATTACCACTGGGTTCATCAGCAAAAACCACAGAGGGATTGTTCATTAATGATCGTGCTACCGCCACTCGCTGTTGTTCACCTCCAGAAAGTTCATTGGGCTTATGGTTGTGGCGGTCAGACAGTCCCAAAAAATCCAAGAGTTCCTTTGCTCTTTTTTCGGCTATCTCTTTTGGTGTTTTTTTGATAAAAGCAGGGATACAAACGTTCTCCATGGCCGTAAATTCAGGTAATAATTGGTGAAATTGAAATATAAAACCAATATGCTCATTTCTAAACTTGGCCAAATTCTTCTCACTCAATTGAGTTACATCAATACCATTAATGACCAGAGCACTTTCATTTTGACTGGTTGGTGTATCTAAAGTGCCAAGAATTTGTAACAATGTGGTTTTACCAGCTCCTGAAGCACCAACAATCGAAACTATCTCGCCTTTTTTAATTTCTAGGTCAACACCTTTTAAAACCTGCAAGTTTCCATAACTCTTGGTAATGTTTGTGGCTTTTATCATAAAAGTTGACTTCAAGCAGTGAAAGTAAGGATAACTTGGCAGTGGACAAAGATTGTCATATGAATTAAGTATTTTGATTTTTGCACGACACTTATGAAGTTAATTATACTATTAAAACCATAATTTTGTTTAACTTTGAGCTGTAATGAATAAACAAAAAGAAAAGAATCTAGAGACTGCAATTTTTGCTGGTGGATGTTTTTGGTGCACTGAAGCAGTTTTTCAACGATTGGATGGGGTAGAAGCAGTGGTTTCTGGATATACTGGAGGCACCATCAAAAACCCGGCATATAGAGAAATTTGTACCGGTAGAACAGGTCATGCTGAAGCCATAAAAATTACGTTTGACCCATCCCAAATTTCATTTGTGGAATTGTTGGAAATCTTTTTTGCCACACATGATCCCACAACATTAAACCGTCAAGGCAACGATGTGGGCACACAATACAGGAGCGAAATTTTTTACACAACACCAGAACAAAAGGCACAAGCAAAGGAGTTTATTGCATTATTGGATAAGGAGCATATATTTGCTTCACCTATAGTTACAGCCATATCTGAGGAAAAACCGTTTTATAACGCAGAAGAGGAGCATCAAAACTATTACAACGACCATAGAAACCAATCTTATTGTCAGTTCATTATTGATCCAAAAATCAAAAAGCTTAGAAAGCATTTTTCAAAAAAGCTAAATACCATTAACTAATATGTCACCATATAGGAACTTAGAGGAATACAATATTGAAATCACGAATGAGGTAAAGGAACATTTTTCAAAAATTGTTGAAGATCTAGGAGAAGATGTTTCAAGGGAAGGGCTTGTTAAAACTCCAGAACGAGCAGCCAAAGCCATGTTGTTTCTTACTCAGGGTTACAAACAAAATGCAGTTGAAATATTGCAAGGAGCCATGTTTGAGGAAAGTTATGACGATATGGTGATCATCAAGGATATTGAAGTCTATTCACTTTGCGAACACCATATGCTGCCTTTCTTTGGAAAAGCCCATGTAGCTTATATCCCCAATGGTCATATAGTTGGGCTCAGTAAAATACCACGGGTAGTGGATGTTTTTGCCAGACGTTTGCAAGTACAAGAACGATTGACGCATGATATTTTGGAGTGCATCAACAGTACCTTAAAACCTAAAGGCGTTGCCGTTGTAATTGAGGCCGCTCACATGTGTATGATGATGCGTGGCGTGCAAAAACAAAATTCAGTTACCACCACTTCGGGGTTTAGAGGACAATTTGAGAAAATTGAAACCAGGAACGAATTCTTAAAGTTGATAAGTTCCGATTTATCCTAGACATAATTTCTTCATCTCATTCCTATTTCCTATTTTTCATCAATGACAAAAGAAAAGGATAACAAGTACCGTAATCTACTATTGGGGTTACTATTTGATGGGATTGGCATGCTTTCTTTCGCCATTCCGGGAATAGGGGAGTTTTCTGATGTAATCTGGGCTCCCGTAGCAGGATGGCTCATGACCCGTTTGTACAAAGGAAAAATTGGCCAGGCCGCTGGTGTAGTTGCATTTGTGGAAGAGTTGGTTCCCGGTTTGGACGTTATTCCAACGTTTACCATCATGTGGGTGTATACTTATCTTTTATCAGGAAAGAAGGGCAAGAAAGTCATCAATATTGATTAATTAGCTTCCCTTTTCATCTTTCTCAATTACATTTCAGAACTGTTTTAACAGGGTAATCTTGCTGATGAACTGAGTACTTCGCTGAATAGGGTCAAAAACATCGGTTTGGGTGTCGTTGAACACTAAATAAATGAACGATAGCGGCATATATTCCCAACTGAACCTAACATTCCATCGACCTTGTTCATCAAAACTATTGTATTGGTAAAACGTGGACAATTGAACTCGTGGATTCAGTGCCAATCTGAGACTTGCGGTATACAAATCTGTATTTAAATCTTCAGATAGGATTCCCAAACCATTAATATTGTTGTGTTCATAATCTACAGCAAAGGCGGTGTGGGGAAATGGAGCATAGCGCAATCCAGAAGTAACTGTGTTTCTTGTTCCATTATAAAATTTTCCAAAATCATATTGAATTGAACCCGAAAACTTTTTTGATCGGTCGGAGTTGTAGTTAAGCTTATATCGGGTATACCTATAATTTCCCTGTGCTATATCAATATCCAAAGGGTCAAAGTCAAAATTTATGTTCTGCCAGGTAGGGGTTAGGGAAGCTTCTAAAAAACTATTATCCTTAAACCACATGAAAATAGGGAAGATGTATATGTTGGCTTGTTGGAAATTCCCAAAATCTTCAAAATCATGAAAATAATTAAGGAAAACGCCAGGATCCCAGCGTCTAATAAAAGGTAAGCTTTTGGGTCTAACAATAGCGTATCCGCCGGGACTGTGAACCACTACATCTTTTTGAAAAACAAAACCCATTCCCGGGGTATAGTCAGAACTAACAATATCAGAAATATAACCTGCGTAATATTTGTTTGTTGTTGATGTGGCCGATATTCTCCCTGCAAAGCCTGTATCACCTGTTTCACTATCCACAGAGGTCGATATTAGGTAGTTTAGTTCAATATCTGGCCTTGGACGAATCAATCCATCAATTGAAATGGTGGTATTGTTTTGATTTTCAATATCCAAAGCACTTAAAGTATTATCCCTTCGGTAAGTGACCATGGCTCCAATATTGTTTTCCTTACCATAATTTTTGGTATATCGTGCCACTCCAAAAGTACTGCCTGGAGAATTATCGGTTTCTCGCTGTCTAACAGCCAAAGCTGCAAGGGTACGGTTTTCGGTACGGTCGGTATATCGTGCACCAACATCTAAAGGTGCCGGTGTGGCATTAAAACTATTGGATAGACCAATTGTTCGACTAAAAAAGGGACGCACCCTTTCGTTGCTCGCACCTGCCCAAATTCCAGAGTTTTCTAAAAAGAATTGCCGGCGTTCCGGGAAGAAAATATTGAAGCGCTCCAGGTTGTTTACGGCACGATCTACATCTGCTTGGGCAAAATCAGTGTTAATAGTCAAATCCAGCACTGCGTTGGGATTAATGGCCCATTTTACATCGCCACCAATCTTTGGGTCATTGGATTTATCTATTAAATTGTTACCTTCCTTATTCTGGTCATACTGAAAAAGTGAATAAGGCTCAATGCGAATATTTGCAGATGGCGGTGGCACCTCAAGTCCTGTAAGTTTTGCAGCATAGATCATTCGATTTTCTGAAAACGATTGGGGTATGTCTGGAAATACCGTTTTTTCATAATCCTTTCGTGCCAATCTAAAAAAGGTGATGCCCCATTGAACCGGCTCACCTTCCACGGCTCTGTCATATCGAATGGATTTAAAGGGAATTGCAAATTCAGCATAGTATCCTTTATCCGTTCGTTGGGTACGAACGCGCCACAAAGCATTCCAATCCTCATCACGATTGTTGTCATTAAAATTCTGAACATCCTGTTGGTTTCCGTAGGGGGTAGTTTGAAAAGAAACGGCATATTGTTTGGTATTCTGTGCATCAATTTGAATTCCAAAAACATCATTTTCACGACCATCAAAATCCCTACTCAAATCCTGCATGCGAATCCCTTTCTTACCCAAAGAATCCTTTGCAAAGACTCCAAAGTACAGATTCTTGTCATCATATAAAATGCGTACTTCCGTAGGGTTTTTAATGATACCGCCTTGAACGGGTTCTACACGGAAAAAATCGGTAATGGGTTCGGCCAAATCCCAATCGGGTTCATCTAACCGACCGTCCACTGTTATTATACCTGTAACTTTGGAAGCCGTTATCCTAACAGGTACTTCAGGAGGAGGGAAGTTGTCAGTTTCATTCTGTTGGGCGTATACTATGATCGTGGAGGACAGAAATAAAATAATAACGTAAGGGAGAAGCTTTAAAGAAAAGCTTTTGTCCACACTATATTTACTTCTCATTGGAAATCCTTTTATATTTTACCTCTAGTACTGCGACAAACCCTTTACCATCCCCATAATCTTGCTTTTCGATTAAATCAAAGGAATCAGGAGAATTGATTTTGAAATAGGTTTTCTTCGCTACAATACCACTGGGGTTTACATCTTTTCCACTAAAAACAAGTGTATTGGAGTCTTCCCATTTGCCATTGGGATATAGTACCACTAAGCCATCACTATCAAAATACCAGGTCTCAAAAAGTTGGGTATATGGGTTAAAAGAATGATAGCTTTTGCCCAAATAAACATTCCCTTGGTGCGTTGCTGATATGTCATCGGAGATGAAAGCTCCATTTAAGGACCATTCTGCTTTATAACTTCCCACTTCGGGCTGCTCGGGCCGTTTCCCTTCTTTATAAAACCAGGTCTCACTTTTCCATTCCCCAATGAGAAACGCTAACTTTTTGGTACCTTCTAGCCTTGCTTTTTTTGCAGTTTCCCAATCCATTGTTTTGGGTTTTTCTTGTGCATTCACCATACCAAAATGGAGCAATAGCAGAAATACCATGTTCATGGCCATGGGAATGATGTATTTGTTCTTGATAGGTGCCATTTTCGTTATTCTTGAGTTAAGATTCCAACTCGGCTACGTTTTATAGAAAGTAGCATACCTACCGCAAAGACTGTAAAGGCAATCAAAAAAATAACCAACGTAGCCCTCCAATAATTGTTTGCCTTGGTCTGATAATCAAATGATGGCAGTGCATCATAATCAGCCTGTGAAAAACTTTGGTTATTGTACAAAAAGGGAATAAAATGACCACGCCATTTTTCGGCAAAGTCCACGACTTGTTTTCTGTATTCCTCATAGTCTTTCTTGGATGTCCCCGCCATCTTATTCAAAGATTCCTGTGCAAGAATGGTAGGTGATATCCATTTGAACTTATCGATCCATCCCTGTTGGTTTTGTAGCTGTTCTTCATAGGAATTCACCAAAGGAGACAACTCTTCATGAATTAATTTTTGAGAGGCCATGTAACCGTGCCAAAAACTCCTGTTTTGGGTAGTGTCATTAATGGCATATTCTGGATGGTCCCTAAGGAAGTTATCCAAGATTTCATCTTGTTTTTTGGTCACTTCGGCCTTCAAAGTTCGCATTTCATTAATCATGAGGTTACGAGAGGGCATGGGATATAATGTATTTCCCAATTGGTTTAATACGGAAGGAACCAAAAGCACAAAAACCACCCAAAGCCCCAAAAGTGCAACAGCATTTTTTGCAGAACTACCAACCCATAGATTAACAACAAATGCAATTGCGAACCAAAACAGCATATAGGCCAATATTAAACCCAATAAACTCAGAAAAACAGGGGTGTCATCGAAAGGATTGAGCCCTAGTGAGAAGAAAACAACCAACAATGACCCTACTACTAAAAGCGACAACCAAAAAAAACGAAGTCCTAATTTTTGTAGCACCCAATTTTGGATACCAATAGGTTGTGAAGCCAATAAACGAAGGGAACCACTTTCCTTTTCTGCAGAAAGAACATTATATGAAAATGCAATGATTAGCAGTGGTAGCAGATAAATAATAACAAAGGCCAGATCAAAGCTTCCGAACAGTAATTGAACTGGGCTGGTCATTTCTGTAAACTTGAGTGCAAAATCATCACCACTGACCGCAGGTTTTACATAATGCGTGAACATATCTGCCTGACCTGTGGAAATAAAGGCCATGGGCTTTGAATCCATAGCAGCAACCCTTGGATAGTAGTTTCCAACGGCCATAGGACTTGTGGGAACGGTCCAATAGGGAACACTGACTTCCAAACCACGCTCCACAGAGTCCAACAATTTCAGCATCATGGCATCACTTTGCTCAACCTCATTTTTAGCCGCAGCTATACCTTTTTGCCGTTTTTCTACCTTTTGTAGACCATTGTATGCCGAAAACCCGAATAGTAGGAGTAAAATAATGCTTAATAACTGTATCCAACGACTACGAAGTAACAGTTTTAGTTCGTACTTAAAATTATAGGATAGCATGGTTAAATAGTTTTTGTGGTGAAGAATAATAATCCAAAGGAAGCTAAAAGCCAAATTCCTAAAATGGCCATATTCGAAGCATTTCTACTAAGAACTATATTTAGTTCTGGTGGGTCATAACTAAAAGTGGGTAAATTTTTCCAAGTATCAGCATTAGCCCTATAACCCCATTCGCCGTAGGAGGAATTATCCTTAAAATTATCGTTTAAGAACTTTTGAGTAGAAATGCGGTACGCTTCCGCAGCATCGGCAAAATCCCAATGGGTGGCATAATCGGTATGGGCTATTGCCATGCTTAAAAAACGAGTTGGTAGATAGGGAGAAATTACGGCCAAACCTCTGTATATTCTTGATTGATTACCAAATTGGTCTTTCAAGTAATTATAGTGTTTAAAATAAACTTCAGCCTCATGTTCCTCGCCTTTTTGCATACGATATGCATCAAAATTGAAGGGAAGTTGGTGTAGACTATCTACACCGTATTCTTTCAGTACTTGTTCTTCTAATAGCCTGGCCTCTTCGCTCCATGGGTTGTGCCCATCCAGCCCCTCTTTTTTATCCTTGAGCACATTGGCGGCAAACTCTTGCCTAGTCGGGTAGGGGTGCTTATTTTCAGCAATGTTGCTTGCCGCTTTTGGAGCTGCTAAACAGGCGAGAATCCATATACATAATGAAACCACCAAGGAAATACCCGATTTTTTGGCCAAAGATGAAATCAGTAAAACGATATTGATAAAAATGATGTAATAGATGGTATAGACTAAAAACATTAGCAATAGTGAACTCAAATTGAAGATTCCATAATCCTCAAGATTGCCTAAAAGAATCCCTGCTATAAGAAAAAGAACCGCCGTAATAGTAAATATGGGTAGGAAGAGTGCACTCCATTTTCCGAGCAACCATTTCCAACCGGTGATACCCTGACTTTTTAGGAGTGTTAAAGTTCCCATTTCCCTTTCTTTGGTAAAGCTGTTATACCCCAATAAAATAATGAGTAAAGGGATGATGAACAATAGAATGAAATCTGGTGTCAGATCCCCAAAACGTGCCAAGCCCGTTTGATCTGCCGCAGCACTGAATTGTGCTTCGTTTCTATTGTGGGCTTCAAGAAAAATTGAAGTTCCTGCATATTTATCCACACCTTGGTCAACCAAAGCGAGTGGGTATTTGGGCTTAAAGGCATAAGTGCCATAGTGGGCCGCGGAATGTGGGTTTTTTTCGCCTTGATTATCCCAAATATCCCGTTCTGCTATTCTCGCAACTTCATATTGCTCATTTACGTTTTGGTATTGTTTTGCACTTATCCATATGGCGACACCTAAAAGTAGCAACACAATTATAAAAGAGATTCTAACCCTGCCCTCTCGGAACAACTCCTTAGTTTCCTTTAAAAATGTTTTGAAAATCATACCGTTTCCTCTTTATAGTTCATGGTCTCTAGATACGATGTTTCAAGTTCGCTGAGTGAAATATCATCGACAACGAATTGTTGCTTTAACTGTCCCCCTTTCATTATCCCTATGTGTGTACCGACTTCTTTTGCTCGAAAAATATCATGGGTTGCCATTAAGGTAGCAACTCCCTTTTCTCGTAATTTTTGTAAGAGCAGTCCAAATTCATTACTTGCCTTTGGATCTAAACCTGAGGTTGGTTCATCCAACAGGAGTACTTTAGCGTCTTTGGCCAGCGCAATGGCAATGCCCACTTTTTGGCGCATTCCTTTAGAGAAGGTAGAAATTCGCTTATCAAAAGCTTCTGATTGTAAACCAGACTCTTCTAAAAACTCTTTTAAAATAGATGCGGAGAGTTTTTTTCCACCGATTCCTGAGAAATAATCCAAGTTTTCTACAGCAGAGAGGCTAGGGTAGAGCATTAAATTTTCAGGTATATATGCCAAAAACTGTTTGGTTGCCCTTGTGTTTTTATGAACATCCAATTGATTGATGATTGCATTGCCTGATGTGGGTTCTATAAATCCCAAAAGAAGGTTTATAGTGGTTGTCTTACCAGCACCATTGGCACCTAAAAGGCAATAGATCTCTCCTTCTTTTACATTTAGGTTAAGGTTATCAAGTGCGGTCTGTGCACCGTATTTTTTAGTAAGGTTATTGGTTGTTATCATAATAGTGGTTTTAAGATTAGATATGGCGGAACACCTCAAAAACAAGTTTGAGTAAAAAACACTGATTTTCACCCAAATCTATTGAGTGAAATAGGAAAAAAGTAAAAAACTATAGTGGAGGGCCTCTCTGGAATTTATACGAAGCAACAAAGAAAGGCAGGTTATTTTCCTTGAAATAAGGAACAAAAAAGAAAAGGACAAAAACAAAAAGAAAAATGGTAAAGAAATTAAGATCTGTAGTCTTGATGATAAAATGAACGCACAAGTCGCAACTTGAACTTAATTCACTTATATCATCAAAATTTGTACTTAACTTCTTATGTTCTTCATTACTGTGCGTATGTGTGGTAAGGATATGATAAGTATACAAGGAGAGTTGCGACAGCCAAATGACTGTCAACAACACCCTTATATTTATATCCTTAGTTTTTTGGATCATTTTAATCCAATTTTCCACGCATACAGAAAACAATTCATTGTTACTCTACAGTTAGTGAAAAAGTTTGTGTGATGTCAGTTTCACCACCAGCATCACTCAAAGAACCATCATTTGGCTTCTTAGGTTCATGACGTAATGTAACTGTGAAATTTCCCGAACCAGCATCTGAGGTGGTTAGAGTAAATGCCAGACCAACAGGATTTGTGGTTGTAAAGTTCTCCCCAGTTTCTTCGGACACATAATCAGATTCGTCATCAGCATAGTCAGTAGTCGCATTCAAGCCTGTACCAACTTCGAAAAAGAATTGGTGCACATCTGCTTCTCCTTCTATTTCTTCATTTACATCTTCTGCAGGAGTTTCAGTTTCATTCAATAATGCCACACTACCAGTATAGGTTGTATTGGCAGCCAGATTTCCAGAAACAGTAATGGTAGGGGCATTGGGTCCATCCCCATCTAAATCTCTGGATTGTAACGTAATTGTAGTTCCACTTGTGGGTTGTAGGGTAACGGTCATTGTTGTAATGACTTCTTCCTCGTTTACAGGTTCTGGGGAATTGTCATCACTTGAGCACGAGACAAAAACCAAACTGGTTATAACAAATGCGGCTAAAAATTTAATAGTTTTCATGATTTAAAGGATTTGAATTATAATAATTTACTTAAGGTTAATAGTTCAATTTTAATTGTAATATGATGTTTCTTCCCAAATCATCTGAGAAGAACCGTTGTCTGTTCAAGTAATCCCTGTATTTGGTATCTAAAATATTGTCCACCCGTAATGCCGTAGTCAAAACTGTTGAATTGCCCAATGGAAATTTCATCTGGGAATCTAATCCTAAAAGATGATAGGCGTCCGGAGGAGTATTTATCTCTAAAAGGACCTCTTGCTGTTGTTCTGGGGAGAAGACCATAATATTTTCTGGAAATTCATTCTGTCGGAACACATAGTTACTGCTCAAAGAAACCTCAAAGCTGTTCCATTCTGGTTTAGTGAATGTAATTTTATTTCGAAAATTGGCCGCTGGGACATTGATCAACTCATCATCATTTTCTATATCTTTTCCTTTTACCAACGAGAAGTTGTGCTCTGAAGCTAGATTGGGAAGCCAAAAGGCATCAAAATTCAAGTCTACACCGATTAGACTAGCATCGGTCTGACGATACTCCCAAACCGGGAATGCTCCACGAATAGTAAATTCTACATCCGAAGGTTCCAGTAGGATGAAGTCCTTGATCCAATTAGCAAAGGGTTCCACGCTAAATCCCCAGTGGTCAAAGCTTTTGCGATAGGATGCTGAAAACTTATGGGACGTTTCACTATCTATTCGCAAATCCCCAAGCTCAATGCGTGCAGCGGAGTGGTGCAATCCATCACTGAACAGTTCTGATGGGTTTGGAGCTCTTTGGGCCAGTGCATAGTTGAACTTTAGGTTAGAGCCGTCCTCAAAAAAGTTGCTCAATCCTACTGTTGAGGAAAGATTATGATAATCAAAAACTGGATTGACCAGTAAATCGGTACCCCGGTCTTCCACTATCAAATCCTGAAATTCCGAGTCGTACCCTCTTTCTTCCCAACGAGAAGTCCTGTAAAACTTTTGAGCATCAATACGGCTAAAATCGTAACGAAACCCTGCTTCTAAAATTAATTGATCAGAGGCTCTGTATTCAGCTGTAACAAAGGCACCCATATCAAATTTTTCATAATCAGGGATAAGCCTCCTTACTCCAGTATCGGGATTGGCAAAATTGTCTTGGTACCTACCTAGCAAACCCACATGTAGCTTATGATTTTCCTTGGCATCCCATTTAAAGTCAGTAGATAATGTATGGGTTGTCAATTCTAGGTCTATGGAGGCTTTGTCATCATCATCCCCGCGTCGAATATCATATTCAAACCTTCGGTTAGTTTGAAAATCGTACTGTGCATTCCATTTGCCCAAACCTTCAAAACGTTTGTAAAGCCTAAGTTTTGCCAAATGATGTTTTACTTTTTGTCTTGGGTTTAGCAAATCATAGGTGAAAGGTCTTATGATTTCTGGTTCGCCATTGTTAATGGCTCGGATTAAATCGTCTACATTTCCAATATGGGAAGCCCTTAGAATAGCTATTTCTGTAGTGAAATAGGAGTAGCGCGCATCCCAACCCCAAGTAAATTGATTTTTACCAAATTGGAGTGATGTGCCAATTTCTTGTACCCCGGTATTGGATAAAATATAATCAGGCGATTCATGATCACCCAAACGTTTATAGGATCCTTGCCCTTTTATAAACCAGCCACCGTCAAAAGCACGTGTCAACTCGGAGGTTATATTTCCACCCCTTCCATTTGAAACTCCACTCAACAAGGTTTTTCCATAAAGAGTATCCTTAGCAGGTATTCTGGCCTGTTCCATGACAATGACTCCGCCAATGGCATCTCCACCATATTGAAGTGCGGAAGCTCCTTTGATTAAAGCAATGGACCCTGCAGAGTTGATATCAATGTTCGGAGCGTGCTCATCTCCCCATTCCATGTCCTGCATACGAACACCGTCATTAAGAATAAGAACCCTACTACCGTTTAAGCCATGAATGATAGGTTTTACGATATTGGCGCCAGTATTTAGGGAAGAAACCCCACCTAGTTCCTTTAAGGCGTCTCCCAAATTTCCGGCACTGTACTGTTCTAGAGTTTTAAGTCTAAGTTTTTCTTCCTGAGCACTTTTGGTTTTGTTTCTGATGGCATCGCCAACTACGTCCACTTCATCCAATTCTTCCAAATGGTGCTCAAGTTTAAGGTCAATATTGGTAGTACCTTGAAGAACATGTACATCTACAATAATGGTAGTGCATTCAGGATGGGAAACTTCAATTTGGTATGCACCAACGCATAGATTTTCAAATCTGAAGTTGCCGTTTTTATCCGTTTTGGTTTCTTTTAAATTTTCAATGATCAATAGGGTCGCATTGTCCAACTCCAATTTGCTATGGTAATCGGTAACTCGACCTTTAAGAACATTAGTGCACTCTTGGGCGGTCACAAAGAAATGGGACGCTACTAAAAATGCTATGAAAAACAATGTTTTCATTATCAAATCAATAAAATTGCTTATAATAGGGTTGTTTCTTTACGAAACAGAAAGATGTTGGGCGAACAGATTAGACCATCGAATAGGGAGGAGGCCTTGAAAAGAGATAGTAATGGAATGATTGTTCTTTGAGCTGTTCGTCCTTGGGTGTTTTTAGGTATTTGATGGAAAATTCTGTATCAGCTATCTCATAAGAATTATGGGGCACATGAAAATCCAAGGTCTGGTTTTCAAGAGCCAAATCGCAGATATCACAATTTTCTATGGCATCAGAATCCTCATCATGATGTGCGTACGCATGAAAGCCGGAAACCTTGATGAGCATCAAGGAAGTAAAAAAAAGAAGGCCAATAATTTTCCTCATAACCGACATTACCGCACAAATCTAGACAATTTGAATAGAAGCATTATGTTAACAAAATCATAATTTAAGGAATGAGAAAACCTAACCCCATTCGTTTGAGCATTTTCTTTTCAAACCCCCAAAAAAATCGAAATTGTCCAAAAATCCAACCAAAGGCCACTAAAAGGACTTGATAAAGTGGGAAAATCAATAGAATTCTAATTGGCCAATAAATCCATGCAGAGGTAACATCTTTCTGAATGCCAATCCACTCTGTAACTGGCCCGGCTAATTTGCCAGATACACTTCCTGTAATTGCAAAGACAATAAAAATGGCAATCATTTCCCATTTGTAGGATACTTTCCACTTATGTTCCAGTTTCTTGAAGCACCAAAGAAAAAATTTAACCATTATATAGTACAAAATAGCGGTTATGCCAATAGTGAATGGCCATTCAAAATAAGTATTGTTCAAATCGAATACATGTAAAAAACGTCTGGCTATGGTGTACGCGGTTATTAAAACCAATATGATGCCTAGGATTGGAAATAGAAGTTGCCAATTTTGCTGTATTTCCCAGCGCTGTTTAATTTTTTCCATCATATTCCCTGAAGAGATGGCAAAAATACATATTAAATCCTAGGGATAAAGGGACCTAATCGTTGTTTATATTTACGCTGAAAATAAATAAAGTAGTTGTACAACTTGTAGTTTACCTCATAGCCATAATCAATCCCAGGTTCGTAGTTGATTTGCATTTCATACAGATTTGGACTAAACTGAGTTGGTTGCATCACACGCCTGTTCCATTCCATGACCATTAGCATATTCCTGTTTTCCAAAAATGGTTGGGAATAATAGCCTTCAGGTCTTGCAATACTTTGTAACCAAGCAAAGAAACCAGGTTCAATAATAATGATTTCGTATTCGGTCTCTTCATCTTTGATTTCGACTTCTTCCTCGCCAGATGAATTGAATACCGCTTGTTCTTCCTCAGAAATGTTCAAGGACTCTTTTGTTGCGGTACAGGAAATCATAAGTCCAAGCAACAAAATTAAAGTAGCACTAATTGATAATATCTTCTTTTTCATATCCTTAAGATACAAAAAAAGCCATTTGAAATTTCAAATGGCTTCGTAAAATATAGTTAAGATGGTTTTTTTATTTTCCAAAAAGACCTCCTAAAAGACCTCCAAGTCCGCCTTTTTTCTGACCTCCTCCACTCAAAACCATTCCAGCAAGATCGTCAATAACACTACCATCACCGTCAGAGTCCAAGAAAGTCTCAATTAGGGATTGTTGTTTATTGGCAGAACTTCCTCCACCCATTAAACCACCTAAAAGACCCGTAAGGGCATCAGGTTGGGTTACATTTTGCTGTCTGGTCTGTTTTCCAAGATACCCCAATATAATTGGAGCTGCAATCTTCAAGATTTGAGCAATGGAATTAGCATCAATTCCTGATTTATTGCTCAAAGCATTTTCTACTTGATTTTGTTTGGAACCAAAAATATGTCCCAATATTCCGGCTCCATCATCCATAACACTTTGGTCGACCCCACCGCCGAAAAGACCTCCAAGGTCATCCAAAATACTACCATCGTGTTTAGAGGAGAGTGCATTCATCAATCCTTCTGCTCCAGATTGCGTGGAAGCATTTCTTTTCATGGCGCCCATTAAAAGTGGCATGGCCATACTCAAGACGTCAGCAGTTTTGTTTTCTGATTGACCAGTTTGACCAGCTACTCCACTAATCAATTGTTTGCCCATTGGGCTATTCAATAAATCTAATAATCCTGACATTATACTAGTGTTTAGTTTAGGCAGACAATGTACAAAAAAGGAAAGTCTAAAAAACCTTTTTCTTTTTAAAAAAGTTAATTTAACAATTTGGTGACTTGATTTGCCAACTCAATGCCTATGCGTTCTTGCGCTTCAATAGTGGAAGCACCAATATGTGGCGTCAGGGATATTTTGGGATGCATTAAAATCTTGATTTCAGGGCTTGGTTCCGATTCGAATACGTCTAACCCCGCAAAGGCAATATGGTCTTTGTCCAAAGCCTCCACTAAAGCTACTTCATCCAGAACACCCCCTCTTGATGCATTTACTACTCCTGCGCCTTTTTTCATCAACCCAAATTCTTTCTTGCCAATCAGATATCCGTTTTGGGCAGGAACATGAACACTAATAAAGTCAGAGTTTTTCAGTACTGTTTCAAGGGTGTCACTTTCCACCTCAAACTTTACTGACTGTCCATCAAAAAATGAAAGTTCCAATAAAGCTTTCTCCGTATGATGATCCGTATACAGCACTTTCATTCCTAGTGCCAGTGCCATTTTTGCTGTAGCTTGTCCTATTCTTCCGAAACCAATGACCCCCAAGGTCTTGCCCCTTAATTCTTGTCCGCCAGCATAGCTTTTCTTGAGTTGTTTGAATTTACTGTCACCATCCAAGGGCATATTTCTGTTGGAATCGTGCAGAAAACGCACCCCATTGAATAAATGTGCAAAAACCAACTCTGCAACCGATGCTGATGATGCAGCTGGTGTGTTGATGACATGGACTCCTTTTGATTTTGCATAATCTACATCAATATTATCCAAACCAACACCGCCACGACCGATTACTTTCAAGTTGGGACAGGCATCAATTAAAATCTTTCTCACTTCAGTAGCACTCCTTACCAAAAGAACGCTAATGTCCTTGTCCTTGATAAAACTCGCCAATTGCTCTTGTGCAACTCGTGTAGTCAAAACCTCAAAACCAGCTTGTTCAAAAGCATTTACCCCGGACTGGGACAGTCCATCATTAGCTAAAACTTTCACCATAAATTATCCCTTCTTTTCCATTTCACTCATGATATCCACAAGCACACCAACACTTTCTAATGAAAGAGCATTGTACATTGAAGCTCTATAGCCGCCAACAGAACGGTGGCCATTTATACCATTTATTCCTGCTTCTTTGCATTTTTCATCAAAGATGTCCTTAAGAGTGTCATCAGTGATATTGAATGTAGCATTCATTGTAGACCTATCCTCTTTAGCTGCAAATCCAGAGAAAACAGGATTCAATTCTATTTCAGAATAAATAAGGTTTGCTTTTTTCTCATTGATTTCTTCAATGGCAGCAATACCTCCCAAATCCTTCAACCATTCCATGGTCAGCATGGAAACATAAACGGCAAAAACTGGTGGTGTATTGAACATGCTATCCTTGCCGGCATGTACACTATAATCCAACATGGATGGAATTTTTCTGGAAACCTTTCCAAGGGTATCCTCTTTTACAACAACCAAAGTAGTTCCTGCCGGCCCCATATTTTTTTGCGCACCGGCATAAATCAAGTCAAACTTTGAAAAATCCAGTTGTCTGGAAAAAATATCAGAACTCATATCACATACCAAGGGAACACCCGTTTCTGGAAATTCTTTGATCTGTGTTCCGAAAATAGTATTGTTGGATGTCAAATGCAGATAATCCAAATCTCCGGGAATGGTATACCCTTTGGGTATGTAATTGAAGTTTTGTTCTTGTGAAGATGCAACTTCAATAATATCACCGAACAATCTGGCCTCTTTTATTGCTTTTAGACTCCATGTTCCAGTATTTACATATCCTGCTTTCTTTTCCAAAAAATTATAAGCGGCCATTAAAAATTGGGTGCTTGCACCGCCTTGAAGAAACAAGGCTTGGTAGCCCTTCCCTTCTAAGCCTAACAATTCCAAAGCAAGCGATCGGGCCTTTTCCATAATGGCCACAAATTCTTTGCTACGGTGTGAGATCTCAATAAGTGATAGTCCAATACCATCCAGTTCCACTACGGCTTCTGATGCTTTTTGCATTACCTCTTGAGGCAAAATGCAAGGTCCTGCGCTAAAATTGTGTTTTTTCATTGGGTTGAATTTCGGGGCAAAGGTCTTAAAAATTCTTTGATTACAATATGTTGGGATTTCAGGTAAAATTTATCAAAGCTGCAGCAAGAATTCCATCGTGTCCACAGCATCGGCATAATCATGCAATTGCGGTTTTTGGGTTTGTCCAAAGGCAATATCACCTTCAGATTCACCAGAAGCGACAATACACTGAATCGTATCGCTGTGTTTTTCCAATGAGCCTCTTAATTCACTCTCGGATTCATAATAGGAGTAAAACAATACTGAAATAGGGGAGGAAAACCCATCATCTTCTTTTAAGATGAGAAATCCATTATCCAAAATTTTAAAATCGCTCATCAAATAAACCGCTTTATTGTAATCATAATTGTTGGCGTATTTGTGCTGATTGATGATATCCTTGAAGTTAAAGATTGCTTCGTAGAGTGTACTTAAATCATAATCTTTTGGCACATATACTTTGGATACATTACGGCAACCCAATCCATAATATCTAAATATATCTTCTCCTAGTAAAGCCAATTGTGCTTTGGTTTCGTTTCCGGATAGAATCGCAACGGAACTTCTATTTTTTCGGATGATGTTGGGCTTTTTTCCAAAGTAATATTCAAAATAGCGACTTGTATTATTACTGCCCGTGGCGATGATAGCATCAAAACCTTCAAATTTACCATCAGTAAAATGTATTTTTTCTTTAAGCGAAGGCTCTTGCTGAAGCAGAAAGTCAGTTAAAAATGGGAGTAGCACTTTATCATTGGAAGAAAGTTTGACCAACACCTTATTCCCGGAAAAGAGAACACACAAAAAATCATGGAATCCAACTAGAGGGATGTTGCCTGCCATGACAATACCAATTGTTTTTGAAGGTCTATTTTGCTCTAAATTATATTTGGTAAGCCAATTGGTCAGGTTGGCTTCTGTGAGCAAAGTTGCCCATTCCTGTAGACAATACATGATGTTTTCCTTGGTAAACCATCCATTTTGCTGTTCTGCAATTCTGATTGTTTTATGGAAAACAACGAACTTTTCAGCATTGGAATCATTAACATTTTCACAAAATTCATCGATAAAACTTCCCAGTTTAACAAAAGCTTTCAATATGTGCTGGTAGCCCTTCATTATATTTGTACACTAATTTAGTAGGGTTTATTTTTGCCAAATGTAAGCATGCTGAAATAATTCAGCATAACTGAAAAAGAAAATTATGGCCATTATTATAACTGACGAATGTATCAACTGTGGGGCTTGCGAGCCAGAATGCCCCAATACAGCTATTTATGAAGGAGCGGACGAGTGGAGATACAGTGATGGTACCTCCTTGATCGGCGATGTTGTACTCCCAAACGGAAATGCAGTGAACGCTGATGATGTGCAAGAGCCTATCAGTGATGAAATCTATTATATTGCTCCGGACAAATGTACCGAGTGCATGGGCTTTCATGAAGAACCTCAATGTGCTGCTGTATGTCCGGTGGATTGCTGTGTGCCCGATGAGGACCGAGTAGAAACCGAAGATGAACTGTTGGGCAAACAACGCTTTATGCATCCAGATGGGTAACGAGTAAAAAACATGTAATTTAGCCCGGATCTCAATGGTTCGGGTTTTTTTATGGAAAAGAAAGAAAAAGAATATAATGGTTTTTGGAAACAGCTGGGCTGTATTCTTTCCTTGATTGCCATTTTAGGGATTATGGCAATTTTTGTTATTGGTTTTTATCTGTTGATCAACGGTTTTTAATCCGACATTACATCATGGCTATAGAAAACTTCAACTTATATTTGCACCCTTAAATGAGTTTTTAATCAGCAATGAACAAATAAGAGTCATCTCCAATCAATGATTTGGCACTTGAAATCTATTGTCTGACGTTTGTTTTCTGAAATCTCATATTCTAAAATCTAACATCTGAAATCTAGTTCATGAAAGCCGGTATTGTAGGATTGCCCAATGTGGGAAAATCAACCTTGTTCAATTGCTTATCCAATGCGAAGGCACAAAGTGCCAACTTCCCATTTTGTACCATAGAACCCAACATTGGAGTGGTCAACGTCCCTGACACCCGATTGGAAAAACTCGAAGAATTGGTAAATCCAGAACGGGTGATTCCGGCAACCGTTGAAATCGTGGACATCGCTGGATTGGTAAAAGGTGCCAGTAAAGGAGAAGGGTTGGGCAACCAATTTTTGGGCAATATTCGCGAAACCGATGCCATTCTTCATGTATTGCGCTGTTTCGATAATGATAACGTGGTGCACGTAGATGGTTCTGTAGACCCCATTCGAGATAAGGAAACTATAGATATGGAGCTACAGTTGAAGGATTTGGAGAGTGTGGAAAAGAAATTGGATAAGGTAAAACGTGCAGCCAAAACTGGAAACAAAGAAGCGCAAAAAGAAGAGGCAGTTCTAATACAATTAAAAGATGGACTGGAAGCTGGAACTTCGGTAAGAGCGATTGAAATTAGCGAAGATGACCGATTGGAGTTTGTAAAACCCCTTCAATTGATTACGGACAAACCCGTAATGTATGTTTGTAATGTGGACGAAGAATCGGCTGTTTCTGGGAATGCTTATGTTGAAAAAGTAAAAGAAGCGGTTGCTCAAGAAAATGCAGAGGTTATCTTTTTGGCAGTAGGTACAGAAGCTGATATTACAGAATTGGAAACCTACGAAGAGCGTCAAATGTTTTTAGAAGATTTAGGGCTTTCAGAACCAGGTTCCGCAAAATTGATTCGGGGAGCCTACAAACTTTTGGACTTGGAAACCTATTTTACCGCTGGTGTAAAAGAAGTACGGGCGTGGACCATTCCGGTTGGCGCAACTGCACCACAAGCTGCCGGGGTAATCCATACCGATTTTGAAAAAGGTTTTATCCGCGCAGAGGTCATTTCATATAACGACTACGTGCAACACGGTAGCGAATCCAAAGTAAAAGAAGCTGGGAGAATCCGTGTGGAAGGTAAAGAATATATTGTTCAAGACGGAGACGTGATGCATTTTAGGTTTAATGTCTAAGTATTTGCACAATACCCTTGATGCATTTTCAAATAATCTTGGAAAATTGCATCATGCCGAACCTGTTTCGGTATCCCATTATCCATTCATTGTCCGAAACACATAGAATGCGACCCTGAAATAAATTCAGGGTGACAAAAAGGATGCTCCATAATTAACATCACACGGATATTAAATACCTTTTCATTATTAAAATAATAAAATGCACTACGTGTTAGTGCCGTATATATAATTTCATTCTATATCAACACCTCTTGTTGATTACTTTCTTGGGTGATTACTTATATTTTTCTCCCTAAATTTTATATTAGCAAGGATTAACCCTTAACCAATGGCACAAACCCAATATACTGAGGATAATATTCGTTCGCTGGATTGGAAGGAGCATATCCGTATGCGTCCAGGAATGTATATTGGAAAATTGGGTGACGGTTCTTCTGCTGATGATGGTATCTATATTTTGCTCAAAGAGGTCATTGACAACTGTATTGATGAGTTTGTCATGGGTGCCGGTAAAACCATAGAAATCAACATAAAGGAAAATACCGTGCACGTGCGGGATTACGGCCGGGGCATTCCTTTGGGAAAAGTGGTTGATGTGGTCTCCAAAATGAATACTGGAGGAAAATACGATACCCGTGCCTTTAAAAAATCTGTTGGATTGAATGGGGTAGGGACAAAAGCAGTGAATGCATTGTCCACGTATTTTCGGGTTGAATCCAATAGGGATGGAAAATCCAAATCGGCCGAGTTTGAAATGGGCAACCTTACAAATGAAGATTTGGAAGACTCTTCCAGAAGGCGGGGAACTAAAGTCAGTTTTGTTCCGGATGAAACCATTTTCAAAAAATATAAATATCGAAATGAGTATGTAGAGCGCATGCTCAAAAACTATGTCTACCTAAATCCAGGACTCACCATTGTTTTTAATGGCGAAAAATTCCATTCAGAAAATGGATTGAAGGATTTATTGGAGGATAACAACAATTCAGAAGATTTTCTATACCCCATCATTCATTTGAAAGGTGAGGACATAGAAGTAGCCTTAACACATAGCAAGACCCAATATAGCGAGGAATACCATTCCTTTGTCAATGGTCAACATACTACCCAGGGCGGTACGCACCAAGCTGCTTTTAGGGAAGCTGTTGTTAAAACCATCAGGGATTTTTACGGTAAAAATTACGATGCTTCAGACATCAGAAAATCAATAATTTCAGCGGTTTCAATTAAAGTGATGGAGCCTGTTTTTGAAAGTCAGACCAAGACAAAATTAGGCTCTACGGATATGGGGGGCAACCTACCTACTGTTCGCACATACGTCAACGATTTTGTAGGTCGTTATTTGGATAACTATCTCCACAAAAATCCAGAAACCGCTGAAGCTTTACAACGCAAGATAGTTCAAGCTGAAAAAGAACGTAAAGAGCTTTCTGGCATACGAAAGTTGGCTCGCGAACGAGCTAAAAAAGCAAGCTTGCACAATAAAAAATTGAGGGATTGTCGTGTCCATCTACAGGATATGAAAAAAGACCGCAGATTGGAGACAACACTCTTTATTACTGAGGGTGATTCCGCTTCCGGATCCATTACCAAATCTCGAGATGTAAACACCCAGGCTGTGTTTAGCTTGCGTGGAAAACCCCTCAATTCCTACGGAATGTCCAAAAAGATTGTGTATGAAAATGAAGAATTCAATCTTTTGCAAGCAGCATTGAATATTGAGGAATCCATGGAGGATTTACGCTACAACAATATTGTAATTGCTACGGATGCTGATGTAGATGGAATGCACATTAGGCTTTTGCTGATTACGTTTTTCCTTCAATTTTTCCCAGAATTGATTAAGGAAAATCATCTGTACATTCTTCAAACTCCATTATTTCGGGTAAGGAACAAGAAGGAGACCATTTATTGTTACAGCGAAGAGGAAAAAAGAAATGCCATTAATAAGCTCACAGGAAAACCTGAAATAACCAGATTTAAGGGACTTGGTGAAATTTCACCAGATGAGTTCAAACATTTTATAGGTGACGATATCCGTTTAGAACCTGTTATGTTGGATAAAGCCATGAGTATTGACACCCTGTTGAAATTCTATATGGGTAAAAACACTCCCGATAGACAGGAATTTATCATCAACAACCTTAAAGTTGAACTTGATTTAATAGAAGAAAAATAACTTAAAATCAAATAAATAGATTTCCTTCTAGATGGAAGAGAACGAAGAATTGAATGAAGAAGGTTTAGAAAGCCAAGATACGCTCACCAAGGTGACCGGCATGTACAAGGACTGGTTTTTGGACTATGCCTCTTATGTGATTCTGGAACGTGCCGTTCCAGCCATTGAAGATGGATTCAAACCAGTTCAGCGTAGAATAATGCACGCTCTAAAAGAGCTGGATGATGGCCGCTACAACAAAGTTGCCAATGTTGTGGGCCACACCATGCAATATCATCCGCATGGGGACGCCAGTATTGCGGATGCCATGGTTCAAATTGGGCAAAAAGACCTGCTTATTGACACTCAAGGGAACTGGGGCAATATTTTGACAGGTGATGGGGCTGCTGCTTCTAGATATATTGAAGCCCGTCTTTCCAAATTCGCCTTGGATGTGGTCTACAGCCCAAAAATCACAGAATGGCAATTATCTTATGATGGCAGAAAAAAAGAACCTGTTAATCTCCCGGTTAAATTTCCTTTATTGCTGGCTCAAGGAGCAGAAGGGATTGCGGTTGGACTTTCAACAAAAATTCTTCCACATAACTTCAATGAACTTATTGATGCCTCCATCAAACATTTAAAGGGACAACGTTTTAAACTATTCCCTGACTTTCCAACCGCTGGCATTATAGATGTCACCAACTATAATGAAGGTATGAGAGGTGGAAAGATACGGGTTAGGGCCAAGATTTCCACTTTAGATAAAAATACACTGATTATCAATGAAATACCCTATGGAACCAATACTTCTTCTTTAATTGATTCCATCCTCAAAGCTAACGACAAGGGCAAAATCAAAATCAAAAAAATTGAGGACAATACGGCTGCGGAAGTAGAAATTTTGGTGCATTTACCCAGCGGCATATCTCCAGACAAAACTATAGATGCCCTATACGCCTTTACATCTTGTGAATCATCCATTTCGCCATTAGGGTGCATTATTGAAGACAACAAACCTTTGTTCATTGGCGTAAAAGAAATGTTAGAGCGTTCCACTGAGAATACCGTGGAAATGCTTAAAGCAGAACTTGAAATTCAATTAAGTGAATTAGAGGAACAGTGGCATTTTGCTTCTTTGGAACGTATCTTCATTGAGAATAGAATTTATCGGGATATTGAAGAAGAGGAAACATGGGAAGGGGTAATTGCGGCAATTGACAAGGGACTGAAACCACATGTCAAAAATCTAAAAAGAGCAGTAACCGAAGAAGACATTGTGCGCTTGACAGAAATTCGAATCAAACGAATCTCAAAGTTCGATATTGAAAAAGCACAACAGCTTATTGATAGTTTGGAAGAACGTATAGCAGAAACCAAACATCACCTGGAGCATTTGGTAGACTACGCCATTGATTACTTCAAAGAGCTAAAAAGGAAATATGGTAAAGGCCGCGAACGAAAATCTGAAATCAAGATTTTTGATGATATTGAAGCCACAAAAGTAGTCATACGAAATACCAAGCTTTACGTTAACAGAGAGGAAGGTTTCATTGGAACATCCCTTCGTAGAGATGAATATGTCACCGATTGTAGTGATATTGATGACATCATCGTTTTTACCAAAAAAGGAGAAATGATGGTCACCAAGGTTGACTCGAAAACCTTTATTGGAAAGCACATTATCCATGTTGGGGTCTTTAAAAAGAAAGATAGCCGCACCACTTACAATATGGTTTACAAAGACGGAAAAGGCGGCTCAAGTTATGTCAAGAGATTCAATGTGACCGGGGTGACTCGTGACAAAATTTATAATCTAGCTGGCACCAAAGCAAGCGCAGATGTGCTTTACTTCACTGCCAATCTCAATGGCGAAGCTGAAGTAATTACAGTAATGTTGAGGCAATCCGGAAGCATTAAAAAATTAAAATGGGATTTAGATTTTGCCGATGTTTTGATTAAAGGCAGAGCTTCCAAAGGAAACTTAGTTACAAAATATCCTGTAAAACGAATAGAACTCAAAGAAAAAGGAGTATCCACGCTTAAACCCCGAAAAATTTGGTTTGATGATGTGGTCAATAGATTGAATGTTGATGGAAGAGGAGAGTTGTTGGGTGATTTCAAAGGAGATGACTTATTATTGATAGTGGAACAAAGCGGAAAAGTGAAGACGATTCCGCCCGATTTGTTGACACGATTCAATGATGACATGATAGTTTTGGAAAAATGGAATCCGAAGAAACCTATTTCCGTGATACATTATGCAGGAGAAAAAGAACGGTATTACTTAAAAAGATTCTTGGTTGAAAATCCACAAAAGGAAGAATTGGTGATTTCTGAACATCCCAAATCTTTTATGGAATTAGTATCCACGGATTGGAGACCCTTAATTGAAATAGAATTTCCCAAACCAAGAGGAAAAGAAGCCAAACCAAATCAGCAAGTCGATATAGAAAATTTCATCGCCATTAAAGGCATTAAAGCCATTGGTAATCAGTTGACTGCAGAAAAAGTTAAAAACATCAATGCGTTGGAACCCTTACCTTTTGAAGAACCAGAAGAGCAAATTCCAGAAGAAATGGAAGTTGTGGATGAGGAATCCATAGACACGACTGATAACAATATAAACTTAAAAGATGAGAGTTCTGACCAAACCTCTTTGTTTTAATGCATTATTATACCTAGATTTAAAAACGACAATATTGTTGTAAATAACTAACCATCATAATATAACCTCATTTTTATGGATTTCACAAACCCGCTGGTATACGGCGTACCGGTCTTTATTGCTTTCATTCTAGTTGAACTGACGTATAGCAAAACGCACGGAGATGATCATTTATATAACTGGAAAGATTTAGCCGCAAGTGGATTCATGGGGGTAGGTTCTGCCATTTTAGGCCCATTATTCAAAGTAGTTTTTGCCATTGTACTTTTTGATTTGGTCTATGAATTTTGTAACCCTATGGTTGATGGTGTGCGACAAAACTTATTAGGATACCAATCTTTTGGTTTTGCTTGGTATGTTTGGTTGTTGTGTCAAATCGCAGACGATTTTACCTACTATTGGTTTCATAGGGCCAATCATGAGATAAGAATATTATGGGCTGCACATATTGTACACCATTCCTCTGATAATTATAACCTTGGCACCGCTGTTCGTAATGGATGGTTCACTATTTTATATAAACCTCTTTTTTATATGTGGATGCCAGCCATTGGTTTTCCACCAGAAATGGTTTTGATATGTTTGGGAATTGAAGCCCTTTGGCAATTTCAGTTACATTCAGTGTATATCCCAAAGTTGGGCTTTTTAGAAAAATTCATGAACACCCACACGATGCATCAAGTTCACCATGCCCAAAACGTGGAGTACTTGGATAAAAACCATGGTGGGTTCCTAAATATTTTTGATAAAATGTTCGGAACGTGGAAAGAACTCGATGATTCCATTGACGTAAAATATGGCGTTATTCATTCACCAGATTCGTACAATCCCATCGTTATCCTAACCCATGAATTCAAAGATATTTGGAACGACGTAAAGAAGTCGAGTAAACTTTCACACAAGTTCATGTATATTTTTGGCCCTCCAGGGTGGAGCCATGATGGAAGTACCATGACTGTAAAACAACAGCAAAAACACTTCAGAAAACAGAAAAAAATGAATCCAGAAATGGCCTATCAAAGACCAAACTAGAGATTATTTGTCTTCGGTCACATCTTGATGCCGTTCTTTATTTCTCTTCATTCGAAGATCTAAAAACTCCACCATTAAGGAGAAAGCAATAGCAAAATAAAGATACCCTTTAGGTATAGCACCTATCTCATTATCAAATATGACAAGGTGTGATAAGTGTGCCGCTTCTGTAATCAACATAAAACCAATCAGTATAAGAAATGATAATCCCAATACTTGAATTGAAGGGTGCTTATTTACAAATTCACCTACTGGGTTGGCAAACAACATCATAATAATTACAGAAGCCACAACGGCAATAATCATCAAAACAAGGGCGTCTGTTGGATTAGGTGAAATTCCATTTGTCATTCCAATAGCCGTAAGAATAGAATCAAAAGAAAAAACAATATTGATAACGGTTATCTGAACAATGGCATTGACCAAGGAAGATGATCTGGATTTAGTTACCTCCCGCTCATCGTGACCTCTATCCTCAACTTTTTCATGAATTTCCTTGGTGCTTTTGTACAGCAAGAAAATACCCCCTGCGAAAAGAATAAGTGCTTGCCAGCTTATGCCGCCTGTAACCCAAGATTCATCAATAACCCAAAATGGTTTTTTCATTCGGGTAAGCCACGTAATTCCAAACAATAGCAAAATACGCATACCCATTGCCAGAATCAACCCAAGATTTGTAGCTTTTCTTCGGTCTTTTTTTTCAAGTTTTCCAGCAGCAATGGAAATGAAAATAATATTATCGATACCGAGAATAATTTCCAAAAAAGTAAGCGTCAACAGTGCCATCCAGGCATCTGGACTTGTCAAAATTTCAAACATGGTTAGTGTATTTTATGTGCTGTTCCTTTAAATTTTTTCGTATCGCCAATAGCGTTATATTCAAAAGTATAAGAAGAATCGGTTGTAGTCAATATTTTTATATGGATTGATTTCTCCTCTGCCTTATTCTTTGGATTAATATTCTTTAGGACGTACTCACAATCATTGATCCAACGAACAGAAGAGGTATCTTGTTTCCCCTCATAATAATCTATTTCTCTTTCCAAGGTCCGTATAAAAGTGGTAATTTTTTCTTCCCCATCAATTATTGTGGAAAAAGAAAACTCACCAGTTTTAAAATCGCTACAGTTGCGTTGAGGAGGATTTTGACAAGCCCAAAAAGCAAAGAAAACTAACCCTAAGAAATAAAATTTGGTCATGTTTGCAAAGTAAGGGGAAAGAAATGGATTTGGAATAACGCACAATTATTTTTTTGTTTCGAAAGATTCAAAAGTACCGTCTCCATAGAAAAGTAGAACACGTACAGGTTGCTTATTTGAGTTTATAGATATTTCAGGCGTATGATTTTCTGGTTCTTGCTGCTTTGATGCTAACGTATCTTCATCAAAATTAAGAGTGGGGGCATGCATTGTATTTTTCAAAGCAGGAAAACTTCCTTTGCCTTCCAGCAACCAATACAAATTAACCTCTGGATAAGCTTTAATCAATTTCATCACAAAATCCAAACTGGGTTTGTTTCTGCCACTGAGCAAATGAGACACACTAGATCGTTGTACTCCAATCTGATCGGCAAAAGAAGAAACAGACAAATCATAATGTCCAATAATCGACTTGATCCTAGCTACTATAGTATTGTTCACAAATGTAAATTATATGTTCATAAAGTTAACCATTAATAATTGCATTTATGAGGTGATATCAAAAATTTGTTATCAACATACTTAAATCACCGTAGTAGTTAACATAAGCTTATATCCTTATTATTAACAAGTAAATAAAACGACATAGATAAATCTAATACGAGTTTTAAGGATGTAATATCACTCAGATTAATGTAGCACAAGAACGTTACAGATGTAATATGCAAGTAGAAATTAGTTAATTACAATTGTAACCTGACTATAGTTTACTTTTGTAATCAAAATCAAAAAAGATAGTTATTTGAATTATTCAACCTATAGACATCATTCAGTACAAGGAAGGTATGTTTCGCCGAGAATTCTATTTGAAAAGTGGTTAGGTCATTTAAACGGACCTACCATAAAGGTTGTGGGAAAATCTGTTGAGGAAAGACCAATCCATAGTATAACTTTAGGAAATGGAATAAAGCGGGTTTTAATGTGGTCTCAAATGCATGGGAACGAGTCCACGACCACCAAAGCCGTTATGGATCTTATCAACTTTTTAGGGAGTAATAACCCTTTGTCAAATACTATAATTGATAACTGCACTCTTTGTATTATTCCAATGTTGAATCCTGATGGTTCCAACGCATACACACGCGTAAACGCCAATCAGGTTGACCTTAATAGGGATGCAAAAAATCAAACCCAACCTGAAAGTAAAGTCTTAAGGGAAATTTTCGACACATTTGAGCCTGATTTTTGTCTTAATCTGCATGGCCAAAGAACTCTTTTTAGTGCTGGTAATACAGATAAACCAGCAACCGTTTCATTTTTATCGCCTTCGAGCAATCCAGAACGAGATATTACACCAGCAAGAGAGGTTGCCATGAAATTAATTGTGGCAATGTCCCAAAATCTGCAATCTTTGATTCCGGGACAAATTGGAAGATACGACGACTCCTTTAATGACAATTGTGTCGGAGATACTTTTCAAATGATGAATGTGCCTACCATTCTTTTTGAAGCAGGACACCATCCAAAAGATTATGAGCGCGAAAAAACACGGGAGTATATTTTTCAATCCTTGGTAGAATGTCTTAAGACCATTGCTATGGACAAAATAGATGAATTTGAAACCTCTCACTATTTTGATATTCCAGAAAATCAAAAGCTGTTTTATGACATTTTCGTGAAAAGTCCTCACATGGTCAATCCAAAACTTAGCAGCGAAGCGCAAATAGGAATAAGTTATAGGGAGGAATTAAATGAAAATACGATTCAATTTATCCCTGAAATTGCAGCTGTTGGAAATCTTAAGGGTAAGTACGGACATGAATATTTGAATTGTAGTAAGCCAGAGGATTTTAAAGCCTTGGTTTCCAAGGAAGAAATACTTGAGTTGGTCCGTGAAGCGAAATAACAACTATGTTTTTAATTATTTCTTGCGTTTTATTTAAAAAAAAAGCATTTTTATTACGTAAATTTTCTTAATTAACTAATTTTGCTGAAAATTTCAATAGTATGAGCAAAGTAAAACTAGACGAAATCGACCACCAGATTCTGGATATGTTGATTGACAATACCCGAACCCCTTTTACCGATATTGCCAAAAAGTTGTTGATTTCGGCTGGTACTGTACATGTTAGGGTAAAGAAAATGGAAGAATCAGGGATAATCAAAGGGTCTTCATTGACTTTGGATTATGTGAAACTGGGTTATTCTTTCATCGCTTATGTAGGTATCTTTTTGGAAAAGACCCATCAAACCAAGTTTGTTTTGGAGCGTCTTAACCAAATACCATATGTTACCGTAGCGCACATTACAACAGGAAAGTTCAATATCTTTTGTAAGATCAGGGCAAGAGATACAACACACGCTAAGAATATTATCTTTAAAATAGATGACATTGATGGTATTTCTAGAACTGAGACTATGATTTCATTGGAGGAAAGCATCAACGACAAAAAACGTCTGATGCACACCATTTTCAATGAATTGTAAAAAGCGGTTTCAATAGAGATGAAACGTTCTGATTTACAGACATCGGAATATAATCCCTTCTATCACAACTATATCCTTGCTTTAGGTGATATTACCCTAAAGCAAGGATTGGTAGATGGAAGGGATGAATTTTTAAAGCTCCTGGATAGCATTCCTGATAGCAAAATGACCTTTGCTTATGCAGCGGACAAATGGACTTTGGCAGAACTACTCATACACATCATTGATACAGAAAGGGTATTTCAATATAGGGCCTTGCGTTTTGCAAGAAATGATAGGACGCCCTTACCAGGTTTTGAGCAGAATGATTATGTTCCGAACAGCGGAGCTGATTCAAGAACTAAAAAAAATATTGTTGAGGAGTATAAAGCTGTAAGGGAATCTACCATTGTCTTATTCAATACTTTTGACGAGAAAGCCCTTAAAAGGGCTGGAGTTGCCAGCGGTTCGGACATGAGTACTAGAGCAATGGGGTTTGTCATCTGTGGACACCAGGCCCATCACCTAAAAATTATTCGAGAACGATATCTTTGATGTAAAGTCTAGTAAATATTTTCGTCCTCTTGCTCGTTATCGGTCTCAAAGTCAGATTCATTCATTTGAGATTCATTTTCATCTAAAACAGCTTCTTTTGCAAGACCTTTGTCCAATTCCTTTTCAATATTTTCTTCAAAGTTGGAAATGAAATTGGAAAGGCTTTTACTGATTTTCACCAAATATATAGCTTCTTCAGTCCTTACTTCAACTGCTTCAATAAGTTCTCCATTTGGTTTTTTTAGAGTGATGATATCGTCATCCCCATAACCGTATGGGTAAGAATCAATCAAAACCGCAGCAGTTTTGTGATCTAGTTTTTTGTAATCGATAAGTATGCGTTTCATAGTGGATGGTGTTATTTTTGATTTCCATCCTAAACTATACATTTTTGGATTTGGTATTTCCAAAGAGTTGTAAACGCTACATTTTAGTATACGTAGTTCTTATTCTTTGTAGTAAGCAAATGCCTTGTTGAAAAGTTCCTCAGGGACTTTAACATCTGTAACTGCCTCTCCTATAGATTGCAACAGCACAAAATTGATGTCGCCATGAGAGTTTTTTTTGTCATACTTAAGAAGTTTAAGAATAGCATCAATATCATCAGTATCAAACTCAACTCTTTCAAAATAATTAAGAAAAGTGTGCTTGATGTCTTGCAGGGAAAGTTTTGACAAGCCTTTGAGTTCATGTGATAAATAACCTTCCAAAATCATTCCGATAGCAATAGCCTCACCATGAAGCAAAGTTTTTTTGTCCGGATTTTCCAAGAAATAAGATTCTATGGCATGCCCTAAAGTATGTCCGAAATTCAAAATTTTGCGCAATCCTTTTTCAGTAGGATCCTGCAGTACCACATCATTTTTAATTGCAATGGACTTTTGAATGAATGCTGCATTGGCATATTGATCTGCTTCCTTTAGATCCTCCCAATAATTGCTATCCTTTATAAGGCCATGCTTGAGCATCTCGGCATAACCGCTGTTTACCTGCCTTGGATCAAGGGTTTTTAGGAATTCTGGGAAAATCAAGACCATTTGAGGTTGATTGATGACCCCAATTTGATTTTTTAAACTTCCTAAATCTACCCCCGTTTTTCCACCTATGGATGCGTCGACCATGGAAAGTAACGTAGTGGGCACATTGATAAAATCTATGCCCCTTTTAAAAGTAGAGGCAACAAAACCTCCCATGTCAGTCAGTACACCACCACCAAGATTGATCAGAAGACTTTTTCTGTCACCATCATAATTGGAAAGTTCCTCCCATAATTGCAGGCAAGTGGAAATATTTTTGTTCTCTTCCCCAGACTTGATCTCTAAAATTTGATCCACATTAGAATCAAGTATGTCTTGGAATATTGGGAGACACAATTTTTTGGTGTTTTCATCCACCAATAAAAAAACTTTGGAGTACTGATTTTTGGTTATATGTTGTCTGAGGGCAGCTACAGCCAACTCCTCTAAATGTACGTCGTAAGCGTGGGATTTAACAGAATCCATAATTCAATTTGAAACACAAAATAAAGACTATTTTTATAGATAATCTTCTAGCATACCTACTTATATTTGATTCTTTAAAAGATTTGTAATAATGCACCCAAATTTTGAGGATACCGCAATTGCGTTTCAGTTAAAAACCGATTCTGAGCTTGAACGTGCCTACTTTTTATTCAAATTGATTGCCAATGAACCATTGGTAAGGATAGGAACTGCGGTCACCAATTTTGCAATTAAGGCACACCTTCCCATTGAAGGATTGATAAGAGCCACTGTATTTGACCATTTTTGCGGTGGGGTCAATGAAGAAGACTGTTTACCTATTATTGCCAAAATGTACGAAAAAGGAGTTTCCTCCATTTTGGACTATTCTGTTGAAGGAAAAGAGATTGAAAACCAGTTTGATTTTGCATTGCATAAAACTTTGGAGGTTTTGGACTTTGTAAAAGAAAAAGATGCCATGCCTTTTGCGGTGTTTAAACCCACTGGTTTTGGACGCTTTGCTTTGTATGAAAAACTTAGCTCTGGTGAAAAATTAAATGATAATGAAGCCGCAGAATTGGAAAGAGTACTTAATAGATACGACCAGGTATGCAAAAAAGCATATGATTTGGATGTGGCTTTGTTAATTGATGCTGAAGAAAGTTGGATGCAAGATGCTGCAGACGATTTAGCCTTTCAAATGATGCGAAAATACAACAAGAAAAAGGCCGTGGTCTTCAATACCATTCAAATGTACCGTTGGGATAGAATGGAATACCTGAGGGAACTATATGAAACAGCAAGTTTGGAAAAATTCAAAATTGGATTGAAAGTTGTTCGCGGTGCCTATATGGAGAAGGAAAATAAAAGGGCAGAGGAACTTGGTTATAAAAGCCCAATTTGTGCGTCCAAAAAAGAAACAGACGAAAATTTTGATGCTGCTGTGGAATATATCATGGGTCATTTAGGCCAGATTTCAATATTTGCAGGGACCCATAATGAAGAAAGTAGTTTAAAGCTTGTAAATTTTATGCAAGCTAAAAACTTGGAAGTGAACCATCCAAATATCTGGTTCGGACAACTTTTTGGCATGAGTGACCACATAACATTTAACCTAGCGGAAAATGGATTCAATGTTGCCAAGTATGTACCCTATGGACCAGTAAAGGATGTTATGCCATATTTAATAAGAAGAGCAGAGGAAAATACTTCGGTTGCCGGACAGACCACAAGAGAACTGGGATTGCTTCAAACTGAAAAAAAACGGAGGGAAGAAAGTAGCTAATCCCGAATAACGCTCTCAGCAATAACCTTTGATTCACAATTTTTCATAATTAGAACTAAATTCTTACCATCCTGCTCTTTTGAAACATGATAGGTTTTACAAGGTTTTGATTTTGTGTCACTTTCCCCGAAATCAATATCCCCATCCTGAAGAAAAGATTGTATAAGTAACGTATCTTGATAGGTTAATGGGAGTTCCTCCCCAAACACCAATGGTTTTGAGCGCATGTCCTTAAGTACCCTGCAATTTGGAAAATAGCAAAACTCAATGCCATTTTCACCTCCTTTTTTCTTTAGAAAAAAAACTAAAAAAACAACACCTATGGATAGTCCTACTAAGTACCATCCCAATCGTCGTAAAAAAGCCATTTATATCAAAAAATAAGAAAATTAATATCGCTATAGTTCAATCCGAACCAATCACCTACAGATTTATTGGTCAAAATACCATGATACATGTACAATCCATTGCGCAGGCCTTTATCAAACCTAAGTGAATGTTCTAAGCCCCCATCTTCTCCGATTTTCAGTAAATAAGGTGTAAAAATATTGCTTATAGATATTGAAGAAGTTCTAGGGTATCTTGAAGGAATATTGGGGACCCCATAATGGATCACACCAAATTTTTCCACTGTGGGTTTATTATGACTGGTGATTTCTGAGGTTTCAAAACAGCCACCCATATCAATACTTACATCTATAATGACAGCTCCCTTCTTCATATTTTCAACCATACCACTTGAAACTACAACAGGAGAACGATCCTTACCGCGAGTTGCGCCAATGGCAACATCACAACGTTTTAGCGCCTTCAAAAGATTTTTTGGTTGTATGGTTGATGTGTAAATGGTTCTATTAAGATTGGTCTGGAGGTTTCTTAGTTTAGTAATGGAATTATCAAACACTTTTATATTGGCACCTAGGCCTAATGCCGAGCGTGAGGCAAATTCCCCAACTGTGCCAGCACCAATAATTACAACTTCAACAGGAGGTACACCACTGATATTACCAAACATTAAACCATTGCCTTGATTGGTAGCCGCCATAAGTTCCGAAGCTATAAGTATGGATGAAATCCCGGCAATTTCACTCAAGGAACGAACGGCTGGATAATTACCGTCTTCATCCCTGATATATTCAAATGCCACGGCTGTCAATCTTTTTTTGGCCATGGCTTCAAAATACTCTTTGTTCTGTGTCTTTATCTGTAATGCAGAGATAATTATGGTCTGCGGATTCAGTAAATCAATTTCAGAAAGGGTAGGGGGCTCTACCTTAAGTACAATTGGACATGAAAAAACCTTTTTAATGTCCCTGGTAATTTCGGCACCGGCAGTTGTATAATCCATATCCGAAAAATTGGCCCCGTCACCGGCCCCAGATTCAATAAGCACTCTGTGTCCATGAGCAGTAATTGCATTTACAGCATCTGGCGTAAGACATATACGTTTTTCTTGGTATTGGTTCTCTTTGGGAATGCCAATAAAAAGCTCCCCCTTCTGTTTGAGGATTTCCAAAGTTTCTTCTTGGGGTAAAAGCTGTTGTTTACTAAACGGGGAAGATGGCTGGTTCATACAATGTAAAATGTAAGTGCCCGTTGAAAGGGATCAAAAACAAATTTACATTTTTTTTGAAAGGGTGTGGTGGCGTTGCTCCAGTTTCTCCCTTTCTTTACGTAGTTCTTCTTTTTCCTTAAGGATTTGCAATTCAGTATCCATAGAGTCCAAATCGATGCCATGAACGTGTTTATCAAATAACTTTATCCGTACAAAATATACAACCGGTACTATTACCATGGTAACAGCTACAACGTAGAGGACCTCATTTTCATCTACTTTAACAGAGTCAGAAGTAAATGCAGAATATAGCTGAAATCCATACATAGCGATAGGAATCAGTATGGCATGGTACCACCAATTTTTGCATGTTACGAACCAAAAAATCAAAAGAACTAAAGGGACTAGTTTTGTTAGGTAATAATAAAGTGCGGTTCCTGCATCAGCAAAACCATTTGCACTTATAGTAAAAAATAGAAAGCTAATGTTCTCCTCTCCATCTGAAACATATTTATGCGAATAGAAAATAATGGGTGTCAATGCTATGATCAAAGCCAGAAATCCTTCTATTATCAGCTTGGTTCTAATTGTTTTTCTCTCCTTCATGGTATTAGCATAACTGCAAATGCCAAGATTTATTGTAATAAAAAAAGCCCTTCCAAAAGAAAGGGCTTGTTGAAAAGTTAAAATTGTTAGGAATTACTTCTCTCTAACAATCTTCTTCTTGTCAATTTGAACTGTTTGGTCTTGGTCAACCTTAATTACGTCAGTAGAAACTGCAGTCATAGCCAAGAAACCAATAGCCAATAATCCAAAAAATAGTCTTTTAGTGTTCATCGTAAAAGAGTTTTTGGTTAATAAATGAATTCATTCTAGAACAAATGTAGGAAAATTTCCCAACCTACAATGCATTTCATCGATAAAATTGGCATTTTAACTTAAAAACACTTCTTTTCATCGACTACAATGCAGTTCATCGAACAGCAGCAAAAAGATAGATGGATTCGTGTTCAATCCTAATTAAACTCGATTGAACGGGTATTTTCGTCGATAAAGTGCATGGAAATCTTTACAGCATTTTCTGGCAAAAGTGTTGCTATTTTTTCTGGCCACTCTATAAAAATCCATTTATTAGAATAGAAATATTCTTCCACTCCCATATCCAAAGCTTCCATTTCTTCCTCAATACGGTAAAAATCAAAATGATACGCTAGAATCTCACCATTTTCTCCTAAATATTCGTTTACCAAGCCAAAAGTTGGACTGTTGACTTCATCAACTCCTCCCAATTCTTTTACTATGGATTTAACAAAAGTGGTCTTACCTACACCCATATCTCCATAGAAACAAAGTGTCTTATTTGGAACTGCATCAATTATTACTTTGGCAACTTTACCAATATCCTTTATTTGAAATATTGTTTTCAAGAGTGATTATTTTGCTTCCAAAACTACAAAAGGAACGATTATTTCTTCCAAAGAAACCCCTCCGTGTTGATATGTATTTCGGTAATAGCTCACATAATGGTTATAATTATTGGGGTATGCAAAAAACAAATCATTCTTGGCGAAGATATAGCTACTACTCAGATTTATATTTGGCAAATGGATATCTTGAGGGTTCTTTGTGGCCAAAACATCCTTGTTTTCATACGTTAAACTTCTACCTGTTTTGTACCGTAAATTAAGACTTGTCTCCCGGTCACCAATTACTTTTGAAGGCTGCTTCACATTTATAGTACCGTGGTCCGTGGTCAAAATCAATTTCAGACCAAGATTTTGGGCCCTTTGGATAATCTCCAATAATGGTGAATTTTTAAACCAACTTAAAGTAAGTGATCGGTATGCTTTATCGTTAGAAGCTAATTCTTTAACAACCTCCATTTCGGTTTTGGAGTGCGAGAGCATATCTACAAAGTTATATACAACAACGGTAAGGTCATTGTCTTTTTGCGTTTTGAAATTTTGGGCCAATTGCTTGCCTTGGCGCAAATTATTGATTTTATGGTACTCCCATTTCAAATCCAACCCCAAACGTTTCAACTGCTCTCCCAGAAACTCAGCTTCAAAAAGATTCTTGCCTCCTTCATCAGTATCATTTTTCCACCAATTCGGATATCTTTTTTCCATATCCAAAGGCATAAGGCCAGAAAAGAGGGCATTTCTAGCATATTGGGTGGCGGTCGGAAGTATACTGAAATAACAACCCTCTTGTTTCTTTTTGTAATGTATGCCCAAGGTTTCTTCAAAAGCAAGCCATTGGTCATAACGTAAGTTGTCAATTACTACCAAAAGAGTTTTCGAGTCCTCCAATTCAGGCTGTATTTTTTTTCTGAAAAGCGTATGCGACATTATGGGGCCTTCACCATCATGAAACCATGATTGATAATTTTTGTCCACAAACTTGCTGAACTGTAGATTGGCTTCTACCTTTTGGGATTCCAAAATTTCAAACATTCCACTGTCTTCGATCTCTTCAAGCTGTAATTCCCAATATATGAGCTTTTTGTAGAGTTCTGCCCATTCTTCACACGAGTTGACCATGGAAAGATCCATGGCTATTTTCCGAAATTCCTGTTGATAGTTAGAGGTGGTCTTTTCTGAAATCAAACGAGAATTATCCAAGCTTTTCTTGAGGGATAATAAAATTTGGTTTGGATTTACTGGTTTGATAAGGTAATCGGCAATTTTAGAGCCAATCGCCTCATCCATGATGTACTCTTCCTCACTTTTGGTAATCATGACCACAGGGATGGAAGCGTTTAGTTTTTTGATTTCATTCAAAGTTTCCAAGCCAGAAATACCGGGCATGTTCTCATCCAAAAAAACAATATCAAAAAAAGATTTTTTGATTTCTTCCAGAGCATCTTGGCCGCTCTGACTGGTAACTACCTTGTAATCTTTATTTTCTAAAAAAAGGATATGGGGTTTTAATAGGTCTATTTCATCATCGACCCATAGAATTGTAATCTTGTTCATATAGTGGTTATCTTTGCAGAATTAAATTCAACGCCCTTGGCAGAAACCAATAAGCTCAAAGTATTTAACGATCCAATTTACGGTTTTATTGGAACTCCGAATGAACTTATTTTTAATCTGATAGGCCACCCTTATTTTCAACGTTTACGTAGAATTTCTCAAATGGGGATGTCTTATTTGGTCTATCCCGGAGCACATCATACACGCTTTCATCATGCATTGGGCTGTATGCACTTGATGGCAAAAGCTATTCAAATCCTTAGACAAAAGAAAGTTGAAATAACACCTGACGAGGAAAATGGACTCTTATGTGCCATTTTGCTGCACGATATTGGACATGGTCCATTTTCCCATGCTCTAGAGGGGTTTGTCGTTAATGGGTACAGTCATGAAAGGCTTTCCTTGGAATTTATGAAGGAGCTGAATGTGCAGTCCAATGGAGAATTAGAAACTGCAATTTCTATTTTTAAGGGAGAGTATCCAAAACCTTTTATGAATCAGCTAGTCTCCAGTCAGCTGGACATGGACAGATTGGACTATCTAAAAAGGGATAGTTTTTATGCCGGTGTTACCGAAGGAAACATAAATTCTGAACGCCTTATTTCTATGCTCAATGTAATTGATGGTAATCTTGTTGTGGAAGAGAAGGGGATATATGCTGTTGAAAAATTTTTGATGGCCCGCAGATTTATGTATTGGCAAGCCTACCTTCATAAAACGGGTTTGGTAGCTGAGCAATTGTTGGTTCGCATTATGAAAAGGGCAAGGCAGCTACTCTCACAAGGTGCAAAACTAGAGGGAAGTGCTTCAATCTTATTTTTCCTTGGAGAAAATGAATGGCAAACATTAGGTTCAGATTTTTTGGAAAAGTTTGCGCAGTTGGATGATGTGGACATTCTTGGAGCCATCAAATCATGGCAATTCCATGAAGATTATGTATTGTCGCAAATAAGTCAGATGCTCTTGAACAGAAGATTGCTGCATGTAAAATTGAAAAAGAAACCTATCGACCCCATTAAGTACAGGGAAAAATTACAGGAGGTCATGCAAAAGCGCAATCTATCAGTTGAAGAAGCTTCTTTTTTTGTTTTTGAGGGGGAAATTCACAACAAGGCCTACAATGGTAACCGTCAAGCCATCAGAATACTTAAAAAAAATGGCAAGGTCACCGACGTTCTTAAAGAGTCTGATCAGCTAAGCCTTAAAGCCCTTTCCAAAACTGTGACTAAATATTACGTTTGTTACCCCAAAGAAGCCGTTTGACAAATTTTGTTACTTTTGCACCAAATGAAATTTACAGCTACCCAAATTGCCGGAATCTTAGAGGGAGAAGTTGAGGGAAATCCTCAAATAGCTGTTCATAAACTATCCAAGATAGAAGAAGGCGAAAAAGGTTCACTTACCTTTTTGGCAAATCCAAAATATACTTCCTATATCTATTCCACAAAAGCCTCGATTACCATTGTCAATAAGGATTTTGTGCCTGAACAGTCTCTTTCAACAACCTTAATTAAGGTAGAGGATGCCTATAAGTCCTTTTCCAAATTACTGGAATATTACAATCAAGTAAAAAGCAACAAAGTTGGAATAGAAAATCCATCTTTTGTTTCTGAAAGCGCTACATATGATGAAGGATTCTATTTAGGTGCTTTTTCCTATTTAGGTGAAAATGTGAAAATTGGCAAAAATGTGAAAATCTATCCTAATGTTTACATCGGGGATAATGTAACCATCGGTGACAACGTATTGATTTTTGCAGGGGCTAAAATTTATTCAGAATCTATTATAGGAAATAGTTGTGTTATTCATAGCGGAGTCATCATTGGTGCTGATGGATTTGGATTCACACCCAACAGTAGCGGTGAATACAGCAAAGTACCCCAAACGGGCAATGTTATTTTAGAAGACAATGTGGATGTAGGTGCTGGAACAACGATTGACAGGGCAACACTTGGCTCCACCGTACTTAGAAAAGGAGTGAAGCTGGATAATCAAATCCAGATTGCACACAATGTTGAAATTGGTGAACATACTGCAATAGCAGCTCAAACCGGAATTGCAGGGTCAACAAAAATTGGGAAAAATTGTCTCATTGGAGGGCAGGTAGGTATTGTTGGACATATTACAATTGGGGACAGAGTTAAAATACAAGCACAATCAGGAATTGGCAGAAATGTCAAGGATGATGAAGTGCTACAAGGATCACCAGCATTAAATTACGGTGATTACAATAAATCTTACGTACACTTTAAAAATTTACCAAAACTGGTAAACAAAATCACCGACATAGAAAAAAGTATTGAGGGTGGGCAAAACGAGCAATAAGCAACGTACCATTAAGGAAAATGTAACGCTACAAGGAGTAGGGTTGCATACAGGAGAAAACGTAACCATGACTTTTGTACCTGCAAAGGAGAACCACGGGTTTGCGTTTAAGAGAATTGATTTAGAAGGAGAACCTATCATCGAGGCAGATGCTAACTATGTTGTGAACACGCAACGAGGCACCAATCTTGAAAAAAATGGCGTTAAGATTCAAACATCTGAGCATGTTCTTGCCGCTTTGGTCGGTCTGGATATTGACAATGTGCTGATTGAGTTGGATGCCCCAGAACCACCAATTATGGACGGTTCCTCCAAATTTTTTGTGAAAGCTTTGGAAAAAGCTGGGATTGTGGAGCAAGAGCAGGACCGTGAAGAGTATGTGGTAAAAGATGTCATATCCTATAGAGATGAAGCCACTGGGAGTGAAATCACGGTGATTCCCTCAGAAAATTATCAGATAACCACCATGGTGGATTTTGGCACTAAGGTATTGGGAACACAAAATGCTACCTTAGAACAAATCTCAGATTTCAAATCTGAAATTGCCGAAGCACGCACCTTCAGTTTTTTGCATGAGCTTGAAATGCTCTTGGAACATGGCTTAATAAAAGGTGGTGACCTTAACAATGCCATTGTTTATGTGGACAAGGAAATATCCCAATCCACAATGAAAAAATTGGAGAAGGCTTTCAACAAAAAAAAGTTATCTGTAAAACCTAATGGTATCTTAGATAATCTTACGCTTCATCACCCTAACGAAGCTGCCAGACATAAGCTTTTAGATGTAATAGGTGACTTGGCTTTAACGGGAACCAGAATACGCGGTAAGGTAATTGCCAACAAACCTGGACATTTTGTAAACACTCAGTTTGCCAAAAAGTTAAAGAAAATTATCAAACAAGAACGAAGAAATTATGTTCCCGAAGTGGATTTACATGCCACTCCAGTAAAGGATATCAACCAAATAATGCAAATGCTTCCGCATAGACCTCCATTTTTGTTGGTAGATCGTATTTTGGAACTATCTGATGAACATGTAATAGGGATTAAGAATGTGACCATGAACGAACCTTTCTTCGTAGGACACTTTCCAGGAGCACCTGTTATGCCAGGAGTTTTGCAATTGGAAGCAATGGCACAAACAGGAGGAATATTGGTTTTGAGCACTGTTCCCGATCCTGAAAATTATTTGACCTATCTTTTGAAAATTGATAATGTTCGTTACAAACAACAAGTTGTTCCCGGAGATACATTGATTTTTAAATTGGATTTAATGACACCCATTAGACGTGGAATTTGTCAAATGCAGGCAAGAGCATATGCCAATGGCAGACTTGTCTCTGAGGCCGAAATAATGGCACAAATTATAAAAGTAAAAGGAGACTAATATGAATCAACCCCTTGCATATGTGCACCCTGGTGCCAAGATTGCCAAAAATGTGGTCATAGAACCATTTACTACAATCCACAATAACGTAACTATTGGAGAGGGTACTTGGATTGGTTCCAATGTGACTATAATGGAGGGTGCGCGGATTGGAAAAAATTGTAACATTTTTCCAGGAGCAGTAATTTCTGCAATGCCACAGGATCTCAAATATCAAGGAGAAGAAACAACGGTTCATATTGGCAACAATACCACAATAAGAGAGTGTGCCACTATAAATAAAGGAACTGCTGACCGAATGAAAACGGTCATTGGGAATAATTGTTTGATCATGGCTTACTGTCATGTGGCCCATGATTGTTTTGTGGGTGACGGATGCATCTTTAGCAATAATTCTACATTGGCTGGACATGTTACCATAGGTGAAAATGTTGTTTTAGCCGGGATGGTGGCCGTACACCAATTCGTTTCTATAGGCAACCATGCTTTTGTAACTGGGGGGTCTTTGGTTAGAAAAGATGTTCCTCCTTATGTGAAAGCCGCAAGGGAACCTCTTTCCTATGTTGGAATCAACTCCATCGGATTACGTAGAAGAGGATTTGTGGCTGAGAAAATCCGCGAAATTCAAAATATATACAGAATATTATATCAAAAAAACTATAATAACTCCCAAGCCGCTTCTATCATTGAGGCAGAAATGGAAGCTACACCTGAACGAGATGAAATCCTTCAGTTCATCAGGGACTCCCAGCGTGGAATTATGAAAGGTTATTTTAGTTCAAACTAAACAACTTATGGCAAATACTTCAGACATACGAAAAGGATTGTGCATCAAATACAATAATGATATTTATAAAATCATAGAGTTTTTGCATGTAAAACCAGGTAAAGGACCTGCTTTTGTTCGAACAAAACTAAAGAGTGTCACTTCAGGAAAAGTAATTGACAATACTTTTTCGTCAGGGCATAAAATTGAAGATGTAAGGGTTGAAACCCGTTCATACCAATATTTGTATCCCGAAGGAGACACTTACCACTTCATGAATACAGATGATTACAATCAAATTTCTTTGCAAAAAGATTCTTTAGATGCTCCGGATTTATTAAAAGAAGGAGAAGTTGTGACCATTATATTCAATACAGAAGATAGTATGCCACTTTCTGTTGAAATGCCCGCCAGTGTAATTTTGGAAGTAACTCATACAGAACCGGGTGTTAAGGGAAATACCGCTACAAACGCTACCAAACCCGCCACTGTTGAGACTGGCGCACGAATCAATGTGCCGCTTTTTATCAATGAAGGAGACAAAATTAAGGTGGATACGGAAAAAGGAGCTTATATAGAACGTGCCAAAGAATAATAGGGAATGAAATTTCCTAGAGCTTACACTTTAAAAGAAATCTCCGAAATCATCAATACCGAATTTGTTGGTAAGGAAGATTTTCCTGTGCTTGGCATGAATGAAATCCATGTGGTACAGCAGGGAGATATTGTTTTTGTGGACCACCCCAAGTATTATGACAAGGCATTGCAATCCAATGCAACAGTTGTGTTGATTAACAAAAAAGTCGATTGTCCAGAGGGAAAAGCATTATTGATTTCTGATGATCCCTTTAGGGATTTCAACACATTGACCCAATTTTTTAAACCGTTTGAAAGTGCCAACAGTTCAATTTCTGAAACTGCTGAAATAGGGGAAGGTACCATTATTCAACCCAATGTTTTTGTTGGAAACCATGTAAAAATTGGAAAGAATTGTATCATTCACCCCAATGTTTCCATCTATGATGGATGTATTATTGGGAATAATGTGACCATTCATAGTGGTACGGTACTCGGTGCCGACGCTTTCTACTATAAAAATAGACCCGAAGGTTTTGACAAACTCCGCTCTGGAGGTAGAGTGGTCATTGAAGACCATGTGGATATTGGAGCTTCTTGTACCATTGATAAAGGGGTAACTGGTGACACCACAATAAAAGAAGGTTCTAAATTGGATAATCAAATTCAAGTGGGACATGATACAGTGATTGGTAAAAAATGTTTGATTGCTTCCCATGTGGGGATAGCGGGTTGTGTGGTAATAGAAGATGAAGTGACCCTTTGGGGACAAGTTGGTGTAATCAGCGGAATAACCATCGGGAAAAAAGCTGTTATTTTAGCTCAATCAGGTATATCCAAATCATTGGAAGGCGGAAAAACCTACTTTGGAAGTCCTGCGGAAGAAGCCAGGGAAAAACTAAAACAAATGGCACATGCAAAGCAGATTCCAGAAATTCTACAAAAATTGAAAAAGAAATAAGAAATCAATAGACAAAAACCCATCGCAAAGTATATTTTTGCACCTAATTAACTTTAACATATGAGCGTCTTAGTAAACAAAGATTCAAAAATAATTGTACAAGGTTTTACCGGAAGCGAAGGTACGTTCCATGCAAGCCAAATGATTGAATATGGAACTAATGTTGTTGGTGGTGTAACTCCTGGTAAAGGTGGTCAAGAACACCTGGGCAAACCTGTTTTTAATACTGTAGAAGAAGCTGTTAATCAAGTTGGAGCGGATACAACGATCATTTTTGTTCCACCGGCATTTGCTGCAGATGCCATTATGGAGGCTGCTAGTGCTGGAATTAAAGTTATAATTACTATTACAGAAGGCATTCCTGTAGCCGATATGGTGAAAGCGAATGACTATATAAAAGATATGGACTGCACATTGGTCGGGCCCAACTGTCCAGGGGTAATCACTCCCGGGGAAGCCAAAGTGGGTATCATGCCCGGATTTGTCTTCAAAAAAGGGAATATTGGAATTGTGTCCAAATCTGGAACCCTTACTTATGAGGCGGCTGATCAAGTAGTACGTCAAGGATTGGGCATTACAACAGCTATTGGAATTGGTGGAGATCCTATTATCGGTACAACAACAAAAGAAGCTGTAGAGTTATTGATCAATGACCCAGAAACTGAATGTGTTGTAATGATTGGTGAAATTGGAGGTCAGTTGGAAGGTGATGCTGCCAAATGGTACAAAGAAAGTGGTAGCACAAAACCAATTGTAGGTTTCATTGCCGGTGAAACTGCTCCTGCAGGTAGAACCATGGGGCATGCTGGTGCTATTGTAGGTGGTAGCGATGATACTGCCCAGGCCAAAAAGCGCATCATGGCTGAATGTGGTATCCACGTAGTGGATTCCCCGGCAGAAATTGGTGCTAAAGTAAAAGAGGTAGTTGGGTAACCAACCGTTAAAACTATTCTAAATCCCGTGCAAAAACGGGATTTTTTTTACTCAAAACATAAAACAACTCTATATTTGATGGATAACCATCCAAACAAACCAACTATGAAATTGTTAGAAGGCAAGAATGTAATCATCACTGGAGCAAGTAGAGGAATTGGAAAAGGAATAGCTCAAGTATTTGGTCAAAATGGGGCAAATGTAGCTTTCACTTATAGTTCTAGTGAAGCTCCTGCATTGGAACTGGAAAAAGAATTGCAAGCCATGGGTGTTAAGGCAAAAGCTTACAAAAGCAATGCTGCCAGCTTTGCTGAATCTGAAGCATTGGTAAAACAAGTTTTAGAGGATTTTGATGGGGTCATTGATGTTTTGATCAACAACGCAGGAATTACCAAGGACAATTTGCTAATGCGGATGGGAGAGGAAGATTTTGACAAAGTCATCGAAATCAACTTAAAATCGGTCTTCAATATGACAAAAGCTGTGCAAAGAACCATGCTAAAACAACGCAAAGGATCAATCATTAATATGAGCAGTGTAGTTGGAGTCAAAGGAAATGCTGGTCAGACCAATTATGCTGCATCCAAAGCTGGAATGATTGGGTTTACCAAATCTGTTGCTTTGGAACTTGGTTCCAGAAATATTAGATGTAATGCTATTGCACCTGGTTTCATCGAAACAGAAATGACCGAAAAATTAGATGAAAAGACAGTTCAAGGATGGAGAGATGCCATCCCACTAAAAAGAGGCGGAAGTCCAGAAGATGTGGCAAATGCTTGCTTATTCTTGGGTTCTGACCTATCAGCTTATGTTACCGGACAAGTACTTAACGTGGACGGTGGCATGTTAACATAAACTGAATGGAAATACGCACGGTACTCCTTATTGTTCTTGCAGCGATTGCCGCGCTAATCATAGTTTTCTATCAATACTTTTATAAAAACCCAAAAAAAGGTTCACTCAGAATCTATCTTGCTTTTTTACGGTTCATTGCGTTTTTTTGCGGATTGTTGTTATTGATCAATCCAAAATTCGTTAAACACGATTATTTTCTTGAAAAGGCTAATCTAATTTTATTGATAGATGATTCTGAATCTATGTCAGAACCCTCAAATGGTAGGTCTGTTGATGAAATCATAACTAAAATTGTTGGAGATAACGAAATACAACAAAAGTATTCCATCAATTCTTATGCTTTTGGGACATCAATACAGACATTGGACTCTCTAAAATTTAATCAAAGTAATACGGATATTTATAGTGCGCTGTCCACAATCGATGAAATTTATGTAGGTAGTGAAAACAATGCCATTGTGCTGGTTACAGATGGAAATCAAACCTTGGGTCGAGATTACTCCTTTGTCAATCTTGGAAAAAACATGGCAGTCAATCCTATTGTTATTGGGGACACAACCTCTTATGATGATATTTCAATCCATCTCATCAATACAAACACTTATGCCTTTTTAGGAAATAAGTTTCCCATTGAAACCAATATCGTTTACACCGGAAAAGAATCAGTAGCCAAAACCGTAACTATAACTTTAGACCAAAATCTTGTGCATAGACAGCGATTGGATTTTGATTCTAATAACAATAGTCAAACACTTCATATTTTGGTAGAAGCCAAAAGCATTGGTTATAAATCCATTAATGTTAGTGTAGAACCGTTGGATAATGAACGTAATGTAATCAACAATAACAAAGAGACCGCCATAGAGGTAATCGATGAAAAAACAAATGTCGCCATTGTAGCTGATATGCTCCATCCAGATATTGGGGCCTTGAAAAAATCCATTGAAGCGAATGAACAACGGTCAGTAGAAGTTGTAAAACCTAATGAATTAAGTAACCCAGAAGATTTCGACATCTTCATTTTATACCAGCCCAATAGAAATTTCAAGATCTTTTATGAGTATTTAGCACAGTCAAAAGCAAGTTCCTTTACCATTGCTGGCACAGCAACCGACTGGTACTTTTTGAATCAAGCTCAAAACAGTTTTTTTAAGGAAAATGTTAATCAAACGGAAGAAATCCTTCCTAATCTCAATAAAGCATTTGGAATTTATGGCCTGGGGGATTTTGAAACGGACGATTTTCCTCCATTGGAAAGTACTTTAGGCGATATTGAAATAAAAGAAAGTTCAGAAACTATTATTTCACAGCGCATTCGTGGCGTAGATTTAGATGCCCCGCTTTTTACCATTTTGACTTCAAAACAACAAAAAGGCGCTGTTTTGTTCGGAGAAAACATCTGGAAATGGCGGGCGCAAACATATCGCAACAACCAAAGCTTTCAATCTTTTGATGATTTTATAGGAAAGCTAATGGTATACCTTACTGCTGATAGCAAGAGAGCCCGATTGGATGTAGACTTTGAAAGAGTATTTGAAAACGCTGGACTTGCAAAAATTAGAGCTGAGTATTTTGATGAAAGCTTTCAGTTTGACTCTGATGCAACGCTCACAATATCAGTTCAAGGTAAAAATAATGACTTTGTCAGGGAGTCTCCAATGTTGCTGAAAGGCAATTACCATGAAGTTGACCTTAGTGATTTGGATGCTGGAGAATATGTTTTTACCGTTACCGTAAGTGAAAAGGGGTTGCAACGTTCTGGAACATTTAAAATACTTGATTTTAATCCTGAAAAGCAATTGCTATCCTCCAATTATAATAAACTTAAAAAATTGGCAGACAACACCACGGGTACTGTATATGTACCTGAATCTATTGACGAATTGATAACCTATTTAACAACTTCAGAACAATACCGCCCCGTTCAAAAGAGCACTGAAAATGTCGTATCTTTAATTGATTTTCGATTACTGCTCGGATTGATTGCCTTGGCACTTTCCTTAGAATGGTTTATCAGAAAATACAACGGATTAATATAAAACAAACTTTAAAATGGATAGATTACCAAAAATTGCACTGCCCGCAATTGCAGTCATTATTTTTCTAATTATTATTATTTCAAAATCAGCAGTTACCATTGGCTCTGGTGAGGCTGGTGTGCTTTATAAAACTTTTGGTGGTGGTGTTGTAACCGAAAAACCACCATTAGATGAAGGATTTCACCTTGTGGCCCCTTGGAATAGGGTCTATATTTATGAAGTAAGGAGACAAGAGATTTTTGAAAAAATGAAAGTATTGTCATCAAACGGATTGGATATTCAATTGGATGCTTCCGCTTGGTACCAACCAAGTTATAACGAATTGGGGAAATTGCACCAAGAAATCGGGGAGAACTATCTACAGCGTATCATCCTACCCACAATACGATCTGCCGCCCGTAGTGTAGTGGGAAGATATACGCCAGAACAGCTCTATTCCAGTAAAAGGGACGCGATCCAACAGGAGATTTTTGAAGAGACCAAGAAAATTGTGGACAACCAATACATTGTTTTGGATGAGATTTTGGTAAGGGATGTCACCTTGCCACCTACCATAAAAGAGGCCATAGAGCGGAAATTGAAACAAGAACAGGAATCTTTGGAATATGAATTTAGATTGGTCACCGCCCAAAAAGAAGCAGAAAGACAACGTATTGAAGCCCAAGGTAAGGCAGATGCCAACAAAATATTAAGTGCTTCCCTTACAGATAAGATTCTTCAAGACAAAGGAATTGAAGCTACGCTTAAATTGGCCCAATCACCCAATTCCAAAGTGGTTGTGGTGGGATCTGGAGATGATGGCCTGCCCTTAATTTTGGGAAATAACTAAATAACCCTTTTTTGATATAAAAATATATTCTACATTTGATGCTGTAATGAGAAATAAGAACACACATCATCATTTTTATACTTGCCCTCAAGCGAGATAGAGATGTATTGTTGTTTGTAAAATATATTCTAACCCGTTTGAGAAATCAAACGGGTTTTGTTTTTCAGACCTGTTGGGTTTCCAAACAAAACTTGATAACAAGATGACAAAAATTAGAATTGCTGTACAGAAAAGTGGAAGATTGAATGAAGACTCCTTAAAAATTCTTAAGGATTGTGGTATTTCAATCGATAATGGAAAAGACCAACTCAAGGCGACGGCCAGAAACTTTCCCTTAGAGGTTTTTTATTTAAGAAATGGAGATATTCCGCAGTATCTCAAAGATGGGGTAGTGGATATTGCCATTATTGGTGAGAATGTTTTGATTGAAAAAGGAAAGGGTATTGCCATTGCTGAAAAATTGAATTTTTCAAAGTGTCGAGTCTCCTTGGCCGTACCCAAGACCATGGAATACCAGTCCGTGCAGGATTTTGAAGGGAAAAGAATCGCTACTTCCTATCCCAATACGGTAAAAGACTATTTGGATTCCAAAGGAGTAAACGTGGACATCCATATTATTAACGGTTCCGTTGAAATTGCTCCCAATATAGGTTTGGCCGATGGCATTTGCGATATTGTTTCCAGCGGTAGTACACTTTTCAAAAACAATTTAAAGGAGGTTGAAGTTATTTTAAAGAGTGAGGCGGTATTGGCGGTCTCCCCTAAAATATCCGAAGAGCGGAAAGAAATTCTCAAAAAAATTCAGTTCAGGATACAATCGGTACTTGAAGGAAGACAAAATAAATATGTGCTTTTGAACGCTCCCAATGATAAGCTGGAAAAAATTATATCCATTTTACCAGGAATGCGAAGCCCCACAGTTTTACCGCTCGCTGAAGAAGGTTGGAGCTCGGTGCATTCCGTGATCAAGAGCAACTCTTTTTGGGAGGTGATTGATGAATTGAAAGCTGCTGGTGCAGAAGGAATTCTAGTCTGTCCTATAGAAAAAATGGTGCTCTAATGTTTGATATCAGATTTTTAAAACAGGAAGAAAAGGATAGTATAGTTCCATTTTTAAAAAAGTTGGATCCAACAATCACCGAAGAAACATTACAAGAGCGATTGACCATGATGTTTCAAAATGGATACCAATGCGTGGGCGTTTTTGATGGGAATAAATTGATTGGTATTTCTGGATTATGGGTGTTGACCAAATATTATATCGGGAAACATGTTGAACCGGACAACGTTTACATTTCCAACGCATATCAAGGTCAGGGAATCGGTAATTTGATGATGGAATGGATTTTCAATTATGCAAAGTCCATTGGATGTAATGGAACCGAATTGAACTGCTATGTGGATAACAAAGCTGGACGCAGATTTTGGGAAAAACAAGGATACAAACTTGTGGGATATCACTATCAAAAGAAATTTTGAAAGAGTCATGAAGAAAGTAATATATCCAAAGAGAGAAGATTGGGAAAAGCTCTTGGAACGACCTACTCAAACCGTAGCTGATATTGAAGATATTGTTAGTCGTATTTTTTCTGAAGTACAGCGTAGCGGAGATGGTATCGTTAAAAAATACACTAAGCAATTCGATGGTGTGGAACTGAATGATTTTGAGGTAGAAGAAGAGGAAATCAGCAGAGCTACGGAGCAAATTTCCAAAGAACTGAAGGAAGCCATCACTTTGGCAAAATCCAATATTCAGAAATTCCATGCTGCCCAAAAAACAACAAAAGTCGAAGTGGAAACCTTGCCCGGAGTATTGTGCTGGCAAGAAAAAAGGCCCATTCAAAAAGTAGGTTTATACATTCCCGGAGGTACGGCCCCATTGTTTTCTACCATATTAATGTTGGCCGTTCCCGCTCAGATTGCAGGATGCAAAGAAGTGGTGCTTTGTACCCCTCCTAATGAAAAAGGAGAAGTTAATCCGGCTATTTTGTACACGGCACAGCTTTGTGGAGTGAACCAAATTTATAAAGTCGGTGGAATTCAGGCCATAGCAGCCATGACCTTTGGCACGGAATCCATTCCAAAAGTGTATAAAATCTTCGGGCCAGGAAACCAATATGTCACGGTTGCAAAGCAATTGGCCACCAAATATGGAGTTGCCATTGATATGCCGGCCGGGCCCAGTGAATTGCTCGTAGCAGCAGACGATACTGCCAATCCTGCTTTTGTGGCCTCAGATTTATTAAGTCAGGCAGAACATGGAACCGATAGTCAAGTGATTTTGGTCTCTACCTCTGAGGCCATGATCAATGCTGTGGAAAAAGAAGTTGAAACACAACTAAAAGCTCTTCCAAGAGTTGAAATCGCCGAAAAATCCATTGCTAACAGCAAGTTGATTTTGGTTAAAGATGATAAGACCGCAGTAAATCTGATCAATCAATATGGCCCAGAACACTATATAGTTTGTGTTACCAATGATGACTATTATCTGGAAAACATTGAAAATGCAGGCTCAGTTTTCATTGGAAATTATACTCCAGAAAGTGCTGGGGATTATGCTTCAGGCACCAATCATACCTTACCTACCAATGGCTATGCCAAGCAATACAGTGGAGTCAATCTGGATAGTTTCATGAAGAGCATGACTTTCCAAAAGATAACCAAGGAAGGCATCCAAGGAATTGGAAGGGCGGTTGAAATCATGGCGGAAGCTGAAGGATTACAGGCGCACAAAAATGCGGTAACGTTACGGTTAAATAGCGAAGAATGACAAAAGTATTCGATATAAATACAATTGTTAGAAAATCCGTAATCGGTTTGAAACCCTATTCTTCCGCTCGGGATGAATATGTTTCAGATGGTTCACAAATGATTTTCTTGGATGCCAATGAAAACCCATTTGAAAATGGTGTCAATCGGTATCCAGACCCTCAACAACGAAGCCTAAAAAGTATTCTTGCCCAACAAAAGGGAGTTTTGGAAAACCAAATGTTATTGGGAAATGGTAGCGATGAAGTCCTAGATCTTATTTTCAGGGCATTTTGCGAACCCAATCAGGACAATATCATCACTTTACCGCCCACCTATGGCATGTACAAGGTATTGGCTGGCATCAATGCGGTGGAAAACAGGGAGGTGCTTTTGACAACGGAATTTGGTTTGGATACGACCAAAATTTTAGATGCGGTTGATGAAAGCACCAAGTTGATCTTTATATGCTCTCCCAATAATCCCACGGGGAACATTTTTGAAAAAAAGAATATTCGGACGCTCTTGGAATCCTTCAACGGTTTGGTAGTTATTGATGAGGCTTACATCGATTTTTCAAATGAGGAAAGTTGGGTGTCTAGCTTAAAGGTGTATCCAAACCTGATTATTACCCAAACTTTGTCAAAAGCCTATGGCATGGCCGGTATTCGTTTGGGCATTTGTTGTGCTTCGGAAGCGATCATTACTATCTTGAACAAGATCAAACCACCCTATAATGTCAATCAGTTGACCCAGGGAAAAGCTTTGGAAAGGGTTCTGGATATTGAATCGGTCCAAAATGAAGTGCAATCCATTTTACAAGAACGTGCTACTTTGATCAAGGCGTTGGAAGAATTTAATTTTGTGCTGCAAACGTATCCTACGCAGGCCAATTTTGTACTGGCAAAAGTAGATAATGCCGATAAGCGTTATCAACAATTACTGCAACAGGGCGTAGTGGTAAGGAACAGGGGAAGCCAGCCTCACTGTGAAAACACATTGCGATTTACCGTAGGGACTCCAGAGGAAAACAAAAAATTAATAGCTATTCTCAAAGAATTAAAATAATGGGCAAAAAAGTACTTTTTATTGATCGCGATGGAACTATCATCAAAGAGACTTCAGATGAGCAGATAGATGCTTTTGAAAAGGTGTCGTTCTATCCCAAGGCCTTTACCTTTTTAGGGAAAATAGCCAAGGAACTGGATTATGAATTGGTCATGATAACCAATCAAGATGGTCTGGGCACCGACATTTTTCCAGAGGATACCTTTTGGCCTGTGCATGATTTCATTCTGAAAAGTTTTGAAAATGAAGGGGTGGTATTTGACCAGGTTTTCATTGACCGTACATTCCCCAATGACAATGCAGATACCCGTAAACCGGGAACAGGAATGCTCACGGGCTACTTTTCAGGAGAATATGATCTGGAAAACTCCTTTGTGATAGGAGATCGGTTGACCGATATGGAATTGGCCAAAAACTTGGGTTCCAAAGGAATTTTCATCAATGATGAAACCCATTTGGGAACATCGGAGATTACGGTCAAAAGAGAAGAATTGGATGCGTTTATCGCTCTGGAAAACAACGATTGGGAGAAAATCTATGCGTTTTTGAAGTTGGAAAATCGGGTGGCGGAAATCGCAAGAAAAACCAACGAAACTGATATCCAAATTAAATTGAATTTGGATGGAACAGGGAAAAGCACAATCAGCACAGGTTTGGCCTTTTTTGACCATATGTTGGACCAATTGGCACGGCATGGCCAAATGGATTTGGAAATAAAGGTTGATGGTGATCTTGAGGTTGATGAGCATCACACCATAGAGGATACGGCCATTGCATTGGGTGAGGTATTTTCCAAGGCTCTTGGGAATAAATTGGGGATTGAGCGCTACGGGTTTTGTTTGCCCATGGATGACTGCTTGGCACAAGTGGCACTGGATTTTGGGGGGAGGAACTGGTTAGTATGGGACGCTGAATTCAAAAGAGAAAAAGTTGGGGACATGCCGACTGAAATGTTTCTACACTTCTTCAAATCGTTTTCAGATGGTGCAAAAGCCAATTTGAACATCAAGGCCGAAGGGACCAATGAGCACCATAAAATTGAGGCTATTTTCAAGGCCTTTGCAAAATCCATCAAAATGGCGGTGAAAAGGGATACGGAGAAAATGGTATTACCCTCAACAAAAGGAATGTTATAAATAAAATCATTGTAAATGTCATATTGAGCGCAGTCAAAATGGACATAGAAATCTAGATTTCTCACTTCGTTCGAAATGACAAATGGACTTAAAATGAATATTATAATTATTGATTACGGAGCTGGAAACATCCAAAGCATCAAGTTTGCCATAAAACGGTTGGGGTTTGAAGCAAGTTTAAGTCATGATGTCGAGGAAATCCAGAATGCGGACAAGGTCATTTTTCCCGGGGTGGGCGAAGCAAGTTCGGCCATGAAAAAATTAAGGGTAACCGGACTTGACAAGTTGATTCCTAAGCTAAAACAGCCTGTTTTGGGGATTTGTCTGGGCATGCAGCTCATGTGCAATTCATCAGAGGAAGGCCATACCCAAGGTCTTGGTATTTTTGATTTGGACGTGGTGAAGTTCCCCAACACTGTGAAAGTGCCGCAAATTGGTTGGAACCAAATTTCAGGGCTAAATTCCAACTTGTTCCAAACAATACCCGATAAATCCCACATCTATTTGGTACACAGCTTTTATGCCCCTTTGGGAAAGGAGACCATTGCCATTTCCGAGTATGGATTGAGCTATAGTGCAGCACTACAGAAAGACAATTTTTATGGGGTGCAGTTCCACCCAGAAAAGAGTAGCGAGGTGGGGAGTGACATTTTAAAAAACTTTTTAACCCTTTGTTGATATGGATTTTGATATTTCCACGGATAAAAACAGGTTGGATGTTGCAAAAATTCACCAAGAGATTAAAAACAGCTATTGGGGAGGTTATAGAACTGAAGAAATGACCGTTAAGACCATTGAAAATTCCATATGCTTTGGTATCTATTCCAAAGAAGAAGAACAATTGGGATTCGCCAGGGTATTGACCGATAAAGTGGTTTTTGCCTATATCATGGACGTGATCATTTTTGAACCTTACAAAGGGAAAGGTCTTGGAAAAAAATTTGTGCAGCATATTTTGAACCTGCCAGAAATCAAAAATGTACAAACCGTAGCACTAAAGACAAAAGATGCTCACGGTTTGTATAAACCCTTTGGGTTTCATAAAGTAGGCAATTCTGATATGTGGATGGCGTTGGACAAAGCAAAATACGATTAACATGAGAGTGATTCCAGCTATTGATATTATTGAAGGGAAGTGTGTAAGGCTCTCCAAAGGCGATTACAACACCAAAAAAGTATATAATGAAGACCCGCTTGAGGTGGCCAAGGAGTTTGAGGCCCACGGAATTCAATACTTGCATTTGGTAGATTTGGATGGAGCAAAATCAAAACATATTGTCAACCATAACGTGTTGGAAAACATAGCTTCCAAAACTAACTTGAAGATTGATTTTGGTGGTGGATTGAAAACCAACGAAGATTTACATATTGCTTTTGAAAGTGGCGCAAATCAAATTACAGGAGGTAGCATTGCAGTTAAGGATGAAGAGACTTTTTTAGGATGGTTGGAAACGTATGGCTCTGAAAAAATAATACTTGGAGCAGATGCCAACAATGAAAAAGTGGCCGTTTCCGGATGGCAGGAAGAATCAGATAAAGCATTGTTGCCTTTTATTCAGACCTATCAACAAAAAGGAATACAATATATCATCTGTACCGATATCAGCAAAGATGGTATGTTACAAGGCCCTTCTTTTGATCTATATCGAAAGATTCTGGACAAAACCATGCAATGGAAAACCACCATTTCTGGAAGTGGTGTAGAAGATAAACAGGTGATAGGTGTGAATCTTATTGCAAGTGGTGGTATTTCAACTTTTGATGAGTTTCCCAGACTTGCAGAAATTGGATGCGAAGGGGTCATTATTGGAAAGGCGATTTATGAGAACAGAATCAGTTTAAAGCAGCTTGAAAACTATATATTGGGAAATGGATAAGCAAGAACAACTCTTAAAAGAATTGATTGGAAATGCTGCCTACCGTATGGAAGAGAGTCTTCGTATGATCAAGATATGTTTGGATAAACTCCCCGAAAAAGTAGTTTGGCAAAAACCTAACGAATCCACTAATAGCATTGGAAACTTGATTTTGCACCTGTGTGGCAACATCACCCAGTACGGAATCGCTTCACTTCGGAATTTGGACGATGACCGAAAAAGGGATGAAGAATTTTCAGCATCCTCTGGATACAACAAAGATGAATTGCTTCAAAAATTAAATGATACCATCACAGAAGCCAAAAATGCCTTTGTTGAAACTCCTTTGGAGGAATTACTTCGTAAACGTTCCGTACAAGGGTTTGAATTCTCTGGTATTGGAAACATCATCCATGTAACAGAACATTTGTCCTACCATACGGGACAGATTGCATTATGGACCAAAATATTGAACAATTCGGATTTAGGTTTTTATGATGGAGTTGATTTAAATACACTAAATGATGAATGACGATTTTAGAATGTAGAATATATAGGGATGAGTAACTTAAAAAAACGTACCCAAGACTTTGCCTTTAATTGCTGGTCTCTTTGTAAAAATTTCCCAAAATCTAGGGAATATGATGCTTGGGTGAGACAACTGATCAGAAGTTCAAGTTCTGTCGGTGCAAATTATAGAGCAGGTTGCAGAGCTAAATCGGATAAGGATTTCATCAATAAGTTGAAAATAGTGGAGGAAGAAGTGGATGAAAGTATGTTTTGGTTGGAAATGTTGAAAAAGACTGAAGTGAAACATCAAGAGATTATTCAAAACTTATGGAGTGAAGCCAATGAACTTCTAGCCATAACGGTTAGTTCAATCAATACAGTTCGTAAAAGGGTCTATCAATCAAAATCATAGTTCGTCATTCTAAACTCTAAATTCAATTTATGTTAACAAAACGAATCATACCCTGTTTGGACATCAAAGATGGAAGGACCGTAAAAGGCGTAAACTTTGTAGACCTTCGTGATGCAGGAGACCCGGTAGAACTGGCATCAATCTATGCTGAAGAGGGAGCGGACGAACTGGTCTTTTTGGACATTTCCGCAACGGAGGAAAAAAGAAAGACCTTGGCAGAATTGGTCTATCACGTGGCGGAGACCATTAATATTCCATTTACAGTGGGAGGTGGAATATCCTCCGTGGAGGATGTTGAAATTTTACTGAAAAATGGTGCAGACAAGGTGTCCATCAACTCTTCAGCGGTAAAAAGACCAGAATTGATCAATGAGCTCGTGGCCAAGTTCGGTTCCCAATGTATTGTAGTGGCCATTGATGCCAAACAGATTGATGGACAATGGAAAGTACATTTGGTAGGTGGAAAGGTTCCTACGGAAATCGATTTATTTGAATGGGCCTTGGAAGTTGAAAAACGAGGTGCAGGTGAAATATTGTTCACCTCCATGGATCATGATGGCACCAAAAATGGGTTTGCCAATACTGCTTTGGCCCAATTGTCACAAATGGTCAATATTCCCATTATTGCTTCTGGGGGAGCTGGAGCTGTAGCGCACTTTACGGATACCTTTAAAGAAGGAAAAGCTGATGCCGCTCTTGCGGCCAGTGTGTTCCACTTTAAGGAAATAGAAATAAATTATTTGAAAAAAGAATTGAAAAAGGAAGGAATTCCTGTAAGACTGTAACCATGAAAGTAGATTTTTCGAAAAATACGGATGGACTTGTTCCTGCCATTATTCAAGATGCAAAGACCAAAACTGTTTTGATGTTGGGTTATATGAACCAAGAGGCATTGAATGTTACGCAACAAACCAAAAAAGTGACATTTTTTAGTCGATCTAAGAACCGCTTATGGACCAAAGGAGAGGAAAGCGGCAACTTTTTGGAATTGATCGACATTAAAAGTGATTGTGACAGTGATGCTTTATTGATTTCCGTGAATCCTATTGGCCCAACGTGTCACACAGGAACAGATACGTGTTGGGCACAAGAAAATGTTCAGGAGTATGGGTTCCTTTCAGATTTGGAAAAAGTAATCGAATCAAGAAAAAGCAATCCTGAAAACCAAGATAGTTATGTGGCTTCTTTGTTTAGAAAAGGAATCAATAAAATTGCACAAAAAGTAGGGGAGGAAGCTGTGGAAACCGTTATTGAGGCAAAAGATAACGATGATGCCTTGTTTTTGAACGAAAGTGCCGATCTATTGTTCCACTATTTGATTTTGCTACAGGCCAAGGGGTTCAAATTGGAGGATATAGTACAAACACTACAAAAGCGGCACAAATAGCACAACTTAAACAAGAGCGTTAAGTTTTTTTTAAATGCCCAGCCTTTACAGGGAAATACCTTAATTTTATGTAATGGCTATGAACACAAGAAAAGGGTTTCGGTTTACCACCTACGAAGCTCCTGACCAAACTCCATTCGAAAAACTCTTCGAGATTTTTCAAGAACTCATCACACATACTTCTGGTGATGTGGAAGAAGCACTGGATTGGCTCCGGGAATTGGACAAGGAGTATGAACTTACTGATGACGATTATACCATTGATGACTTTATTGAAGATTTAAAGGCCAAAGGATTTATTCGAGAGGAATTTGATATGGATGATGGAGAACTTGGCGAAGGTGAAGAAGGAGAAGACGATGATGGTAGCGGTAATGGAACATTTTCCATTACTGCCAAATTGGAAAGGATGCTGCGTCAAAGAGCTCTAGACCAAATCTTTGGCAAAATCAAAAGAAGTGGTTCTGGTACCCATAGGACGGGAAAGTCAGGGCGAGGAGATGAGCATACAGGGGATTTTAGGGAATATCGTTTTGGAGATTCTTTAGAACACATCTCCATGACGGAAAGTCTTCGGAATGCCCAGATCAACCATGGTTTGGATGGATTTTCCTTGAATGAAGATGATTTGGTCGTGGAAGATACCCAGCACAAAGCGCAAATGAGCACGGTTTTGATGATCGACATCAGCCATAGCATGATTCTATATGGTGAGGATCGAATTACCCCCGCCAAAAAAGTAGCCATGGCATTAGCTGAATTGATTACCACTCGATACCCAAAAGACACTTTGGATATTTTGGTCTTTGGCAACGATGCTTGGCCCATTCCCATTAAAGATTTGCCCTATCTAAAGGTAGGGCCCTATCATACCAATACAGTTGCAGGGTTGCAATTGGCCATGGATATGCTCCGCAGAAAACGGAACACCAATAAACAAATTTTTATGATCACCGATGGTAAACCTTCATGTTTGAGGCTTCCCAACGGGGAATACTACAAAAATAGTGTAGGCCTGGATGATTATATTGTAGAGAAATGTTATGCCATGGCCCAACAAGCCAGAAAACTGCATATCCCCATTACTACCTTTATGATTGCTCAAGATCCTTACCTCATGCAATTTGTACGGGAATTTACTCAGGCCAACAAGGGAAAAGCTTTGTACACCGGATTAAAAGGGTTGGGGGAAATGATTTTTGAAGATTACGAACAAAATAGAAGAAAACGAATCAAAGGATAGCAATTTTTAAACATGAAATTGAATCAAAATAAAATAAAGACACTTGGAGATTTAAAAGCAGCTGGATACCAAAGTAAAAGTATCAAAGATGAGCTGCGTGAAAATCTTTTGGGAAAAATAGCTAGTGGTAAAGAGACCTTTCACGGTGTTTGGGGTTATGAAAATTCGGTGATACCAGAATTGGAACGTGCCATTTTATCTCGCCATAATATCAATTTATTAGGATTGCGGGGGCAGGCCAAAACCCGGTTGGCAAGATTGATGGTGCAACTTTTGGATGAATGGATGCCGATTATTGATGGTTCTGAAGTTCACGATGACCCATTGAACCCAATTTCCAGATTCGCCATGGAATTGATTCAGGAAAAAGGAGATGAAACTCCAATAAAATGGATTCATAGAAATGAGCGATTCTATGAAAAATTGGCCACACCAGATGTAACCGTTGCTGATTTAATTGGTGATGTAGATCCAATTAAGGCTGCCAATCTAAAATTGTCGTATGCAGATGACCGGGTCATTCATTTCGGTATGATCCCCCGAGCCAATAGATGTATTTTCGTCATCAATGAACTTCCTGATCTTCAGGCCAGGATTCAAGTGGCACTTTTCAATATTTTGCAAGAGGGTGATATTCAAATTCGTGGGTTTAAATTGAGACTTCCGCTGGACCTTCAATTTGTGTTTACAGCAAATCCTGAAGATTATACCAATCGTGGGAGTATTGTAACCCCTTTAAAAGATAGGATTGGTTCTCAAATTTTAACTCATTACCCGGAAAGTATTGAAATCGCCAAGAAGATAACCCTACAAGAGGCTCAATTGGACCAACGCCAGTCAGATGCCGTGTATGTGCCCAATATTGCCATGGATTTGTTGGAGCAAATCAGTTTTGAAGCTAGAAATAGTGAATATGTAGATGCCAAAAGTGGCGTAAGTGCACGTATGAGCATTACCGCATTTGAAAATTTGCTAAGTACTGCGGAAAGAAGGGCCATGCTCGCGGGTGAATCCAAAACCACATTACGGTTAAGTGATTTTATGGGGGTAATCCCATCCATTACTGGAAAAATTGAATTGGTATATGAAGGAGAGCAGGAGGGAGCTGGTTTTGTGGCCCAAACGCTCATTGAGGACGCCATAAAATCTTTGTTTCCCAACTATTTCCCAAAGATTGATAAACTACAACGCAAAGATGCTGAAACAGTTTACGACGATGTAATAAGTTGGTTCTTCAATGGTGAAGGATTTGAGCTTCTGGATGATGACACCGATGCTGAATATAAATCTAAATTGGATTCCGTACGTCCATTGCAAGATTTATTGAACGAACACCAATCAGATATTTCAAAAGAAGATTCCTATTTTATGAAAGAATTATTGCTCTGGGGACTGGTTGCCCACAATAAACTGAGCAAACAACGTTTTGTTCAAGGGTTTCAATTTAAGGATTTGTACGGCAGTTATATCAGTGGACTATAGACCGTAGTACCGTCACTTATTGCCAAATATTAAGATTGTTGTTATAATCCTCAAAATTATAAACTCCTACATATTGCTTTCGCTGCCAGAAAGAGAATATAGTTAGGACGGCCAACAAGCTGTACAATACAATGGTGACGATAGCAATAGGCTCAAACGATGGTGGAATTACATGTTGCTCATATTCTGAAAAAGAAGCATATACCTGAACACTGTCATAAATTTTATACAGGTAGACCACCGTTACAGCATATAGTCCATATTCCAAATTCCTCATCTTCGGATCGGGCAATTCTTGTTCCGTAATCTTAAACCAAACTACATAGAGGTATACAAAATGAATCAAGCTTAAAATTGGAAAAATGTAATTATCCGGTTTGAAGAAATAGAATCTATTGGTGTAGATTCCATAGAAATTCAATACAACCAAAGCCAAAAGAGTAATTAAGATAACTATACCGTTTAATTTCCAGGTAAGTATTTTAGATAGTAGGTTCATGTCTATTTAATTTGATTTGGGAATTAAATATTTCGCTTCAAAGAACGTAACTTTTTTTTGTTCATTATTTAACTATTCGATAAAAGCTCAACAAAGTTGGATAAGCAGGTAATTGTTAGAATTCAGGTTATTCCCACACACTTAATTATTTGATTATTATGATCATACTTTGACATCTTCGGATTTTTTGTATTTTGGATGAAACGCTGAACTCATGCCAAATTGGCTTTACATAGTATTGCTTGTAATAGGAATTTACATTCTAATTAGTGTATTGCTTTATTTTCTTCAGGATTATTTTTTGTTCAAACCTGAGAAGCTTTCCAAGGACTTTCAATTTTATTATGATAATCAGGCAATTGAGGAATATAATTTTGAAACTCGGGATGGGGCCATAATCAATGGACTTCGATTTAAATCCCAAAACCCTAAAGGAGTGGTGTTTTATCTAAAAGGTAATTCCAAAAGTATAAAAGGGTGGGGCAAATTTGCTGTAGATTTCACCCGGCATGGCTATGATGTGATCATGGTGGATTACCGAGGCTTTGGAAAAAGCACGGGCAGAAGAACCCAAAAAGCTGTAAAACGGGACATGCAGGTGGTGTACAACAAAATCAAAGAAAAAGTGGCCGAAAAATACATCATTCTCTACGGGCGTTCCATGGGCTCAGGTTTTGCTGCCAAGTTAGCTTCCATGAACAATCCGCGAATGCTCATTTTGGACGCGCCTTATTATAGTTTGAGCAAGGTTGCCAAAAAATATATTCCCTTTATGCCTCTTTCTCTACTCATAAAATTCCCGATGCCTACGTATAAATGGTTAAAATATGTCAATTGCCCCATTCATATTATTCATGGAACAGATGATCGATTGATTCCTTATAAAACCAGTGTGAAACTATCCAAAATAAAACCCGAACTTACAAAGCTATATACGGTAATTGGCGGGGGGCATAAAAACCTGAACAATTTTGAATCTTATCACAAAATGTTGGAAGAAATTATGACAACAAGGCCTAAGAAAGTGAATTTGGAAGGTTCCAGCATCAATGTGAGACATTCTTCAAAAAGAGCGAATGCAAAAGCTTAAACGTATTGTCTCTTACTGCCTATTTTTTTTAGCACTGATAACAGTTATGTTCTACTTTTTACAAGAAAAACTCATTTTTCTACCTACAAAATTGCCCCAAGACTATAGCTATTCTTTTCAAACACCGTTTACCGAATTATTTTTGGATACTACTGATGGTGCAAGATTGAATGCTCTTCATTTTCATGCTGAAAACCCTAAAGGTTTAATCATATATTTCCACGGTAATGCTGGAAATCTTTCCAGGTGGGGAGAAATTGTTGTCCCATTTACGGATTTAGGATATGACGTTTTGATAATGGATTATCGCAAATACGGGAAAAGTACGGGAAAAATCAGTGAAAAAGCACTTTACCAAGATGCATCACTCCTTTATGAAAAAGCAATGAAAGATTTTGGCCATACTACCATTATCATCTATGGTCGTTCATTGGGAACTGGTATTGCTTCACAATTGGCTTCTGTCAAAAATTGTAAACTCTTGATTTTGGAAACCCCATTTTACAGTTTAAAAGATGTGGCAGACGAACGTTTTCCTTTTTTACCCACAAAATATCTTCTAAAATATAAAATTCCTTCTTTTGAATTTCTCCAAGAAGTCAAAACGCCCATTTATATTTTTCATGGCACTTCTGATGAAGTAGTATCGTATGAATCAGGGAAAAAACTCTTTGAATCAATCCCGCATAACAATAAAAAAATGTTTACCATTACAAATGGCGAGCACAACAATCTCAATACTTTTGATGCGTATTGGAAAAATATAAAAGCTATTTTGCAATAACTAGTCGAACAAATCGGACGAAAGATATCTATCGCCACGATCGCAAACAATTGAGACTATAGTGCCTTGTTGTAAGGATGCAGCCAGTCTTAAGGCAATAGTAGCTGCACCACCACTACTTACTCCCGCAAAAATGCCTTCATCTTTAGCCAACCTTTTGGCCATCTGCTCAGCATCTTGTTGACTGACTTCCATAACTGTATCAACTTTACGAGGATTGAAGATTTTTGGCAAATACGCTTCGGGCCATTTACGGATTCCTGGAATTCTTGAGTTATCTGTTGGCTGAACCCCAACAATTTGAATTTCTGGATTTTGTTCTTTCAAAAAGGTCGATGTCCCCATTATGGTTCCCGTAGTACCCATACTTGAAACAAAATGGGTGATTTGTCCTTCCGTGTCATTCCAAATCTCAGGGCCTGTGCTTTTATAATGGGCTTTCCAATTGTCATCGTTGGCAAATTGATTGATCATTTGATAGCCTTCGTTATTTACTTTGGCTTCAGCATAGTCCCTAGCACCTTCAATACCAACATCAGAAGAGGTCAATGTTACCTTTGCACCATACGCTCTCATAGTTTGTACACGCTCTTTTGTTGAGTTTTCTGGCATGACCAACTCTATGTCCAACCCATAAATCCCAGCAATCATTGCCAAAGCAATACCTGTATTTCCACTAGTAGCTTCTATTAATTTTGATTCCTTGGTGATTTCACCACGTTCCAAACCACTTTTTATCATGTTTAGAGCGGGCCTGTCTTTGACACTACCTCCTGGATTTTGACCTTCCAGTTTAAAAAAGAGTTTTACATTGGGATTTGTGTTCAATACTTTGGATTCCACTAAAGGAGTATTGCCTATAAGATCGAGTATGCTATTGGACATCGCTGGAAGCGGTTTTTATTTTAATTTCTGGAGTATGAAAAACGGTGGAATTAGCAGGCACTGAATCAGTTACCCAAGCATTACCCCCAATTACAGAGTTTTCTCCAATCACAGTTTCTCCTCCCAAAATAGTGGCATTGGCATAAATGGTAACATTGGACATTATGGTTGGATGCCTTTTTATCTTTTGCAGGTTTTTATCCACATAAAGTGCTCCTAAAGTAACCCCTTGATAAATTTTGACATTATCATGAATTACCGCAGTTTCACCAACGACTACGCCAGTGGCATGGTCAATAAAAATTGACTTTCCTATTTGTGCTCCGGGGTTGATATCCACGCCTGTTTGTCTATGCGCATATTCTGTCATCAAACGGGGAACCAACGGAAAACCTTGAACATAAAGCTCATGGGACAAACGATAAATAGCAATGGCATAAAATCCAGGGTAGGCCATATAAATTTCTTGAATGGACAATGAAGCAGGATCACAACTAAGAATGGCCTCAGCATCCAAATTGAGCTTTTCCAAAATTTGAGGCAACAACACAACATAGTTTTCCCAAACCTTGGTACAAGGTCTTTCCAACTCCCAACAAGCCAAATCCACCAATCTGTTGAACTTCTTCTCCAAAACATCCAAATTTTCTTCTACCGGAGTGTTCACATCAAACAAAGTGTAAAAAAGTAAATCGGTAAAGCTTTCTGTTTCTTGCTTTAACCTATAGTCTAAATAGGGTTGTTTTTTATGCCTACGTAGTTCGGCAATGATTTTTTGTTTGTCCATGCTGTTGAATAATGTTTTAAAATTAGCCAAATCCTTACCACACGCTCATATAAATGGCTAACTTTAGCTTAAAAATAACACATCAACATAAAGCCGTGAGCAATTCAACAATTTCTAAAGGTGCTATAGATTTTCTTAAAGAACTATCTAAAAACAATAATAAAGAATGGTTTCATGAGCACAAAACTACTTTTAAAGCTCATGAGGCTGATGTAAAATCCTTTTTCGAGAACATTCAAGAACATTTGAACCAACACGATGAGATAGAAAAAATGAAAATGTTCCGGATTTATAGGGATGTTCGGTTCTCCAAAGATAAAACCCCTTATAAAACACATTTGGCTGCCTCATTTTCAAGATTGGGAGCCCATTTACGGGGAGGTTATTATATCCATATTAAACCAGGAGAATCTTTTTTGGCCACTGGGTTTTGGGAACCCAATAAAGAGGATTTGTTCCGAATTCGAAAAGAACTTGAAATGGATGCTTCGGACTTTAGAAATGTAATTAACGAACCTTCTTTTAAGAAAACTTGGGGAGATTTAGTAGGCGAGGGGGTGAAAACTGCTCCTAAAGGTTTTAGCAAAGAACATCCCGATATTGATTTGATCAAAAAGAAACAATTCATCTTTGTAAAAAACTTCACTGACAAAGAAGTCTTATCCAGCTCATTTTTATCTGAAGTGGATAATGCCTTTAAGGCCATTAGACCCTATTTTGATTTGATGAGTGATATTTTGACGACCAATTTAAACGGAGAGTCTATCTTGGATTAAAATTCCGTTTTCCAATAATTGTACTTGGTCTTTGAGCCGTTCAATAACCATATTCATCATTCGTTTGTTCAGCGCAGAACTATTTTGAATGTAAACTTGATATTCCTCAATGGTAAATTGACCGATTACCATTCCCTTCAAAGAGTTTCGGAATTTAATATCCTTCTGAATGGCTCGTTCTATATATTCCAGTCGCTTTTCCAGTGAAAGTTCATAAAAAACACCTTTGTGTTTGTTTACGTAATTCTTGAAAGCTTCTACCAATAAGAGATTTTGCATTTTGATGACTGGACGCAACGTTTCGTTTTGAAAACGTTCTTCATCACTCATATTTATATGCAAAACGGCTTGATTTACTTCCGGACGAATGTCCAGAAGACTTTTGGATCGTGAATCCATGGTCATAGAGTTTTAATAAAATTACACAATCAAAAATTGTGCAATTTTCACTACGACAATAGTTTTTAACGATGTTATGAACATCTCCCATCGAAATGACATTTGATCAAGGATTTAAAATCTAACTTTTATCTTATCCGATTGAAATTCAATTTGAGTATTTTTATTCAGAATCAACATAATCATACCCAATACCAATGTATTTAAAATATTTGTGCTACATGTTTTTGATTTTTTCTGTATACGCTTGTAAAGACATGAGCGATAAAAAGGAATCCAAAATCTGGCGAACAAAAAAATTGGCACAAGAAAATGCCAAACACAACGAATTGCTCAAAATCGAAGAAAAACAAGGTTGGAAATTACTTTTTGATGGTAAAACCCTCAATGGTTGGCATTTGTATAACTATCCTGACTCTACATCGGTTTGGAAAGTCGATGATGGAATCCTGTATTGTAATGCTAAGGATGAAACTAGAAAACATGGGGATTTGATCACCGACAAAGCCTATGAAAACTACGAGTTGACTTTAGATTGGAAAATCTCTGGTCGTGGCAATAGTGGCATCTTCATTAATGTACAAGAAAAACCAGAATTGACCGCTGCATGGCAAAGTGGACCTGAATACCAGTTGTTGGATCCCGACCATATGGACTCCGATGTGGCAACGAAACAATCAGGTTGTTTATATGGCTTCTCACCACAAACCAACAAGGCCACAACCAAACAAGGGGGGCAGTGGAACCACACCAGAATCAAACAACTCAATGGGAAAATTGAGTTCTATTTAAACGGAGTCCTTACGTCAACAGAAGACTTTACATCGCCAGCATGGAAAGATAAAGTAGCATCTTCCGGATTTAAAAAGCATCCAGAATTTGGTAAATCAACGGCAGGAAAAATAGCGCTGCAAAACTGGTATTTTGATGTTTGGTTCAGGAATATTAAAATCAGGGAGCTGTAAAATATCAAATACCTTTCATGGAATTTTGTTATGAGAGGATAAAGATGAAAATAACCTACTAATTTAATCCTATGAAATTCGGAAAAGTTGACCATCCTGAACATATAGATTTCACCATCCCAAAAGATCATCCAGATACTAGTGTGGTGCTCTCCGAACAAAAAACCAATGGAATTACACAAGCATTTGTGGGCTGTGCCAAATGGAACCGACAAGATTTAAAGAATTTCTACCCAAGGGGCACCAAAGATGAACTGGCTTATTACTCCACACAATTTAATTGTATTGAGTTGAATGCTACTTTTTATAGAATCTTTCCTGCAGAACAATATGAAAAGTGGCGGGACAAAACACCAGAAGGATTCAAGTTCTTTCCCAAAATGACCAATGAGGTCAGCCATTTGAGAAGGCTTAACGATAAGGTCTATGAAGTAGCGGATCGTTACTTGGAAGTCACTTCCTTACTAAAGGAGAAGTTGGGTACCATATTTTTGCAGATGCACAATAATTTTGGACCAAAGAATTGGGACAGAGTGGAGAAATTTGTCCAATATTGGCCCAAAGAGTTTCCTCTGGCCATGGAGTTTAGACACACAGATTGGTTCAATGATGAAAAAGTTGCCCAAGAACTGTATCATTTATTACAGGAAAACCGTATCACCAATGTTTTGGTGGATACTGCAGGTAGGAGGGACCTTATGCATATGCGATTGACCACTAATGAAGCCTTTGTTCGATATGTTGGTGCAAATCATCAATCAGATTATCCGCGTTTGGACGACTGGGTACAACGATTATCGGCATGGAAAGCAATGGGATTGGAGAACATCCATTTTTTTGTGCATCAAAATGTGGAGTTGGAATCCCCCTTGTTATCTGCATATTTTATTGATGTGCTCAATAAAGAGTTGAATTTTGACCTTGTAATACCCAAAACTCTTAATAAATCACAAGATACGTTATTCTGAGGCTGTAAAATTCTACTTTTTTGATTGAAGCTGCCCAAAATTTAATTCTTGGCACTCTCAAAGGTTCAATTATCTTAATTTCATAATTCGATGAAGAACCAGCTCAAAATGAGACCTTCATTGCGCATATAACGTAACTTTGCACCAAAATTATTTGCTAAAAAATTCCAAGATGAGATTTCACACAAGAAAATGGGTTAAACCAGAGGATTTAAATGCCAACGGAACCTTGTTTGGAGGAAAGGTGCTGGCGTGGATAGATGAAGAAGCCGTACTATACAGCATCATACAGTTGGAGAACAAAAAAGTAGTGACCAAATATATGTCCGAAATCAATTTTATGAGCACTGCCGTAGAAGGTGATGTTATTGAAATTGGTATAGATGTCATCAAGTTTGGGGTTACTTCAATTTCTCTTAATTGCGAGGTTAGAAATAAAATGACCCACGAAAGTATTGTCACTGTGGATGATATTATAATGGTCAACTTGGACGATAAAGGGAATCCCAAAGCCCATGGAAAGACCAAGATTGAGTACGTAAAGGACCGATTGGCCCAAAAAGAAAAGGAGGAAGAAGAAGGAAAACGCTAGTTGCAATTCCAAATACCTCGTCAATAGTTTTTAGGCCACTAAACCTATTCGTTATCTGCTCCTAATTTGCAGGGAATAAACCCTATGTTATTTGCTGTATTTAAGGCATAATTTTACTATGCTCTAATTCTTCAGACAGTCGAAAATTTGTAAGATTGCCGCACTAGATTTATACAAATTTTTACCAATCGATTTTTACACCTACAGATTAGGCCATTTGACAACAAAATATGAGACTTACAGAACAATAAATTGTGTGCACTTCCTTTAATCCACATTTTAGAAGGATTATAACCTTAAAAAAGGAAGTTTGGAGGCAAGGGAACTACTTCGCTATTTGGAAAAATTGGAAATCGGACTGAGCAGCTTCTCCTATGAAGAACTGGGAACGGTAGAAGCTGGAGAACTCAAAAAGTCATTTGAGATTTTTAAGAACGGACTTGAAAACAAAGTTTTTGGTATTTCAGAAATGGAACAATTGCAGGTCATTTATGATCACGTGGGCATTGAAGGAAGCACCGGACAAGATGAAGATTCAGTTGTAACCGATTTGGATAAAACCGAACAACTGCTCAAGCTCATCGAAACTTTGGAAAAAACCGATCTCTCACAAGTTCAGAAAGGGATTATAAATGAGCTGAAGTTGATGGGAGAAGAATTGCAATCCAGCCTCTCCAACACGGATGATATTGACAAGGAAAAGGCATTGGAATCTAATTTTTCCACACAAAAGGTGAATCTAAAACCCGTTTTGGAAGAGTGTCTTGGGCAAATGGAACTGTTGGAAGAATTCGTGAAAATCTATAAACTCAATATCATGGAGTTCATTGGTGGCATGAAAATACATCTGCAACTAGAAGATTTTAAAGCAATACGGGTTTGCTGCCAAAAAGTGATTCCAAGTCTTAGGATGATGAACACCATTGAATTGTTGAACATTCTTCAACAAATTGATGTTACCTGTAAAAACGATAAGGATGTCAAATACCTAGAATTTCTCTACCAACAATTTTTGAATGAATATCCCAATGTGGAAGCTTTGGTGGATTTTGAAATCAAAGCACTCAAAGAAATGTAGGTAAAAATTAAAACACATGGAAGATCAAACCTTGCCGGCATACCATCAAAGTATCTTTCATCAGTTGTTTGAACACGCCTCTGATTTAGATTGCCAACTTTTACTCCTAGAACAAATTTTGGAATTGGGAGATGAAAAAGACATTCCTCTTTTAGAGTTGTTGCAGTCCCACGAGCATCAAAAAATACAGAAACTTGCTACCCAGGTAAAAAAAGAACTGCTGGAAAAACTACAGCTTCCTGTTAGCGATGAAAACAAGCGTTATCCCATGAGTCTCTGCTTCATTTATGATGAATTCAACATACGCCCCACGGCTGTTGATGATGATTTGGAAGTGGATTTTGAAGTAGGCCTTGATATTTTCGAATCTGAGGAGTAGTCCGTTCATCGAACCAATTTGTGTTTCATCTTTTTCACAACCAAATCAGGCCATTTCACCACAATTTATTGCCAAACTATAATGTTTCTAATAGGTTTACGTTAGTAATTAAGACCCGAACAGTAAACCCAATAAGATCATGTTATACGACACCTACGGAGAAGAATATTTGGCCTTTCTACAGGACTTAAATGAGATTTTAAGCGTTAATGAACTTGTTGAACTGGATTACCTTTAAACCACCCCAAAACGTTTATCCCATGAAAAATATGAATAACGAAAACACAGCGTATTTAAATTTTATCCAGGATTTGAACAACATCTTGGTGAACTACGAAATCAACCAACTGAGCCGTCCATAACAGTTGCGTTGCATTAAGATATCATGAGAAAGGGAATGTTTTTGAAACATTCCCTTTTTTGTTTGCTTATCCCAAATAGGATTTCAGAATCTTGCTTTTTGAGGTATGCCGCAATTTCCTGATCGCCTTTTCCCGTATCTGTCTCACACGCTCGCGCGTAAGGTCAAAAGCACTACCAATTTCCTCCAAGGTCATGGAGGGTTGGTCTCCAATACCATAATACAAACGCACCACATCAGCTTCCCTTGGCGACAAAGTATCCAAGGCCCTATTGATTTCAGTATTTAAGGATTGATGCATCAACCCATTGTCTGGTTTTGGTGAATCCCCAGAGTTTAAAACGTCATAAAGACTGGAAGTTTCCCCTTCTTTCAAAGGTGCATCCATGGAAACGTGTCTACCGGTATTGGAAAGTGATTGTTTCACCTCTGAAATGGTCATGTCCAACTCCTTTGCAATTTCTTCGGCAGAAGGTGGGCGCTCATGTGCCTGTTCCAAATAGGAAAATGTTTTTTTGATTTTGTTGATGGAACCAATTTTGTTCAAAGGCAGCCTCACCACTCTCGATTGTTCTGCCAAGGCTTGCAGAATGGATTGCCTGATCCACCATACCGCATAGGAAATGAACTTAAACCCACGGGTTTCATCAAAGCGTTGCGCAGCCTTCACCAATCCCAAATTCCCTTCGTTGATCAAATCTGGGAGCTTTAGTCCTTGGTTCTGATATTGTTTCGCAACGGAAACCACAAAACGTAGGTTCGCGTTGGTCAATTTTTCTAGGGCAGCTTGGTCTCCAGCTTTAATACGTTGGGCCAGTTCAACTTCTTCTTGGGCAGTGATCAAATCAATCTTACTAATGTCTTGCAGGTATTTGTCTAGGGATTTGGATTCTCGGTTGGTTACTTGCTTAATGATTTTTAACTGCCTCATTTGTATATTTAGTTTCAGGTGATTATAGCATACATTATACTGCATAAAAGATAATTTTCCAAGTGGGAAATGTTATTGTTATCAAAATGTTATTAGCATCTTTCCAAGAAGATTTTATATTCGGAACATTGTTGATAGAATCTTAATAGAAATCCAACAATATCTACTTTCGGTAGTTTAAAAATCTACTAATTTTGCAAGGTTTGTTAGTTGATAACTTTATAACCCGTTTCAGTTGGAGGTAAAAAGAGCAGTAGGAAAGAAAACATTATACGATTATCAGCAAGAAGATCTCAGAAAAATCTTCAAGCACCTGAATGACCTCCCCGAAGGCACCAACATCCTGTACCAACTACCAACGGGAGGTGGAAAAACGGTGGTTTTCTCTGAAATTACCCGAAAATACATCCAAAGTACCGGCAAAAAGGTAATCGTGCTCACGCACAGGATCGAGCTGAGCAAACAGACTTCCAAAATGCTGCGCGGCTTTGGGGTTACCAATAAAATCATCAATAGTGAAGTCAAGGAACTTGTAGATCAAGATGAATACATGTGCTTTGTGGCCATGGTGGAAACCCTCAATAACCGATTGCAGGAAGAAAAGGTCGCCATTAATAATATTGGACTGGTCATTATTGATGAGGCCCATTACAACTCCTTCCGAAAACTGTTTAAATACTTTGACAAAGCCACCATTTTAGGAGTCACGGCCACACCTTTGAGCTCCAACATCAAACTCCCCATGAAGGATCATTACAAACATTTGATCATTGGGGAATCTATAAAATCCTTGATAGCAAAGCGATTTTTGGCCAAGGCCAACCTCTATAATTATGATGTAAGCCTTAAAACCCTAAAACTGGGTATCAATGGGGACTATACGGTAAAGTCTTCGGATGAGTTCTATGGCAACCACAGCATGCTGGGTAAACTTGTATCCGCTTATGAGGAGATTGCTAAAGGCACGAAGACCCTTATTTTCAACAACGGGATCAATACTTCGCTCTATGTGTACGAAACCTTTAAAAAGGCAGGCTACAACATTCGGCATTTGGATAATAAGAGCTCTGCCAGCGAGCGAAAAGAGATTTTGGAATGGTTTGCCAATACACCGGATGCCATCCTGACCTCTGTGAGTATTTTGACCACTGGTTTTGATGAGCCTACGGTTCAGTCCATTATACTGAACCGGGCTACGCGTTCCTTGACGCTGTACTTTCAAATGATAGGGAGGGGATCCAGAATTTTACCTAACAAGGATGAGTTCAGTGTAATTGATATGGGTAACAATATTGCCCGTTTTGGCCCTTGGGATTCGCCAGTGGACTGGCAGGAAATTTTCCATTTTCCGGATTTTTATCTGGAGAACATTAAAAATGATGAGGAAATTGAGCGTGATTTTGTCTACGAAATGCCCGATGAGCTCAAGGCCAAGTTTAGCAAGTCGCAGAACATTTTCTTTGATGTAAAAGAGGAGTACAAGAAAATCTTTGCCCAAGGCCGAAAATCCAAAGAAGTATTGGAAAAAAGCATTGAACAACATGCCCAAATCTGTGTGGAAAACAGTGAAGATGTGTTCGATGCCCGTATTTTGGCCAAGGAGCTCAAGGAAGAGATTGCCTACCGGGTACGACAGTATTCCTATTGCATCATGAACAACACCAAAAACTACAAAGAGTGGTTGGAGGAAGATTACGAGCGTAAACTACGTTCCAGTATCTCCAAGAAATTTGCCGCCCTTATGTAGGTTACGGATATGAAGTATTAGATATGAGACGTTAGTTATCCAATTTCTCATTTATCAAATCTCACATCTTAAATCCAATAAAGAATGGACCAAACCCTTTTGATCATTGGATATGTATGGCCAGAGCCAGCTACTACGGCTGCCGGACACCGTATGTTGCAATTGATTGATGCTTTTTTGGAATTTGGGCATACCGTGGTCTTTGGTTCCACAGCCACGCGTACCGAATACAGTCTGGACTTGGAGGCCAAAGGCGTGCAATGTGTCAATTTACAGCTCAACCATGCCAGTTTTGATGCTTTTGTGGCCGATTTGGCCCCATCCATGGTGGTTTTTGACCGTTTTATGGTGGAAGAACAATTTGGATGGCGCGTAGCGGAGTTTGCACCGAAGGCGCTACGGGTACTGAACACCGAAGATTTGCATGCGCTACGAAAGGCTAGGGAGGAAGCTTATAAAAAAGGGGAGGAATTTAGCCTGAACCACTGGAAAAACCATCCCATGATCCTGCGGGAAGTCGCCAGCATTTACCGCGCTGACCTGACACTGATGATTTCCTCTTTTGAACTGGAATTGCTCACCCAAGAAGTGGGCATTCCTGAAAACTTACTGCTGCATTTGCCCTTTATGTTGGAAACACCCAACGAGGAACAAATAGCAACTTGGCCCAGTTTTGCGGAGCGACAGGATTTTGTCTGCATAGGCAATGGGAAACATGCCCCCAACGTAGAAGCTATAAAAACTTTGCAACAATATATTTGGCCCTTGATCCAGAAAAGTTTGCCCAAAGCAAAGCTTTGCATTTATGGGGCTTATCTACCACAACAGATTTTGGAATTGCACAACCCCAAAACTGGTTTTGAGGTACTGGGTTGGGCGGAAGATTTGGACAAGACCTTGCAAAACGCTAGGGTATTGTTAGCGCCCATACAATTTGGAGCGGGTATTAAGGGGAAACTAGTGGACGCTATGCGCAACGGCACCCCAAGTGTCACCACCACAATAGGTACAGAAGGTATGCAGGGCGACTTACCGTGGAACGGAGCCATTTGCAACGATTGGGAACATTTTGCCCAAGCAACCATTGCCTTATGTAATAACCCAGATGAATGGCAAAAAGCACAAACCCACGGACTGGAACTTTTAGCAAAGAACTACGCTAAAACACCTCTCCAACAAAAATTGCAGGCCCGACTAGCAAAACTAGGCGACAATTTAACCGACCACCGCAACCAAAATATCTTGGGTCGTTTGCTACAACAACAAGGTGTTGCTGCCACCAAGTTTATGGGCAAATGGATTGAGGAGAAAAATAAATCATACTAATTGAATTAAATCCAATTAGATGGTAATTATATTATCGTATGTAGTTTTTATAATAAATATATAGGTTTCTCTTAAACAATCTTTTCTTTGAACATAGAAGGTATTATGAAACCAAAATATCCTCCAAAAACAACTTCAGTAAGGGCCAACATTCCTTTGAATTCCTCAAAAGTGGAAAACACTTGATTAAAAGCTTTAAGGGTAATTATCGTTATTAAATAAAGAAAAAGAAGAATAGGAATAAACCAAGTTATAATAGAGTAATACCTTGTGACTTTTTTTCCTTTAAGATTTATTTTATAACGTTCTTTAAAAAAGAATTTAATTATTGTAAGAGTGTAAACACTTAAAAGTGGTATAATTAAACTAATAGATGTTGTCATTTCTGAAAATAGAAACCCTCCCAAAAAATAATATATTAATATCAATATTACTACTAAGAAATGAGATAGGACAAAAAAGATTCCTACTTGTCTTTTTAAGTTTACTTCGTTCATGCACTATTAATTTTGATTAATTAATACATCTTGGGTGTCCTTCAATATTTTTTTTCCAAATTTCACAAGGTAGTTGGAATATTTTGGTTCCATATCCGTAAAACCTAACTCGGAAGGTGATGCTAAACCTGCTGCATATTGACCATCTACAAGCAATAAAAGTTTTAAATAGTTGTCTGGTAGTTCATAAAGGAAAATGGCTATTTGTATTTTTTCCCAGAATGATTTATCATATATAACTGCACTTTGTATTTGACTTATTTCCGCACTTATATAATTGGCTGATGTATTTGAAAATGAAATCATAGAACCATTATTCTTAAATTTTTGTTCCAGATAGCTTGGTATATGAGAAAGATTTACATCTATTTTTCTTAGTTTTTGGTTTGTTCCGAGCTTAGAACTTTTGTTTGCACTTGCAAATTCTTCCTGTGTCTTATTCTCTCTCTTGATTATAGCCTCAAAATCTAACATGCATGCATATTCTGTTGAGGGAGGTATATAAGTTTGTTTGTATTTTATTCCAGTGTTATCATTCATGGAAATATTGGTCATTATAGTTCCCGTATTACAATAACCAGTATAATCATTGAATTGTAATCTGACTTTACTTTTATTTATCTGATTATTTTTTTGCACTTTATCATATATTTTAAAGTATAATGGTAGCAAATCTATATCATCACCTAATGCATCATTCAAATGGATAATGTTTATTCCAATGATTAAAGAATCATTGGAATAGTTTGAATTTTCAAAATCTATTTTTATAAATGATAATTTTTCATTTTCAATCCAATTGTTCAATTCGTTCAGTAATTCATCAGCTTGCCCTTTTACAATTGAACAGATAAATAACATTGATAATAAATAATAATATCTTGCCATGATATTTATTGAAGTTTAAAACTTATGTCATTATAGACAAGTCCACGTAGATTAGCATTTTCTATTGAATTTAGATTGCCGGAATACGATTGAGGGGAAGTTCTTACAAATTTAAACAAAAAGATTGAACCAACCTTACAGAATTATCAACAGTGCAACTACAAAAAGAGAGCGAGAGAGTTAACCCAATTTCACACTGGTCATAGACAACGAACCACCCAAGGGTTTGTCATTAAAGAGGGTGAGTTCCTCGTTTTTGTCCTGCAAGGCCATCGTGTAGAGGAGGGGTAAATAATGTTCTGGGGTAGGAATGGCCAAATCAAAAGCGGTTCCGTGCTTTTTAAAATCTATCAGGTTTTGGTGGTCACCGTCCAATAGCCATTTTTTGATTTGGTCATTGGCTTCTATAGCCCAATCAAAGGCATAATTTTCAGAAAGTTTGTCCCAGGCCACCCGGCGCAGATTATGGATGATGTTGCCACTGCCAATAATCAAAACACCCTTGTTCCGTAATTTTTTAAGTTGTTGTGCCAAGGCATAATGGTAGGCTGCAGGTCGGGTAAAATCCAGACTCAACTGAATTACAGGAACATCAGCAGCTGGAAATAAATGTTTCACCACGGTCCAAGCACCATGGTCTAAGCCCCATTGCTCATCCAAACCAACGGTGTGTTGGGGCTGTACGAGTTCCGAGACTTCTTTGGCCAAGCCAGGACTCCCGGGTGCCGGATACTGTTCCCGGTACAAAGCAGGGGGAAATCCACCAAAATCATGAATGGTACGGGGCTGTTCCATAGCGGTGACAAAAGTGCCCCTGGTTTCCCAATGGGCAGAAACCACTAGAATGGCATTGGGTTTTTCCAATTGGTTGCCCAGTTGCTTAAACTTCCGTACAAACTCATTGTCCTCTATGGCGTTCATCGGAGAGCCGTGCCCTAAAAATAGGGCCGGCATGCGCTCCGAATTCTTGAACGAGTCTGTAAAACGATCTAATTTGTTCAAATGTGCCATTATAGGAACAGATATGGTGGTTAAACCTATGGTTTTGATGAAATCCTTGCGGTCCATCCTAACTATAGGCTTGGGTCAAAAATTGTTTGGCCGTGGCCGGTTTTCTACCCAAAAGCTTTTCCAAAGTGTCATCCATCAAATCCAATTCGCCTTTGGCCTGCGCCACGGAAAAAGCCGTGAACAAGTTAATATATTCTTCGGGCACTCCATGCCCTTTTAAGAGCGATTGGAATTCTTCGGGGCTAGGGGATTGGTACTGAATGTCTTTCCCAAGTACTGCTGTCAACTCTTCTGCAATATCCTGATACGAAAGCGACTCGACATTGCTCAACGGGTAGGTCTTGTTTTCATGTCCTTCGGAAGTAAGTACTTCTGCAGCTGCCTCAGCCAATTCATCACGCAAAACAGAGGTTGATTTTCCTTGTTCTGCAGGTTGAACGATTGCACCAATCTCTGCAACGCCTTCGCCAACAAACATAGGAATCATATCCATGTACAAAGCATTTTGCAAGATGGTATAGTTGATACCACTTTCCTTGATCCAATTTTCGGTCTTTTCATGTGTCCCCTGTAAAAAACCAATAGCGGAATCTGCAACGGCCACTTTTCTAATGAAGGATGTATAGGCAATGTGTCCAACATGAGCTGCTTTGGCCGCTTTAATGATGTTTTCATGCTGTGCTTCACGCGTGGCAATGTCACTGCCCGAAACGAACAATAATTTATCCACCCCTTGAAAAGCCGCAACCAAAGAATCATAGTCGTTGTAATCTGCCATACGCAGTTCAACACCCAAATCTTTCAAGCTTGAAGCTTTTTCCGGGTTTCGTACCAAAGCTGCAATGTTGGAGGGTGCCACTCCTTTTTCCAATAAATGTTTGATGGCACTTGTGCCATAAGCTCCTGTTGCTCCTGTAACCAATATCATAATTTTCTGTTTTTGAATTTTAGAATAGTTCAAAAGTATTTCATTTAGTATACAAAGTATAGTTGCTAATTAAAAAATATCGATATACTTTTGTATAGTAAGTTGAAAATCAATGGAAATGGAAGACTTGATGAATCTGGCAGAGGCCAAACAATGTCCACGACAATATGTTTTGGCGGTGAATGATACCCTGAACGTAATTAGCGGCAAGTGGAAAATGCCCATTATTGCTACGTTGTTGTATGGCAAAAACCGCTTTAAGGACCTTCAGGAAAATATAGAGAAAATTACCCCGCGCATGCTTTCCAAAGAATTAAAGGAATTGGAAATCAACGGTGTGGTTAAGCGGAAGGTGTACGATACCATGCCCATTCGGATAGAGTATGAGCTTACAGAATCCGGCAAAAAGATTCTTAGTGTTATGGACGCGATGATAGCGTGGGGGCTTGCCCACCGACAAAGTGTGCTGTCAGGAGAATAAAAAAAGGAAGGCACATGAATGCACCTTCCTTTTCATCAACTGAAACTCAATTTTAGTAACTCAGACCAAAACCAAATTTAAATAGAGGGTTTTCACTATCATAAGGAACGTCTGTTTGCTGATTTTTAACGGCATCCATGGAGGAAGGCAGCTCAAAAGGGAGTTTCCCTTTGGGAGCACTATTCCCAAACAACACTTCACAAACCGATTCATCACTGGCCCCAAAATCTGCAATCAAGGCCTTGGACGCAGCAGCGATATCTGGAATAACCGCCGGTCTATCCAAATAAATATTTACCACTGTGGGAACAGTTTGCAACAACTTCATAATTCTTTCCTTTTCTTGTCCTTTAAAGTCCAAATCGCCATGGTGAAAGCTTTTGGCAAAGAAATTATTGGTTTCTACAGGGTACCAAGGGGTGTTCAAACGAATAATGGCAAAATCAGCCTCCTCAGGTGTTGCCACTACTTTGGCGTATTGAGCCACTACTGTGCTGTCCATATTTTCCACATAAACACTTATACTTTCCTTTTGAAGCGGTAATGTATTGTCTGGATTCTTCAAGAGTGTCATGGATTCGCGCTGGGTCTGTTTGCCAAGTGCCATGGATTCTTCATTGCCTAAAATGGTATCCACTCGGGTTTCATCTACAAAAGGATTATCAAAAAGCCCCAATTCAAACTTTTGCTTTAGCAATCTTTTGATGGAAGTATCAATACGCTCTTCCGTCAGCTTTCCTTCATTCACTAATTGAATCACCAATTCCGGTCTACTTTCACCTCCAAACTGATCCACTCCGGAATTGATGATTTTAAGTACACGGTCCGCTTCACTCAACTCTTCAACACCCCATGCCCGTGCCTTCCATACAATATCTGGACCCAAATGTGCGTCCGTAACCAATCCCCAATCTGTACACACAACACCATCATACTTGTACTTTTCACGAAGTAGGGTAGTAATGATGGCCTTGTTGTAAGACATCGCAACATCTTCATCAGTTTGCCCAACTGGCACCCCATAATAGGGCATAATAGCCGCCGTGTTTACTTCAAATGCTGCTTCAAAGGGAATTAAATGATAATCAAAATTGTCTCCTGGATATATTTGTCCTTCCTGAAAGGAAAAATGTGGGTCCAAACCATCTTTTTGGGGACCTCCACCCGGAAAGTGCTTCGTCATACAAGCCACACCGTTCGAAAGACTGTCACCTTGCAATCCAGAAATATACGGTTTCACCAAACGCGCTGTCAGTTCAGCATCCTCACTAAAGTTTCCGCTAATACGTGCCCAACGGGGTTCTGTGGCCAAATCAATTTGTGGATGAAGCGCTTCACGAATTCCAATGGCCAAATATTCTTTACGAACTATGTCTGCAAACTGACCTACCAATTCTTCATCACCAATCGCAGCAAAACCAGTCATTTCACAAAACTGGCTAAAGCCTGTGGAAGCCATAGCAATTACGTTTTTACCCAAATGATGTCGTGGGTCAGATGCAATGGTAATCGGAATACCCAATCTTTTGTTTTCTGCCAATTGCTGCACCTTATTGTACCATTTGGCAAATATGTTTGGGTCTGCAGGGATGTTCCAGATATTAAAATGGGTCATTTTTCTGGTTTCCATATTTTCTGCAACGCTGGGCATGTGGGCTACAAATCCTTCCAGACCTTCTTTCCCATCAGGTTCAGTATCAGCACTAACAGGAGCACCGTTAATGAACATCATCCCAGCTTTTTCTTCCAAGGTCATTTGACCTAAAAGGTCAGTGACTCTAGCTTCAATGGATTTTGCAGGATTTTCATAAACATCCAATGTTCCGTTATGATTCAAATCTCTAAACGTATTTCCATCTTGTTCTACTACCGTGCTCGACTTCTCCGAAACAAGAGGGCCGACAATGGTTTTTACTTCAGGTTTACATGCAAGGGCCAAAAGAGTGACCATTAGCATGATACTTTGGTTAATTTTCATGTTTGTTTTGTTAATGTGTTACAATGACGCAATAAAAATATCAATTATTTTGTTATTTTGACACAATGGATAAGTTAAAGTATTGATTACATGAGTCATTTTGATGATTTTATAAAGCGATTGGAAAACTTTGTACCCAATGTTTCCATAGATTGTGTGTTGCTAAGTCATCAAAATGGTTCTCTACATGTGCTTTTATTGAAATGGAAAAATGCAGCGGCTTGGACACTTCCTGGCGGATTTGTAGGGAAAGGGGAAACAATGGAAGAAGCCGCAAATAAAGTCCTTTATGAGCGTACCGGAATTCAGAATATATTTCTAAAACAGTTCCATACTTTCAGTGAAGTCAAACGAAACTGGTATGATGATCAGTTCAACAAAGACTCCTTTTATCAAGTTTTTAAGGGAATTTCCGGTGAAAACAAAGAAAAAATCTCCGCTTGGTTTTCACAACGATTCATTAGCACAGGTTTTTTGGCCTTGGTGAATCATAAATCAGTGAACTTGATTGCCGATCACTTAAGTGAAAAGTGCGAATGGATTCCCTTAGATCAACTTCCAAATCTTATACTAGATCATGGTACCATCATCAAAAAAGCGTTACAGCAACTTAGAATCCAAATGAATTATTTGCCAATTGGCAAGTCTTTACTACCCAAAAAGTTTACCATGAAAGAGTTGCAACAGCTTTATGAGGCCATTTTAGAAAAGAAATTGGATCGGGGTAATTTTCAACGAAAAATGTTGGGCCTCAACATGCTGGTGAGGCATGACAAACTTATGACCGGAGCAGCGAACAAAGCACCATATCTGTATAGTTTTAATGAGGAAACCTATCAAGAGCTACTGGAAAGTGGGATTGGGTTTTCCATAAGTTAGATTCCACAAAAGAGCACTTTCATTGTTAGAGATAATACTCCCCAAGACGAGTAAATTCCTTTAATTTGTAGACTTTAAATTTTGAAAATGAAAGCACCCAATTGGAAAACCGCTATAGAATTTGAGGATATCACCTATAAAAAATGTGATGGAGTAGCTCGTATAGCTTTTAACAGGCCAAACGTTCGTAATGCGTTTAGACCCAAAACTACCAGCGAATTGTACAAAGCGTTTTATGATGCGCAAGAAGATACTTCTATTGGGGTAGTGCTACTTTCAGCAGAAGGACCATCAACCAAAGATGGTAAATGGGCTTTTTGTAGTGGTGGAGACCAAAAGGCTAGAGGAGACCAAGGTTATGTGGGAGAAGATGGATATCATCGTTTGAATATTTTGGAAGTACAGCGATTGATTCGTTTCATGCCTAAAGTGGTCATTGCGGTAGTACCCGGATGGGCCGTTGGTGGGGGACATAGTCTTCATGTGGTATGCGATATGACTTTGGCCAGCAAAGAACACGCTATTTTTAAACAAACCGATGCTGATGTCACCAGTTTTGATGGTGGTTATGGCTCTGCCTATTTGGCAAAAATGGTAGGACAGAAAAAAGCTCGCGAGATTTTCTTTTTAGGTCGAAATTATTCCGCGCAGGAAGCTTATGAAATGGGTATGGTCAATGCGGTGATTCCCCATGAAGAATTGGAAGACACCGCCTATGAGTGGGCACAAGAGGTACTGGCCAAATCCCCAACTTCCATAAAGATGTTGAAATTTGCGATGAACCTTACCGATGATGGTATGGTAGGACAACAGGTTTTTGCTGGGGAAGCCACTCGATTGGCTTATATGACAGATGAAGCAAAAGAAGGTAGAAATGCTTTCTTGGAAAAAAGAAAACCAAATTTCGGAAAAAACAAATGGATTCCCTAGGGAATCCATTTGCCTCTCGTGTAGTAAGGGGAACTGACTATAAGAGGAGTTTATCTTCCAACTTTTTCAGTTTGGCTTTATCACGAGCCATTTTCATTTCCAGCTTTGCAATTTTCAGCTCTAGCTTTTCGCGTTTGACATCTGAAAGATTTTTTTGTGAAGCCAAATGACGTGTATTCAATTTCTCCAATTTAATACCGTCCGTCCTTTGGGTATTTTTCAACTTTAAGACAGACCTTTCCTGTTTGTTCTTTTTCTTGAGTGCCTTAACCGTTCTTTTAGCCTCTTTTTCTTCCAGTTTTAGTTGGTAATCCGATTTTTGGACAGTGGCTACTGTTTCTGTTTCAACTTCAGCAAGGGCAACCTCACTTTGATCAGTCTGCGCATTGACTCTAACTAAGGTCAACGAAAAAAATGCGATTATAAAAATTGTTGTTCTCATCAGAATGTTTTTTTATTTAGACACCTACAATTGTTTTAGGTCACATTCTGGTACAAAATGGCATAAACCAAAAAGAGCCTTGCCACTTGGGTCAAGACTCTTTTACGAGAACACTATATGAAAATGAAAAAATTTACTTGCTAATTAATTACATGGTAAATGTACCACCAGTGTTCCCGCAAATGAAATTATTGTTGTGAAGTGGCTATTTGTTGTGGTTTCCCACAGTTTTTAGTGTATTATATCGTTTTAAGGTACAGATTTAACGATGGCTGACAATACTTTATTTGCATCAAATTCGGGTTCCTCAGCCAATCCAGTGCGCACAATAACCAAGTTTTTAGAAGGAATTACATAAACATGTTGCCCTTGATACCCATTGCACGAGAATAAATCCTTGGGTACATCTGGATACCTACCTCCTGAATTCAACCAAAAATGCGCTCCGTATTCCCCATTTGAATGTACGGTTGGCGTAGTAATATAATCTACCCATTCTGGATGGAACAATTGTTCACCGTTCCATTGACCTCTATCCAAATAAAGCTGACCAAAACGGCCCCAATCCCTTGTATTGGCCCAAGCATAGGATGAACCTACGTAATTTCCGGCGATGTCCGCCTCCAACACCATGGAATACATCCCTATTTTATCTAAAAACGAAGCATAGGGGAAATCCAGATATTCTTGATGCGTTCTAAACTGCTGCCGCAGTATTCCAGAAAGCAAGTTTGACGTTCCAGAAGAATAATTCCATATTTCCGTAGGTTTTGCTATGGCCGGTTTTTCTTTTTGAGATTGGGTCATATCGGTTTCCATGAAAAGCATTTTGGTGACATCGGACATTTTGGTATAATCTTCCTCCCATTCCAAACCGCTTTGCATACGGAGCAAATGGTTCAAGGTGATTTCTTTTCTTTCATCGTCTTTCCATTCAGGAATAGGAGCAGGCCAATCCATCTTCAATTTCCCTTGATGTTCCAATACGCCATAACAAGTGGCCAAAACACTCTTGGTCATGGACCAACCCAATATTGGGGTTTCAGCCGTGAAGCCTTCAATATATTTTTCAGCCAATAAATGCCCTTTATATAAAACCAAAAAGGTTCTTGTCTTTTGAACTTCTGGATCAGCAAAAGCTAAAGCCATTGCCTGACTAAGTTGATCCATATCCACCTCTGGCAAAACGGTATCCTTTGGATTGGCCTGACCAAATGGATAGGGAATAGTGTCCATAGGTTGATTACGATTAGGACTGATGGTAATCTTGTTCTCTTCATAATCATCATTGATCAAAACTGCACCAAGGCCATCTCTATAGACAGCTGTACGCTTCATAAAGCCGTACACTTTTGAAGAAGCAGATTCATGCTCAGTATCAACTTCAGTATCCGCCAACTCTATCAACGGGACATTATTATCATTTAAGTTGATGGAAGCTGCGGTACGTTCAGCAACAAAAACCCCAGAGGCCATATTTTTGGCTGCATATCCAGAAACAATGTTCAATTTGGGATAATTGAGGTAGACAACAACGCCTATAATTAAAAGAAGTAAAAGAAGAGTACGCTTAAGTAGTTTCATAATCAAGATTTATTGTAATTTTCTATGTCTAAATATAAGCATTAAAGTATGTCCAATGTTGGTTTAATTATAGAAGAAAGAAGTCGTGATATTGGCGACTTTATCGTGGGGCGTCTTATCCCATTTCGAAAGAAAAGAATGATAGGTCCATTTATTTTTATAGATCATATGGGGCCTACGCAATTAGGTCCATCCAACTATATGGATGTAGACCAACATCCCCATATTGGACTTTCCACCTTAACTTTTATGTTAGAAGGCGAAATCCTTCATCAAGACAGTATGGGTACTTCCCAAAACATTAAACCTGGATCTGTGAACTGGATGACGGCAGGAAAAGGAGTCACACATACAGAGCGTACTCCACAAGCATTACGGAACGGCACCACTTTTACAGCTCATGGTTATCAAATTTGGGTGGCCCTGCCCAAGGAATTGGAAGAAATGGAACCAGAATTCCATCATATAGATGGAGACAAACTTCCCCAATGGAAAGATGGAGAAACTGAGTTCACTTTGGTTGCTGGAGAGGGGTACAATAAAAAATCCCCTGTGCCCACATACTCCCCTCTTTTTATGGTAGAGGTAAAGAGCAGATCAACTTACAATCTCAATGTGAATGGAAAATTGAAGGGAGAAATTGGGATTTGTATTGTTGAAGGCGGTTTAAAGGCCTGTGATGAAAAAGTTGGAAAAGGCAATATATTAGTGTCCAAAGTAGAAGATACTTGCAATATAGAATTAGAGCCCGATACCCATCTTATATTATTTGGGGGAGAGCCACTCCCGGAAGAAAGACATATTTATTGGAACTTTGTATCTTCAAGCAAGGAAAAAATTGAAGAAGCCAAAAAAGCTTGGCAAAACAAAACCTTTCCTATGATGGAAAACGATAATACCTATGTGCCTCTACCAAATTAGGTTCTTGAAAAAAAACAGTACGTAGCATTAAATAACCTTCAATGTCCTTTATTCAAAAAAGATTATTTTTGACCCCTTTACTTTTTATATCATTTCTAATTTCTTGCGCTCCAGAAAAGCCCCGAAAAGAGGTGGAACTTTATAATACTTATTGTGCTAGTTGCCATATAGCACCAAAAATTGATGAACTCCCAAAAGATATTTGGAAAAATGCGGTCCTGCCCGATATGGCCTCAAGAATGGAAATTGAGGAAATGTATCAAGATACCAATGAAATAAAGTCAGGTTTTAGGCCAAAAATTAAATTGAAAGAATGGGTTCAAATTCAGAATTATGTAATTCAAATGGCCCCAGAAAAATTAGACTCCAACAAAATCCCCAAGTTGGAACCACTTACTTTATTCAAATCTAAAGAGATGGCTCTTGATGAACAGAATGGCGCCTTTATTACCTATTTAGGATTTGCAAAAAATAAAACAGAATTATTCTATGGGGACATTTCCGGAAAATTAAATTTATACAATTTCAAAGACAATAGCCAACAGAATATATTTTCAGGCAAAACCCCAATTACTTGGTACAGCATAAATGACAGTCTAGAAGTTTTTACAGAAGTTGGCATTCTAGACCCCTCAGAACTACAACGAGGAAAGTTAACAATGAAAAAAAAGGATACGTTCGCATTGCAAAACAATTTTTACAGACCCGTACATACCCTTTTAGAGGATTTAAATGGAAATAACAAGAAGGAGCTTGTGGTAAGTGAATTTGGTGATGAAACCGGTAGGTTGTCACTCTTGACCCAAACCGATTCCATGACCTATGATAAAACTGTTCTGATCAATCTCCCGGGATGCATTCGAACCCTTGCCAAGGATATGGATAAAGATGGAAAAACTGATTTGGTTACCATTACTTCCCAAGGAAATGAAAGTATTACCATTTTATACCAAACCCAAGATTTAAAATTTAGAGCAGAGAAAGTTTTGGAATTTAGCCCAGTTTATGGAACCAGTTGGTTTGAACTAGTGGATTATAATGGTGATGGTCTTGATGACATCATTACAGTGAATGGAGATAATGCCGATAAATCCTATGTACACAAACCGTATCATGGCATGCGCATCCATTTAAACAACGGTGACAATACTTTTACCGAATCATATTTTTATCCCTTGAATGGAGCCACTAGGGTAGTGGCCCGTGATTTTGATCAAGATGGTGATATGGATTTTGGATTAATCAGCACATTTCCAGATTATGAAAACGCGCCAGAGCTTTCATTTGTCTATTTGGAAAACAATGACGCAAAAAATTTTAAGTTTTCCACTCAAACATTAAAAGAACATAAAGCAGGACGCTGGTTTCTGATGGATACTTCTGATATTGACAATGATGGCGATGAAGACATTGTTCTGAGTGCTTTCAGCTATGTTTTTACACCAGTACCTGAAGCTTATTCAAAACAATGGTCTGAAAACAATGTAGATATTTTGGTATTGGAAAATAAATTGAAGTGAAAACAATTCTTGCTATATTGCTTTTAACGCATTTTAATTTGACAAGTTGCAGGGATAAAACACCACTTTCAAAACAAGATTCCCAGTATGTTTGGTATGGTTATGAAGTCACAGCATCAGCTTACAATTCCGTTGCATGGCAAACAGATAAAAGTTTCCCTAGCATTGCGGCATGGGGAGATACGTTAAAACCAGGCATGAAATGTATTGCAATTTCCAGGGATTTGATACAATTGGGATTGACCCATAATACTATGGTCAAAATAGATACTTTTCCCGATACTTTTTATGTAAAGGACAAAATGCACAGAAGATGGAAAAATAGAATTGATATTTATATGGGATTGGATGTAAAAAAAGCCAGATTATGGGGCAAAAAGAAATTACAAATCTGTTATGCCCTGCCCATTGACACCACCACAACTAAGTTTGATTAAATGAAGAAATTTTTGTTATGTGCCGCATTTGCATGCATTTTATGTTCTTGCTCCACCAAAAAACAAATTGTAGATGTCCCAATCCTGTTCAATGAGCAACGTATTGAACTCACCAAGGAATATTTACAACAACGATACAATCTAAATCAGGAAACTCCTGAAATTACACCCAAAATGATTGTCTTGCATTGGACGGTCATTCCAACATTAAAAAAATCTTTTGAAGCTTTTAATCCGCCAACACTTCCTAATTGGAGACCTGATATTAAAAATGTAAGCGGATTGAATGTTTCGGCCCATTTTTTGGTGGATCAAGATGGAACTATTTACCGACTGATGCCAGAAACGACGATGGCAAGACATGTAATAGGACTGAACCACTGTGCCATTGGGATTGAAAACGTAGGAGGTACAGAAGACAACCCTTTGACCAAAAAACAATTGAAGTCCAATATTTATTTGGTGAATTATTTGACTTCAAAATATGATATTGAATATCTGATTGGGCATCTGGAATACGCTTTGTTTGAGAATCATCCGCTGTGGTTGGAGGTGGACGATGGATATCGCACAGAAAAAACTGACCCCGGCATGGATTTTATGACCAAAGTGAGAAAAGCCACTAAAAAATTTAACTTTAAACCCGTTCCAACAAAATAATAAGATGTTACATAAATTTCTTTTATGCTGTTTTGCGCTAACAGCTTTTACTATACATGCGCAAGAAGACTTTACGTCCAATTTGTATGAAACTTATGCAAAATACAAGGAGTCTTCACTTAACAAAAGAAGAATCAAACACCATCAGATTCAACCTTTGATTCAGAAAATCAAGGAAAACCCAAAATTTGAAGTTCAAAAAGTAGGAGAATCCATTGAAGGCAGAGATTTGCATTTGATAAGCATAGGAACAGGAGAAACAGATGTTTTTCTATGGTCTCAAATGCATGGGGATGAACCCACAGCAACCATGGCCACTTTTGATATTCTTCATTTTTTGGATTCCCCAGATTTTAAGGCGGAAAAAGAGGAAATGTTATCCAAGTTAAAGTTACATTTTTTGCCCATGCTCAATCCAGATGGTGCCGAGGTTTATCAAAGAAGAAATGCATTGGGTATAGACATTAATAGGGACGCATTACGACTGCAATCTCCTGAAGGACGGGTCTTAAAAAGGATAAGGGACAGTCTTGATGCCGATTTTGGATTCAACTTGCACGATCAAAGTACTTATTACAATGCCGAGTTGACAGACAAACCAGCTACTATTTCTTACTTGGCCACTGCTTATAATTACGAAAAAGATATCAATGAAGTACGATCCAATGCTATGAAGGTGATTGTCTATATGAATTCAATCATTCAAAACTATGCTCCGGGACAAGTTGGACGCTATAGTGATGATTTTGAACCGCGTGCTTTTGGAGACAATATTGCCAAATGGGGCACCAGCCTTATTTTGATTGAATCTGGTGGTTATGCCAACGATGTGGAAAAACAAGAAATCAGAAAATTGAACTATGTTTCCATCTTGTCAGCATTGTATACCATTGCCAAAGGCACATACAAGGATATCCCAATTGATGATTATGAAAAAATCCCAAGAAACGACCGTAAGTTGTTCGATTTAAAGATTGAAAATGTGACTTATGAACTGCTGGGCAATGATTACATTTTGGATTTGGGTATTCAACGTCAAGAAATTGATTTGGAAGACCATGACCATTTTTACATCAAAAGTGTAATTGTAGATCAAGGTGATTTGTCCACTTACTATGGTTATGAAACTTTTGATGCATCAGGGTATAAAATAGTTCCACCTAAAATGTATCCAAGACCAATAAACACCAATAGCAGGGCATTCTGGAATCCAGAGGGAAGTCCTTTTAAATCAGGCTACGGGTATTTCAAATCAGATTTTTTGCCTCCTATTCCCTTCACTGAATTACCGGGGCATTTTGTTTCCGAATCTTCTAAAATCCCTAATTTCAGTCTTAAACCTGGCGTAAACCCTACTTTTTTCTTGGAAAAGGATGGAGTACTTACACATGCAGTAATCAATGGCTTTTTGTTGGATTTATCCAAAACCCTTGAAGAGCAAAAATTCGGCAATGCTTTGATTTATCGTTAATATCCAAATTGAATGTTTGTGTTAAATCCATTGATCATCAATGTGATGAACATGCCCATCAATACGCCTACGATAGATACAAAAAGGGAGATGACTAGGCTTTTATAGGCATTGGATAGGTGGCCTATGGCACTTTTCTGTATGATTTCTTTTATTACACCCATAACTTATGTTTTTGATGAAACTTGGTTTATAGCCCATTAAGGTGCAATTAGTTGTTGTCTGTGTAATATGAACAACCGTTGGTCTAAAAACCCTACTATTATTCAAAACACAAGTGCTAAAAACAACAGGGATTCCTTATCTTAAGATTTTAAATAAAACTTACCACATGAAACAAGTTCTTTTATTGCTTCTAGCAACATTTTCATTACAAATGGGTATTGCCCAAGAAAATTCCATCAGTTTATTCAATGGTAAAAATTTGGAGGGATGGATAAATCATGGAGAGGAAAAATGGTATGTAGAAAATGGGGAACTCATTTGTGAAAGCGGTCCCAAAGCACAATATGGTTATTTGTCCACAGCCCAAGATTACAAAAATTTTGAGCTCACTCTGGAATTTAAACAAGAAGCTGACGGTAACAGTGGTGTTTTCTTCAGATCTACATTTGAAGGAACAAAGGTGACCGGATGGCAGGTTGAAGTTGCTCCGCCAGCCAAACATACCGGAGGTATTTACGAATCTTATGGCCGTGGATGGTTAATTCAACCTGAGCCGGAAAAAGACAAGGCCTTAAAAATGGGGGAGTGGAACACCATGAAAATTAGAGTGTTTGGCCCTAGCGTTACAACTTGGCTCAATGGAGAGGAAATGATTCATCTGGAAGATGAAAAAATAGGTCAAGGTGAAGGTGCCATTGCACTACAAATCCATGACGGCGGTGGTATTAAAGTAAAATGGAGGAATATCACGTTAAGACCTTTAGAGGTTCAATAATACCCTAAAGGCTTAATCTAATACATTGTTGGCGTAACCACAAAACTTCGATATTCAATAGGGCCATGGTCTCCCTGAATCATAAAGGGGCCTGGCTCTCCTTCTTTACTGTCCAAAGCACCGCCAGTAATTCCTGGAATGGTTTGGTCATTAATAACGGTACGACCATTGGCAACTATGGTCACTCTTCTTCCTATTAAAGTGATGTCATAGGTCTGCCATTCTCCAGCCGCCTTAGCTGCATTTTCATTAGGTTCCAAAAAGCCATAAACCCCTCCTAGGTAAATATCCATTGGGTCTAAACCAACATTATCCGCTATTTGGACCTCATATCTACCTCGAAGATATATACCACTATTACTATGTTCGGGAAAACGAAATTCAACATGCAGTTTAAAATCTTCAAATTTTTGGTCAGAAATTAAATTGGAACCCGATTCAGGGCTGGTCAAAATTCCATCTTTAATCACCCATTGTTTTTTATCGCCTTCCATGTGCCATCCACTTAAATCTTTCCCATTGAACAAAGCAATAGGCTCTCCCCAAGACGGGTTTTCAGCATATTCCAATTTTGGAGCCCTGGAACCTTTCCATTGTACTTCAGAACCGTCGGTATAGATCATGGTTCCCTTTACTTCATTTCCAACCAATTCCCCATTAAAAATCATATCGCCACCTTCTGGCTCCCATTGTCTAGGAATACTAAAATTGAATTTATTCTCTTCCGAAGTTTTAATCTCTGCTATGGGTCGCGCACTACCAAAAGCAAATACAAATCGACCCGTTAATGTTGCATGCCCCGAATGTCTTATTTCCAGCCAAGAGGGAACGGTCTTCCCCATAAACTCCATTTCCAAGTCCCATCTGCCTTCCAGAGGGCTACTCTTTTGTGCAAGTAAACTTCCTGAAAAGAAAAAAAGAAAGGCACAACAGAAACTAACAATAGACTTTAGTGGAGAAATCATTACATACAGTTTTAGATGACGTCCAAGATAAGTTATATTTCCTAAAATTTCAGGCTGAAAGAGTGGCAAATTATTCGCATCCCCCAATAAATCCAGTTGCATTGAACTTGGTCTGGACAGCTCCTTGCAATCCGCCATCAGTCAATTGAATCACTAAATTGTTGTCTCCACTACCATCTCTTTTAGGTGTACAATACTCAAAAAGGTAAAAACTATTTGCCTGTTCAGAAACTCTTTGGGATATCTGGTTGAATGTAGTTTCCAATTCTTCCTTATTTCCAGCAAAAACACTTGCGGTTTTACCAATATTGGTCAACACTTCGGTGTCAATCTCGGCACCTAAACCAATAGTAAAAAAGGATATGTTTTTATCTGCATCGTTTACAGCCTTAAGGGCGGCTTCCTCAGAATAACGTGATGCCTGATCCGTTCCATCAGTAAAAAGGACAATGGAGGCCGCACCAATAGTGGAAGCTTGTTTATTGGCATTGATTAAATTTTCAGCAATATTAGTGGATTTGATTACCGCCCCATACAAATCTGTGGAGGGATCGTTACTAATATCTGCGGTTATTCCTTCAATGGAAGTTATTAATTCTGCGCTGGAAGATGTCAATGGATTGAGTTGGTGCAATTCATCCTCACCATCAAACCAATAAATGGCCATTTGAAAGGATTCTGATTCTGACTCTGGTGCTGGCATTACATTGTTTACAAAACTGCTGGCTGCAGATTTCAGTTCCGCCAAACTACCTTCAAGCACACTATTGCTCAAATCCAAAACCAATAAGGTATTATTATTGAAGACTTGCGAATTTGGGGAAATACGGGCTTGGGACTCTGAGGATGAAATCGTATTAAAGCAATCATCGTTCCGTCCCTGCTCATAAATAGTGAACTGATTGGCAGTTAACCCAGAAATAGGATTGCCCAAAAGGTCGGTCACTTTAAAAAGTATGGAAACTTTTCCTGGAAGTGCAGTAAACTCATCTTGGATGGACAGCAACAGTTCATTGTCATCAAAACCTAAACATTTATCCGGTTCTTCTCCTAGGCCTAATTCACTTTGGTTGATGTCAAAACTTACATCATCATCTGCATTTCCGCAGGAAACAATTAGCAATGTCAAAATGGTAATAACAACGTATTGAAGTACATTTTTCATTTTCTATTCAGTTTGAGGTTCTCCAAGGAAAACGCTCAACTTTATTGAAAATTATTTTTTATTCGGGTAAATAATCTAAAGAAAAGTTAAAAAAAGGTAGTGCTTGTTAAAAAAAACGCACTCCAAGTAAATTTTGGTAACTTCAACAAGAACTATCTAGTAATCAATTCAAAAAACTATGCCAACGTATCAAATTAAAATCAATGGAGCTTCCAAAACAGTTGATGTAGCGGAAGATACTCCAGTATTGTGGGTGCTACGAGATCATTTAGACCTTGTAGGCACCAAATATGGATGTGGAATAGGTCAATGTGGAGCCTGTACCATTCATGTAGATGGAACTGCCATGCGAAGCTGTTCGCTTACCTTGGCTCAAATCGAAGGAAAATCAATCACTACAATTGAAGGTCTTTCCGAAGATGGAACGCATCCCGTTCAAGAAGCCTGGAAAGAAGTGGATGTTCCACAATGTGGTTACTGCCAAGCAGGACAAATCATGACAGCTTCAGCGTTTTTGGAAAATAATCCAAATCCCTCCGAGGAAGACATTAAGAATGCCATGCATGGCAACATCTGTCGTTGTGCATCCTACACCCGTATCAAAAAAGCAGTGCAAGTTGCTGCGGACAATATGGGTTGATTGCAAGATTACCTTTCCTTATATACCTAAAAACAAAAAGATGTCAACAAATAACAATAACAATCTAAGTAGAAGAGCCTTTATGCGCAATACTTCCTTGGCAGGAGGAGGTTTGGTGATTGGCTTTAACCTTTTCCAGGCGTGCAAACCTAAAGTCATTGCCGAGCCTGCCATTGATTTAGCAAGTTTGGACTATAATGATTTTAATGCCTTTATCAAGATTGCGGACAACGGTGCGGTCACCATTTTCTCTCCAAATCCGGAAGTAGGCCAGGGAGTTAAGACCTCCATGCCTATGATCATTGCTGAAGAATTGGACGTAGCATGGAAAGATGTATACGTTGAGCAAGGTGTTTTAGATACCGAGAACTATACAAGACAAGTAGCTGGAGGAAGCCAATCCATCAGATTCGGGTGGGACGCCCTACGTCAGACAGGAGCAGCGGCCAAACAAATGTTGATCAGCGCAGCTGCAGCCAAATGGGGCGTTGATCCCTCCGAGTGCACCGTAAGTGAGGGGGTCATATCCAATGCAGCCGGAGAAACTTTGGGATATGGAGACGTAGTGAAAGAAGCAGCCCTTTTGGAAGTCCCTGATATTGAGCAACTCAAGCTAAAATCGCCCAAGGATTACAAAATCATGGGCAAAGATGCTTCCAATGTTGATATTAGCAAGATAGTGACTGGAAAACCACTCTTCGGAATGGATTACAAAACAGAAGGAATGCTCTATGCCTCGGTACTGAGACCCCCAAGTTTTGGTCAGACCTTGGTTTCCTATGATGACTCCAAGGCCAAAACCATGCCCGGTGTGGTTGACATCATAAAAATTGGTGAGAAGCTTAGAGGTCTTTTAGAAAAAGATGCAGGATTTGGCAGTAAAATCTCTTCTAGCGACAAGGTTGTGGTTCTAGCAAAATCCACATGGCAAGCCATGAAAGCAAAAGAAGCCATTACAGCAGAATGGAAAGATGGTGAGAAAATGGAAAGCACAGATGATCATGACAAGATATTGACAGATCTTTTAGATAATGGTAAATTCGAGACTCGACGCTCAGATGGGAACATAAAAACAGCATTTGCAGCAGCCGATGAGATTTTGGAACGTACTTACGAGTCGCCTTTCTTGCCGCATAGTTGTATGGAGCCCATGAATTTCTATGCCAATGTGACAGATGCAAAAGTTCATTTGGTAGGACCAATTCAAACACCGGAATGGAAAGCGGGACTAGTATCCCAAATGTTAGATCGCCCACAAGAGGAAATTCTAATGGAAATGACTCGAATAGGAGGTGGTTTTGGAAGAAGACTTTACGGAGACTTTGTTTTGGAAGCCGCAGAAATATCCGATACCATCAGAAAACCTGTGAAAGTAGTATACAGCAGGGAAGATGATATGGAAGCCGGGGTGTACCGAATGGCCATTAAATATCGTATTAAAGCCGGTATAAAAGACGGAAAAGTAACGGCCTATCACCTTAAGGAAGCTGCCATTAATGATAATATGTATGGATTGATTCCCAATTTCTTCCCAGCAGGTGCCATTGAAAACTATCAAGTGGATTCAGTTGCCTATGACAGTAATATTACCACTGGAGCTTGGCGCGCACCATACACCAACTTTTTGGCCTATGCCGAACAAAGTTTCTTTGACGAGTTGGCGGAATTGATGGAGGTGGACAAAATCCAGATGCGCTTGGATTTATTGGACAAGGTAAAACCAGAGGAAGATGAACGTATCCAATATTCCCCAGAACGGATGAAAGAGGTCATCCATATGGCTGTTGAAAAATCAGGTTGGGGTACCAAACCCAGCAATGTGTATCAAGGTTTTGTCAATTACTACTGCCACAATTCCCATGTTGCTGAAGTTGCCGATGTTGAAATTGAAAATGGAGAGCCTGTGGTAAAGAAGATCACTTGCGTGGTAGATTGTGGTATTGTGGTCAATCCTCTTGGTGCCCTTAACCAAATTGAAGGAGGCGTTCTTGATGGTGTTGGACATTCCATGTACGGTGAAATGAATTTTAAAGATGGTAAGCCTTTGGCAACTAATTTTGATCAATATCGATTGATTCGTATGAGAGAGGCACCAGAAGTAGTCACCTATTTTGTAGAGAACGAATATTCCCCAACTGGATTGGGCGAACCCACCTTGCCACCTGCAGGCGGGGCAATAGCCAATGCCTTCAAAGCCGCAACGGGCAATAGACTCTATAAGCAACCTTTCACCAAAAACCCAGAATTATTAAAAATGCCGGAAAAGGAAATTATAGGATAATTATATGACGATACTCTTATTTGGAATAACCAAGGACATCGTGGGATCCCCCACGTTGTCCGTTCCAACATCTAATATTTCAGGAAAAAAAGTCCCAAATACCGTTAAAGAACTAAAAGCCTATTTGGGCAAAACCTATCCTGAACTCAATAAATTAACATCTCTAGCGGTTGCAGTAAACAATTCTTATGCGGAAGATGATGCAACTATCAATGCTTATGACGAAATTGCACTGATTCCTCCCGTAAGTGGCGGGTAAAACCTTAAAGTGAAACATCTCTTATGTTGATCGATAATCACGGAAGACAAATCAACTATTTGCGACTGGCGGTAACGGACCGATGCAATCTCAGGTGCAATTATTGTATGCCCGCCGAAGGAATCAACTTTGTCAACAACGACAAATTACTGTCTATCCCAGAACTTATTCAGGTCAGTCGAATTTTAGTTTCACAGGGTATCGACAAGATTCGCATAACAGGTGGTGAACCATTTGTTCGGAAGGATTTAATGGTTTTGCTTCGTGAGTTGAGCCAAATGAATGAACTCAAAGACATTTCCGTGACCACCAATGCCACATTAATTGGCCCTCATATTGATGAACTCAAAGAACTGGGCATCAAAAACGTGAATGTAAGCTTGGATTCCATCAATAGGGAAACTTTTGAACGCATTACTCGCAGGAAACAATTCGATACAGTTCACAATAACCTGATCAGGTTGATTACGGAAGGATTCAATGTGCGGATCAACTTTATCGTATTGGACGGACAGAATGAACAAGATATCATTCCCATTCTCGAATTGATGAAACATTATAATGTCTCTGTTCGGTTTTTGGAAGAAATGCCCTTTAATGGCGGCTCCAAAAAATTCAACACCATTAAATGGAATTACAAGGCCATCTTGGAACATATTGCAACTACATATCCTAAATTTCAGCAATTGGAATCTCCAAAGACATCAACATCCATCAACTATAAAATTGATGGACACCAAAGTACTTTTGGAATCATTCCTTCGTTCAGCAGAACCTTTTGTGGAAGTTGCAACCGACTTCGGATAACAGCCACCGGGGATGTGATTACTTGTCTCTATGGAAAACCCAAAGCAAATCTCAGGGATATTGTAAGGCAAGAAAAAAGTGAAGAAAATATCAAAAAAACAATCCTTGGTGTGATCGGCACCAGGGCCAAGACCGGGTTTGAAGCACAAAATGAACACAGTCAAACGGTTTTTGGCAATTCAATGACCTCTATTGGAGGATAATAATTCAACAAAACTTAATTTGGAAGTATGCAAGAGAATAATATTCCAAAATTGTATGGATTGGTATTGGCAGGAGGGAAGAGTACCCGTATGGGCTCAGATAAAGGTTTGCTGACCTATCACGGAGTTCCCCAACAAGAATACCTATACCAACTTTTAGATGGGCTTTGCGATGTTGTTTTCCTTAGTGTTCGCGAAGAACAAAAAGTAACAATTCCAGAGCACTACAAAACAATTGATGACAGGAATGAGTATCGCGGCCCCTTTAACGGGATATTGAGTGCTCATGCTGAGTTTCCTGATGTAGCTTGGCTGGTCCTAGCTTGTGATTTGCCCTTATTGGACCAAAAAACACTGACCCAGATGGTAAGTGAAAGAAATCCAACAAAACTGGCTACATCATTTGCAACCCAAGAAACAAAACTACCAGAACCTTTGGTTACTATTTGGGAACCTGAAGGTTTAAAATCAGCTATTGTACATTTAAAATCAACAGAAAGTAGCTGCCCCCGCAAATTTTTGATCAATTCTGATATTGCATTGATCTTTCCAGAACAGGATGAAGTCCTCTACAATGCCAATTCCGTTGGTGATTACGAATATGCAAAATCAAAAATTGCGTAGTAAATGGATAACCGGTACATCAGACAGACCCAATTGAAGGATTTTGGTCCGGAGGCCCAAGCAAAACTAAGCAGAAGTAAGGTTTTAGTGGTTGGTTTGGGAGGACTTGGACTTCCCGCACTACAATACCTTAACGCTATGGGGGTGGGTACTTTAGGTCTGATGGACCAAGATGTGGTGGAACTTCATAACCTGCAACGTCAAGTGCTGTACACCGAAAACGACTTAGGACGAACTAAGTTGGAGGTAGTATATGAAAAACTGAACCAACAAAATTCGCAAACAATATTTCAGTTGCATGACAGCTTTTTGGTGAAGGAAAATGTCTTGGAAATCATTAGAAATTATGATGTTGTTGTAGATGCGACTGATAATTTTCCCACAAGGTATTTGATCAATGATGCTTGTGTTGTGTTGAACAAGCCCTTCGTTTATGGAGCACTCCATGGTTTTGAAGGTCATGTAAGTGTTTTTAATCATAACGATGGTCCAACGTACCGCTGCTTATATCCCAACATGCCATCTCCCGAAGAAGTCCCGAATTGCAATGATAATGGTGTTCTTGGGGTTATTCCAGGTATCATTGGCACCTTGCAGGCACTGGAGACTGTAAAAGTATTGACGGGAGTAGGGGAGACACTCTCTGGAAAATTGTTGGTATTTGATGGATTGCACCAACAATTCAACAAAATTGGCTTTAAAGGCCGAAATGAATTCAAAACCATCTCTAAACTACAGGAATTCTATGAGTCTTCGGATTGTGACACAGTTCCTACCATCACTGTTTATGATTTTCAATCTTTACGAGACAAGGCTGAAAAATACACTCTTATTGATGTGAGAACTCCCCAGGAATTTCAAGATCATCATCTGGAAGAAGCCACCAACATTCCGTTGGACCAATTGGAATTGCATTTAAATCACACTAGGAACACACTAATTTATGTGATATGTCAGTCCGGAAAACGTAGTGAGATTGCCGTCAAACAACTACAAAACAACTATCCTGAGCTAAGTTTTTGTCATATTTTAGGGGGAATGAACAAAATGATGACTGTATGTCACTAACCTCAGGTGATTTTATCCTTTTGGTTTTAGCTTTTTTTGTAGTTGCAACATTATATGCTGCAGTTGGATTTGGTGGAGGCTCTAGCTATTTAGCTATTCTGACCCTAGTTTTGACCAGTTTTTTTGCCATAAGAAGTACAGCACTTTTGTGCAACTTAACGGTAGTTTCGGGCAGTTGCTTGCTATACTATCAAAAGGGGCATTTGCAATTCAAGAAATTCCTGCCATTCATTTTAACAAGTATACCAATGGCTTTCATTGGAGCAGTATTTAAATTAAAAGAATATATTTTTTTCATTATTCTAGCGGTAGCCTTAATTATTTCTGCTTTGACCCTCATTTATCAAACAGTAGTATTGAAAACTAACTTAAATGTCAAAAAATACCCCGTATTTGCTCCATACATAATAGGTGCTGGTATTGGGCTGCTGTCTGGACTTGTCGGTATTGGAGGAGGGATTTTCCTTGCTCCAGTATTGAATCATATGAAATGGGACAAACCTATAGTCATAGCATCATTGGCCAGTTTCTTTATTCTGGTCAACTCTATTTCGGGCATTGGCGGATTATTTTTCAGTAACTCTTTTGAAATTTTCTGGCCAGAAATTTTGGCCTTGCTTTTTGCTGTTCTTCTTGGGGGGCAATTGGGAGTAAGACTTAGCATAAGTAAATTATCCGCTAAACGAGTTAGAATATTGACCGCTATCTTGGTGTTGTTTGTTGGGGTTCGCGTGTTGCTTAAAAATGGACTGGAAATAAACCTATTCGCATGATTTCATATAATGAGGCTTTACAAATAGTGCTGGAAACTTGCAAAAACTATGGCAATGAACCGGTAAGTCTAGATGACAGCACTGGAAGAATATTGGCAGAAACTGTTTTGGCAGATAGAGATTTCCCTCCTTTTGATAGATCCACAAAAGATGGCATTGCTATTCGTTTTGATGGAATTACATCTGAATTACCAGAATTTAAAAATACCGGTGTAGCGCAAGCAGGCAACCCACAGCTTGTTTTAGAAAACCCTGATCATTGTTTGGAGGTAATGACAGGCGCTATTGTACCTCAAAACGCAGATACGGTGGTCATGTATGAACATGTGACCAAAACGGATAAGGGCTTTATCATTAATGAACCGGTTAAAAAAGGGCAGAATATCCATTATAAAGCAAGTGATATTCCAGAGGGAGAAGAATTATTATCTCCTGGGATAAAAATCTCTGCTGCTGAAATTGGGGTACTCGCTTCTGTGGGTAAACCCAAAGTTTTGGTAAAAAAGCTTCCTAAAATAGCTGTGATTTCCACTGGCAATGAATTGGTGGATGTGCATCAAACTCCAGAACCCTATCAAATTAGAAAATCCAATTCGCACACCGTTGCTGCTCTATTGCATAAACAAAGTATTTCAGCAAAGATCTTTCATCTAGCAGATAATCCAGAAACCATTCAAAAAATGGTAAGGACTTTAGTATCTGATTTTGATGTATTACTGCTGAGTGGCGGTGTTTCCAAAGGAAAATTTGATTTTTTACCCGAGGTCTTTGAAGCTCTGGGAGTAGAAAAATTATTCCACAAAGTGCTGCAACGTCCTGGAAAACCCTTTTGGTATGGAACACACAGAAGCTCTAGCACCATCATTTTTTCATTTCCAGGGAATCCAGTATCCACCTTTGTCAATTACCACCTCTACTTTGTGCCATGGCTTAACAAAACTTTGGCACACAGCACATCGCTTTTTACCGTATTTTTAAAGGATTCCATTACAAACTCAACCAATCTGACTGTTTTTGTAGGGGTGAAAATCTTTTTCCAAGGGGGTGTCCTATTCGCCAAAAAAGTATCCACAACAGGCTCTGGCGACTTGGTAAGTCTCTCCAAAGCAGATGGTTTTGTGCAACTAGGACCAGAGGAAGAAGTGGAAGATGGGATGGAAGTGCCATTCATTCCCACAAGAAGCATTATTTGATATGACACACGAACTCAAGAACATTGTTCAACAATACGAGAAAAGGCAGGGCAAACATGCTGCTGTTTTGGCCACAGTTGTAGCTTTGGATGGTTCATCATACCGCAGACCAGGTGTACGTATGCTTATTTTTGAAAATGATGACATGGTTGGTGCTGTTAGCGGTGGATGTGTGGAAAAAGAGGTGTTGCGTCAAGCGCAATCCGTTTTTTCTACTGGTGTTTCAAGAATAATGGTCTACGATGGAAGATATCGACTGGGTTGCGAAGGCATTTTATATATTTTGTTGGAAGTCTTCGCTCCAAACAAAGCATTTTTAACTCTATTTTGGAATACTATTCAGGGTAGGGAATCATTTTCGATTGCATCGTTTTACCGCAAAGAGCAAAGTGACAATACAAATTACCATACCTATTTTGAGTTTGGCGACAGCTCCTTTCCTGTATCAAATAATTCAACCACAAATACTACTGAACTGGATATTTTTAAGCAAGAAATGAATCCATGTTTTCAATTGGTGATTATTGGGGCAGAGCATGATGCCGTTCAGTTATGCACATTTGCATCAGCCATGGGATGGGAGGTAACCGTAGTCGCAAATCCCAAGGAAGAAAAAACTGAAACTGACTTCCCGGGAATACATCAATTGATTCAGACAGACCCTGAGCTTTTCCATTTGGAATTGGACGAACAAACCGCTGTAATCATCATGACCCACAGTTTTGTAAAAGATTTGCAATTTCTCATCGCTTTAAAGGAAGAAAGAGCGGCTTATATGGGCTTATTGGGGCCTTTACGAAGACGTGAAAAACTCTTTGATGAATTGTTGGAACGATGTCCTGATATTTCGGAAGAATTTTTGGAAAACATCCATGGTCCTGCTGGAATTGATATTGGAGCCGAAACTCCACAAGAGATTGCTGTTTCCATCTTATCTGAAGTTTTGGCGGTCACCAACAACAAAGAGCCTCAACTTTTGAAACATAAAATGGGTAAAATACATACCTAATTGATGTCCAATCCATTTGCAATTCTGATTTTGGCTGCTGGTTCTTCTTCCAGAATGAAAGGGGAAATAAAACAAGTATTACCTTGGAAGAAAACTACCCTCATTGGACATGCCATAAAACAAGCCACTAAAATCACATCTCATGTTTTTGTGGTTTTAGGCTCAAACGCCAATGTTATTCAACAAGAAATTCCCTCAGAAGTACAAACCGTATTCAATCCTAATTGGAAAAATGGTATGGGCAGTTCCATAGCTATAGGCGTTGAGCATATCCTCACCTCTAAACAATCAATACGTGGGCTTTTGATTATGCTATCTGATCAACCTTTATTGGATGCAGCCTACTTGAATGAAATGGTAGATTTTTTTAAAACAGAAAAATATACCATTGTTGCCACTTCTTATGGAGAAAAGCTGGGAGTGCCTGCAATTTTCCAAAATTCTGTTTTGAATGAATTGACCGAGCTCCGTAAGGATTTTGGAGCAAAACAAATCATTAAAAAATACAGCGCTGCTGTAAAAAGTGTAGACCCCAAAGGAAGGGAAATTGATATTGACACTTTAGATACGTACCATAAAATGGTCCAATAATCTTGAAGTAAGAATACATTCAGTCTATTTTTGGAGTTTCGTTTTTTTGGAATCTAAGTCTAAAGTTTCCAAATCTTGAAAAATACCGCAGGAAATCTGTTTCTTTATCAATGACTTTGTTTTCTTCTGTTTGGCCAAAGTCTCAATTTCCTTATTCAAAAATTGCATATAAAGTTTTTTAAGGAAACGTATTAGTTACATATTTATTTTCCTAATTTACAAAAAGTTAGCTTTATATTCTTTTCTCAACATATTCTAAAACAGTCATCCAGTTCATTTTAAGAATTAAGGTCGCGGTTGGAATATTATTTTCTTCAATCGCTTGAACAATCGCTTCATTTTGATTGTCCATGAGCTGATAAAAGGACATATCTTCAACCAACCCATGTTCGTAAAACAAAAGCCGCATCTTTAAATTATCCAGTATCTGCAATAAAACTGTATTCTTGCAATTCTTTACCAAAGACTCATGAAATTGAAACCTTAAACGCAAGCGGGACAATGCTGGGTTGGGAAATTGAGTCTTTCTCAAAATCGATTTTAACAAAGCGCTATCTTCATCAGTAAAAGAAGAACTTTCCAATGCCATTATTTCCAATTGGGCAATGGTTTCATAAAGATTCTTTGCTTCTTTTTGACTGAGTTCAGCAACAACAAAACCCCTATTGGGAATAGCTTTGAGAACTTGCGCATGTTCCAACTGGCTTAAAGCCTCACGTATGGGAGTAACACTAACTCCAATATTTCTGGAAAGTTTGGCAAGATTCACGGTTTCACCAATACTCAATTCGCCTTGCTGCATTTGGTCCAACAAGTGATCCCGGACCTTATTTCGTAAGATTGAGATACGATTCATTAGGTTAAGGTACAAATCGTTTTAGGTAACAGCCAAAATTCAAAGCATATACAATCTGGCATATATCTTTTAGATAAGATTAATTATGTATCTTCTCGATTGTTCCACCTTGTTGGGAAGAGATAAAACGACAAACCAATTGATTTCTCCTAAGAAACGGTAAGTTTCGCTTTTGCGGGAAGACTAAACAGCAACTAACTATCAATCAAAAAATGTCAAAATCCCTTTTGTTCATTCCAGATATTTCTGGGTATACAAAGTTCATCCAAACAACAGAGGTAGAGCATAGCCAGCATGTCATCTCTGAATTGCTTGAAGTGTTGGTAGATGCTAATATTCAATCTTTAAAGCTGGCAGAAATAGAAGGTGACGCACTTTTCTTCTACAAAGAAAACGAAGTTCCATCCCAAGAAAATCTTTTGGCACAAATTGAATCCATGTTCACGGCATTTTACAGTCACTTAAAAATGTTGGAAAAGAATCGGATATGCCCTTGCAATGCTTGTGCCACTGCTCCCAATTTGCAATTAAAGATCATTGTACACAGCGGGCACATCCAACATATAGAAGTTCAAGGAAATAGAAAACCCTTTGGAAAACAAGTAATTGAAGCGCATAGATTATTAAAAAACTCTGTGGATAGTGATAATTATGCCTTAATTACCCGGTCGTTGGCCTTGGATATTCAACTTTCCCCATACTATTCCAGTAAAATTTTTAGATTCAGACAGGGTTCTGATTCCTATGACGATCAAGAAATGGATTATATCTATTCGCTGATCGACCCAAAAGAACTCAAACTAAAAACGGTTCCAGAGCCTAAAAGAATTCATTTTGATTATCCTCCCCAAATTGTTGTAAAAAAGGATTTTCCCATTTCTGCTGCAAAATTGATGGAATATATTGCCAATTATTCTTACCGTAAGTATTGGCAATCGGGAGTAGATAAGCTAGAATATAACCATAATGAGGTTACCCGGATAGGTTCAGAACACACCTGTGTGGTGAATGGAAAACATTTGGATTTCATCACTATAACCAAAGAAGTTGATGAAGGGGATTTGGTATATGGAGAATTAACCACAAGTCCCTCATTTATTGATGAGCTTGCACAATTTTATATTTTTCACCCAACTTCAGAGAACACCTGCGAGTTAACCATAGAGACCTTTTTAGAGATAAAATCCCCTTTGAAGAGATTTTTAGCCTTATTGATACTCAAAAAATCATTCCAGAAGAATTTGGGAAAAACTGTGGATAATATGCTACAATTTGCGAAGCAAACCACCTCTGGATAAAATTATTTTCCATCCAAGAAGGCCCCTAAATCCCCTAAGGCCTTGTCCCAGAACTTTTCGTAGAACATCACCCATTCGGTTACTTGCTTTAACGGATTGGCATCTGCCGTGCAAAACCGTTCTCTGCCTTTAGAAGTGATTTCAACCAGACCGGCTTCCTCCAAAGTCTTAATGTGTTTGGTTACACCCTGTCTACTAATATCAAACTGACCGGATATCTGTGTAATGGAAAGGGCAGATGAAGCAATGATCAAGGCGTGAAAAATTTCACGCCTTTTGGGATCTGCTATTGCCTTTAAAACTGTAGTAATTTTATCCTGCATGTACTTGTTGTGCTAAATAGGGGGTGAGCTTATTGATACAACCATCCCATCCCTTGTCAAAACTAGTAAAAAATGATACTGCGGAATCCCCTGGGTATTTTGATATTCCTGAATGTTCTAAAAACAACTTGGTACCTTCGGGGGTTTCTTGTAAATCCCATTTCACCACTGTTTCCGTATCTGTGCCTTCCACAATCCATGTATAAATTAAGGTATAGGGGTCTGCATTTTTAACTTCGCCGGTAATCGCTGTACAACCAGGTTCATCCGTTGCGTTAAAAGTGTATTTGTAACCTTTTTCAGCTTTAAAATCAGCATTGATAAACCATGTTGAGATTTCTTCGGCTTTTGAAATGGCATCCCATACTTTTTGGATAGGATGCGGGAAAACGTGCTCTTTAGTAATTACATCTTTCATTGTATGTATTGTTTTTGATTAATAATGCAACTATATGGTTGCTAATTTACAAAACATCTTAATATATGCAACTGTTTAGTTGCTTTAATTTTTCTAAATATGCCATACATTTATATAAAATCAATTTTTAGTTTGAAAACTACCACAGGATACTCAAAAACGCCACTAGCCAAAAAGTTGGGCATAAAAGAGGGCTTTTCTATCTTACTGGTTAATGCTCCTTCCCATTATTGGGAGTTGTTTGATACAATACCAGACCATCTAAACATCAAAACCAAAACAGTAGGGGAGGTGGATTTTATACATCTATTTTGTACCTCTTTTGATGAGCTTCAGAAAATTTCAATTTCACTTAAAGATACACTTAAAAAAACGGGGATGCTTTGGGTGAGTTGGCCCAAAGGTTCCTCCAAAATCCAGACCGACCTTAAACGAGACCCTATTCGAGAACATTTACTATCCATAGGTTTGGTGGACACTAAAGTAGCTGCTGTTGATGAAGATTGGAGCGGACTAAAGTTTGTTTTTCGGCTAAAGGATAGAACGTAGGACATCTTTTAGTTCAAGTTACAGTTTTTTCACATTTTTTTTAGAATCATGGCAATAGCTTTTGGTTAACTTACAGCACTAATTCAACCAAAAAACATTATACATGAAACAAAACTATTCTAAAATCTTTCCTGCTCTTCTATTATTTATTTCCTGCTCTCTTCAACTTTTCGCCCAAAACACAGATTCCACTACTTACTCTGGATTGGAATTTCGTAGTATTGGTCCTGCATTAACTTCTGGTAGAATTGCCGACATTGCCATTCACCCTAAGAATGAAAGTGTTTGGTACGTAGCTGTAGGTTCTGGTGGGGTTTGGAAAACAATCAACGCTGGTACTACTTGGAAACCCATTTTTGACAAACAGACCTGTTATTCCATCGGATGTGTTACAATAGACCCCAATAATCCCAGCACGGTCTGGGTAGGTACTGGGGAAAACGTGGGTGGAAGACACGTCGGCTTTGGTGATGGTATTTATGTGAGCCATGATGAGGGTAACACTTGGAAAAACGTAGGCTTGAAATCCTCAGAACACATTTCCAAGATTATTGTACACCCTGCCAACTCCAATGTGGTATGGGCTGCTGTCCAAGGTCCTCTTTGGAGCAAAGGTGGAGAAAGAGGCCTCTACAAATCCACTGATGGGGGGAAAAGTTGGAAAAAAACCTTGGGCAACAATGAATGGACCGGGGTAACCGATATTGTTATTGACCCAACCAATCCTGATGTGCTGTATGCTGCCACTTGGGATAGACATAGAACAGTTGCTGCCTACATGGGTGGAGGTCCTGGCTCTGGAATCCACAAATCCATTGATGGTGGAGAAACTTGGACAAAACTCACCAGCGGTATTCCAACATCCAATTTGGGGAAAATAGGATTGGCCATTTCTCCTTTCGATAATGAAACCATTTATGCAGCTATAGAATTGGACCGTAAAAAAGGAGGCCTTTTCATCTCAAAAAATCAAGGAGCCTCATGGTCCAAACAATCTGATGCAGTTTCAGGTGGAACTGGACCTCACTATTATCAAGAACTATATGCTTCGCCCCATCAAAATGGAAAATTGTATTTGATGAGCAATACTGTCCAGATTTCAGATGACCATGGTAAGCATTTTGAGTTCATGAACGAGGACAAAAAGCACGTGGACAGCCATGCCATGGCCTTTAAAAAATCAGACCCCGATTATGTTTTATTTGGTACAGACGGAGGTTTGTACGAATCCTATGATTTAACCAAAACTTGGAGGTTTTTTGCCAATCTTCCTCTAACGCAATACTATAAAATAGCTGTGGATGATGCCGAGCCTTTCTATCATATTTATGGTGGTACCCAGGACAATGGTTCCCATGGAGGTCCTTCACGCACTAAGAGTAGCGTTGGAATCTTAAATTCTGATTGGTGGATTACCTTAGGTGCAGATGGACATCAATCAGCCACAGAACCGGGCAATCCTGACATTACTTATGGAGAATTTCAACAAGGTTGGCTTTGGAGAATTGATCAAACTACTGGTGAAACAGTATACATTCAACCCCAACCAGCAGCCGGAGATCCTTACGAACGTTTCAATTGGGATGCTCCTATTTTGGTAAGCCCACATAACCCAAAACGCTTGTACTTTGCTTCTTATCGTGTATGGAAATCTGAAAATCGTGGTGATGATTGGACTTCAATTTCTTCAGACTTGACAAGAAATGAAGAACGCCTTTCGCTCCCAATTTTGGGGAGACAGCAAAGCTGGGACAACCCTTGGGATGTAGCGGCCATGTCCAACTACAACACCATAACCTCACTGGCGGAGTCACCAGTACAAGAAGGATTGATTTATGCTGGAACAGACGATGGTATTCTTCAAGTTACCGAAAATGGAGGGAGTAGCTGGAGGAAAATCATGCTCGGTAACATCAAAGGCGTTCCCAATAGAGCTTTTGTAAACGATGTTAGAGCTGACCTTTATGATGCCAATACGGTTTATTTGCTATTGGATAACCACAAAGAAGGTGACTTTAAACCTTACGTTCTAAAAAGTACCGATAGAGGAAATACTTGGAGTTTGATCAATGGAAATCTACCCAAGCGATTATTGACTTGGAGGATTGTGCAAGATCATAAAAAGCCTGGCCTTTTGTTCTTGGCTTCTGAGTTCGGGGTCTACTTTACCAAAAATAGTGGTGGTAGTTGGATCAAATTGGATGGCGGACTCCCAACCATTTCATTTAGAGATATCACTATCCAACGTAGAGAAGATGATTTGGTAGCAGGTTCTTTCGGTAGAGGTATTTATATATTGGATGATATTTCCGCTTTGCGTGATTTTGATGCTTCCAAAAAAGATGCAACGCTTTTTAAAGTAAAACCAGCGTATTGGTACATTCAAAAAGATGGGGTGTATGGCCAAGGGCATTCAGAATATGCAGCCAAAAACCCACCTTATGGAGCCACATTCACTTATTTCCTACCTGAAAAGCTAACCAGCTTAAAGGAAGTAAGAACCAAAAAGGAAAAAGACCTGAACAAACAAAAGAGCAATATTGCTTTCCCAGGTTGGGGGGCTTTGGCTGATGAAACCAATCAAGAGCAACCTGCCATTGAACTTTTGGTTAAGGATAGCAATGGTAATGTTGTAAACACTGTTAGTGGCACCAACAAAAAAGGATTCAACAGAGTTGCGTGGAATTTAACGTATGCGGATAGAGCAGGAATTCCCTTGAAAAAACCAAGCGGTGGTGGAGATGACTTTTTTGGATCACCTTATTTAGCCACTCCCGGCAATTACACCGTAGAATTGTACAAACGTGTTGATGGAGAACTAAAAATGCTTTCAGAACCACAAACATTTATAGTACAACCGTTGGAAAAAGGAGCTTTGCCATCTAAACCTACTGCCGAAATTGATGCCTTTAGGCAAGGATTCCAAAAATTCCAGCAAGACCTTACAGCCACCAACAAGGTTTTGGAACGAAGTTTGGCCCAGGTCGATGCCATGAAGCGCGCCCTGGATGAAGCTGAAAGACCTAGTGCAGCACTTTCAACAAAAATCTATAATGCCAAAGTTCAATTATTGTCCATAAATGCACAACTGAAAGGAAATCCTGCTAAGAATGAGATTGGGGAAAACAATGCCCTGTCTCCAGAGGATGGCTCTTTTATAGGCTATGTGGCCTTGGGCAACACTTATGGACCTACGGGCAATCAAAAAACGGCTATGCAAAGAGCTAAAAGCCAGCTTCAGGATATTAAAAAGGAGTTGACCGTTTTGGTGAAAAATACATTACCGGCTCTAGAATCTGAACTGAAAGCTGCTGGGGCTCCTTGGATTGAAGGTCAAGGTCTTATTCAAGATTAAGCCCCTCAATGAAGCACAACAATCTTATTGTATTTCTAATCTTTGTTTCGGTGTTTGGGCTACAGGCCCAATACACCGAAGCGGATTGGACCGACCGTGACCAATGGATGAAAACCAATCTCCTGCTGAACAAAGCTGGAGTGGAGGAGGGGGACAAGGTTGCAGATATTGGCTGTCACGAAGGCTATCTTTCCATACATCTTTCAAAAAAAGTAAAAGGCAATGGAAGAGTGTATGCCGTTGATGTACGTTCTGACCGTTTGGAAGAGTTGCGCATCAATGCCAACAAAAGAAATCTGAGAAACATTATCACCATTTTAGGAGATTATGATGACCCCAAATTACCAGAAAGAGAATTGGATTTTGTCTTCATCATTGACACCTATCACGAAATGGAAGCTTACCAAAAAATCCTGAGGCATGTCAAAGATGCACTAAAACCCGGGGGCAAAATACTTATACTGGAAAAGTTAAAGGATAGAATACGAGGTAAATCCAGACAAGAACAAGTAGCAGCACATTCCCTAAGTCCAGGATATGTAAGGGAAGAACTGGAAAACGCCGGATTTAGAATCTTATCGCAAATAGAGAACCATGGTAACTGGGAGCGGGAAACCGACAAACAAATGTGGGTCATCCTAGCGCAAAAACCCCAATAAATAAGAGCAACTAGTTCCTTCGCCTGTACACAAAACTTTGAATACCGGGTAAATCATCTCCAACATTGTTCACCAAGGTTTCACCATCAATCTGCATGGTGCTCAAGGTACTGCTTCCAGAGAAAACCACTTGAGTATCATCTGCGGTCCAAGTGCCAGATGCTGTAATGGTTCCAGAACATTGGGCATTAAACTGTCCGTTAGTAATGGCGGAGACAAAAATACTGGACTGTTCGTAACTCCATGACAAATCTCCATCAATCAATAAAGTACCAATTACACAATCCAATTCATCCAAAAGATTGGTGGAAGAAGTATTGTCCAGGTTTATATCTTGGGCCGAGCTAATGTTCACTTCAACCAAGTCCCAGATACCTGTTACATTAAAATTAATGGTGGCAGCTTCATCTCCGCTACCGCCATCATCACTGCTACAAGCAATGTTCAACAACAATAGAACTAGTGGGGCAATTTTCAATAAATTTTTCATGAGCGCAATTTTTCAATGTATTCTACTGTAAAATAACACAATTAGAGCTAGATTATTTTGAATTGACCTACATTTTATCGATAAAAATTAAACCTGTACACTAAAGAACTAGGGTATTCGTTAAGACTGCATAACCCCAAACTTTTACAAGATGAACAAACTACTACTTAAATTCTGCTGTCTGGCTTTCATAGCCTTATCAATTATTATGGTACAATCTTGCAGCGAGGATGCCAATTCTTTCAATGGTTCCGAAGAATTGTCACAGACCGAAGTACGTACCATTTTGGAAACTGATGAGATGGTAAGCGTGGCCGACAACGCATTGGCCGAGTTATTTGCCCAGAATTCAGTAAGTGGAAAATCTGCAAAATCCAACGAATGTTATACTGCTGAATATTCTGAAACCGGTTTTGTGGCCACTTTCAACAATTGTGTGCTCAACGGAACTGAAAATGTAAACGGAACCTTGACCGTAACTTACGATGAAGGCAATGAAGGTCTTTCCTATAGCGCAACGTATGAGGATTTTTATGTAGGGAACATCAAAATAAACGGAACCCGAAGCTTTACCATCAGTGGTGAACAAGACCAAAACACCATTGCATTTACTGTGGAAAGTAATATCACAGTAGAAATGGAAGACGAAAGTGTGGTTTCGGAAACAGGCTCTAAAACCTTCAGCTTCACCTTTGGTGATGATTTGGCGAACAGCACTTTTAGCCTCTCTGGTTCTTGGACGGTACAGGCCGATGGCAATACCTATTCCATTGAAACCCAAAGTGCTTTGCAAGGAACTCTTTCCTGTGAGCATTTGACCACGGGCAGCATGGTGGTGACCAAAAATGGTTTGGCCATTACCGTTGATTTTGGCGATGGAGATTGTGATGACCAAGCTACACTGATTTATCCTAACGGAGTTACTGAAGAGATTACACTGTAAAATCTTTCTCATAACCTATTGAAAAGCACCGAATGTTCGGTGCTTTTTTTGTTGACACCCTAAACACACCTTAACTTTTGATCCTAGCAGACCAGTTAGAGTTTAGTTATATTTATGGGATTGATTTTGTCCCATTATGATTAAGAAATTAGTACAGGCCCAGCACGATTTTTTTGCTACCCAGCAAACCAAAGATGTAGCATTTAGGAAGCAATACCTTAAAAAACTGAAACAAGAGATCATTGCCCAAGAAGATGCTATTTGTGATGCGCTGTATGCCGATTTTAAAAAACCGAAGTTTGAATCCTTGGCCACCGAAACACAAATGGTCTTGGCTGAACTTTCTACAGCTATCAAAAATGTGCGCTTTTGGAGCGAACCAGAGCGGGTAGGGGGATCACTGACCCATTTTCCCTCTTCGGATTGGATTTATGCGGAACCTTACGGCAAGGTATTGATCATTTCTCCTTGGAATTATCCCTTTATGCTAACGCTTTCTCCATTGGTGGGTGCTTTGGCAGCCGGAAACACGGTAGTGCTCAAACCATCAGAGTTGAGTCCAAATACCGCTGGAATCATAGCACAAATTATTGCGAAGGTCTTTCCCCCAGAATATGTCACGGTTGTGGAAGGGGGAGTGGAAGCATCTACGGAGCTGTTGGCACAACGCTGGGAATATATCTTTTTCACCGGAAGCACCCATGTGGGTAAAATTGTGTACAAAAGCGCTGCGGAACATTTAACGCCCGTTACTTTGGAACTGGGCGGTAAAAATCCCTGCATTGTGGATGAAACAGCCTCCATAAAACTGGCCGCGAAGCGAATTGCTTGGGGCAAATGCATCAATGCGGGACAAACTTGTGTGGCCCCTGATTATATTTTGGTGCACGCTTCCCAAAAAGAAGCATTGGTCAAGGCATTACAGTACAACATCACGCAATTTTTTGGGGAAGAAGTGGCACAATCCCCAGATTTTGCCCGCATTACCACAGCAAAACATTATAAAGGATTGAAACAAATGCTGGAAGGCCAGAAAATCCTCGTTGGCGGACAATATAATGATGAACAACAATACATAGCACCCACTTTAGTGGATGAACCCGATTGGGACAGTACCGTGATGCAGGGAGAGATTTTTGGCCCCATTCTTCCCATAATTTCATATACTGAAGAGGAGGAAGTGCACCAAGCCATTTCCCGGTACGAAAAACCACTTTCTTTTTATGTGTTTTCCAACAATAAGAAATTCCGAAACCGCATGATGAGCCAATATGCCTTTGGAGGAGGAAGTGTAAACGATACTGTGGTGCAAATCAGTAATAAAAACTTACCGTTTGGGGGTGTAGGGCATTCTGGATTTGGAGGATATCACGGTAAGCATAGCTTTGACCTGTTCTCACACAAAAAAGGAGTGGTAAAACGTCCTAATTGGCTGGATGTGCCCATCCGTTACGCACCTTATAAAATTGCTATAGGTTTGGTTAAGAAAATCAAACATATTTTCTAAAAATTTTGTCATAACCCAATTTTTTAGTACAATACACTGAAAATCACATGGTATCGTTATAAATAAACGTTAAACGATTGGATTTGAACCATTTGCAAACTAACTTTAAGGATAAACCATTAAAACGAGCAACTATGAAACCAGAAAACACCAAATACCGTATTTCTGTCTTATTGGATTTATCCAAGAGCTCTGAGTTTGTTTTGAGCAATGCTGTACAATTTGCCAAAGCAATTAATGGGGCAGTGGAGGTCTTTCATGTAAAACCGGCAACGGAAATTGTAAAGCGCGAAAGTCAATTGTCCGCCATGGGCAACATTTATGAAAACAATCTGAATACCCGTGCCAAAATAAAGTCCCTGATAGGGACCATGGAACAAGAAGAAGGGGTTTCCATCAACTATAAAGTGGAATATGGCAATGTAAAGAATAGGGTGCGCGATTATTTATCCACCAAAAAACCAGATATTTTGGTACTGGGCAAGCGTAGGTCCCGTATAGGCTTTTTAGGGGAAAGCATTACGGATTTTGTATTGAACGAAACCAAGACCAATGTATTATTGATGGGCCAAGACCATAAATTTCATACGTTTAAGGACATAACCTTGGGAGTTTTTGGCAACGGTGCACAAAATAGCGGCATAGAGATCATAAAAGATCTACAGCGTGATAGCAAAAAGCCCGTGAATCTGTTTAACATTAAAGGACAGCATGCCACGGATGAACAAAGTGCTTGGAACAAAACCATTTCTTATGTGTTTAGCGAAGGTGCCAATGCCTTGGACGGTTTGGTAAGCTACGTAAGCCGAACCAATACACAATTGTTGTTGGTGCCCAAGAGCAAAAGAAAAATCCTGTCTTTTAAAACAAGCCTTTCCAAAGAAGTATTACGAAAGTCCAAAGTGCCGGTATTGATCATGGCATAAGGGAAGAGGAAACAGTTTGTGTTTCCTTTACAATTCTTTTATTTTACATAATGTAAATTATAGTACAAATGTATTGTTTTGGTTTCCTAGCTGTTTATCCATTTGTAAGCTATAATTCTATTATGTAAAATATCCCTCAACATTTCGTCATTTATGGGAATTATGAACAGGGTCATGAAACTTTCCGTAGCGGTCGGCTGCGCCGCATCTTTTCATTTGTACCATAATTTGTCGCTATGTAAAATAGCCGCTCGGCCAATAGCACATTGCTTTCATAAAAAGTAAATGCCCAAGCATTTATTTTTATACGCAATTCTCAGCCACTTGGCCAGCGCCATTAAAAGCTCTGCTTTTCGTCTTTGATTGAACCTTTTGGGCTAATTGAAAATTTGGAGAAGAAAAATTTCAGGAACTTTTCGTCAGTTTACCGCAAAAGCTAAAAATTTAGCTAGTGCATAAATTTCTTAGCACTTGCTCACATCCTTCTCTGATTTAGCTTTCTTTTGTGAGTGCTTCTAATATTATGTCAAATAGGATGGAACCCTACTATTATTCCTTCCTTTCTTTTTCCTTGATGAAAAAGAAACAAAAAATCAAGAAGAAAATATGCTTCCGCGCTCCCTTTGTGTCTTAATAGCTTCGCTATTTGGGCGCTAAACGCCCACACACAAAACCCAGGGCAATGGCTCTTTGTGCCAAGCCACAAATTCACTCCCTCGCCGGCCCGCATTTTCTTCTGGCAATCCTGAAGAATTATCTCATCATCAAAAAACAAGAAAATCCTTGGTTCCGAGATATGTATATGCTATTTAGAAAAGGAATCAAATAGGTGTATGTTAGTAAGTTCTTACTAAATCCTCAAACCTTGTTGTCATAAGAATTAAGTAGTTCTAGAATAACCAATTTATGATTTTTAGAACTGATTTTTCTTAGAATAGAATTCATTTTTATTTTTAGAAAATCAGATTTTCTACTTTCAATATATCTAGATGCTTGTTGCTTCTTATCTTCATCATAGTGCAAAAGATTTACAACTCTTTCAAAATCATAGAATTGCTCTGTAATTTCAGAAATTACTTGTTCGTCAAGACCCTTGGTTTTTGATATCTCGATAAGAATATCTGTTATTTTTTCAAAAGTTGGCTTTATAACATCTTCGAAATAGTACTCTTGATAGAACTGAAAAGCATGATACTCAGATACAATAGATTGTGCGTTCTTTATATCTCTTTCTAACCTATTAATCCTTTTAAAAGTTTTATTCTTCAAAATTTCGACTATCCAAAACATAAGGGGAGTCAATGCCAAGAGCCCTCCTAAAATAGTAATCATCCAAAAAGCTTCATCCGCCCAGAAACTATTTTCTTTTTCTATTAAGTCAGATTTAATTTTATTTATCTTATTTAGACTTTCATAATTATTTTTTTCAATTTCATTAGCTTTTACAGAAAAAATTGAATCAATATATCTCTTTGAGTTGAAGGATTGATTCTGTTCTTGGCTGAAAGAAAATATTGTAGAGAAAAATAAAAGAAAAAAATAATAATTAAGCTTCATTGAAATTTGATTAAGAAATAACCTTAGAATATATCTGACTTGGCCGCTGTGGTTTGAGAATAATATTATCAATACCTTGTTTATCCTGATTGGTCAGATTTGTTCTAGCTGTGAAAAAATATATTTTTGGTTTGCTTTTAACCTCATTATTTTCAATTAGTTCTAAAAGATGATTTTTAAAAATAATCCCGGTGTTTTGATTATTGGATAGTTTGGAATTTCGATTTCTATCCTCTTTAGTAAACGGAATTACTACATCGATTAAAATTATATCATAGTTATCTGATATTACCTTGTCTAATGCTTTTGAATAAGTTGATACGCAATCAAAGTGAATGTCAGGGTCTTTCAATTGAAATCCCTCTTGGATTTCATTGGATAATAGAATTTCTTCGTCAAACAACAATATTTTTTTCATAGTCTTGAATTAAGGTATTAGGTAAAAAAACTGATATGATAGTTGGTTTAGCGTTTTTAGTAACACTAATTACACCGCCGTGCCCCTCTACTATTGTCTTTGTAACATGTAGACCTATTCCGGTTCCATTTGGATTAACTCTTTTTGCATTTTCTGATCTATAATATGGGATGAAAATTTTATCGGTATCCTCCCGCGGGATGCCTATTCCATAATTTTCAAATCTCAACTCAAAGCAGTTAATAACTTCACCTTTCAAGTCGATTGTTTTATTGGCTTTAAAGAAAATGCTTATGGTTGAAGATGGTTCACAATACCTAATTGCATTATGAATAAGATTATATATTACTTGATACATTCTTGTTTCATCTACTTTAACCTTAGGCATTTCGTGAATTTGTAGATTAAATATCACAGATTTATTTTCAACCTTTTGAAGAAAAGGCTTTAATAATTTAGAGATTTCCTCAATTTTTTCTTTTAACTCAATATACTCGAAATGATAGGACAGTTTTCTCTCTTTGTTTTTTAGGAAAGCATTAAGATTCCCATAATTATTATTAAGCACCGAAGTGGCAAACATTATATTTTCAAAATGTTTGGTTAAAGAGGCATCCTTATAAAAGTCAGTATCGGAAAGTTTGATTTCAATATTTTCAATGGCTCCCCATATTAAGGATACAGGAGTTTTGTTTTCATGAGCCAATTTTTCTATGAATAATTGTTGTTGATCAAGTGATTGTATTTTCTGATGTTGACTGGCAATGAAGGAACTTATCAATTCAATAGTATCCGCATCATGAAATGTGTATGTTTTTAACAAAGAATCATTAAACTCTTTTTTATTTATACAGCGAATTACAGCAACACATTTTCCATTTTCGACAACAGGGCAAAAAATTGCACTCTTATGGAACGTTTTAGTAGCTTCATAAAAGGAACAATCTGCTTTAATATTCTTATCGTGAATATCATGTATAATGATTGTATTCTTATTCGTGTAACATCTAAATGTTATACTGTCTATGCTATTATAAATAGGGGAAATTGATACATTTTCGTATTCCAACTTATCTAAAGTGTCGATTATATCTTTATTCTCCCTGTCAACCTTCCAAAATTCTTTTGAAGTTGATGATTTTAAATAAAGTTCACCATCTTCGTTTGGAAAAAAAATTGATGTATGTTCTGAATTCATCACGTCATTCACAGTTGCTACCAGATTATTGTAGTATTTAGGCACATCTGTGATATCATCAATTTTAAATAAATCTTTAGAAATTAGTTCTAGGGTATGAAAAGTGTGGTCATAAAGGATATGTTCTATATAAAATGAGATTTGATCCATGAAGTTATGAATTCTCTCATTTGGTAATTGTTCTATTTCAGTTTTGTCAGAAATGTAAAAACAAAAATAACCGAGAGTAATATCTTCATTTTCATGACCTAAAGTTAATCTGCTATGTGAATACTTTATAATTGGGAAAACAATCAAGAAATTACTTTTGATAACTTCTCCTAGACTTTTAAATCCAGTATTATCTTGATTCGGTTTTCTTATTATATATAAGTTGTTAAAGTCAGGATTAAGATTATTATTGTAGATTTCTCCAAGGATGCAATCAGTGCCTAAATAAAAATCCTGTTCGTAACAAATCAAAAGCTTGTTATTGTCAAGAGTTGTTGAATTACAAGCTCTTAGTCCAAAAGCTATTTCTTCCTCTTCTTTGGTGGGGACCCAAAAACTTGAATATTCAAGACTAAATTCTGTATTGCAAAAATCAAGGATTTCAACAATACCTTCATTAAAAAACATCTCATATATTTCACTTATGAACCTTGCATCTTTGTCAAGTTGGAATATAGTTGATTGATTTTTAAAAACTTGTACAAGATAATAGCCTAAAGTCTTTAAGATTTTAAACTCTATGGATGGAGTAATTTTCGATTTTTTGTTTGCTAAAATGAGATAACCTAAGGGACTGTGGTTGTCTGTTGACTTTACGCTTATCGGACATATTACTAATTCACTTGGTCCATTAGGAAGAAAATTGAAGTATTCTTTTAATCTTTCATGCCCATAATTATCTATGTCAAAACTTTTATTCGATTTTGAAAAATTCGAGTAATCTAGGATGTTACCATCTACTTCTGATTGCCAGATATATGGTTCATTAGATTTATTTAAGAGTTGACCTACAAATGACTTATGGAATTCTACTTCCTTTAAATTTCTTAGGTTATCTGTTACTAGTTCCTCTCCCTGAAAATATGGTACTAAGTCAATTAATGAATTCGCATTTTTATATCCGAAAACAATAAAATCATATTCAAGAATCTTTCCTAAATACTCAGAAAGCTGGTTTAACTTATTGTAAAAATCATTTACGCTTAGATCTTTTATTGAAGAATTGAATAAGGATTCCGAATATTTAATTATCTCATCAATGATACTTAAACTGGAAATGTAATCTAAGTAGTTTTGATTGTTAGGAAATTCTTTTTTAATAGAATTTAAAGTCTTCTCTTTTTCTAAAAGACTAACGAACCTATGTGTGGATATGATTTTCATATAACAAAGAATGAACAGATATTCTTTTTAGAATAGGATATTAAATATTTCTTTATGATAAATTTCTAAGTAATTCATCTTTGTCGGATTTTAGTTTATCAAAATTCTAAATTATACTAGGGTATTGACCAAATTTGAACTTATTGTCAAGTGGAATAATACCTTTCCTACTGGCATAACTGCTTTCTTTGGTTAATAATATTTTATTAGATAGTAAATACTTAATCGAAATCAATTTCACTCCATTTATCGGCAATCTCTTCAGCTAGATTTTGTGACTCATTCACAAAAGTGGATGTTCTAGATTTTTGAATTGAAAAGAATCCCATTATGTTATCTTTTAACGTTTCTATTTGATTATCAGCTCTTGAAAAATACTCTAGGTATCTTTGAAGGTCTTCAGGTGATGTTTGTGCACTAACATTGGTAACACCACTGTTTTGTACTTCAATTTTAATTTGCGTGAACTTGCTTCTAATAAGATCTGTTTTCTCTGTTAATCTATCCTTCAAACTTTGATCTATATCCAAATCTGATACACTTCTTGTCAATCCTTCTATACTATTATCAACTTCTGCAAAAGAAGCTTCCACCTGAAAACTAAACTCCCTCAGGACTAATAAATTATTTGATTCTGTCACGGCACTAATCAACTGATCTGTTGAAAGAGCGTGCAAAGCTCCAACATTATCCATAACCATCGATGCAGGATTAACCACAAGGGAAAGAGCTTTGAAATTTCTTGCTGTACTTTCAGTCGAGGCAGCAATTTTCACAGCGTAATTCTTGAAAGGCTCAATTTTGCTTTCTACTTCTTTTTTTGTTGTTTTTATATTGCCATTGTTTTTTGAAGTTCCCAATAGGTCCTTGACCCCACTTATTGCAGTTGGTAATACGTTATCACTTATTGCTTTAATTATTTCAATTGTTTGAGCACTCAAATTGCAAATTGTAAATAAAAGGAAGACGATTGTAATTGTTTTGGTTTTCATTGATTTTCGATTATGGTTATTTCATTTAATTGGATATTCGTATTCTCGATTTTTATTTTTCTATCATATAACAGATTGCTTGTTTTGGCATGAAGTAACTGTGACCTTAAAATGGCATCTTCTAAAAAGTTAGCTAGCAGCTTTTTTACTTCATTATAAAAAACCTTCTGCTGGTCATTTTTTCCATATTCTTGATTCATCAACCTTTTCATATAAAGCAAATTGGAAAAATTTTCTAACTCAAACTTTAATAATCTGTGACTCATTTTAAGTGTTTCAAACAACTTGGGTTCTTCTCCTAAAGACTTTTCTATTAAATCAGCTTCTCGTTTTACTTCACCGTAGGTTTCGCGTAAATCGTCTAACTCGCTATTTGTTGTGATATAATTTCCTGAAAAATCCATTTCTTTCCCTTTCTTTTTGAGATATCTTAGCTTGAATAGAATGTCTAAGGCATGATCATTAATTACTGAAATAGAATTATCTAATGACTTCACATTTTCTTTATTCTTCAAACCTTTATTTGATAGACAATACGATAACATTTTGTGATTTAAACTTGAAGATTTCTTATTGGTTGTAGAGTTTAAAATATTATAACTGGATAAGATAAATACGAACGTTATAAGTCTTAATGAGTTTTTAATAGAATTGGATTTCTCTATTGATCTTCCTATTAGTAATAATGATTTGAATAAGTATTTGATATTATTTTTCAATTTCAAAATTTCAATTTTAACGAATAAAACATTAAACCCTATTCTTGTAACAGAGTAGTTATTTGAAAAATAAGAGGAAGTTAAATGTAGTTTTGGAGAATCTAAATATATAAATAGATTGTTAAATCGTATTGTAGAAAAACCTTAGAAATTCTGGGGTTTTTCCGCAATTTCGAACTACAAGAAATAATTAGTTGACTTCAAACAAAAAATCCTTCCAAAAAAATTAGAAGGACTTTTGGTTATCTAAATAGGGATTCATCATGCTTTGAGCACAGAAAGTCTAGTGGATAATTTCAATAAAAAATTGACATGAACACTCGTTTGGGACACACAATCAAAAATGTATTTTTTGGATAAACCCAATCCCTTATTTTCGATACTGCCTGATAGCATCCCATGCAAACCATCTATATGGCCTTCAAGAGAGTTTACGTCGAAATAGTTATCAATAATGGCAATAATCTCAAGGATTGCATTCTTTTGTTTTGAATCTGCCAAGGAGAGTTCCTTCTGTAGTTGCTGGTACCATTCATCATGGATTTGATTTTTTCTTGTAGACATAAAGAAAATTTTAAATGCGGAGCCACCCCGTCAGCCCTGTCTACACAGTCTAGGACTGGAAGCGGTACTTTCGTGGCCGCTGGGCTTGCGAGCGACTCCTTATCGATAAATAATTGTTTTAGAATTTTCCTAAAACTGTGTAGACGTGTTAAAGATACAAATGTTTATCATATCCCATTCCACACACATTACCTCCCCTCCTACCTCGGGTCGTGTAAAAAGTGTTCCATTACCTTTTCTTGAAGAAGATTTTTAGAAGAAATTTTCCACGAGCTGCACGGTAAACTTTCGCTTTTACCAAAGCTCAAGTTACATAACGCGGTACATTATAGTACAAATGCTTGTCTGGGTAAAACTGCGCCAATACCACCGTATTTGATATAATTGTAGATATGACTGCCTTTAGGCTCATATCGTCAACAATTATGTCATAGCAGTTTTACATGTTGGCTTATTTCTTGACCGCATTCGTAAGCTATAATTATATATTATATCAAATATCCCTCAGCAGTATTCTTTTTATCAAACGTAGCAACAGGGTCATGAAACTTCATTTAGCGGTCGGCTACGCCGCATCTTTCCATTTGTATCTATAATTAGACGTTATGTAAAATTGCCGCGCGCAAACGCTTATTGTTTAAATAAAATCAAATTGTCTTCACAATTTATTTTATACACAATTCCCAGCCGCTTTGCCCACGCCAAAAAAGCAAATGCTTTTAGCTTCGTATTGAGCATTTGTTTAGAATTGAATATTCTGCAATAAAAAAATCTCATTATCATTTGTGCAAGCCTCACGCAACAGTACAAAATTTGCTTAGGCAAATTTCTGTACACTTGCTCACTTTCTGTTTCTAATTGAAATTTTTAAATTAAGCTGTTTGACATTATGTAAAATAGAAATTTAAGTTTTGAAGTTATTAATCTCTATCTTTTGTCTTGATACAAAAGAAACAAAAAATCAAGGCTGCATATAATTTTGGAAACAATCTACGGCTCGTTTCGCTATATTTTGGAAAACATTAGAACACTTTAGATTATATAGAACTCCAATTAAAAAGTGAGAACTCAACAATATTAAGTTCTCACCCTCTAAAATATGACCGCTCTACTCACCTATTGTTTTAGCCAAAATTTTATGAGGCCTTTAGTTTTAACAGAGAAAAAATAATGGTTAACAGATTAAAATTTATTTGATGATTTTCTAAAAGGATATTTGTTCATCAAATAGTTTTGAGATGAAGTATATATTAGCATTTATGTTTTCGATGTATGGTTTTTTAGTTTTTCCCCAACAAGAAACCATCATTTTTGGAACCGTAATAGATGCTGATACTAAAAAGCCTATTCCCTATACTACTATCGCTATATTTAACGATAATCTATTAATTAATGGTGTTTCTTCCAATGAAGATGGAACGTTTAAAATTAGGGTTAAAGAGACTTATACGCATATAGAAGTTAGCTTTATTGGATACAAAAAGTCGACTATCAAAGCTTCAGAATTTACCGATGGTATTACGATACACCTTTTTCAAGATATCAATGCGCTAGATGAAGTTATCATTAAAGGCGAGCGCACTACTTCCCTATTAAAGATTGATAGAAAAATCATTAATCTGGGAAGTAATATCCAACAATCGGGTGTTAATGCCTTGGAAGCTTTCGAGCAAATACCTGAAGTAGAAACCGATATTGCCACTGGAACTATAGCACTTCGCGGTAGTGAAAACATACAAATACTTGTCAATGGGAAATTATCGCCTTTAAATACTTCAGAACTATTACAACAAATCCGAGCATCTAATATTGACCGCATTGAGATTATAACGTCTCCTTCCGCAAAAAATCGAGCAGATGGCTTATCCGGAATCATAAATATTATCTTGAAAAGACAAAGAAATCTTGGATTAAATATAGTAAGTAATGCTTCCATAGGAACTAGAAGATATGGCTTTGGAATTGATGGTAATTATAACAATTCATGGTACAATTTTAAAGCACGTATTTCACAATCCAAAAATAAAACAACTAACAATCAGCTTCTAAAAAGAGAATTTGGCGATGGTACAACTGAAAGTATTTTTACACCTTATGAGTTTGATGGAATCGTAAATAATATTGCTACTGGTATCGACTTTTTTATTGGTGCTAAACAAGAATTGTCCATAAATGTTGATTATACGGATGATTCGCATGATTATATTAATAATTCCAGCTACTTCAACGTAACAAATAGAGATGATTATGAATATCTACGACAGAATTCCCACAAACATTACATTACTATTTTTAACGGCAATTATCGGTTTAGCTTTAGTGATAACAACCATTTTCTAGAGCTAGATTTCAATTTGAATAATAGTGAGAACACATATCCACTAACAGATTCTGAAAACGATGTAGAGCTTTTTGATGAGAGACTCACAGAAGATTTTTTGTTACAGTCTTTTGCACTTGATTACACATTTCCTTTAAAAGAAAAAGTTATTGTTGAAACAGGTGTTTCAAAAAACACACAGTTTTTAGAAAGTGCGCGTTTATTTGTGCCAGTTTCAGGAATCGAGGAAAACAATCAATTTGAATACGACGAAGTACTTTGGGGTATGTATGCACAATCAAAGTTTGCTGTAAGTAAGCTCTCTATTCAGACAGGGCTACGGTATGAATATTTTACATCTAACTCCAAAAGCCAAACAAATAATTTCATATCCTCAATGAAATTCTCTAATGTATTTCCATCTCTTCATCTATCCTATAAACTAAAAGATAATAATACCTTAAATCTTGGTTATAGCAAACGTGTTTCTAGACCTAACTTTCATCATGTAAATGCTTTTCAAATTGTTAGCCCACTTTATATATGGGAGTACAATCCTGATATTTTACCAGAATTTAGTGATAATATAGAATTTAGCTATCAAACAAAAATCAAAAATCTGAATGTTAACTTGTCAACTTTTTATCGTCACAGAAAAGATGTTATTTTGTGGACACAAACTGGCACGAACAACCAACAAACCTTTAGATATGAAAATGCGGGAGTTTTCAATTCTTATGGATTAGAAAGTGATTTAAGCTACAAAATTGCTTCATATTGGAATTCGAGACTTACGGCCAACTACTATTTTACAAAAGTGAATCAGTCAGCATTGGTTACATGGGACAAGTTATACTCTTCCACATTTCAGTTTAAAAACATCATCAAAATCAATAAGGCAATCTCTACAGACTTAACCTATATTTATAGGTTCAAAAACCAACGAACATACAGTTTTAACGAACCCAGAAATCGATTAGATTGGGCTTTGCGTGCGCGCTTTTTGGAAAACAAATTAATGGCAGGATTTAGGCTTGTAGATATTTTTAATAATTACATGCTAAATAGAACCAGCGTTACAGACAACCTTTTTCAGGAAACCAACTGGGATATACAAATGCAGACAAGGAATTTTTTGTTTAGTTTACGTTATACATTGTTTGAAAATAAAGGTAAAAATAGAAAGAGGAAAGAACGTCAGTACAATGAAGCTCCGATAGATTAGAAATATAGTGGGAATTGTTAAACCAAATAAAAATTTATTTTTAGAGAATTTACAAAAAAGAGAAGTTTTTATCCATCTCGTTTTTTGGATGTTTTATTTGTTCTACCCTTATATAAAAAGTATTACTAGCGGCTATACGTACGTTTTCTTTAATGAGCTTATCAACCTTATATTTGGAATGGTAGTTTTTTATGTTACTTACTTATTAATTCTACCTTCAAAAAATAAGATAGCCAATAGTATTTTATTACTTATTCTATTTTTTCTTTTAGGCTATGTGAATTTAAAAATGCACAATGCTATTTTGGAAGGAAAACATGAAGAACCGTATTGGTATTATGGCTTAGGTTATTTTTCCGCGTATGCTGTATTAGCTTTGTTTGGCTATGTTTTGTATTCTATAAAAAAGGCATATGAACAACAACAAACGATAGAAAAAACAATTATTGAAAGACAGCAGGCCGAATTATCGAGCTTAAAAGCACAAATATATCCACACTTTTTGTTTAACACTTTAAACATGATTTATTCGAGTGCTTTAAAAAAGGATGATAAAACTCCAGAAATGATATTGAAATTATCTGACAATTTTAGATATCTATTGCAAAAAGGGCAAGATAATTCTGTAAATATACAAGAGGATATTATACATATTAGAGATTATGTAAGTCTTCAAAAAGAGCGTCTTGCTAATAAAATTCAAGTGAATTTTTCTACAGATATTGATGACGAGAATCAAGTAATAGCTCCACTACTATTTTTGCCTTTTATTGAAAATGCCTTCAAATATGTTAATTCAATCAAGGGTTCTCAATATCCAATTTATATTTCGGTTATTTTAAAAGGCAAGACGTTAACTTTTGAATGTGAAAATCCATTTAATTCCAATTCAAAAAATCATATGGATAAAAACTGGCAAGAAAGCGGTATTGGTATTGAAAATACTAAAAAACGATTAGATTATTTTTATAAAGACAATTATCAGCTTCATATATCCAAAGAGGATAATATTTTTAGAGTGCTATTGAAAATACAATTATGATGAAATGTTTGATTTTAGAAGATGAAAAAGCAGCTCAAGAAATCTTACAGGATTTTATTGAAAAAACACCTTTTCTACAATGTATAGGGATTTATGAAAGTGGTATTGACATTCCCCACTTACTCATAAAGCAAGCTGATATCTTATTTCTTGATATCGAACTTCCAGAATTAAATGGTTTATCATATTTAAAAACCATAGACAAACCACCAAAGGTTATAATCACCACGGCTTATGTTAATTATGCTGTAGATGCTTTCGAAGAAAACGTTTTGGATTATTTAGTAAAACCTTTTTCTTATGAACGTTTTTTCAAGGCTATAGCACGTGCAAAAGACCAAATTCTGAAAGGCAGAAACGAAATGGAAAAGTATCTTTTTGTTTACACCGATAAAACACATCACAGAATTTTTATTGATGATATTTTGTACTTAAAAGCAGAAGTAGATTATATAAAAGTAGTTACTAATAATGTCTCCTTATTGGTATTAGATAGTTTGCGCAATTGGGAGGAGAAAGTAGCTGAACATGATTTTTTGAGATCACATCGTTCTTATATAATAAATACTAATAAAATTGATAAAGTTTATGGAAATCAAGTGTTTGTAAACAATGAAGCTATTCCCATTGGACAATCATATAAAAATTCTTTTATGAAATCTTTAAATATTTGATGAGATTAAGCCCATAATTTTATTGGTAAATGGTTTATAGAACCCATTCCACACACATTCCCCTACTCTCCTCTTTGTCGTTTCGGGCAAAGAGTGTTCCATTAGTTTCAGTTTAAGAACCTTTTTAGAAGAGATTTTTTTCGAAGAAAATTACGTTAGCATACTTTGCTTTTCCAAAGCAAAGTAACATAACGCAGAACATTATGATACGCTCTTGTTTTTTCGCTTAATAACTTCTTGAACAAAGTTTTTGCTTACGCATTTGAAGTTTAGTTCAACTGTTGAACTAATAAGATTTTTTTCTTTAAAGAATATTTTTATTTCGTCTACTGGATTATTTTCAATACGGTGCACTTGCTTTCTTATGATTCCATGGAGCGATTTAATTTCATTTTCTGGTTGTTCATCCAGATAGAGTAAGATTGGTGTCCATTTTTCAGTTCCTAAGACTGATTTTATATATGGAATTACAAGTAAATATTTATCAGTTAGATATAAATCGGCCAAGTTGAACAAGTAGTGATAATTTTTGATTCCTGGATTCCAATTATGGCATTTCAAATTCTTTTCAGAAAATAGTACTCTCTCATTAAAAAAATCTAACGCTTTCCTTTGCTCTGGTCCACTAACTCGGTTTCGATATCTAAAGGACAACATCCTATATGTAATTAGCAGCAATCCACCTAAAGAAAAAAATAGAATTATAAACTTCATTGCAGTCAGTTCATTTTTGCACTAATAAACTTAAAGAAAAAAAAATGAGACTTGTTATTGATGTTTTACATCGAAAATTCAAATTCTGCAACAAAGTTTTGGTTGTAAAATACTATCCTATTGTTTACTTGAAAATTTTGAGAAGAAAAATTTCAGGAAAATCTCGCCAGCTTGTCGCAAAAGCTTACGGCAGTATTTTGGAAGGTCTTGTAGACCTTTTAAAATATGAGCGAGATGGTGCGCTGGAAAGAGCATAAATTTCTAAGCACTTGCTCTATGCAAACATTCTATACGTTGATAAAAAATACTTTACCCGATAATAATTAAAACAAAATGTGTAAATTTAGTCAGGTGTTTATGGTACGCCTGCTCGTTCGTGCAAAGATTTCATCCACCATATTAGATAATATAAACCTTCAAGGCTTATTGTCCAGCAATAGTATACGAACGCATAATCTCTTGGATAATAATCTTTGAAACAAAGGATTATATTATGAATACTATTGATTTCTTCAAACTTCAATCTAAAAACTTACACAGAGATTTTAAAAGGAGAAAACCTGTCTCCGACAAACTGAACAATGCTTGGTTATATGAATATGAGCCAAAGTATTTTGACGTTCTACTGGTAATGATAGATTTCAATCTTGATGAAGAAAAATTGAGCTTAATGAAAGCCCAACACGCAATTGCACGAATGGCTGGATTTGAAAAGTGGACCGCTTTAATTAAAGCTTCAGAGCCTGATTTAAAAATTGCAAAAATTCTTTATGAAAATCAACATAAAGTTGACCTGCTAATGTGGCAATTTCATTTAGCGGAAGTTGAAGAAATGAATCAAACGAGTTTTGATTCAGAGACTAAATTGGCTATTTGTGAACAAGCTTTTGAAATGGAAGTTTTCGATGACAGTGTTTCTTTTGATTGCTATCTTTTAGAAAAAAAATACGGATAAAGGAATTTAATATTCCTTTCTTTTTTCTTGATAAAAAAGAAACAAAAAATCAAGAAGAGGACAGAATGAGAAAGGTAACGATTTACCTTTCGAATGATGGGGCAGCCGAAGCTTGGCCATGCTTCTCCTCCGCTCCATCTCACCGAAAATAGTAATCAGCCACTGGCTAATGACTATTTCTCGTGCCTTTGTGTCTTAATAGCTTCGCTATTTTAGGCGTTTACGCCTACACACAAAGCCCAGGGCAATGGCTCTCTTTGCAGCAAGCCACAAATTCACTCCAACGCCGGCCCGCATTTTCTTCTGTCCCATAGCTAACGCTTTTAGTTATTGTATTAGGCTATCCCCTATAAATGTCAATTCTATATGATAATCAGCATCGGCGTTAAAACTATTCTTGATGTGATATTTTGCATTAATAAAAGCTTCGCTTCTATTATGACCTTTTATTATAAAAGTGTAGCTGCTTTCTCCACTTAACGTTGATTGCTTTAGCGCTACTGCCTTGTAATCTTTTAACTTACTCATTTTTGATTTTTCAAAATCTCGTCCAAAAATTTACTAATTGTAATATTAATATCATCATCAGTTAATGCGGTAGATTTTTCAATAACATCCTGTTTAAACTCTATTAAAGGTAGGTCCCCATGTTTCTTCACATGGTCAAACAAATCTCCTTTGGATTTTGAAAACTCTCCGTAAAAAGCTTTAAGCTTAGGCTTTTTAGTGTCATCTTTTAAAATCCTGAATAATCCAGATAGTGCAGATAATTGATTTCCATCTTTCATTACCTCAGGGATTGTCCTGCTTCTTATTACATATTTGTCAAACAAATCAGAGTAATATTTATCATGCGAAATGATTTTTTTTGGAACAAGAATAATGTGCTCACCCAAATACGTTGGTAGAGAAAACTTTCTTATTTCCCACTTTTCACTCTCAGGATTAAAGACTTCTAACTTTGTTTCGTACGTTTCAACACCATTTAAAATACATTGTTGCGTAGTAAATTCGGCAAAAATGCCTCTGCAGATTGTCGCTATCATGTCTGAAACATTGTCAGAACCAATGCCTTCAACCAAAATCTGGCTATTGCAGATATCTGATAATAAACTTGTCTTTCCTGCCTTTGAATCTGAAAAAACTGTATACAAATGGTTGGCCTTTTCATCTCCAATAGCCTTCCCGCTATATTTGTCTTGACTATACCCTAAATGAATTTCTTTGGGTTCCCTCAAGAATTTAAGATGATGAATTGCTTTGGCTTTTTTTTCATCCTTAATCAGTTGTAGGAGTCTAGAGAAATAAACTTTTAATGTTTTTTCTATCCTATAGCTCATTTCACAATCACTAGCCGCGATTCTCCAAGGACTTATAAATAAAGGAATGTCCATGTCGACTAGAATATCTACAAACTCTAAATGCCTTTGGGCTTTGTTTATTTTAAAATGTTCCGAAAATCTGGGTTTTTTAATAGTGTTACTCATTTAATTTAATTTTAAAAATTAACCTTCGGGTGGAAATGGATCTTTACCGTAGGTGTTTCTTTCTCTTATCCGTCCATTAGTGCCATGTACCAATAATTCACTTCTCTGGTTTTTGGCTATAGACTTACCAATTTCTATGGCTTGTTCTTGTGTTTTTAGAACTTTTGTTGCACGAGAATTGCCCTCGCCCTTTACAGCCCAACCATTTTGATGCTTTACTACATGTTGATTTTTTCCGCTCATATTATCGAATTTTTCGTTTTATGTATGATGAATACCGTAAAAATGATTAATAAATATTCATTATTCACGTATATTTCTCACAAATATACAATTTATTTTTTTTATGTGCAAAAAAACATTTAAATTTGATGAGAATATCTCTCATAATTGGCTAATTTTGCCCGTTTTTAAAACTTATTACACTTAAAATGCTCGTAAAATTCACATTAAGTAATTTTTTGTCTTTTAAAAATGAGACTGTTATAGATTTAAATGCTTCTTCATTATCAGAATATAGAGACGAAAACATTTTCAATTTGTCGATTAACAACTTGTCTCTTTTAAAAAGTTTGGTAATCTATGGTGCAAATTCTAGTGGTAAGAGTAATTTATTTAAAGCAATAAAATTTGTTAGAAGAATGATTTTAAATTCTTCTAAAGATTCACAAGCTGAAGAATCCATTAAGGTCGAACCTTTCCTTTTATCAACAGAAAACCGTCTAAAACCGAGCTATTTTGAATTAGAGTTTATAGCTGGTAAAAAACAATATAGATATGGATTTGAAGTAGATATGCTCAAAATACATAAGGAATGGTTATATGAAGTAAAAAAAACTACAGAGAACCTCCTATTTGAACGTACTCTTCAAGATATTGTAATTTCAAACAAGTTTGATTCTGCAAGTAACAATTTAACCACTATTACTAGAGAAAATGCACTTTTCTTATCGGTGTGCGCTCAATTTAACATAACCAGTGCTATTGAAATTATTAAAGGAATAAGTGATATTCAATATCTATCAGGTGTTGATGATAGGTCAACTATCGATTTTACAGTAGACCTATTGAATGATCCTGAATATGGAATTTACGTTAATAATTTTATCAAAGGTGCTAGATTGGGTTTTGAAGAGATAAAAACTAAAGAAATAAGTTTAACAGAAGAAGTCTTAGCTAAATCTAACATCCCTCAAGAAATAAGAAAATTTTTGCTTGAGAAAAGGGAAAAGAATACTATTGTCACTACTAAACACCTGGTTTTTGATGACAAAAACAATGCATCTGATGAAATTTACTTTAATCTAATTGCCAATGAATCCCTAGGTACCAGAAAGTATTTTTCACTAGCAGGGCCAATTATTGATACTCTTCTAAAAGGGAAAACCTTAATAATTGATGAATTTGACGCTAGGCTCCACTCTCATCTAAGTCAATCAATTATAAGACTTTTTAATTCCATGGAGAATAACCCTAATAATGCTCAATTGATTTTTGCTTCTCATAATTCTACATTTATTAATCCTACCAATGAACTTTTTAGAAGGGATCAAATAATAATTTCGGAAAAAAACGAATTTGGGGCTTCAAAAATGGAAAGTATATATGCCAAAGGCATCCGGAAAGATGCTTCGTTCGAAAGAGATTATTTATCAGGGAAATACAATGGTGTGCCAGTTAATATCGAGATAAGTAATCAACTTCCTCTTTTTGAATAATTGCATGTCTGTCTGGAATCACCCTTTAGTCGATACCAACAGCTCTCTAATGTCCACATCAAGAATTTGAGCAATTCGTTTTAGGTCCTTTAGATGTGGTTGGGATTTATTATTACAGATTGAAGTAATTGTATTTGGGTTTCGTTCCATTTTAACCGCCAATTCTTTTTGGCTCATCCCTTTTATTACAAGCACTTCTTTTATTCTATTTATTCGCTCAGGCATAGCCTAAAGCTAGGTATAATCAAGACTTTTGACAATAGGACATTTTCTGTGATATCTATAAAAACGATAAAAACATTGTTTTAAACTATATTAATATAATTATAAAGCATAAATTTTATTTTCATTTTTACTATAAAAACCTATATTTATATAGTTTTTACCTGTATTAGTATGTAAAAAACTAGTAAAATCGTCCTTAAATGAGCTTAAAAATAACCGACCTACATCCCCTACTCTCCTACATTGAAGAATGCCACGAAGGAGACCTTCTTTCCCTTACCCAAATTTTGGATAAAACCATTTTTATGTTCCACTTTCTTCCTTGGGATACCTTTACAGATTTTGAAAGACAAAATTGCTGTCATGTTTTAATGGAACTTAAGGAGGCATTTATGGAGGTTTACCGCAACAACGCATAGAGTAAATAGTAATACTTTCGTTCTCAGTTATTGATAGTTGTAATACTTAGTAAATATAAATTCCGTATTTGGTGAAGTAGCAGACAATGATAAAGATAACTTCAGCTTTAGTTCCTTGATGTCGTCTATATTATACCCATCGGTTACTCTTAGATTTAGATTTAAGCTGTTACTAACATCATTACCATAACCTTCATAAAACTTTTCTTCGGAGGGAAGCATAGTTGTAAAATTCTTTAAAACTTCTTTGCTAATCAAAAATCTGAATTGGAAATATCCAATTGTATTTGGCTGAACTATTTGTTTTTCGTTTACTAAATTAAAATTATTGTTATCCTGAGTGTTTGAATATAATCCTAAGTCGACTACTGGTACTGTCTCAAACTCAACTTTAACTTTAGACTCTTTCTCGAAGTCCGCGTTGTCACCTTTTACTTCATTAACAGCCTGTTGTCTCACACTGGTAGTTTTTTCATCTTCTGCATAAACGAAGCTGCTAGAGCTTAAACCCCAAGCTGTAGTTTCTACTTTATTAGAACTATTATTAATTACAGTTGTAAGTAGTTCATGTTGAACAATAAGATTGGATAGTACTATAGGGGTAACATAATTCGGGTTGGAAATATGAAACGAAGCTCTAATTGGAATATATTTTTCCATGTCTTCCTTAGAGTCTAGTAAATTTTCATCAAAATTTTTAAGAAGTTTTAATTCGTCTATTTTGACTATTGGCCTAATTATTTTTTTTTTACAATGCTCTCGACTTGACCTTTTACGTCAATTCTGTTGTCAAGAATATCCAAAAATTCTCTATAATCGGCCAATAAAACAAAATATTCATCTTCGGCACGCTTCCTAAAAGATTCAGTATGCTTTTTATTTTTGGTTATTGCCAATAATTCTTGTGTTCTAAAACAAAAATCATTTATTCGAGCATTATATGATGAAACAATTTGTTCTGGAGTTTTATTGCTATAAGTGGCAACGGAGTTTTTGTACCTTTTGAAATAATTTATAGTATCATTTGGGCTATTGTTGTCCCCAAGGTTGAGATTTGAGGCTTTAGCTAGTAAAACATCTATAAGTCCTAAGCCCTTACTTAAGTCGGAAACTATACTATCTTTTTTGTCATAGTTTTGATACTTAATATGATATACTCCTTTACACCCAGTTCTTTTACACTCGCTATTTGCTAATAAAAATATAGACCCTACTACTATTGAAATTATTGATGTGATTCTTTTCATAAATAATGTGTTTTCAAAATGAAATCTATCTTAGTCGTATGTACTAAAACTTGATAGTAACTGTTATTGATTACAAATTTTTACGGGGGAAGTAAATTGTAGGAAGTCGATTCTTTGAGGTCTCACAATATAAAAAATGATTATTAAAAACCATTATAGGAAAACCTTAGAAATTTCGGGGTTTTTCTACTATTTCGGGGTGTTTTTGGCAGTTTTTATTAACAATTGAGGTTTTATGCCATTCCATACACTTTCGCCTCCCCCACTCTGTGGGTTCGGCAAAACAGTATTCCATTACCTTTTTAGGGAAGCTTTTGGAAGAACTTTTCAAAGAATTACGGTGAAATAAGCTTTGCTTTTCCAAAGCAAAGAAACATAACGCGGTACATTATAATACACTTCGGGATTTAGTTTTCCTACTCTTTGATAAAGTATTCAATATTCGTTCGGGTGGCTCTTCCGGAATTGTCTTTGTAGCTTGTAGTAGATGTTATTTTTAATTTCCCTTCGGACATTTCAAAAAGCATATCTCTTTCAGCAAATTCATGATCCCACAACAGGTTGAATTTTTGGACATCCTTATCTAAGGAATCCGACTCCATTTCTCCCCAATCACAATCTTGGGGGAGACATGCTCCCCAAACGTGAACCTCAAAGTGTTCCCCATTATATCTGATATTACATTTTGTAATACTTCTTGTTTCTTTGTCTTCACTGACCCAAAAACCGTTAAGTGGAGAATTATAATTTATCGTGGTTGTCTCGTTTTTGGAACTGAAAGCGATGGTTGCAACAAAAAGAATGGAAATGAGAGTTTTCATAACAATGTGTTTAATAATCATCCAATAGTCTAATATACCGAATTCTTAAAAGAAATTTCTTGCAATTTTGTTAATTAGGAAAATGATGTTTTACATCGAAAATTCTGTTTTCAGCAACAAAGTTTTGGTTGTAAAATACTATATTAGTAGCCTCTTACCTTTCTTTGTACTCTCCGAAATGTAGATTATAGTACAAATGCTTATAACTGTGGTGTTTTAGGCAGTTTTATGAGCAATTGGGGGTTATGCCATTCTGTACAAACCAATTTCTATTATTGTAGAGCATAAAATCCCTTAAAATTCCAATCTATAGCCAACCCCATGAATATTGGTGAGTTTAATAGCGGGGTCTTCTTGTAATTTTTTTCGTAGCTTGGAGATATAGGTATCCAAACTTCTGCCCACAATAACGCCATTGTCTTCCCATACCTTTTTTGTTAACTCTTCCCGCTTTATAATTTGGCAGGGATTGGCAATAAATATGGATAACAGTTCACATTCTTTTTTGGATAACCTGATTTCGGAAGCTTCCTTTATCAGTTTATTTTGCTCTGGATAAAATTTATACTTCCCAATGGATGCGTAATCTTTAGCACTATTCTTGGAAAAAGCTTTGGTATTTATTTTAAAATATAGAAATGCCATCGCCAATAATAGCACAACACCCAATACCAGTACATATATAGTACCCAAGGAACTTGTATTGCCCTCAGACGTTTTTATAAACGTAACCGTTATTAGATAACATCCTTTTTGTAATTGCCTTTTTCTACAATGGATATCCTTCTGCCCTACTTTATGCTTTTTTTGATAGTAACTATAGCTTACTTCCTTGTTTGAACATTGCAGTACTTCTAGCAAATAATCCTGTGGCAAGGCCATTTTTTTAAAGCTATTTTCTATATAGCCCACTAAACTATCTGGGCAAATTTCCAATTGTTCTTCAAATGACAATTGATATTTTAATGCCTCTAAACTCACCACAGGTTTCACTACGGATGTAGAATCCTGATTGGTCAATAATAAGCGGTGCCCTACCTCACGTAGTGCTACTTTAACTTTTTTGGGAAACGAGATGTCTTGCTCCTTTGTACAAGACAAAATACCTAGGCATAAGGCAATGATGACACCGCCTTTAAATAAGTATTGGATATAAATATTCATATAAAGATGTAAATAACATACAATCCCAAGACTTTTCACAACAGTTGACACTTCTTTTAAATTCTTTTGACATTTTTCACCAAGTCGGTCAATAGTTTTATGAAAATTAATTTCTAAAAACTAAATAGATGAAAAATCGTATCCTATGTATCGTAATGACCATTTGTTCCATCTTGTATTCATACGCTCAGGAGCAACTTCATATCAATCCTTCAGAAAGTGAACTTAAATGGTTTGGGACAAATGTGTTGAATTTTGGAGGCCATCACGGCATAGTACATTTTAAAGAAGGTCACTTTATTAAAACCGATACTAAAATTACCGGTGGGTCTTTTGTTATAGCTATGAATACCATTGCTTCCATAGAAAAAAATGGGATTGATTATGATAACGGACTTGTAAAACATCTAAAAGATGAAGATTTTTTTGATGTGCAAAAGTTTTCTACTGCAAAATTGGTCATCACAAATACCAAATATCTGGATGCCACCCATCTAATAGTAATGGCCAATTTAACCATAAAAGAGATTACATTACCTATAACATTTCAAGCCAAAGTTGATTTTGAAAATCAACAAATGACCACAAAATTTAACATTGACAGAACACGTTGGGGGATTATTTATGAAAGTCAAAAATATGTTGTCAGCATAAAAGACGAAACTATCTCTGATACAATAAAATTTGAAGTGACATTGAGTCTGTAGCGTATCCTATATCATCTGCATTCAGCCACATTTGTAAGCAATAAGGATTCTTTGGTAAACTTTTTACAAACTTCACCGCTTTCTACGCTTTTTTTACGGACTTTTGGGGCTTATTTAAAAACAATGACGACCCAAAATATTTCCGCAGCAGCCCTAGACAAAGAAAAATCTTCATTCGCCACCAAGCTGAACAACTTTGAAAACACCTTAAAGTACGTTTTTTATGAGCGCTACAACATCAATGAATTTAGCAAGGAACGCGGATTGCCTGCGCTGGTATTAAGGGATATTATGGCAGATTGTCCCTTATCTGTTGCGATTCCCAAAGAACATGGTGGCAGAGGGGCCAATGTTAGGGAATGTTTGGCCATGTTGTCCGCAGCCTCTTATGAATCACTTTCGCTTTCACTCATATTTGGCATTAACATAGCGCTCTTTTTGGAGCCTACCGCCAAATATGCAAATCCATCCATAAAACAGGGTATTTTTGACCGCTTTCTGCAACAAAAAAATATGGGGGGATTAATGATCACCGAACCGGATTTTGGCAGTGACGCCCTCAACATGCAAACGTATAACCGTAAGTTAGAGGATTCTTACCATATCTCTGGAACCAAACACTGGCAGGGCCTTACAGGCATGGCAGATTATTGGTTGATCGCCTCAAGAGGCAAACGCGATGATGGCAGACTAAATCGTGATATTGACTTTTTTATCTGCGATGTCACCCAACCCGACCAACAAATCGTTGTTGAAGAATATTATAACAATTCGGGACTTTATGCAATTCCCTACGGAAGGAATAAGTTGGATGTAAAAATTCCTGATGCCTATAAACTGGAATCCAAAAGCAATGGTATAAAAACACTATTGGACATTTTGCATCGAAGTAGGTTGCAATTTCCGGGTATGGCCCTTGGTTTTGTAAAGCGTATGCTTGATGAGGGAATCAAACATTGCAATGAACGCTATGTTGGCGGTAATCCGTTAATGGCCTTGGATCAAATAAAATATCAATTGGCCCGAGTGCAAAGTGCATTTACGGTAGTTTCTGCCATGTGCCATAGAAGTAGTCACATAAGTGGTATTGATAATGACTTGGCGAGTGAAGGCATAGAGGCCAATACCATGAAGGCCTTTGCAACAGATTTAATGCAAGATTCTGCCCAAGCAATGACACAATTATTGGGCTCAAAAGGCTATATGATGGAAAGTATCGTTGGACGAGGAATCATGGATAGCCGTGCTTTTCAGATCTTTGAAGGTTCCAATGAAATGTTATACACACAAATTACTGAATACATTGCCAAACTAATGAAAAAGAAAAAGGAATTCAATTTCTACGATTTCCTTAAAGGATTTAGCCTTACCGACTTGTCTGTAGAGTATTTTAAAAAAGAGCTGAACTTTGACTTTAGTACCGATTTATGCCAGCGTAAGATGGTGGATTTGGGGCGTGTTTTGTCCAGAGTTATCTCGTTCAATTATGTTTTAGATATGCAGGACAAAGGATTTAGGAGTGATTTGGTTGACAATTGCTTGGAAACCCTTAAACTGGATGTTGCACATTTTATGGGAATATTCAATGCCAATAATTCAGTGGTTCCCGTTGAGGCCTATCATGATAAGAGCAACTGGCAACAGTTTTTCTAAAGAAATCGGTTCATTTTGAAATAAATCTTGGAAATTACGTGATGCCGAACTTGTTTCGGTATCCCATTATCCATTCATTGTGCGAAACCCATGAAATTCGACCCTGAAATAAATTCAGGGTGACGAAGATTGTGTTCCATATCAACATCATATAGACATTGAATACCTTTGCGAGGCTATTTCTGCAAATTCACCCGAACTGCATTCATCCCTTTCTGTCCTTTTTCCAGTTCAAAAGTTACCTTGTCATTTTCATTGATTTCATCAATTAGGCCAGAAACATGTACAAAATGTTTTTCTTGGGTTTCCGAATCCATAATAAATCCAAAACCTTTAGCATGGTTGAAAAAAGCTACTTTTCCCTTGCGAACAGGGTCGTTTTCTTCTTCTTCACTTTCTTCTTTTTGGGGAATACCTAAAACAATATCTGAGGCATCAATTTCCTCCTCTTCCGTTTGTTCAGGAGGTGTATCGGTAAGATTTCCAAATTTATCAACGTAGGCAAAAGGTATACCAACATTACTTTCTTTGGCTTCTGCCCTTCGGGCATCTTTTTTCTTTTGCTTTTCTTCGCGTTTTTTTTGTTTCTTCTTTTCTTTCTCTTTTTTATTAAAAGTTTGCTGAGATTTTGCCATGTATAAGTTTATGCCCTCAAGATAATTGATTTATTTGTTAACTGGGTATTCTTGAAAAGAAAAAGGCACATCTTAGGTAGATGGGCCTAATAAAACAGACTTTATATGGTAGCCTTCCTTTACTCAAAAAAATCTTTGTATTTCGTGGAAAAATTCCATCTGGCGCGTGTACCTCGTATGTCGTAATGCACAAAACCATTGTATAAACCTACGCCCCCTTGCTGAATCTTGCCCTCTCGAATCAAATTTTCAAAAATGACCGCGAGTTCTTTTGAAGTGTAATTTTTCATGGAAATATCAGCCGCCTTACCCAATAAGTGTTGTGAGTTTTTGACCCCACCCACTATTGTATTGTGCGCTTCACTTCTGTAACCACTGTTAATGTTGATAGGTTCTTCCAAAATATCCCTTACTATTTGAAGATTTTCGGCAAGCTGTTTTACGTTTTGAAATACGGATTCTGGCATGGTCGCCCCATCACGGCTTTCAAACTCAATTTTATAAAAGTTTTTTGTGAGTTGCATAGTAATGATTGCTAATTTTAAATGTCCTTATTGAATTTTTTGCTTCAGTTGAACTTTGTTCAGTAAAACTTTATGGTTCACCAAACTTTTCTGCAATTCAATTTGGGAACTGTCCAGACGAGTTGAAGAAGCCTGTATCTCTCTCCTTAAATCCAGTACCTGCCGTTGCATTGCAGAATTGTTCGTACTCTGTGGACTTCTTGAGATTTGCGCTAAGGTGTTGGAAATTTTGTCCAAAGATACTTGGGCCTCAGCATTGGCCTGTACAGCATCCTCTACTTCTTTTTGAGATTCCTGAATGGTTTTCTCCCACTCTGCCACCCCAAAATCAATCTTTGTGAAACCGGCGTCCATCAATCGGTTATTGATCCAATTGGGAAAAATGAGCAATAGCACAAAGGCTACAATCAAGCAAAACTCCCGTATGGTAACCATGATATCTTTAATTTTCATACTACTCTGTTTAGTATTGATAGATTATGAGTCTTCTTCTCTTTTCTGTTCTTCTACCTGTCTTTCCTTAAAGTAAAATCCAATGATAAAACCCAATGGGCCAGAAAGAATGGAAGACACTGTGGTAAGCAAATCCTTGTAATGTTGAATACTGAACTCTTCGGTATTGTACCCTACCCAAAATGTTACAAAAATTACGATGAAGAACAACACCACAAAAAGAACGGCCAGCACTCCCCTATTCTTTTCACGTTTCATGTCCTCATTTTGTTTTATCACAATGTTTTGTACCCGTTCACCTATATCTGTTATAATATTTGCACTCATTTTTATTTCTTTTTTTGAATTCTATACTTAGGATATTCTGTTTCCATTTCCTGCTTTAGCTCAGCTTGAATCTTGTCCATTTCGCTGGTATCTGGCATGGTAAGTTCCTTGCCCTCGTTTAGCTCCATAATCTTTTGCAATATGCGCTTGGTAAATTCCAACTCATATTCTAATTCCATTATTGATTTTCGTTTTTTCATATCTCGTTTTCTTAAATTAATGAAGCAATCAAATCATCTGGGGCCTCCACTTCTTCTGTTGTATCCAAGCCACATTCCTTAAGGAATCGGTTAGAAAAAAGTTTTTGCATATCTGCAGACAAGAGCGAAGAACGATAGGCCCGCCAGGTTTTAGCATCTTCTTTATACATATAATCAGCCAATGTGGTCTCATTCCAATCATCCCCAACAAATGCCCAATCCGCATTTTTTCCCCAATGCAGGGTAAATGGAATGTCATTATTGTGAAGTGCGATCATCATTTCTCTACTCAACCCATTCAGAGAGCCAAGGTTCTTTTCCTCATTCCAAAGCACACCATCGATTTCTATCATGCAGGTTTTATTGAATCTTGCGAAAGAAAGTGTCGCATCAGACTTTTTGATAAATCGCATTGCGAAAATGCCAGGAGTCTTCTTCTTACGGGCTATCTCACTTAAAATTCCCAAAGCTTTTCCAGATTTGTCTTGTGGTACTCCAAAGGAAATCGCAAAAGCGGGACCTTGGTAGGGAGCATCCCAAAAGGTCTCGGCCAACGTACCTATAGAAACTTCATCAACCTTGGGAAGTATATTCGATTCCAACGCATTGACAAATTTTGGGATCAAACCTGTAAATTGAGAGCCCAAGGAAACCGCTAGTTGGATTAAATCTCGATAAATGGATTTTTTTATAACGGGAAAAGGATCTGGATAATTGAGCTTGAAATCCTTCTTGTACATCAGCTCCACAATATAATCCTCATCATTTTTTTGGTACTGATTTATGAAAATTTTATAGTGATAGGGCACCCTGCCCTTCCCATTTTCCATCTCTTCTGGAATTCCTTTAAAGTTTGAAAATTCCAAGGATTCTGCCAGTTCAATCGCCAGCTCTTTTTTGATGGATTTTACGTACCGTTTCAATAAAAATAGGTTTTGGGTTTCTATGACCACCCCATGGATAAATCCAAAAGACCCCAAACCTACCAAGGCCGCATTGAACAACCCATCATTTCTAATGACTTTAGCCCTTATTTTTTGCCCAAAAACATCGTTCAAGACCGGTTTGCTGTGCCTTTCTAGATATACTATATCACCCGGATTGGGGCCAATGATAAGGTTTAATCCGACAACATAATCCTGAACCGAACCTGCTTTTATCCCAGAACCATGGACCCCTGTGGAGATACATCCGGCAATAGTCTGTCCATTACTGGCTCCTGATGATTTTAAAGATTTACCGTGACCCGCGAGCTTTTCCGATATTTCTTTGATCACATTACCACACTCAAACATAAAAATATCATCCGCATCATAATTGGAAAGGTGATGAAGGTCTTGATCATTAAAGGAGAAATAGCAATTCATATGCGCATTAAAGTGCATCCGATCTTTTTGATGTGCAATGTGGGATAATGACCATGCAGAACCATATGCCCTAAAACCCTCGTTTTGATTGTTCGTTTCTTTCAAAAGTCTTTGGATTTCCAGAGCCGCATCATTGTACCGGTCCAAACTTGATGGCATCAAGCTTGAAGCCTCTAATCTGGTTTTATACAAACATTTTAAGTCCCATGGTCCATTATTATGTAAGGTGTCCCACTCTTCCAATGATAATTTTGTTGTTCTTGCCATACTGTTGTTTTAATTGGATTTCATACACACATACTTGATTTTAACCTTACGTTTGCGACCAAACGTAATACCACTAAGTAAAACCGCACCAAGAGTGTTGCGATATTCAATGGTATGCAGTTTACCGCTGGGACATAAGTCCGATTTTTTAATTAGATAGGTAAAATCCTTATCTAATGCCCCAATAGTAATTACTGTATCCAATTCAATAACCTGCATGGTTCTGTAATAATCATCCCTAACCATTGGAAAAGCAGGCTCTGGTGTTCCCTCAACGCTTCGCAAACGAACGGAATAGCAAGAGTTGAGCAAAAGCACTCCTAAAAGCATAAATACAATGACGAAGCACACATAAACTTTTGTTTTCATGTAAACGATTTTATGATTTAAAAATATCCTATGGGGGAACTACAAAGAATACCCATAACTGGGTATTGTTATCGGGGGAGTAAGTGAAAGTAGGTCAGATATTTGAGCCTTTTAAATATAGGAAAAGACTTCTAGAACAGATTGCACGAAAACCTTAAAAATTCTAGGGTTTTTGTCTATTTTTTTACTAGTTCTTCAATTCCTCTTTTTACGTCCTATCCATTTATTAAACATAGTTCAATATTTAAATAAATCGAGTCAAATACTAAAACTTGCATTTCTAAATCTTTTATGCTAAACTCGTAACACAATCGATTTCATAAACAAACTATTCCATGCCACTGAAATCAGCAATGCCAGCACTTTGTGTCTTGTTGGTATTTTCCTGTACAACAAAGCTCAAGGAAGCGCCTCTTTTTACCCATCACATAAGAGATGGTCAGTTGGAACTTTTTATGGGTAATCAGGAAGTACTCACCTACCATTTTAAAACAGCTTACCCTCCAGTAGGTGTGGATTCAGCTTATCAACGTTCTGCTTTTATCCACCCATTACAAACACCCAACGGCAAAACATTGACCCGTATCCAACCCGAAGATCACTACCACCATTATGGAATCTGGAATCCGTGGACCCATACCCTTTATGATAAGGACACTTTGGATTTTTGGAACCTTGTGAAAAAAGAAGCTACAGTTCGTTTTGCCAAATTTGATACCATTATGGACAATGGTTATAAAGTCTTACATGAGCACGTGGTCCTAAAAGCGGATAAAAACGAGATTGCCTTGAATGAATGGCAAACCATTGAACTTCAAACGGGTACGGATTCCACCAATTATAGAGTCAATCTGAAATTTGATTATAAATGCGCCACGGAAAAACCGTTTAAAATACTGGAATACCGTTATGGTGGATTGGGTTGGCGTGCCACTGAAGAATGGAACAATCAAAATAGTGAGGTACTGACCTCCGAAGGAAAAACACGTTCCGATGCAGATGGCAGTCTTGCACGATGGCTTATTGTGCAAGGTATTCTGGGCAATGGTACCGGTGGAGTACTGATGCTTTCGCACCCAGATAATTTTAACCACCCTGAACCATTACGCATTTGGCCCGAAGACGTTTACGATCGGGGTGATATGTTTGCTTGCTTTTTTCCCACCAAGTATTCTGATTGGCTATTGGAACCAGGGAACATCTATTCCCTCAAATATCAACTTGTGGTTTTTGATGGTTTACTGGATGCTGATAAGGCCGAAACCTTTTGGCAGGAATTTGCAAACAAATAACAATGGGAACATCACCAATCAAAGCGGACGAATAAGCACAATAATTCATTTGTGTTTGATTTATGGTTATCTTTTCAAAAATTAAATTCATGAATTTTACACCAAAATTATATGCATCCCTATTGTTGGTTGGGCTATTCTTCGGTTTAACCGCATGTAAGCAAAAACCAGAGAACAACACAGTGATGGCAGAAGTGGAAGAAACACCCCAAGTTGAATCCAAAGACAGTCTGTTACGACATGTTGTTATTTTCAAATTCAATGATGATTCCAGTGAAGCAGATATACAACAACTTAATGAAGCGTTCAATAATCTTCCGAATGAAATATCTGTAATCAAAGATTTTGAGTGGGGCCTAAACGATAGCCCTGAAGATTTCCATCAAGGGTTTACGCATTGTTACCTCATTACTTTTGAGTCTGAAAAAGACAGAGATTCCATTTATGCTCCACATCCTGCTCATCAGGCTTTTGTGGAAAGCTTGGGGCCTCATCTGAAAAAGGTTTTTGTAGTGGATTATTGGACAAATCCATAAATCCAAAGGAATCTATCGGTTCAACCAGTCTTTAAAATCATTGATTTTAGGTCGACTAACAATAAATTCTTGGTCCCTTGCTTGGGTAATGGATAATTTCAATCGGTGATTAAAGTATTTGGCGATTTTTTCAATGGCAGACTTTGCCACTATTTGTCCTCGGTTAATACGAAAGAACTGATTAGTGTCCAGGGAAGGGTACAATTGATCCAAAGTTTCATCTATAATCACCCTTTTATGGGCCGTAACACCAAATGTGAGGCTATCTTCTGAATACACATATAACAACTCCGAAATCCGTATTTGAGCAAAACCATCACCTTCTTTTACCAAAATACCTTCCCTTTGGTTCATAACTTGCATGTCAGCTAAAAAATTTCTTAGAACATTTGGATTTATGGTCAGCTCCAGTTTGGAACGCTTAAACTTGTTCAGGGCCTGTTGCAAATCGTCTTGCTGGATAGGTTTTAAAAGGTAATCCACACTATTTACCTTGAACGCCCTTATAGCATATTGGTCAAATGCGGTTGTAAATATGATAGGGCATTGCAATTGTACTTTTTGAAAGATCTCAAAACTTAATCCGTCAGCCAATTGAATGTCCATAAACACTAGGTCTGGTGCCTTATTTTTTTGAAACCATTGCACACTTTCTTCCACAGAGTCAATGGTTTCCAACAACTCATAAGTAAACCCTATACTTTGCAACAGGTTCTGTAATTGATTGGCCGCTCTGGCCTCGTCTTCAATAATGAGTATCTGCATGTGTATGTTTTTGGTCTGAAACGTGTAACAATGGAAGTCTTACTTCAAAATGACCATTTTTATTGTTAATGATGACTTCTTGTTCTGAAATCAATGCATAACGCCGTTCAATGTTCTTGAGCCCCAGTTTAGTGGTAGGCAACTGGGTTGACTTGGGCTGTATCTTATTGTTCACTACAAGTTGTCCATTTTCAACTTTCACAAAAACACTCAGAGGTTTCGCTTTTGAAATCACATTGTGCTTTACGGCATTTTCCAATAATAACTGCAAACTCATAGGAATGATCAATTGGTCTTTTACATCTTCTGGAACCTTCCAGTTCACCTGAAGATTTTCTCCAAATCTTTCTTTTTGAATGTGGATATATGCTTGCGAAAACTTCAATTCATCACGTAAAGCAATAAGATTGGCATTTCCTGATTCTAAAATAAAGCGGTATACTTCTGATAATCGGTTCACAAATTCCTTCGCTTCTTCCTTGGTATTTTGGTCAATGATATCCCGAAGCGTATTCAATGTATTGAAAAAGAAATGGGGCTGCGCCTGATTGCGAAGGGTGTCCAGTTGCGCCTGTACGATAGCACGTTTGGTCTGTTCTTCCTCCCTAATGGATTTTTTCAATTTATTATAATAGTAAATTGCTTCATAAATAGCCATGGTCATAGTACTGATCAAAATAACAGGTAGCACCACATACCTGGTTCGCAAGGGAGCATTGTAACTATCGCCAAAAACAAAACCCAGCAAAACACTTCCCAGATAATCCACCGCCGCTACGGTAAGAACAATTGAGAGAAAAAACAACGGGATACGTTTGTTATTGTCCTTCAAAGATGGGTACCGTTTTCGTAAAACGATCAAAATAGCTCTTATGATCAACCAATCTGTGGTTGCAAACATCAAGGATAAACCCCATGTAATTAGTGCCTCTAAAAAGGTAAACCTGCCAAAAGAACCTCCTGAGAACAAAAAATCCGTTACAAAACTCAACAAAACGATACCGATTACCATAAACCAGATGTCGTTGAATGTCAAGTATTTTATTCGTCTTGCTTTATTAAAAAGCCCCATAACAGTATTGGTTTAAAGCTTTATCAAAGGTATACCCTGTTTTGCTTGATAAAAAGTATACCCAATCCAAGCAGCATACAATAGCCCAAATAGTATCACCACAAGAGTCTGGATCAATTTTGAAGTATTCCATCGTTTGGTGAGCCCAACAGCGAATAAAGGTATTAATTGAATGCCATGCAATCCAAAAAAGTGGGCCACACGTAAATCCCCGGCAATGGTACTCCAATTGATCAATGGAAGTCCCTCTCCTCCATCTGCCACCCCCACATTGTGGGACATTTGGCCTATCATCTGCCCTCCTACCCAACTACCGAACAAAACCACTAGCCAGCCCAAAAGAATACCCCACTGTACTGGTATTGATGTCTTTAGCTTTAATCTGATGGTCTCCACGATAAAAAATACCATGGTAAAGACAATGATACCGATAAGAATCCCCATGCTTCCAAAAAGGATACCATCAAACAAACTACTTTGGTTATAATGAGACTGCACTCCCTTGGCCGCTTGTAAAACAACAATACAAATTTCCAAAGCCATGGTCCAAGAGATAATGTTGTTCACAATGTTTCGCTTTCTTCTAGAAAAAGGATACAACGTTATCAAAAAACCACAGGTCAGCACATAAATACCTCCAGAGATTGAAAACTTAAAGGGTTTCACCCAAATATTAAGGCCCGTCAACATCCTACTGTCCGTCATAAAGCCTATTACACATATTGCAGCCAATAGAAAATGGAACATTACAACTCCATATAAGATAGGACTCTCTCTTTTTACGGTTTGAAATACATTTTTGAGCTCCTTCATGATTTTTGCAGTTTAAAAGTTCTAAGAATCATAAAGAGTAAAAAGCCCACTGGACCTAGCATAAACGTAAAGAATAAACAAGGTGCCATCAACAATTGGTGAATGCCCAACTTTTGGTTTTGGTTCAACATCCACATACCCACTAAAAGGTCAAAGGCCAAGTAATGTACCCAACCGGCCATTACTGCATTTTCCACAGTAAAAAGCGACATCACTGAGGATAAACTGCCAAAATCCAGCCCCTCACCTGTTTGAAGATGGGTAACCATATAAAACACATAAAAAAGAGCCAATACTAAGGGAATGATCTTGTAATCGATCAAAAATCGGGTCACCTTCCATTTGGGAAGAATGATCATAAGAAGCCACATGGGCATTGCCATGGTGTTGGCGGTTGAAAATACGTCTGCTGTTGTCATTGATGATTGGTTTAATGGTTTAACACAAGCCAAAAATCAATGTTCCCTCTTCTTTATAGAAAGGGTTTCTGCTGAAACATCGTAATCGTAAGTTGAATTGTATTCTTTAGAAATATTTACAGAGAGGAGATATTGCAACCCCTTCGGCTACTGGTGAAAATCAAATATTTTTCATCATAGGTGACAAAAGGACTACCATCAGATACAACAACATAATCTAATGCTCGGATTCTTTGATTATTATAAGGCTTTTATAAAATTAAGAAGTGGGGATATACAAAGAATATTATAATTCTTACATATTTAGTAATCTCTCAACTCAAAATAGGGATTCGTCAATTTTAATCATTGTCTATTGAATTATCATAATAGATTGCTATAAAAACAAGAAAATGACTACTCTTGAAACTATAAACATCTTACAGGGGATTAGTTTGGTCATGATTGCTTTAATCCTATATCTATTGGGGTTTCTTCATGGAACCCATTGGAAAAAAAGAAATAAACTTTAAATTGTATGATTCAATTATACAGATCAGAAAAGAACTTGGTATTGTGCGGAAACCATGAGTTTATCATCAAGGTCGACCTATTACACAACCAAAAATTGCGTTATCTGTGCTGGAAAAGACCTAAAACCATTTTAGATATGCCAGATTTGATTCTATTAAATGGAATTATGCAGCCTCGGGATGGGCATGAAGTATTCGAGGTAATTTTCAAGTATATGGAATTTAGCTATACGGTTGAAAAAATAAAAACCACATCCACCACCCATATTTTCGTTGAAATTACCAAAGGAAATAGCTATAGCAAAACTTTGAAAATGCGCAATATGCAAACTGTAGACACACAGCTAGGAAATATTTGGATTTTAGGATAACAAATAAACAGTACCAAATAACTATTCGTAAACTACCCTATAAATAGCATCACCAAAATCATCGGAAATCAATAGAGAGCCATCTTCCAAAAACATAAGATCTACCGGTCTCCCAAAAGCTTCCTGTTTTTCATCATCTAGCCAACCATCTATAAAGGGTTCATAGCTTACTGCTTGATCATTCTCCAATCTCACCAAAGTTACCCTATACCCTATCTTTTTGGAGCGATTCCAAGAACCGTGTTCAGCAATAAATGCATGGCCCTTATATTGTTCTGGAAACATGGACCCGGTATAAAACTTAACTCCCAAGGGAGCAACATGAGGACCCAAGGGTTGTACTGGTGCCACAAAATCCCCGCAAGGAAACTGATCTCCAAATTCAGGGTCTTTGATAGTACCTGCATGACAATACGGGTAACCAAAGTGTTGGCCCGCTTCTGTAATACGATTTAATTCGCAAGGTGGAATATCATCTCCCATCATATCGCGACCATTATCTGTAAACCACATTTCACCTGTTTCTGGGTGCCACGTAAACCCAACAGTATTCCTAACGCCTTTGGCATAGACTTCTCTATGACTTCCATCAGCATCCATACGGGTTATGGTAGCGAAACGTTCGTCCTCATCTGACCGTTCACAAATATTACAAGGCGCACCAACTGGCACGTATAATTTTTCATCAGGTCCAAAGGCAATGTATTTCCATCCGTGGTGGAACTCGGTAGGATAATCATCGTAAATCACTTCCGGTTCTGGAGGATTGGCCAATTGTTCTTCAATATTGGAGTATTTCAACAAGCGACTGACAGCGGCTACATAAAGGTCTCCATCTTTAAATGCTACTCCATTTGGTTGTTCCAAATCTTCATCAATCACAAATACTTTTTCTGCCTTGAAGTCTCCGTCAAGGTCTTGTAGCGCATAGACCTTATTTTCATTTCGAGTCCCCACAAACAAGGTTCCATTGGTGCCCATGGCCATGGACCTTGCTCCATCAATCCCTTCCGCAAAAGTGTCTATTTTAAAGCCCTCAGGAAGATTCAACAGATTCAAAGGCAAATTAGAGCCTGAAGTTGGAGCCTCTTCCCCTTCTTCTTGTTGGGTTTGCTTTTCCGTATCCTGCTGTTCTGAAGGAGATTCTTTCTTACCATTGCAGGAAACAAGGATAATTGAAAATAAAGATATAGATAGTATCGTCGGTACCAATTTAAGCATAGGTTTCGTAGTTGTTTGTTGATTGCTCTTTTTCTGACCTAATAAAACTATGACAAAATATTTGAATGCAGCTAAAGATATAGTTTCGATATAAAAAAAATAGATTATTCCTTTTCTATTTCTGCTATTCGTCCATCGTACCATATTGAAGTTCTATGAGTGCTGCTGATAGTGAACGTACTTGAACGGGACGGGAATAACTGCGCAACTACCTGATAAGTTTCCGTTTTATTATTAATACTGAATTTCATGGTATACCCTTCATTCTTTGTGTTGGCCTCTACTGCAAAGTCTTTGGGAATTCCTTCAAATTGGATTCCTGCATCATTTGGATTGTAAATGCCCCCCAATTGTTGCTCTCCATAATATGGTAGACGGGCAGTTACTGAATCACCGCTAATTCTAAGATAGCTTGAAGAACCTGCAATATCAATACGGTTTACTGTGCTCCCTGGAGGAAACAATCCGGCATTGGCAATGCTATTAAGACCTATACTGGACATAGGCCTGGCCCATTGTGCATTGATTTCAAATGATTTTTCTGCTACCAAGTTGTTCAAAAATTCCTTCTCTTCAGGAGTGGCAACCGATTTAGAACTGGACGCACAACCTACAATCAGAATTAAAACAAAAATGGCCAGAGTTTCAGTAAACAACTTCATTTTCAACATTTTGATGTTCTTTACAAAATACAGAACTTATTTTACAATTTCGCTCATAGAAGTCAATTTAACGTGAAACCACATTAACCCTTATGGGGTATAGTGATTGTAAATTAAATGTGCGTATTTTTCTGTAATCGAACAACGTAAGCGATCCCAACCAATGCCAACCCAGCGCAACAATACAAAGTAACCGGTATTCGGAAAACATTTTCATGATAGTACCATCCCGATAATAATGCACCTAATCCAATACCAGCTTCTAAAGCAATATACATTGTGGCCATGGCATTTCCTTTTTTGCCTGTTAGACTTAGATCAATGGTCCAAGCATGTATGGCTGGAGTCACCACTCCCATAGCCAATCCATACAATCCTGCGCCAACCATAAGTCCTGGTTTACTGTTAAAGTAACCGATATAAAGTAAAGCAATGACCAATAGAGAAAGTCCCACTACAATCACCCGGGTTCTTCCGTATCGGTCAGAAAGCCTTCCTGCAACTACACGAACCAGTAGGGAAAAGATGGTAAAAATGATAAAGAACGTCCCTTTGTTTAGAATTCCAACTGATTCCGTCCAATCCGGAATCAATGTGAGTATCACCCCAAAGCTTGCATAGGCCAAAAAATTGACCACAGCTGCCGGGAGCGCCTCTTTGGCAATAATTTCTTTTTTTGAAATTTTCAGCGCCCTCCATTGAAATGGTTGTACATCTTGCAATGTTTCCTTGAGATTGACGATGAGCAACAATGCCAAGAATGCCATCAAAGATGAGCTGTAGAAAAGTACCGAATAGGAGAAATGCAACTTGATCAAACTTCCCAAGGCAGGACCTAAGGCCAAACCGGTACTAAAAGCTATTCCATGTATGCCCATGGCTTCCCCCAATCTTTGATGTGGCACCACATCAGAAACAAAAGTTGAAGCTGCCGTAGGTGTAAAACCAGTAGAAAAACCATGAAACAGACGTAACAGTAAAAAACCATATACCGTAGTTAAAATGGGATAGAAGAATCCACATACCAAACAAACCAAAGCTCCAAAAAGCATCACTGGCTTTCTTCCAACGGTATCTGTTAACCTGCCACTGAAAGGTCTAGAGACACCTGCCGTCAAAGTGAACAAAGCTATGATCAACCCTATATATTTGGCACCGCCCAAGCTTGACAGGTAGCTTGGCAATTCTGGGATGAGCATATTAAAACTTGCAGAAAAGAAAAGTGAGCTTAGACAAATTAAAATGAATTTTGGGGTGTACATTTGTTGTTTTGCCTCTCTGTTTTCTTTTTCAACTATTGTTCCCATTACTTGTATTCCTTAATTTTAGCTCAAAGAAATTATTTGTTTGCTGCACTGAAAAGGACATTTGTCCCACTGTTAAAAATGATACGAGTCAATCCTGAATTAACCGCCTATACCTCCAAGCTTTTTGAAACTGGCCAACATGATATTTTCATGGAAGACTTTGGAGCCAAGCAAAAAATTATGGAGCAGGGCCATAGGTACAACAGGGTCTACGTAATTCGGGAAGGCATTGCTAAATGTTACATCACTGATGAGAATGGGAAAGACTTCATCCAAGAATTTCTGGGGGTTGGAATGGAGTTTGGCGAGTTGGAAGTGTTCAACAATAAGCTGACCATTTGTTCTGTAGAAACCATAACTGACTTAAAGACATTCTCATTGCCTCATGAATGTTTCAACAGTTTATTGAAAAAAGATGCCCACTTCAATAGACTGATCATGAAGGCTCTTGCTGCAAAAATACGATATAAGGCACCTAGACATTCGTACCAACATTCCTACCCTATTGAGGATAATATCATTCGATTAAAGGAACAGTTTCCAGAAATCACCGAGGTTATCTCTAAAAAAGATATTGCCAATTACATTGGAGTAACTACCCGAAGTTTAAACAGAGCTCTAAAGGAACTAAAAGAGAAAATAGGAAGGTAATTTGCCTATCTTTTGAAACGTTCAAAAATGGCCAGGGTCTTTTTGGTATTGATGAAGTAGACCCCAGTTAAAAGAATTACCGCGGCCATGATAGATTGAAACGTAATCTGTTCATCCAAAAAATACCATCCTAGAATAAGTGCTACTATGGGATTTACATAGGTTGAAGTGGCTACCTTTTCAGGAGATACCGCCTTCAATAGATAATTAAACGAAGTAAAAGCAACAATGCTTCCAAAAACAACCAAAAGTACCATCACCAATTGTACTTTACCGCTCCACACTATAGGTGAGGACCAATCTTCACCAAAACCTAAACTCATCAGTGCCAAAACAATGCCTCCTGTAAACATCTGGTACCCGGTATTGACAAAATAATTGGTAGGTAAATCAGCCTTGGAAACAAATATACTGGCATAGCCCCAGCTCAACATACAAAAGAATATCATGACTATTCCAACAATAGTGTCTTCCTTGGTTACAATCTGTTTTTGACTTACTAAAAGATAAATGCCCATGAATCCTAGAACTACACCCACAACTGACATAGGTTGTATTTTTTTGCCCTGCAATATCCGCATCATTAAAAGTATGATCAAAGGCTGCGCTGATATTTCCAAGGCGGCAAAACCGCTATCCACATATTTTAAAGCCCAAACTGCCAAACCATTGCCTAGACTCAAAAAGAGAAAGCCTACCAATACGGCATTTCCTAATTGACGTTTAGTTATGGTAATCGGAATTTTCATCAGTTTGGCCCAGATGAAAATCAATACACCCGCAGTTACAAACCGGAATGAAGCCAACATGAACGGTGGAAGTTCGGCAACTGCAATCTTATTTAAAAGGTAAGTAGAACCCCAGATTACGTAAATGGCAAAAAAAGCAAGGACTACCAATGCAGAGTTTGAGGACTTTCCCATACCAATACATATTTATTGCCTTGCAATATTACGCATGTTTGTAAGAGTACAAAATAGATTAAATGTTTTAATGGGAAAGTTATGAGCAATTGCCAATGTTCAATAAATAGGCCGCTATTTCTTTTTCCAATTCTTTGAACCGTTCTATATGAAGTTTAATCTCTTCCACTAAAGTCTTAGACTCCCCTTTTTTGAGTCTAAGCTGCTCCATTATACGGTTCTGATGCCCCATAAACATCTTAAAATTTAGTTTGAGGTCGTATAACTTTTCAAAACAGGAGTGATTCTTGGGTTCGTATGTGTAGGAATTCAATTTTTTGGAAAGACGTTGAACAACATTATGGTTGCGTTCCATACGCACCAATAAATCTTGAAGATGATAAGTACTATGTTCTATTGTTTGATTCAAGTTTGTTTTTGTTTAACTTTTCAGCGCATCTTAAGACTCTTTTAAATTACTAATAATCCTACATTAATGGAGGTAATTTAACTTCATTTTTTTGTTAATTAACAATTGATGTTCTTAAACAAAAAAAGCCCGATGCATTGCATCGGACCTTTAATTTATAGTTAAGGAAAACTCTTTTATCCTTTAGTTTCTTCGTAAGCCTCTTCTTTAAGCTCTTCACTTGCAACAATAGCAAGTTCTACACGCCTGTTTTTGGCTTTTCCTTCAGCAGTCTCATTACTTTCACGCGGTTGGGTTTCTCCATACCACTTTGTGGTAAATCTTCCACCAGAAATCCCTTTAGACATCAAATAGTTGGTTACAGATTCCGCCCTTTGCTGAGAAAGCTTCCAGTTGTATTCCTCACTACCAGCACTATCCGTATGTCCTTCAACCAAAATATTTGACTTAGGATATTCCTTAAAAATTCCTGCCAATTTATCCAAAGTAGCTGCAGAAGTTCCTTTTACATCAGATCTGTTAGTGTCAAAGTAAACACCTGCATCTTCATTAAAGGTAACATTGATTCCCTCACCAACCCTTTTTACTTCAGCACCTGGAATCTCTTCTTCAATACGCTCGGCCTGTCTATCCATTCTATTCCCAATGTAACCTCCAGCAGCACCGCCTACAACAGCGCCGATAATGGCTCCCAAAGCTGTATTTCCTTTTCCTACATTGTTTCCTATGATTCCGCCTATAACGGCACCTCCAGAGGCTCCAATAACCGCGCCTTTTTGGGTGTTATTTGCATTCTTCACTGCATTACAGCTAACAAGAAGACCTAAAGTCAATAAAACGGCTGTACTTTTCAATATTATTCTTTTCATCTGATTACAATTTTTTTGAGAATTCATAAACTATAGTTACCAATTCCCCATCTACGGATACATTGGATTTAAGTGTCATGGCTTGTTCTGTGAGATTGACTATGTTTAAACGATAACCATAACCTCCTGAAATATCCTTACGGTTTTCATCTATAAACTTGAACTGCAATTGACTATTGTAGTTTTCTTGAGGCTCCACAACCGACCATCTAAAGAATCTGTCGCCACCTTGACACAAAGTGCTTTGTGAAATGGTATATCTTCCAGTGCTATTGTTGTCTCGGAAGAACCAGTCACTGCCCTCAAAGCAAATGTCTTCAGCATCATTAAAAATTACCGATTTAAAGTTTCCGGTGTTATTTTCATAAGAAATGTTGTCCAAGGTCCAAGAACCACTAAAAAGGTTCCGTTGTGTCCTAGCACTTTTGGAAACTGAGCATGACGTTAGTAAAAGTCCCGCCAATGCAACAAACAAAAATGTGTGTTTCATCATAAGAATTGGTATTTAGATTTGTATATATACGTTTGAGACACCTGTTTGACCTTTAGGTCATGTTAAAAAATGTTAAAAAATCGGGTCAATAAGCATATAGCTCTAGTAAAGCCTTTTCAAAACGTTGCTTGGGCAGATAATTTGCTTCCAATTCTTTTGCAAAGGGAACAGGAGTTTCCAAACTCCCAACTCTTTTAACGGGTGCATCCATAAATTCAAAGCAATTTTCCATGACCATAGCGGATATATCGCTGGCCACTCCGCCAAACAATGTATCTTCTTGTAAAATAATCAGCTTTCCTGTTTTCTTCACCGAAGTATAAACAGTATCTATGTCAAGAGGTTGAAGTGTACGCAAATCTATAAGATCTGCTTCAATTTCTGGGTGTTTTTCTAAAGTTTCCAATGCCCAATGTACGCCTGCACCGTAGCTTACAATAGAAACCGAATCACCTTCCTTAATTATGTTGGCCTTACCAAATGGCAAAGTGTAATAGTCTTGAGGAACATCGCCGTAAACACTACGATATAGTCCTTTGTGCTCAAAGAACAGCACAGGATTCGGGTCGTTTATGGCAGTATTCAATAATCCCTTCGCATCGTACGGAAATGCAGGATAAACCACCTTGAGTCCCGGTGTTTTAGTAAACCAAGCTTCATTGGTTTGCGAATGAAAAGGACCTGCCCCTACTCCACCACCACATGGCATCCGAACCACAACATCGGCATTTTGTCCCCAACGGTAATGCACTTTTGCCAGATAATTGACAATGGGATTAAAACCTGAGCTCACAAAATCAGCAAATTGCATTTCTACCACGGACTTCATCCCATTAATGGACAAACCCATTGCAGCTGAAACAATTGCAGATTCACAAATAGGTGTATTTCTAACTCGGCTTTTACCAAATTTTGACGTAAAACCCTCCGTAATTTTAAAAACTCCACCATAATCTGCTATATCCTGCCCCATAATAATCAATTCGTTGTACCTATCCATGGACTGTTCCAAACCTTGGGAAATAGCATCTACAAAACGAATATTCTTAGATTCATTATTAGATTCAAAATGCTTGTAATTATCATTTTGAAACACTTCATTTAACTCTTTACTTTCGTCAAATAAAACAGTGTCTTCATCAAAAGCTAGCTTTAAATTTTGGTTGATTTCCTCTGAAATATCAGCCTTCAATTCATCTATTTGCTTTTGATTGATAATTTTTTGCTCCAGTAAAAAGGTTTCGTAATTAGAAATAGGGTCTTTTTTGGCCCATTTCTTCATTAATTTTTCCGGCACATATTTAGTGCCACTTGCTTCTTCATGCCCCCGCATCCTGAAAGTTTTGAACTCCAACAGTACCGGTCTCGGTCTCTTCCGTATCGCTTTGGCCAACTCATCTACTTTGGAAAAAACTTCCAAGATATTGTTCCCGTCAATAATCCTGGACTCAATACCATACCCTTTGGCCCTATCTGCCAAATGTTCACAATTATATTGTTCTTTGACTGGCGTGGAAAGTCCATACCCATTATTTTCAACACAGAACAGTACAGGCAAATTCCAAACCGAAGCTACATTTAAAGCTTCATGAAAATCACCCTCGCTCGTTGCACCTTCACCCGTAAAAACTGCCGTGACCCGTTTATTTCTTCGCAACATGTCCGCAAGTGCAATGCCATCCGCCACACCCAATTGAGGACCCAAATGCGATATCATCCCCACAATTTTATATTCTTGTGTCCCAAAATGGAAACTACGGTCCCTGCCTTGTGTAAAACCACTCATTTTCCCTTGCCATTGCGCAAAAAGTCGGTATAAGGGTATGTTTCTAGAGGTAAAGACCCCTAAATTCCTGTGCATGGGAAGAATATACTCAGTATGTTTTAGCGCTTGAGTTACACCCACCGATATGGCTTCTTGCCCAATTCCACTAAACCATTTAGAAATTTTCCCCTGTCGTAACAAAATCAACATCTTCTCCTCTATCATCCTAGGCTTCAACATGCCTGCGTACAAATCCAGCAACTTTCGCTGATCTAAATTCCCAATATGGTATCGCATACAATCAAAAATATAATAGGTTAAAAGTAGTAAAAATGACATCCATTGCATTTACAATCCCATAAAGGTTTACCATAATTCACTACTTTTGAGTCTAAACAAAATTTGAAAGCATGAGTGCAATTCCAAGTGTAAACCTAGAGGATTTTGTTTCTGGTGAACCGGCCAGAAAAGAAAAGTTTGTCAAAGAAATTGGGGAGGCTTTTGAAGATATAGGCTTTGTAGCATTGAGTGGTCATTTTTTATCCGATGAGCTTGTTGAAAAGCTTTATGCAGAAATCAAAAAATTCTTCCAACTTCCACAAGACACCAAAAACAGTTATGAGATTGAAGGGATTGGAGGACAAAGAGGGTATACTTCGTTTGGAAAGGAGCATGCAAAAGGAAAAAAAGAAGGAGATCTCAAAGAATTCTGGCATTTTGGCCAATATGTAGAAGATAACCCAAAGCTTGAAGCTGAATATCCGAACAATGTTACGGTAACAGAACTTCCGGAGTTCAATGATGTGGGGAAGGAAACATACCAGATGTTAGAGAAAACAGCTCAATATGTTCTTAGAGCTTTGGCACTTCACCTTGGATTGGATGAGCTTTATTTTGACCAATGGATTAAAAATGGTAATTCCATATTAAGACCCATACACTACCCTCCCATTACAACTGAACCCAAAAATGCCGTGAGAGCAGCTGCACATGGAGATATTAATTTAATTACCTTATTGATGGGAGCCCATGGAAAGGGATTGCAAGTGCAAAATCACGAAGGGGAATGGGTTGATGCCATAGCGAAGCCCGACCAACTCATGATCAATGTAGGGGATATGCTTTCACGACTTTCCAACAATACGTTGAAATCGACCATACACCAAGTGGTAAATCCACCAAAAGAATTATGGGGAACTTCCAGGTATTCCATTCCATTTTTTATGCACCCTATAAGTGAAATGCCCTTGAACTGTTTAGAAAACTGTATTGACGAAGAGCATCCAAAAGCGTTTGCAGATACCACTGCCGGAGAATATTTGAATGAGCGATTGATTGAACTAGGGCTTGTAAAAAAATAAGATGGACTTACAGGATCAACTTAAGAATCTTTTCCCGGAGCATGTTCCAGAAAACTCCGAACCCGAGGTGGAGAAACCTTCTTATTGGATGCAAGATGCCCCAATCCTATGTAAGTACGAAAAAAGGAAAGGGAAGCCCGTGACCATATTGGATGGGTATACTGGTGCCGATAGCGATTTTAAAAAATTGGCTAAAGATCTAAAAACCTTTTTGGGTGTTGGCGGAAGCTTTAAAAAGGATACCATTATCATCCAAGGAGACTATAGGGATAAAATCATGACCTTCTTAAAGGACAAAGGTTTTTCAGTCAAAAGAGTTGGTGGGTAATTACCAGTTTTCATAGGTTTTTGATGTCTCGTGTTAAAATTTTACATTGAAAACCAATGTTTTATGAAAAAATTTTTGTGTTCTTAGTATAAATCTTACTTTTAATACTTCTTTAACCAACGAAAACTGAACTGAAAATGAAATCACTGTTGCACATTACCAACGGCGACGCTTTCACTTCAAAACTGCAATCACTAAATCTTAAGGGAGATATCATTACATGGCGTGAAATGTTATGTGAAGGAAAAACCCTATGCGCAGTTGGAAGTGAATCCTTTTGGAAAACTCGCTTTGAGTTTCTGAACAAAAACTACAAAGTTTCCAAATCTTGGTTTGTTGAAAAAACCTTGAAAGAGTACAGGTCATTGTGCAACCACAAACAACAAGATCATATTGTCTTGTGGTTTGAGTACGACCTGTTTTGTCAAATCAACATGTTGGCAGTACTCAGCTGGCTTAAGACACACAGGAGACATGCAGAAATATCATTGGTCTGTAGTGGCAATGAAGATGAATCCGATAGATTTTACGGCTTAAATGAATTAAGTGACGAAAAACTACTGGATCTGTATAAAAACAGAACCGTTCTTACACAAGACGATATTGAGTTTGCTGATTACGTGTGGCAATTGTATTGTAGCGACAACCCTATTCGCTTAGAGAACCTAGTTGCAAATAATGGTTTTCAGTTCGAATATCTTTCTGATGCACTTAAAACCCACCTTAGACGTTTCCCTACCATTAAAAATGGACTTAATGAACTCGAAAACCGAGTGCTGGAGACCGTTATGGACGAGAAACCTCAATCAAGAAATGATTTATTAGGCAAATTGCTCTCCAATCAAGGGTTTTATGGTTTTGGAGATACTCAATATGATAGAGTCATCACCTCATTGAAGCCGTTGTTCAACTCTTTTAACCCAGTTAAACTCACTAAAAGAGGAAAGCAAGTGTTATCTAATCAAGCAAATTATTATTCTCAAATACGTGACAATCAATTATATTTAGGCGGTTCTTTAAAGTATAACTTCCTGTACAATACCACCACGGATCGCATTCTAAAACTGTAATAAATGGCCATAAGTGACTCAGAACTAATTCTGAATCCCGATGGCAGTATCTACCATCTCAATCTATTGCCGCAAGATATTGCGCCAACCATAATAACTGTTGGCGACCCTAATCGTGTGGCTCAAGTTTCCAAGTACTTTGATTCTATTGAATTACAGAAGGAAAAGCGAGAATTCGTCACCCATACTGGCAGCTACCATGGAAAAAGAATCACTGTCATTTCCACTGGTATAGGAACAGACAATATCGACATAGTTTTTAACGAATTGGATGCTTTGGTCAATATTGATTTTGAAACCAGGCAGGTCAAGAATGAAAAAATACCACTCGATTTTATACGTATCGGTACATCTGGTTCCATTCAAAAAAATATCCCTGTAGATTCTTTTTTAATGAGCACAACTGGTGTAGGACTTGATGGGTTACTGCATTTCTATGAGTCTGGACAAGTCAGAAACTCAAAAATGGAACTGGCCCTACAAGAGCATTTGAGCTGGGAACAATACAATATCACTCCCTATGCAGTTGATTACGATAAAGATTTAGGTGCAATTTTTACTTCAAATCGTATACGATTTGGAATAACTGTCACAAATTCAGGATTTTATGGCCCACAAGGAAGAAAATTAAGACTATCACCTCGTATTTCTGACTTTAACGACAAACTTGCTATGTTCACTTATCAAAATCATAGTATTACGAATCTGGAAATGGAAACTTCCAGTATCTATGGACTTGCTAAATTACATGGACACAGGGCAGTTTCCTTAAATGCAATACTAGCAAATAGAGCCACTGGTGAGTTTTCAAAGCAAGGCTACAAAACAGTGGACAACCTCATAAAATTCACCTTAGAAAAGCTTGCTCCGTAGCTCATTGGCTTAACAATTTCTTTAAATATAGCCGACATCCTTTCCTTATTTTTAATAAAACTTCTCACTCATGCAGGAAAGACCCATCAAAAACAGAGATGTCAACTGGTTATATTTTAACGAACGAGTACTTTTGGAAGCTGCCGAACCAACCACTCCACTACTTGAGCGCCTAAAGTTTTTGGCTATATTTTCTTCCAATCTTGATGAATTCTTTAAGGTTCGTATTTCGCAATTACGTCAACTAAAGGAGATTGACAAACAATTGAGAAAAAAGCTGATTCTCAAAGCCAACAAAAAACTGAAGTTTATCCTAAATACCATCAACGAGCAACAAGAAATATTTGGAAGCACCATTCAAGATGTTTTTACCGAGCTGGAGCACCATCAAGTTTTCTTGAAAAAAGAAAGTGAGCTCACCCACCACCAAATTGATTATTTAAAAAGCTGGTTCAAAGAAGGAGTTTTACAAGATTGCAAAATAGTCAAGAATCATTCTCCCGAAGAGTTAAAAGATGGACAAGTCTACCTAATTGCTCAAATCACAGATGCAAAGTTTGAAATCGTTGAAATACCAACAGAAAACCACTCAAGATTTATCAAAGTCCCTGGAGAAGGTCATCAATTCTGTTATTTGGATGATGTTCTTAGGTTGAATTTGAGCTTCCTATTTCCCAATACAGAAATTTTAGGAAGCTATTCCATTAAAATGTCCAGAGATGCTGAATTATACCTAGAAGATGATTTCACAGATATTGAATTGGTCGAAGTAATCTATCAATCTTTGGGCAAGCGCAAATCTGGGCAACCTACAAGACTTCTTTATGACCAACATATGCCCGAAGCTTTACGTGAAGCCATAAAAAAAGAGTTCGATTTGAGTGATGTTGATATGTTTCCCGGAGGAAAATACCATAATCTTTCAGATTTTTTTGGTTTTCCCAACCCATTTGAAGACAACCGGCTCTCCTACGAACCTAAACCTCCTTTAAAACATCCAAAACTTTCTAACACCAAGGACATTTTCAAAAGCATTTCCAAAAAAGACCAATTGGTTCATTTCCCCTATCAAACCTTTGATGTCGTTCAAGACTTCGTGCATTCAGCAGCTACCGACCCAAGTGTCATCAGCATCAAAATGTCACTGTATCGCATAGCTAAAACCTCTAAACTTACCGACTCCATCCTATTAGCATTGGAAAACGGTAAAGATGTTACCTTATTTGTTGAAGCGCAAGCTCGTTTTGACGAAGAGAACAACATTAAATGGGGCCGTATTTTTCAAGAAAAAGGAGCTAAAGTTGTATTCAGTGTTCCAAATATAAAAGTACACTCTAAGATAGCCCTAGTAGAGCGTGAAGAGGCCTTAGAAAAAAAGAGATACGCATACATAGGCACCGGAAACTTCAATGCCAAAACAGCAAAGCTTTATTGCGACCATGGCTTACTGACGGCCCATAAGCGGATTACAGCCGATTTAGCACAGGTTTTTTGGGTTCTGGAACGCAGGCTCATCATCCCTAAACTAAAACATCTCTTAGTTTCCCCATTTACAACCCGCGCCACTTTACTTGAATTGATAAACAACGAAATTGACTTGGCCAAAGCTGGCAAAAAGGCCAAAATAACGCTCAAAATGAATAGCTTGGAAGACACCAAAATGATAAAAACACTCTATAAAGCTAGTGAAGCAGGTGTGGAAATTCGATTGTTGGTTCGTGGCTTTTGCTGTCTTTCCCCTAAACCTAAAGAAGAATTGGAATCCAATGAAAAGCCAATTTTGGTAACCAGTATAATTGATAGATATTTGGAGCACGGTAGAATCTACCTATTCGAAAATGGCGGCAAAGAAAAAATGTACATGGGCTCAGCGGATTGGATGACTCGAAATTTGGATAAAAGAATCGAGGTATTGACCCCAATTTTAGATGCAGACATTTTTCAAGAGCTTAAAGAAATACTTGAAATTCAATTATCTGATAATCATAAAGCCAGAATCATAGATGCGGAAGATAGTAATCAAAGATTCATTGCTGAACAAGAAGGCCAAAAAGTTCGCTCGCAATATGCGATTTATGACTACCTAAACAAAAAATTAAATGAAAAAGGTTAGAATTGTAGGTGTGCCAGAACATTTTAACCTTCCTTGGCATCTTGCCATGGAAGATGCGGCTTTTGAAAATCGAGGTATTCAATTGGAGTGGACAGATGTTCCGGAAGGAACTGGAAAAATGAGTCAAATGCTTCAGGAAGGTGAAACTGATTTGGCCATCATTCTTACCGAAGGCATCGTCAAAAGCATTGCACAAGGAAACCCTTCAAAAATTATCCAAGAATATGTTTCTTCCCCGCTACTTTGGGGAATCCATGTTTCCAACAAAAGCGACAGAGCCTCAATAGAAGAACTGGAAGGCGATACAATTGCCATTAGCCGTATGGGAAGTGGAAGTCACCTTATGGCCTATATCAATGCACAAAATCAAGGCTGGAATACTGAAAAATTGAAATTTGAAATTATCAATAACCTCAATGGAGCTGTCGAAAATTTAAGCGCTGGCTCCAATGCTTATTTTATGTGGGAACATTTCACCACAAAACCTTTGGTAGACCAAGGTGTTTTCAAACGTTTAGGCGATTGCCCTACCCCATGGCCTTGTTTTGTCATTGCAGCTACCAATTCTTTTTTAACAGCAAATACCGGAACATTAAAACATCTTTTAGCAATCATCAATACCTATACTGCTGAATTCAAACTAATCCCAAGCATAGACAGAACATTGGCAAACAGGTATGAACAACAACTGGAAGATATTCAAGATTGGCTTTCCAAAACAGAATGGGGGCAGCAGCAAATTAGCATAGAAACGCTAAACGAAGTGCAAAATAGATTGTTGAGCCTTCAATTAATTGAAAAAATCCAGACACCCTCACAGCTTCTCCATCTAGACTAGAGTTATTTACATCCTGATCACCAATCAATGGGTGGCCTTCCCAGCTTCGCCAAAATAGCATTGGTCTTGCTAAAATGCTGATTACCGAACCACAGTCCACGATTAGCACTTAAAGGCGAAGGGTGACCAGACGTAAGTATATGATGCTTGGTTTTGTCGATAAGCGATGCTTTTTTCTTGGCAAATCCGCCCCAAAGCAAAAACACAACACCTTCCAGCTCGCTGGAAATTGTCCTGATTACGGCATCTGTAAATTTTTCCCACCCCCTATTTTGATGACTTCCGGCCTGGTGGGCCCTAACTGATAGCGTTGCGTTCAACAACAGCACCCCTTGGTCGGCCCATCGCTCTAAATTTCCACTTTGCGGATAAGGCTTTTCTACATCCACTTTGATTTCTTTAAAAATATTGACCAACGAAGGTGGGTGCGGAATACCATCTTTTACAGAAAAACACAATCCATTAGCTTGATTGGGCCCATGATAGGGGTCTTGACCAATAACAACCACTTTGGTTTCATGAAAAGGACAATGATCAAAAGCTGCGAAGATTTCTTGACCTTTTGGATAACAGGTATATTGCCTGTATTCTTGTTTTACAAATTGCGCCAACTGCTCAAAATAAGGTTGTTCAAATTCTGACTCCAAGTATTTCTTCCAACTAGGATCAATATTCACATTCATATGCTCTTTTACTTTTTTTTGGTCAATTTATACAACAAATAGCCTATACCCACCACAAAATGAAGCACAATAATCGCTGCAATAATATATAATATTGTATTGTCTCCTCTCAATGAAAAAAGATTTTGTAAGAATAACTTCAAATTTAGCAAGTACGTTCTATATTTACTGGTTCCAAACCATAATTTAACCATGAAAGTAGCTTTTGAGATTCATTACCTAAAAAAGCGATTCCCGTTGAGAATAAGTAGAGGCGTACGGGACGGACAACACAATCTATTTGTAGCTGTAACCGATGAAGGCCATACTGGCTGGGGAGAAACTTCTCCTGGAGCATCAGAAGGAGCTGCAACCGCAGAAGAAGCACAACAACATCTAGAAACTTTCCTAAAGGAAAGTCCAAATTTAAATTCACCTTACAGCACTTATGATGCTGCAATAACACATGGGGTCGCTCCTTGCGCCATGGCAGCTTTGGATATTGCGCTATGGGATCTTCTGGCCAAAAAAGCCAACCTTCCATTGTATCAAATGTTGGGTTTTTCCAAACCAACAAAGCCTACCTCCATTACTTTGGGTATAATGCTCCCCGAAGAAGCAGCGGAACGACTACCCTTAATCTTGGAACAGGATGGCATCCGGACTTTAAAAGTCAAACTGGGAAATCCTGAAGGTATTGAAGCGGACAAAGCCATGTACCATTCGGTATTGGAATATCACAAATCCTATCCTATTTCCATTCGTGTGGATGCCAATGGCGGCTGGAACGTGGAAGATGCCAAACATATGATGCAGTGGTTATCGGAAAGAAACTGCGAGTATGTAGAACAACCCTTAAAAGAAGGCGAGGAAGGTTATCTACCTGAATTATATAAGAATAGACCCCTACCCATTTTTGTGGATGAAAGTTGTCGTTTTGCAACAGATATTCCAAAATGGGCACATGCTGTTGATGGTGTTAACATGAAATTGATGAAATGCGGAGGCATCACAGGAGCTTTGAGAATCATCAATACAGCTAATGCATTTGGTTTAAAGACCATGATTGGATGTATGGGAGAGACTTCCATATCCATTGCTGCCGGTGCGGCCGTATCTGGAGTATTGGACCACATCGATTTAGATTCACATCTCAATTTAAATCCAGACCCCTGTGAAGGAGCTCCCCTAATCAATGAAATAACCATGCCTACAGATGTTCCAGGGCATGGAGGACAATTCAAACAATTTTAAAAAAGATGGATTCAAGCAAGAAAATATGCCTCTACATGGAAGGGGCCTTGGACAATGATTCCGGAAAAATGGGCTATGGTCTAATGCGTTTCTCCAAACATCCCATTGTATGCGCCATAGATTCCAACTATGCGGGCAAAACTGTAAATGAAGCTGTAGGATTACCCTATGACATTCCAGTTGTAGCTTCAGTAAAAGAAGCCATTGCCTTTGAAGCCGAAATTATGGTATTGGGCATTGCCCCAAGTGGCGGACGTTTTCCAGATGAATGGGACGAACCAGTATCTTACGCCCTCACCAATGGACTTTCATTGATCAACGGGCTACACGACGATTTGAATGCTCGTTTCGGGCATCTCTTAGAGGAAAACATCATTTGGGATGTACGCAAACCCAAGCCCACCTACCCTATTGCTTCGGGCAAAGCCGCTGAGCTCAACAACAAACGGATTCTGATGATAGGAACCGATATGGCCGCCGGAAAAATGACTGCCGGTCTAGAACTATATGCCACACTTCAAAATAAAGGAGTGTCAACAGGTTTTGTGCCTACGGGACAGATAGGCATTACCTTAATGGGCAATGGAATTCCATTGGATGCCATAAAGGTGGACCAAGCAGCTGGTGCTGTTGAGCAGGCCGTTTTGGAACAGTCCAACAATGATATCATCATCGTTGAGGGACAAGGTTCCTTGGCGCACCCAGGAAGTACGGCCACTTTACCCTTGATTCGAGGTTCCCAACCCACACATTTTATTCTATGCCATAAAGCGGCGCATAGCCATTTGCGCCAACCTGTTTCACATGTTCCCATACCTCCATTGGATGAGTTCATTAAACTGAATGAAGCTGTGGCCAGTGTGTGTGGTTCATTACAAACTGCAAAAACCATTGGGATAGCTTTAAATACTGTTGGATTGACAGATGAAGAGGCTCTGGCTAAAATCAAGGAGGTGGAAAATCTAACAGGACTTCCCACAACTGACATGATTCGTTTTGGAACGGAAAAGCTGATAAAAGCACTGTTCTAGTCCTTTAAAGAATTTTGGAAAGAGTACTTTTGATATGGTTTTGGCCAGTTTTACAGTTTTAAAAAATTGTATTGTATATTTACAGCCTTAAAAAACTGTAACTCTATCGTACAACCTTAAACAACTGTATTTAAAAACTACAGTTTTCAAACATTGTACAAAATTCAAAAAATGAAAGCCGCAGTAATTTCAGGAGATGTAATAGCGTTCACAAGTCTTTCAAAAATTGACAAGGAAATTCTTGAGGGTCAATTGGAAATTCTCTTAAAGGATTTGGAAAACTATAACATCTATGCCAGAATAATCAAGGGGGACTATTTGGAGATGGTAATCCCCAAGTATGAACACGCCCTTCGAATCGCTTTGGCCACCAAATGTTTGGTAAAATCCTCTTCCACAAAAATGGAAAAAAAAGAAGGCAGAAGAGTTAAATATTTTATCTCATATGGTATTAGACTGGCAATAGGCTATGGAAAGCTCAGCAGGTTTGATCAACAAAAGGGCATTATAGATGGAGAAGCCATATACATGTCGGGAAGGAAGATAAATGAGGAGCACACACACTCAAAGGAAAGGATTACAATAAAAAACACTTTGTTTTTTGAATCGAACGAAGAGCGATTGAACCAAATTTTCGCCCCAATCATAACCTTATTGGATTTTATAATCTACAAGGCCACTCCAAAACAGTGCCGAATAATTTATGAAAGACTACTGGGAGGCAATGAAGATGACATATCCAAAAAATTAAATATATCCCAACAAACAGTGAACGATCAGTCCCTTCGTTCTGGTTGGGATGCCATTGAAAAATCAGTCTTGTTCTTTGAAAAAGAAATAAAATAGCTATGACGGCACAATTCACCCAACTGTTACTATCCCAGTTGATTGCACATCTTCTCACCGATTACACCTTTCAAAACGATTCAAAGGCAAATGACAAAAACACGAAAGGGTTCAAAAGCAAGTTTTTAAAATGGCATGCCTTGATCATGTTTTTGACTTCTTTTATACTGTCCTTTCAATTGGAGTTTGTTTTTGGTGCAATCATTATTGCATTTACCCATTACATAATAGATGGCCTTAAACCAAAATTGAACAAATCAAAAAGCATGGGCAACTACGCTTTTTTTATTGATCAAATCTTACACTTGGCCATCATTGTAGGAGTAGTTTTTCTATTCTCAAAACTATTTACCATTGCCCCGATGACCAAAGGATTGGAGCTCAATAAAATTTTCACGCTGGTAGTTGGTTTTTTGCTTGCCGGAAAGGCCTCGAATATTGTGATCAAGGAAATATTTAAAATTTTCAAGGTCAGTATTCCCAAAAATGACAACGATTTACAGAATGCGGGAAAGTTGATCGGAATTGTGGAAAGATGGTTGACTCTTGCCTTTATACTAATGTCGCAATACGCTGCCGTTGGATTTTTGTTGGCTTCAAAGTCGATTCTCAGGTTTAAGACACAAGAAGGAAACGAATTCAATAAGACAGAATATGTACTGGTTGGTACATTGTTGAGTTTTGCCATAGCAATTGGAATAGGAATCACCTTTAATTTAATCTATCCACCCATTGATTGATTAAATACCCCCAGATATAGATCATGCAGCGCATACACCCTAAAACCCTTCAAGATTTAGAATTTCCAACGGTGTTGGAACAATTGGCCGCGCGTTGCAATACCGAGTTGGGCAAGGCCAAAGCCATTGAAGTAGCTCCTATCCTGGATCACGAGTTGCTCATGACCGTTTTGGGACAAACTTCGGAGTATTTAGCTTCATTTTCCAATGACAACCGAATCCCCAATCATGGTTTTGATAGTATCGATAAAGAACTAAAGCTGCTACAGATTGAAAACACCACATTGGAGGTTCAAGGTTTCCGAAGAATAGCTGGTATCTGCAAAACGGTGGCCATCCATCAAAAGTTCTTTAAAAAGTTCAAGGAATATTATCCTTTGCTCTTCACAAAGGCTGATGCATTGGAACCCAACACTGAGATTCCTTCCGCCATCGACAATGTCATCGACAAATTTGGGGAAATCAGGGACAATGCTTCAGAAGAGCTTGGGCAAATCCGAAGACAAATTGGAGAGGTACGCGGAAAAATCAACCAAAGTTTTGGTGCGGCCCTGGCCAAATATCAATCCTCCGATTTTCTGGATGACATACGGGAGTCCGTGGTGGAAAACCGAAGAGTTTTGGCCGTAAAGGCCATGCACCGCCGCAAGGTGAAAGGAACGGTCATGGGCAATTCCAAAACAGGAAGCATTGTCTACATCATTCCCGAAACTACGTTGGGACATACTCGTGAACTGAGCAACCTTGAGTATGAAGAAAAGGAAGAGGTTCAACGCATTCTGAATGAGCTTACCGACGCCATCAGGCCCTTCAAACCGTTGTTAGAAGAATATCAAGATTATCTAACTGACGTTGACATTACGGCAGCTAAGGCCAAGTATGCCCTGGAAATGGATGCTTTGTTGCCCAAAATCAGTGAAAACAAGGAAATGTTCCTACGGGATGCCTATCATCCGCTTCTTTTCTTGACCAACAAGTTGAAAAAAGAAAAAACCTGGCCTCAAACCATTCAATTGCACAGTGAGAACCGAATCATTGTAATTTCAGGACCTAATGCTGGAGGGAAAAGTATCACTTTAAAGACCATCGGCCTACTTCAAGTAATGTTGCAAAGTGGCCTGCTGATCCCTGTGCACGAACGCAGTTCTGTATGCCTTTTTGATAAAATATTGACAGATATAGGAGATAATCAATCTATTGAAAATCATCTAAGTACATACAGTTATCGATTGAAGAACATGAATCATTTCTTAAAGAAGTGCAATGATAAAACTTTGTTCTTAATTGATGAATTTGGTACGGGAAGTGATCCTGAATTGGGAGGGGCTCTGGCCGAAGCTTTTTTGGAAGTCTTTTATGAACGTGAAGCCTACGGAGTCATTACAACACATTATGCCAATTTAAAAGCCTTGGCCGATGAACTGCCCCATGCCACCAATGCCAACATGCTTTTCAATTCCAAAACTCTGGAACCCACTTTTCAATTGGTTCTGGGAGAAGCGGGCAGTTCGTTTACCTTTGAAGTGGCCCAAAAGAATGGCATCCCCTACTCGCTCATCAACAAAGCCAAAAAGAAAATCGATCGTGGAAAAGTGCGTTTTGATGCAACCATCTCCAAATTACAAAAGGAGCGTAATAAAATGGTCCAGACCGGTTCTAGATTGCAAGAGGAAGAAACCAAGGCCAAGGAAGAAGCGGCACGTTTAGAAAAACTTAATACCAAAATCAAGTCAAAGCTAGAGAGCTATCAAGAGCTCTATGACCATAACCAACGCATGATCCACTTGGGAAATAAGGTGAATGATGCCGCCGAACGATATTTTCATGATAATAAAAAGCGTCCTTTAATTTCAGAAATGCTTCGCATCGTAGAAACGGAGAATAGCAAGCGAAGAAAAACCACCGCTAAAGAAGCCAAGGCAAAAAAGGTAGAAAAAAAACAGGTAGCCCAAGAATTGGAACAAAAGATAGCTCCGGTAAGAAAAGAAAGGAAGGCCAAGAAAAAGAAAGCGGTTCAAGAAGAAAAGAACAAGCCAAGGCCAATACTTAAAGTCGGCGACCGGGTACGCTTGCACGATGGCAAGGCCGTGGGCAGTATCGACAAGCTCGAAAAAAACAAGGCAGTGGTCAATTACGGTCTGTTCACCACCAATGTAAGTGTAGACCAACTGGAATTAGTGGAAGCGGTAAAGAAGTGACAGTTTATCAATGTTCAGTTATCAATTAGCAATTGTTACACTATATCGTTGATTGTTCACTGTCCATTGAAAAGAGAACAGCCGGCATCAAGTTGTTGAACCCAACCTGAGCGGCCGACTGTATTTAAAAACTATTCGTACTGCACCTGTTTTACGGTGAAGGTGACTTTCATTTTATCTTCAAAAGAATCCAATGCATGTGAATAACTACGATTTGGACCTTCTGTACCGTCCGGGTCGTCCACAGTGGTTAAAGTAGGTACAAAGCCTATATCCTTTAACTCAATTGAAATGTTATCATCGCCTAAATCATCAAAACCAACAAAATTTTTGTCTTTTAGATGTGCATATAAATACACTTCGTCAGCATCTAAATCAGGTTTGTAAAGTTCAATGGTCGCAGATTTGTTTACCGTATGCGGATCGGTTGGCGACACATCTTTAGCATCTCCCCAATCCTCTGACCAACTGGCATAACTCCCTGTATAACTAGAACTACCACTTTTTCGAATACCAGCGGAAATATCCCCATAAATTTCCTTTTGCACGGATCCTGTTCTTGAAATTTCTTCTATGGTAACCTTGTATTTGAACCATGCCTCTTGACAAGAACGTACTGGATACTCAGATGCTAAAACCACTCTGGCCACAGGCATATCTTTTTTAATGTATCTCAATTTGTAAGCTAACAATTTCCCTGGGGAATCCTTGGAATAATTACCTCCGTTTATGATATAGCTATATACGCCTTCAGGTCCTGTGATTACACCAACAGCATCTTCAGCAGAACCTCCTATAACCAAAGCCTCTACCTTAGACTCACTGATTATTTCATTGTAATCTACATCTATTCCACCATCGCCACTGGTTTGACCCTGACTAAAAGAGAGTGCAAAAGCTGATTTTACCTCTAAGTAGGAAGCATTTGATTCTACCGTATATAATACCATTCTTCCATACATCGCAGAAGTTACGATTACGGGACTGGTATTGTCTAAATTGGGAAGTTCGGTAAATAATGACCCGGGATCATCATTTGGTGGTAAGGTCATGTCAATCGTATAGTATTCCTGAAAAAACTTAACCACATATTTATAGCGGTAACCAGATTGAGAAAAATCAAACGAAGAAGCAACTTCTTTGTTCTTTGACCTGTAGTTTGCACCAAGGGCTATATTTAAGTGTTCTTCAGAATACACTTCCTCTACCGTAAAATTAAGTTCGGCAGGTGTTGCACCATTAACTCCTTGGTTCAATAATTCGTTTACACCATTACGAACACTATCCAAGTCCGGGTCTTCTATATCAATAGATGCCGAACCATCTATATTTTCCAATGAAACGGAAAGGGTAATTGGGGCACGTCCTCCATTAATTCCAATATACTCCCCAGTTGGAATGGACTCTCCTTTAAGCATGGCCCCAGGATAAATAACGTCGGTAGAGGGGTCCAATGCCAACATTTCATCAAAACCAGGAGCGGCTTTATAATGCCTAACTACACATTCATAATTAACATCACGTTCTGGGTCTTCTTCATCTAAAAGTTCTGGAGTGGCAATCTCATCTGGTTGCGAAAAAGCCTGCAAGGTTGATAGATTATCATTTATATTGTCTTTTTCCTCTTGGGATATGGGGTCATCATCTGAACCGCCAATGGGCTCAATGTTTTCATCTTTACTGCAAGAGAGTACAGTAATCAATAGACCAACCAATACTATTGTGGTCAGTAAATTCTTTTGTTGGGTGATGATTTTCATAATTTCTAGTTTTTTGGATTCAACACCCCAAAACTAGAAGCAGATAGAGGCCATACCTAATTTTTGGCATGGACAAAGTATGGACAAGGAGTGTGGATTTAGCTCAAATAAGCTATGGACAATGATAATTCTAAAAAAAGAGAAATATAATATAAGTAGCTATTAATCAATCAATTAATTTTTATTTAACACCTAGCGTAAATTACATTGATATGGACAATCAATGGACATGGGCAAAACCCAATAGTTGTTAGCTTATTGAGGATTCAGGTCTTTTAATCTATCTTTATTAAAGTCAAAATCAGCAACCAATGAAAAGTCAATTTTGTTTTTACACTCTTTTGTTCATCTGTTTTCCAATCATTTCCATTGCACAGTATGATGCATCGCCCAAACAGATTGATAGTTTAGAGAACCTGTTGCAAATTTCACCTCGGGACACCACGCACACATCTATTTTAACCAATCTTTGGAGGGCACATATTCATAACGACATTGATAAATCATTTATCTATGCCGACGAATTGATCAAACTAGGGAAGGATTTTGACCATATCCCCGCAGAATATACAGGATATCAACGTATGGGAATTGCTTATTCCTATATTGATGACTACGAAAAATCAAATGCTTATTATAGAAAAGGAATCAAATTAGGACTGGAAAAGAATGAATATAGCTGCGTTGCTGCCATGCATTATAATATTGCCGCTAACTTTAATATGGTGAATCAGGAAGACAGCACTATTTATCACGCTGAGCAAGCAATACCAGCTTTTTTAAAAATGAACGATTCCATTGGCTCTGCTGGTTGCAAGTCATTAATAGCTTCGGTATATTTTAAAAAAGGACAGTATAGGTTATCTCTAGAGAATTCAATTGAAGCCATGCATACTTATCAAAACTATGATCATTACAGGGCGCGACAAGGCGAGGTCATAGCAATGAACAAAATTGCACAGAACTACCTTAAAATGGGAGATACAACATTGGCCCTGGAACACCTGACAAAAGAATTGAATTTGCATCAAACACGTAATGATAAACGAGGGGCCATGCTCAATTTATTTCAAATTGGTCTTATTTACTCCAATGATATGAACAAACTTGTGGAAGCTAAAGACATGCTCCATAAAAGTAAAATGCTGGCCAATGAATTGAAAAACCCTAGTGGTTTGTTGAATGCCAATTATGGACTTGGTCTATACCACGAAAAAACAAATGAATATGCGTTGGCCAAACAATATTTGAATGAATCACTAAGGTTGTCCGATTCACTAGGCCAAATAGCAAATAAAATCAGTACTAATTTAGCTTTGGCACGAATAGCTGGCAAAAGCAATCAACCCACCGTAGCGCTTGAATTGGCACAAGAAGCAAAATCAATGGCTGACTCCATAGGACATTTGGAAGATCAAGCCGAGGCACATAAAATCATATACCAATATAATCAACATGTAGGCAATTTTTCAGAAGCCCTGAACAACCATATACAATTCAAAGTTATCAATGATAGCATTTACAATTTGAAGAGCAATCAACGCATGTCTGAACTCCAAACTATTTATGAAACTGAAAAAAAAGAAGCAGCCCTGGCCTTAAAAGATGAGGAAATAAACACACTTAATGAAAAAGCTAAGGTCGACAAACTCACCAAAGGCCTGTATGCGGGAGGTATGGCCTCTGCCCTAGCCTTGTTTGGCTTGTCGGTTTTCGGGTACCGCCAACGCATCAAAAAGAACCGGATTGCCCGCGAAAAGCAGGAGGAAATTTACAAGCAAGAAATCGCACACAAGAAAAAAGAACTGGCAAGTCAAACACTTCATTTAGTGCAAAAAAATACATTTTTGGAAGAGTTAAAAGAGAATCTGGAGAACCTTAAAAATTCGCCTGACAAGTTCAAAATGGAGTTTCGCCGCATTGTAATGCTTTTGAAAAAAGAAAAGGCCTCTGACAAAGATTGGGAAACCTTTAAAACCTACTTTTCAGAAGTCCACAACGACTTTGACCAAAAACTAAAGACACTTTATGCCGATATTTCTGAAAAGGAAATACGATTGGCGGCGTTTCTTAGAATGAATTTGACAACCAAAGAAATTGCAGCGACTATGAATGTACTGCCCGATAGTATTCTCAAGTCAAAATATCGCTTGAAAAAGAAATTGGGACTTGATAAGGATACAGATCTGGGCAGTTTTTTGAACACTTTGTAATCCCAAATTGAAAAAAGGCCCTTAAGGGCCTTTCCTTTTTATTGCTCAATGTCCCGGATGCACTCCCAAAGCCCCTTTACGCTAAAGAGGGCACTTTTTTCCTCCTCATCCAAAGGGATCTCGGAATGGTAGATGACCACATCGTGGAGCAGTTTTAGGGCGTTGACCAAATCTGGGCCGTCCAGATAATTGGCAATTTGTAAGAGTTCCACTTGTGCCGGAGTGAGCATTTGGGAAATTTTAGGGGCGCTCTGCGCCTCCTCCAAAGGTAGGACCGCCTTACAGTGCGGACATTGGTTTTGACCTTTTGAGTGTAGCATAACAAAAGAATTAAAATGGTTAAATAAAAGAGGACAGGTCACTGCTACACTCATCAAAGCGGTGCCTTGAAGGTCTGGGGACTTTCACCCGTCTGCCTGTCCAATAATTGTTCAAATGAGGTTGGAGAGGACACCTTAATTTCGATAAGTGTAGCACAGCAAAGATACGCTTTCTATAAAAAACAGATTTCCAATGGTTTATCCACTTTTAGTGTTGATAAGTTCTTACATCCTAAAGGATGTACTGCTTGGTTTTGAGGGAAATTTCGGTGAAATTAGGGGGTTGTGTAGATTTTTTTGCTAAAAAGGCTATACCTTAAGCATTAAGAAGCGTAATTTAAACAAGGACACTATGGGGGAAAGTGAAAATTCTGAAATAGCTAAGGGAATCGGAATGGCAGCCCAAAAAGCATTGGATTTCATCGAGAAGCTAATTGCTGGACCTTTCATGGAAGGAACTGGAATATTTACAGATAAAGTAAAGTACTGGAGATTCAAAAATCAAGTAGATATAATTACTCGAGCCCGTGAGCACTTAAAATCCAAGGGTATTAACACTCCAAAAAAAATATCAATAAAGGATGTAACTACTTTACTGGAACACGCATCCTTTGAAGAAGACGAAATCATGCAAGACAGTTGGGCTAAACTACTTGCAAATACAATGAATCCAGAAAATCAATTTGATTCAAGCAACATCTTTATTCAAATTTTGAATCAACTTTCAGTAAATGAAGTTTACATATTACACTTTATCTATAGTAACAGTTTTATTATGTCAAGCGGAGATAGACCATATTTTCAAAGGAAAGAATTAGAAAGAAATGGTCGGACTCAAATAGCGATAAAAGGATTATTAATAGATAATCTTTTACGACTTCGATTAATTGAAGAGGAGCCACCAAAACTTCGCGAAGAACTAAAAAAACGTTCTGACTCCTTCGAATATATAGAGGAGGATGAGATTTATTCAGCAATAATTCCTTCGGACAAATTTAGGTTTTCCCTTTTCGGAGTGGAATTAACGCGACAGATTTTTGAATAAAACATATTCACGCTCCCTACAACTAACAATCTTATAGGTATCCTCCATGTCCAAGCCGCATAACCGTAAACCCCGCTCCCGCAAGATTGTATCTTGTGGACAATACATTCCTTCTAAAAAACAAAACATAGCTTAAACATTATACATTATGTACATTAAAAATGAACCCATTGCATGATTAGACATAAAATCCAAAGGCCAAATATTTCTATAGATGTTATTGGAAAAAATAAATTTTGGATTGGTGTTTTAGCAGGGTTAGTTAGTACATTCGCCCTAGCATATTTCTTTAGTCATTCTGAAGAACTAATGGAATATCTGGCCGGCTCTTTAGGAAATAAAGTCCACCTTGAAGAAGAAGAACGGCAATTCTATTCTTATTTCTTTGCCGCCCTTAGTACTACACTCGGCCTGTCTATTTCTATCACTATTTGGCTTATTAATATAAAACCCGGTAGAATAGGATCTAGGATTTATTCTAAACTGGGTCAAACATACGCCCTACTATACTTCTGGGCCATAATTGCTGTCATTACAAGATTTGTTACCATTGTCCCAATACTACCTTTGGGGTTAGAAGAATACAACAATGAATTGGATATGTTCAATAATTACTATTACCTATTCTACCTCCTAATAGCAGTTGTGTTTCTAAATATTTGGTTTACTGTTAGACTGGTTTTTAAGTCATCAAAGTGGATGTTTTACTCTTTTGTGGCCTGTTTAATCATGACACTTGTTCTTTCAAACATTTATCTGTTAAGTAAATAAATAATAAGAAAACCCTCCCCGCTCCCTCCAGCTAACATCTTCTGAGGCATCATCTGTGTCCAAACGGGGTAACGGCAAACCATTTGTTATTTCAATAGGAGATGCAGCGCATCAACGGAGAAATCTTTAGATTTCCAGTCGCAAACCAATGTCATTTCAATAGGAGGAGTACAGCGACGATTGAGAAATCTCTTCAGATTCATTAGATTTCTCGTCGCTCCGCTCACTCCAAACGACAAACAAGCTTATATTAATGCAAGATTGCATCTTATAAGGCACAACGCCTTAGAGTTTCCACTAACCTCTTGTAGGACATCAGCCATGTCCAAGCCGTGTAGCGGCAAACCATTTGTCATTTTGATAGGAGATGCGGGGCATCGATGGAGAAATCTTTAGATTTCTAGTTGCTCCGCTCACTCCAAACGACAAAATTGATTGGGCACAAATGGGTCGTTATTTTATTTAGGTTGGTTGCAATGTAACGAAACCCCATGTCTTTCGTCTTCATAAAAGAATATAAAAAGAGGTCATGGCACAAAATATGATAAAGCCGATAAAATTACCATACTCTTTCTTGATTTTTGGAACTGCAGCTTTGCTGTTTCTTTTCATAGAAAGGTCGTTGCTTCCTTACCTGGGAGGCATTGGAGTCAATAAATTGTTTCTTTTCTTGATCATGGCCGTACCCCACATCATCTTTTTTTCAGTGGCGTTGATCGGCTATCGACTTGAAGGGAACGCATGGAAATGGACGGATTTCAGAACTCGGTTCAGGTTCAAGTCCATTAAAGGAAAAATGTGGCTGTGGGCCGTAGTTTTCGTCTTGGTCGATATTGGACTGTACCTGGCCGTATACAAATTGGCACATCCATTTGTAAAGTCCGTACACGATGCATTTCCTCCACCTGAAATTCTACACGAAATTATGGGCGATGGCAAAACATTTATTGGTTATACCACTAAAGGAAACTGGTGGTTGCTTTTTCTCCATTTGTTTTTTTATTTCTTCAATGTCTTGGGCGAGGAGTTTTTGTGGAGGGGGTATTTATTTCCAAAACAAGAGTTGAGGCATGGCAAATACACTTGGGTGGTACATGGTTTGTTGTGGACAATGTTCCACTTATTTGCACCCTATAATGCCTTGATGGTTCTTCCGGGCGCACTCTTTATGTCGTATGTGGTACAGCGAACCCAAAATAATACGATCTTCCTGATATCCCATGCAGTTTTAAATGGTATTCCTGTAATTGGACTGATCATCAATATAATTGGTTAACCGATGGGGAAATCTTTTCAGATTCATTAGATTTCTCGTCGCTACGCTCACTCGAAATGACAAACAACCAACAACCCCAAGATTTCTTCTTTTACGCACCGCAAATAAATTGGTAGAACTGTTTCTTGGCCCGTACCGGCAATGAACACTATCTTACACCCAACAATCACCCCAAATACCCCTAGCATGATTCGGATTATATACAGTTGGCAGGTACCCCAGAAAAATCTGGAACTCTTTATTGAGACCTGGAAAACAACCACCAATACCATCCACCAAGAGGTAAAAGGAGCTCGAGGGAGTTTTATGCTGCAAAACGACAGTGACCCAGGGCAAATAAAGACCATTGCAAAGTGGGACAGTCTCCAGGATTGGGAAAGATTCTGGGAAGACAGTAAACCCAGTCAAATGCAATCCATGCACGATTTGGGAGAACGGGTCTCCGTGGAAATCTTCAGGGAAGTGGATGATTTTACAAAGTAAAACAAAGCCATCACCACCATTGAAAAGTTTGAGGGCCTAACGGAGACCATAAAATTCATTGTGCTTAATCAATGCTATTCAAAAGCAGTGTGCCCTACAGAAATTTAATTCTTTGTAGTGTATCTTTGTACTGTGGAAAATGACAAAAAAATCATTTTGTTTGATGGGGTCTGTAACCTATGCAATGGTGCGGTGCAATTCATCATAAAACGTGACAAAAAAGACCTGTTCCGCTATGCTGCTCTCCAAAGTGAGATTGGGGAACAATTAGTTGCCGAACGGGGCATTGATACCCTCAAAGTGGATTCCATTATTCTTATTGAGCCTGGTATGGCCTATTACACCAAATCTGATGCAGCTTTGGAGATCGGGCAAGGTTTTGGAGGACTTTGGAAAGCCTTGGCCCTTTTTACTTGGATTCCCAAATCCTTTCGGAATGCTATTTACGATTGGATCGCCAAAAACCGCTACAAATGGTTTGGCAGAAAAGATGCGTGCATGATCCCTACTCCAGAGCTACAGGCCAAGTTTTTGGGTTGACTCAACTAAACTCCTTCTTCCCTAACCCAATATACCCTTTTCCTAATTATGGGTTTTTATAGATGAAGATTACCTCTAGGTTTGAATCATAACTTAAATCAAACTGTTATGAAAAATCTAGTTTTACTTTTCGTGCTATCTTCTTTTACCTGTCTGGGCAATGATATCAAAGTCCACTCAAAGATTGAAGAAGTGACTTTATATTTAAGTGGTGCACAAATCACAAGAACTGCCAATTGTCAGTTAATCGAAGGTACCAGCGAGGTTGTTTTTACCGGGCTATCCCATAAAATAGATGAGAGCAGCATTCAAATATCCGGACTTAATGCAGTGAGCATACTCTCCATTAGTTATGATATTAATTATTTAGAACAATCAGAAACTAATCCAAAAGTTAAGATGTGGGAGGATGAAATCAAAAGTTTAGAACATCAAGTAGCCCTTTTGGGCAATACCATTGCCGGTCTGGAAGAAGAACAAAAGATCATTACCACCAACAGACTGGTAAGCACGGACAATCAAGCTTTGGATTTGGAAAAGGTAAAGCAGATAAGCCAATATTACCGTGAACGCATCACGGCCATTAAAAATGAAATATTCAATACAAATCTGGAGATCAATGAACTGCAACTTGAAATCAAAACGTTACAAAAGCAATTAATTGAGGTGAATAATGCCCCGGAAGAGGAACAGGGAGAAATTACCATTAAATTTAGTGCTCCTATCGCCACAACCCTAGGGGTAACGTTAACTTATTTAGTGCAAGATGCAGGATGGGTTCCCAATTATGACATTAAATCTTCTGGGCTTAACAATCCCCTTGATTTAGCATATAAAGCCAACGTGTATCAAAAAACAGGGCAAGATTGGAACAATGTAAAGATGATACTTTCCACCGGCAATCCAGATTACAATATTGCAAAACCCCATTTAGAATCCAAATACTTGAACTTTGTCAGTTCTTATCAAAAAAGATATTCCCCTGTTGCCAAGAAAAAAGGCTATGCCTATAATCCCAATGTAAAAAAAGTAGTGGGAACGGTCACTGATAGTTCTGGGTCGCCGCTACCTGGGGTCAACGTAATGATCAAGGGAACCAGTCAAGGAACAACCACCGACTTTGACGGCAATTATTCCCTGGATGTCCCGTACGGACAGGAACTGGTTTTTTCGTACATAGGAATGCACACCCAAGAATTACCGTTGTACTCATCCATTATCAATATAGATTTGGAAGAAGATGCTTCCCAATTGGATGAAGTTGTTGTCACCGCATATGGAACTTCATCAAATAGTTTCCAAACAGGAGCAGTTAGCTCTGTAAATCCTGAAAATCTTATACAAGGAAGAGCAGCAAGCGTAAATATTAGAGGCGTGAGTTCATTTTCATCGAAACAAAAGAAAGTATACACCCCAGAACCTTTATATATAATTGATGGCATTCCTAGGAGCGGTTTTTCTGAAGGAGATTTAGATGAAAATGAAATTCAAAACATTGAAATCCTAAAAGGTGCCAATGCATCAGCAATCTATGGCAACCGCGGGATAAATGGGGTTGTTGTGATCACCACCAAAAAAAGCCATACCAAAGAAGGTGCCACCAAAACGGAATTCATAATCAAAAAGCCCTATTCCATAAATTCCGATGGCGATATCACTGCTATCGAAATCAATAGTTTTAAAATGCCGTCCACATATGAGTATTTTGCAGCACCCGTGATCAACGAAAATGTGTTTCTGACAGCTAGTTTCAAAGACTGGGAAAAACACCAATTGCTTCCGGGTGAGGCCAACATCTATTTTGAAGGCACTTATGCTGGCAAAACAACTTTGGACCCGTATACCACTAAAAAGGAAATGGTGCTTTCCTTAGGAATAGACAATAACATTTCTGTAGTGCGGCAACAAGACCGTAATTTTAAAAGTAAATCTTTCACAGGTAGCAACAGGGTTTTGGACCGCACCTATAATTTGGAGATCAAAAACAATAAAAGCACCGCCATTACTCTAAAAGTGATGGACCGAATTCCAAAATCACAGAACAAAGACATAAAGGTTGACGACATTCTAACCAATAATGCTGAATATGATGATAAAAAAGGGCTTTTGACATGGAATCTTGAACTGTCCCCGAAGGAAACCAAAAAAGAACAATTTTCATTTCAGGTAAAATACCCCAGGGGAAGGCATATTTCATTATAAAAATTTGAAATGAATCGAGGGAGTTCAAGAATTGGGACTCCCTTTTCTTTTTTAAAGGTCCAAATTATTTGAGGTTATTCAAAATAAAATCCAAAGTCTTGTTGGCGTTCAACTTTTGGGTAAAAGAATGACAATGGTGCGAAATAGCTTGGGCCAGTCCTAAGGTTCGTAAATATTTAATGGTCTCTTCGTTTTCCAAAGCCACTTTTCCGGTAAGCAATACATCTAGGCTTTCCTCTTTTTGAAAACGTTTATATATTTTCTTCAGACCACTTAAATACAAATGGTCCTTGGTAAACCCACCCCCTCTATGCGCCCGAAGGGTGATACCAAAAGCTTCCTTTTTATTGAGTTTATATTGTCCATGAATCAAATCAAAAGTATCGGCAAACGTATAACCTTTAATTAAACTATCTGCCGCCAAAACCCTGTATGCCAACTCTTTTAATCGTTTTAGTGTCAACGCCCCACCCATATATTCGCTAAACACGGCCAAGCCCTCTTGGGTCTCCACATTTTTGGGCAGTCCGTTGGAGAAAATTTTTAAAGGTTGTTGTAATCCATTAAAAGTTGTGACCAAATGCACACCAATTTCGTGATTGGCCAAAGTCAACAATTGGTTTTTACTGAACTTGATGTTCTTTTTGATCAAAAGCGATTGTGAACTATTGCTGACCATGGCCTCTGCAGCAATATTATGTGAAAACTTAATCTTCAGCGGAAAATCGTATTGTTTTGAAAATGTTTCAAAATACGCACGAGCCTCTTCGGGCGAAAGTGTTTTCTCCATGTCCACAGATTCGGGCGCATCCCCAAAATGAAGAATGTATTTGGCATTTTGCACATCCCGTTCGGTGGGCGTGCCATACACCCGAAGCGAATTGTAATAGAAATTTTTACCTTTTCCAATGGTTTCTATGCACTGCACCATATTGGAATAGTGATAAATCACATCTTGGTACAGTTGGCGTATGCGTTCATCCGTAATGCGCTCTAAACGTTGTGAAAAGAACAAACGGTGTAATTTGTAGGGATTAAATTTGAGCTTGGGATATTTAAAATTAGGCTCAGCCGTGTATTTGGAAGCAAAAAAACGGTGCTTTTCCTTTTCAATGTTCAACGGATTGATATAGCTCAACAATTCAATCCGATGAACCAAACGGTCCAAATTGGCATCTATCTCAAAAAGATGACTGTACTCTTTTTGCAAATCCTTTAGCTCTTCAATAACTGTCATTTCCCATCCTTTTCAAATTCTTCGACCATTTCTGGAATCAAAACCTTTAGTTGCTCTTCCACAGATTGCACTACTTCAGGATAAATAATTCCAGTAAGCTCATCACAGTAAATCTTGGAAATTTCGGTGGCCAAAACTAAGGTATTCTTGAAATTCTGGGTAATAAACTTTAGGAAATAGCCTTTTCCATAGAAGGTGTCATTGATTTTTGCCGCTGTATGGATACCATTCGGCAATTGCATCGCATTCAATTTAGACCTCCAGCTTTCCACAAGTTTTCCATATCTATACATATCGATATTGCTGGTGCCCAAATTCCAAACTGGTACTTCCCTATCCCATCGCTTCCAGTTGTAACTGTGCATATCAAAGACGATGACATCTTTGAAGTCTCCTTCCAATTTAGCTATTAAAGCTTCTACCACTCTGTAAAAATTGCTGTGCTTGGAAAGACTTTGCTCTTTTTGATGCTGTGGTAATGGATTTTTCCACAGTTGTTTCCCCCAAGCTGTATCAAAAATGGCGGTTTCAGGATCACGATTTAAATCGTATTCGAACCTACTGTCGCAACCGGCAATTACAATGGGGAAACTCTTAACCATTTGTTTGGTACAAGGGTCTTCTTCATACCAACGCTCGTATTCTGAATGTAGACAATTATCCCATAAATCTTTGCGGAATTGGTGTCCGTCATGAACCGCACCACAGATAAAGGGGACATATTTTTCAATTTTTATGGTGAAGGAATAATCATTGGAAACAGCTTCAAAACATGCTCCTTCTTTGATTAAACGTATAATATCATCTATAGTGCACTTATGCATTTTCAACTTCACTGCGTAACCTGGATCTACGGTCAAAAGCCTTGAGTTTGTCCAACACCTTACTTTCTATAAAATCTATGACCTTGGCCTGTATTTTGGTTTTATAAACTTTATTCATGTAGGTTATTCCCCCTGGAGACATCACATTGACCTCTACGAGTTTTCCGCCAATCACATCAATCCCTACAAAATATAGCCCATCTTTGACCAATTTTGGGCCAATTTGCTTACAAAGTGCTTTTTCTTCCTTGGTCAAACTATGTTTAGCTACTGAGCCGCCTGCGGAAACATTGGAACGATGGTCATCCGAGCCGGGAATGCGCCTCATGGCTCCAATCGGTTCTCCATTAAGGATCAATATTCGAATATCCCCTTGATCAGCGCCTTCAATATATTCCTGAAGTATCACATAATTGGATGTGCCATCGGAATTGGTGACATAAAAATCCAAAAGGGATTTTATATTGGACATTGCCGACTTTTCAATCAATATAACCCCAGAACCCCCAAATCCATTGAGCGGTTTTAGAATCATTTTTTCCGCTTTGGATTCCTTGATCTGCTGTACCAAATATCTTTTGTTTTTTGATACATGCGTTACAGGAATAATGTTGCTATGGCTATCCCCAAAAGCTGCCGTATACAACTTGTTGTTCGCTTCGCGAAGGCCTTGTAACGAGTTTACTATAAAAACATCATCTTTTACGGAATCCAAAAAATTCAACATTAAAGGATCTAGCGGCGGATTGGCACGCATGAAAATAACGTCAAAACCAGCTAAAGGGAGCATCTCTTCCCGAATACTTGCTTGTTTATAAAATGTTTTTTGGCTACTGGAAACTTTTTCCATCCTATTGATCACCGTACAAAAAGCACTGGTAACGCTATTTCTAATGGTCAGATTGGCAGGAGTGCAAAGCGCTACACCATGTTTTCTTTTGACACATTCGTGTATTAAAGCTAAACTGGTATCGTTTTCTGGATTGATTTCCTCCCAAGGATACATTAAAAAACAAATGTTCATGGCTATATGTGATTATTTAACTTCATCATAATGGTCATCCCAATCTTTCACATGAGGTTCGCCCAATTTATCCACCGACTTGGCCACCACCATGGATACTGTTGCATCTCCAGTGACATTTACAACAGTTCGGCACATATCCAAAGGACGGTCCACTGCAAAAATCAACGCCAATCCAATGGCCAACTTATCTGCCGGAAATCCTATGGATTCCAACACAATAACCAGCATTACCATTCCCGCACCAGGAACTGCAGCAGAACCAATGGAAGCTAATAAGGCAGTTAAAACAATTGTTAATTGGTCGCCAAATGTTAGATCAAAGCCCAAAGCCTGTGATATAAAAACCGCAGCTACACCCTGGTATAAACTTGTGCCATCCATATTAATGGTTGCCCCAACGGGAAGCACAAAACTGGAAACTTCTTTGTCCACCCCAATATGTTCCTCTACTCTTTCCATAGTAACCGGCAAGGTTGCCGCGCTTGAACTGGTAGAAAATGCCAACAATTGAGCTGGACTTATTTCTTTGAGAAACCAAAAGGGGTTCTTTTTGGTGAAGGTTGAGACCACAATAGCATAGAATACAACCATCAAAAGCAGTCCTGCCACTACAACGCCAGCATATTTCAACAAAGCTACCAGTAAATCTGGGTCACTTGAAGAGACTACAACTCCAGCCAACAATGCAAAAACAGCATAAGGCGCAGTGAGCATGATCAAATCCACCATTTTCAATACAACATCATTCAAGGAGTCGAAGAAACTCTTCAATGGTTTTGCCTTTTCCTCTCCTATCAACAACATAGAAATACCTAAGAAAATAGTGAAGAAAATCACCTGAAGCATTAAACTATTATTGGTCATCGCCGCAAGGGCGTTGTCAGGAACCATATCTACCAAAAATTGTAGTGGTCCACTATCTTTTTGCCGAGATGCCTCTTCTAATTTTGAGGTTACCCCAGCATCACTTGCGTAGGTTTCTGTAAGTTTTGTTACGGTTTCTTCCGAAATCCCATTACCAGGCTGCATCACATTGACCAAAAGCAAACCAATGGTTATTGCCACAACGGTGGTCAGAATATAAATTCCTATGGTTCGCAAACCAATGTTCCTAAACTTTGAAATATCTTTTAGATCCGAAATTCCCTTTACTAAAGAAGCAATGATCAGTGGAATTGCAATCAGTTTTAATAGTTTCACAAAGATGGTTCCCAAGGGCTGAATCCAATCTGAAACAAAGTCTTTCCCCCAATCTACTTGGGTCATGGCAAATCCAAACAAAATTCCTAAAAGCATTCCTATTAGGATCTGCCAATGCAGTTCTAGTCTACGCATATGTAAGTTTTAGGAAAGTAAGATACTATTTTGGCGGGAAAAGCCCTAACCCCAATTTATATTTTATTGGTACGAGCCAACAGCGCAAAATCTGCCAAAACCAATGCTGCCATGGCTTCCACAATTGGCACCGCTCTGGGGACAACACAAGGATCATGTCTACCTTTGCCTTGGGTGGTTACTTTTTCACCTTCTTTATTGATGGTCTCATAGGCCTGTAATACCGTGGCTACAGGTTTAAAGGCAACATTAAAATAGATATCCATGCCGTTGCTGATACCACCTTGGACCCCTCCACTTCTATTGGTGGTTGTAGTCCCATCTTCGTTGTAAGAATCGTTGTGCTGGCTACCTTTCATTTTTACACCAGCAAATCCACTACCGTATTCAAAGCCTTTTACAGCATTGATGGAAAGCATAGCTTGCCCGAGTGAAGCATGGAGTTTGTCAAAAACAGGTTCTCCTAGACCAATTGGTACATTTTGTGCCACGCAAGTAATAACACCTCCAATGGTATCTCCTTCTTTTTTGATGGTTTTGATATAGTCCTCCATCTGCTGGGCCATTGTTGGGTCTGGACAACGTACCGGATTGGATTCAATCAATGAAAAATCCAATTCCTTATAGTTTTTATCCAATATTAGCTCCCCAACTTGTGAAACAAAGGCATTAATTTTAAGAGCTCCCAAAAATTGCTTTGCAATGGCTCCAGCCACTACCCTACTTGCAGTTTCCCTCGCAGAACTTCTCCCTCCTCCTCTATAATCCCTAAAACCGTACTTTTTGTCATAGACATAATCCGCATGGGATGGTCTGTACGAATCTTTTATGTGGGAGTAGTCCTTGGATTTCTGATTGGTATTATGGATGGCGAAGCCTATTGGTGTTCCTGTGGTCTTTCCTTCAAAAAGTCCCGAGTAAAATTCCACAGTATCTGGTTCCTTTCGTTGGGTAACGATGGCGGACTGCCCTGGTTTTCTTCTATTTAACTCCAATTGGATTTTTTCCAAATCCAACGCTATTCCTGCTGGACAACCATCTATTACACCGCCTATTGCCCTGCCATGCGACTCCCCAAATGTAGTTAGTCTAAAAAGTTGTCCGAAAGAATTTCCTGCCATCTCAAAATATTCAACCCCAAAGGTAGATGTTCTCATTCTATTTCAAAAACAACCTTGCCAGTTAATGTTTTTGTAACATCAAAAGGAGTTGATTGATGATTTTTTAACAATATGCTCATAAATAATTGATTTGGATTTGATTTTCAGTTTATTCCCACACCTTTATTTTGCAATTAAACCCTATACGATTGAAAAAAAGGAAGATAGAATTGGCCGTCATTTCTGATGTACATCTCGGAACTTATGGCTGCCACGCAGATGAACTCATTGCTTACCTAAACAGTATTCAACCAAAGAAACTCATTTTAAATGGGGATATTATTGATATCTGGCAATTTAGCAAGCGCTATTTCCCCGCCTCCCATCTCAAGGTATTGAAAAAGGTCATTGGTATGGCTTCCAAAGGCACAGAAGTTCACTACATTACTGGAAATCATGATGAAATGCTTCGTAAGTTCAGTGATACTTCAATGGGTAATTTTAAAATTGCCAATAAGTTGGTGTTGAACTTAGATGGCAAAAAAGCATGGATTTTTCATGGAGATGTGTTTGATGTATCCATTCAAAATGCCAAATGGCTGGCCAAGCTGGGCGGCTATGGTTACGACTTGCTGATTCTCATCAACAGTTTTGTGAATTGGTGCTTGGTGAAAATGGGCAGGGAAAAGTATTCGCTTTCCAAGCGCATCAAAAACAGCGTAAAAAGTGCCGTAAAGTATATTAACAACTTTGAAAGGACAGCTGCCGACCTTGCCATTGAAAACGACTACGATTATGTAATCTGTGGCCACATCCATCAACCCAAAAAGGAGCGCTATGAGAATAAAAATGGTAGTTGTATCTATTTGAACTCTGGAGATTGGGTGGAAAACCTGACAGCTTTGGAATATTCTTTTAAGAGATGGCGAATCTATCACTATAACCACGACAGGCTTTCCCCATTTTTTGTGGATGAGGACCTCAAAGAAATGGATATGAACGAGCTTATCGCTTCCATCACGGACAAAGAGGTGGAAATAGAGGAGATTTCACAAAGTGAAGAACCATTGCAAGAGTTACAACAAATGGAGGACGAAGAGCAAGAAATACCTAAAGAAAGTCCCTTAGACAATCAAGGCCTTGCGCAAGATTGATACTGGATGCAAAGCATCTCTTTTCGTCCCATCCTTTATTTGATGCCTACAACTTGTTCCATTTGCCGCTATAATTGTTTCAGCTGAAGCTTTTCTTACGGCCGGAAACAATTTTAACCCGCCGACTTTCATGCTGGTCTCGTAATGTTCTTTTTCATAGCCAAAAGATCCTGCCATTCCGCAACAGCCCGAAGCAATAATGGAAACCTTGTAGTTTTTGGGAAGATTTAAAATATCAAAAGTTACTTTTTGGTTGCTCAATGCTTTCTGATGACAGTGATTATGGATTTTAACGGTACGCTCCTCTTCTGTAAAACTATTTGAAGTTATCTTGCCTGACGCAACTTCCGAAGCTAAAAATTCCTCTATTAAATATGAGTTTGATGCTAGCTTTTGTAGCAATGTTTTGTCATCATGGAGTCTTTGGTATTCGTCTCGAAAAGACAAGATTGCTGAAGGTTCTAGCCCCACAATAGGAACATTTTGTTCTAGAACCTCCTGAAGTCTTTCCATATTTTTAGCCACCAATTTTTTGGCTTGTTTTAAAAAACCTTTGGAAAGATATGTCCTTCCACTTTCTGCATAAAACAACTCCACTTCATAGTCTAAACCAGATAATAAAGCAATCGCATCCTGGCCTACCTCAATATCTAGATACCTGGTGAATTCATCCAAATACAACACCACCTTTTGGGAAGATTGATTGTTATTAATGGTTTTGGATTGTTCTAGATGCTTTTCAAAATTGAAGTTGTATACTTTTGGCAAACTTCTTTCGGCGGCAACTCCAGTCACTTTTTTCAACAAGCCTCCAAAAATCTTGGAATCGTATATGGCGTTTGTCAATCCCGCAAGTTTGCTGCCCATTGCATTCAATTTGGTATTGTGCGCAAAGAGCTTTCCTCGCAAAGAATATCCATTGGTCTCTTGATATTGGTACAGGAATTCTGCTTTCAGGGCAGCCACATCCACATTACTGGGACACTCACTGGCACAAGCCTTGCAGCTTAGACATAAATCGAATACTTCCTTGAGCTCTTGCTGGTCAAACCGATTGGTCTTTTCAGAGTTGGTCAAAAACTCCCGAAGGGTATTGGCCCTGCCCCTTGTGGTATCTTTTTCATTTTTGGTAGCATGGTAACTTGGACACATACCTCCAGACATGGTATGGCTCTTACGACAGTCACCACTCCCATTACACTTTTCTGCTGCTTTTAAAATGCCTTCACTATCTGAAAAATCAAGCAGTGTTGTTATTTCTGGTTCTTTGCGGTCCACCTCATAACGCAACGACTCATCCATTGGGAAGGCATCTACAATTTTTCCTGGATTGAAAATATTGTTGGGATCAAAAATGGCTTTTACCCGTTTCAGTAATTCATAGTTTGCCTCTCCAATCATCATCGGGATGAATTCCGCCCTAACTATTCCATCACCATGTTCTCCACTAAAACTTCCTTTATACTTTTTAGTCAGTTTAGCTACATCTGTTGTTATGGCGCGGAACAAGGCGACATCTTCAGACTTTTTTAAATTGAGAATGGGTCTTAAATGCAATTCCCCTGCACCAGCATGGGCGTAATAGACCGCTTCTTGTCCATATCCCTGCATAATTTGTGTGAATTCCCCAATAAAATCCTTTAAATCTTCCAAAGCAACCGCAGTATCTTCAATACAAGCGACCGCTTTTTTATCGCCCACCATATTCCCCAAAAGCCCCAATCCAGCTTTTCTCAACTCTATGGCCTTGTTGATGTCATTACCTTTTAAAACCGGACTTGCATAACTCAATCCTGACTTTTGAATAGTTTTCAGCAATTCATCCAACCGATGTTGAAGCTCCTGTTCAGTTTCTGCTTTTACTTCTAACATCAAGATACCTGCTGGGTCTCCATCTACAAAAAACCTATTGGCCAGTTGTGCCCTATTATTTTTTGTACAGTCTAAAATCACCTTATCTATCATTTCGCAGGTATGCAGACTATGTTGCATTACGGGAGCCACATCGCTCAAACAATCTTCAAGGGTATGGTAGTGGGTGGTCACCATTGCGGCCAAATGAGATGGTAAATCGTCTAGCTGTAATGTGATTTCGGTGGTGAAAGCAAGTGTTCCTTCACTACCCGAAAGTAATTTGCATAAATTGAAATCTGAATCGACATCTCCAAATACATTGTTCTTTAGTAGCTCATCAACAGCATAACCTGTGTTTCTCCTGTGGATGCTTTCCTTCGGAAATTCTTCAATAATCCTTTTTTGTACTTGCTTATCTGATAGCTCAACAGCTAATCCTTTATATATCATTCCTTCTAAAGAAGTAGCAGCACTTTTTTCGTCAAAAGTAGTTTTTGGTATTGCTGAAAAGAGGGCTTCACTTCCATCAGAAAGTATACAGCGCATGGCTAAGACCTTGTCTCTAGTTACACCATATTGAATAGAGGTGGTCCCTGAAGAATTGTTCCCGACCATTCCACCGATCATACATCGGTTTGAGGTAGACGTATTTGGTCCAAAAAAAAGACCATATGGTTTTAAATATTGATTCAATTCATCCCGAACTACTCCAGGCTGTACCGTAACCTGTTTTTTCTTTTCATCCAAAGAAATAATCTTGGTAAAGTACCTGGAAACATCTACCACAATACCATCGCCAACGCATTGTCCTGCCAAAGAAGTCCCAGCAGTTCTTGGAATCAACCCGATACCCTTTTCAGTTGCAAATTCTATTAAAGCCTTGATATCGGTCGCATTTTTGGGGTAGGCAACTGCTGTTGGCAGCTTCCGGTATACCGAGGCATCGGTAGCATACAGGGCCTTACTCAATTCATCAAATAACAATTGCCCTCCAAGTTTGGCTGAGAGGGACTTTAACGAAGATTTATTCAATCTGGAACAATTTTTGGTGACTAATTCTGTTAAAAAGTGTCACAAGACATTACAAAGCTATCTCTATTTTTTAACTAAACGAGAAACTTATGAAGATTACAACATTATTTGCAGGTCTACTTTTTTTTGCAACAGCTACATTGAGTGCACAGGACATCTCTGAACATGCTCTGGGTCTGAGACTTGGGGACAGTGACGGTTTTGGCGCTGAAATCTCGTATCAAAAATCCATTGGGCGGTACAACCGTGCCGAATTTAACCTAGGCTGGAGAGACAGCAGGGATTTTGATGCGTTTAAACTATCTGGCGTATACCAATGGGTCCATCAATTGGATGGTAATTTTAATTGGTACTATGGCGTTGGTGGCGGTCTGGGCAATGTGGATTTTGAATTAGATGGAAGCGATGACAATGACGGTCTCTTTGTTTTTGCGGCCGGAGATATTGGGGTAGAATATGATTTTGATATCCCCCTATTGCTCTCCCTTGATTTTAGGCCTGAAATTGGTTTGCTAGGCTATGATGGTTTCGATAATGGTTTTGATTTTGACATAGCATTGGGCATACGATACCAATTTTAAAACATACTCCAAAAAGAATTAAACCCATGTCTTAGTAATACGGACATGGGTTTTTTTATGCCATGTGGAATGAATACCTTAGCAATTCTTAAAAAAGATAGAATGAAAAATGTATTGATAATTGCACTGGTTGTTTTGTTTTTGGCATCCTGTAACTCTAAACCTGAAGGCTTTACCATTAACGGAACAATTACTGGGGACTTGGACAATGGTACCAGTATTTATCTAAAAACCACTGATTCTTTGAATCAATTGGTTGATATTGACACTACAGCTCTAGAAAATGGCACTTTCATCTTTGAAGGAACACAAGGAGAGCCTAAACTACATTATGTCTTTGTTGAAGCCAGTCGCGGCAACGTTCCCTTTGTTTTGGAAAATGGGGGTATTGAAATGAAATTTCAAAAAGATAGTATGAACTATGCCAAATTAAAAGGTACGGTTCAAAACGACCTGTTTATGAATTTCCTTGAAGAATCCAGAAAATTGTCTGAACGCGCTGCTTCCATGCAAAAAGATATGCGAATGGCATCTGTTAATAGAGATACCGCAACTGCAGCTGCTTTGAGGGAAGAATTTGTGGAGTTCCAAGATGAAGCCAAAAACTTCAATGTCGATTTTGCCAAGCAAAATCCAAATTCTCTGATTTCAATATTGATTATGAGTAATTTGATGTCTTCAAAAGCAATATCTATTGATGAGGCAAAGGAAATGTACGAAGCTCTTACTCCAGAGATGAAGCTTACAGAACCCGCCAAAACCCTAAAAAAAAGATTGGATGAAGTAAAATCCACTGATATTGGCGCTACTGCTCCAGAATTTTCAGCACCAACTCCAAATGGTGATCTTTTAGCGCTTAGCGATGTGAAAAACACCAGTAAGTTGACCTTAGTGGATTTTTGGGCAGCATGGTGTCGCCCATGTAGAGCAGAAAACCCCAACATTGTTGCTGTATACAACAAATACCGTGATAAAGGATTCAATATTATTGGAGTTTCTTTGGATACCCGTGCTGAAGATTGGAAAGGTGCCATAGAAAATGATGGGTTGGCGTGGAACCATATTTCTAACCTCAAAAGATTCCAAGATCCTATAGCACGCCTGTACAACATCAATGCTATCCCCGCAGCATTCCTTTTAGATGAGAATGGTGTAATCGTCGCCAAAGATCTTAGAGGGCCTGCTTTAGAACAAAAAGTAGCTGAATTCCTGAATTAAGAGTCAGCGTCAGAAAACCATTCTTGTACATAGAGTCATTCTGAATTAATTTCAGAATCTCAAAAAACTCTACTATACAGTGCGGTAGCCTGAAACAAGTTCAGGTTAACTACATGTTTATATTTTTCCCATTTTCTCCAAAGCGAAGAGTATCACAATAGGAATGGCCAATAGGACTACAATTAAGGTATCAGTAACAAACAGTTCTGGTTTAAAAAGCAAAGTTGTCACGTATCCTCCAATGGCGCCTCCAAAGTGTGCTGTATGTCCCACATTTCCCAACCTACTTTTCATTCCATAAATGGAATAGAGCAAATACCCAATTCCCAACACATAAGCTGGTAAAGGAATTGGAATGAACATAATTCCCAACTGCATATCCGGTCTCAATAAAATAGCGGCATATAATATGCCCACAACCGCACCACTTGCTCCAACGGCAGTATAATAAGGCTCGTCTTTATGGAAAAACAATGCCAATAGACTTCCTGCCAACAGACTTATGAAATAAATAATCAAGAATTTACCTGGTCCAAACCAATTGATGACCACATTAGCAAAGAAATAAAGAGTGAACATGTTCAAGAATAGATGTGAAATGTCCACATGTAAAAATCCTGAGGTCACAGTACGCTCTCGCTGCCCTGCTTTTATTCCTCCAATGCTAAATTTGTATCGGTCAAAAAAAACAGGGTCGTTGAATCCTTTGATGGAAACAACAATATTCGCCGCCATTATGGCAATCGTTGCAATATGTAAATTATACATGGCACTAAGGTTTGGATTCAAATATAGCTATATTTGCACACAAGAATAGCATATGCAGTTGGTAGTATTTATCCTTGCTTACCCCTTACTCTGGTTGATTTCCAGACTCCCCTTCAAAATCATTTACCTACTCTCAGACGGAGTGTATGTTTTGTTATACCACGTTATTGGGTATCGCAAAAAAGTAGTGCGGGAAAACTTGGCCCTGGTCTTTCCTGAAAAGGACAAAAACGAACGCCTACGAATAGAAAAAAAATTCTACAAACACATGTGTGATATGTTCTTGGAAATGGTCAAAACAATGGGTATTTCGAACAAATCGCTCCAAAAACGTTTTGTCTTCACCAATTTAGAGGTACTACATCAACTTGAAGAAAAAAACAAAAGTGTAATGCTTATGTTTCCACATTATGCAAGCTGGGAATGGGTCATTGCATTGGACAAACACATTGCTTCCAAAGGATACGCCATTTATCAAAAAGTTCAGAATAAGTATTTTGATAAATTGGTTCGGGACATTCGGGAAAAATTTGGAACCACCCTCATAACCACCAAGAATACCAAACAAATTGTAGCTGCAAACAAGAGAGAAGATCATCTAAGCATGTACGGTATTTTAAGTGACCAATCCCCCATGGTTGGTAAAACCCAACTGTGGACACCTTTTATGGGAATTACTGTTCCCGCCCATGTTGGTGCTGAACTATTATGCAGAAAATGGGGCTTGCCAGCGGTTTACCTAAAGGTAACCAAGCTAAAGCGAGGTCACTACCAAGGGTCATTTCATTTGCTTGCAGAAGATCCTGACGAGCTGCAAGAATTTGAATTGACAAAGGCCTTCTTGTCCATGGTTGAGCATGCAATCAATGAAGCTCCCGAATACTATTTTTGGACACATAAAAGATGGAAGCACAGAAATCGAGTGCCCAAAGAATTCCAAGATATAGTTTGATGTCTATTTCTTTATAGGCTGAAATTGATTTTACTTCAAAACCATTACAAATCAATTCATTGTGAACTTTTGTTAATGAATCATAATGTTTCTTAACAAATAGACTTTACTGTCAAATGTTTTATAAATTGATGGTTCTATAACAAGCAAAAAATGAAACAGTTAACTAGTCTAATCTTTGTATTATTTGCAAGCGCAGCTTTTGCTCAACAAAGACAAGCTGTAGAAATTCCCCAAGAGATTTTAAAATCCATAGCAAAAGATGTCTGGGTTCCTTTTATGGAATCCTATCAACAGTCTGATTCCAAAAAACTAAAATCAGTGCACAGCAAGGACATTGTTCGTGTAACCATGGACAACAACAGAATAGAAACGGGAGAAGCCTATTTGGACCATTTTGGAAGTTTTGTTGAAAACGTAAAAAAACAAGGGCGGCAAATGGATATTGCTTTTGCACTCCTTACTACGGCCATCAACGAAGATCAAACGATGGCCTATCAAACAGGTTATTACCGATTCAGTTCCAAAGGACCAGATGATGAGAACTTCGCCGTTCGGGGTTACGGACACTTCTATGTAGGGCTCATCAAAGAAAATAGCCAATGGAAACTATGGTTGGATTCAGACGGCAGGACCAATATAACCAGTGAGGATTTTAATGCCCAAGAAACTATTTACGAGTTAAAAGGTTAATCTAAACCGGCCACTTCCTTTATTTCATCAATAATCCTGTCTGCCAAAGCATCTGCCTCCTGCTGAGATGGAGCTTCTGTATAGATTCGGATTATTGGTTCTGTATTGGACTTACGCAGGTGCACCCAATTATCTGGAAAATCTATCTTTACTCCATCCACTGTTGAAATTTCTTCGTCCTTGTATTTTTCATGCATGGCAGCCAACAATGCATCAACATCCAAATCAGGGGTCAATTGAATTTTCTTCTTGCTCATAAAATAACTAGGGTAGCTGGCTTTGAGTTCTGCAACAGTGCCTCCTTTTTCTGCCATCAGCATTAAGAACAATGCGGTTCCCACCAATGCATCTCTTCCATAATGGCTTTCTGGATAAATAATACCTCCATTACCTTCACCGCCAATAATAGCTTCATTGGCCTTCATCTTGGCAACTACATTTACTTCTCCCACTGCGGCTGCCTCATAGCTGCCGCCATGTTTTTTGGTAATATCCCGCAGTGCTCTTGAAGAAGATAAGTTTGAAACGGTATTGCCCTTGGTTTTACTCAAAACATAATCAGCACAAGCTACCAAAGTATATTCCTCCCCAAACATTTCACCATCATTGCTGATGAAAGCCAAACGATCTACATCAGGATCCACCACTATACCAAAATCAGCTTTTTCCTCCACTACTTTTTTACAGATATCACCCAAATGTTCCTTTAAAGGCTCAGGGTTATGCGGAAATTGTCCAGTTGGATCACAATATAATTTGATTACTTCTACTCCAAGTTCCTCCAATAATTTGGGAATAGCTATTCCTCCAGTAGAATTTACGCCATCCACTACTACTTTAAATCCAGCTTTTTGAATGGTTTCTTTATCAATCAATGAAAGATTCAACACTTCATCAATATGAATATCTATATAAGCATCATTTTTGATCACCTTTCCCAAATCATCAACCTCGGCAAAATCAAAATCCTCTTTTTTTACCAGCTCCAAAATCTTTGCTCCTTCAACTGCGTCCAAAAACTCGCCCTTTTCATTCAAAAGTTTCAGCGCATTCCATTGTTTGGGGTTATGACTCGCAGTAAGAATTATTCCACCATCTGCTTTTTCCAAAGGCACGGCAATTTCTACAGTAGGCGTTGTAGAAAGTCCTAAATCAACCACATCAATACCCAAACCAATCAAAGTGGACACCACCAAATTCTGTATCATTTCTCCAGATAGACGTGCATCCCTTCCTATTACAACCGTTATTTTATCCTTTTTGGAATAGGTTTTTAACCACGTTCCATAAGCTGCAGCAAATTTCACTGCATCCACTGGGGTTAAATTATCATTGGTTCTTCCACCAATAGTTCCTCGTATTCCAGAAATTGATTTAATCAGTGTCATAGTTGTTAAAAAGTTTTTGCAAATATAAAAGGCTGTTTCCTATTCCATGTTTTGAATTTGTAAATTCGATATAAATTGAAATTTCCTGATGAATTTCTTGGCACATATCTATTTATCGTTTGATGACCCTCAAATTACTTTGGGGAATTTTTTTGCGGATCACATCCGTGGAAATAAATACAAACATCTTCCAGAAAAAATTCAAAAGGGAATTCTATTGCACCGAGAGATCGATACTTTTACCGACTCACATCCCATTGCAAAGCAAAGCAGCAAAAGACTTCATAAAAATTACAGCCACTATAGCAGAGTGATTGTAGATATCTATTACGATCATTTTTTGGCAAAAAACTGGGGTGATTACTCCTCTATTCCCTTAAATAGTTATGTAGACAGTTTCTACGATTTGCTCGAGGACAATTATGAGATATTGCCTTTAGGTACCAGACGAATGATGCCGTATATGATTGCCGATAACTGGTTGCTCAGTTATGCCGAATTAAGTGGGATTTCAAGGGTTCTCAATGGCATGAATCGAAGAACAAAGAACAAATCCAAGATGAATTTTGCCATTTTGGATTTGGAAGAACACTATACAGACTTTGAAAAAGAATTCACTGCTTTTTTTGAAGAATTGATTACCTTTTCCCGACAAAAATTTATTTCCCTATGCGAAAATTAATACTTCTAGTTCCCTTACTCCTACTATTTGTACATTGTAAAAAACAACCAGCACTACCCACTGGGTTGGTCACCGATAAAGCCATGGTGGTCTCTGCCCGAGAAGAAGCCTCCAAAATTGGTTCGGATATCATGAAAAAAGGTGGTAATGCCTTTGATGCCATGGTGGCTACCGAACTAGCATTGGCAGTCGCCTATCCTTTTGCCGGAAACCTTGGTGGTGGTGGGTTCATGGTATATCGAAAAAATGATGGTACTATAGGGGGTATTGATTATCGTGAAAAAGCACCCTTAGCTGCACACAAAGACATGTATTTGGATTCTTTGGGCAATGTAATTCCCAGTATGAGCACCAAAGGCGCTACTGCCGTTGGGGTTCCCGGAACTGTAGCTGGAGTCATGGAAGTTCATAAAAAATTTGGAACCCTTCCCCTTTCAGATATTTTAAACCCAATTATTGCCCTGGCCAATAAAGGAGTGGTTGTTACAACAAAACAAGCAAAACGGTTGGAGAATTATAAAGAACGTTTCGTTGAAGCCAATGGAGACAGCACCAAGTTTGCAACAAGCTTCAAAGCTGGGGACACCATAAAATATCCAGAACTCGCCAAAACCCTTCAAAAAATACTGGAAGAAGGAAAAGATGGGTTTTACAAAGGAGAAGTTGCCCAAAAATTGGCGGATTTCATTCAAGAAAAAGGTGGATTTATTACTGAAGAAGATTTGGCCAAATACGAAGCTAAATGGAGATACCCCATTGTTTTCAACTACAAAGACCTGAAAATCATTTCAATGAGCCCTCCAAGTAGTGGAGGTGTGACCATCAACCAAATTTTTAAGATGATGGAACCTTATAACGTTTCAAAATTTGGTCACAATTCCGCTAAAACGGTACAACTCTTTACCGAAGCTTCGCGCCGTGCCTATGCCGATAGAAACTACTTCTTGGGAGACCCTGATTTTGTTGATATTCCTTTAGATGTACTGTTAAGCAACAACTATTTAGAAGAAAGAATGCAGGACTTTTCATTTGACAAAGCAACACTTTCTTCTGACGTGAGTCATGGTGAAGTGGAAATCGTGGAAAGTTCTGAAACCACCCACTATTCTATTGTTGATGCCGAAGGGAATGCCATTTCAGCAACTACAACCCTCAATGGAGGATATGGTTCCAAACTTTATTGTGCTGAGTTGGGTTTCTTTTTGAACAATGAAATGGACGATTTTAGTGCAAAACCAGGCGTACCCAATATGTTTGGTCTTGTGGGAGCTGAAGCTAATAGCATCGCTCCGGAAAAAAGAATGTTGAGCAGCATGACTCCTACCATTATCGAAAAAGACGGCACCCTATACATGGTGGTAGGAACTCCCGGTGGGTCTACCATAATCACAGCAGTGGCCCAGACCATTCTCAACGTATATGAATTCAACTTAAGTATGCAAGAAGCGGTCAACGCTCCACGTTTTCATCATCAATGGCTCCCCGATGTAGTCATTTTTGAACCAGAGGGCTTTCCCGAAGAACTCAAAACAGAACTGAAATCCAAAGGCTATAACATCAATGAAGAAATAACACGGATTATTGGCAAAGTAGATGCCATTCGTGTTTTACCTGATGGTCGATTGGAAGGCGGTGCAGACAAGAGAGGGGACGATACCGCAGTTGGTTTCTAAACGGATGAAAGATGAATTTTGATGTTGTAGTATTGGCCGACCCAAGGTACATCGACCCAAAAGAGCGCAATATTTATATTGATAATGTCCTACACGAAGACCATTTGGTAATAGAGGCATTACAAAGATTAGGCCTGCGAACCACAAGAATATCTTGGGACAACCCAGATTTTGATTGGACAACCACCAAACATGCAATCTTCCGAGCTACATGGGATTATTTTGACCGGTTTGATGAATTTTCCAAATGGTATCTACATGCATCAAAACTGACCAACTTCATCAATACCAAAGTATTGATCGATTGGAATATTGATAAACACTATTTAAAAGAATTGGAAGGTAAAGGAATCAATATTCCCAATACCCTCATTTTTGAAGCCAGTGAAGGCATAAACTTACTGGAAGCCCTTGAGAAGACAACACAAGCCTTTGATATGGACAGTGAATATTTTGTATTGAAACCTTGCATCTCGGGCGGTGCAAGACATACATATAAATTCCACAAATCCGATTGGAATAAACACAACGCCATTTTTAAAGAACTCTTGGCCAATGAAGCAATGATGTTGCAAGAATTTCAACAGCACATTGTAACCGAAGGAGAAATTTCGATGATGCTCTTTAATGGCGAATACACCCATTCCGTTTTAAAAATTGCAAAACCAGGAGATTTCAGGGTGCAAGATGATTTCGGTGGCTCAGTTCATGAGCACACTCCTTCCCAACAACAAATTGAATTCGCCAAAAGTGTTGTGTACGCTTCACCTGAGCTTCCTATCTATGCCCGAGTGGATATTTTTAAGGACAATAACGGTAATTGGGCCTTGGCAGAACTGGAAATTTTTGAGCCAGAACTATGGTTTAGATTGTATCCGGAAGCAGCCAATATTTTAGCTAAAGCCATCAAAAACAAATACTTTGTTGCAAACCCACACTAAAGTGTGACCATTACATTTAAAAGGTTATTTTTATATCATATCTATAAAATAATCAGTCTTCTAATGAAAAAATATAAAGCCCTGGTATGGGTTTTGTCCATCCTTATGGTTTTTGCAAGTTGCAAGCAAAATTCCAAACCCGAAAAACAAGTAGTTGAGAAAATCACATACAACAATCCTATTTTAAGCGGGTTTTATCCTGACCCCAGTATTTGTAAAGTAGGCGATGATTATTATATGGTCAATTCAAGTTTTGGCTATTTTCCCGGCCTACCCATTTTTGAAAGCAAAGATTTGGTCAACTGGAATCAAATTGGCCATGTACTGGACCGAAACGAGCAATTGGATTTAACAGGACAAGGCACTAGCAGAGGACTTTTTGCCCCAGCCATATCTTATCATAATGGGGTTTATTACGTAGTTTGCACCAATGTGGGATACAAAGGCAATTTTGTAGTAACCACAACAGACCCAAAGGGCCCATGGTCAGACCCATACTGGTTACCCGAGTTAAGCGGTATTGACCCATCAATATTTTTTGATGAGGATGGCAAATCTTATATCGTTTTTAATAGTGAAGCTCCTAATAACGAAGCCATGTATTATGGACACCGTACCATTAAACTGGTTGAATTTGACATCGAAAGCTTAAAGGTTATTTCAGAACCCAAAATAATAGTTAATGGTGGGACAGATCTTTCCAAAGAACCCATTTGGATTGAAGGTCCTCATCTCTACAAAAAGGATGGTTGGTATTATTTAATGTGTGCCGAAGGAGGCACAGAATGGAATCATTCCGAAGTGATTTTTAGAAGTAAATCCGTAAATGGTCCTTTTGAGTCTTTTGAAAATAACCCCATATTAACTCAACGGAATTTGGACAAATCAAGGCCAAATCCTATAGAATGTACTGGTCACGCAGATTTAATTGAAGGACCCAATGGGGATTGGTGGGCTGTATTTCTGGCCACAAGGCCATATGAAGGAAAACATTTCAATCTAGGAAGAGAAACATTTTTAGCTCCTGTAAAATGGGTAGATGGATGGCCTATCATCAACCCGGATTATAAGGAGATTCAATACACCTACACAGCTCCCCTATCAGAAAATAAGACCATCGCAACAATGCCATTGAATGGGAACTTTGTGCTAAGACATCAATTTGATGATCTTCACATGAGCTGGGTTTACTTAAGAAATCCAAATAAAGACTCATACGAATTGGAATCTGGCAAACTTAAAGTAGCGCTTAGTCCAGAAACCGTCGATGGCAATGGAATGACAAGTTTTATTGCCCAAAGACAAAAATCAGACTATGGGCATGTAATGACGAAAATGCAATTTGAACCAGATGCGGCTGGAGAACAGGCTGGGTTATTATTATATCGAAATGAAACACATTACTACTTCATGGCCCTAGAAAAAAATGAAAATGGTGAACAGACCCTTAGGTTATATCAAAAAAATGAAGATGACAAAAATTTGCTCAAATCTGTACCAATACATACTGCGGAAGATGAATTAATCTTGAAGGTTGATTACAAAGGCAACACCATGAACTTTTACTATGGAAATTCAGAAGATGCATTAACACCACTAATAACCAATGTTGACGCTACCATTTTGAGTACAGAAACCGCTGGAGGTTTTGTAGGTGTCATGCAGGCATTATATGCTACTTCAAATGGTAGCGAATCTGCCAATAGTGCGCTTTTTGATTGGTTTGAAATAAAAACAGACAATCCTGTCTACAAAAATCTGGAAAATGAGGTTGAATAACATTTTCCTTGCAATCCTTTTTTGCTTAATATGCCATATTGGATTACTGGCTCAACAAAAAACCATTGGTAAACTGGTTGCAGAAGATGCTGCATTTTACGAATTGATTGATGCAAACGCTGAAATTGAAGTATTAGCGGATGGTTTCACTTGGACGGAAGGCCCTGTATGGAATAAAAAGGAAGATTTTATACTCTTTTCAGATGTTCCCGAAAATACCATTTACAAATGGAGTGAAAAAGATAGCTTAAGTATTTTTTTAAAGCCATCGGGCTATACAGGTATTTTGCCCTACAGTAGTGAACCGGGCAGTAATGGTTTACTCATCAATACAGATGGAGAGTTAGTGGCTTGCGAGCATGGAGACCGTCGTGTCACCATAATGCCCATGGATGGCACTGGTGGAAAATTTACGTTGGCGGATAATTGGGAGGGCAAACGTTTTAATAGCCCTAATGATGTGGTTCAAGCATCCAACGGAACCTATTATTTTACCGATCCGCCCTATGGCATGCCGGGCAGGGAAAATTCAGCAATAAGAGAAATTGATGCACATGGTGTTTACATGATTGCTTCTGATGGATCTGTGGAAATGGTTGTGAGCAATCTTACACGCCCCAATGGCATAACACTTTCTCCTGATGGAAAAAAACTATATGTTGCCCAATCCGACCCCAACGCTGCGTTCATTATGGAGTATTCTGTTCAAGCAAACGGCTCTTTAGATGAAGGAAAACTATTCTTTGATGCCACTCCTTTGGCAAAGTCAGGATTAAAAGGGCTGCCAGATGGAATTAAAGTTGACCGCAATGGCACTATATTTTCAACTGGACCAGGAGGTGTATTGGTAATATCCAAAACTGGTAAACTTTTAGGCCGTATTGAAACTGGAGTACCTACTGCCAATTGCAACTGGGGTGAAGATGGGTCAGTACTTTACATTACAGCTGATATGTATTTGGCGAGAATACAGACCAAAACCATAGGTTTTGGATTTTAAACTATTTCATTTGCCCAACCTGCTTCTTCAACTCGTCCATAGACTGTTGTAATTGTTTCAACAATCCAGTGTCAGTTGTTGCATCGACATTAAAGGTAAGTTTGCTGCCCACTTCCCATATCTCTTGGATTTGAAAAGGTTTAATGTCATAAGGAGGATAGGTTTCATTCAATGATACCAACGTGACATTGTTGGAGTTGGGTTTCCGTTCTATTTTTTTCACCATAATGGAATCCTGTAAAACCACAACGTACATTTTATTGGGACTTACATGGTCTATATGTTCAATCGCCCGTGCCAAAACCCAATCATTGGGTTTTAAATTGGGCAACATACTGTCTCCTTCCACTTGAAAGCCTCTATACGTAGCATTTCTGAATTCAGGAATGGGCATATCAAAAGCAGGAAGCTGTCTGTACCAGCTAGTGTCCGTAATATTTTGGGGGTACCCAGCAGCTGCTTTGGCATTCACCAAAACCATATTGTCTTGGTCGGCGCTGTCCACAGTGACAACTTTTGGTATCACACTGGTTTTTGAAGTATCCAAGTGTTTTTGATCACTTTCCCCAAACAACCACAGTGGATTAATTTTGAATTGACTCAAGAGTTCAGTAACCACCTTTCCCGAAAGTTTGGTCCTTCCCCGTTCAATATCAGCAGTAGTATTTTTAACACCCAATAACTGAGCAAATTCGGTTTGCGTATACCCCAATTCCCTTCTGATATCTGTAAAACGTTTTATGGTAAGCTCGTTTTCCACAGTCCAAATATAGGGTTTTTGGATTATTTCCAAAATATTTTATGGATTATTTCCAATATTTGGAATATTTCCATATTTTTGATTGGAATATTTCCAAGTTATGGACTTTGAACGAATTCGAGAAAAGTTAAATATCCTTGCAGATGCCGCTAAATACGATGTTTCATGCGCCAGTAGCGGCAGTGACCGAACCAATAAAAACAATGGTCTGGGCAACGCTTCCCGTATGGGAATTTGCCATAGCTATACCGAAGATGGTAGGTGTATCTCCTTGTTAAAAATACTTTTGACCAACCATTGCATTTTTGATTGCGCCTATTGTGTCACACGAAAAAGCAATGATGTGAAAAGGGCTGCTTTCAAGATTCAAGAGGTGGTGGACTTGACCATCAATTTCTATAGAAGAAATTATATAGAAGGATTGTTTTTGAGTTCAGGCATCTTTAAAAATCCAGATTACACCATGGAACGCTTGGTTGCTGTGGCCAAAAAACTTCGTGAAGAGGAAAACTTTAATGGTTACATTCATTTGAAGTCCATTCCAGGGGCCAGTGATGAATTAATGTATGAAGCCGGTTTGTATGCAGACCGGCTTTCCGTAAATATTGAAGTTCCTACAATTTCTGGACTCAAACTTTTAGCTCCAGACAAAAAGCACGAAGATTTCACCAAACCCATGCTCAAGGTAAAAAATGAAATTATCAAATATCGTTCAGAGCGAAAAATCATCAAAAGCACTCCAAAATACGCTCCTGCAGGTCAAAGCACCCAAATGATTGTTGGGGCTTCGGGAGAAACGGACAAGGACATCATGTATTCGGCCACCTACTATTATAGGGCTTATAAAATGCGAAGGGTATATTATTCCGGTTATGTGCCCATAGCAGATGATGAACGCCTGCCGGCCATTGGCTCTCAAGTACCTATGCTAAGGGAAAACCGTTTATATCAAACTGATTGGCTCTTGCGATTTTATGGATTTGCCGTAAAAGAAATCTTGAACAATGAACATCCTAATTTAGATATGGATGTAGACCCCAAATTATCGTGGGCATTGCGGAACCTTCATCATTTCCCCGTAAATGTCAATACTGCAGATAAGACTTTGCTTGCCCGTATACCAGGCATTGGAATGCAGTCTGTTGAGAAAATTCTAAAAGCAAGAAAATTTAGAAAACTGAACTGGGTCCACCTTAAAAAAATTGGAGTGGCCCTCAACCGTGCCAAATATTTTATGATTTGTGAATCCCGCTATTGGGAGCGTAGAGATTTGGATGCGGATAAAATTAAAGGAATGATTCTCCAAACTTCCTCCGGAAAATTTAGAAAACAGTATAGTGCTCAATTATCGCTATTCGATTAAAAAACGAATATTATGAAACCCTCATCAACCTTAATTTATGATGGCAGCTTTAACGGTTTTCTCACTGCTGTCTTTGTCGCTTTTGATGAAAGAGTCAATGTGGCCGACATCCAAAAAAATAGTCAATGCCAAAGTGGTTTGTTCTCCGAGACCGAAACCATCTTCACCCATGTGGAAAAAGCCAAACGGGTTTGGAATGGCATCCGCAATAAAAGCCATAATGCCATTTCCAATGTTTATTTTGCCTTTTTAAGTGAAACTGAAGGTGTAGAACTCATGCTGTATACGTACATTCAAAAATTGATGAGTTCCAACAATGCAAAGCATTTGGATTATTCGGATAATATTGTGTCCCATATCAGTCAATTGGCCCGAAAGGTGGGACGCGAAAAACATCGTATGGAAGCCTTTGTCCGTTTTCAATTGACCAAAGATGATATTTACTTTGCTAATATTGAACCGGACTATGATGTATTGCCATTGATTTCCAAACATTTCCGAAACCGCTATACAGACCAGCAATGGCTTATCTACGATGTAAAACGTAAGTACGGTATTTTTTACAATCTAGACCATGTGGAAATGGTATCCTTGAACTTACAGGAAGTCCATTTCAACAAAATCCAGAAAAGTGATGCTTTTAATTCCCAAGAATATGATTACCAAACGCTCTGGAATGATTATTTCAAGAGCACCCATATCAAATCAAGAATCAACCCTAAACTGCATCAACAACATGTGCCCAAGCGATATTGGAAGTATTTGAGTGAGAAAAAAGAAGCAGTGTAGCAATCAACCTTTGCTTCGCTCCCCCACAAATTGATCACTCTTGTTTTTGAACAGCACATTAAAACTGGTCAAGCTACCATAGATGCGAGTGATATATTGCTGTAGGTCTACTTTTTCTTGATCATCAAGGTTCTTACTACTGTTAATTTTTTGTTCCATTACTCGAATGCGGTCACGAACCATTACAATTTTATGAAAAAAGGTTTCAATGGGCATTTCTTTGCTAGCCAGCGCATCTCCAGGTTCCAAAATTAGCTTGCCCTCTTTCCATTTGTCTGCCAATGCAACTTTTTCATGGGTATCGCTCCATTTTTCCAAGATTTTGACCAAAGAACGTTCCACTTCAAAAAAACTAACGGTATCAACCTCATCTTCCACACCTTCAATTACCTCAAAATCAGCATCCAAATCAATGGTTTCCAATCCATTTTCCAAAAATGTCACCCAATAATGTCTGGAAGATACATTCGTCACCACACCTTTTCCATACTCAGAATGATCAATTCGAGAGCCTATCCCCAATAATTTCATAAAATTCATTTTTAATACTTCAAAAATAGACCTTCCCTTAACAAAATGAAAACGGAAGGCACTTCCTTTTTAATTGTCAAAACCTTATTTTAGCATCTTGTGCTATGATCAACTACGAAGAAAATATTGAAGTTCAAGGAGCCAGGGTTCACAATCTCAAAAATATTGACGTGACCATTCCAAGAGAAAAGCTGGTAGTCATTACCGGATTATCTGGAAGCGGAAAATCCTCTTTGGCCTTTGATACCATTTATGCAGAGGGACAACGTCGGTATATTGAAACCTTTTCAGCTTATGCACGACAATTTTTGGGTGGATTAGAGCGCCCAGATGTAGATAAGATCGATGGTCTATCCCCCGTAATCGCAATCGAGCAAAAAACCACTTCAAAATCTCCTAGATCCACTGTGGGCACTATTACAGAGGTATATGACTTTTTACGTCTTCTTTTTGCCCGCGCTGGAGATGCCTATAGTTACAATACAGGAGAAAAAATGGTGAGTTATAGTGATGAACAGATCAAAGATTTGATCATTGATGCTTATCGCGATAAAAAAATCAACATTTTGGCTCCAGTGGTCAAGTCCAGAAAAGGTCATTATAGGGAACTATTTGAGCAAATTGCAAAGCAAGGTTTTATAAAGGTCAGGGTTGATGGCGAGATTTTGGACATTGTAAAGGGAATGAAAGTAGACCGGTACAAGACCCATGACATAGAGATTGTAATTGATCGTTTAAAGGTTTCAGAGAGCAAAGATTTCCATAAAAGACTCAACGAAACCATCAATACTGCTATGTATAGCGGAGACAATGTACTTATGGTCTTGGAAGAAGGCGACACTGTTCCCCGCTACTTTAGTAGAGACCTTATGTGCCCCTCAACAGGCATCTCCTATCCTACTCCAGAACCCAATACATTTTCATTCAATTCACCTAAAGGAATGTGTCCAGAATGCAATGGTTTAGGGCATGTGTATGAAATAAATGAACAGAAAATAATCCCTAACAAAAAGATATCCATTAAAGCTGGTGGACTTGCTCCTTTAGGAGAATACAAAAAGTCATGGGCTTTTAAACAACTGGAGACCATAGCCCAACGCTATAATTTTGATTTATCCGACCCTATCGAAAAAATTCCCAAGGAAGCCATGCAGGTTATCCTTAATGGCGGAAAGGAGAGTTTTGATGTGGATTCTAAAACCTTGGGAGTCAAAAGGAATTATAAAATTGACTACGAGGGAATTTCCAATTTCATTAAAACCCAATTTGAAGAGGCAAATTCTACTTCCATCAAACGCTGGGCAAAGGATTTTATGGATAAAGTCCAATGTCCCAGTTGCCATGGAGCCCGCTTGCGGAAAGAATCCCTTTATTTTAAAATTGGCGAACGCAACATAGCCGAGCTGGCACTTATGGATATTGCCGAATTAAGCCATTTCTTTGAAAAATTGGAAAGCGCTTTGGAAGGCAACCAAAAGAAGATAGCAGAGGAAATCATCAAAGAAATTAAAACCCGTATTCGTTTTTTGCTGGATGTAGGGCTTGATTACCTTTCCTTGAACCGAAGTTCCAAATCCCTATCAGGAGGAGAAGCACAACGCATTCGATTAGCTACCCAAATTGGATCACAATTGGTGGGTGTCCTTTATATTTTGGATGAACCCAGTATCGGTTTGCATCAAAGGGACAATGAGCGTTTGATACATTCCTTGGAATCTCTTCGAGATATTGGAAATTCAGTTATAGTGGTAGAGCATGATAGGGATATGATTGAGCATGCAGACCATGTCATTGACATTGGCCCCAAAGCTGGGAAGCATGGAGGAGAAATTATCTCCCAAGGCCATCCGGAAGATTTAAAAAACCAGCCTACTTTAACTGCCCAATATATTACCGGAGCACTAGAGATTCCAGTACCTGATCAGCGTAGAAAAGGAACTGGAAAGAAAATTGTGCTTTCAGGCTGTACTGGCAACAATCTTAAAAATGTTACAGTTGAAATACCGTTGGGTAAACTAATTGGGGTCACTGGAGTATCCGGTAGTGGGAAATCGACCTTAATCAACGAGACACTTTATCCCATCATGAATGCACATTACTTTAATGGGGTTAAGAAACCGATGCCTTATAAAAAGATTACGGGACTACAGCATATTGACAAAGTCATCGATATTAACCAATCCCCCATTGGAAGAACGCCAAGGTCTAATCCAGCAACCTATACCGGCGTTTTCAGTGAAATTAGAGCTTTGTTTGCCAAAACCACCGAAGCCACTATCCGAGGCTATAAACCTGGCCGATTTAGTTTCAATGTTGCCGGAGGTAGATGTGAAACTTGTCAAGGTGGCGGACTGAAGGTCATCGAAATGAATTTCTTGCCAGATGTTTATGTGGAATGTGAAACCTGTAATGGCAAACGTTTCAATAGAGAGACTTTAGAAATCCGGTATAAAGGTAAATCTATAGCCGATGTACTGGAAATGACCATCAATGAAGCTGTAGATTTCTTTGAAAACATACCAAAAATCCATCGAAAGCTCAAAACAATAAAAGATGTTGGTTTGGGTTATATTTCATTGGGGCAGCAGTCCACTACCCTATCTGGCGGGGAGGCCCAACGTGTTAAGTTGGCCACAGAACTTTCCAAACGAGATACTGGAAATACATTTTACATCCTCGATGAACCAACAACCGGTTTACATTTTGAAGATATAAGGGTTTTGATGGAAGTACTGAACCAATTGGTAGACAAAGGAAATACCATTCTAGTGATCGAACACAATATGGACGTTATTAAAATGATGGACCATATCATAGATATTGGCTATGAAGGTGGACGTGTTGGTGGAATGATTGTTGCCACAGGCACTCCAGAAGAGGTAGCCAAAGACAATAAAAGCCACACCGCCAAGTTTTTGAAAAAAGAGTTGGTCAATACAAAACAAAAAATAGCGAGAGCAGTATAATAGATAAAAATGCAAATGCGAAAAGAACAACATCACAAAGGATGGAACGAAATTAAGACCAATGACTCTTGGGCCATATTTAAAATTATGGGCGAGTTTGTCACTGGATTTGAGAAAATGAGCGCTATTGGCCCTTGTGTCTCCATATTCGGTTCCGCAAGGGTACGCCCAGGGCAACCATATTATGATCTAGCGGTAAAAGTCGCCAAAAGTGTTGCCGAAGCAGGCTATGGGATAATAACAGGAGGTGGTCCAGGAATTATGGAAGCTGGTAATAAAGGAGCCAATTTGGCGGGAGGCACTTCTGTAGGTCTTAACATTGAACTTCCTTTTGAACAACATGACAATCCCTTTATTGATGATGACAAGAGTTTAGATTTTGATTACTTCTTTGTTCGAAAGGTAATGTTTGTGAAATATTCACAAGGTTTTGTCGTAATGCCAGGTGGTTTTGGCACCTTGGATGAACTTTTTGAAGCCATTACGCTCATCCAGACCCACAAAATTGATACTTTCCCCATAATTCTGGTTGGTTCTGAATTTTGGAAAGGCTTAATTGATTGGGTAAAAAATGCAATGCTTACTGAAGGTAACATTAGTCCAAAGGACCTTGATTTAATTCAAATAGTAGATACAGAAGATGAAGTCGTAAAAATTATTGATGCTTTCTATAAAAAACGTGATTTAAGTCCAAACTTTTAACTCCATATAACTTGACGCTCCGCAGTCTCCACTTAATTGTTGCAACATTACTTTTTATTCTGGGTCCAATTGTTATGGCCCAACATAAAAACGAAGTCACTGCAACCTTGGATGGTAAGACAAGGGAGATTCAAATTACCCAAAGGTTTACTTATGTGAACCATTCTGACAATGGGCTCACCATGTTGTATTTCAATGACTGGAATCATGCGTATGCCAACAGGAATACAAAACTTGCCAAACGGTTTGCCGAAGAATTCAATCGAAGTCTTCACTTGGCCAAGGATAAAGAGCGCGGGGGCACAAAAATTAAAAGTATTGTCGATGACAACTATGCTGGTCTGGATTGGCAAAGAATTGGCAATAGGGATATCATAGCCATCGCTTTGGGTGAAGTCCTTGAGCCCGGACAATCCATTCAACTTTTCTTTACATACACTGTAAAACTCCCCAATGCTAAATTCACCTCTTACGGATTTCAAAATAATGGTGAGTACTATCTAAAAGATTGGTATTTAACCCCAGCCGTTCATAAGGGAGAATGGAAGCTGTATGACAATATCAACCTTGAAGACCTCTACACCGATGTCACGGAAACAGTTATAAATCTCACATATCCCAGAAGACTGTTCCTATCCTCAAATTTTGATGAACAAGGAAGCACCAATTTTCCAGGTGGTCAATATGTGCAGTTACTGGGAAAAGATAGAAAGAGTTGCGAAATCATATTGAATCTAGAGAAACGATTTACTAAGCATGTCACAAAACACCTGACCATCAATACTGACCTCGAATCCAATAAGTACGACATTATTTCCCAAGGGATATCTATTACCAAAATTGCCCAATTTCTATATAAAAATCTAGGTGAATACCCTCATGATAACCTTTTGGTCAGTGAGTTGGATTACAATAAATCTCCATTATATGGCATTAACCAATTGCCTACATTTATTAGACCATATGAAGAGCAGTTTCAATTTGAAATGAAGTTTTTAAAAACTGCCCTTCGTAGTTTTTTAAAGGAAACGCTTTTTTTAGATCCAAGAAGTGAGCGCTGGGTGAATGATGCCATAGGCTATTATTTGATGATCAAATATGTTGAAGAACACTACCCAGACCAAAAACTAGCAGGAAAGCTTTCTAAAATATGGGGCATCAAGGGTTTTCACTTGGCTCAAATGGATTTCAATGAACAATATACGTTCTTCAGTATGTTGACGGCTAGAAAAAACATTGATCAATCCTTGTCCACTCCAAACGATTCATTGATAAAGTTCAATCAGAAAATAGCCAATGGGTATAAAGCTGGATTAGGAATGTCTTACTTGTCCGAATATTTAGGAGCCAGTAAAATAGATAGCAGCATTACATCTTTCTATAGAAACCATCACCTTAAATCTAAGGTGGAAGCTTCAGATTTTAGAAAAACCATTGAACAATATACGGACAAGAATGTAGATTGGTTTTTTGATGAATATGTATCAACCCGAAAAAAAATCGATTATACCATCAAAAAAGTGAAAAAAACGGAAGACTCTATTACTGTTTTATTGAAAAATAAAACAGGCACCAACGTTCCTATTTCACTTTTTGGACTTCAGAAAGACTCCGTTGTTTCTCATCAATGGTTCATGGATATTGATACTTCACGAACAGTCACAATTCCTAGAATGGGTGCCGATCGTTTGGTGCTTAATTATGATCAAAAAATTCCTGAATTCAATCAAAGGGACAATTGGAGAACATTGAACGGCTTTTTCTCGAGCAATAAAAGAATCAAGTTTCAATTTTTCAAAGACACCGAAGACCCCAATTATCATCAAATCTTTTATGTGCCCATTGCCAATTTTAATGTGTATGATGGAATTACACCCGGGATGAGGATTTACAATAAAACGTTTTTGGAAAGACCTTTTCAATATGACGTTTCTCCCACCTATTCCTTTTTAGAACGCACATTGGTTGGTAAAGCTGGTATCAGATATAGAAAGTACCACAAACAAACCGGTCTATATGTCACTAATTATTCATTCTCAGGTTCTTCATCACACTTTCAAACCAATTCGCGCTTTTCAACACTGACCCCAGCAGTAAGTTTCAGTTGGAGACCCAATGACCTTATTTCCAATCGCAGACAAACATTGCTGTTACGTTACCGAAATGTTTTCAGGAGCATTGACCCTAGCATTGCCAATGAGATTGATACAGAACCTGATTATAGTGTACTCAATGCACGCTACTGGGATGTTGACAATGACATCCTGAATTATACCTCCTGGTTTTTGGACGCCCAACACTCCAGTGACTTTACCAAACTTACCTTTGAATTGGAATACCGGAAGCTTTTCCAAAGCAATCGTCAATTTAATTTTCGCCTATATGCCGGTAAATTTTTAAGAAACAAGACCAGTTCTGACTTTTTCAGCTTTGCATTGGACAGACCTACGGATTATATGTTTGATCTAGCCTATTTGGGTAGATCTGAAAGCTCAGGTATCTACAGTCAGCAAATCATTATCGCAGAAGGAGGTTTTAAATCCCAACTGGAAAATCCATTTGCCAACGACTGGATTGCAACTACAAATGCCAGCACCAACATTTGGAGATGGGTTGAAGCCTACGGTGACTTGGGTTATATAAAAAGCAAAGGAAGCGACGCTCGTTTTGTTTACGATTCAGGTATTCGGTTAAATTTAGTAACAGATTATTTTGAACTCTACTTTCCTGTATATTCCAACCGAGGTTGGGAAATTGCCCAAGATAATTACGGGCAACGTATCCGCTTTATTGTAACCATGAGCCCCAAAACCCTTATTGGGCTATTTACCCGAAAATGGTTTTAAAATTGCAGATATGTCAATTTTAAGGTTATAAATGACTTTGATATTAAATTTTTATCATTTTTTAAATATAAAAAATGAGGTATTTTCAATTTATTAACGAGATGAACCATTGCCTTTTCGAATGAATTTTCGTATTTTCGCAGAAATTCTACCTTAGCCCATGAAACCAAATCCTAGTACAAGTAATGACATTTCCTTTGACGATTTTCAATCCCAAATACTTCAGGATTATAAAATCGCCGTCACCAGTAGGGAATGTAGTTTGCTAGGAAGACGCGAAGTGCTTTCGGGCAAAGCTAAATTCGGAATTTTTGGTGATGGTAAAGAACTACCACAATTGGCTATGGCAAGGGCTTTTCAAGATGGGGATTTTAGAAGTGGGTATTACCGTGACCAAACTTTTATGATGGCTCTGGATGAGCTTAATCCGAAGCAGTTCTTTCATGGACTGTATGCCACAACGGACATTCAAAAAGAACCCATGAGCGCAGGTAGGCAAATGGGTGGGCATTTTGTTACCCATAGTTTGAATGAAGATGGGTCATGGAAGGATTTGACAAAACAAAAAAACAGTAGTGCAGATATCTCTTGTACAGCAGGACAAATGCCAAGATTGCTCGGACTAGCGCAAGCCTCCAAAATATACCGTAGCCTTACGGAAATTGATGCTGCCAAATTTTCTGTAAATGGAAATGAAGTGGCTTGGGGCACCATTGGCAATGCAAGTACAAGCGAAGGCCATTTTTTTGAGACCATTAATGCCGCTGGTGTAATGCAGGTTCCCATGGTCATAAGTATCTGGGACGATGAATACGGAATTTCGGTTCCGGCAGAATACCATACCACCAAAGGTGATATTTCTGAAGCTTTAAAAGGATTGCAGCGGGATGAAAACAATGATGGTTTTGAAATTCTTAAGGTAAAAGGTTGGGATTATACTGGATTGATCCATGCATTTGAAAATGCTTCAGAGATTGCCCGGGAAAATCACGTTCCTGTATTAATTCATGTTACCGAGCTCACACAACCCCAGGGACATTCAACTTCTGGATCCCATGAACGTTACAAATCTGCCGAGCGTTTGGAGTGGGAACGTGAAAATGATTGCAATCGAAGATTTAGGGAATGGATTCTAGAAAATAACATCAGTACAGAAGAAGAGCTAAAAGCCTTTGAAAAACAAATAAAACTTCAGGTAAGGAATGCGAAAAAAGAAGCTTGGGCTGAATTTCTAAAACCACATCTTGAAGCTAAAAAACAGCTTATCCAATTATTGGACAAAAACGCTGCGTTAAGCTCCAATAAAAATTTTATCCTAAAAATTAAAAACGACCTGATTGCTATTGAAGAGCCTGTAAAAAAAGATTTGGCATCTCTTTCAAGAAAAGCACTCCGGTATTTATTGGGCGATGAATTTCCTGAAAAACAACAATTGGAGCTATGGATCAATAATTTCTTGAGCGACAGCCAACCCAAATACAGTTCACATCTCTACAGTGAGCAAGCAAATAAGGCGATCAATATTGAATCCATCCCTCCTTCATACAGTAATAAAGCCGAAGAGGTAGATGGCAGAATTATCCTTAGAGATAATTTTGACGCTCTTTTTGCCAAATATCCCGAAGCCTTGGTATTTGGTGAAGACACAGGAGCTATTGGTGACGTTAATCAAGGACTGGAAGGACTTCAAAAAAAATATGGTGAGATTCGCATTGCCGATACAGGTATTAGGGAAACCACAATTATCGGACAAGGCATTGGGTTGGCTTTGAGAGGTTTACGCCCTATAGCTGAAATTCAATATTTAGATTACATTCTATATGGAATTCAAACCTTAAGCGATGATTTAGCATCACTTTTGTACAGAACTGTAGGTAAACAAAAAGCTCCTCTTATCGTCCGAACCAGAGGGCATCGTTTAGAGGGAATATGGCATTCTGGTTCTCCTATGGGCACTTTGATTCATATACTTAGAGGCATGTACATTTTGGCTCCAAGAAACATGACGCAAGCAGCAGGATTTTATAACACCTTGATGAAAAGTGATGAACCCGCGCTTATTATTGAAAGTTTGAACGGTTACCGCCTCAAGGAAAAAATGCCTGACAATCTAGCTGAATTCTGCACTCCTATTGGTAAAGTAGAAACTCTTAAAGAAGGTGAGGATATTACTTTGTTGTCCTATGGCTCCACACTTAGAATTGTTGAAAAAGTGGCCAAGGAGCTTCTAGAAGTGGGCATTGATGCAGAGGTCATTGATGCACAATCATTATTACCTTTTGATTTGGGCCATGATGTGGTGAAAAGTCTAGCAAAGACCAATCGCTTATTGATTATAGACGAAGACGTCCCAGGCGGATGTTCTGCTTATCTATTACAAGAAATATTGGAAAATCAAGGAGGATATCGTTACTTGGACAGTGCGCCACAGACACTTACCGCCAAGGCACACCGCCCCGCCTACGCTTCAGATGGGGATTATTTTTCCAAACCCAATGCCGAGGACATCTTTGAAAAGGTTTATGATATTATGCATGAAACCGATCCTCGTTCTTTTCCAAAGCTTAGATAAGAAGGTATTTTATCCAAAACATCAATTCAAATAGGTGTTTGGTGAATTATTATTGTTGCTATTGAAGCATTATTTTTTACTTTCACGTAAATTAAAATCCCCCTCAATGAAAAACAATACATTAATCCACCTGGGTTTAGCACTCTTAAGAATTGTTCCTTCAGTCTTTATGTTGACCCATGGATACCCAAAACTTCTCAAACTTATAAACGGCAATACTGAGTTTGCCAATCCATTTGGCATAGGTGAAGCCCCTACCCTTTTCTTGGCTGTTGTTGGCGAATTCATATGTCCCATTTTAATGATTATTGGCTTTAAAACAAGATGGGCCGCTATTCCTGCTGCTATTACAATGTTTATTGCTGCATTTACAATTCATGGTGATGACCCATTTGGCACAAAGGAAAAAGCATTGCTGTATTTAGCCTTTTTCGTGATTGTCTTTTTACTTGGACCCGGAAAATATAGTGTGGACAAAAGGTAATTCTACACCAACTTTACTAGTAGTTCTTTAAGAAGGTCTGCCTGTTGCATGTTGCTGGCCCCTACACCTTTGCCTTTTAAATCCAATTGGCGTAAGCTGGAAATAATTCCACTGACCTTTTTCATGGGATAATTCTTGGCAGCGATAGCATACTCTTTAACAAAGTAAGGATTCACCCCAAGTACTTTTGCAACATTACCCGGAGAATGGTCATTCAATCCATGGTATTGGAGTAATTGTGTAAAAAAAGTATTCAACAAAGTAACAGTAACAACGAAGGGATTGTCCTTAGGGTTTTGGGCAAAATAATCTATAATTCGGGAAGCCTTGGCCACATTACGCTCCCCAATGGCTTTCTTCAGCTCAAAATTATTGAAGTCCTTGCTGATGCCAATGTGTTGTTCAATCAACTTAGGAGTAATTTCAACAGTATTCGGAACCACAATCGTCAATTTTTCCAATTCATTGTTGATTTTACTCAGATCGGTACCCAAAAACTCCACCAATAGCACACAGGCCGTTGGGGATATCGTATATTTTTTTGAGGCCAACGTCCTCCTTATCCAGTCAGCAACCTGATTTTCATAAAGTTTCTTACTTTCAAAAAGCTCTCCATTTTTTTGAATGGCTTTATACAGTTTTTTTCGTTTATCCAGTTTTTTATACTTGTAACAAACTACCAGAACAGTTGTGGGTTGTGGGTTTTCAGCATAAGCCGTTAAATTTTCTATAGTCCTTGAAAGATGCTGGGCCTCCTTAATAATCACCACTTGATGCTCTGCCATCATAGGGAATCGTTTGGCATTGGCAACCACTTCATCAATATTGGTGTCCTTACCATAAAGAACCATTTGATTGAAGCCCCTCTCCTCTTCTGATAAAACATGTTCTGAAATGTATTTGGAAATCCTATCAATGTAATAAGGCTCCTCTCCCATCAAAAAATAAATAGGCTTTGGTTGCCCTGCATTAATATCCGAAACAATTTCCTTTACCCTGTCCATTCAGAAAAAATCATCAAATTTGCCCAATGCAAGCATTGAACTTTCCCCATTATCAGTTTAGAGTCAAAAATAGCGAAAATAGCCTCTATATTTTTGACGCCATCCGTAAAAAGTTCGTGGCATTACAACCTGAAGAATGGGTTAGACAACATGTACTGCATTTTCTGGTCTTCACTAAAAAATACCCAAAAACTTTAATCAATGTAGAAAAACAATTGAAGGTAAACGAGCTCAAAAAACGTTATGATGTGGTAGTTTTCAATTCTGATGGAAGTATTGAACTTCTGGTTGAATGCAAAGCTCCTGAAATTAAAATTGATCAAGCCACATTTGACCAAATAGCCCAGTACAACCTTAAATTGAAGGCAAATTACCTAATGGTGACCAATGGTTTGGAACATTATTATTGCAAAATGGACTTTGAAAGTGAAAAATATATGTTTTTGAAGGAAATTCCTGATTTTAGCCGTTAATTTGCTGCCGTTTTGAAAGTCGCCGTAGTCATACTCAATTGGAACGGAAAAGCATTGCTCCAGGAATACCTTCCTTCCGTTTTGGCCCATTCTGATGGAGCAGATATCTATGTGGTTGACAATGCTAGCACTGATGGTTCTGTGGTATTTGTTCAAGAAAATTACCCCAATGTTTCTGTTGTAGTGAACCAATCCAATGGCGGGTTTGCCAAAGGGTATAATGACGGTCTGAAAAATATCAAGGCAGATATTTACTGTCTTCTCAATTCTGATGTCGAAGTCACTCCCAATTGGATCAATCCTATTTTAAAGGTATTTGATGCATATCCAAAAGCCGCCATTATTCAACCTAAGATTTTAGACCTTAAAAAGAAAACCTATTTTGAATACGCTGGTGCTGCGGGAGGTTTTATTGACCGGTTGGGGTATCCATTCTGTAGAGGCAGAATATTCCAAGCTTTGGAAAAGGATCAGGGGCAATACAACGATATTAAAGAAGTTTTTTGGGCCACGGGAGCATGCATGTTCATTAAATCAGATGTCTTTCATGCCTTAAAAGGGTTTGACGAGGATTATTTCGCACATCAAGAAGAGATAGATTTGTGTTGGAGAGCCAAAAATAGAGGTCACAAAGCATTATATGTGGGGACCAGCGAGGTGTACCACTTGGGCGGATCCACTTTAAACAACATGAACCCTAAAAAGACTTTTCTCAATTTTAGGAACTCCCTTTATTCCATAACCAAAAATTTACCACGCAAAAAGGCATTTACAATAATCCTTATGCGACTCCTATTAGATGGAGTAGCAGCGCTACGTTTTGTATTTCAGTTCAAATTCAATCATTGTTGGGCAGTTCTTCATGCGCATCTAAGTTTTTATGCTAACTTTAAAAAGATGTACAAAAAGCGTGAAAAGACTAATTTTTTATTAAAGTACTACGCCACGACATCCATAGTTTGGTCTCATTTCGTACATCAAATAAAGAATTTTAACATTTTAGTAAAAGATTAACTATGCCTAAATATGGAAGCTTTGCTTTTTACATAATTTTGGTTGATAGTTTAGACTTTGAAATATCTAACAATCCTTAAATTATACTTTTGACCATGAAAAAAATTTTCTTAGGAACATTGGCGATGGCAGTTTTATTGTCCTCTTGCGTATCACAAAAGAAATATGCCGAATTGGAAGCCAAGCACAAAGAAACGCAAGACCTTTTGAATTCAGCAACCGTTAAACTCAACGACTGTTTGGAAGAAAAGGCAACGGCAACGTCGAGGTTACAGACTCTTGAAGACCAAAATGCCTTTTTAAAAGCCAATAACCAGGAGCTTATCAATAACATGGGTAACTTGACCACCCTAACGACCAAGGGAGCTGAAAACTTGGAGAAATCCTTAGAAAGTCTTAAAGAAAAAGATCTTACTATCAGAAAATTACAAGATGCTGTTACCAGAAGAGATTCTGTAAACCTCTCTTTGGTTCAAAGTTTGAAAGGCGTTCTTGGCAACTTGGACGATGAAGACATTGAGGTAAGTGTTGAGAAAGGTGTAGTATTCGTTTCTATTTCTGATAAATTGTTGTTCAGCAGTGGAAGTTACAATGTGACCAGTGCAGCAAAACAAGTATTGGGAAAAGTGGCCAAAGTGGTAAACAACAAGCCTGATTTTGAATTCATGGTGGAAGGACATACAGACAATGTACCCTACGCCAGTGGAGTTTTATTGGACAACTGGGACTTAAGTGCTAAGAGAGCTACTTCCATTGTTCGTGTGCTTCAGAAAGATTTCGGTGTAGATCCTAAGCGTATGACTGCTGCTGGAAGAAGTTTCTACGTTCCTTTGGCATCCAATGATACTGCTTCAAATAGAGCTAAAAACAGAAGAACACGTATTGTTGTACTTCCAAAAATTGATCAGTTCTATAACATGATTGAAGAGGGAATGAAAGATCCTGCCATTGGCGGAACTGGAAACTAAAATATATTTTAAACCTCTGAGTTTGAAAAGCGGTCCCTAGAGACCGCTTTTTTTATGTAGTTAAATAACATCCGTAGTTCCTTTACCTTCTCGGACAATTTCGGGTTCTCCTTGCGACAAATCAATTACAGTTGAGGCCACATTACCACCATATCCCCCATCAATTACTATATCCACAAGGTTTCTCCACTTTTCAAAAATCAGTTCAGGGTCTGTAGTATATTCCAATATATCGTCCTCATCGCGAATGGAGGTGGAGACTATAGGATTGCCCAATTCCGTCACCAAAGCTTTGGCAATATCATTGTCAGGCACACGAATACCAACAGTTTTCTTCTTCTTAAAATCTTTGGGAAGATTATTGTTCCCCGGTAGAATGAACGTATAAGGACCCGGCAGTGCTCTTTTAAGAATCTTAAATGTGGTAGAGTCAATCTGCCTCACAAAGTCTGACAAGTTACTTAAATCTGCACATACAAAAGACCAATTGGCCTTTTCCAACTTCACTCCTTTAATTAAAGCAATACGCTGTAGCGCCTTGGTATTTGTAATATCGCAACCCAGACCATAAACTGTATCCGTGGGATAGATAATCAATCCTCCTTTTCGCAAAACCGCAACAATTTTTTCAACCTGCCTAGGGTCTGGATTTTCTTCATAAAGTTTAATAAACTCTGCCATTGTTTCAATTGTGTACTACAAGTTAGGAAAGATTATGATCATACCTATTACTCTCCATTTTGTCAATGATGTTAAAAATATGATAACGCACCCAACCCAATTGGCATTCACCCATCCATGTAAACAAACCTTCCATTTGTCAATCAATATACTGAATCCGTAAACCGAGCAAAGAATCACACAATCAATCTGTATAACTTGACGTTTAAAACAACATTGTAAAATTGCTATTTCAAAAAAATGAAATCGAAAATCAAAACATTCCCTATACTAGCCACCATGCTGTTTTCTGTCTGCCTTCTTGTGCAATGCACAAAGAGCAATCAACAAAAGGAAAAATTATCAACTGGCAATGAAATTGTAGAAACCCTAGATCAACTTTTTGATCGCCTTTCCTCAATCGATACAAATCAAGTGGATTCAATTATACATATTGATGAACAAATCAGAAAAGTAGTTGAGCAGATTTCATCACCTAAATTATTGGAGGAAATTCATCAAACCTACAAAACTGAACGCCATGATTATACTCTTGCCTATTCAAACGATGGCTCACTTGGGGTATTTTCATGGAAAACCCGTTTGAACAACGGTGCCATGTCCAGTATCAAAAACATAGCTCTTTATGAAAATGATGGTAAGCTAATCCCCACCTCATTATACGGCAAACCTATTGTCTATAAAAAAATACACTCTCAAAGTTCAGCTTGGAACAAACAAGTTTACATACTAAGTGGTGGGTTCGTTTCGGAAAATGATACTTTACAACGTGTCAACTCTTATCATATTACCAAAAACGGACTGGAAGAAGCATATATATTTAAAAATAGAACTTGGGAATTAACACTGGACACAACAGAAATACCTTCCAATTTAGAAGCCTATCTTGCCATACCACCCAAAAAAACGGCAAACAACCTCTACCAAGATTGAATTAAATGAATAGGTTGTAATGTTTCAATTGGGCTGCTCATAAATCAAGATAAGTTTACAGCTTGGTTATAATTGGAAGTGCATTATAATCCTCAATAACTGCATTTTAGAAAACTTCGATAAATTGTTTCATTTCATCGATAAGCGGCAATAACAAGAAAACAACCTCGTTATATACTTGAAAAAAGTAGTCCAAATCTTATAAAAATGAACACCATCAGAGGCCGTATCCTCATTGCCTTCTTAGTCCTATTCCTACTTATTGGACCCTTTATATTTTTTGCGTTTAATAGTCTGAAAAAAATAGACAATGCCAAATCTTTGCGTGAAAGTGTTGCTGTTTTTGATGCAAATCGGTTAAAAGCTGACAATGAATTTTTCAATATTCTTGATTTTGACACTAAAGTGGATTCCTTTTATGTTGAAAAATCAACCAGTGCAGTAAGACGGTATCACCAATACATCGAAAATTCCAAAAACGCTCTGGGGGAAGTAGAATTGGCCAAAAGCAGTTCCGAGGTTTCTATAGACAATCAACTTAAAAAAATTTCAAAGGATCTAGATGATCTAAATTCTAAAATAATCCATGTCTTTGGACTTGTGCAACAGCAAGGTTTCCGAAATTTTGGGACCATTGGCAAGATGCGTCAATATGTTCATAAATTAGAATCGGATGCCAAGGATGTTTCCCTAGCTGAAATTCTTCAAATGAGAAGAAGAGAAAAGGATTTTTTCTTGCGCAATGATTATAAATATGTAGAAGAACTGAATACTCATACCAATGAAATTCTCAACAGATTAACCTCCAATCCAAATGCAGATAAGAACACCCTTGAACAATTAAGAGGATATCAAGAAAACTTTAATTTGGTTGTACATCTGAAAAGAGAAATCGGTGATGCCGACTCTGGAATGATCCATGAAATAAAAACCATCAATACCAACTTAAACGCAAAAATCAACAGGCTTTACCAAACTGTAGATCAAGATTCTGAAAGGATGATTGGCAGCCTTAGGTCTTATCTGGCCGTATTCCTTGCAATCACTCTAATCTTTGCCATATTATCTGCTTTTGTTTTTTCAGGATACATCGCTAGGCCCATAAAAAAATTGGTTAACGACATGGACTCCATTGCCCAGAATAATTTTGAAGGACAAATAGAGTTCAATAAAGATTCTAAAACTGCACGGTTTGATGAAATTGATAAACTAACCAGCACGTACAATGGCCTTGTAGATAAAATTCGGAAACAAATTAAAAGTCTAAATGAAAAGAACCAATCCCTGAGCAATTTGAACGGACTATTGGTGGAGTCTGAAAATGAATTGAAAGAAGCTTCCAGAATTAAGGACAAATTTTTCTCCATTATCTCTCATGATTTAAGAGGACATGCCGGCAATGTCCTTTCATTGGCAAAACTGCTTAAGGAAGATAATGGTGAACTCGCAGATGATGAAAAAGGAATTTTTATCAAATATATCTCTGACGCTTCACAAAATTTACAACTGCTTTTGGATAACTTGTTGAACTGGGCAAAGACACAAATGAATGATCATAATATATCCAAAAGAATGTTCAACATTAATAACACCATTGAAAAAAATGTTGGACTGTTTAGGGAAAATGCTTTGCGTAAAAACATTGCCATTCAACACACGGTAAAAGAATTGCCACATGTTTATGCAGATAAAAATATGATTGATTTTGTGGTCAGAAATCTTTTGTCCAACGCCTTAAAATTTACACGTGCTGGTGACACCATCACCATTGATGTTGTTGAAAACGAACAGCATTTGGAAGTACGGGTAAAAGATACTGGTGTGGGCATGACCCAACATCAGAGAGAAGCATTACTGAAATCCACAAAAGATAATGCCACCACAAGGGGCACAGACAATGAACAGGGTACTGGTTTAGGGTTTGCCATTTGCAAGGATTTTATTTTGAGAAATAACGGCTCAATACAGATTGAATCAGAAGTGGATAAGGGAAGTGTATTTTCTTTTACCGTGCCTACCAATCTTAACAAGGACAGTATTTTGAAGGTTTCTTAGATCAGTTAATCGTTCAGCACTTCAAGCTTGGCAAAACGCAAAAGCAGTTTTTTTATATCACCCTTTTCAAATTGAATCTCAGCTTTCTTGTCATTGCCCACTCCTTCAATCTTTAACACTTTACCCCTTCCAAACCGAGTATGATTAACAAGTGAACCTTCAGTAAGTCCCGGGGCAATGCTGTTGGTGTTCTCGGTTGGAGAAGACAGCCCAGGTTTCAGTTTTCGTAGTTTCCGTAATTGATTTTCATTAGGCTGATTAACCTTGGGAGGTGTTCCGTTTTTTGGTTTCACCTGACGTAGTTTGCTTTTGTCCACCTCGCCAAAAATATCGGCATTTATCATTGATTTATACCGATACCCATCATTTACTGGCGTAAGGTTTTCCACATATTGCTCATCAATCTCTTCCAAAAACCTACTGGGCTCAGCATCAATTAGTTTCCCCCATCTATATCTATTTTGAGTGTAGGTTAGAAAAGCCTGTTTTTCTGCACGGGTCAGGGCCACATAGAATAACCTTCGCTCCTCCTCCAACTCACTTCTTGTATTCATACTCATCGCAGATGGAAAAAGATCCTCCTCCATACCCACTACATACACATACGGAAACTCCAGTCCTTTTGCCAAATGTATGGTCATCAAAGCTACACGGTCGTCATCTCCAACATCTTTATCCATGTCTGTTGCCAAAGCAACATCCTCCAAAAATTCAGTAAGACTGCCTGTGGCATCGGCCAACTCTTTTTGACCTTCAACAAAGTCCTTTATTCCATTCAAAAGCTCTTCAATGTTCTCCATACGGCCAATCCCTTCCGGGGTACCATCTTTTTTGAATTCCAGAAGCAATCCAGTCTTTTTGGACACATGTTCCGCAAGTGTAAAAGCATCGGTGCCTTCATTCATAATCTGAAAACTCTTGATCATAGTCACAAAATCCTCCAATTTGCGCTTGGTCCCAGCATTGATTTTCAAATCAAGTTTGGCCAAATGTTCCATGACTTCAAAAATGGAACGGCCATAGTGGTTAGCGGCAACTACTAGCTTATCAATAGTGGTCTGACCTATACCCCTTGTCGGAAAGTTTATCACTCTTTTGAGCGCTTCTTCATCTTTAGGGTTTATGACCAATCTTAAATAAGCCAATACATCTTTAATCTCTTTACGTTGGTAGAAAGAGAGGCCTCCGTAAATTCGATAAGGAATATCCCGTTTTCTTAGTGCATCTTCAATGGCTCGGGACTGCGAATTGGTTCTGTACAACACAGCAAAGTCCCCATTGTGCAACTGCTGTTGCATTTTGTTCTCAAAAATGGAGCCTGCTACATATCTACCTTCCTCGGCATCGGTTACGCTTCGGTGTATTTTAATTTTATTTCCTTCGTCGTTGGAAGTCCATACCACCTTTTGCAATTGGTCCCTGTTCTTTTCGATGATGGAGTTGGCCGCGTTCACTATATTTTTGGTAGAACGATAATTTTGCTCCAATCGGTAGACCTTCGCATCATCATAATCTCTCTGAAAATTAAGAATGTTACTGATATTGGCCCCACGGAAGGAATAAATACTCTGTGCATCATCCCCTACCACGCAGATATTTTGATAGCGATCAGATAATGCTTTAACAATTAAATACTGTGAGTGGTTGGTATCTTGGTACTCGTCCACCAATATATATCGAAACCTATCTTGATATTTCGCTAAAACCTCAGGAAAACGGGTCAATAATTCATTGGTACGTAGAAGTAAATCATCAAAATCCATTGCCCCTGCCTTAAAGCAACGGTCCACATAATTCTGATAAATCTCCCCCAATCTTGGACGCTTGGCCATAGCATCTGCTTCAACCAACTCTGGATTCTGAAAATAAGCCTTTACGGTAATCAAGCTGTTCTTATAGGAAGAAATCCTGTTCTGTATCTGCTTGTATTTGTAAATATCTTTGTCCAGTCCCATCTCTTTTATAATGGAAGCAATCAAGCGTTGGGAATCCTGGGTATCATAAATGGTAAAATTGCTAGGGTACCCCAATTTATCTCCATCAAAGCGCAATAATTTTGCAAAAACAGAGTGGAAAGTACCCATCCACAGGTTTTTTGCTTCAGAATTGCCAACAATGTCGGCAATTCTTTTTTTCATCTCTCGGGCAGCCTTATTGGTAAAGGTCAACGCCAGAATATTGAAGGAATCCACTCCATGGTTCATCAAATGTGCAATACGATAGGTTAATACCCGTGTCTTTCCCGAGCCTGCACCTGCAATCACCATTAAAGGTCCATCCTTGTGAAGTACGGGAGCCCGTTGCGCATCATTCAATTCATCCAAAAAAGTATCCAATCACTCAAAGATTTAAAAAGTAAGCGTGAAATTAGCCAATAATGACCTCATGCTAAAATCATCCTTTCAATATTTATAAACACGCATCCAATTTTCGTTTGAAATTTGAATATATTTGACACTTCAACTGTTTTTGCTGATGAATCTTTATCGTTCACCCCTATTCCTCTGTATGATATTCAGTTTTTTGGGGATTTCACAAGAAGAAAAAAAAGCCGGTCCCGTTATTGAAAATTACGGAAAAGTATGGGCCGTTGAAAGTCCTGATTATACAACCGATATCAATACAGAATTTAAAGTCGTATTTGATATTATGAACAGTCCTAATTCTCCTGAAGAAATCAACAGAAGTATCGAGACCGCCGCAAGATTCTTGAACATGCACACCCAGAGTGGGGTGCCCTTGTCTCAACTTAAAGTGGCTTTAGTGGTTCACAATAAAGCTTCCAAGGATATCATCCTAAATGAAGCATACCAAAAAAGATATGGGGTGGAAAATCCCAATTACGATATGGTAAAAAGCTTAATGGAAGCTGGAACAGAGGTCATCTTCTGCGGACAATCTTCAAAATCCCGTGGCTTTCCCAAGGAAGAACTTATTCCTGGAAGTAAAATTTCCCTTTCTGCCATGACCGCACTCATTCAATTACAAAACCAAGGCTATCAACTTATAAAATTCTAACTCAAAAAGTATGCACAAATTTTTCACACTCACATTTTTAATGGCAACTATTGCCATTTGGTCACAAGATTCTAAACTACAAAAGGACATCGAAGCCATTGAGGGCAAAGTCATAGAATGGCGCAGGGATATCCACCAAAATCCTGAACTGAGCAATAGGGAATTCAAAACAGCTGAGAAGATTGCCAAACACTTGAAATCCTTGGGGATTGAAGTACAAACTGGTATAGCTCATACAGGTGTGGTCGGAGTCCTAAAAGGAGAACGCCCCGGTAAAGTGGTAGCATTAAGGGCGGACATTGATGCCCTCCCTGTAACGGAAAGGAATGATTTACCTTTCAAATCGGAAGTCACCTCAGAATATCTGGGACAACAAGTTGGTGTGATGCACGCTTGCGGACACGACACACACACTGCCATATTAATGGGGGTTGCAGAAGTGCTGTCAAAAAACAAGGATAAAATCAATGGCACCATCAAATTTATTTTCCAACCTGCTGAGGAAGGAGCTCCTCCGGGAGAAGAAGGTGGGGCCGAACTTATGGTAAAGGAAGGGGTATTGGAAAATCCAAAAGTAGATGCCATTTATGGTCTTCATATTGGTTCTTACCTCCCTGTAGGCCATATGGCCTATAAACCAGGTGGTGCGTTGGCAGCTGCACAACGCTTTGTGGTCAATATTAAAGGAAAACAAACGCACGGTTCTCAACCTTGGTCTGGTATTGATCCTATTTATGTAGCTTCAAAAATTGTGGATGGTTTTCAATCCATTATCAGTAGGGAATTGGAACTGACTAAAGAGGCCGCTGTCATCACTGTTGGAAAAATCAGCGGTGGTGTTCGTAACAACATTATCCCTGAAAGTGCAGAACTCATCGGAACCATCCGTACCTTGGATTATGATATGCAAAAACAAGTAAATCAACGTATGAAGGAAATGGCCACTAACATTGCTAAAGCCTATAGAGCTGAAGTGACGGTTGACATTGCCAAAGGATTACCAATCACCTATAATGATTTGAACCTTACAGAAGCATCTCTTCCGAGTCTACACGCAGTTGCAGGTGCAGAAAACGTTCATTTGATCAAAGCCATAACCGGAGCTGAAGATTTTTCTTTTTATCAAGAAAAAATTCCTGGTTTCTTCTTCATCCTTGGCGGAAAAGACCCAAACTCAGGCCCAGATGAGCATTTCCCGCACCACACTCCAGATTTTAAAATCGATGATAGTGGATTGCTACTCGGTGTAAAAGCGATGACTCAAGTTGCCCTGGATTATTTAAATAGATAATGGAATCCATTTTTGATTTTTTGGGGAACATTCCTTGGTGGACATGGATTCTCCTCTTTTTGCTAGTGGTTGCAATCTGGGATATTTTTATTCAAAAAGCACATACCATTAGTCACAACTACCCTATTGTAGGGCATTTACGGTATTGGCTGGAAAGTATTGGTCCAGAAATGCGGCAATACTTTGTGGCCAACAACCGTGAGGAACTTCCTTTTAACCGAATTGAACGTGGATGGATTTATGCGTCCGCCAAAAAGGAAAACAACTATGAAGGTTTTGGTACGGATAGAGATATTTATGCCCATCAGCACATTTTTGTGAAAAATGCAATGATTGCATACCAACTTCCAGAAAATCATCCAAACAAAAAAGACCCCTATTTTTTGCCCTGCGCTAAGGTCATTGGAGCATATAATAAACGTAAAAAACCGTTCAGACCTGCCTCTATCATCAATGTTTCTGCTATGAGTTTTGGCTCTCTTTCCGCCAAAGCCGTGGAATCCTTGAACAAAGGGGTAGAAAAATCACATGCCTACCACAACACTGGCGAAGGAGGGTTATCGCCCTACCATAAGCATGGCGGGGATGTTATTTTTCATTTTGGAACGGGATATTTTGGTGTTCGTTCCAGGAAGGGGAATTTCTCCATGGAAAAAATGAAGATTTTGGTTGATAAAAATCCATGTATCAAGGCCATCGAAATAAAACTGTCCCAAGGAGCCAAACCAGGAAAAGGTGGTGTACTTCCTGGGGCCAAAATCACCCATGAAATCGCTAAGATTCGTGGTGTTGAGATTGGGAAAGATGTACTATCCCCAGCAACCCATAAAGCGTTTAGTTCCATATCGGAGTTGTTGGAACTCATAGAGTCCATTGCCAATGAAACTGGTCTCCCAGTGGGTATAAAAGCTGCTATCGGAAAGTTAGATCAGTGGGAAGAATTAGCGGACTTAATGAAAAAAACGGGGAAGGGCCCCGATTTTATCACTATCGATGGTGGTGAGGGTGGAACCGGTGCCGCACCTCCAAGCTTTGCTGACCATGTTTCTCTTCCTTGGGTTTATGGATTTTCTTCAGTGTATAAAATATTTCAAGACAATGGCCTTACAGAGCGTATTGTCTTTATTGGAAGTGGTAAATTAGGTTTTCCTGCCAAGGCAGCTATGGCTTTTGCCATGGGAGCCGATTGCATCAATGTAGCTCGTGAGGCCATGATGAGTATTGGGTGCATCCAAGCTCAAGTATGTCACACCAATCGATGCCCTTCAGGAGTGGCCACCCAAAGTAAATGGCTACAACAGGGCATCAATGTTCCTTTAAAATCTGAGCGGTTGGCGCAATATTTCAAAACCTTCAGAAAGGAATTATTGGAAATCACCCATGCTGCCGGTTATGAACATCCTTGCGAATTTAAAATGAGCGATATACAGGTCAACGTTGATGATGATTACCTGAGCAGTGACCTTAAATCTGTTTATAATTATGAAAAAAATAAGGTTCCTTTCCACTCCATGCAGGAACTTTTTGATTGTGAACACCTGGGAGGTAAACCAATTCTAGAAAAAACATCCTAATTTAGCCCAAGAATTCATTTCACCTTAGACCGCTACTTATGACAAAAAAATTACCCTTAATTCTGACCTTACTGCTGAGCATTGCCGCTTTTTCCCAAAAAAAAAGCGAGCTAATAGCTCAAATTGATGAACTCAAAACACAATTAGGAAGTGTAGAGCAACAATTGGCCGAAGCCAAACGGAACATTTCGTCAAGTGAAGCCAAAGCAGAAACGTTGGAAACAGAAAATGTTAGTTTGCGCGATGCGAACACTACCCTTTTAAAGAACTTGAGCAGTTTTTCTGAGTTGTCAAAACAGAATCAGGAAAATGTAAACAAAGCCATGGCGGCTTTAGGTAGAAAAGAAAAACAGCTCAGCGGAATAAACGATATGATTTCCGCCAATGATTCTGTTGCCGTGGTATCGTTATCCAGAATTCAGCAAATGTTGGGCGAAACTGCCAAGGTAAACGTTGCTGATGGCATCATTATGATTTCAAATAGCCTCAATGGGCTTTTCGGTTCCGATTCTAGCATTGAACTGACAGAGGCTGGAAAAACTTGGTTGGCAAATATCGCCAAAGTCATTGCTGCCAACCCAAATTTTAGTGTAACAATTGAAGGACTGAACATTACCGGTGAATTTGGACCAACTTATGACCAAACAACGGCCATTGCCAAAGAATTGGTTGGCACTTCAGCCATCCCTAGCGATAAAATAAGTATTTCTGCCAAGGATGGGAACTTCAAAGAAGGTATCAACATAAAGCTTCAACCCGACTATAAAGGGTTTTATGACAAAGCAAAGGAGAGTGTGAAGGCTACGCAATAGCCTTCACCTCTATTTTTGGCTAAAATTGTTTTCCATTGACATTTTGGCATTCAATCTTAGAAGTTTGACCTGTAGATTTTCCAGAAGCTGTAGGGCTTGTAAAACTAACCTGTTTATAATTCTTTTGGTCAATCGTTAAGGGAACTTTGTTGAGTCCCAACCAATCTATAGTTTCATCAAAAGAAGTGAATTCTTCAAAATCCAATGCCGAAGCACTTGTAATGGTCAATCCATCCAAATTTGTAAAGTGTGCATCGTTAATATCGTTTATAACCTCGGAAGGCATTTGTAAAATCGGCGCTCTTTTTAGTTCCCCATCTTCTGTTCCAAAAACCCTATAATCCCAAATCCAATAACGTCTATTATTTAAGTCTGAAGTATCATTGTCCGTGAATCTTACTACATAATAATCCAACTCATTATTTTCTTCAATAAAAACTTCACTATTTTCAATACCATAATATAATTCCCAATTCGGCATTTCTATATTGAAGTCATTACCGTAAAAGTTTCCAAAAAAGCTTTTATCTTCAACAGCATAATTTACAGTATTATTATATAAGGCAAGACCATCTAATACTGGAAGGTCCAGATAATCTCTATATTGATCGTTGGGCTCTTGTACTTCAAGAATATGGTGATTCACATTTGCAACCATATCGTTTTGATTTAGGAAGCCTATCCGATTAAAGACAAAACTACCGGCATTATGGTTTGGAATCTCTAATACGAATGTTTCGTCAGCTGTAATTAAATCAGTTTCATCTATCGTAATAGAGGGTGTGGATGGATTAGGCACAAATCTGTAGTAGGCATAATTTTCCTTTTTCCCATCAAACAACTCAGGTTGTCCTCCCAAAACATCTGTACGTAAATAAATAAAATCAGGAATTTCATAATTTATTCCAACTAATTCAGTCAAACTCCCACCTCCTGAAGCATTTGTTTCATATTGAGAGCCAGAAGCACTATATTTAGCGTACCCTCCAGTGTCTTGTGATAAATTTATCTCGACTTCCACATAGTTTTCCATATTGTAATTTGGAGAAAAGTCCAATTCATTTCTAGTTTCCCCCATATCTATTTTATAGGTTGTGTTCCTTAAGGATTTATGCTGGTTATCAAGACCAAAAGAGCTGAATTTAGAAATGGTATAAAAGATATAGTTGTCCGGAACTATTTGTTCCGTATAAATTTTGGTTGAACCCAATTGTACTTTTTGGGTTGTAAGTAAATTTCCAGAGCCATCATGGAAAAATATCCAAATGAAAGAGTATTGATCATCTTCTTCCGTTCCCAAATTAAAGTCCATCAGAAAATGTTCGATATCTAGTTGAAAATCTACCTCCTTACTATTTCCAAATTCGTCTTCAGATAAAATTTTCAATTCGGTAGCGCCTATGGGAAAAATATATGGATTGAATTGGAAGTCAAATTCAGTTTCGGATGTGGAATATACTTCTTCCCCGTTTACATATATTTTGGTTTCAACATTGGATTCATCTTCAACTTGGATTGCTATATCAGTAAAAGTCTCAATTACAGATTCCAAATCCGTAGAAGTAATTGTAGGCGGTGTTTCGTCTGTAGGTTCTACAGATTCCTCCACATCATCTGGCTGTTCGTTTACAGATTCTTTTGGAATTTCGGGTTCTTCATTATCGCTACCACAGGCCATTAAACACATTACGGCAAAAAAAAGTGGAATCAGTTTAATCTTCATTAATTTGGTTTTTAGTTAAGTAAGAAATCAGACACAAATAACTAATTATTTTCAAACAACAAATAAAAAATCGTCGTTTGATTAAACTAATTTATCAACAAGTACTTAAGTCTATACCAGCTCAAATAATTTTTAATATTTAATTACGTTCTTGTTTCTGTAAAATCACAAAAAACCAAACTACCTTATGAGTGGAGAAGATATCTTTCAGCTTTTTGCCTTTTTGTTACCGGCTGTTGTAACCGGAGCTGTGGCCTTTTATTTTTTTAGATTACATACGAGGAATGAAGATGGTCGTAGAAGGTTCCTATTGCACAAAGAATCACAAAAAGACACACTTCCCGTTCGCTTACAAGCTTATGAGAGAATGACATTGTTCTTGGAACGCATAACCCTGAACAACCTTGTGGTAAGAGTGGCTCCAAAAGGTAAAAATAAAAGCGATTATGAAAACTTGCTCATCAAACAAATTGAGACCGAGTTTGAACACAATCTTTCCCAACAAATTTACATGTCAGATGAATGTTGGAACATTATAAAAGCGGCCAAAAATGCCACAATCCAAACCATTCGTTCTGCTGGGATGAGCGAAACAGATTCGCCGGACAAGCTGCGCGAGGATATCTTGACCCAAACCATGGAAAAACAATCTCCTTCCGCTACGGCTTTGGCCTTTATAAAAAAGGAAGTAAGCGACCTCTGGGATTAACCAATCATTCTTGATGGTCGGGATCTATAGGGCTGGTCTCCTCATTCTTATTTTTTGCATAAAGGTATCCACGTTTCCACCAGCGCGTCATATGTTCCTTATTAAAAATCAGTGAATTGGTGGTCAATACGGTTGGGGTATAGTAGAAATTTATGATTGCATCCCTTTGATTGGCTACCAATTTTCCGATACGTACATTTTGGTTTTCAATCCTATCCAACATAAAACTGAAAATGGTAGTAATCAATTCAAAAGGGTTCCTTACGGGCATCCGGTTCAAATAATTCACCTCCGTATGCAAGACCACAACATCAACTTCTGTGGCCCCTCGTTTTAAAGCCTCTTCAATAGGCACCAAACTTCCAAGACCCCCATCTGCATATTCGCAACCTTGTTTTTTTACCAAACTCATAAAAGGTGTATAGTTGGATGAAATCCAGACCCAATCACAAAACTCATCATACGTACAATCGTTAACCGATTTATATTCTACCTGATTCAACGAAAGGTTAGATACCGTCACAACAACATCAGCATTGCTTTTTTGTAGTTGATTGAATTCTTCAACGGTTATGGATTCTCGAATGAGGTCCCGCAAATTTTCACTCTCCCCAAAAGTCTTTTTTCCTTTGATGAAATTCTTGACCACATTCCAATGGTTGATGGCGATAGCCTCTACCCCATGTTTTTTTTTAATGATAAAGGGACAGTTATTAAAAATGCTTTCTTGGTCAACAGAAGAATAAATCTCTTTGATTTTATCCAACTTGTTCAAGGCCAAATGGGAAATCAACAAACTACCTGTGGAAGTGCCCACAAACAAATCGTATTGATGTTTGGCCTCTTCTATTAAAAATTGTGCCACCCCCCCGGCAAAAGCTCCTTTGCTACCTCCACCAGAAATGACCAGTGCTCTCATTTTCCCAATGTTTTATTCAGATATTCTTGTTCCTCTATACTCAATGAAGGATATAAAGCCTCAACTCTTGCCAAATTTTCCTTGGCCTTTAAAAATTCCTTCAAAATTTTGCGGCACGATTTTTTAAAATGCCAAACGTGATGACTACACGCCTCAATGAGGTTTTTGAGAGTAGCATCATTAAATCCACCTATGTTTTTCAAATATTGAAACGCCAATAATCTTACTTCAAAATGATGTTCAGAACTTGTATATCCACTCAATTCTTCAAAATACCGCGGTTTTGACCCTATGTTATATTCCGGACTCACCAAAGCCAATGTCAACCATAGTAAACGGATATTCTTATTGGGAAATCCCACAATGTCCTTGGTCTGATCAAGATACTTTTCCCGGTTTTCTGGGAAATCAGTCCACAATTTATACAATGCAGCTTCTATGGTCACATAACTTGAATCACCTAAGAGAGTTTCAAAATCGAATCTAAATTCTACAGGAATTTTTTGAAGAGCTAATGCCAAGGCCTGCCTTACTTTGGTACTAGCAGCATTCATGAAATTCTGTGTTAGCTTAGTAGATAACTTATCCCCATAATCCAAAATAAGTTGATATTTGAGTAAATCTGAATTGAGGTTGTGCCATTCTTTGCTTAACAGCTTTTCGGTATTTTCTAAATCTAGATCAATCTCATTTTTTAGCTCGAAGTATGTTTTTATTGAAGGACTTTTTTTCATCAAAAAAGCCTTGGCGATCTCAAAAGGAAATTCTGATTCTTGTAACCATTGCATTTCAAAATCAGAAAGGTCCATTCCCGAAGCTTTTTCCATTTCCCACATGAAATCGGGAATGGTCACATTTTGATAAGCATACTTGGTCAAATAATTTTGGATTCCCTCCTTAAAATTAGTCTCACCTACCTTTTCTTTCAACATGACCAAAGCCCACGCTCCCTTTTCATAAAAAGTTAAGCTGCCCGCATTGGAATTTGTCAAAGCCTCACCATTCCCTTCACCAGAGAAATTTACCAGTGCCTGGGCTGTTTCCAACAAATGCCAGTAGAAATGATCATCACCAAAAATATTTTTCTCAGCTAAGTAAGCATAAAAGGTGGCAAAACCTTCATGCAACCAATGGTGTGAGCCACTTTGCTCTGTGACCAGATTACCAAACCACTGATGCGCCAACTCATGTGCGTTGACATTCACATAGTTTTTATCGAAAAATGCAATGGAATCCACCATAAATGTATTGGAGAATATTGTGGCTGTAGTGTTCTCCATACCTGCATACAAAAAATCTTGTACTGGAACCTGCTTATAGTTCTGCCAAGGATAAGGCACTCCTATTTCCTCCTCCAGAAAATCAAATATTTGCTTTGTATAGCGATAAGTGGTTTCTACTTTAAGGCTATCCTTAGGTTCATAATAGAGCTCAATCGGCACCCCAGAAGTTGAATGAACGATTTGTTTTTCAAAATTACCTATGGTAAAAGCAACCAGATAGCTGCTCATAGGCTTTTGCATATCAAATTTCCACAAATATGTTCCAGAATCAGACAGCGTGTCCTTTTGCACCAATTCTCCATTGGAAAAAATTTGAAGATCATCTTGTATTTGAAAGTTCAAATCAAATTCAATCTTATCGTTCATATCATCCAAACTTGGCAACCAATGACTGGTATATTTGCCTTGTCCTTGGGTCCAGATTTGTTCATTGCCTTCAATATCATCATCCCAACCCAAAAAATAAACAGTCTGTTTGGGATATGTTACATAACGGAGTTCAATGAGACGTTTGTCCCCTTTCTTAAATCTTTCCTTAATACAAATGGTTTTTCCTCTATTAGTATATTTCACATTTTTCTTATCCAAAAGGACAGAAGAAAAATCCATATGATAAGCATTCATGAAGATAGAATCCACATCCTTAAGTACTTGAAATTGATATATTACCGTTCCTTTAATCTTTTTTTCTTCTGGCACTGGTTCCACAAAAACTTCAGCATGAATAAAATCCACCTTATCTTGAATCTGTGCGGAAAGTAACTGCACAAATAGGAAAAAAATAAGAATGGGGCTTCGCTTCATACCGTCTTCATATCAAAAGTCTTTCCAAATTACATATTTTAGTTTGATGAATCCCAATTTTCTGCAAACTCCAATTGCTTATTTAAAAGGTGTAGGCCCCAATCGGGCAGATGTGCTCCGTTCAGAGCTTGGGATTGAGACCTACAGAGATCTATTACACCTCTTCCCCAATCGGTATTTGGACAAGACCCAATACTATAAAATCAATCAACTACAGCCTAGTGGTGCTGATGTACAGGTTATTGGCAAAATCATTCACATAAAAACTATAGAACAACGTCGCGGTAAACGTTTGGCGGCCACTTTTATGGATGAAACCGGACAAATGGAGTTGGTTTGGTTCAGAGGGCATAAATGGATCAGGGAAAACCTTAAAATCAACGAACCTTATGTGGTTTTTGGGAAAGTTTCGCGTTATGGCAGTAATTTTTCCATGGCCCATCCAGAAATGGAACTACTTTCTGAACATCAAAAAGGATTGAAAATCGCCATGCAGCCCATTTACCCCTCAACCGAGAAATTAAGCGCCAAGGGTATCACCAATCGGGTATTGGGTAAAATGATACAACAGCTGTTTTTAGATGCAAAAGGGCAATTTTTGGAATCATTGTCTTTCAACCTTATCGAACAATTAAAATTGATTTCAAAAAGTGAAGCGCTGTTCAATATCCATTTTCCAAAAAATCAGGAATTACTGGCCAGAGCACAGTTCAGATTAAAGTTTGAAGAGCTCTTTTTTGTACAACTCCAATTGATTTCAAAAAAACTGTTACGCAAACAAAAAATAAAGGGAATGCCCTTTGACCAAGTTGGGAAGTACTTCAACAATTTCTTTGAGCATCATCTACCATTCAATCTTACCAATGCACAAAAACGGGTGATCAAAGAAATTAGGGGAGATTTGGGCAGCAATGCACAAATGAACCGTCTGCTTCAAGGCGATGTAGGCTCTGGAAAAACCATAGTGGCACTCATGTGTATGTTATTGGCCATAGATAATGGTTTTCAGGCTTGTTTGATGGCCCCAACGGAGATTTTGGCCAACCAACACTACAACGGACTCAAAGAACTGTTGGGGAATATGAAGGTGAAAATTGCCTTATTGACAGGTTCCACCAAAAAATCGGAAAGAACTTTGTTGCACAATCAATTGGAAAATGGCAACCTAAACATTTTGGTAGGCACCCATGCTGTTTTGGAAGATAAAGTACAATTCAAAAATCTTGGATTAGCTGTTATTGATGAACAACACCGCTTTGGTGTGGCGCAACGTTCCAAATTGTGGCGAAAGAATGAAGTGCCACCACACATTCTAGTCATGACCGCCACCCCCATCCCTCGTACTTTGGCCATGAGCCTGTATGGGGATTTGGACGTTTCGGTGATTGATGAACTTCCTCCCGGTAGAAAACCCATCAAAACAGTGCATCGCTTTGATAATAATCGTTTAAAGGTTTTTCAGTTCATCAAAGATGAAATCAAAAAAGGAAGACAGATTTATATGGTCTATCCGTTAATTCAAGAATCTGAAGCGCTGGATTTTAAAGATCTAATGGATGGTTATGAAAGTATTGCCCGTGATTTTCCCATGCCAGAATACCAAATATCCATAGTGCATGGTAAAATGAAGGCAGCCGATAAGGATTACGAAATGGAACGTTTTGTGAAGGGTGAGACCCAAATAATGGTCGCAACCACTGTAATCGAAGTTGGGGTCAACGTGCCCAATGCCTCGGTGATGATTATAGAAAGTGCGGAACGTTTTGGACTTTCCCAACTGCACCAACTTCGTGGTCGTGTGGGACGTGGTGCCGAACAGAGTTTCTGTATTTTGATGACCGGAAACAAATTATCGGAAGAGGCCAAAACCCGATTGCAAACCATGGTAAGGACCAATGATGGTTTTGAAATTGCAGAAGTAGACCTAAAACTACGTGGCCCTGGGGATTTGATGGGTACCCAACAAAGTGGTTTGCTCCATTTAAAAATTGCTGATATTGTAAAGGACAATCAGATTCTACAAACGGCAAGATACCATGCCATACAAGTATTGAAGGAAGACCCAAGACTGGAAAAAGAAGCACATAAAGGTATCCTTTTTGCCTATTCCAAAATGATGCAGAGCAAAGAGATTTGGGGGTATATTAGTTAAATGAAAATGCCCAACTAAAGTTGGGCATTCCAATAATCGTTAATGATATGAGCGGTTTAGTTAATCCCTTCTCCTTTTTCGGCTTTTTCAATATTGGCCTGTACCCTATCTCGATTTGCTTGTGCCGGAGCATTTTCCAAAGCAATTTTTAGGTGTTTTAACGTGGATTTATGGTCTCCCAAGGCAGAATACCCTCTGGCCAAACCATAATGAACCGGCCAAGTTCCCTTATTGTTCTTGGCGTTCCACTTAAAGACTTCTAAAGCTTTGTCGGTGTTGCCTTGTCCAAGCAATTGTCGGCCATAGCCATGTACTTCAAAAACAGTCCCAAGCGGCATGGCTTCTTCCATTAGCGCATTTGCTTCTGCAGTTTTACCTTGTTTGGCCAATATACGTGACTTAATACTTAGGTTATTGAAGGTTTTTTGGCTAAAAAACTGTCCGGCAATCGCAGCATCAATCCATGCAAGGGCTTCATCTAAATCACCATCATTGTTCAAAGAATAATTGGCGGCTTGTTCCCAAGTTTGACGGTTGAATCCTGGCGAGGTTTGCAATTTTTGTCGAATATCTGCCAATACATTGTTGGTTACATCCGTCTCAATCTTAAAAGGAATTTGTTTTTTCTCCCAATTCAACGATGCCACAGCAGAATTTGGTCCTACCTCATTAAACAAATAAGTAAGTTGCTCTACATGAGGAATCTCTGAAGTTTCCACATCCACACGAAGAACATCCTCTTCTGGTTCATAAAAATAGCTACCCCATGCTCCATGATTTTTAGAGAAAATAATAGTAGCCGTATTGTCTTCATTGACAATCATATGCAATCCATACTTTCCTGCCGGAAGTGTTTTACCGCCAATGCTTAGCTCATCGGTTGTTTTGAATATGGTATTTTCATTGGCACCAGCCCTCCAAGGAGACTCAGTTGCAGTTCCAAATCCAAGATTGTTCATTCCATAAGGGACCAAAGCACCCCAAACTTCACGATCGTTTACGCTAGGGCGCGAATAAATTATGGTAACATCGGTATTGCCAATACGTTGTGAAACTTTTGCCATTTGACTGCCTCTGGGCAAAAATGTCAACTGGGAATAAGAACTGGTAGATACACAGAGTATTGCAATGAGAATCATGGTCGAAAAGACCGAGTAGCATTTTTTCATTTGTTCGTTTTTGATGTATTAATGAATAAACTTTTAGGTTGTGTGCCCAATGTAGAAAGTTCATTGTTTATATAGCGTTACAGCAATGTTAAAACAAAACGAAACATGTTAAATTTCAATAGATTACATATGATCTCCTCAAAACCAACCGGTCATTATTGTTTTCCATAAAGATAAATAGTAAACCTACGTCGGCATTAATTTTCACCATTGCTGAAAAGTCAGAAAAAGGCTGCATTTTCCTTTCTACACCAACGATTACCGAGTTTTTTGTTTGAAATAGGAAAAAACAGCATTGCTTTTATTTTTAATGTATAAAACTTGGCTTGAACATCGTAATTTTCAGTTTAAAATATGAAGGTTTATATTTTCATATTTTAACTTTACCTGCTTAAAATTATTGAAGGTAAAATGAGCAAGACACTATTTGATAAGGTGTGGGATTCGCATGTGGTCCAACACATTGAAAACGGACCAGATGTTCTTTTCATCGACAGGCATTTAGTACACGAAGTTACAAGCCCCGTGGCTTTTTTGGGACTTAAACATAGAGGTATTAAAGTGCTTTATCCTGAGAGAACTTTCGCTACTGCGGATCACAATACCCCAACCTTGAATCAGCATTTACCGGTCAAGGATGAATTATCTGCAAATCAATTAAAGGCTTTGGAAGAAAATTCAAAAGCCCATAACATCCCTTATTGGGGTCTTGGACATGAGAAAAATGGAATTGTCCATGTAATCGGGCCTGAAAATGGCATTACGGTTCCTGGAGCCACTATAGTATGTGGAGATTCACATACATCCACACATGGCGCATTTGGTGCTATCGCTTTCGGTATTGGGACCAGTGAGGTAGAAATGGTACTGTCCACCCAATGTATCATGCAACCAAAGCCCAAAAGAATGCGTATCAATATTGAGGGCGATTTGAATAAAGCGGTCACCCCAAAAGATGTTGCTCTTTTTATCATTTCAAAACTAACCACCTCTGGTGCCACTGGATATTTTGTGGAATATGCCGGAGAGGTTTTCAGAAATATGTCAATGGAGGGACGAATGACCGTTTGCAATCTAAGTATTGAAATGGGTGCCCGTGGAGGTATGATCGCTCCTGATGAAAAAACTTTTGAGTACGTCAAAGGAAGAGAGTTCGCTCCTAAAGGTGAAGCTTGGGATAAAGCCATGGAATACTGGAAAACACTCTATTCTGATGAAGATGCGGTATTTGATAAAGAATTGACTTTTGATGCAGACTCAATTGAACCGATGATTACTTATGGCACAAATCCAGGTATGGGCATCGGAATACAGAATGATATTCCAGATGCTGAAAAAGTTGAAGGAGGAACAGCCACCTATAAAAAATCACTGGAATACATGGCCTTCAACGAAGGTGATGCTATGATTGGCAAACCTATTGATTTTGTCTTCCTTGGTAGTTGTACCAACGGTAGAATTGAAGATTTCAGGGCCTTCGCTTCAATCATCAAAGGAAGAAAAAAGGCAGATAATGTAACTGCTTGGTTGGTTCCCGGTTCCCATCGCGTTGAAGAGGCTATCAAGCGTGAAGGTCTTTTGGATATTTTGAATGAAGCAGGTTTTGAATTGAGAGAACCTGGATGCTCAGCTTGTCTGGCTATGAACGATGATAAAATTCCGGCTGGAAAATATGCAGTAAGTACTTCCAATAGAAATTTTGAAGGAAGACAAGGGCCTGGTGCCCGTACCCTACTGGCCAGTCCATTAGTGGCTGCCGCTGCGGCCGTTACCGGAAAGGTCACAGATCCAAGGGAATTAATGGAAGAAGAAACATTTGTATAATAATGAACAATATCCTATTGGCAATGTTCAATGGAGTAATCTTTCATTGATGGTTGTTAATTGAAAAACTGATAATTGTAAAAAATGGCATACGATAAATTCAACATATTAAAAAGTTCAGCTGTTCCATTGCCCATAGAAAATGTGGACACTGATCAAATTATTCCAGCCCGTTTCCTTAAAGCTACAGAGCGAAAGGGATTTGGCGATAACCTATTCAGAGATTGGAGGTACAATGCTGATAACACTCCAAAAGAACATTTTGTACTCAACAATCCCATTTATAGTGGAAAAATATTGGTAGGCGGAAAGAACTTTGGTTCTGGTTCTTCTAGAGAACATGCAGCATGGGCTGTTTACGATTATGGTTTCCGTTGTGTAGTTTCCAGTTTCTTTGCCGATATCTTTAGAAACAATTGTTTGAATATTGGAGTTCTTCCAGTTCAGGTAAGTCCTGAATTTTTGGACAAAATTTTCAAAGCCATTGAAAAAGACCCGAAAACTGAGCTAGAGGTCAGTTTGCCAGAGCAGACCATCACTATTTTAGCGACTGGTGAAAGCGAAAGTTTCAACATCAATGGATACAAAAAGGAGAATATGCTCAATGGTTTTGATGATATTGACTACTTGTTGAACATCAAAGAGGGTATACAAGAATTCGCCCAAAACACCCCTTTGTAAAAGCTATTGTTGAACACACAACGGCATACCACAGCACTGAAATGGAAAAAAGGACTGTTGAAATCATGGATACCACCCTACGGGATGGGGAACAAACCTCAGGGGTATCTTTCTCGGCATCTGAAAAACTTACCTTAGCTAAGCTTTTGCTGGAAGAGCTTAAAGTCGATCGTATTGAGGTTGCATCAGCAAGAGTATCCGAAGGAGAATTTGCCGCAGTCAAAAATATTACGGATTGGGCTGCTTCTGAAGGGTATCTTTCAAAAGTGGAAGTGCTCACCTTTGTGGATAACGGTGTATCTTTGGACTGGATGCAAAAGACCGGTGCCAAGGTTCAGAACCTGCTGACCAAAGGTTCACTCAATCACTTGACCCATCAATTAAAGAAAACACCGGAGCAACATTTTAAGGATATTGAAGCTGTAATTTCCAAGGCCCAAGAATTAGGTATAGCAACCAATGTCTACCTAGAAGATTGGAGCAACGGAATGCGCAACTCCCGGGATTATGTTTTTCAATTCTTGGATTTTTTGACCTCCCAACCCATCAAACGGATTCTACTACCTGATACGCTAGGCATCCTTACTCATTTTGAGGCAGGGGAGTTTATCAAATTGATTGTAGAACGCTATCCACAGGCTCATGTCGATTTTCATGGTCACAACGACTACGATTTAAGTGTTGCAAATGTGATGGAAGCCCTAAAAGCTGGCTGCCACGGTTTACACCTTACTGTAAACGGCATGGGAGAACGAGCCGGTAATGCTCCATTGGCTAGTGTTGTAGCTGTTGTTAATGATTTTTTACCCGAAATAAGTATTGGAGTCAAAGAATCATCACTCTATAAAGTGAGTAAATTAGTTTCTGCATTTACTGGGTTCGGTATTCCCGACAATAAACCCATTGTGGGCGGCAATGTATTTACCCAAACTGCTGGTATTCATGCAGATGGAGATAGTAAAAAAAATCTATACTTTAATGATTTGCTGCCGGAACGATTCGGTAGGAAACGTGAGTATGCACTAGGAAAAACATCAGGGAAGGCCAATATCCAAAAGAATCTTCAAGAACTGGGATTAACCTTGAATGATGATGAACTTAAAAAAGTTACCGAGCGAATCATCGAACTGGGCGATAAAAAGGAACGAGTCACCAAAGATGATCTTCCCTATATCATTTCCGATGTATTGGATTCAAGTTCCCACCATCAAAAAGTATTTGTAAAATCATACGTGCTCACACACTCCAAAGGATTAAAGCCCTCTACTACCCTTTCCATTGAAATTGAAGGAAAAGCATATGAGGAAAACGCACAAGGAGATGGTCAATTCGACGCTTTCATAACTGCCTTGAGAAAAATATATACAAGAGAAAATAGAGAACTTCCCAAATTGGTGGATTACGCAGTGCGAATTCCCCCTGGAAGTAACTCAGATGCCTTGTGTGAAACCATCATCACATGGCAGACCAAAGAAAAGGATTTCACCACTCGTGGTCTGGATTCAGATCAGACTGTATCCGCAATAAAGGCCACAGAAAAAATGCTCAACTTGGTTTGACGATTAGAAGAAATCCAAAAACAAAGCATTGACATCTGATAATTTATATTGATAATTGATACCTGAATAAATGAATTTAAAAATTGCCCTTTTGGCCGGAGATGGAATTGGCCCTGAAGTAATTGACCAAGCTGTAAAAGTTTCCGATGCTGTAGCTAAAAAATTCAACCATACTATTGAATGGACCCCTGCCCTAACCGGTGCGGCAGCCATAGATGCTGTAGGAGAGCCTTATCCAGATGAAACCCATGATGTTTGCCAAGCTGCTGATGCCGTGTTGTTTGGCGCCATAGGTCATCCTCGTTTTGACAATGACCCTTCAGCCAAGGTAAGACCAGAGCAAGGATTATTGAAAATGCGCCAAAAACTGGGGCTCTTTGCCAATGTGCGGCCCACTTTTACTTTCCCTTCCCTAATTGATAAATCCCCATTAAAAAGGGAACGTATTGAGGGGACTGACTTAATTATTCTAAGAGAATTGACAGGTGGAGTTTACTTTGGGGAAAGAGGCCGTAAAGATGATGGAAACACTGCTTTCGACACCATGACCTATCAAAGGTTTGAAGTTGAACGTTTGGCACGTAAAGGCTTTGAAATGGCTTTGAAAAGAGGCAAAAAACTTTGTTGTGTGGACAAAGCCAATGTTTTGGAAGCTTCCAGATTATGGAGAGAAACCGTTCAAGCTCTGGAAAAAGATTATCCAGAAGTAGAAGTTTCTTATGAATTTGTAGATGCTGTTGCCATGCGATTGATTCAATGGCCCAAAGGATACGATGTAATCATCACTGCCAACTTGTTTGGAGATATTCTCACCGATGAAGCTTCTGTAATTTCTGGTTCCATGGGATTAATGCCTTCTTCTTCTGTAGGAAGCGAAGTCTCTCTGTATGAACCCATACACGGCTCATATCCTCAAGCAGCTGAGAAAGATATTGCCAACCCATTGGCCACTGTCTTATCTGCAGCCATGATGTTCGAGGATTTTGATTTAAAAGAGGAAGCAGAAGCTATTCGTTCAGTAGTCAACAAATCACTGGCAGAAGGTGTTGTGACCGAAGACTTAGCAGATGGCGGAAAAGCATATAAGACCAGTGAAGTTGGAGATTGGTTGGCAAACAATATTTGATCCTGCAAGCGTCTTAAAAAGATGCTCATTCATAGATAAAGACCTGGGGTAGCACCCAGGTTTTTTTATGGCTGAATCTGACATTATTCTAAAAACACCATCTCTTCTGTAGACTAATATTCTTTGTAACATACTAAAACATTCAGAAATAACGTTATATCATGAATGTAATCTTTTTCTCACTAATTTGTAAGTTAAAACAATGGATATTTTTCAATCTAAAATCACGAGTGCAACTGATGTAAAAGAACTTGCCATACCTTTTGACCCAGATATCTTCTTTCTATTCATATCTCCTTCTTTCCCTAATATAGATGGATTTCTAAAACAACTAAATGAGAGTTTTCCGAATACCAAATGTATTGGTTGCTCTACAGCTGGTGAAATCATAGGAAATGAAGTGCTTGATGATACCATTGCATTAACTGCCGTTGTATTTGATAACACACGTACTGAAATTACATCCGTAAGCATGAAAGAATACCTAAACGACAGTTTTAAGGCAGGTAAAAAAATCAGCGAGGCTCTTTTGGCGGATGATTTAAGACATATTTTTGTGCTCAGTGATGGACTTATAGTCAATGGAGCTGAATTGGTCAAAGGTCTTCATGCCAATATCTCCCAAAAAGTTAGCATAACAGGTGGTCTTGCCGGTGATGGCTATGATTTCGGAAAAACATTCGTCGTTCACAATGATAAAGTTCAATCTGAACAAATTGTTGCTTTGGGTTTATATGGAGACCAACTTAAAGTCGGTTATGGTTCAAAAGGAGGATGGGACAGTTTTGGAATTGAACGAGTGGTTACCAAATCCAAGGACAATATTCTCTACGAACTTGACGGTCAACCTGCCCTAGAGCTTTACAAATCATTTTTAGGAGAAAAAGCCAAAGAATTGCCAGGCTCGGGACTTCTTTTCCCATTAAGCATGAGAGATGACGAACATAAAATTCCAGTAGTACGAACAATTTTATCCGTAAACGAAGATGACCAGAGCTTAACTTTTGCAGGTAATATTCCCCAAGGTTCTTATGTTCGGCTGATGAAGGCGAATATTGACAGAATAATCAATGGTGCAGAACAATCGGCTCAAATCAGTAAAAAAGGAACAGAAGACGAACATCAATTGGCATTTTTAATCAGTTGTGTTGGAAGAAGATTGGTAATGAAGCAATTGGTAGAAGAAGAAGTGGAAGCGGTAAATGAAGTGTTTGGCAACAACATTTACACTACAGGATTCTACTCATATGGCGAGATAGCACCTTTTGACAAATTTTCTGCCTGTACCCTACACAATCAAACCATGACCATTACCACTTTTTCAGAATGAGCAAACAACATAGACTTTTACTCCGACAGATTAAAAAAGCTGGTATTGATGAAACAATGCAAGAAAAACTTGCAGATTTCTTTTCATCGATTGATGAGGCATACAAATCATTTGATAATGACTTAAGTCATATTGAAACCGTTTTGGAAAAAAGTTCCCAGGAACTTTACCAAGCCAACCAGCAGCTTAAAAATAATGTTGAGACCATCAGTGATCAGCTATCTAAAGTGGCCGGGAATATCAAGGAGGTCATTTTTGAAGCCGATTTAGAAGGAAAGTGGAGTTATTTGAATCCAGCTTGGGAAGACCTTTTGGGCTATTCAACTGAAGAAAGCCTAGGCCGTCCCTATTATGACTTTATCAATGATCTTAATGGCAAACCATTTGATGAACTTTCCATTTTGCAAAAGTCTGATTTTTCAGCAACCAAAATCAAAGTGGAAACCTTGACTGCAAAAAATGAAAAAAAATGGCTTGATATTTCAGTCAAACGGTTAAACTCCAAAAACGGAAAGCCTGAAGGTTTTATTGGGACCATATCCGATATCACTGCACAAAAAAAAGTGGAGTTTGAACTCATAGAAGCCAAAGAAAAAGCCACTATGGCCAGTAAGGCAAAAGACGATTTCCTATCCACAATGTCCCATGAGATAAGAACACCTTTGAATGCCGTGATTGGTGTAAGCAATCTGTTGCTGCTTGAAAATCCTCAAAAAGAACAATTGGAGAATCTTCACGCGCTCAAATATTCTTCAGAGCATTTGTTGGAGCTTGTAAATGATATTTTGGATTTCAACAAAATAACGTCAGGTTCCATAGAGTTGGAAGAAACAGACTTTAGCCTTGACCGAATATTGAACGGCCTTAGAAGCATTTTCTATCATAAAGCCCAAAACAAGGGTGTAAGATTCACTATTAAAAAAGACAGTGCTCTCCCCTCAATGCTTATTGGTGATAGTACCCGAATTACCCAAATTTTATCTAACCTGATCAACAATGCTATAAAATTTACTGAAGAAGGTAAGGTAGTTGTTGATATTGAACTTGAACATGAAAACCAAGATTTTGCTATGATCAGATTTGAAGTTACCGATACAGGAATAGGAATACCTAATGAAAAACAAGAAAAAATATTCCAATCTTTTGCCCAAGCAGATTCAAACACTACCCGAAAATATGGAGGAACCGGCCTTGGTCTAGCCATTTGCAAAAAATTAGTTGAGCGGATGAGAGGCGAGCTTTGGGTTGAAAGTACAGAGGGCAAGGGATCCACCTTTGGCTTTGTACTTGAATTCCTAAAAAGTAAAATTGAAGAAGATGTTCAGGAGGAGGAATTCTCTGCGGATACCTTCAACATGGATGATGTGGAAAGCTTGAATGGCGTTAAAATTCTTGTAGCAGAAGATAACCATCTCAATATCTTAGTAATCAGTAAGTTTCTTGCCAAATGGGATGTGATTTTTGAAATTGCAGAAAACGGTAAGAAGGCCGTTGAAAAGGCAGAGGAAAATTGCTACGACCTCATTTTGATGGACCTCCAAATGCCAGAAATGAGCGGTTTCGAAGCTACAAAAGCCATTAGAAACGGCAATAATCCTCTAAACAAGACGCTACCTATCTATGCGCTTTCTGCCTCAGCAGGAATAGACATCAGGAATAGAATAAAAGAATGTGGTCTTGATGGATTAATTTGTAAGCCTTTTAATCCCAAGGAGTTGTACCGAACCCTATCAAAGATAGTGCACCAAGGAAGTCCTGTAGGGTAAAGCAAAAAAATGAGCAGAGACTACAAAATGTAATCCGTGCTCAAAAAGTTGCTCACCTTGGCCTCTAACAACTGCTCAATGGTCTCATTGTTGAGTTCATTATCCTTGAAGGCCACAAAAGTCCTAACGGAAAAAGAACGCAAAGCATCATGCACGCTCAATGTAGATTGTGCCGAGTCCTTTCTTCCTGTAAAAGGATACACATCTGGTCCACGCTGACAGGAACTATTTAAGTTTACCCGACATACTAAATTGGCTAAAGTGTCAATTAAGGGAGATAGTGTATAAACATCCTTCCCAAATAAGCTTACCTGTTGCCCATAATTGGATTCGGCCATGTCATCCAAAGGCTCCTCAATATCTTTAAAAGAAACTACAGGAATAATTGGACCAAATTGCTCCTCCTCATATACCCTCATATCCTTGGAAACGGGATAAAGAACGGCTGGCCATATATAATTATCTGACTGCTTCCCTCCCTTTTTGTTCTTTATTTTAGCCCCTTTGGCCATAGCATCATCCAACAATTCTTGAATATAAGCAGGCTTACCTGGTTCTGGCAAAGGAGTCAATTTTACATCTTTGTCCCATGGATTACCAAACTTTAAAGAATCTACCTTTGCAGAGAATCTTTTTAAGAACTCATCCTTAATATCCTCATGGACATAGACCACTTTTAAAGCTGTACAACGCTGTCCATTAAAAGAAAGCGTACCAGCTATGCATTCGTTTATCGTAAGGTCTAAGTCTGCATCAGGTAATATAATTGCAGGGTTTTTTGCTTCAAGACCCAATACCAATCGCAATCTGTTGCTTTTGGGGTGCTGTTCCTGCAAAGCATTGGCAGACTTACTGTTACCTATCAATGCCAAAACATCTACTTTACCTGTTTTCATGATAGGAGCGGCTACTGCTCTACCCCTTCCAAACAAAATATTAACCACTCCTTTGGGGAAACTGGTCTGGAAAGCTTCCAACAATGGAGTGGTCAAAAGCACTCCATGCTTCGCAGGTTTAAAAATGGTGGTGTTCCCCATGATGATTGCCGGAATCAACAATGCAAAAGTCTCGTTCAAAGGATAGTTGTACGGCCCCAAGCAAAGAACTACTCCCAAAGGACCTCTTCTGATATGGGCATATACCCCATCGTGTTTTTGAAACTTGGCAGAATCCCGATCCAACTGTTTGTAATCCTCAATCGTATCGTATATATACTCAACTGTCCTATCAAATTCTTTATAAGAATCCGGTAAGGATTTCCCTATTTCCCACATCAAAAGTTTGACCACTTCTTCACGTTTCTCCTCCATCTTCTTCACAAAGGTTTCCATGCATTCAATGCGGTCCTTAACCTTCATTGTTGGCCAAACACCTTGTCCTTTATCATACGCAGCCATTGCGGCATCCAACGCATCCAACGCTTCTGGCTCACCCATATCTGGAATACTGCCCAAAGTAGTTTGGGCATATTCTGGAGTAGAAGAAATAGTGGATATAACCGTAGAGGTATTACCGTTCCATTCTTTTAATTCCCCATTGATCAAATATGCTTTCTGATGGATTTCCTCCGTAATTTGAAAAGCTTCCGGAATTTCTGTCATTACTGCTGGCATAACTTATTCTTTAGTTTATTCATGTTGCGTGAGCTGAATACAGCTACTACAAAATTAACACAAAACGATTGGAAAGCACTCTATTTTATGAGGTTTCCAACAGTTATTCCCTCCAAGAATCTATTATAAAAATTGGTGGTTAATTTGTTAGGAGTATCACACTAAATATTGAAAAAGATCTGGTTTATCATTGAGATAGTCTCCATAGAACTGTTTTTCTTTCATTCGCTGTATCAATGACTCCAGATCATCAGAAGATTTTAACTCGATGCCTACCACTGCTGGGGCATTTTCCCTACTCGACTTTTTGGAATACTCAAAATGGGTGATATCATCATCTGGGCCCAAAATATCTGCAACAAATTCTTTGAGAGCACCAGGCCTTTGTGGAAACCTTACAATAAAATAGTGTTTAAGGTTGGCATACAACAAGGCTCTTTCTTTAATTTCAGCTGTTCTAGTAATATCATTGTTGCTGCCACTGATGATACATACTATATTTTTGCCTTTGATCTCGTCAGCAAAATAATCCAATGCTGCAATCGTCAATGCACCTGCCGGCTCCACCACAATTGCATCTCGGTTGTACAGCTCTAATATGGTCTGACATACCTTGCCTTCTGGAACTGTGATCATTTTTTCCAAATGGTCGCGGCATATGGGATAAGTTAGAGAGCCTACTTGCTGCACCGCAGCTCCATCAATAAATTTATCTATTTTCTGCAGCTTCACCAATCCGCCACTTTCTATGGATTTTTTCATGGAAGGAGCACCTTCAGGCTCAACACCTATTATTTTAGTGTCAGGAGAAAGGGCTTGAATGACACCGCACAAGCCAGATGCCAATCCACCTCCCCCTACAGCGGTAAACACATAATCAATCTGCTCACTGGATTCTTGTAGTAGCTCTATTCCAACAGTTGCTTGCCCCTCTATAATCTTTTCATCATCAAAAGGGTGCACAAAAGTCTTGTTCTGTTGCTCACAGTAAATTTGAGCTGCTTTGTTGGAGTCATCAAATGTATCACCTTCCAATACTACCTGCACCCAGTCCCCTCCAAACATCTTGGTTTGGTCAATCTTCTGTTTTGGGGTTACCACAGGCATGTAAATGGTGCCTTTAACTTTTAAATGACTGCATGCAAATGCAACACCTTGGGCATGATTTCCTGCACTCGCACAAACCACTCCAAGTTCTAGCTCTTTTTGGGACAATGAGGCTATTTTATTGTACGCGCCTCGTATCTTATAACTGCGTACTCGATGTAAATCCTCTCTTTTGAAAAGGATATTTGCCCCATATTTTTTAGAATAGCGGATACTTTGCTGCAAAGGTGTTCCTTTGGCCACATGGGCAATGGTCTTTGCTGCTTTATAAATATCCGCTATTTGTGGAAAGTAATCTCCCACATTATCCTTGTTCAAAATACAATTAGTGGCTATACAATTGGCTTCATAGCTGTCATGGAAGCACGTAATCTAGCTCCAACAACCTCTACATCATGCTCACGGATAGCCTTGTTCACCGCAATAAGCTTCACATTATCCACACCATTGTCTTGTCCTTCGCCAAATTCTTTGCCAATTACATCTGTATCAACATTCTTCATGAAATCTGTCAACAACGGTTTACATGCGTGATCAAACAAATAACAACCATACTCAGCAGTATCTGAAATCACTCGGTTCATCTCGAACAATTTCTTTCTAGCAATAGTATTGGCAATCAATGGAGTTTCATGCAATGACTCGTAATACGCGGACTCGCCGATAATACCCGACTCGGTCATGGTCTCATAGGCCAATTCTACACCGGATTTTACAAAAGCGACCATCAACACCCCATTGTCATAATATTCCTGTTCAGAAATCTCATCGCTTCCAGCTGGAGTTTTCTCAAATGCAGTTTCTCCAGTTGCAGCGCGCCAATCCAATAAATTTTTATCTCCATTGGCCCAATCTTCCATCATGGTTGAGGAAAAGTGACCACTCATAATGTCATCCATATGCTTTTGGAACAAAGGGCGCATGATTTGCTTTAGCTCTTCTGCCAATTCAAAAGCTTTTATTTTAGCTGGATTGGACAAACGATCCATCATATTGGTGATACCTCCTTGTTTCAATCCTTCCGTAATGGTTTCCCATCCATATTGAATCAATTTAGAAGCATATCCTACATCAATCCCTTTTTCAACCATTTTATTGAAAGAAAGAATGGAACCTGTCTGCAAAAGACCACATAGAATAGTCTGCTCTCCCATCAAATCAGATTTTACTTCGGCAACAAAAGAAGATTCCAAGACCCCTGCTTTGTGTCCACCAGTGGCTGCAGCATAAGCCTTGGCCTGTTCCAACCCTTTGCCTTCTGGATCATTTTCTGGGTGAACGGCGATCAATGTAGGTACTCCAAAGCCTCTTTTGTACTCTTCACGTACTTCAGAACCTGGGCTTTTAGGGGCAACCATAATCACGGTTAAATCTTCACGCACTTGCATACCTTCTTCCACGATATTAAATCCATGGGAATACGAAAGTGTTGCACCTTGTTTCATTTTGGGCATTACAGCGCTAACAACATTGGTGTGTTGTTTATCTGGAGTAAGGTTGATGACCAAATCTGCTGTTGGAATCAATTCATCATAAGTTCCAACATTAAAATTGTTCTCCTTGGCATTCTTGTAGGATTGCCTTTCTTGCTGAATTGCAGCTTCACGCAGTGCATAAGAAATGTCCAATCCTGAATCGCGCATGTTCAAACCTTGGTTTAAACCTTGTGCTCCACATCCCACAATTACAATTTTTTTGCCTTTCAGAGCGGTTACACCATCAGCAAATTCGCTTGCATCCATAAATCTGCATTTCCCCAATTGGGTCAATTTATCGCGAAGTGATAGTGTGTTGAAGTAATTTGCCATTTTTTGTTTTTTGGTTTTTACGCTATTTATTGATTTTGAAATTCTGCTAAAATATTGGTGATGGGCATTGCAGCCTTGGTGACCGTAATCCTTCCGGAACGCACAAACTGCATGATGCCATAAGGTTCTAGGGCGTCGTGCATTTCATCAATTTCATGACGACGACCTGTTTTTGCCAAAACAAAGAACTCCTTGTTCACCGTTACTATTTTTGAACGACTCTCGCTTATTATATTTTGGATTTGAGGCTCATCAAACAGCAAATGCGAAGCAACCTTGAAGAGTGCTGACTCTTCATAAATCGTCTCATCATCAGTATGATAAAAGGCTTTGATGACCTCTATCTGCTTTTCAATCTGACCTACAATTTTTCGCGCCCAATCTTCCGTAGTGTAAATCACTATGGTAAACTTGGAAACATTCTCAATTTCTGATTTTGAGACATTTAGACTCTCTATGTTAATGTGTCTTTTTAAGAATATTCCAGATATTCTGTTTAAGAGTCCAACGTTGTTTTCGGAATATACCGAGATGGTATACCATTGTTTTTCCATTATTATTTTATTTTAACTGCAACGATAAGTCCGGTGGACCAATCCATTTTTGTTATTGTTATGTCTTCTCTTTGTTCCAAAACCCTGACCAGTTCTTTTGCCTTTTCGTCATGCCCTTGAGGCCAATTGGGTTGTTTTTTCATATCGTCAATCACATAGAATCCACCTGTTTTGAGCAAATTCAATGTTAAATCCAAATGACTGTATTTTCCTGGCCATGCATCAGCAAAGATTAAGTCAAAAGTTTTGCCCTTATACTGTTCCAGCCATTTCCCTCCATCTTCACAAACCAATTCCAATCGATTATCTCCTTGAAAAAAAGTATTGGCAATTTGAATAAGCTCCGAATCGTTATCCACACTGATGATGGTTGAACCTTCGTCCATTCCCTTGATCATCCATGCCAAAGACAGACCAATTCCAGTTCCCAATTCTAAAAAATGTCCGTTGGGCTTTGAGGCTGTCAAAGTTTTCAACAAGGTCCCAATATAAATATCAGAAGGCATGGAAAATCCTATTTCTGCAGACTTGGCAAGTAATGCCTTATATGTTGTGGGCATCTCCAAAATATTGGCCTGGTCCATTATTTCAATCTGATATCAGATACAGATGCCCCAGAAGGAATCATTGGGAACACATTGTCTTCTTTTTCCACTCTAACTTCCAAAAAGTACGGGTCTTTGCTCGCCATCATCTCCTCAACGGCATCTATCAATTCTGAACGATCCACTACTCTTCTGGATTTAATGTGATAGCCTTCCGCTATTTTGACGAAGTCTGGGTTGGTCATGACCGTAGAAGCGTATCGACTTTCAAAAAAAAGTTCTTGCCATTGGCGAACCATCCCCAAATGATCGTTGTTCAACACCACAATTTTCACCGCCACATTGTGTTGAAAAATAACCCCAAGCTCTTGAATGGTCATTTGATATCCACCGTCACCAATTATAGCAACCACTTCCCTATCTTCCGCACCCATTTTAGCTCCTATAGCAGCTGGTAATGCAAATCCCATTGTTCCCAATCCTCCAGAAGTTATATTACTCTTGGACTGTTTGAATTTGGCATATCTGCACGCAATCATTTGGTGTTGCCCTACATCAGTGACAATCACAGCCTTATGCTGGGATGCTACATTAATTTGTTCAATAACCTCACCCATGGTAAGGCCTTCTTTCGTAGGGTAAATATCTTTTTCAATTACTGTATCAAATTCAATTTGATGTTTCTTATCAAACTCAGTCTTCCATTCCTTATGCTCATTCTCATTGATAAGAGGCAATAATAAGTCCAAAGTCTGTTTTGCGTTACCAAGAACCGCTACATCAACCATTACATTTTTGTTGATTTCTGCTGGGTCAATCTCAAAATGGATGATTTTTGCCTGCTTGGCATATGTATCTAGACTACCGGTAACACGGTCATCAAAACGCATTCCGATAGCTATGAGCACATCGCATTCATTGGTCAAGATATTGGGGCCGTAGTTTCCATGCATTCCTACCATACCTACATTCAAAGGATGATCAGTATCCATGGCGGAAAGCCCTAAGATGGTCCATGCAGCTGGAATTCCTGCTTTTTCAACCAAAGCTTTAAGCTCAGCCTCAGCCTCGCCAAGAATAACTCCTTGTCCGAAAACTATGTATGGTTTCTTCGCATTGTTGATCAATTCAGCCGCAGCTTCAATAGCTTTTAAGTCTGGTTCTGGCGTTGGCTTATAGCTTCTAACTCCCTTACATTTTTCATAAGCAAAATCCAATTCATCGAACTGCGCATTTTTTGTGATGTCCACCAAAACGGGACCAGGTCTTCCAGAACGGGCAATATAAAAGGCTTTGGCCATAATTTCTGGAATCTCACTGGCTTTTGTAATTTGATAATTCCATTTGGTGACCGGTGTGGAGATACCTACTATATCTGTTTCTTGAAAAGCATCTGAACCCAGTAAGTTTCTAGGCACTTGCCCCGTTATGCAAACCATGGGAGTAGAATCTATCTGTGCATCTGCCAGTCCTGTGACCAAGTTTGTAGCACCTGGACCGGAAGTAGCCATGGCAACACCGACTTTTCCGCTTACTCTAGCATACCCCTGTGCTGCATGCGTAGCACCCTGCTCATGTCGGGTCAACACATGGGTCAGTTTATCCTGAAATTTATAAAGTTCATCATAAACGGGCATAATAGCTCCTCCGGGGTAACCGTAAAGAAGGTCCACTCCTTCTTCCAACAAACAATGGATAATAGCTTCTGCCCCTGTAATCCTAATTGTGGTCTCTTTTTTCTTTTTTTCTTGCTCTGCTTTCAATGTTTCCATAAGCCTCTATTTTTGGGGTTCGTTCCCCTCCCAGTTTTGGAATTTTATTGTTAAATCAAATCTGTAACACATCCTTGGGAAGCCGAGGATACCGTTTTGGCGTATTTATACAAGCTTCCTTTTTTAACCTTTAATGGTGGTTGCACCCATTTGGACTTTCTTTCTGTCAATTCATCATCAGAGACAGCTACTGTAATACTATTTTTCTCAGCATCAATAGTAATAACATCTCCATCTTCAACTAATGCTATAATACCTCCTTCTTGAGCTTCAGGAGCAATATGCCCTACAACAAATCCGTGTGTGCCTCCTGAAAATCTTCCATCCGTAATCAATGCAACATCTTTTCCCAAACCAGCTCCCATAATTGCGGCAGTTGGTTTTAACATCTCCGGCATACCTGGTCCACCTTGTGGCCCTTCATATCGAATAACCACAACATCCCCTTTCTTTACCAATCCATTCTTAATACCATCATTGGCTTCAAACTCACCTTCAAAGACTTTGGCAGGTCCTGAAAAATGCAAACCTTCCTTTCCTGTAATTTTGGCCACTGCACCATCTTTGGCCAAGTTTCCGTGAAGAATTCTTAGGTGACCTGTTTTTTTGATAGGTTGGTCCAAATCTTTAACCACTTCCTGACCTTCGGTCAAATCTGGAACATCTGCCAAATTCTCTGCAATGGTCTTTCCTGTAACAGTAAGACAATCTCCATGGAGCATTCCTTTATTGAGCATAAACTTCAACACAGCAGGAATACCTCCTACTTTATGCAAGTCCTCCATTAGATACTTTCCGCTCGGTTTTAAATCTGCCAAAAAGGGTGTAGTATCACTGATTCGTTGAAAATCTTCCAATCCAAAATCAATTTCAGCCGCCTTAGCAATAGCTAAAAAATGTAATACGGCATTGGTGGATCCTCCGAGCACGACAACCAAACGAATTGCATTTTCCAAAGATTTTTTGGTTATGATGTCACTTGGTTTGATATCGTTTTCCAATAAATATTTTAAAGCTTTCCCAGCTTCAATACAATCACCTTTTTTTTCTCCCCCTGTTGCAGGGTTTGATGAGTTATAAGGTAAGGCCATTCCCAAAGCTTCAATAGCTGAAGCCATGGTATTTGCCGTATACATTCCGCCACAAGCACCTGCTCCTGGACACGCATTTTGAATCACACTTTTATAATCCTCTTCATTCATGGTACCGGCCACTTTTTCTCCCCACGCTTCAAAAGCGGAAACGACATCCAGTTTCTTATTCTTTAGGCATCCGGAAGCAATTGTACCACCATAAACCAATATTGAAGGGCGATTTAAACGAATCATGGCTATAAGCGCACCGGGCATGTTCTTGTCACACCCCACAACAGTTATAAGTCCGTCATAGTTCATGGCCTGTACCACAGTTTCCATGGAATCTGCTATAATGTCCCTAGACGGAAGTGAATAGCGCATACCATAAGTTCCCATGGAAATTCCATCACTCACACCAATGGTATTGAAGATTAAACCTACCAGATCAACGTCTTGAGTCCCCTCTTTTACATAGGTGGAGAGTTGGTTCAAATGCATATTACAAGGGTTTCCCTCATATCCAGTACTTCCAATCCCTACTAGTGGTTTTTTAAGGTCTTCCTCGGTTAGACCAATAGCATACAACATCGCTTGCGCTGCTGGTTGTGTTGGGTCTTGGGTTACATTTTTACTGAACTTGTTCAATTCCATGGTCATATTTTATTCTATTCGGATTTAAGCTGAATTTACTCCGTTATTCAAATATAGATGTTTCAAAAACCCTGTATTTTTAACCGTTTTGGAGGTTCTAAATTCATTTGAGTTAATATATATGTATCTTTTTGTTAATCAATTACTTGCGTCAAATAAAATCCTATATTCATTTATCAAACACAATGTATGAAAAAGGGCCTGCATCATTTGATACAGGCCCTTTTTCATCAACACAAGTCTGTATCATTCCCTTTTGGGAATAATAATGACCACTTTGTTCATGACATTTTGTTGAATCATGCACCAATATTAAAAAATATTTGGCAAACACACGCCCCGAATTGAATAAAAAAATAACAATCAGTCTATAAACTTAAAAACAATGCTGTCCCCTGATTTTTTTTGAGCCAAAACACTGATAGCTTGTTTAGACAATTGCATTATTCTTGGATAACCTCCTGTGGTTTGTCCATCTTTCATAAGTATAATCAATCTTCCCGCAGGTGTAAGTTGAACAGTGCCCGGGAATGTCCCAGAAGTCAACATTGATAAGGAATGATCAGAAATAAGTTCGGAAAGCTGATAAGCCATCCTATTGTTCTTTTTAGATATTGTAAAGGGTTTGGAAAAAAGTGAAGTCAATTGGCCATCTGTCAACATTGAGAATTCAGGTCCTTTGAAAACCTCTAAAGTATCGGTAAGAAAATGTTCTTCAAACTTTAACTCTGATATTGCTGGCTCGTAAGATTTGATAATATCATATGCAATCTCATCTCCATCCTTCAGGCATTTCTCAGCGGTAACTGGAACGTATTGCGAACGACTATTTAAAACCTTTTGTGTTTTGAAGCCTCCTTTAATAGCCAAATAGCTGCGGAAACCACTATTCAATTTACCAAAAGACAGCACATCTCCTTTAGAAACCTCCACTACTCTATAATTATCTATAGCTTCATTATTCAACATTGGTGATAAATGGGCGCCAGACAAGCAGATATAAGTTTTCTCTTCAAATTTAAGTTTGGGACCGGTCATGGTAATTTCCATAACGGCATCGTTCACATTATTCTCCAATAAAAGGTTGGCCTTTTTTACGGAAACTTGGTCCATCACACCAGAAATAGGGACTCCTTTGTCACGGTATCCAAATCTCCCCATATCTTGAATCGTGGTAAAAAATCCACTTTTTAAGACCTTAAGCATTCAATAGCACTTTTTCCGGTTTGTAAATTCCAACTTCTCCTTCAATTTTGTGCAAATCAAACTCGGCCTTGGATATTTCATAAAACTGAACCTTATCTCCCACCTTCACAAAGCAGGGTTCTTTTAAGTTTGGATTGAATAATGGAGCTGGGCTGTTACCAATAATATTCCATCCTCCTGGAGAATCTTGCGGATAAATGCCCGTCTGTTTTGATGCCAAACCCACCGAACCTTTAGGCACCATCATTCTTGGCTCTGAGCGCCTTGGAATTTCCAAAGATTGAGGTAAGCCCCCTAAGTACATAAATCCGGGTAAAAACCCAATACCATAAACAGTGTATTGGTGCTTAGTGTGTTGTTGGATGAGTTCCTCTAAGGTAAGGCCAAGCGTCTTGGCCACATTCTCAATGTCCATCCCAAATTCTAAATCATAGCACACGGGGATTTTCCATAAAACTTGCTCTTTGCTCATTTCTGAAGCGGCGCGGTTTTTATAACAATCCAAAACAAGTTCCTTAGTACGGGCAAAATCCAAATACTCTGCTTCATTAATGATAGTCAATGAGTTATAAGCAATGACCATTTCCCAATCTGTCTGTTGCAATTGTTTGAATTTTTCTGAAAAATCTAGAATATCACTTAATATGGACTCCTCTACCATATCTGGCCATTCCACGAGGATAGCATGTTGCCCGAAAGGTTTAATGTTAATGGGGTAACTCTTCACTTTTGTAGCTGTACCTGATGTTTGGGTAACTTGTGTGAAAGATACGTTAATATTTCTAAAGCAGATGAAGTATCCCCATGTATACAAAGCGTTTTTGCGAAAATTTCAACCAAATGCCCTTTTTCAGTCATTACTTTCGATTCTTTTATTATTAAAAGAATATGCTTCAATACTTTCTTAGGATCAACAATGAGGGCATTTTCCTTTTTTCTGGAAACCAAACTCAAATCATCGTTGTAATTTCTATCGGCAAAAGCTTCATACCAAATCTGAAATCCTTCTTTTTTTGCTTCTTTGGCAATAACAGAACCAGAAGGCACATATAGGATAGCTTTGTCTTTATATGCTTCAACGGCATTTAAATAAATCTTGGCCAGATTAATATTTTTTGCGGTATCGTTGTACAAAGCTCCATGTGCTTTTATGTGGTGTAGTTCAGCTTCACCCATTTTTAAAGCTTCATTAAAGTTTTTTAGTTGTTCCCGTATGCTTTCAATCAATTTTAGCGCGGATATATCTAGAGTCACCCGACCAAAATTTAAACGGTCTGGATATGATGGATGTGCACCAATCTTTATTTTGTTTTGTTTTGCCAGTTGAACTATATCCTTCATGCTTTTTGCATCACCTGCATGCCCTCCACAAGCAATGTTGCAAGAACTGATATGAGAGAAAAGTTCAGCCTCATTTCCGATTCCCTCACCTACATCACAGTTAATGTCTATCGACCACGTTTCCATTTATAATAGCCCTATTACTTTTACAATACTTTTAGCACCCAAAAACAGGGTGAAAATCAATATGGCAAAACCCAAGATGTTTTGAACATTGGTGTTTTTAAAGTGCCCCATCACTGAACTTTTGTTCACCATCCAAAGTAAAATCAACGTAATAACTGGAAGCAAAATTCCATTGGCAACTTGGGCAAATTGTATAACTTCAATGGGTTTTATATTAAAGGATAGAAAAAATACTCCAAAGAACAATACCAATGCCCAGACCAGTTTGAACCGCATGTCTTTCATGCCTCCTTTCCAACCAAAACAACTACTGGCCACAAAAGCTGCAGCCAATGGAGCGGTTATTGCTGAAGTAACACCAGCGGCCAGTAAGCCTATTGCCATAAAATAAGTTGCTCCTTTACCAAACAATGGTTCCAATCCTTTGGCCATGTCGGCTGCAGAAGAGACTTCATGAATTTGTGCAGAGGCTGCAGTAATCAATATAGCCATAGAAACCAAACCTCCAACACCAATCGAAATAACAGTATCTTTCCTTGCGGATTTTAATTCTGATGCGGAATTCCATTTTTCCTTGACCAAGGATGCATGCAAGAACAGATTGTAGGGAACCACTGTTGTTCCAACCAACGCTATTACCGTCAACAAGCTTCCTGATGATAATCTGGGGACAAACGTACCTTTTAAAATCTCAAGAATAGAGGGTTTAGTTAGAATTGCACATACCACAAAACAAACTCCCATTATACCGACCAAAGCCATAAAAACCTTTTCTAAAGTCTTGTAGGTTCCAAACCAAAGTAACAAAAAGGCCATAATACCTATAAAAGCAGGGTAGAAAGGTCTAAGGGTTGTAGATTGAAATAGTTGTTCCAGACCCAAAGTGGCCCCACCAATATTACCTGCTTCGTAAGCTGCATTTCCAACTAGAATTGCACTAAGTACCACAATTAACACCAACCCTTTTACCCATGGTGTTTTCAATTCCTTTTTAACCACATCGGCAAGACCATTTTGTGTAATCACACCTATTCTACTCGCCATCTCTTGCAATATCATGGTCGCCAAAACCGAGATTAAAACTGCCCAAAGCAAGGAATAACCAAACTGCACCCCTGCCAAGGTGCAAACAGTTAGGGTTCCTGGCCCAACAAAAGCTGCTGCAACCAATATTCCTGGACCAATATTTTTAAACATATTCCTTAGATACTTAGTGAATTCAAATTAACGAGTTTTAATCCAAAAGATGCATTTCATCCAAAAAAATGCATTTCATCTAAAAATGGGGTGTTATACATCGATATTTTATACGATTATAAAAAACCACAAGTTATAATAATCCCAAATCATACTATTGACCTAAACTTAACAAGACTTATGACATGTAAGGACTGTGGTAAGAATATAGACGATAATCAATATAAGGCATCTATGGATTCCCTAGGGATTCCCCTTTGCGATCGTCATACCCGACTTATCAAAAAAGTAATCCTAGATAACAATACTCCTCTTGAAGCCATTTATCTGTTCTATGCGCTAAAAGAAGCAGGGGCTCACCCTATGCTGGAATGGTGGGATGGCAAAAAATCTGTTGACATAGCAATCTCCAGAGTCAAACTAAACATAGAAATTGACAGGGACTACAACATGATTACCCATGAGCAGGCCATCAATGATTTAGAAGAAGCTATGCATTCCTTTAAAAATGGTTTCACTACAGTAAGAATTCCACATTTGGCCATTAAATATTATCTGGAAGATACCGTTCAGAATATTCTGGGTATAATTGAGGGTCTAAAGGCGAATATCAAGGCCATTTAACACCCTTTAGCCCAACCACCCTTCTCGATCCAAACTGCGATATTGTATGGCCTCTGCTATATGTTGAGGCAACATACACTCGTTGTCTTCCAAATCTGCAATGGTTCTGGCCACCTTAGCTGCAAAATTTGGCAGTAAGCACATATACCCCACAATATTGCTGCCTTCAATCAGTTAGAGTAGTATGCAGGCCGTAATATACGCAAGAGTTTCAAGCACAGACGATTCCCAGTCCTACGATAGGCAGGTTGAAGACTTAAAGCCATGGGCTACCACGAAGAACCTAGAGGTGGTCGAAGTATTTGCAGACAAAATATCTGGCTACCGGAAAAGTATTGATGATCGTGTGGAGTTCAACAAAATGTTGGAGTATATCGATGCCAACAATATCAAGAACATACTGGTCACAGAAGTAAGTCGTTTGAGCAGACGTACAAAGGATGCCATTAACATTGTTTATGACTGTAACGACAAAGGCATTTGTATTTTCATAAAAAATGGTGATATCAAAACGCTGAATGACGATGGAACCGTAAACCAAAATGCAAAAATGACGTTTACGCTGCTTTCGAGTATCGCAGATATGGAGGCAGGCCATATTTCAAATCGGGTAAGGTCTGGCAAGCGCAATGCAGCAGCGAAAGGTTTAGGATTCAATCAGAAAATTTATGGCTACGATAAGGGCGAGGACGGTAAGCCAGTTATAAACGAGGATGAAGCCATATTGGTTCGTACAATGTTCGATATGGTATTGGAAGGTCATGGCACAAGAAAAATCGCTAAGTACCTCAATGCCAATTATGAAACCAAGGAATGGAAAATAGGCAGCATAAACTCCATACTGCGAAATACTTTCTACAAGGGCGATAGGCGTTATAAAGTAGCTGAAAAAAAGGTAAACGAAGAAACGGTAATTGAATATGCTTTCACCAAAGTTCCACCAATAGTAAACCCCGACAAGTTCGACGAGGTTCAACAGTACATTAATGACCGTAAACGTTTTGTAAGTCCTCCAACCGTGCATACCAATCCATTTGCATCCATGATAAAATGTCAATGCGGAGCAGTTATGCATCAGGTAGTGATTCCGAAGAAGCATAGAAAAAATAGTAAGCATCGAGGCGGTGGACTTAATTTATATCGTTGTAGCAAAAAGTGCGGGGTAAAGTCCGTGAACAGGGATTTTTTAATAGATGAGGTACGCAAGGTGCTGGAAGGAAATGCGCAACAGTTCAAGGAGGCCGATGTAAAAGCCAAGCTCAAAAAAACCATAGAGGTAGATTTAGCGAACATTACCCAGTGTGAGCGCCAAATACGCTCTGCTAAAATGAAAAGTGAAAAGAACTATGACCGTTTCCTTGAAGATAAGATCACAGAAGAAAGATATGATGAGCACGAACAACGCTTCAATACTGAAATTGAAAAACTACAAACTGAAATCAAGAAGTTAAAGGCCAATGTAACTGCAACAAATTCAATCCTTAATAACAAAATAGTCCATTATTCCAAGGATTTAGAGGTGTTCAAGTCACAGGTGGAAAGGATAGTCAAGCATATCGAAGTGGATGAAAGTTTTGCAAAGGTGCATTTCAAATCATGGTTTCCAACTTTAATTCCAATTTATAGGGGTGCGCAATTGCAAAGATTCAATAATGGAACTCTTGGAATGGAAATCACATACGACTTGGAAAACGATATGAATACCCTAATGACATTATTGGTAGAAAACCTACACCTGACCCCCAAAGAAATTAAGGAAGTAAAAGAAAATATGAGGAAGTGGGATGATGCACGGGAAGTTAAACACAACCCGAAGGCATTGGACAAAATAATTCGTAAGCATAAGACAAATTATAAAGAGCTTATGGAAGTAATAAATGAATCCGGCCTTGACTACCTGCTGAACGATTAAAATCCAATCCATCTAAACCAAACGATCGACTCCCCCACTTTAAAATATTCGCAGCAGAACGATACGCTCTGTTTTTCGCTTGACCACTTCGTCCAAATCTATTTTTGGTATTGGTATACCACCCAACTAACGTTCCCGACCTTAAATCGTCGCATTCTTCCCTGCTCCAATTTCCGGTCAGCGTAACCCATCCAAAAACGGCCTAAAAACCACCTGACGAAAGATCATCTTAAAACCACCCTTAAATCATTGTGTTATAAAGGATTGGGTGTTGGACAATTGAAAAAGTGAGCTCGACTGCTTGGGTAAAAAGCGCATCAGGCTACGCACTGAATTATTCCCAAGGCCAAATAGCACAAGATAACCCATAAAATGAGGCACCTCATCTAGCTACCTAAAAGATTACATTCTGAACCCTTAAAAGCCCAGTAAAAACGAGGCTTTTTGAAAATCTATACCGAAAAGTGAGCTTGACTTGAGGGTAATAGAACTATCGTTTTTTTGTTCAGGAAAAAAGTACAACAAAGTACCACCGAATCTTAACCTACATCTAAATGACACAAATACAAAACCTAAATCTACATCCTATCGTAGAAGCCAAAGCAATACGCTTTGTACAATATCTGCAAAGACATAACGGGTTTGTTGAACTCACCAAGAAGCAATTAACCGCCGAATACAGCAGCAAATACAGAAAGTTTCTTGACCCACTAATAAAAGCTGGAATTGTGCAAGTTGACCACAGTTACAGTAGTTATCTACAAATCGGCAAAAAGTACAGAGCCGCAGACTTAACCTAGCAATATAATGACCTGCCCAAAATAACCAAAGTCAAACCTTCGCAACGCTTTTCTGAAGTTCGGGGCAGGTCATTTCTTAATTTTTAAACAACACGGAAGATGAAAGAATATATCCTACAGGCTTTTGGCCTGTACTACAACTATGACCGGAAAGGAACTTTACAATCGTTTTTAGAATTGATTGAGAACTACGAGAGCTACGGGGAGCTAAAATTAAAATTCCCGAATAAAGAGACTAAAAACGAGTTTAAAGCCATACTGAATAAGGCATGGAAAGAGTTCATCATTGGTAAAGATGTCTACAGGGTCAGTCATTACATCAATGAAATCGAAGCAATATTAATTTAATCACAGAAAATTATGGAACAGATTTTTCGTTACCGTTACAACGGGCGCAATTATAAGAACATGAAAGACCTGTGCTTAGGCGAAGGTATATCAAAACGAAAATTTTCAGTCCTCGTAAAAATGGGCTACATCAAGAAATTGGATAATCAATTAATTATCGTGGCAGACCATGGAAGCAGCAGAAGTTAAGAGCAAGCCAAAAAGAAAGATTAAGAGAATTGCCATAAAAAAGCAGGCTTTCACATCTATACCACAGGGAATCATCAATGGGATTAAAGGCTGCAAACTGCCCGAAGAATATGAACTAGAGGCGTTTACTTTTGTCGATTGGCTGATAAAGACGTCCATATTCCAGAGCGGAAAATGCAGTTCGTATGTACAAGTACATGCCAGAAGCAAATTCAAAACGGGTTACAAAAACAATTGGCTGGATGCCCTTTTGGAAAGTGAGGTACTTATAACCGACGGCCAATACAGAACATCTAACAATAAGGAAGGTAAAAAACCAAAATGCATTTGCTACAAGGTTAACTATGATCTAGTCCATAACCCAAATACACTTGGCAAGGCCAAAAGTGAATTTGAATTAAATCCCAAACTTATTCAAACCCCGATATACAAAGGGTTTGTGTGGTCAGCAAATAAATTGGAATATCCAATAAAATTATTGGAGGCCAAACTTACCCAATTGGTTGACGATATATCAATCGGAGATTTTAATGTTGATGGGCAAATAGCAAAAGGGGTTTACAAAGTCAAATTCCCAACAACGAATGAATACGATAATGACGAACTAAATTATTACGATTCCGATTGGGCAATAGATTATGCAAAATCAGAGGAACTAAGTGCCATTGAGGACGACGGAACCATCTACATAAAATCGGTGGAAAAGTTTCTTACGGATAAGAAAAAGGCGGTACAGGTCAGCAACCAAAGAGCCATAGAAAAACTGGCAAACAGGCATTGGCACACAACTGACCGGAACGAAACAAATCAGCGGTTGGATAGTCCTTTTACAAATCTGAACAAAGAGCTTTTTGAAATCATAAAGCGGCATAACGGCCTACGTGAATTGGACGCTAAGAACAGTCAATATAGTTTGCTGGCAAATATGATGGGAGAACAAACCGATTTAGCATTCTATGACATTGCAACAATGGGAATGCTGTATGAACAACTGGCTTTGGCAATAGACCCAAGTATTCCTAAAGTAGCATTTCACAAACTAAAGGCTACCGAAGAACAGTGGGCAGCAGGTCAAAAGGCACGAAAAAAAGCAAAACTGCTTATGATGTTGTTGGTATTCGGTAAGGTAAAATCCAAAGTGCCTTACATAGATGTGTTCCGACAACTTTTTCCAGAGGCTTACGAATGGATATCTTGGTACAAGACCGAAAATCCTTATAAAGTCAGAAGCAATACCATAAATGGGGATAGTGATTTTTATAAAGCGTTACCGATTGCTTTGCAACGAATGGAATCGAAGTTTTGGGTGGACGGGGTTTTGAAACAATGTTATAAAAAACGAGGTGAAAACAGAATAGTTGCCATAAGTCGTCACGATTCAATATCTGTTTTTGCAAAGGACAGGGATACTGTACATTCAATTATTGATGAACAAAAAAAGAATAATGGGTACAAATTTTCTCTATCCAAATAACTGACTCATATACAAACTGTTATAACTATTCTAATATCATATAAGTAACAATGAACAACTTATAGGTTTGTTGTTTGTTAACTTATTGGTATTCAGTGGTAGTCAAGTAAAAGAGCCTGACATCACAAAAATGTTGACGGGCAGTAAAAGAGGTGCGATTCCAGCCATAGGCTTGGGATTAGCACCTTGTTCATTTTAGATAGGCAGTAGAATAGCTGCCAAATAATCATTTTAAATTTTACAGAAGAAATGAAAAATTTTAGAAGAAAGGTCATCAAGACCAACGAAATCGAAAAACAGAATCTGGTCAAAGAATTTGGTAATCTGGTCAACAATGTCAATCAGCTTAAACTGGATTTAAATGCCAAACTGGATGCCTCATTCTCCCTTGCGGATGTAGTGGACTTCATTGAAAATCCAACATCATTGGAAACCCTTTTCAAAGAGGTGGAAAAATCCGCAATCAAAAAAAGAGCGGAGTTGCAGGGCGTTACATTGGCACAGCTAGAGCAACTAGAAAACGTGGAGCTGAACAAGCAGCAACTGAACTTCCTAGCCAGAGCCAAGAAATTGAAAGGCTCTAATTTATTTACAAAAGGAATGACAAGTGAGGATTGGCTGGTCAACAATGAAATTAAAATCACTGAAAAGGTGGATGAGGTGTTCACAGAACTCACCACCATGTACACAGCCAGTGAACAGGCCAATGATAGATTGGAACTGGTACGGCTTTTCAATCAGTACTTAGACAAGTATGGTGATGGCCTAACAATCAAGAGAATCCTTACCAGTGGTAATAGACCAAATTTGGAACGCATCAATTACGGCATACAATAGATCTTCTTCTGTGATTATGGCATTGGAGGCCTAGACACCCTCCAACGCTTGTCTTTTTAAGGAACGTGATACAATCTTCACGTTCCTTTTTTTGCGCATTGCTCACCCAACCATACCAAAGGTCGTACAATCTTGTACCAAATCGTCTGAAATTCGGGCAGGAAGGAAGATAGATCGTGCAATTCCCCAACGATGTAATTTTCATCAATTTGAAGAAACCCCCGTAATACGGCAACATCCGATAGATGGGCTAAATGTTGCATATGCATCAATTTCTAATAAACAGAACAACGTAAGGCAAGTTTTACGGTCAATCAGGACGAAATCAAGGGGAGCTTTTTTGATTTTTCAGCCAAAAAAATTAGTCAACTCAAGGAATAAAAACGGTAAACCTCGTGAACTACGCCAATAATGATACTGACGATTACAGCGTATCAAATGCAGAACCGAGGTGTACATACCTAATTCACACAAAACCGAAACATGAAGATCGCTAGACGGATGTACAAATGTGCTACGGGAGTAAAACATCCTCTTTTTTAAAAAAGTGTGTGCGGTAGCCTCCTCCTTGGTGTGCTGATGGGGTGAGTAGCCTAAGTAGGTGAGCAAGATTTACACTATAAAATTACCACTTCCTAGGCATCAATAAAAGAAAATACGTTGAGTCAAGGAATAAAAACGTTTAGATTCAAACATATCATTTTCAATAAGATAAATATAGTTTTGGGTGTGTTAACAACTATATTTTCCTTTCGCTTAAATCATATTTATCTTTAACATTCACTAAAACAAGTTAAATGAAAAAAGAAGATTTAAGACCCTGCATGTATTCTTATACCCATGCAGGAAGTAAAAGTTTTGAAGGATTATTCCATAGATGGTATGAGAGCAAAAATGACGAAGGTGAAAACATCTTATACGCTGTTGTAGAAGTGGCCGGAGCAGTTAATACTCTCGATATGAGGATGACTAATTTTAGGTTTACTGACTAGAGGCTCAGGTAAACGTCCGCCAGTTCTTCGGCACGTATGCCAAGGTATTTTCTTGTAACGCTGGGGCTGGTATGATTGAATATTTCACTAAGGTACAATAGTGCCTTATCGCTCTCATTGTGATTCTCCCACACCCTACGACCAAAGCTTTTCCGGAGCGAGTGGCTACTGACATTGCCCTTGAAGTGCTTTTGAATAAGCCTGTTGACCTGTTGCGTACTATAAACGCTACCCTTTTGGCTTACAAAGCAATGTCCGCCCAGCCCATAATTTACCTCATCTTCAAAGTACTTCAATACTTCCTTTATGTTGTCGTTTACTTGCAGTACTCTGGTCTTGCCTGTCTTTTTCTCAACTATCGTAATGGCATCGCTATTTAGTTGTTTGAAGGTAAGTTGTAAAAGGTCGCTTATGCGCAGGCCAAGATTAATGCCGCAGATAATCAATAGTCCAAACGTTGGATTTTCCCCAGTTCGGATAAGGCTTTTACCTTTTGTAGTGGCCTTGTCAAACTCAATGTATGTGCTGCCAATCATAGTAGTAAGATTTAGACTACAAAATTAATGCACATTTACCATTGATCCTAATTATTTCTGAACATTCTAAACTTGAATCAGCACCTCAACGCCCATAAACAATAGAAATGTTCAAAAATTAACTAAGTGAACATTTTAAATCATGTTGCAAACCGTAGGGTAATAAATTATGGTTGGTTCGGGTACTGTTCAAAAGGCTAATGGATACGGTTTAAAAACTGTATTTAGTAACCTTCCAACATTACTCCCGTGAACCCAAAGTAGACGAAGAATCTTTATATTAGTTCCATACATAGAAGAAATATAGGTAATGATTTACGTTGTGCGTAATTATATGAAAAAGAATAGTTGGGTATTAACTTTCATGATTCTTGGTCAAATTTTGGCTATTTCTATTTCATGTAATCGCCTTGCGAAGCCCAATAATACCGAACTGAAAATGGAATCTCTCACACTGGAAAAATGGTTAACCGAAATCGGAAATTCAAAGAATTTTAGTGAGGAAATTAAGGCTTTGAACTTTGGACTGTTTGAAATTGAAAATGGTTATGGAATCTATCTAATTGGTTCAAGAGAATATGACGAAAATGACGAGGATTGGGCTACAAATGAAGATTTTGTTCCAAAAAATAAATATTTCTATGTCAAGCAAACTGAGAAACAGGAATGGGAGGAATTCCAAAAAGATACCAGAAATAGAATTTTGGACTATTTAGATTCTAAAAAAGAGGACGGACTAATTTTTAACAGGGTTGGACACATTACGATTGGATTCGATGATGGAAATTTGAATTCAATAAAATAACTATGCACAAGATTGACTTTAACTAATCGCGGTTTTGTGCCACACCAAAATCATAGCTGAGACCGTGTAAGCCATCTTGCAAAAACAAAAAAACCTAATAAAGTTTAAATGGGATACGAATTAAGTATTCAAAGAGAAGAAAACCAAACCAAACTATCGAAAGAGGAATGGGTCAAATACGTTAAATCCGATTTCGAATTCAAACCTATTGAAACTTTCTCAGCAAAAATTGAAGAAGATAAATATCTAACTATCCCTACACCAAATGCTGGATTATGGAAAGCGGACGGAAAAGAAGTACCATTTACCTTCGATGAAGAGTTTGGGTGGATTAGCGTAAAAAATCCCGACAAGAGAATTATCCGAAAGATGGTTTCAATTGCAGACAAACTTGATGCAATAGTACTCGGAGAAGAGGGAGAGATATATGACAAGGATGACTTAGAAGGAAAACAAGCCAAATTCTCAAATGGCAGAAAATGGTGGCAGTTCTGGAAAAGGGAGCCAAGACCAAAAAGATTAAAAGTAGACCTAGATAATAACCTTCATCTAGGCGACTGCTTTTTATCTCAAAATGAGGAATTTGACATCGGACTTACTTTATATGAAATACATGGAGGCTTAGACAGTAAATATTATTCTTTCGCCCCCGTATTGTTAGACAGCTCCAAAAGTTTGATTGATAAGTTCAAGCATGGTCACATTAAATTTCAACCAAATTTAGGTTCAGGAAAATATGGAATACCTGGAATTGGAATAATTAGCCAAGAAAGGCTAGAAGAACTAATGAAATCCTATCACAAGGTTGGTAAGATAAGTTTTAAGAGACCAATACCAAAATCAGTTAGCACTTCATACTTACTGGATTTTAAAGAAAACTCACTGACAAAATTCGTTGAACAACTTGAATGGAATTTTTCTGATAAGCAGAGAAAAAAAATACCAGTAAAAAATTTGATTAAATAAAACGGCTTACAACGCTTTGACTTCCATAGTTGCTGCCTAAAGTCGTATATTTTTAGGATAGGCTTATTAATACACCTCTATCCTGACAAACACATCCCATCATTCATAAAATATCGTATGTGTTTAAAGTATGGCCTAAATATAACACGGAGCCTTAAGAGAACATGAGTACTTTCCCAAACAGCAACTGTAGTATTCATAATTTAAGTTGCTTACTAGCGTTCTAAATAAAATATTAAAATGTAGAAAAAATTGAAAAGCCCAACTAATCCCATTTTCGTTAACAAGGATTGTACAGATTTAAAGGACTTTGTAGTAGATGATACATTTTCCGATTCAGATTTGGAAAAACTGGCAGAATTAAACGGTATAGAATTGCAAATACAATCTGGCTGGTATACAATACTAATAGAATTAATCAAAGAACTTAGCGAAGCAGGTTGGAATCACAAAGTTACTTGCATCAAAGAAAAATATGGCAGACTAACTGTTTACACTGAAGAAATAACATCAGAACAAAGTCAAATTATCAATAAGTATTGCGAAAAATCAAATGAAATATGTGAATTCTGTGGAGATAAAGGAAGAGATAGAGGCCATGACTGGATAACCATTGAATGTCCTAGGCATTATTGGTCTGGCCGAGGAAGTATAAAATTGGATAAGCTTGGTTTTACCGTATCAAATGAGAGTTTTAAATGGGTTGAATTTAAAGACGCTCAATTTGAGGACTACTATTATGAAAAAAACTGTATCATAAAGCTATTCTTCAAAGACAAAAGAAAAACTGAAATTTATTTTGATGATGAATTAATCAGCCTTCGTGATTCGATTATAGGCTATCGTGCTTTTCTAAATAAAATTCCGAAAGGATTCAAAAGCTTAGATTACGAGTATATAAAGAAAAACTATTCAAAGGTTTCCACCTGTGAGATTTGTGGCTTCGAAGCCCTATATGGAAACCACTGCGAGTGTTGCGAAAATGAAAAATGGATAAGTGAGGAAAAAAGCCATTTTACAAAAGATGTTTATATCAAGCTAAATCAAATGAGATGGAAAGAGGATGATGGAGAAAAATATGCCGTAAAATTCTATAGAAAAGGAATTCATAAAATCTTATTTACTTCTAAAGAATATGAAAATTATTTAAATAATTCCTTTTAGTTTGAAAACAGCACATTCGTATATCACAAAGCTAGCTCTCAAAACATCCTTTTTGATAATGTTAGTTTTTGCATTCATTAGGTGTGACGACGATAGTAATGATGTCTGTGATTGTAAAATTACCCGTGAAGAATCATTCAATATGATTCCTATTAGTGCCATTCTAGATAGTTTAGTGATTTGTGAGAATGGTATCACATACAAAACAGGTGGTATCGAAGGAATTCCATGGGGTGAATATACCAGATTAGAAAAATTACAGCTACCAATGGTCAATAATGGACTAGGGGTAATTTTTGATTGTACGACTGATTCTATTATCGGTAAAGGAGTCTTATATCCCTATTATGGGATTAACTATTCACAAAAAGAATTGATTCTGAGAAAATCATTTAAAGCCGATTTGTATGATACGGTTCTCAATCGGTGGGTCAACAATGTCTCAATCCCCTACTCCAGCTATAGAATAGCTGCAAGGAACAATAAAGTTTTGCTATCCAATGAAGAATTATGTTTTGCACTTCCCAAAATGGGGAAGGAGACCTTAAGCATGATTAAGCACGAATATGATAGTATCTTAAAATACCTACGCCCTATTAATGATCATCTTATAAAATCATTATTTATGGGAGCATTGAACAGTGATGCATCTATTGAGAAGGGATTTTTAGAGCTTGGGGACCAAATTGATAAACACACCAACCAATATATAAGGGACAGATTAAAAACCTCCTACACGAAGTATACCCAGCTCTATCCATTACTAAAAGTCGAAGTACAAAACGGGTCGTTGGAATATTTTGATTATGAAACTATTATTTATTTTCAAATTCTAAAAGAAGGACGTGACCCTAAAACTCGAAAGAAATTTAGATAAAACACTCTACTCATAGTATTCGATCGTCCTTTCCGAAATTAGAACAGGTCTTCCCATGTAGTATAAAATCTTCCTTGTCCAATTTCCTAATTTGTCCTCTAAATCGTATTTAGCTTCATAGGCTAACCTATTCCTATCATAATCTCTTTTGAAATAGCCATTTTTGTCAAACTCATAGTGAATATAATCAATCATTACATTGCTTTTCAAAGTTCCATTTTCGTAGTAAGTTTTATAATTTTCTGGTTTATTTATTTCAGTTTTTTTTACTAAATAATCTTTGGTGGGATGGTACTCATATTTATCTCCGTTGTAAGCGATTAATTTTCCATTTTCATATTCAACATCATATTTATAGGTACTCTCATCCACAATAATCGAATCCGTATCAAAATCATATCGAAAAGAAGAATTCAGTTGCTCAATAAGTATTCCATTTGAATTATATCTGTTTATCGCAGAATACTTGATATTGAGTGTATCATACAATGAATTCATTTCCGATCCATGTTTCCTATTAAAATTACTTTGCTTGATTAACAAATCTTTGTCGTCGTAAACCATGCTAGTGTAACTAAGGCCTTCTATAAGGCTGAAGTCATCGAATTCTTCAATTTGAACAAGCCTGTCTTTTTCATCATATTTATATTTCAGTTGGCGTGAAGGTATTATATCATTACCATTTGAAAACTCTTTAAAAAAGGTATTAAGGCCTTTTCTATTATATTCCAAATAATACCCATTTGGCCCAAAAATCGAATTTGTATTAAACTTGCCATTGCTGATTCTTCCTTTTTGAATGGTATCGGTGGTTGAATTATTAACATAAAATGTGTTCAGCGTAATATTTTTTACCTTTCCAAAAATGATTTCAGAACCATATTTAACGTGAGGTGGGGCTTTAGGAGTGAAATTACCATCACAACTGTTTAATAAGATTAAAACTAGGAGGGCAACGGTGGTTTGAGAAAAGTAGCCAGTTTTTATCAATAACTTAAATTTGTTCCGCTTATTCATAGTAGCTTATTTTTCTTTCGCCTATTGACAATATTCTTCCATTCATGTCTAATTGTTCTACCCTAGTCCAGTTTCCATTTTTATCTAGTTGATCATATTTATAAGATATCATCAGCTTATCTACATTATCATAATATCGTTGAATATAGCCGTCATCATCAAATTCGATATACCTTTCTCCCACACCAACAGCTATAACCGATTCAATAAGATTTCCAACTTCATTAAAATACATAGTTTGATCAATGTCATTGTTTATTAATATTGAGGCAATACTAGTTTTATCTGTAGAATTATTGGTGCAGCTTTGCTTTTTGTACAGCTTACCATTCTTGTATAAGTAGCACCATTTATTGTCTCTTAAAAGCTTTCCATTTGAATATTTGGGCTCCAGATTCAACTCGCTGGGATATTTTGCAATGCTATCTTTATTGTAATAATATCTTATGGTTTTTTCCCTTTCCAAGTCTCCGTTAGCATTATATTGGAAACTTCTCTTGGTAGCCAATAATAATCCATCATCACTAGGATAATTTTCACCATACTTAGAATGGCTTTGGGGGGAGTATAACAATAGCCTACGTGTTTTCATAGAATCGTCTAATTCTCTAACCAAAACATCAGTTAAGAATTTTGAAAACCTGTAAACCTCCTGTCTAATCCATTTGCCTTTATGATATTCAAATTTGTGTTTTTCGGTTAGGATAGTGTCACTAACCTCATAGTACTCAACCTCTATCATTTCTCCTTTCTGATTAAATGATAAATCAAACCCAGATTTTGAAGATCTAATTAAATAGTTTAAGCCCCTTGAAATCCTGTTTTTTTTATGCAGGCTCTGTTTTTCGGCTTTTCCGTTAATATACTTGACTGAATAAATTTTGAAATCGACATTTTTAACCGACCCTTTGTAATACTCTGTTCTTTCTTTATTTATTTCCCATTTAGCGCCCCCAAAGTCGTTATCTGAAATCTCTGTATTATCATTCACCAAACTCTTTGTGTTTTCGGTACAAGAAAAAAAGAGCATTGTAAAAAATATAAAGAATGTTGTTTTTAAGGACATAATTACCGCAAATATCTTTTAGATATAAAAAAACGATTATTTAATTACTTTATTTTCAAACTTATATGTTTTTATGATTTGAATAAAATTCCCTTGTTCCAATAATTTGGCCTGAGCTATTTTGGAATGTTGAACCACTTTCATAAGTTTTAGGATGTAGCCCGATGGGTAACGGAGGCAAAGAAAGAAGGGTTGTATTAGATACTACAGATAAATGCTAAAAAGCATCCAGTAGTTCGGACAATTTCATCTTCAATCCAGAACAAACTTCCAACAGATATATGTAGCTGGGGTTTATTTTCCCCCTTTCAAGTCTATTGATACTGGGTTGATCTTTATCGATGATATTTGCAAGTTCAGTTTGAGAAAGACCCAGTGATTCTCTGGCCTTAGTGACCTTTTCCCCTAACTCTTTAAGCTCTTTCTCATTGTCCATTACAATGTAAAGAACTCCATATTACACAATAGTATCTATAACGGATACGTTATAATTGACAATTCATTTTAATCGGTAATCAAAATAACAAACATGAAAAGACTAGTATTTATACTATTTACCATCGGTGCTGTTATCACAATCAAAGCACAGGATGCCACAAAATTTGAGTATCAGCAAAAGGGACTGAACGATTACGTTGTTACCAATGTGGAAGTCAAAACGGCTGATGAAATTTATGCCAGCTCATTGAATTGGGTAAAGGAAACCTACAAAAATCCTGACGAGGTGATTAAGGCTACTATCGAGGGCAAAAAAATCAGATTAAGTGGGGTTGCATCAAATTTGTTGATTGTAAAAAAGAAGTACCCCTTCCCTTTAAAATACACTGCTGAAATAGCAGTAAAAGATGGACGGTACAAATTTGAAATCTTTTCCATAGAAACCCCACCCAACGAATATGGAAACGGAGCCGATTATAAAAACATAGAAGGTTTTAAGACCAAAAAATCCATGGTAAAGAACTTTGGCGAATCTCCTGACAGAATCGAAAATTACTTCAATAACCTCAACAAGAGCCTAAAGAACTATATCGAATCTGGAAACCTTAGTGAGAATGACGAGGATTGGTAAACCATTAGATTACAATCGGCACTTCAACCTATAAAACCAAAAATATACTAAGGGAACATTTTAGACAATGTTGCAAACATGGGTAGGACGGCATAAATCCAACATAAACACGTATTCGGGGAGAGACTACTTTTTTTAGTTCACCGAATTTCGCACCAGAGGTATTTCTTTGGCGATTTGTAAATCACTAATAGACAGTGAAGTAAAATTGGTTAAAAATTACAGACAACTCCAACCTTACTGGCCTTACTTTTCTTGAGAATAGCTTCAACACCTCTATCCCTGCTAAGTACGACATAATCCACTTCGTTTTTACTGAACGATTCTTTGGCATCGTCCAAGTTATCAAAGGCAACAATTTCCAGTTTACTCTCTATAGACTTATTGCTTGCAGGTCTTTTTGTTTCAGCAACTTGATGATAGGCATTCCCGATGGTAATATCGCCTTTGTGCAGTTTTTTAATCAATGCCTCGTTCCCCTTATTTACCACAGAAATATATCTTCCCACTGTAGCCCTGCCGACACCTGCTATTTTGGCTATTTCATCATTGGTATCAATCTGCTTTTCAACTTCGCTGCCCTTACCTGCTTTGGACAGATTTTCCTTAGCCAGTTTTTCGATTGTAGCCCTAGAACTGTAAGCCAGTCTTACCTTTTCCGTATTGGATAGGTTTCTCCGCTGTAATTGGTGCTTTACCATCCACAGCTTGATTTCATCTAGGTTATTGAAATTCTCCTTTATCTGCCTGCTGGGAATTGCCTTTTTGGTTTGTTTAGCTGCTCTTAGCCTTGTATGCCCTTCTACAACGATGTTATCGCCGTTTTCAGTCTTGAAATACAAAACAGGGTCTATAACTCCGTTCTTTTGAATATCCTTCTTTAAAAGTCCGTATGTGGAATCTTCGTTAAAGGGCAGATAGCTCTTTAGTTCCCATATTGTCTTCAATGTAGCAGCTTGGCGATTGTCATTGGAATAAACCTCGTCCATTACTTCATGTTCAGTACCGAAAAGAATTACCTTATGGTCGTCAGAATTAAAATTGGCCGCTGGATTGTTCCAATATGTCTTACCGTTCAACTGACTTCCCCCCTTGGAATGATATCTATGCAATTTGCTTATGGTAGGGTCGCATTCATTGGGGTTGAATCTATCCATGCCCCATTGCTTAAAGAAAAAAGGCACACCATCCTCAATACATTTTTGCCTAACGGATTCCACCCATTCCATCTTTAATTCTCTGGCACCTCCACCACTTTCCCCACCAACAATGACCCAATCGATGCCCCTCAACGAATAGTCCTTTAATTCCTCTATTAGAGGCTCAACGGATAGAAATTTGTTTTTGGCATCACATTGCTTTAATCTTTCTATTTTCCTAACGGATGCATTGCTGCCAACAGAAACACCCATCCAAATATTATCCGTCCAATTGAGTTCAGCCGAGTATTTATTTAAAATGTCTGCCCTTTTGGTCAATACCTGATACGTATGCTGGGGCGTGTCGTTCATTACCTTGAATACCTTTTTGATAAAGTCTAGGCTAACGTCCTTATGAAACAGGTCTGACATAGAATTAACAAAAACAACCTGACCGTTTTTCCAGCTATAGGGTTCTTTAAGGGTGTCCTCATGTTCTACCATCACATCCCATCCGGCTTGATATTTTTTTTGCCCCATTTCCTTCAACCGCTTGGTCATTACCTCAGCATAGCAGTTATCACATTCCTTGGAAATTTTGGTGCATCCTGTTGTTGGATTCCAAGTTTTTTCAGTCCATTCTATGCTGCTCATTGCGTTTGGTTTTAAGGTTGTATCAAATGATACAAGGTTCAAGGAAAGTAAAACCCAAAACAGGAGAGAATAGTATTTTAAAAGGCAGGTATTCGTTGTAATGCAGGGGTCGTAATCCCTATACAGGCAAAGGATTTCATTATATAACAGGTAAAAGGATGTTGGGCAAACGAAGATAGGCTGTGCAATTTACAAATACTCATTGAGCATCATTTAATCCGTCAAGCTAATGGCTTCACTACGAGCAGTTAATGGTTGATAACTCCTAATAACTCAGCTAGGAAAAGGGCTGTTAAAAAATTAAATTTGTTATTAAAATATGTGTATGGTTGACTATTACAAATTGCCCCTTGCCTTAAAACAAAATGTATCCACCACCTATAAAAAGATTAGGGAGGTTGTTAAAGGAAACAATGATATTATAAGAGTTGATGAAGATGCTAACTTGTGTTTAAGCGTAGTTGGCTTGGGGGGTAACTCCGATTTCTTTTTTAAAGTAAGTGACCCAAATTTGAATACAAGCAATGGTAATAAAATTACCTATAAGATAGATTATGCGCCAAAAAACCATGTTTCAATAGCACCTATCTGGCAGGAAACTGACGGGGATTCTGTATTAAAGATTATGAGTCGTTGGCTTTCAATTTTGCAGGGCAACAACAACATAGAAATACACCCTGCCGATAGCATAAGTGGCCAGTACGAGGATGAATTTAATGATTGGTTTGAAATTGTAGAGGATGATGCCGATAAGAAAGCGTTTGATACCCCTAGACAAATTCTGATTAGCAATGTTATCACCAAATCAATTTTAGCTTTAAAAGAAGCTGGATTTGAAGATGATGATGAGTTGATAGTTGAAGCCGAAGAATTGAAAGATGATATTTCTAAGCTAACAATGAAACAAGGGTTTGATAGGATAAAAAGACTATATGCCAAACTCAAAATAAAAGGTGGCTGGGACAAGGTCAAGCTGATATACGAGGTCTGTGAAAAAGAAGTAATCAAAATGGGCTTTCACTTTGGAACAAAGATGTTAGGGGAAAAACTTGCCAACGTTATTGATACGATTGTTAACTAAAAAAAGAATTGAAGAGTATACTAATTTAAAGATGGGCAAGAATTTTAGTCGCCTTGCCTTAAAGCCTCACATATAGCTCTAATGGCAGAGGCCACGTGTTGCACATCCTTGCGATCAAAGGTGTCTTCCTCAAGGTAGAATAACATTTCAATAGCAAGATCAAGAATTTTTGCTAACTGTACCGGAGAACCATAAGCCTCCTGAATTAATTCCGATAAGTCGCTTGAACTATTTAAACGCTTAGGCATTGTCATAAAGAATGATTATGCCAAAGTACGGCCATTACATACTGTGATCCTAAATTATTCTGGAGTTGTTCCGGCGGAATATGAAAATGTATCTTAGTTTGTCAACCAGTCAAATAATTTGGTTATTAGAAAAGTAATTATTGCAACGCATACCCCAACTATTATTTGACTACGATATCTGTTGAATCCAGTTTTATGCACTTTTTCTAAACTAAATCCGAGGATATACCTTTGATAAAGCCATGCAATGACTGTAAACGATGCGATTCCTATTGCCCCATATTTCATCCACATGCCGAACGGACGATTAAGTAGTTCTGCGAGACTTAAATCTTCAGGTTCAGGAATTATAATTGCAATAGCAATCATTACAATAATGTAGGGTATAAATAAAAACAAGATATTTTGTGGCCTTAATATGTAAGAAGCAACCCATTTCTTTTTTAGGGCATGTTCATAAATCGGCGTGGACAAATCTAATCTGTTGGGGGAATATATGCTCATGGTATTATCCTCAAATTCAATAGTCGTTCCACGGAAGTCATCATCAAGATTGAATTCAACGGTCAGTTTTTTAATTAAATTTCCATGATTGTCCAAATAGTCATCCAAACTTTGATATTTATAATCATTATCATAAAATGATACCGCATAACCCTCATTTTTATAGGTGTCTATGTACTTGTCAATGTCATTTCTATATAGTTTAAGACAACTAATCTTTTTGTTCAAAAAATTCCTGTTTTTACTTATTAATTCCACGGTATGGTTTAAATGTGTTTATTAAAATTTATAGTTAGTGATTCATATTTTTTAAAAAAACCCCTGTGATACTGTATAGCCTCGATGAGTTTAATTAATTAGATTCCAAGGCATTTAAAGATACCTTTTTTCTTTGACCAGTTCCCACCCCTCTTTGGGTATCTGCTCAAACTCATCCACCTTCATAAGCTTTAAAATATATCCCGATGGGTAGCGGTGGCAGAGAAAGATGCAATGCTCATTTGATTCCAAGTAGAAACCCGACATGGACATTGGCTTTTGCTCTGACATCTTCATGTTCTCCAAGGCACGTTCATAGCGGTACGCACCTATTTCCTTCATCAAAATCCTAATGGCCTTCCTGTTGTGGTTTTTGAATATTTTGGACATAATCCAAAATTACGGAATATATCCTTTTGTATCAAAATTACTTTTTAACCTCATCCATAAATGGGTCGTTCTTTTGTCCAAGTGGTATTAGTACATGATACCACATGCAATTGAAGCCATACCGGAGCAACCTAAACCAACGGGGTAGACTTTTGTTTCTAACCTTTTTTAATTTAAGCATATGTGCCTATTGTCAATTTTTGTTACTTTCAATATGCGGTCATAGGCTCTGGCAGAAAGATTCAATCGTTGCATTGCATTTCCCAATAGTTCCTTGGATGTGGAATCCAACACACAAAATTGCCGGATCTGCTTGGTTCCCATTTGTGCGTTGTAATGTATGTGGTCAAAATCTGAAAATCTTCGGTTTTGAATTGCCCTTGCAGCCACAACACGCTTGCGAATGATCTTGCTGCTCTCCCCCTTTCTTTCTTCGGAAAGCTTTTCAAAAGGAACAGGACTCACCTCAATATGGATATCAATTCTATCCAATAAAGGACCCGAAATCTTGCCAAGATACCGTTGCATTTCAGCAGGTGAAGACACTACTGGCGCATCTGGGTCATTAAAATACCCCCCAGGGCTTGGGTTCATGCTTGCTACCAACATGAAACTGCTGGGATACGTTACGGCAAACTTTGCTCTAGATATTGTTACTTCTCTATCCTCCATGGGTTGACGCAATACTTCCAATACCCTTCGTTCAAATTCTGGAAGCTCATCCAAAAATAGAACCCCATTGTGCGACAATGAAATTTCTCCAGGTTGTGGGTAACTTCCCCCTCCCACTAGAGCTGCGCTGCTTATGGTGTGATGAGGGCTACGAAAAGGTCTTTCTTGCATCAGCCCAACATTATCCACCTTACCCACTACACTATGGATCTTGGTGGTTTCCAATGCTTCTTGAAGTGTCATTTGAGGCAAAATGGAAGGTAATCTTTTAGCTAGCATGGTTTTTCCCGATCCTGGTGGACCTATCAAAATGATATTATGTCCCCCAGCCGCAGCAATTTCCATACAGCGCTTGATGCTTTCTTGCCCCATCACATCAGAAAAATCAAACGCTGTTGAATTCTGATTTGCACAAAACTCTTCTTGAATATCAACCTGTGTTCTTTCCAAAGGCGTTCCTGAATCAAAATGGGCAATCACTTCCTCAATATTGTTCACCCCATAGACTTCAAGACCTTTTACTACTGCTGCCTCCCTGGCATTTTCAAAAGGCAGGATAAACCTTTTAAAACCTTCTTCATGAGCTTTTAGGGCAATGGGTAAAGCTCCCTTAATGGGTTGAAGGTTCCCATCCAAAGACAACTCTCCCATGATCAAGTATTTTTCTATGTCATCGGATTTTATCTGATTGGATGCTGCCAAAATGCCCACTGCCAAGGTCAAATCATATGCAGAGCCTTCTTTACGCAGGTCTGCAGGAGCCATATTGATGGTGATTTTTTTGCCGGGAATTTTATATCCAATATTTTGAAGCGCCGCTGCAATTCTGTAATTACTTTCTTTGATGGCATTATCGGGAAGGCCAACTAGGTGGTACCCTATTCCTTTGTCTACATTGACTTCAACGGTAATGGTAGTTGCTTCAATACCAAATACAGCGCTTCCGTAAACTTTTTTGAGCATAAGCGGTCTTGAAAAAAATAGTCTTGTTGAACGTGACCGCCAAGATATTCAATCCTACTCCACAACAAGCCACTCTTTGACGGATACCGGGTTCCCAGTTGACGTAAAGCCCTCTAGAACCAACTCGTATACTCCAGGAACATCAGAAGTATAAAACACAACCTCTTTAGAACCCTCGGTCAGTTTAAAATTAGGTTCCCAATAGAGTTGGTGCCTAAAGTCTGGTGTTCTTTCTGATTTTTGGTTTTCAGTATATTCCTGATTGAAATATTCCTTCTTGGATTCTGGCTTGAATAAATCCACATTGATAATATGTGGTGTAAAAAAATCACTATAAAAATCACCCTCAATGGTTTTAAAAGAAATGATTCCCTGAAACATTTGTGATCCCAACAGTACTTTCTCCCTAGAAAAACTAATGGTATTTATTTTTTTGGCGCTGAAATCCATAATATCCTCGTGCTTTTTGATAAATAAACCATCTACAAAAACCATTGGGAACAATGCATTATTGGTAAAGCCTTCGGAAGGACGCACTTCAAAAACCCTACTCCCATCATCTAATTTTCTTATCCCCACTTGGTCCACAACTTCAACAATGGTCTCTGGAATGCTATTAAATCGAGTATAGTCATCCAAATCATAGACCTCTGTATACTTTCTATAAAAAGGGGATATGTGATTTGCAGGCACAATGGAATCCAATTTGGCTTCGCGATATACATTTTCAATTTGATTGTAGATACTTTTTTGAAGTATATAATCCTTCATGTTTTTTGAAAGCTCAAAATTGGAAAACTCAAACCCGTTATATTCACGGACAGGGTCGTCAAGAACAACTTCATAAGCATCCCAATCTTCAGACAAAATCTGAACTGCCGCAGTGGTATTGTCATATCTTCTATCAACAATAAATTCGAATTTACCATCCTTGTCGGAAGTAGCTACATTGAAAAGAAACTTATCTCCGGGCAAACTCAAAGAAATTCTCATATTTTCAGCTGGTGATTTGGAATCGCTTTCAACTATCGTCCCAGAAATAATTTCCCCTCTCAGTTCTGGTATATCAAAATCCTTGGGGTTTGACTTGATTGATCCTGTCTGTTTTCCCAATTCATTGGAAAATGTCATTGCTGAAATTTGAGTAGGTGAAGGCAATGAATCCATTTTTCTTATGGAAATTGAATAATCTCCCAAATTTGAATTAGAGCTTCTTCCTGCTACCTTTAAGGTTACTTTCTCACGTTTTCCCACTTTTTGCTTATCCAATTCCATAGTGGCAAAAGCACTATTCTTAGGGCTTGTGTCAAAGGTGATTTTTGTTTTTTCCGTAGTGGGGACATCGGCTGACATGGAGTCAACAGGTTGCTCCAAATAGGAAGTAGGTACTGTTTGGTATGGATTGATAATATAAATATCGGTTTGGAAGAAATACTGTTGTCCAAAATTTTTCATCCACTCCGAGTAACCCAACAGTTTATAACTCCCCGTAGGCACCGAAGTGGGTACAAAAAAGTCTCCGTTTCCTGACCCTTCTACGAGTTTTACTTTATGGGTAAAGACTACCTTTCCATCAGACCCAACCAAAGCAATATAAGCCATTTTACTAATGTCACTCAATACCTTCTGCGAATTATCAAGACAATACACTTTGTACAAAAGATGTTCTCCTGAAAACAATAGGGATTCACTATGGTGAATGTATATGCGCTCTTGCGGAATATCCTTAAACTCATTGCCGATTGCAACAGATTGTGCATTTACAATAAGTCCCACAAATGCAATTAAAACGATTGTAATTCTATGTTTTTTCATAATGCTATGTTATTCTATCCAAAAATCTGGTACTTCTGAGGTGCCCAATATGGTACAATCACCACAAACCTGGGGAACAGTGACAAAGGGCCCTCCCGGAACAAATTCACCTTCGTTGTCCCTAATGTACTTTACCAAGTTCCATCTTACCAAATCAGGCAACCCAAATATTGGTGCATTTTCAACGCATGGATCTATATAGTCTGGCAATCTTTCCGTAGGAAAAAAATCGCGGTACCCAAAAAAGATGCGTTTTTCAGACACCGCAACTATATCAAAAAAGCCCAGTACTTTCTCCGTAGGATTATCCGTAGAAGCAATATTACCTTCCAAAAAACCAGGTTGGGTCTCCGAAAACAAACTCTCAGAACTTGAAAAGTTATTCAAGGTCTCCAAAAACCTATAGGCTTCTGAAGTGTGGACAAACTGACGCACCAAAATACTATAGCGGTGTGTGGTCTTGAAGTTATTCTGTTCAATGAATTTGACCATAAAATTTTTAACTTCTCCCGTGTCAAAATCATCGGTATCCGTTAATATGATGCTGTTTGAATAATCGGTTGGATAACAAACACGCTCATCCAACGATCTTGGAACCAAGATATAACTAATTGGCACGCCTTCCACAACCTCCAATTCTTTTGGCCCCCATCTTGGAGCTACAACCTTATAGGTCTCCTCATACTCGTACCTAAAAAAACTCTGTGTTTCACTTTGATTTGAAGCATCAATAAAAACACCTATACCTTCTTCGCCAAAATCATTGGTAATCCTATTGGCATATAAGCTATCTATACCAACCAACCCGGCTAACTTTTCAGTTGCCGAGGAATATAAATTCCCATCTTCGGTCTCAATCGCCAACGAATAATCCACCCCCTGCTTGGCAGCAAAATCTACTGTAGACAGATAGGTACCCTTTTCCGTTTCCTCAAAGTTGTAGGAACTACCATCATCACCAAAAATCTGGATATTCGCCCCAGACTCTCCATATTTGCCATTATCGACAACCTGGAAAATTGCTCCAGACCCGCCATTTGGATCATCTTCAAACCTATAGGTACGTGACAAGTATATTATTTGCCGTTTCAATTCATCGGTTATTGTCGCATCTATCACCAAGGCACTTTCAAAATCTACAAAAGTTGTTTCAAAAGGCTCAATACAGCCACTAAAGAGACACCCCGCCAAAATAGGGGTTATATAGTAATATGTTTTTTTCCAATCCTTCATTCTGTCCAAAATGCTGGCTCCTCTGTTGTTCCAAGTTCTCGACAATCTCCACATACGCGTGGCACAATAAGATACGGCCCCTCATTGGCACCAATCTCTGGGTTGTCCTCTGCATATATCCCGGCTCCAGACTCTATAATAGGTCTTAACACGCATCCGCCCATATTTGCAATAACTGGTGCGCTTGGAGAACAGGCATCAGCATAGGGTGGCAGCGGTTCATCTTGATAAAAATCTCTGTAATTGAAGAAAATCCGTTGCTCTGAGACGGAGCTTACATCAAAGAAACCCAATACTCTTTCATTTTCATCGTCCTCTGAAAATACATTACCTTCTAAAAACCCAGGTTGAACTTGAGAAAACAAACTTTCTGAACTTGAAAGTTCATTTAAGGTCTCATAAAAAGTAAAGGCTTCATTGGATTGTACCAATTGCCTAACCAAAATACTATACCTATGGGAAATAATGTAATTTTCACTACTAATGAAGCGTACCCTGAAGTTTTCAATCCGATTCTCTTTCAAGTCCTCTGTTGATGCCAGAACAATCCTGTTGGAAAGGTCGGTCCTATAGCATACTTCCTCATCTGCGGTATTCGGCACCTTAATGACACCACATCCCCCCTCTGGGTCACCGATTAAGGATACTGGGGTCCATGTAGGAGCAATAATCTTAAAGGTTTCTTCATATTCGTAACGAAAGTTTTTGGCATTCCCAGTAGGATCAAATGCACTCACCAAAATAGCTATCCCATCCTCTTCCAAATCCGTAGTAATTCTCTTGGCAGATACGTTATCCAACGAAACAGCGGAAGTAAGTTGTACACTACTGGATGCATAACTTCTCCCATTTGATGTTCTTACAGAAAGTTTATAGTCCCTGTTGGGTTGTGCTGCAAAAGCTTGGGAAGAAACATAGATGCCTTCACCGGTATCCGCAAAATCATAAACATTCCCCGAACCATCGTCAACACTTACAATAGCACCTGTTACAGCAGAAGGTCCATCCTCTTCAAACTCATAGGTACGGGTCAATAAAACACGTTGTTGCCTCAATTCATCTGTGATGGTGGCTTCAATAACCAGTGCGCTTTCAAAATTCTCGAAACTGGTCACAAAAGGTTCTATACAGCCATAATGAATTATGCCGAAAAAGGCTATCAGGATATTGGTAATATTTCTTCTTTTAGTCAGTTTCATTCTTTTTTATCTATCAATCTTCTATCCAAAAATCAGGAGGGTTAGGTTGTGCAAACCCAGCAAGGTCACCACAAAGCGTAGGAACTACAAGAAATGGCCCTTCACCCTCGGTTGCCCCATTATTGTCCACAAAACGAACCAAATCATTTATAACCATCACGCTTAACACACATACAGGAGGGACACCTCTAGAAAGTTCTGGTGCATTTACATCACATGGAATAGCAAACGGAGGTAGGTCCTCACCTGGATAAAAATCTTCGTAATTGAAAAAAATGCGTTGCTCCACCACAGAGGCCACATCAAAAAAGCCCAGAACCTTTTCGTTTCGGCTTAAATCTGAAGATACATTTCCTTCCAAAAAACCGGGTTGGGTCTCAGAAAAGAAGCTGTCATTGCCCGAGAACTCGTTTAACGTCTCATAAAAGGTAAAGGCTTCGTTGGATTGAACGAATTGTTTTATCAAAATACTATACCGATGTGAAATGATATAGTTATTCCTATTGATGAATCTCACCATGAAGTTGCTCACCCTATCTTCTTGCAAATCAGTAGTACTTGTCTGGATTATAGTATTTGAGAAATCAGAGGCATAACCCGTTTCCAATGAAGAGTCATCAAAAATAGCTCGAACTTCGCAAGCTACTGTGGCTTCTTCTGGAGGCACTAATTCCAAGCCACGTGGTGTCCAAAATGGTGCAACTACCCTATAGGTCTCCTCATAGGTGTACCGATAATTTTCGGATGATCCTGATGGGTCGAAACTGTCCACAAATATGCCGATTCCATCATCGCCATCATCGGTTGTAATCCGCTCTGCACGAACTTCGTCTATTTGGGTTTTAGCAGGAAGTACTACTTCATTGGAACTATATGTTCTTCCATCTTGCGTTTGAATCAACAATTGATATGTTGTATTGGGCTGTGCAGCAAAAACTTGTTGGGAAATATAAACTCCTGGCGAGCTTTCCATAAAGGAATAGCTTGTACCTCCTCCCTGTACCTGTACCGTGGCATTTGACTCCGGTGTTGGTCCTTCTGCTTCAAACTCATAGGTTCGGGATAAAAACACTTTCTGCTGTACCATTTCATCTGTGATGGTGGCTTCAATGACCAGTGCGCTTTCAAAATCCTCAAAAGTTACGTCAAAAGGTTCTATGCAGCCTCCTATAACGAGTGTCATAAGAAGTGCCAACACCTTTAATGGATATGTAGTATTTCCTTTCATTCTTCCCAAAAAACCGGTATTTCTTCTTTACCCAAAGTTGTACAATCCCCACAAACTGAAGGCACCACAAAAAAAGGACCTTCCCCTTCACCGGGAGTGCCATTCAAATCCACATAGCTAACTAAACCCAGTTCCACCTGAGACCCTAAAACACACCTTGGTGGGTCTCCGGGAGCCGAAAGAGGAGGAGAATTCAATGTGCACGGATCTACATAAGGGGGCAATTCCTCCCCCGGAAAAAAATCATCATAATTGAAAAATAGACGTTGTTCAGTAGCAGATACCACCTCAAAGAAGCCCAATACTTTTTCATTATCGCTCATATCGGAGCTTATATTCCCTTCTAAAAAACCCGGTTGTGTTTCAGAAAAGAAACTTTCATTCCCTGAGAACTCATTTAAGGTTTCATAAAAATTGAATGCTTCATTGGATTGTACCAATTGGCGGACCAAAATGCTATACCTATGAGATATGATATAGTTTTGATTACTGATGAAACGCACCATAAAATTACTGACTCTATCCTCACCTAAATCACTGGTACTTGTCTGAATTATAGTATTGGAATAATCCGTGGCATAGCAAACCTGAACGGTTCTCTCATCTGGAATGGTCCTAACATCACATATTTGAGTGAGTTCTTCCAGCGGCACCACTTCTAAATCCACTGGACTCCAAAATGGGGCTATAATTTGATACGTTTCTTCGTATTCGTATCTATAATTTACCGATTGACCTTGAGGGTCAAAGCTATCCACGAAAATACCTACTCCTTCTTCCCCATCATCCATGGTAATCCTTTCGGCGGTAATAGCATCAATTTGTGTGGTTGGGGGTAAAACTGCGCTGCTTGAACTATAGGTCCTTCCATCCTGCGTCTGCACCAATAATTGATATGTTGTCCCGGCTTGGGCGGCAAAAGCTTGTTGAGAAACATATACTCCAGGTGACTCTTCTACAAAAGGATAGGTTGTGCCGCCTCCTTCCACACGGACATTTGCATTGATTTCTGCCGTAGGTCCTTCCGCTTCAAACTCAAAAGCTCTGGTAATCACAACTTGTTGCGTTTTTAGCTCATTGGTAATAGTAGCTTCAATAACCAAAGCACTTTCAAAATCTTCAAAAGTAGCCTCAAAAGGTTCAATGCAGCCCGCAACACCTACCATTATGGACAAGCAAATCAGCTTTGATATTTTGACCTGGAGATAATTCACATCTAGAACTTGAAATTGTATGTAATAGTTGGCACAGGAATGGCAAAAATTGAACTCTGGTACGCCTTTATGTCTCCATCTTCGGTAACAAAAAATACCGAATAGGGGTTATTTCTTCCCAACACATTGTATATGGAAAAGCTCCAAAAACTATGGGCAAACTTCTTTATCTTATGGTTCCCTTCCATATTGAAACTTAAATCCAGTCTGTAATAATCTGGAATCCTAAATTTGTTTCTGTCACTATAAAACACAAACTCTGAATTGTTAAAGGAAAAACTCCCTATCGGAAATGTAACCGGTCTTCCAGTTTGGTATACAAAATTTGCAGATGCGCTAAACCTTCTGGTAAACTTATAATTGGCCACCAAGCTTACATCATGTGGTTTATCAAAATTTGATGGAAAAAATTCTCCATTGTTCACCCGCTCTTCACTAAACTCGCTATCCAGTTTCACAAATGAACGGGAGTAGGTATACCCCAACCAACCGTTGAGTTTACCTTCATTCTTTTTAAGTAAAAATTCCACCCCGTAAGCCTTACCATCACCCTGAAGAACTTCAGTTTCAATAGCTTCGTTCAACAATAATTGTGCTCCAACTTTATAATCCAAAAGGTTTTTTTGCTGCTTGTAATAGCCTTCCAAACTCAATTCATACTTGTTCCCTTCGAAATTCTTGTAAAATCCCAATGATGCTTGATAGGCTTCTTGGGGCTCAATATTTAAATCGGACAATTTCCAGGTATCCGTTGGGGATACCGTAGTGTTATTGGACAAGGTGTGAATGTACTGGTATGCATTGTTCAAACTTGCTTTTACTGAAAAGTCGGACGCCAAGAAATATCTGGCAGACAAACGGACTTCTGGGCCTCCGTAGGTTTCAATGAATTCATTCTCATCAAAACTTTGTGTTTCCACCAAGGTTCCACTGTTCTTGGGGGCATTGTCCTGATAAATACGTTGTTCTGATGCTCCAAGAGCTGCATAAAAGGAATATCTAAGCCCCACGTCTATCAACAATTTGTCATTCACCTCATAACTATCTGAAATGAAAAGTGCGGATTCCAGACCCCGCTCCTCGGGAATGACAAGCGAAGTGACATCGGAGTCTGACCCTAAAGGGTCAATATTCCCTGGGTTGACCACATACAATTTACTAGATATACCGAAGTCAAACTTGTGCTTACCTCCTGGTAAATACTTCATTTTATATTTGAACTCGGTTTCATTGTTTTTGTACCCCAAGTCAAAATCGTCATTGGATTCCCCATCAAACTCAATCCCAAATTGATACTCACTATTGGAAAGAATTAAACTACCAGTGGTCTTTTCACTGAACTTATGGTCCCACCCCAATGATACCAATCTATTACTGTAATTGAAAATGGAGTCTGAAGTAATACTGAATTCATCTTTACTGTAATATCCAGTGGCATTGATTTCATTGTTCTCATTGATGGTATGATTGTATTTGGCAAGTACATCAAAGAAAGAAGCTGTACTATTACTGAGCTGTTCATCGTCCAAAGCTCCTAAAATCCAATCAGAATAAGTGGCCCTACCTCCAACCATCAAGGCCGATTTATCCTTTACAATAGGTGTTTCCAAAACAATATTACTGGTAACGGGTCCAATAGAAGCCTCTCCCGAAAACTTCTGTGTGTTGCCATCTTTTGATGTGATATCAAACACAGAGGAAAGTCTTCCCCCGAATTCAGCAGGAATATTTCCTTTATAAATTTCTGCCGAACCCGTAGTAAATGGATTTATCGCAGAAAAAATTCCGAAAAAGTGAGACGGATTATAAATAACCCCATTGTCCAACAAAATCAGGTTTTGGTCTGTTCTACCACCACGTACATTATACCCTGCGGCTCCTTCACCTGCGGTTGTGATACCTGGTAAGGTAATTGCCGCCTTAAGGATATCCCGCTCTCCAAGAACCAAAGGAATGTTCTTTATTTTCTCAACTTCAATTAAGGTAACTCCGGTTATGGCAGTTTCCACATTTCTATCTATGTTGCCCTGCACCACAACCTCATCAAGTGCTTCTACACTTTCTGTAACCTGAAAATTATACGAACCATCATTGTAGAGAATTATCTTTGTTCTTGATTCTTGAATTCCAAGACCTCTGACAGTAATGATATTTTCTCCAATGGGGAGCTGCAAACTATAATTGCCATTAGTATCTGTAGATGTTCCAATATCCTTTCCTTGGACCAATAATGCTAAATCCGATACCGATTGACCTGTTCTGGCATTTAATGCTTTACCTGTAAGAGTAAATGTTCTACTTCTACTATTTCTGTTCTCTTTTCCAATCTTAACAACTTGTAATCCTTTGGTTGCGTTATCCTCATCACTCAAAAATAGTGGCCCAATATCCTGCAATTCATCATAACCAGGAAAATCATCATCTGTCAACCGGTCCTCTTTACCAAAAAAGTCATCAGGCAGGGTTTCATAAATTTGGTTGTTCTGCATGAGGTAAATTTTATCGGAATCCATGATGAAATAGTTGAGGACCGTATCCTTGAAAAGACTGTCCAAAATATCACTGACGGGTTTATCTTGATAGTTTCCGGTAACTTTTATTCCCTGCAACCAATCCTTTAAATAGAAGAATTTATACCCTGATTTTTCCTCGATTTCCTGTAGCGCTTCTTCAACATTGGTATTGGCAAAAGACACACTAATAGTTGGCACTTCTTGTTGGGCAAAAGTATTTTGAATGCCCACAAAGAGGGTTATGGCGATTAAAAACTTTTTCATTCTTATTGGTTTATTGGTTGGTTGAGGAGGATTTCGATACGTCTCACAAGACTTGCCTGAAAACCATTGGGGTCTGACTTTCTCAACCCTCTTGCAATACCATAAAATTTGTCGATTTCCTTTTTAAGCTTAGGAAAAAGCTGTGTTGCTTCTTTCTTGGTATTGAATATATGGTATTGTCCATTGTATAGAAGCACATGTTCACTGGGACCATCCAAAAATTCGTAATACAGAGAGCTCCGATCCTTCCGCTCAAAGCTTTTCTTATTTAACTTAGTGAAAAGTGTAAATGTTGACGTTTTCAGGGCAACTTTATAAAACCCGTATACATTGAGCGAAGGCACATCCTTCTCTTTTATTTTGACAAACTCCTGACCATCTATCGCAAAACTATCCACATAATCCTTGAACAATTGAATGGTACCTCCGCCAGCTTTTGTAATCAATTTTAAAAGTACCTCGTCCTCGTAGATATCATATTTTAAGTCAAGGTCATAATAACATTGTCCATCATAACAGACACTACCCGGAAGAAAGTCTCTAGTCTTATAGAATTGCGTTTCTTCGTTAATAGTTCTATATTTTTCCATATAGAGTTCCCCTTGATAGAGTCCAGTATTCTCAATACCGACCTTTTTGTCAAATGCGTTATAGTATTCTTTATGAACCTTTCTGTCCTGAGAAAATGTCCATGAAAGCCCACAAAAAAGCAAAAGAAGTGTTAGATAACTTTTTTTATTGCGCAGCATGTTCTCGTAAAAATTGAGTTAAGGAAGAATTATTTTTTGATTGAATTAGCTACTCTAAAATAACATTAATTATTTTGAATCCTAACATTCCGTTAAAAATTGACAATATTCCTAACAGATTGATTAAAAAATAATCATTCTAAATAATAAAAGTTAAATAAGTTAATTTTTCGTAAAGTCTGAAGGCTATATAATTATCCTTTTACGAATCTTAATACAGATTGGGCCTTTTCTTCTATTTCCTCCTTGTTCATCATCATCTTTCTAAACTTACCTTGAACATACATTTCAGCTTGGTCTTTGTAATGTTTACTAAAAGGATTTCCTGATTGGCCCGTTGGGAGTATACTGATACTGTTCTCTATATCAGAAAAATCAATGACACGGCGTGTAGATGGACCAGAACTTACTTTGTAATAACCCGTACTGTCATAAGGAAAGGCCAAATTATTAATGACTTCTCTACTCCCTACAACTGGGAATGGACCAACATTGAAATATTTACGGAGTGCTTCAACTTCTCCAATAGGATGTTTATGTTCCAAAGTATGTACCCTATCCCATGTCCACAGGCTTGGGTCTGGTCCAAAATCTTTCACTAAGGACTCCCAAGCATCCGCAAAAGATTTCAATACAATTTCATCTCGCGTCTCAACCTTATTTGGTGTACGCACATTGTCCCACCATTTACCATTTTTGATCTGTGCACCCCATGCTATTTGCCTTTTCAATAAATGTGTGGCCAATAGCTCTTTGAACTGCTCTTCTCCCAATTCATCCTCCATAGTGTTTTTCAACATAAAGTAAGCGCTTCTATGAAATATTGTAGGAGCTGTTAAATCCAAAGCATACATACCATCCCAATTTTTAAGAGCATCTACTTGTATTAGTTGTTCTTCCGTTAAATGGGAAACATCCAAGAGTTTTATCAACTCTGTGATGAGCAGCGGATTAACCGAAGAGGTCACATCCAAAATCATTTCTGAAACCGATTCTTTGTCCCAATCATCTTTGGGATCCAACAATTGAACAATTCTTTTGGCTCTATTTTCAGGCAAATAATACCCGGGATATAACATGCCAGCTATAGAATCGGGTTGGTTGTTGGCGGAATATACATAATGCCATGGTGGGTTTATAGCACTTGGATTTTCAGAAAAATCCAAATAGCGAACTGGTTCTTGAATCCCTGAAGCTCCATCAAGCACAAACTTGGTGGATGTGCTATCTGGCATTTGGTACAGTTTTGCTGTGGCCCACCAAGCTACGTTTCCTTCTGCATCTCCATACATAACATTCAAGCCCGGGGCATGAATTTGGGGAAGCGCATTTTTAAACTCTTCCTTATTTGTAGCATGGGAAATGCCGTAAAGCGCATCCATGACCTCGTTCTTCATTTTAGTATAGACCCATGACATGGCTATGGGTTTGTCTCCACTTATTTGCTTTGCAATTCCGTTGAGCACGGGTCCATGCCTGGTCTTCTTGTAGGTGAATGCAATAGGTTCCTCTCCTTTTACCTTAATTTTCTTGTTGATATATTCATAGGTTGCCCAACCCGATTCAGTTTTATATTGCGTTGAATCTGCTGGATTGGTTTGTTCCGCATAAAAATTGAGGTCATCATTTTGAAACATTGTAAGGCCATAGGCCAAATTCCTGTCATGCGCCAGTAAGGGAAAAGGAACTCCCGCCAAATGATAACCATACTTTTCATAGGTAGGTGTGGTTATATGGGCTTCAAACCATACTGAAGGTTGTGCAAAACCAATATGTGGATCGTTGGCAAGTATCACTTTGCCACTTTTCGTTTTTTCCGGTGCAAGTACCCAGCTATTGCTTCCTTCAAACTGAGGAATTGGAAGCTTCTCCAATGCTGTAATAATACTTGCCGTTATATGGGGGTCGATGGAATCGATTGCCTGATTTTTAAAATTCTTAATCCATACGGTAGTTGTGTCTGAATAAACCGTTAAATCATTGATGTACTCGTCTCCCAATTGATTTCTAATCCTAGTTAATAAAGGATCCGTTTTGTGTGCTTGGGCAAAACTAAATGCCATATAACCTACAGCATTATAAATATCTTCTAAGGAAAAAGGCTTCTTTTCTAAACCTGTTAAGTAAAATTCAATGGGCGTTGGGCCATTAGCTATGAACTCGTTGACTCCATCCAAATAAGATTGGGAAAGTATGGTCATTTCACTTTCCATGTCCAAGCCCGCCACTGTTTCAGCCGAATGCTCATCAATACCTAGGGAAAGAAAAAATTTATCTGTTTTGACTAAGTCCGCACCAAAAACTTCAGCCAAACCACCTTTTGCAACTCTTCTCAATAGTTCCATTTGCCAAAGACGATCTTGTGCATGCACGTACCCCAAAGCTTTCAAGGCATCCTCCTCATTTTCAGCATAAATATGAGGAATGCCATAATCGTCATAAAAAACATTTACCCCATCTTTTAATCCAGATAGTGTTTTTTCTCCGCTATAATCGGGCTTAAGAGTTTGGACAAATATCAATAGTCCAATAATAATGAGCAACAAAAGGCCAGCAAGTACCAAGAGTACTTTCTTTAATCTTTTCACAGGATTTTCGGTTATGTTAAATTAGTCAAAATCTAATTTACACTATTTTCCATGAAGCTGGAAATTACCGGGAAGGATTATTAGTTGTTATTCATCGAAAGTTGATGGTTCTTCAACCCAGATTTCAACCATTTCTCATAGGTTTCCACCTCCACATATTGCACTGCATCATTAAGAATCTCCATATTTGGAGATAATAGCACATAATAGGGCTGTGAAGCTACATTGAAGTTTATGGTTTGAAAAGTACCCCATTTTTGGCCAACCGTTTCAATGGTTTTGATTCGTCCTGAGTCATATTGAAAATTAAAAACTTCTTCCTTCGGCAAGGGTTTTCTATCATCCACATAAAGGGAAATGAGCACATATTCATCTTTAAGCAAAGGATAAATATTGGAATGGCTCCAAACATTTTCCTCCATTTTTCTGCAATTGACACAGGCCCATCCTGTGAAATCCAGCAAAATGGGTTTGTTCACTTCTTGGGCATAGGCAACTCCGTCTTCAAAATCCTTGAAACAATCCAACCCTAGAGGACAATCACTGGTAGTGGTTCTTACACTATAAAAATCTGGCGGTGGAAAGCCACTCAATAACTTCAAGTTGGTGACATTAAGTAATCCCAAAATCAAATAACCCGAAAAAGCCAAGCTCAACACACCAAAAAGTTTTCGTGTTATAGATATTTTTTGCGGAGTATCGTTTTTGGTGAACCGGAACAGTCCAAATAAATATAATGTTGTCAAAAGGAAAAGTACAATCCAAATTGCCAAGAATATTTCACGTTTCAAAAAACCCCAATTACCTACTAAATCCGCATTGGAAAGGAATTTAAAGGCCAATGCCAGTTCTAAAAAGCCCAAAACTACCTTAACCGTCGTCATCCATCCCCCAGATTTAGGCAAAGAGTTTAACCAAGCGGGAAACAAAGCGAACAATCCAAATGGCAAAGCCAAAGCCAGACCAAATCCTACCATACCTGCTGATAAATTGGCGGCCACATCACCTTCCGCCAATGTGGTGCTCCCCAAGAGTCCTCCTAAAATAGGGCCTGTACAAGAAAAGGAGACAATGGCCAAGGTTAGTGCCATGAAAAATATGCCCAATACCCCTCCGACTTTGGTTGAAGCAGAATCCATTTTATTGGCCCATGAATTTGGAAGTGTCAGCTCATAATAGCCGAAAAACGAAAAGGCAAAGACCACAAATATGACAAAAAACAATACGTTTAGCCATACATTGGTGGCAATGGTATTCAAAATTTGGGAATCCACCGAGTCAAATACATGAAACGGAAGGCTCAACAAGAAATAAATCAATACGATAAAAAATCCGTACAATATGGCATTTTGAATCCCTTTTGATTTTTTCTCGGATTGTTTCGTAAAAAAGGAAACCGTCAGTGGAATCAACGGAAAAACGCACGGAGTGAGCAACGCAATTAATCCTCCTAAAAATCCAAGCCCAAAAATCATCCATAGATTTGACACAGTACCTGAATCAGCTAACCCATTTTGATTCAATAAGTGTTTGTTCTTCAAGTCCACCCGAAGGGACTCACCCAAAGCAATACTTTTCTTGTCAAGTTCTTTTTGCTCTTGTACAAAAGCATTTCCATCCAACGATATCTCAAAAAAGGCATCTTTTGGAATACATACCTCCTTACAGATTTGGTAAAAAAGATTAACGGAAATCTGCCTTACATCAGGATTTAGAAGTTTTATTTTTTGAGTAAAAATGGCTTCTTTCTTAAAAAAGGTCTCCTCTACTTCAAAAATATCGCTGTACTCCTTGATGGTTTCACTTTCCGTGGTTTTCCCGATCAATTCATAATCCTGCCCTGCTTTTTCAAAAGTGAATTCGCTGGGCAATGAACCTCCTTCAGCCGTATATTGGGAATATATATGCCAACCTTCCATGATTTTCCCTTTGAAAACCAACTCATATTCCATATCCGATAGCTTTTTCACCTCATGACTCCAAAGGGCAGGGTCGGCATCGGTTTGGGCAACCAGTGAAAGGGTAGTAAAAATGAATGCGAAAAACAATATAATAAACCTCATGCAATCAGTGTAATCTTAACTATATCTTGAGTGGTGTCATCCACCTTAAAACGTTCGTCAGCTCTTCTACCCAAAACCCAAACAATTTCATCATTTGAACAGAGTAACCATTGTTTTTCTTTGGAAATGATATCAACTTTTTCATCTTTGAAAAATTTGGAAAGCTTTTTCTTTCCCTTCATCCCAAAGGGATAAAAATAGTCGCCTTTTTCCCAATTCCTTAATACTAACGGAAAGTTTAACTTTTCCTTATCCAAAAAGATTACGTTTGACCCCGATTTTTCCACGGAATCTACCGTATGAAATTTCAAACTTACAGGGAGATTGGGATTCTCATTGGTTGCAAAAACTTGGAATTTTTCTGCTTTTCTTGACCTTAAGGGCGAAAGTATCAAATGTGTCCGATCTTTGAGCAATCGATGTGTTTTGGAAAACACTTCTTTACCACTTGAAGCACATAAAAGGTTCTTGACATTGTCCCATTCCGTAAATCCGAAGTCATGAAAAATACCGTACAAATAAGCCTCAATGGGATTCAGTCTTTGTAATTTTTCAATGTCGATGATATACGATTCTTCATCTGCTACGAATAAATCTTGCTTGACTTCTTGTACATGGTGTTCCAACAAATTTTGGGTTTGCGCCAAATATTCCTGGGTCTGTTTAAAATTTTCTAAAAAAGTAGGATGCAATTCCTTTAGTTTAGGAACAATTTCCATCCGTATTTTATTACGGAGGTATTTGTTTTCCTTATTGCTACTATCCTCTCGCCATTGCAAATTCTGTGCTTTGGCATATGTTAGCATCTCTTCTCGTGAAAAATGTAGTAGAGGTCGAATTATCTGTTCATTTTTTTCTGGGATGCCGGTTAACCCTTCAATTCCTGTACCGCGTGAAAGATTGATCAAAAAGGTTTCCAAGCTATCATCAGCATGATGAGCGGTAAGTATATAATCGTATTCTTCGTTGTCCAGCAATTCTTGGAACCATTGATACCTCAATTGTCTTGCTGCCATTTGAATGGAACCTCTTTGGGTTTCCGCATAGCTTTTGGTATCGAAAGACCGAGTAAAAACTTCTAATTGGTGTTCCTTGCCCATCTTTTTCACAAAAGCCTCATCACCATCACTTTCATCTCCTCTAAGTTTGAAATTACAATGCGCCAAAGTAATCGCCATTTCCAAGGAAGCACATAAATGGGTCAAAACCATGCTGTCCACTCCTCCACTACAAGCAATCAACAGCCGCTTTTCTTTTAGAAAAGCAAGTGATGTGTTTATATGTTCCCTAAACTGTTCCAGCATTCCACAAAAATAAGGCATAAACCTTAGCTTGTTTCAAGCACGTTGCGCATAGCCTTTGCTTTGAGCAAGCACTCTTGATATTCCTTTTCAGGGTCAGATTTAGCCGTAATGGCGCTACCCACTGAAAAAGAGACGTAGTTGGTGTTGGAGTTGTACAAAATACTTCGGATAACCACATTGAAATCGAAATTGCCCTTTGGGTCAAAATAACCCACAGCACCACTATAAAGCCCGCGCTTGGTCTCTTCCAATTCTTCAATGATTTTCATTGCGGAAATTTTTGGGGCGCCAGTCATACTTCCCATAGGGAATGTATCCTTGATCAACTCTAAACTTTTTTGGCTTTTGGAAACCTTAGAGGTAATTGTAGAAATTAATTGGTGTACCTGTTCAAAACTATAGACTTTGCACAATTCCTCCACCTGTACAGTTCCGTTCAAAGCACTTTTTGAAAGATCATTCCGAACCAAATCAGTAATCATTATGTTCTCTGCGCGTTCTTTTTCATCCTCAAAAAGCCGTTTTTTTAACACCTCATCTTCTTTTTGATTGACTCCTCTGGCCGCTGTTCCTTTAATTGGTTGGGAAACTACAGTTTGCCCTTGCTTTTTGAGATATCGTTCTGGTGAAGTACACATTAAATAATGAATTCCAAGTCTAAAGTAGGCAGCAAAAGGTGGTTTGGAAATTTCATTCAGCTTTAAATAAGTTCGTAAAGGGTTGATCAGTGTATTTTCAGCATAAAACTCTTGACAAAAATTGGCCTCATAAATATCCCCTCGATGAATATGCTCCAAAAACTTATGGGCTTTTTCAAAATAAGCATCTTTATGAATGCGCATTTTTATTTTGATAGGGTTTCTCCCAGTTTCATTTACCCTCTTCACTTTTGAAAATTCTAAAATTTCCGAAAAGTCATTTTCAATTTCATGCGCATACTCTTGCAAATACAAAAAGTTGAGTTTACCCTCTTTTAAGATGATGATTTTTGAGGGTTGAAAAAATTGAATCTCAGGAAAATTTAGACCATCAAAATTATCTGAAACCAAATTTTCAAATCTGTTTTTTATATCATAGGTCAAATACCCGAACAACCAATCCTGTTCTTTGTCGGTGAAATTTTGTATTTCATCGATATTATTGATGTAATCATCAGACTTATCGGTCTGTTTTGAAATAGCCAAGATGGCATCAAAAGAGCTGTACTTGCTTAAATGGCCATTACTGTCCAACCAAACAACTTTGGGATATACATTTGACCATTCCAACAAAACCTCTTTGATTTTATCAGAATCTGAAATGGCAAAAGAACGGTGCTCGCGCAATACTTTTTTACTTTAAAGTTTCCAAAAACGCATTTAAAGCTGATTGATGTTCTGCTTTAAGATTCTCGTCTTGGATTGTTCCTTCACCAAAATTGGCATGAAAGGAGGGTAAAGAAAAAGTGGATACGATTTCGGCACCAAATCTTGGTAACATGTTCTGCGTGGCTTCCAAAGAACCTATTCCTCCTCTTTTTCCCGGCGAGGTGGCCATTAAAAACACTTTAGTGTTTTCCAAGAATTTTCGTTCCAGACGCGACAACCAGTCCAATACATTTTTAAAGTATGCGGATAGATTTCCATTGTGTTCATTAACGGAAAGCAGTAGAGCATCTGCCTGCTGAATGTCATTTTTCAGCTCAACCAAAGAATTGGAATATCCTTTTTGCTTTTCATCATCCTCACTAAACATGGGAAAAGGATAGCCCGTCATATTCAATAACCTAACATCATGATCATGACCTTCTATTTGTGATGCGGTATATTGTACCAATTGATAATTAATGGAAGTTGAAGAATTACTCCCAGCGAATGCCAAAATTGCAGCCATAAACAAAAAACTTTGATTGTTTCGCTAAAATACCTCAATTGATACTTAGATGCGAGTATTTTATATAATTTTACGCACTAGAAACCCAAAAATACTGTTAGACAAGTATATAGGGTAAGTTTTGTTCCATGAATACAAAGTCCAACAGATTGTTTTTTATCGATGCCATGAGGGCTTGGGCCATTCTCATGATGCTACAAGGACATTTTATTGATGGCTTGTTGGATCCAATTTTTAGAGATTCGCAGAATTTTATTTACAATTTGTGGTTGTACTTTAGAGGTATTACCGCACCTGTTTTCTTTACGGTTTCTGGATTTATTTTTACGTATTTATTGGTGAGGGTTCCTCAAAAAGGTTTTGAAAATCCCCGAGTTAAGAAAGGAGTCAGACGAGGGCTTCAACTTATTCTCATTGGTTATTTGCTTCGTTTGAATCTCTTTGGGCTTTTTAAAGGTGAAGTTTATAGCGGGTTTTATCTAGTAGATGTATTGCATTGCATTGGCCTTTCCATTCTTTGTATTATTGGCATTTACTTGCTTTCTTCCAAAAGAAAGAAATTTGTTTTCCCATTGATTCTGGTTGGCCTTACTTTATTGCTCTTTCTTTTTGAGTCTGTCTATAAACAATTTGCTTTTAGCTATTTTCCTACTGGAATTGCAAATTATTTTACCAAAGTCAACGGTTCTGTTTTCACTATTATCCCATGGTTGGGGTATACAACCATTGGTGGGGCATTGGCGCTTCTGCTCACTCGCTTTAAGAATTTCAAATATTTGTATCCGGCCGCTATTGGTATTTCGATTTTAGTAGGTTATGTGCTGACGTATCAATCTTCAAATTTCTTTATTTGGTTGTATGCAATTACAGGCGTAGAATTATTCCAAATGATTCAGGCTAACAATTACCTTTTTATACGTTTAGGGGATGTATTCTTTGTTTTTGCAGTATTTATGGTCTTGCGTTCTCTATTAGCCCACAAGACCATTCTAAAAATTGGTGCCAACACTTTGACCATCTACGTGGTACACTTCATCATTCTCTATGGAAGTTTTACTGGTTTGGGACTTTACAAATTCTTTCATCATGCATTAACCCCATCTATAGTCATTCCTGGAGCTTTAGCTTTCATGATAGCTTGCACATATCTGTCTCTTCAATATGCCAAGTATGAAAGTGATATTAAAGGACATCTCTACTTTGCCCTACAGTTCTCTAAAGAACAGCTAATACATCTTCAGAAATCTGCTATGCCCATTTATAAAGAGGTAGCAACAAAAATTCGACTTTTTCTACAACGATTGGTTCAAGGGGTTCGAGGTTAACCCTCATACAATATAGTCTCCTAATCAAAAATATCTTTTTGGATTTAAGCATCATTCCAAATAGCGCATAGAAAATAATCTCATAATATTGAATTTATAATGAGATTTCTCACTTCGTTCGAAATGACAATATTCTATAAAAATCAACTAAACATGAATAGCCCTGTCGTCCGTAGCGGCTAAAGCAGCTTCTTTAACGGCTTCGGCATAGGTAGGGTGCGCATGGCTCATCCGGGCCATGTCCTCTGCAGATGCCCTAAATTCCATAGCTGTGACACCTTCTGTGATCAAATCAGCACAACGTGCTCCAATCATGTGCACGCCAAGTACCTCATCGGTCTTTTTATCCGCTAAAATTTTCACGAAGCCATCTATGTCCATACTGGCACGGGCACGGCCAAGTGCGCGCATTGGGAATTGACCTACTTTATAATCTACCCCGGCCTCTTTGAGCTGTTCTTCGGTTTGACCTACTGCTGCTACTTCTGGCCAAGTATAAACCACTCCTGGAATTAAATTATAGTTGATGTGAGGTTTTTGTCCAGCAAGAATTTCAGCTACCATAGTTCCTTCCTCTTCAGCTTTATGGGCCAACATAGCTCCTTTGACCACATCGCCAATGGCATAAATGTTGGAAACATTGGTCTGTAGATGTTCATTCACCTCTACTCTACCCCTATCGTCAAGCTTCACGCCAGCAGCCTCCACATTTAAACCATCGGTATAAGGCCTTCTTCCAACTGACACTAAACAGTAATCACCTTTTAAAACAACTTCTTGTCCTTTTTTATCATCTGCTTTAACAACTACTTCATCTCCTTCACGCTCTACAGATTTCACCTTGTGGGATAAATTGAACTTGACTTTTTGTTTTTTCAACACTTTTGTCAACTCTTTAGAAAGCCCACTATCCATTCCAGGAATAATACGATCCATGTACTCTACAACGGTAACATCAGCACCTAATCTTTTATAAACTTGTCCAAGCTCAAGTCCTATGACCCCTCCTCCAATTACAATCAAATGTTTTGGCACCTCTTTGAGTTCCAAAGCCTCTGTTGATGTAATAATTCGCTCCTTATCCAATTTGATAAAAGGTAAGGTTGATGGTTTAGAACCTGTGGCGATAATAGTATGTTTTGCTTCGATGGTTTCTTTTTTTCCATCACCTTTGGTGATATCGATATGGGTTGCATCTTTAAAACTACCTACTCCCTGGTAGACATCAATTTTATTTTTGTCCATCAAAAATTGAATTCCCTTGGTGGTCTGATCCACAACGGCCTGTTTTCTGGCGATCATTTGTTTGATGTTCACCTTGACTTCTCCCGGAATGTCTATACCATGCTCTTCAAAATGTTTTATGGCATCTTCGTAATGATGGGATGAATCCAATAAGGCTTTGGAAGGAATGCAACCAACGTTAAGGCATGTTCCTCCCAAGGTTGCATATTTTTCAATTATTGCAGTTTTCATTCCCAATTGGGCACATCGGATTGCCGCTACATAGCCTCCAGGTCCAGAGCCAATAACGGCCACATCATATTGATTCATACTAAATGCTTAGAGATAATTATTTGTTCGATTATCAGTACAAAAATAACAATGTTTATCCGATACATCATTATTGCACCGTAACATATCATACCAAAAAAGTACTGCCTTAAACCACTTTCAGTTAATTACTAAAATCAAACACCAGTAGTGCGCAGATAAAATTATACCGGAGCCAATGGGAATTTATTGGCACTAAAATGTCCTACCCACAGACCACCCAAAAGTGAAAACTGAAGTCCGGACTCAAATAAAACAGGACCTGTCCATTGATCACAAACTACAACTAGGGACATCTTGCCCAAGATGAACAAGGAAATGAAGAAATGTGGCCAGTGATTATCCCGTACCACAATCAAAGATGCTATAAACCCTGCAATGACCGCCGAAGCAAAAGTGGCCAAAGTCCCAAATAACAATTCCATATTGGTAGAAGTACAAAAACTCAGACCGCCCAGAATAATATCTTGTGATAAAGTCGTATAAAGAATCAATGATAAGCCTCCAACCACAGTGGCGATAACTGTGAGCAAAATACGCGTCTTGGATTTCATGATGTTAAAAGAAGTTTATTGATGGTATTCGTTTTTTGATCTGCACAGAAATTAGGCATATCTTATAAATACCGACTCGTTTTTAACATCGATTTAGGTTAAACTTTGCTAAATATGAACTGAAGCGCTTTGTTTAACTTCATTGATGACGAAAGAACTATGGGTATTTCCAATATTACTGATTGCGGTCAATTTAGTGACCATAAACTCTCGATAACCTTTCATGTTCTTAACATTAACAATAATGATATAGTCGTAGTCCCCACCAACATGGAAACAATCTGATACTTCATCCAGTTTTAGAATTTCTCGTTCAAACCTCAATACATTTTCCTTGGTATGCTGTAGCAAACGAATATGGCAAAGTACTGTAAAGTCCCGTTCTACCTTTTGTTTGTCCACCAAAGCCACATATTTGGTTATGACTCCATTGCGTTCCAAACGACGAATTCTTTCATACACAGCAGTTTTAGACAATTGTAGACTATCTGCATATTGTTTGGTTGTCTTTTTACAATCATCTTGAAGCAATTGCACCAATTTTTTGTCAGTTGCGTCTAGTTCCATTTGGACAAATTTTCATCAAAAAAACATTTCAATACATAAATTTAGAACAAAAATCTATAATATACACTTAATAACGAACAATAATCCAAATAATTTGTTTTCAATTGAAAATAAGTCAATCTTAACATATTTTTACCCTAAAAACAACCCATGACCTACAAGGCAACAGAAAATATTCAGGATTTACAGTATTTTGGAGAATTTGGAGGAGTAAACCCCTCTATTTCAGATTCATCCACATACACTTTTCTCTCTGCAAAAACCATGTTCGATACATTTGAAGGTAACACGGAAGGTTGCTATCTGTATAGTAGACACTCCTCCCCTTCCAATTTGTATTTAGGAGAGGCCATGGCGCAATTGGAAGGTACAGAATCCGCCAATGTCTATGCTAGTGGCATGGGGGCGATTAGTGCCGTTATATTTCAGCTGTGCGATTCCGAAGATCATATTGTTTGCAGTAGAACCATCTATGGGGGTACCTATGCTTTTTTAAAGAATTTTGTGAAAAAGTTTGACATCGCCACTTCTTTTGTTGACATCACCGATGTAGAAACCGTAGAAAAGTCCATCACACCCAAAACCAAAATGATTTATTGCGAAGCCATCAGTAATCCTTTACTTGAAGTAGCTGATATTGAAGCTTTATCCCAGTTGGCAAAAAAACATGAAATCCCTTTAGTTGTGGATAATACGTTTTCACCTTTAAACATCAACGCTGCCAAGCTTGGGGCTGATATTGTGGTGCATAGCCTTACGAAATTCATAAATGGCAGTAGCGATTGTGTTGCAGGTGCTGTTTGTGCCTCAAAGGACTTTTGTTTGTCGCTAAAAGATGTGAATGATGGTGCCGGAATGCTTTTGGGCAGCACTCTGGATAGTCTCCGAGCTGCTTCCATTCTCAAAAACATGCGCACACTGCACATTCGCATCAAAAAGCACAGTGAAAATGCCCTTTATCTAGCACAACAGTTTGAAAAAGACGGACTCAAAGTGGTTTACCCAGGATTGGAAACTCATCCAGGCCACCAAATTATGAGCAGGCAAATGAATGATGAGTACGGTTTTGGTGGACTGTTGACATTGGATGTAGGTTCCGTTGAAACAGCCAATAAATTGATGGAAATGATGCAAAAAGAAAAGTTAGGCTATTTAGCGGTTAGCCTAGGCTTCTACAAAACACTGTTTAGCGCATCTGGCACATCCACTTCTTCTGAAATTCCTTTGGAAGAACAGGAAGAACTGGGACTCTCGCAAGGGCTCATTCGTTTTTCTATTGGCCTGGACAATAATATCCACAACACTTATTTGGCGATGCGAAAATGCATGGAAAAATTAGGAGTCTTGACCGAAGATTCCACTCTGGCTTAGTAAGCAATATAGAGGGCTGTTTGGAGAACAGGCCTCAAAATTGTAATATTACTCACTAACAAAATGAGACCAGATGCCAAAAAAACAGGAAAAACCCAAGTACAGAGAGAATGAAAATGTTGTAGAAAATAAGGAATTGAATATTTGGGAAGCCCTGATTCCCGTTTTTGCTTTGGTGGCCATGTTGGCCTACAATGTGTATGTTTTTGGGGATGATGCGCTCAGTGGCTCCAATCAATTTATTTTGTTGTTGGGAGGTGCTGTAGCCGCAACTGTTGGTTTTTTCAATAAAGTATCCTACAAACAAATGATAGCCGAAGTGGCAGAAAATGTACGCTCCACCACTGGAGCTTTGTTGATACTTTTAATGGTGGGAGCACTTTCTGGAACTTGGTTGGTAAGTGGTATTATCCCAGCGATGATTTATTATGGTCTTCAAATTTTGAATCCCACTATTTTCTTGGCGGCCTGTGTTATTATCTGCGCTATTATATCCATAGCCACTGGAAGTAGTTGGACAACAGCAGCAACAGTGGGCATCGCATTGATTGGAATTGGTGAAGCTTTGGGGATTTCTTTGGGCATGACAGCAGGAGCTGTGCTTTCAGGCGCCTATTTTGGTGATAAAATGTCCCCTCTTAGCGACACTACCAATTTAGCACCGGCCATGGCAGGTGGAGATTTGTTTTCACACATTAAATACATGACCTACACTACAATACCCACCATAAGCATCACTTTGTTGGTCTTTATTATTTTAGGATTCACCATCGATACTTCTGGAGTAGCAGACACAGGAACCATTCTAAAGAACATTGATGCTTCTTTTAATATAAATGGTTGGTTGTTTATTGTTCCGCTTGTGGTCATATTTATGATTGTAAAAAAAGCCCCTCCACTCCTAGCTTTGTTGATTGGAACATTATTGGGTGGAGTTTTTGCACTTATTTTTCAACCCGATATCGTGGCCACCCTTGGAGGAGGTTCAAGTTTAACCTTTGAATCTGGCTACAAAGGAATCTTAAATGCCATTACGGTTGATACTGCCATTGCCACCGAAGACCCTGCATTGAATGATCTATTTTCATCCGGAGGTATGTCAGGAATGTTGGGTACTATATGGCTGATTGTTTGCGCTATGGTATTTGGAGGTATCATGGATGGAATAGGTGCCTTACAACGTATCACCAAATCTCTGTTGAGTATGGCCAAGACAACATTCGGGCTTTTTGCAAGCACAGTTGGTAGTTGCCTTGCACTCAATGTAACCGCATCTGACCAATATCTGGCTTTGGTAGTACCAGGGAAGATGTTTTCCAAAGCCTACAAAGAAAGAGGCTTGGCACCTGAAAACCTTAGTAGAACATTGGAAGACTCTGGGACTGTAACATCTGTACTGGTCCCATGGAATACCTGTGGCGCATACCATAGCGGCGTATTGGGCGTTGGCGTTGGAGAATACGCATTGTATGCGGTTTTCAACTGGTTGAGTCCTTTTATGACATTGTTATTTGCTGCCTTTAGAATCAAAATAAAACAATTGGCAACCAAATAATTTTCTTTAGTTTGATTTGGTTTTTCCAAAGTGCCAATTCAAGAATAATCCATATTAAGGTTCATATCTTAAAAACTTATCTTTTTTAGGCGGCAAATATTACCGAATAATTGATGATTGACCTTCATTTTTGAGCAAATGAAAAATCACTCTTTTCGAGCCAAAAATATCCTTGAAAACTTCATGCACGAAGCACGCAATTTTTAAATTTGCTATTCCCAAAAACGAATAAATCATGACATTAGTTGGTAAAAAATTCCCAAGTTTAGAAGTTAACGCTATTGATAAATCTGGAGCTAACTTCACACTAAACATTTTCAAAAAAGCTCAAGAAGAGAACAAAAAAATAGTTCTGTTCTGGTACCCAAAGGACTTTACATTTGTTTGTCCTACCGAATTGCACGCTTTTCAAAACACCTTAGAAGAGTTTGAAAAAAGAAACACTTTGGTTATAGGTGCTTCTTGTGATACCGCCGAAGTACATTTTGCATGGTTGAACACAGAAAAGAAAAATGGCGGCATTGAAGGTGTAGAATACCCTCTTTTGGCCGACAGCAACAGAAACCTTGCATCTACCCTAGGGATTTTGGACATCACCAACGAAAGGTATGATGAAGAAACTAAAGTATTTACGGTAGACGGTGACAATGTAACCTATAGGGCCACCTACCTTATTGACGAAGAAGGAACTGTTTTTCATGAAAGCATCAACCACATGCCCTTAGGAAGAAATACTTCAGAGTTTATTAGGTTGATAGACGCTTACGCCCACGTTCAGAAATGGGGTGAAGTTTGTCCAGCAAATTGGGAAGATGGTAAGGAAGCCATGAACGCAGACCGTACCGGTGTTGCGGAATACCTTTCCAAGCACGCCAACTAAAAATCCACATTGACTTATACTAAAGATTGACAATCATACATAATAGTGTTTGCGATCTTTTCAGATACATGCCCATTTGATGTTTTCAAATGGGTTTTCTTTTTCAATCCTGATAGTATTTTAGTACTTTTCAACCTCTAAACTATGTGATTGTCATAAATCAGGAATTGCCCCTGCCATTTTCCACTTTTATCAAACGCTATTTATGCAAAAAGAGTCTTTTTTAAAAAATAGAATCCGAAGTGTTGGTTTTGCTTTTAAAGGATTGTTTTTGCTGCTTTGGACAGAATCCAGCATCAAAATTCAATTTGTGATTGCTTTATTGGTGACGGGAACCGGTTTTTATTTTGAAATCTCAAATACAGAATGGATGATGCAATTATTTGCCATAGGAATGGTAATGGGTATAGAGGGCCTTAATACGGCCATTGAAAAACTTGCTGATTATGTACAACCGAACAAAGACCCAAAAATTGGTGTGATCAAAGATGTATCTGCGGGTGCCGTAATGATTGTTTCTATCATTGCAAGCATTGTTGGATGCATAATTTATCTCCCAAAACTCATCTGATGGACATCCACTACCTGTTGAAGCATCGTAAATTTGTAAATTAGCCCCGGTATTAAAAAAAGTAATGGCAAAAAAGAGGACAAAATCCAAATCTACTTCTTCCTCCAAAAAGGGTTTATCATTAAAACCTTCAAAACAAAACAAAATTATTTTTGGCAGTCTTTTGATTGTGCTGAGCATTGCGCTGTTCTTTTCATTCATGTCTTATTACTTTACCTGGCAAGAAGATCAAAGCATGCTCACAGAGTTTCGGGACAGAAATGCCGAAGCCAGTAATCTGTTGAACAAATTTGGAGCAGCAGTAAGTCATTTTTTCATGTACAAGGGCTTTGGACTAGCTTCCTTTGCCTTGCCTCTTTTATTGGCCGTAACCGGACTCTACTTGTTTTTAGGATTAAAAGGAAAAAACCTGATGGGCAAATGGATCTGGGGTCTGATAGGAGTTATATGGATTTCAGTAGCCTTGGGCTTTTTTGCAACCGAACAACCCCTTTTGGGTGGCCTGATCGGTTATGAAATGAATGACTTCCTTCAAGATTATGCTGGAAAAATAGGAGTTTTTCTGTTGTTGATTTTTGTATTGATGGTCATTATGGTTCGACTTTTCAACTTTACCCCGGAAGGTGTTGCCAATTTTTTCCGTTCGCAAAAACAGCAATTACAATCTGATTTAAAGAAGACCAAGAAAAAAACCGAACCAATAACCGAAGATATTGTAGATGAAGAAGGCAGTGTTGAATTGAGCGTGGATTCCGATACACCTCTTACAGTTGACACCTATACCCACAAAAAAGATATTCCACCTTTACAAAATGAAGCTGGTTTGGATGTGAATCTTCCGCAGGAAGAAGAACCAGAAATTGATTTAAAGGTTGAAAAAGTCACCCAAGAAAAGGAAGACACGGATATCAAGGCCGCCAAACTTGTGAAAGATTTTGGTGAATTTGACCCTAAGCTGGAATTGGGCAATTACAAGTTCCCTTCTATTGACCTTTTGGATTCTCATGGAACATCCAAAGGGATTAAAATCAATCAAGAAGAACTGGAGGAAAATAAAAACAGGATTGTAAACACGCTCAAGAATTACAAGATTGGCATTGCTCAAATTAAAGCTACCATTGGCCCAACCGTTACACTTTATGAAATTGTTCCAGAAGCAGGAATACGTATTTCCAAGATAAAAAATCTAGAGGATGATATTGCACTTTCATTGGCCGCCCTGGGTATACGAATCATAGCTCCCATACCTGGAAAAGGAACCATCGGTATTGAAGTGCCCAACAAAAATGCCTCCATTGTTTCGATGCGATCGGTGATTGCCTCCAATAAATTCCAAAAAGCTGAAATGGAATTGCCCGTTGCTTTTGGCAAAACCATTAGCAACGAAACTTTTGTAGTGGATTTAGCCAAAATGCCCCACATGTTAATGGCTGGTGCAACAGGGCAAGGAAAATCGGTGGGATTGAACGCAGTGATCACCTCTTTGCTCTATAAAAAACATCCCGCGGAAATTAAATTTGTTTTGGTAGATCCCAAAAAAGTGGAACTTACACTTTACAATAAAATTGAGCGACACTTTTTGGCCAAACTACCCGATTCTGAAGAGGCTATAATCACTGACAACACCAAGGTCATCAATACCCTCAATTCGCTCTGTATTGAAATGGACAATCGTTATGAGCTCCTAAAATTGGCCATGGTAAGAAACATCAAAGAATACAATGTCAAATTCAAGGCTAGAAAACTAAATCCTAACGACGGACACAAATTTCTACCCTATATTGTTTTGGTGATTGATGAGTTCGCCGACCTTATCATGACTGCCGGTAAAGAAGTTGAGACACCTATTGCCAGATTGGCTCAATTGGCAAGGGCCATCGGAATACACTTGATCATCGCTACACAAAGACCTTCGGTAAATGTGATAACTGGTATCATTAAGGCCAATTTCCCAGCTAGAATTGCCTTTAGGGTGACATCCAAGATAGACTCCAGAACCATTTTGGATGCACAAGGGGCTGACCAGCTCATCGGTCGAGGTGATATGCTGTACACGCAAGGTAATGATGTCACCCGTATTCAATGTGCCTTTGTTGATACTCCCGAAGTTGCCAAAATCACAGAATATATTGGTTCACAACGTGCCTACCCAGATGCCCACATCCTACCTGAATATGTTGGGGAAGATTCTGGCACGGGTATTGATTATGATATTTCGGACAGGGATGCCATGTTCCGTCAAGCTGCAGAAGTAATCGTCACTGCACAGCAAGGTTCGGCTTCCCTCATCCAAAGAAAATTAAAATTGGGCTATAACAGAGCTGGCAGAATCATTGATCAATTGGAAGCAGCAGGAATTGTTGGTCCTTTTGAAGGAAGTAAGGCCCGTCAGGTTTTGGTTCCGGATATTTTTGCCCTAGATCAGCTTTTACAAAATGAAACAAAATAATACCATGTTAAAAAAACTACTACTTTTCATAACAATTTTCAGTATCGGCATAGTTTCCCATGCTCAAAATTCATCCAAAGCAAAAGCCTTGTTGGATGAAGTCTATTCCAAAGTAATGAGCTATGACAATATTTATATTGAGTTCTCATCTGCCATAGAAAATATGGAGGCCAACCTCAAACAAGAGACCCATGGCAATGTAACCTTAAACGGTGACAAATATGTGCTCAATTATTTTGGTGCCAAGCAAGTGTATGATGGTAAAAAAGTATATACCGTTGTTCCTGATAACGAAGAAGTTGTAATAGAAGACGTAAATGAGGATGAAAACAATGTAAGTCCTTCCAAAATGTTGACTTTCTACAAAACCGGTCATAATTACCAATGGGATATTATGCAAAATGTTGCAGGCAGAAAAATCCAATACGTAAAGTTGATTCCCATTGATTCCAATACCGAAATCAAATCAGTGCTATTGGGTATTGATACACAGACCAAACACATTTACAAATTGATTCAAACTGGGAGTAACGGGACTAAAACCACCATAACCGTTAATTCTTTCAAAACCAATCAGCCTCTTTCAAGCGGTCTGTTTACCTTTGACGAGAAAAAATACGAGGACCAGGGGTACTACATCATAAGGAATTAGGCATTGAAAATACTAGACAGGTATATATTATCCAGATTTCTATATAATTTCTTCAGCTCTTTCTTCATTCTAATTGTCATATTCATTTTTCAAGGAATATGGCTTTTCATAGATGATCTTGCAGGAAAAGGCTTGGGTATTGTTATTATTGGGAAGTTTATTTTCTATTTCATTCCAACTTTGGTGGATAAAGTACTGCCATTGACAGTACTGCTCTCTTCCATTTTAACCTTTGGGGCTTTCGCTGAAAACTACGAGTTTGCCGCCATGAAAGCCTCGGGTATTTCTTTGCAACGAGGTATGCGAAGCCTTATCATTTTCGTTTCATTTTTGGGTGTTGTCACCTTTTTCTTTGCGAATAACATCATTCCCAAATCTGAACAAAAAATGTTCAACCTGAGAAGGAATATTGCCAAAGTAAAACCCGCTGCCGCTATCACTGAAGGTGTTTTCAGTGATTTTGAAGGTACCGGGCAGGGCATGAACATTAAAGTGGAAAAGAAATATGGCGAGCAGGATCGTTTTTTGGACAATGTAATCATCCATAAGAAAACCAAGCAAAGTGTCAACAATACCGTTATCAAAGCTAAAGCTGGAGAATTGATCAGTAGCGAGGATTCTGACATTATCCAATTGGTTCTGAAAGATGGTCATTATTATGAAGAACTGAAACCTAAGAACAACAAAGACAAAAAAAAACATCCATTTGCCAAATCTGAATTTGAGACCTACACCATCAATATTGATATCTCTGAATTGAACAACCAAAACCTAGAGGAAGATCAGAATATCACCACAGACAAGATGAAAAATGTGGGTCGATTGATCAAGGATATTGATTCCCTGGAAAAGAACAATTTGGAAAAGGTAGAAGCATTTTCTAAAAACATTGTGAATAGGATTGGTGCTTTCCCAGAAACCAAACCTAGGGATAGTACTTTGGAAGCCAGTAAAAAAAGAGCTGAAAAGGCCTTAGAGGTTCAAAAAGATACCATTGAGAATATTGATGATTATCTAAGCGGCCTAGAGCAATGGCAGCAAATGCAGGTCATCAATAATGCCAAAAGTTCTGTTACCGGAATATTGAACACGGTTCGTTCCAAAAAAGAAGAGCTTCAAAAGCGATTCAAATTCTACAACAGTCATATTCTATCGTTACATAAAAAATACGCATTGGCTTTCTCCTGCATCATTTTATTCTTTGTGGGAGCTCCTTTAGGGGCAATCATAAGAAAAGGAGGATTAGGGCTACCCATGGTCGTTGCCATTATCCTATTTTTGACTTATTATTTCATTGGAGTATTTGCGGGCAATTACGCTAAAGAGGGCAATATCAGCTCTGTACTGGGAGCTTGGCTACCAACATTGATCATGTTGCCATTGGGAATTTCCCTGACCAAAAGAGCAACTGCTGACAAGGGACTTGTTGGATTCGGTCACTTCATTGATAGAATAAAACAATTTTTCAGCAAAAGAATAAAGACTCAAAAAGACTAAATGGTTGCAAAGGATAAAAACATAAAACTGGATACCATTGAAGAAGCTATTGCCGATATCAGAAAAGGCAAGGTGATCATTGTAGTAGATGATGAAAATCGCGAAAATGAAGGTGATTTTCTGGCAGCTGCCGAATTGGTTACTCCAGAGACCATCAACTTTATGGCTACACATGGTCGTGGCTTAATCTGCGTTCCCTTAACTGAAGGTAGATGTGATGATCTTGGCCTTCACAAAATGGTCACGCACAACTCAGACCCCTTGGAAACTGCGTTTACGGTTTCTGTAGATTTAAGGGGCAACGGGGTAACTACCGGAATTTCCGCCTCCGATCGTGCCAAAACCGTTTTGGCCTTGACCGATTCTGCAACTAAACCTCATGAATTGGCAAGACCAGGTCATATTTTTCCCTTGATTGCCAAAGAAGGTGGGGTTTTAAGGCGTACCGGACATACAGAAGCTGCTATCGATTTTGCCCGTTTGGCTGGGCTTGAACCTGCCGGAGTAATTGTGGAAATCATGAATGAAGATGGCACCATGGCACGTTTACCTGAACTTGTGGAGGTTGCCAAAACTTTTGACCTTAAAATTGTTTCCATTGAGGATTTGATCGCCTACCGAATGGACCATGACAGTCTTATTGAGCTAAAAGAAGCTTTTGACATTAAGACACGCTTTGGAGATTTTCGTTTAAGAGCTTATAAACAAACCACTAATAATCAAATACATATTGCCTTATTGAAAGGCACTTGGAATAGTGGGGAACCTGTTTTAACACGTATCAATTCAACCCTGGTGAACAATGATATCTTGGGTACTTTGACCAATAATCCGGATGAGGTCCTCAAAAAAATGTTCAAGGCTCTAAATGCTGAAGAAAAAAGCGCCATGATTTTCATTAATCAAGGGAACCAATCCATGAACCTGTTGGGAAGATTGGCTGAATTCAAAAAATTACAGTCCGAAGGCATTTCCAAAGCGCCTAAAATTGAAATGGACGCCAAGGATTTTGGAATTGGGGCGCAAATCCTTCACGACTTGAACATATCCAAAATAAGATTATTGAGCAATTCAGCCCAAACCCGAAGAGTGGGCATGGTTGGTTATGGTCTAGAGATTGTGGAATACGTGAATTATTAAAGATTCTCTCGAATCACTTGTGCCATTTTTTGGGCCCTTTTGGTTACTTCATCTACTGTCCATCCCAATTTAACCAAACAAGAAATGGTTCTGCTCATCCAGTGGTCTGAAGCCGAAAAATCAGCTTTGGAATAATCAGGCATACTTTCCTTGACTTCATCGGGCAGTTTTCCCAATGATTTCAATTCAGTCAAGTGCTCCCACTTTTTATAGTAATGCCAATTGTTGTCGAACCAATAAAAACAAGCATCTATTGCATTGGCACCCAAAGCTGTGTGTACTTTTTGCGCTGATGCTTCCGAAGGAAGAAAAAAGCTAAGGAATGAATAATTCTCTTCCCCTCCCTCAGGAACTCTTCTAAAAGTAACTTCTGGTATACTGGACAAAGCTTCTCTTAAAATGGTATAATTTCTTTTTTGAAGCCCTATAAACTCATCCAATCTTGACAACTGTGCTATACCAACGGCAGCATTCAATTCGGAAATTCGAAAGTTGTACCCTAAAAAGGGGTGTTCTTCCGCTCCCCTATTATTTCCAATATGATCATGTCCATGGTCAGCATATTTATGGGCATTCTCATAATACGTTTGATTATTGGTGATTACCGCTCCTCCTTCACCACAGGTAATGGTCTTTACATAATCGAACGAAAAACAGCCTAAATCCCCAATGCTGCCCAAAGGTTTTCCATTGTAACTTCCTCCGATGGCCTGACATGCATCCTCTAAAAGCAACAAACCATGCTTGTCACAGAGTTGCTTAAGTGTGTTCAAATTAGCCATGGATCCACACATATGAACAGGCATAATCACTTTGGTTTGTTGGGTAAGTGCCTTTTCTACGGCAACAGGGTCCAAAGTCAATGTGTCATCAATATCTACCAAAACCGGAATGGCCCCTAAAGCCAAAATAGATTCAAAACTTGCTACAAAGGTGAAGGTGGGCATAATCACCTCATCCCCTGCCCCAACTCCCGCACTGGCCAAAGCAACGGTAAGTGCTGCTGTTCCACTACTTACAACATGAGTATATTGACTTTGCATTTTAGATGCTAATGCAGCTTCCAGTTCTTTGGTTTTCCAGTGTCCATTTCGAGCACCATCAAATCCATAGCGCATGAGCACTCCTGAATCCAATACATCTTGTACTTGTTTTCGTTCTTGATCACCAAAAAGTTCAAATCCGGGCATATATTTTTTTGTTAGTTTAATTAATTATTGATGAGAGGACAATCTAAATGTATTGCATGAAAAAATCAACAACTTTATCTCCAAACCATAGTTTAATGGCCATTGCAATCACCGCCACGACCAAAAAAGATTTGATAAAACCATCTCCTTTTGATACTGAAAATCTGCTTGCAAACCACGCTCCTGAGCCATTACCAATAGCCAAAATAAGTCCCATTTTCCAATTGACCTTATCATTTAGGGCAAAAACCGCCAAAGCAGATAACATGTACACAAAAACGACTACAACTTTAGTTGCGTTTACCCTCACCAGATTCATCCTGTTGACATAATGCATGAACAAAATCATTAAAAACCCTAATCCGGCATTAATGAATCCACCATAAATACCAAAAAAGAAAAAAACCACAATGCTCCACCATAAATATTTTCCCGTAAGCCGTTCTTCCATCTCTTCCATACGCATCTTTGGCTTAAAAATGATGATCAAAACCACTGCAAGCATCACCATGGCCAAAATCCTGTTGAATGTTTCTCCATTGATATCAACAGCAATCCAAGCTCCAATAATCGACCCTAAAAATGACGCTGTTCCGAGGTAAATGTTAAATGGGAAAGTAGAAATTCCTTTGCTTTTAAAACCAGCCGTTGCCAGCGCAGTTTGAATGACAATGGCCACCCTATTGGTTCCATTGGCCACTGCGGGTGGAAGCCCTAAAAAAATCAATGTAGGTAAAGAAAGTAAAGAACCACCTCCAGCCACTGTGTTGATGAAACCTACTGCAAATCCAACCGCAACTAAGAGCACATAGTGGTACCAAGCATCCATGCTTGCAAAAGTAGTGGGTAAATTGGGATTGAAGAATAGAAAAAATTAAAGTTTACAAACTTTTACAGAACCAAAAAAGCTTTTTATATTTGCACCCGCAAAAGGAGGAATGGCAGAGTGGTCGAATGCGGCAGTCTTGAAAACTGTTGAGGGTCACACCTCCGGGGGTTCGAATCCCTCTTCCTCCGCTGAGTAGCATTCAAAAGCTACTATAAACCCTGTAAATACATGATTTACAGGGTTTTTCATTTTTATTGATTCCATATAATATTGTCTAATATCATCAAAAAGGTGAGTATATCGGTGAGTAAAAGTTAGAATTAAAAATACTCACCGATTTAGCTATAATTTATTGATTTTCTTTCATTTACAAATGTATTTTTTGTACTTTAAGATAGCTTTTTTGTCAACTTTTAAAGTACTCACCTATGAAAAATACGTTCTCTGTTCTGTTTTACCCCAAGCGAAATGATGTAGACAAACGTGGAAAAGCCCTGTTATACCTGAGGATAACGGTAAATGGAAAGCGTTGTGAAGTCAGTACTCAACGCAAGGTTGATTTATCCAAATGGGACTCGACAAAGGAACTTTTGCAAGGTAAAACGGCATCTAGTAGGGAGCTAAATATTCATTTGAATAATATCCGTACACGACTATTTAAGATTTACGACAAACTTCAGGAAGAAAATAGGGAGGTTACTGCGGTATCTCTAAAAGATATGTATTTGGGAAAGAAAAAGCCTGAGAAGATGCTGTTGGAACTTTTTCAAGAGCATAATGACCAAGTAGATCAACTCATTGGTAAAGATTTTTCCGCCGGAACAGCAGAACGATATAGAACGGCTAAGAAACATGTCGGCGATTATATCAACAGAGAGTATAAAAAGAATGATATCCCCGTAAAAGATGTAAATCACAAGTTCATAAGCGGATTCGAATATTATTTAAAAACGGTACGGAAATGCAGTCATAATACCGCAATAAAATATGTGGTGAATTTCAAGAAGATCATACGGATTGCCTACGCCAATGACTGGATTACTAAAGATCCCTTCGTTAATTGGAAAGTAAGGCTTAAAAAAGTAGAACGTGAATTTCTGTCCACTGATGAAATTCAACAATTGTTGGATACAGAATTTCGAACCCCTCGTTTGGAACACGTAAGGGATATCTTTGTTTTCTGTTGCTTTACTGGATTGTCTTATGCTGATGTGAAAAAGCTAAATAAGAATGATGTCAATAAAGGAATTGACGGAGAGAATTGGATAAACACCGCTCGAACCAAGACGAAATCCAAAGCTAATATTCCCATTCTTCCAACCGCACAAATGATATTGGATAAATACAAGGATAGTCCTTACTTGATCAATGATAGGGTACTTCCTGTACTGACCAACCAAAAGATGAATGCTTATTTAAAGGAAATAGCTGACCTCAGTGGGATAAATAAGAACCTTACTACACACTTAGCTCGTCATACCTTTGCAACCACAGTAACGCTTTCTAATGGCGTGTCCATTGAATCAGTAAGTAAAATGTTAGGACATCGAAATCTTCGAACTACTCAACATTATGCTAAGATTTTAAACAGCCGAGTTAGCGACGATATGCAAATGTTAAGGGAGAAGTTGCAGCAAAAAGACGTACTTCATAAATCTAAATAAAGTTGATTATTTCCAGGTTATTTAACTCTTCTTTGTGTCCTATAAAACCCTAAGAAACGGGACTATTAAAAAAGACCCTACATGGGACCCATTCTTGTTCGGCAAATTCATTTTACACTTTTGTCATCTAAAACGGCCGATTTAAAGAACAGCGTTCTAGAACTTTTCAAAAATGGAGTATGTCTTTTAAAATGTTCTTTTTTAGGGTCTAAACAAAATTTAAGATTTTATCATTGTGTATAAAGCAGTGCGTGTGACCAATTTTGTTCTTTCCGCTCATTTGTTATAGCCATATTAGCAGTAGTATTCCCTTCTAAAATAACTTTTCCTTTTTATAGAAAATGCAAATTCCAATTATAGCTAATCCCATTGCGAATACATAAGCGGCCAAACCAATATTGTTAACTTGTGTGTCATATCCCTTTTCAACTATTACTTCCCATATGCCCGGTCTGCCTTTAAACCCAAATGCCCAATTTCCGAAATTAAATGCGACATGAAGTCCTAAGGGTAAGGCTAATCCTTTTGTTTTTAATGCTGCCAAACCAAATAAAATCGCTCCGGTGCCAGAACCTATTATTGCGTTTTGCCATGTCATTCCACCAAATAGATGTTCAATAACAAAGATTGCGGTTATAATAATCAATGCTAAAAAAGGTGTCAAGGAATAACTTAAACTTCTTAAAGAGTAGGAGCGAAAAACTAATTCTTCTCTGCATCCGACAAATATATATAAGAGTAAGATTAATAATATTTCGGTCATAGTTATTTCGGGAACGAAGTTCAATTGAAGATGACCAAAACTTAATGTTATCATTACTTGCATGATTGCTATTGATAAGCCAATACCAAAGCCAATAGAAAAACGTGGAGCACTCTTTTTACTAGGAACAATCCCCACATCGTTCAACTTAAGTTTTTCCCAACGTGTAAATATTACAACCAAAAAAAAGCTTAAGATTGTTGCAATAAACATTGATAATTGCCCAGCAATATTTACTTCTGCACTTTCGGATAAAATTTCAGCAAGTATTATTACAATCAAAGTACAAGCATAAAAAAGAATTACCCTAGCTAAGGTGTGCCATCTCTGATTTTTATTTTTTTCCTTAATAGCCATAGAGTATTTATTAGTGACTTCGACCAGTACTTAATCCTGTTAATAGGTCAGCAAATAAAATTATTATAGATACTACTTGCGCTTCAAATTGGAATATGAGACCTATTATTTCTTAAAGTAAGTGGTTGGGTTCTCCCCAGTGAACTTTTTGAAAGCTCTATTAAATGTTGCTTTGGAATTAAAACCTGACTCCATTGCAATGCCCAGATAGTTAAGATGAGCATATTTAGGGTCGTGAATTTTTTGTTTTACTTCATCTACGCGCAACTCGTTAATAAAATCATTGAAAGTTTTACCCAGCCCTACATTAATCGTCTGAGATAGGTCATTTATGTTAAGCTCCAGTTGATTAGCTAACTTCTTGAGCGTCAACTTTGGGTCTAGATAATACTTGTTCTTTGATACTTGTTCAAAAACCTCATTAGGGTCGTAGAGGAGGCTCTTAACTGATTTTCTGGATTTGACTGGTTTGTCAATCTGCTGAATAGAGCTGTCAACATGCCATCTATATACAAGGTAATAGATGGTAGCAGATATCCATATATATGAGAAATAGTATGTTTTTAGATTTGCAAAGGACAGGTCAAAACTTGACAGATATAAGCTAGATGATATATAGAACAACCAACAAACAAGCATAACTCCACAAATTATATATAGAGAAATAAGCCAATTGATAGTTTCTTCAGAAATGTTGGAATAAAATCCTTCCAATCCCTTTCGATATGATTCTAAAATCCGAATGGATTTAAATATAAAAAAGGAAAAATGAATTGAGGCGGCAATGTCAATGACAAAACTCATTTGATAAAATAATTCTATATCCACTATTCCCAACTTCGATAGCAGTACGAAAAGGAAATCGAAGAGGAAAGATGGGACAAAAAGACCGTAATTGAAGCTATTATTTGTAAACTTTTTATACAGACTGCTCTGAGTATAAAGGAGAAGCAAAGGCCCCCAAGCAAACTGAAATAAAAGAGGTATAGGGAAGGTTAACCAAAATACCGGGAAAATCTCCTGAAGCGCTATTTTAATACAGGCCAGTGAGATAGAAAGCAGAAACAAACTGAATATTAATCGATTTTTACCTCGATTTTTTTTTAAAATAACAGCGAAAAAAATAAGTAGCCCGTGAACTCCTCCTAATAGGAAGATGAATTGAAAAGGGTTCAAGGAAATGTTCATAATAGCAACAATTCATTTGCGGTTAGTATATGACAAGTATAGCAGTGAAAGCCACAAACTTTCAAGTTAGAGCTTTTGCATCAAACCACGGTGCTTTTAACCGGCCGATTAATGGAACATTATTCTTTTCTTAAACTCTTTAAGGGTTGAACCAAAGCAGCACCCACAGATTGATAACTGATAGTTAAAATTGCTATCAATAGAGCAATTAAACCGGCACTCACAAATACCTCCCATCCAATATCAATGCGATAAGCAAAATCCTGAAGCCAACGATTCATCATATACCATCCCAGTGGAATGGCAACAGTGATGGAAATCAAAATTAATTTTAAAAAATCCCATGTTACTAATCTATAAATGCTACGAAACGGCGCACCCAATACAATTCTAATACTAATTTCTTTTTTTCGTTGCTCTACCATAAAAGCGGACAAGGCAAAAAGACCTAAACAAGCTACCATAATAGCAAACAAAGAAAAACCATTAAAAATGGTACCCATTCGATGTACATCTTCGTGCATTTGAGCAAATTTTTGATTTAAGAAACCGTAACTAATAGATTGGTTTGGAACATTCCTATCCCATATTGCAGTAATAGATGACAAAGCTTCGTTCACGTTCTCGGCGCTAATTTTGATAGCTAAAGTGTTTGGATTATTCCCGATGAAAATAGCTAAGGGAGAAATATTCTCTTTTAAGGATTTGAAATGAAAATCTTCGATGACTCCAACTATCTTATATTGCTGATAATTATTGTCGATCTCTTTTCCCAAAGGATTTGCAAGACCCAAATCATGAACCATTTTTTGATTTACTATGATTGAATTGACCGAATCCATGGCAAATTCCTTTGAAAAATTACGTCCTTCCACTATTTTCATGCCCAAGGTATTGATGTAGTCATAGTCAACCCTCCATGTTTGGCTTAGAACACCACGGTTTTCACTTCCTTCCCCTATATTCCTAAAGGTGGTCTGGTTTCTTCTAGATCCATCTACAGGGAGGAAATCACTTTTTGAAACGCCCTCGACTTGGGGCAATTGTAATAACTGTTGTTTAAAGTTGTCTATTTTGTTACCTAATATGTTCGTACTTTCCAATACTACTACCTGTTCCTTATCATAACCTAATTCTTTGTTCAATATAAAATCCATCTGGTTATATATAACTATCGTTCCAATAATTAAAATTACTGATGTAGTAAATTGAAAAATAACAAGACCACTTCTAAATTTTCCACTTTTGCCACCGGTGCTCAAACTACCTTTGAGAACACTTACAGGTCTAAATGCCGATAGATAAAAAGCAGGGTACAACCCAGCAATTAAGCCAATGATTAAAGAGCAAATTAAAATGGTAGGGAAGAACCACCAATCCGCCCAAGGCATTTCAAGATTTTTTGAGGCAATAGAGTTAAAAGTGGGAAGTAATATCCATGCTGATAAAACACCGAACATGAAAGATATAACACTGAATAAAACGGATTCTGTAAGAAACTGAGTAATAAGGTTACTTTTAAAAGCTCCTATCGTCTTTCTCAGCCCGACTTCTTTTGCTCTATTGGCTGATTTCGCGGTTGACAGGTTAATAAAATTAATACACGCCAATAATAGAATAAATCCCGCGATTGCTGCAAAAAGCCAAACAAATTGCAAGTCCCCATGTTTGAGTCCATCCTGCATTTCAATGTCGGACTTTAAATGAATATCGCTTATCGGCTGTAATTTATATTCTATTGTTTTCAATACTTCAATAAAAGAAGCGTCCCGGCCTCTTTGAATTTGAGCGGGTATCACATATTTTTCTAGAATAGAACGCATTTTGGTTTGCAACTGGGCAACACTACTTTTACCGTCTAGACTCAGGTAGGTAAAGTAATTTGTACTGGTCCAACTAATATTGGAATCATTGATAGGCAATATAAAATCAAAGTTTAAATGTGAATTAGCCGGAAAATCCTCCATGACTCCTGCAATCGTATAGGGATTTGAGGAATTATCATCTAAAATTAAATTCTTTCCCAATGCATCTCCGTTCGGAAAATATTTGGCCGCTTTTGATTCGGAGATTACAATGTTTCTAGGGCTTAATAGAGCATCGCTTTCGGAACCTTGTATTAAGGGTATATCCAAAATTTCAAAAATGCCTTGGTCGCCAATCAAGAAACCTTCCTCAAATATATTTTGAGAATCCCCCGATTTTCTAAATACCCGTTTACCGCCGGATGAAAGCGGAGAACCATAGATTTTACCAGCATTCTGTACTTCTGGAAAATCTGCTTTCAGGGTTTCGGCAAGTAGTAGGGGGAAATGTGTACTTTTTTTAGTTTCCCCTTCTATTTCTGCCTCAAGAACGACTCTGTATATATTATCTGCATTTTTATAATGCCTATCGTAACTCAATTCATCTTTGATAAAAAGAGTAATTAGAAGACAAGCCGCTATACCAAGGGCAAAACCACCAACCTTTATGGTTGTGATAGCTTTCTCTTTTTTTATACTTCGCCAAGCTACTTTAAGATGATTTTTGAACATAATTTTTTGATTGATGGATTTCTACCTCTGAATCTCACTGTTCCAAGTTGGTTGGACTCAATTTAGGGGGAGGAAGACTTTATTTGGCATACACTATAAATATGCCAATAATTTATTTATCTAATTATCAGATATTTATAAAATAATTTCTTTAAAGAAAATTTTGAAACTGTCTAAATACTTTACAGAAACTGTCCAATAATTTGACGCTAAGATTTACATTTGAAGTAATATGCTTCGTCCGTATCATATGAAAACTTAAGTTCCGTAAAACCAACCTTTTTTAGTCCTCCATGAACTATCCCAAATCCTTACCCTTAACTTTTGCGCATGGATCCTGTCGGGTTTTTGTAGTGTTCCGGCAGATAAGCGTACAGCAAAAACCCGATAGGGCGCAATCTACTCCTGACGAGAAACGGAATCTTTCTTTTTGGCCCACTTTTGAAAATCCTTATAAATGATTGGATGGTCACTGAAATAGCCTCTCAGTTCGGAAATAGCCTCTTCCCTACCCTTTTCAGAAGCCTCTTCCATATTTTCCTCAAATCTTACAAAATGATATCCAAAATATCCTAGGGTCAACAAGAAGGCACCTGTTGCAATGCAACATAGTTTAATGAGCCATCTAGGAACCAGAGTCGCTGATTTTATTGTTCGATTGGTCTCCACAGTGCTCTTTTTGCAGCTGTTCAGTATCTTTTCCTGTTGCCGTAAGAAATCCTTAACGTAATAATCTATACTTGAGTAATCAACCTTTATCTTTAAGTTGTCCCATTTTTTAGAAAGGTCTTCCAGTTTTCCTATTGAACGGTTGAAACCTTCGATTTCCTCCGTCAACAGTTCCATTATTTCATCCATCTTTTTCATAATATACTTTTTTAATGATGCTTATATTCCAATACCAGTCTCCAAGCCTTTTTTAATGGTTTTCTTAATTATTTTCTTAGTAAAGTGTAGGGCTATATTGGCACTCAACTCCACGGTCTTACCCATAAGTTGGATGGTATTTGAACCTTTCATAAGAATTCCTTTTTCATTATCCTTGGACAGTTGGAGGGCTAAGTTGTTGATTGACATCGAACGATGTACCTCACTGCCCTTCAGATTTTGGCCCTTGTACTCAAATCGAAACCCTTGCAACTTGTTCGATTTGTTCATATAAGGAATGACCTTTACTTTATACCTCTTCATGTATTTGATGTATTGGTCAAAATCCCTTGGTTTGTTCTCTGCCATCACCTTTTCGTGAAATCGTTTTATTTCGCTTCGTAATTTCCCTAGCTCGTTCTGCTTTTCCTGTTGCACTTCTTTTACAGTGGTCAATCCCATTTCCTTGGCAACTTCCTGGGCGGCCAGTTGGCTCCATTTTCCAATAAAATTGTCTTTGTAAGCCTTTCCGTTAAAACCGATGCGATTGACATATAAGTGAATATGGATATGTTGTTTGTCTCGATGCACAAAAGCGATGGCCTGATTGTTCCCTAATTTCATCCGTTTGATAAATCTATGGGTCAGTTCCTTAAGTCTCTTTTGACTAAGATTTTTACCATCTTCAATCGTCGGACTTAGTACGAAGCTCAGGGTATTGTTTTTACATCTTGTGTTTTGTTCTTGTATAATTTTAAACTCTTGTGTTATTTCTTTTGGTGTTAGACCAGCTACATGTTGTCTATGTATAATCTCAGCATTCTTTTCTTGGTTCCAACCATAGCCGATGGATGCCCTGGTATGTGATATGGACTTTCCCTTGCCTATCATTTTTTGAAATTGTAAAGGTGTTTTCTGATTTCTTCTGCCAGCTGTTCCACTTCCATTGCAAGTTTGGGATTGCGTTTTTTGAACATATTGCCAATCCTTGTAAAGTTGTTCTTGTATTTGACCAACATGGCATAGTGTTCCAATTGCTCTTCGGTCAAACGCTCGATGATGTTATTGCCAAATGCCGAACTACGACAATATTCTGAAAGGGATATGCCCGCCCTTTGTGCTCTTTTCTTCAGCACCTTCTTTTCATAAATACTGCATCGGAATTTTATGTAGTCCCTTTTCATTCTTTTCTCTTTGCAACCTTCGGGAGCAAAGCAAGATTGTCTTTTGTGGCAACAAAGACACATCTTGAATTGCCTACTAATTTCAAATTAGCAATCAATAATTCAGAACATGGTTTAAAAGGGAATTTTAACTTGGAAAGTGAGGTTCTCTTAACAAATATTCAAGAAGTATAAGGGATTTTTGGAAAATTGGAAATCATGAAGCAGCATAAGACATGCGCCCTATTCCGATTTTACCAAACGCTTACCTATCTGGATACTATAAAATCGGAACAGGTTCCGGCGCAAGGTAAGTTATGGTAAGATTTGGGGGCGGTTTAGTGGTAGTATTGCAATAAATTATTACCATACATATACCCTTACTCTTCTAGAAATTTGAAACTTAAAATATTTTCAAAATACAGTTTTAATTTTCTAATTTTCTCAATTTGTCTACTTCTTCAGTAAACATTCTAGGGTTCCACCCTTTCAAAAGACCATCCAAGACAAATGAGTCGAATAGACCAAGCCCTAGTTCAGCCCCTCTAACTAAAAAGAGAGCGGATATTGCACCGGCCAAACCAGAGATAGACGCTGCTATACCTGTTCCCAAGCCATACATACCGACTGTACGAAGTATTTTACCCTTGTTGCTTTCGAAGAAATTGTTTTTTCCAGTAATCTCATTTATATATTCTTTGGTAATTGAATACGCATCGTCCCTGTCCGAAACTTTATGAAGCCAATTCCTGTATTCTTGTGCTATCCTTTTATCTCTTAAAAGGAAAACATCATTAAACCTAATCTCTTTTTCTAGAATGAGACTTTTTAAAGTCGGAATATTTTCAATTTGAAATATTTCAGAGTTGTTCTTTTCTACCTCTAGGGCACGTTCAATGTCTTTAACAGCACTATTTATAAGAGAAATGTGAGCATAATTGTTATTGCTTAGTATATTAAGATCTGCCAGAACCGTAGTCGTCAAGACATCACTCCCTAATTTAAAAAGTATTGCACGCTCCTTTAAATTCAATTGACCTGGGTCTTTTTCAAAAGGAAGGTTAAGATTTTTCAGTTTATTAGATGTATAGGCATCAATAACTATTTCAGAGGACTTTTCGGCGATATCTAAATTTGGGTACCTAAACTGTTTTAGAGCCTTTTGTTTAAATCTGGATTTGGAAGACTCCCGAAAATTAAAAGCATTAAGAACTTTATCAATGTTAGCTTCGGTATTAAAATCTTCATCAGAATGATATCCTGTTGCCAAAGGAGGTTGTCCAAAAATGGTTGAATTATCTATAGAACGGTCTTCTTTAGCTGTTCCAGTTGAACTTACTATTATTGGCTTCCAAAGAACTAATTCAATTATATCTTTTTCTATTAATTCCTCAACCCTTACAAGACCAAGCTCTTTTATCAATAAATGCAGTCCAAGGCTAAAACGATCAATTTTTATAGCAATCTTGTCGTATAACATCAATTGTTCAAACAACTCTGCATACAACAATTGCCTTTGATTATAGTACGAATAATCCGATCCTTTGGGAATTTCCGCGATTTTGGCTACATATCTTGCAGCAAAAAGATATAATTGATCATTAAAAATGGTTCTGTCGTTAATCACTATTTAATAAATTAGAATTGATCATATAATTCACGACCGAATAAGCAAATATTCTAATCGGTGAGTAATGCGGTGAGTATCACAAAAATAGGGGATTATATCTATTTTAAAATCAATAACTTAAACATTTAGTTCTGGTCCCTCTTCCTCCGCTGAGAGACACCATCTCAAAACAAGAAACCCTGTAAATTATTGATTTACAGGGTTTTCATTTTTTAGGGCATCAAATGACGTCATTTGAAATTATGTTAAAAAGTGTCCATTTCGGTGTCAATCCAAATTCTTATTCCAACTGACACCTATCAATAATTAAAATATTGTCAGTCAGTGTATTACGAGGATAACTAATTAAATAATTTTTCCTAATTTGAAGCAAATAATCGTTTAAATAGGTGTCAGTTTATGGTTTCACTATTATTCTACCTCAAAAAGAGCAAAGCCGACAGCGAAGGAAGGGCAATGATTTATCTCAGAATCACCGTCAATGGTAGACGGGTTGAAATGAGTACCCATCGAAAGACTTATCCACACAAATGGAACGCTGCACAAAGTATGGTTCAGGGATTTTCACCAGAAATTAGGCAACTCAATGTGTACTTGGCCAAAATGAGAACTGACATGTATAAGCATGCCGAAAAGTTAAAAGAATCTGACTATCCGATTACGGCGGAATCATTGAGGGATGCCTATTTAGGTAAAGGGCAGAAATACAAAATGCTTCTGGAGGTTTTTCAAGAACATAACAATCAAGTGGATAGTCTTGTGGGTCAGGATTTCGCCGAGGGAACAGCTGAACGCTATCGCACTGCCAGAAGTCATTTGGCAGAATATATTCAATTCGAATACAAAAGGAAGGATAGTGGGAAAACCTCCTTAATTGTAAAAAAAACCGGCCGATAAAGGAGCATTAAAAAATTCTAAAGTTCTGATATCTATGATTTTATCCTTCTTCCGAAGCTATCAAAATTCCAAGAACAGATAAGGGAATATCTCCATTTTTTAAGATGTTTTCATGAAACTTCTTATAGTCAAAAGTTTTGCTTCTTTTGGCTTTTTTAAGGAGCTTTAATAAAAGATTAGCCCCATATTTATATGTAATTACTTGCGCTGGCCAACGTTTCATCCTATTAATTTCTCGTATACCAATATCATCTTGGTCTTCAATATGCTTTTTCCAAAACTCTAATGCTTTCTCGTCTGACCAACCATAATAATTTATAGCAACATCTAAACATACTCTTACCGATCTAATTAAATCCCACTCCCATTTACCATACTCATCATAAATGCTATTAAAAACGCCTAGCTCATTACCTAAATATTCTACATAGGCTCCCCAGCCTTCTGCAAATCCTGCATACCAAAATAAGTTTTGCAACTCTGTTCTTTTAACAATATCATTTACCATAAATTGATAATGATGTCCTGGTATGGCTTCGTGCGCATAAAACCAGCCCAGTTGCCTTTTATTAAATGGTTCATCAAAAAAATTGAAATAAAAAGTTCTATTTCCGTAATAGGCTGGTACGTGTGCCAAAGCATCATTTGTGCCTCTAGTAATAGAAACATCTGGAATATCTTTAATGTAAGGGAAAAGCTCTCCTGAAGTATGAGCCACTTTACTTTTAATCTTTAAAAAGGCATTTTTAACATCTTGTTCATGGTGAAAATAAAATGTCGAATCATTTAAAAATTTTGAAAAAGCTTCTTTGGAAAGACCAGATTCTAACTGAATCATTTTCATTTCACTTTTTACTTTTTCTATTTCTTTTAAACCAAACCGGAACATATTGTTTGGTTCTGTATCAAGATCTACCCACCTTTTCAACAGATAAGCATACCATTCTTTACCATTTTGAACTGTGTATATACTACTATTACTGTTTAATTTTTCTTTAGGATTCCACTTTTTTTCAAGTTCCAGGCGAATCAAATTTAGTCGTGTCTCATATTGCAGTATATGAAAATCTAATTTTTGATCAGTTGGTAATGAAGAAACATCGACATTTTGTAGTTTCTTGTTTATGTCTTTGAAAAAAGCTTCCTGAAATTGTACATCATCTTTTGATTTTATTGATTGCAAAGTATTTACATAATCGATTTGCAGGTCGGGAACTTGCAGCTTGGTGTAACCTTTAATAAAATCAACCCGTAAATTATCGAAAGCTGGGTTTTGCGACGTGGAAATCTGCATGAAGCATGAACAACACACAAATATTATGCAATGTTGTAGTTTCATTTATCTCCAATTTTCTTTGTTAAACTTAACGGCATAAATATCTAAATGGCCATCAAAATTTTCAGGATTTTCTGAATCTCTTGTAGAAGTGAATATTAAATGTTTTCCATCAGAAGTTACAAAAGGGCTTCCATCAACGCCTTTGCTGTTAATTGAACGCATATTTATTGGATGACTCCAACTTCCACCTTCATTAAAACTGATGTATAAATCAGACACTCCCAAATCCCCTTCAGCATTCATTCGCACAAAAATCATATATGATTCGTCTGGTGAAACATATGCATCAGATTCCAGTAGTTTTGTATTAATATAATCTGGTAGGCGTTCTGCTTTTTGATATTCCCCATTAACTAATCTAGACACATAAATATCGTAACTGGTGTCTGGAAGTTCTCTACTGAAATACAAGTTACCGCTATTGGTAGGTATTGGGTAATATTCCTCAATTTTTGAATTAATGGTCTCTGGTAACAATTCTGCTTTTTCCCATGAATCACCATTACGCTTACTTCTCCATATATTACCATCTTTTCTAAGGGAATCATTTAATATATGCCCTCTCATCTTAAAATATAAGTACGCTCCATCATTGGAAAATTGAACATCGCTGGCCCCTTTGTATATTATTTCACCAATTTTCATTTCTTGAGGAGTTGAAAATTGCCCATCCTTAAACTCACTCAGCATCATGCTCCTTGATGAAAAATCGTCCGAAGCTCTTGTAAAAACTATTTCTTCGGTTTTTAGAGACAAACTTCCTCCATATTCAATTCCAGTTGTAGAAATATTTCCTAAATCTAATTGTGATGGTGTGTTGCCAATTTGTGCTAAATAGTTAGCCAATGTTTTAGATTTGGCTCTGTATATTTCAGGATTGAACTTAACGATATAATGATTAAAAAATGTGTTCTCATCTGTGCTACCCCTGCTGCTGGTAAAGATTAAGTAGTTGCCGTCTTCTGTAACAAAGGGGCTCCCATCATAGCCTACAGAGTTAATCTCTTCCCCTAACCAAACTGGGGTTGTCCAATTACCGTTCTCGTTAAAACTGACGAACAAATCGGACTTACCTAGATTTTGCCCTCTTTCAAAACCTGCGAAAATTATATAGGTTTCATCAGGTGCTACATAGGCATCACCTTCGATGCTTTTAGAATTAATGTGTGCAGGTAGCGCTTTCGGCGTCCCATATGCTCCGTTTTTATATTCAGACACATAGAGGTCGCTATTGCCAGAACCATGAGGCGTGATGGCAAAATAGATGTTGCCGCTTCGGGTTAACCATGGGTAGAACTGGTTTCCTTCCAAATTTTGGTTAAAAAAGGGGATTGGTGTCTGCCATTTACCATTTTTCCTTACGGATTTCCAGATATTCCAATCGGAAATGGTATCATTTACATGTTCTTGCATTAATGAGGAAAACAACATGGTATCTCCGTCATTTGTAACATAAATGTCTGAATGTGGGGACTCATCAGGAAATGCAATCTTTTCGAGGTTTTTAAAACCATCATCTTTATAATCCATTTTGTGAATGATGGATGCGGATTTGCCCATTTTGGTAAAATAAAGCTCCTTGGTCTTGGCCACATAGACGTTGTTCCATTGAACGGAGTCCAAGGATAGTGTCCCTTTTCCTAAGACTAGGGGCGTTGTCGCATTCTCAAATTGGGAAAATGGCAAAGTATTGTTCTGACACCCTATGAAGGATACCAATACTATTAATAATAAAACAATGGTTCTGTACATCTTTAATTTGTATTGGGCGCATCCATAAAAGCTGTAAAATCAACTTTCCATTCACCTTCCTCTTTAACAAAAATGCTCACAAAGCGAATATCCCTAGACGTTTGGTTGTCGTTTTCTGCCAAATTGAACTTTTCAACCTGCTTGTGTAAATACATTACTTTATGGGCTGATAATGGGATAAAAGCTATGGTTTCTACCTCGCTACCTGTAGCTCTGTTGCCTGCATCGTACCATTGCTTTACAGCAGAAAGATAATCCTCCCTATTACGAACTTGGTCACCTAGCATGTGCCAGTTTTCGTAATTCTTCGAGAACAATTTTTCGTAAGGTTCCCATCCATCATTAGCAAGCACCAATGGAATACTTCTTTTAAGTGCTTCAATTTCTTTTTTATCCTTCTCAGAAATTTTATAGACCTCTTCTTGTTGAGAACAGCTATTGAACAATATGAATACAATTAAGACTACGGATATATTTTTCATTTTTTAGTTTCTTAATTTATTGATCAGACCCTGAAGTCATGATTTTTATAATCTCATTTGGGTAAGTAAGAGTTTCAGGATTATATGTCTCGCTTTCATTTTTTACAGCTTCAGTCATATGAATTAATTTTGATTCTCTACCTTCTTTATTAATCATCATTACATTTTTAATTATATAATTAATCTTGAATGTATTAGCTATATCATCGGTTAGTATATGAAAAAGGTGGTTTAAGACAAAAAACACATATTCGCTATCTTTGGGACACTGGACTATGGCTTTTCATAGGATACATTGTTAGAAACAGTATTTATCCAGTCTTCAATCGTTGCTAAATAATCAGGATGCAATTTAGACCAATAGGGAAAATCACTTTCCCCAATATTATACATTGAATGAGAGGCCCCTTTTAATAAAACGGTTTTAAAATTGTCATTCTCTGATTTTATGAGTGCTTCTGAAATGATTTCATAACTATTCGCTGGTATTATTTCATCCTTTGTTCCCTGCAGAATCAGAATTGGTTGCTTTGTTGTTTCAAAGTGAGGTATTGGACTATATAGCAGTTTTTTATCTGTTTGGACTTCATCCAGATTTGGTACCCATACATTGGAAAACCATGAATTAGATTTTTCGTTATCTATAGCCTTTTCTAAATCTGTTCTGGATAGTTTCCCTGCTATAAACTCAAAAACCTTTCGTTGAAATATAGTAGCGGCTTCAATTTCATTTCCGATTACTTCTGCATTTCTGTTTTTCCAATAATTTAAATCGCTTTCAAGTAATGGAACTCCAGGGCAACTTACGGCAACACCATATTCCAGACTTTCCAATTCAGTTAATACATATGGAACTTTGGTAGCTCCCTGGCTACTACCTTTAATTCCAATGTTCGTAAGAGAAATACCTGTCTTTTCAGAAAAAAACTTGATTGCATTTATATCATCCATCAGAAGTTCGTCAATCGTAGCTATTTGCCAATCGCCTTCCGAATTTCCAGTTCCTCTTTTGTCATAATGAAATGTTGTAAATCCCCTTTGTGCAAAAAGTTTAGCCTCTGCTCTTGAGGCACTCCGGTTTGCATTTCCAGATGAAGTCAGAATTACTATTACCTTATTCCCTTCGTTTTTTGGATACCAAATCGTACCATTTATTTTCAATCCATTGGATATAAAACTAACATCCTCATTTTTTGGATATTGGCCTTTACTTGGCAACTCTTTTTCTAAAGTGTAAGGAACTGTAATTGAGTCTACAGTAAGAGCTCCCTGAACTTTGCTGTTATTTTCAATCCATTTGTTTTTGAAAGAGTAAGTGTAAAAATCACTTTGCAACTTAAAACTGATAGAATCATCTCTTAATTCAACACCTTGAAAGGGAATTCTATTTGCATTTTGTTCTAAACTCGTAAAAAAAACCTTGAAGCTGGCAGAATCTTGTTCAATTTCAAAGCTTATCTTATCTAAAAAATTTCCATGTTCAAATACACCGCTAAAACTGCCTGTCTTGTCTCCATTATTAATCTCCTTGTTTGAATTACAAGAAAATATTCCAAATGACATGAAGATTATTATTATCCTTTTCAAATGTTGATTATTTAGTTTCATGTTATACTGTTTCTAACTAAAGGATTTGTATCTAATAGCAATAAGTCGGCCTTAAAATTTGCTTTCACTAGTCCATATTCATTTTCGAGTTTCAAGTTTGTTGCTGCGTTTATAGTTGCAGATTGTAATGCTTCAAGATTAGTCGCCTCTAACTCCTATACTATCATTTTTAATTATTATGGTTTTAGTTTATGATTTATGAGCACATACAACAATTCAGCTTAAAAATTAACAGCATATAATTGTTACTTTTTTCATTGATTTTTTAATTAGTTAATTATTGATTTTGATTTGATTTTTTCTAATTCAAATTCTTGGATATATATATCTAAAGAGCCATCAAATTTTTTTGGGTCTTTAGATTTTCTATTAGATGTGTAAAGTATATATTTTGAGTCGGGAGTTATTGAAGGACTACCTTCCGTAAATTTTGTATTGTAATCTTTTCCTAGGTTTTGAGCTTCAGACCAATTACCATTTTCATTAAAACTAATATATACATCAAAAAATCCATAACCATCATTAAAACCATCTTCAGTTCTTCTTACAAATAAAATAAAAGACTCATCTGGAGATACCCAACTGTCACATTCTATGAACTTACTGTTTACAGATTCTGGTAACCTTATAGCTTCCTGATATTTACCATTAATAAATTTAGAAACATAGATATCGCCGTGTGTTTCTTCAGTAAACCTTGTAAAATAAATATTTCCTGAACTAGCTTGAGAAGGTGAATATTCGCCTAATGCCGTATTAATTGTTGACGGAAGTTTTTCTGCCTTTGACCAACCTTTTTTATTACGTGTAGCTACCCAAATGTTACCATCATTAACGGTAGTATCCTTACTTAACCTAGATGCTATGAATAACCTATCTCCATCTGGAGAAAGGTGCGCATCACCACCCTGCATTGTTTTACCAGCAAACCTTACCGTATCTCTAGAGATCAATTTGTTGTTTTTAAATTTACTAACTGCTGCATAAGACGATTTCCAGCTAGTATCATTTACTGTAAAATAGATTTCTTTGTATTTATCTGAAATATTACCACCATATTCAATTTTTGATGATGATATAATACCTGGAGCTAGAGGTTCAGCTTGCTCTAAATTATTAGAATTATTGGTCAAAAACCATGTGCCTTTGTTTGCGTTTTTTTTACATCCCAATAAAGAGATAAATCCTAATAATAATATATAGTTTAAAAAATATTTCATTTTTGCTTTTTATCTTTTTGTGCAGGTCTATTTTAAAAAATAAACCTTGCTACTTACTTATGCAATTTAGGACTGATGAAACATTGGTAAATACTAGATAATAATCGCTTAAATTTTCATTCATCTTTTGGTTTTATTTTCAATCTTTTTTTGAAAAGTCTTTCTTTCCGTCACTATGAACAAACGTTAAACCTGTTATCTGTTGGTTTGCATTACGCTCAAATTGAACATTCGGCAACTCATTTGCAGTTGGCATTGAAAACGTCATCTTGTAATAGTCTTTTTTTATCATTTCCAATTTAATTTTAGGGCCTCCAACTCGTTGTAAATACATTTGTCCATCCTCAAGGAAAACACTACGAACTTTTCCTCCATACCAACCTGTATACTCGTTTGATGCAGATTCAGTTATGTCAAAATTGTTAGCATCTTTCCTTTTAGAAGAAGACTTTTCAATCTTCAATAGATTGTTTACTCTATCAATTGTTATTTTTGATTGATTAAAAAACTGAAATCCAAGGTTTACAAATTCAAATCCTTCTATAAGGTTCACTTCTGGAGATTTGTAAACCAAATTCCCTATGACAATATCTCCTTTTAATGTAGCTTTCCATCTTTTATGACTTGCAAGCGATGTACGTATCATACCATCTTCCAAGGGTTCTTTAACAAATTCTAATTTATCTTTAAGTTTAAAAGGAATATCTATGTTTCCGGGATTTCCAGAATCTAAATGAGCCTCTTGTTTATTGCCTGCAACACTTATCTCAGTGCTTAAAATTCGGGAGTCTTGATTAAACGGAATAACATTATCTGCGTCTTCTTTTAACTCTCCCTTGGTTATTGTAAGAATTGATTTAGGGTAATTAATAGACAAAAGATGGTTCTTAAAAAACATTCCTCCAATAACGCCATGAATAGGTAGCATTTTTCTTAGAGGCATTGTGTTCATATTGACATTTTTGGATGTCAATACATTAGTCATAGAAATTTGTGGCACCGTAACACGATTCGATATTACTTGTCTATTGGTACCCGGGGAACTTATAAATTCTTTGCCAATTACCTCTAGTTTTAACTCCTTAGATAATTCTTCATCTATAAAGTTTCTTCCCGCACCAGTGTCAAAAATGAACTTATAAGACCCTTTTTCATTGATATTAAGAGCAATTATAGGTCTTTGAGTGCTTAAATCTACGGGTATATTCACCTCTTTTTTTTCTAAATCAAGTTTTGTATTCTGAGATGAAGTGTAATAATGTGACAGAATAACTAGTAATATGGCAATTTGTCTTTGCATTATATTAATACTCTTCATTTTTTTAATCTTTTAATCTTGTATATACACTTTTAGAAAAACTAAACCAGGTTTTGCCTTTGTCAAAAGTACCTTCTACTAAATGCGTAAAAGTTTGATCACTTAGTTTAGAGTATGTAAGTCTAAAAGATAACTTTCTTCCATCTTCTAATTTTACGGGTATGTCTGAATCTAAGTTTGTAAATACTAAATCCTCATTTATCCATTCACCATTATAAATATCCATATATCCATATTCCTTATCCATAGCACATAATTTGAATTTCTTTAACCGATTATCGTAGCCAATATTGATTATCAAATTAATTTCACCATACTTAGAAAGGTATTTCACTTTTTCGGACATGAATTTACCCTGATGTTCAATTGTGATTGTGGAGGCTGTGCTGCCTATGGGGTGCCAGGTGTTAGCTTTCCACTCATAATTCTCAATATTCCAATTACCATTAAGCAAGTGTAGAGTGTCAACGTTGTTCTTTTGAGCTTGTAATAATGATGGCGTTAATACTATTAGCATCCATAGGAATTTAATGGACATTACATGAGTACAGGAGTTAAGAATTTTCACTATTGCTTTGTTCAATATTGACTGTTAATTTGATTGATAATTTTCTATTATTGACCTGAAATATTCTAAAGAAGCGGGTTCAAAAACGTATTTCTGTTCATTTTGATTGAAATAGCCCATAGAAACGATACCGACTAGCTTACCTTTGCTGTCAATTACAGGACCGCCGCTACAACCGCCGTAGTTTCCATTGGGCACATTGAGTTTTAGATTTTTGTCCTGAGTATGGCCAATTAAGTTGCCGTTTATCCGTATAGGGCTTTCAGATTTGTATGGATAGCCCATAAACTGAAGGTCTTCACCTTGTTTTAAAGGCATGTTTCTTAAGGTGTAAACGGCTGTATTTTTGGGAAGCTTGTCTGTAACTTCAAAAATTAACCAGTCGCCTTTTGGCGGCATAACGATGGCTTCGTTCGGGTTTTCATTGATGAGTTTTCCTGCCATAATTTTACTTTTACTTTGCTTAGAATACAAGGTCCACGATTTTAATTCATCACCAAAACTGATGGTTTTCATACTGTCCGTCTTGGCAAAAAACAAGACATGTTTTGCCGTTATTGCATAGGTCTTATTGTTATGGCGTAGTAAGAATCCGCTTCCGGCATGGGCATTATCAAATTTTGAATTTTTAAATGTTGCCTTGCACACAAAAACAGAATCTATTTGACCGTACATAATCGTAACATTTAGCACTAAAAAGACAATCAATAGGTTGTAATTCATAGCTTTAGTTTTTAATTTTAGAGGTCATCCAATCAATACTTTCTTTAGCTAGCTCGCTACTGTAGTTATCTCGTGCATGACTCATGTAAGAACCATTGCCCAAGATTTCCACATTGTGTTGCATAGAACTAAAATTTACGAAACCGTGGTCTGCATTCTTAATGAGTTTAAAATCACCTTTACCACCATTTTGGTTAACTATTTCTGCGATGCGTTGTGCGCCTTTAGGGCTAATGGCCTGAATATCAAATTCACCATGCATGGCGAAAACGTTGGTGTTAACTTTAGACCAAGCTTTTGGAATATCGATATCGGCCAAGTTTTGCCAAAAATCGAAATGACGCCCAATGTATTGGTTCTGTTTAAAGTTGAGTTCGTTAGCGCTAAAAAAATCTGCATAAGCCTTGTTAGCCAATATTTCTTCTCCTGAAAGTTTATTAATCAAGAAGTCTATGTTAAACTTCAAATTAACCTTGTTGTCTTCTTTTATTTGTGTATCAGACACTCCAAAATGTTTTGGTTGGATAGTATATAGATCTACCATATAATCATACCAATTTTGCGCAATGCTTCCGTAGGTCAAAATACCACGTGGTGTTTTCATTTCGTTTAAAAGCGGTGCAATGACACCACCCATAGAATGCCCAAACATAAAGATGTTTTCAACATCAACTGAATCTTGCTTTAATAAGTCTTTATAACCTTCTGTAAAGGCCTTAAGTTCTTCGTTGAAACTTATTTGTGTACAATGCTTGTTGCTCTGACTATCGCCAACTCCAGGTTTTTCTACTCGATAGACTGCAAATCCAGCATCAACCCAATCTTTCATCAGTTTTTTCATTGGATTATCATTCGAAACTGTTTCAACAGAACCACAAGTGTAGCCCTGTAAGAAATAAATCACAGGTGCATTTTGAACTTGCTTAGGCGTAACTAAAATGCTTCGCAACATATTACCTTCATAAACCACTTCACCATAGGTCACATTCCCATTTTCAAAAGCTTCGATAGGCCTGCCTAGCAAAGCCGTTGATTTTATTTCCTTTTTATTGTTTGAATAAAATTCAGCTTCGATGGTATCGCCTTCATAAAGCTGACTAGTAATAGCCAAAACATCTTGAATTGTACTAACAGATGTACCATTTAATTTTGTTAGTACGTCACCTTGCTTTACTCCTAAACTCGAGAATGTTGTATTTGGCATTACCGTAGTGATATAAGCACCCGAGTTTGTATTTAAGTTGTATTGTTCAGTAATGCTGTCGTTTAAGGTTTGCATCATAATCCCTAATAATCCTTTTCGTTTTAGGGTTTGTGCTTCTAAACTATTTTGTGCCAATAACAGTATAATTATTAGACTTATGTATCTTGTTTTCATCTTTTACTTTAGTTTTATTAAATCTTAAAAAATGGTAAAATCAGGAACAACGCACACTATTAAATGAAAAACCATCAACCTTCTATATTAGTCACTCCCGATTTAATTTTTAACGACTATTTTAGTTTCCGGGTAGTTTGTATGTTCCGGTTTCAATCTCTTTTATAATTTCGTTCAATCTGGATTGAAATTGTTCTGGTGCTGTTTTTAGTGCCTTTTTGACACCTTTTAATGCTGCTTTCTTATTGTTCAAAAAATATTGGCTTAGACCTCTATTCAACTCCAAAAACCATGTATCAGGGTTTGATTTAAGTGAAATGTTGCAGTAATCTAATGCATCCAGATATAAACCATTTTGAAGTAAAAACCTACTAAAACCATTTGCCTCATATACAGTGGCATTCATTTCCTTTACTTCTGCAATGGCAGTTTTAGCTTCTTCAGTTTTATTTAGCTTTGTTAACAATCTGATCTTAGTTGACATATTCGTTAAATTCATATCAGCTGCAAAACCGCCATATCCGCCATCTATGGAACGGTTTGCCCATTGTAAAGCTTCTTCTAAGTTGGTATTGTGATTTAAACACCATAAAGCAGCATCGTTCCATGCTTGCCAATGGTAAGTATTAATACCTCGTAGTTCACTTCTAAAACTTTCTACAACAGTTGTATTTAAATCAACTTCTACTTTAAATGGAATTCGTTTTTCGCCCCATTCTAATCCAATAACCAATGAGTTTTCGGTTCTGTTTAAGAATTCATAGTCTAGCTGTTCTGACTTTGCGCAAGGCTCAGGATTTACAGTTACTTTTAAGCTTACATCCTTCTCTATATCTAAGTAATAACTTCCCCATTGATCGTGATTATGAGCAAATAATAAAGTAAATGTGTCATTTTCAGGAATAATATGAAACCCATAAATACCTGCTTTTAGTGGTTGTCCTTCAACTAGCACATCAGTTGTAAATTCTATAGTTGTACCCATATTGGCTCCAGCTCTCCAAGCTATAGGATTTCCGTTCTGTGGTATAATATTAGGATTGTTCCAAACATCCCTTTTACGTAATGCAGGACTTCCATAATCTATTGTAATCTCGGTTATCCCTAACTTTTGGGTTTCTTGAACCCTTGGACTCCCTTGCGGCTTATTTAATGTGTGAAATTGTGCCGTTAAATTCTGAATTAAAAATGCTGCAAATAGTACAACTATGAACTTTTTCATTTCTTTTGTGCATTTAACTTTATCTATAATTGATTTTAAAGGTATTTATGAAGAGTCTTTTTAGGTAAAACGAAATAAAAATTCTGGGGCAAACATACTTTTTAGAACAAGTTGTGTCGTCCAAATTCCTGTAAATACGGAAATCAGTACCTTATTTTAAGAGTGATTTAACAAAAGAGGTCTAGTAAACTAAGGGTTTACCCATATAGGGAAGTGATGTGATTTTTTCTGTAGGCCGATGGGGTTTGTCCTTCGATTTTTTTAAAGACCGCATTAAAAACCGACTTGCTATTAAAACCAGATTCGTATAAGATAGTTAAAATCGTCATGTCTTCATTACCATTTTTTAAAAGCATTTTGGCTTCTTCAATACGGTAAAAATTAATAAAGTCGTAGAAATTACCCTTGTAAAATGTGTTTATGAGAATAGAGATATTTCGGGCAGATTCACCCAAAGCTTCAGATAAATCGCTAATCTTTAAGTCCGCTTTCTTATATAGTTTTTGCTCCACAACCAAATCACAAAGCTCGTCGTAAACCACTTTGTTTATTTTAGGATTGGTGGTTTCCTTACGCAATTTCACGGTTAGGTTATTGTAAAAGAATTCTGGATTGTTTAATAGATGAAATAAGATAATATTAGATAATACCAACAACAACAAAATACCAATAAAAGTAAAGGTTGTGGCTAGCTCAGGTGAATTTGTAATGAGCGAGCTTATTAAAAAAAACAGCCAAATCACGAAAAAAAGAATAAGGGTTTGTTTCAGCCATTTGGCAATTTTTTTAAACCTTAAATTTTCGCTTTTATGTCTATATACTAACCAAAAAGAGGTAAGTGTATAAACTATTACTTGTATGAAATATAGTTTGTCAAAAGAATTTCTTATCCACAAAACATTTGATGTAAAAATGCTATCTTTTTTAATAAGAAGCATAGAAACAAGTAAAATATTCAATACTAAAAATATTATAAAAGCAATAAAATGTGCCCAATATTTTTTAATAGAAATATTCCCTTTAATAATACTTATAGTGAATAAAAAGAGAATAGGTGCATAAAAAAATAGAAAAGAGTTCAGTACTATCCCTATATAAAAAATGTAATTGTTTTCTGGAAAAATAGATTTAGTAATAATCAAATTACTGACCATGGTTATTCCTTTTCCTAATAAAAAAAATGAAAAAACATAAACGGCAATATCCAACCTCTTTTTATGATACCATATAAGGATCGCAAAAAGTAAAAAATTAAAGGTCGCTATACCTTGTATAAATTCTATAACTTAAAAAATTATAACATTTAAGAGGTAAATATCGGAATTCTATAACTTAAAAAACTTATTTTATTAATCGTAAATAATCTATATTAAAGACTAGAATATAGGCTAAGTAAGTATTAAGTTATTTTGACTAAACTAAATAGTCAAAGAATAGTAATCTAGTTCTTAGTTTTTTTACTTTTAATAAATTATTTATAAGTAAATTGAAACTTATTCAGAATAAATTAATATACGCATTTCTTACCATTATATATCTTATAATCGTTAATTCATTATTTTGAAATTGAGTATTAAAAATTTCCATCTAATGCGTTAAAAAGTAAAATTTATTTAATTTTTTTATTGGAAATTGTATAATTGCCCACCGTAAAGACAAATTAAATTTGTTTTTAAATAGTTCTTTTTGAGTTTAGTGTACAATTTGGTGAACATATATAATTAAAGTTTTTTAAACGACTAATATATAATGGGTTAGGGAATTATAGTGAATCCTGCCGCACCTCAAACCCCGGAAGCAAATACTCCAACTACCTTTGTTGATGTGATTCGGAATAAGTTCGTTTCAAAATAGTCAAGTTATGGAACTGACACACGGACAATTTTGATGTAAACCAAAAAAAAGAATATCATGGTAGAAGTCTTACTGCCAATATCAAAAAAAGCCACTTATTCAAGTGCTTTTTTGTTGATTAATCCATCAATCATCTAAAGAAATAGTTTCTTAGCTAAGTTTAATCCCTTTTCGTCTTAGTCCTGCAAAACCAACGATTTATTGAACCTCTGAATAAATGTTTCTCCATATTACTTTTGATTTGTAACAAAAAGATAGTAAAAAGTATAGAGTTGTTAAAGTAAAGTTAAAGTGGTGTCCTTTTCGGTGTCACCAAATTTTTGACCCGCTAAAAAGGCCTAAAAACAGTGGATTCGTGCAATTTGAAAAAGACCCTCTTCCTCCGCAAAAATAAACCCGCAACCCAGTTGTGGGTTTATTGTTTTTAGTTAGTTGACTGAATTTCTCTTCCATCAAAAATATTGACCTATTCCAAATACGAACCCCTTTGAACTATCACTGGTTATACCATATCCATAATCTATTCTGAATATTGCGTTGAAAATATGTTTATGGATAAGCCGTATACCAACTCCAGGATATACCCTCAAGTTTTGATTATCTCCAAAATCACTGAAATTACCTCCTGGATTGCGCCAACTGCCTCCATCGACAAAAAAGTTGCCTTGAACTACTAACCATTTTTCATCCAAAAGTGTGTGTCTATACTCCGTATTAAGGACAATAGCTGCCGTTCCACGGTCTATAGTGTTTCCTACTCCACGAATATTCAAGTTGTTATCTACTGCAAATGGGGCAAATGGTGTGTCCAAATTACTGGAAAGCCCTAAACGTAGTCTGTTCGCCCAGTTCCCCTTTTTTCCGATCCTCTTAAAGAAAATGAAATCGTTAAACCCAATTATAAATTTGGGAAGCCGTTGTTCATCCACACTGTGCACATATTGCACATTAAGTGTACTCTTAAAACCTGATAGGTATTGATAATTATATTGTATGGCATCGTAGCTATAGATAAGTTTATATAAATATTTATCTACTTTAAAGGACTGAGGAACATCAGAAGCGGTGCTGCCAAAAAGATATTGATAATCTTCAGTAAAAATGTTAAATCCCAACTCTAAGTTGTGCCTTAATCCAAATTGATACAACCCCAATAACTCGAAAGATTCATTGTTGTACCGATAATCAGCAGTCCCATCATCTAAAAAAACAGGTTCTTGTGTGGTCAGATTTTGATAACTGAAGGCTACTCCAAACCTTCTCCCAAAGAGATAAGGAGCTCTTACATGAAACGAATAGGAATCAAAAACATCTTTTTGATAAAAGCCCCCCAAAATGATGTTGTTCCCCATTGCATTGAATTCCTGTAACCCAAGCCTAAAGGCAAACTCATCATTATTTGTAGTATATATGCTGGCAAAGGGGATCAAGGTAAAATTTTCTTCTATACCATAAACCACATTGTATGCTTCTTCCTTTTCGGTTGGGGAAACCTGAAAATAGGCATGTGCCACTGAGGGCAGTCGTTTCAATCGGTATATATCCTGCTCTATCAATGATGAGTCCAACTCCATACCTTCCCTCAAGTGGATAATTTTTTCTATAAATGCTTTCCTAGTGCGCTTGTTCCCCTGGATATGTACATTGGACACCCATTGACTCTGGGTCGTTAATGGAAGTAGAAACAGAAAGACAAAAGAAATTATAATTCTCATAATGTTTTTATGTTTGCTGTCAAATTATTTGATACTTCCAATAACACTTATTTATCAACTCCTTAAATCAATATAATGTTCAAAACCCCTACCCAAATTGGGCAGAGGTTTTTATAAAAGAATAACAAAAAGTCTTGGCTACAAAATTGCACGCAATCCTATATTAAATGTTTCCCCTAGGCCTGTATTGTTGCCGCGAACAAAATTTGTATACAAAACCTCTAAGTTCAATGCCTGTGTAAGCTGATATTTTAAACCTCCTCCCAGTGCCGTAAAGTCTTGTTCAAAATCGTTCCCGAGGTCAATTCTTTGGGAGTGTTGTGCCAAAGCCAAAATCGTGAACTTGGAGCTTGGAAAATAGCTAAGGAATACTCCGGGAGTCAAGTTTAAACTATTGTTTGCAAAACTTTCTTCTTTGTCCCCAAAATTCAATTCAGAGTTTAGTTCTGTGAACAACTGCCATTTCCCGCTGCTGAAAGTATGGTCATAAAAAAAGCGGTTTTGCCATGTAAACCCCTTTTGGTCCAAAAACACCCCATCTTCCGTTTCATTATCCACTAAGGGAATAAATAAGGAACTCTGGATTGAAAAATTACTGAGCGATGCCACTGGAACAAATTTAACCGATGGGGCAATCGAGGTGAGTCCTGACCGTGCAGTTCCTGTTTCACCGTCAAATTGGAAAACATCCAAAGCATCTCTCCCACCTACAACATTGGAACGGAATTCTAAAATAGTTCCTATGTTCCACCTTTTATTGTTGCCAATACCTGTATATACTTCCAAAGTTGAAGTAAAAAATGTTTGCCTAGGCTCCTTCCCTTCCGTAAAGGTACTTTCTGTCTGAGTGTACAAATTGTTGAACCATTTGATATCCCATTGTCCTTTTCCTATTAATTTCGATGGGGTATACTGCTGTATATTACTGGTCTGTTGTACAGTGGTAGTATCATCTTGTGAAAACCCGATATAAAATGTCGATAAAATTAAGGTCATTGACATTAGAGCTCTGTTCTTTTTCATGTATAGCTTTTTTTAATTAGATTGTTTTTATTTGATTTCGTTAAGTGACCAATCATAAGGGTAATGAAACACCTTTAGGCCTGTATCTATTTTGTTGGTTCTATATTGATTGACATATTCCACCAAACTTTTCCCTTCATGGATAAAATCTTTCTTATACCATTCAAAAATTTGTGAGAGTCCGACTTTTTTGCCTTTAATCCTCACAAAATCAGGGTTATTGAGAGACAATTCTGTCTGTCTTTGCAGCTGCGATTCTAGTGTGTTGGGCAAATACGCTCCGTTTATAATTGGCGGACATCCCAAACCCGCACATACCAGCACAAAATGAAATCGTGATTCATCAGGAAAGTTTTTCCGCAATAACTCATTTTCGATTGCATTTAGCGTAATATTGTGTCCACCAACCGCATATTTGACCTTGTCAAAAAAGCCTGGGACATCTAAAGGAGATTTTACCGGATAATTGTCTACGATTCCTTTGATGACAAGTAAATTATAGACGTTAATCCAAAAAGCTTGATAGCGCATGGCATCTTGCTTTGGTATAGTTAGGCCATTGGCCAAATCTATCAATTCAAGTAGATTTTTTGGGAATGATTTTATGGCCGCGTAGTCCACCCTCCCCTCTTTCACATATTCTCGAAAGAGATCATCGGTTTTAGAAAAAAACTCAGAAGTATTTTGAGCAAAGGCATTGACCCCTAATAACACCACCAGTGTTACTAGTATTATTTTTTTCAAATACATAATTTAATTTTCTCTTAAATAGCAATGCTCTCTTTGTCGAACCTTAAAATCTTCCCATACAACCTTCTTTGTATTTTATGATTTTTTTAAGAATTGAAAAAAGCATGATCTTCGGATTTCCACCATATCAGCAGACACCCTTTGCGTCATTGGGAAGTCAAGAGAAATATACTTTTCAGAAAATATTTGATAATCAGGTTATTGGCACTTTTATGTGCTTAATGGTAGACTTAAAGAAAAGAGGGTATATTATCAATTGAATACAAAAAACAAGTATACCGTAATTAGTATACCTATTGAAGAAATTCAATAACACCTTTTTGCAGCATGTTTGTAATGTTAACCGCTAATTTTTCAAGATGAAGCTTCCAATTTTTGTGTCATTGTCTCTTTTTAGATTGAAATCACAATCTAATTCGCAGAGGTTGTTGCCTTTAGTTAGTATCTGCCTAAGTTCGTAATCTCCATTTTCCAAGGCTTTTTTTGTCCCGATAAAACCTGTGGATTCACTCAACCAACGGTAATTGATAAGTCCCCTGCTTTTTAATTCATTAACAACCATTCCTGAACCGTAAGCCCCAATTTCATAAGTTTCTTTAATAGATTTCTTAACACCTTGAAAATAAGGAACAATTAACTGGTTCAAATCGCTCATAGTTGCATCATAATCAATCGAAAAATAAATTGCCGTTCCCAAAGGTTGTCCAATAATATGCTTAGCCCAATGAAATGCATCCAGGCCAGCATTAAGCCCAGATGCATTAGAAAAGTATACCCCTTTGTTTTGAACGTTTTGGTATACAACCATTATGTTTATTCCCATTTTTGATAGCTCCTTGGCCTCACTCAATCCAAGTTTTTTTTCGGGATGCTGATTTGAGTTGTTGTGACAATAATAACGTACAACTGTATCTATTCCCTGATCAAGCAGACAGTTAACTTTGCCCAGAGTGTTCCAAGGGGTATCAATTATAGTGTATTTCATGTTCTTAGTGTGATGCTGGTTTAATGGTGTAATCTCTTACACTAGTCCCAAACTCAGGCTTATTTCCAGCTGTTTGAACTAAAATGGGGCCTGTTGTAGTATCAGTTCCACCTGGAGAAGTGGCCTTAAAAGAAATCAACTGATCGGACCATGGTGAACTATGACTGCCATTTTCGACAGCCTGGGTTTGCTCTATTCCGTTTACAAATATTTTTCCAGCTGTTTTTCCAAAGTTAACACCTCTAACAGAATACAATTGTCCTGTAATCAACACCTGATCAGTAACATGATCCACATCAAGAATTATTGGCTTCGTAGATATATAAGATTCTAATTGGTTTACCAATAACTTATACTCAACATCTTGATCAATGGAGCTTAAATCTCCAGCATATTTTCTAATCCAGTTTGGAACAACAAACAAGAAGGTATCCTTATGGACAATTAGTTCCTCATCAGCATGAGTAGCCTTAAAGCAAGGGGAAAATTCTACTACTTTCAATGTTTCCGACTCATCCAGATAAAAGTAAAGTACACTTACAATTGGTAATCCCAATAGATACTCACAAACAAAAAGAATATTGCCGATTTTATCAGTTTTTGTAGTTCTGTTGTATGAAAATGTGGCTTGTTTCCCCATTGCATTCAATGTCGCCATCAATGCTTCTGCCCCTATACCATCAGTTAGGGCAACTCCAAGAACTGCTTCTACAAATTTTAGATTGATACTTACCGTATCTTTTTCCATGGTATATGTCATGTCTTCCCGATGTACATTGACAAACATACCACTTCGATTAACTATATTTTCCAAAGGAACATAATCGTAAATGGTATAATAGTCGGTAGGTTTATAGGGTGGAGTAGCATTAGGTTTTGTTGTACTGGTTATTGCCTTGGTCATGGCTGCAAAGAAAACAGCTACCTCTTCAAAGAGATCTTTTGTATTTGGATCTATATTTGATGTTACCGGTTCTGTAGAAGAAATCATAATATTTCCGGTTTCATTGAACACATAGTGTTTCACGGTAGGTTGATTATATTTCTCTTCTGCCGATAATGGAGGTTTAATACTCCTTGATGGCCATTTTACAGGAATGGTCGGGGCTGTATTAGAATTATTATTGTCATGGGAATGGTCATTATTTTGGGCAGCAAGGTCAGTTACCGCAAAAGATTTGTTCTTATTCCCAAAGATTTCAGTCCAAGAATTATCTCCTCTAGGCGGAACAGGGCCAACCACAGCGTCATGATGCCCAAAAATTTTAGTGTTCTCCCATATTTTGTTGGTTTCTGCGGTTAATCTAACCGCTGCTGAGAACTGTGCAATTCCTTCTCCACAAGCAGAAATAAATATTTCTCCTGGAATGGCTAGTTTGTCCATATTGTTTTGAATAAGGTATAAGAAATGAGGCGCATCAATATCGATAACTCCAGGTTTACTATTTCCTATTTCATCATTATTGCCATGTGCAACAACAACTATAGTGGAATTATCCTCCAATGATAATCTAAGTGCTTTGATATCATTCCAATAAAAGATACCATCGGGATTACCCCAGCTAGGGTTCAGTTTGACAGATAAAATGTCTTCGTCCGTAGACATAAAAAGTAAGTAAAGCATTTTCAAATTGTGTTTAGGTTGATAATATATTGTGTGAGTCGATGGGACTCTATATAAGGGGAAGTGATTGAAAATTAAGGAATTTTATTGTAAATTCTTGTGCTTTACGTAAGTATTATCTTATTTAATAATAATTTAATATTCTTAACTAGAAGCTAAATTTGTAATTGAAAAAGATATTAATCATATAATACTATACAGAATTTCATTTAAGTATTTGCACAGTATATTTTCAAATAACAATATAGCACACGTTAATCATGAAGATTTTATGCTATAACTGTCTCACCTGTTCTATAATAACCCTATGCAATGTATAGGGTTATACATTTAGGTATAACCATTTTTTTGGGAAAGGACTCACCAAAACTTATTTTCCAACATTGAAAGAAATGCTATTCCAGCAGCAGCTCCTGAGATAAATACATTCCAGTCACGATGCTTTACCTTAATCATGTTAAGGAAGAGAAAGGCAATACCCACAATAACAAACACGACCAATAGTTGTCCAAGTTCAATGCCTATATTAAATCCCAATAAAGGAACTACAATGTCCGAGGGATCCATGAGCAGTGCTTTAAAGTAATTGGAAAAATCCATGCCATGGATAAAACCAAAAAACAACGCCATGGCATAGTTTCGGCTCATCCGTGAAGTTTTTTCGGTCGGGTTTGGGCCAATGACATTGTGAAGTGCAGTCAAGAATATAGTTGCCGGAATCAAAAATTTTATGATGGTGGAAGATATCGACAAAATATTTAGAGAAACCAAAGCCAATGTAACGCTATGACCTATGGTAAACGCTGTGACAAGAATGAGAATGTTCCTCCATTGTTGAATTCTGTAAACAGCGCACAACACCACCAAAAAGAGAATGTGATCATATCCCGCCAAATTGGAAATATGTTCAAAACCCAACTTTAAATAAAACTCAAAAGGATGCATGTTAAAATTTTAGTTGGTGGACCGGTGTTTTTTTATTGAGCATCAGACTTTTGGAATCTTCGTTAACATGGACATACACAATATTGTTCTGATCAAAAAACAAGTCCGTAAAAACAGCATTTTTAATTTCCAGGGATGTAAGTGGTGATTGTTGTTTAAATTCAAAGTATATCCACAAAGCAGTATTGTCACCTTCGCCGCTTAGTTTTTTTCGTTTAATCTTAAGGTCCACTGTTTTCCTATTTACTTTCACATAGAAAAATTGATCCAAGTAATCCAGCAACAATTGATTTGCTTTGGGTGATTCATTAGGTTGGCAAAAAGCAAGTTCCTTGCTATAGGGGTCAAATACGATAGCCTCGTTCACATCAGTTAAAAATAGCTTTAGATTAATGGTTACAAGCTGTTCAGTGGACTTGTAATCAATCTCGCACAAGGATAATCTTAATGGATGTGTAACCGTTGGCGTGGAAAATCCAAAACAAATAAAAACCAATAACAATCTAAGCAAAGTCATAAAGCATTACGACTCTGATTGACCGGATTGTAGTTCTTCAGCCACAGTTTGAACTTCTTTAAACACACGGATCAAATTACCGCCCCAGATTTTCTCTATTTGCTCTTCGGTATATCCACGTTTTACCAACTCAATGGTGATGTTCATTACTTCACTGGCATCAAAAACACCTTCAATGCCGCCACCGCCATCAAAATCGCATCCAATACCTACGTGGTCAATACCGGCTACTTTCACAATATGATCAATATGATCAGCCACGTGTTGTACTGTTGCAGGTGGTGCAGGATATTTCTCATTCAATTCATGGAAAGATTTCCGTAATGCAGTCCGTTCTTCCTTAGTCATTTCGCTGATTGGTTTCATGCTGGCACGAAGAGCGGCCATTGCAGAATCGCGCTCTACATTGGGAGGGGCTGTTCTCAAATAATCAGCCAACATGGTAAGTTGCACCACTCCACCATTTTCAGCCATCAACTTTAACATTTCATCAGTCATGTTCCGGTCATGCTCAGTTACCTTACGGGCATTGGAATGACTTGCAATAATTGGGGCCTTGGATAATTTGATGGCATCATAAAATACACTATCATTTCCATGCGAGACATCAACCATAATACCCAAGCGGTTCATTTCCCCCACTACTTTGGCTCCAAAATCACTTATGCCATCATGTTCGGTTCCATTGGGGTCAGTAGCAGAATCGGCCAAATCATTGTTTGAGGAATGTACCAAGGTGATGTACCGCACACCTTTCTTAAAATACTCCTCAACATTGGAAAGGTCTTTCCCAATAGGATATCCATTTTCAATACCAATATAAATAGCACGTTTGCCTTCTTTTTCTAGACTATAAGCATCATCAGGGTTAAGTGCCAATCCTACAATATCTGAGTTTCTTTCTGTAGAAGCAACAACAGAGTCTATCATTTGAAGGCATAAGGCTTTGGCTCTTGTGTTACCATCATCATCGCGAATATCCTGCGCCACAAAGGCAGCAAAGAAGATAGCATCCAAATCACCTTCCTTCATCCGTGGATAATCTACCTTTGAACCTGTTTCTTTTGGATCATGACGTTCTGCCATATCAAATCCAGGTTCAATCATACGTAAAGGTGTATCAGCATGAGTATCTAAAGTGAGCACCTTTTTATGAATCTCAAGTGCTCTTTGCACCAGCTCTTCTTCGGTCTCTACTTTTGAATCTGTATTGGCAGGTTTCTCTTTACAACTAGTTATCGTAATTATAAATAAGAGTAAAATGAAATAATTTTGAAATGGTTTAAACATGGGCTTTGAGTTAGTTGATATGGCTTTAAATTACAATTATAGGCGCGTTAGCGCAAATATCGACGACTTCTTTTATTCGGTTTTAACAAATCCTCATTTCAAGGCCATTTAGATTAAGTTATCCGAAGCTAATTCTTGCAGCAACTTCCCAATCATTTCCATCCCTTTTTGGAGTTGTTCCTTGGTAATGAATTCATCAGCTCTGTGTGCTTGTTCAATGGAACCTGGTCCGCAAATTGCTGATTGAAAGCCCTCATTGGCAAATTGACCCGCTTCCGCAGCATAGGACACTGTATTTAACTTTGAATTTCCCGCTATTCTTTTGATCAAATCCACTACGTCATCATCAGCCTTGGTATCAAGATGAGGTACTGGCGGATGATTTTCTACCGTTTTTATTGAAAATTTGGGAAAAACACTTCGCAATTTCTCTTCTCGTTCAGCACAATAGGATTCAAACTCTTCAACTATGCCATAAATATCATCCATAGGAATAGTACGCAAATCCCAATAAAAATGTGCCTTATCCGCAATTACATTAGGGGCGATGCCTCCATTGATCAAGCCAATGTGAATGGTAGAGTGTGGGGGATGAAAACGATCATCCATATGTTTGTCGGCAATCAATTGTTCCATTTTATTCTCTAACCAGAGCATCAACCGCATGGTTTCGTGGATGGCACTTACTTCTTGCTTTATGCGACTACTGTGTCCGGCAGAGCCGTTGACATAGGTTTCTAAAATATAGATACCCTTTTGACCAACAATAGGCTCCATCATTGAAGGTTCTCCAATAATGGCATATTTTGGGGTTTCACTATACTGCGTTTTAATTGCTTTGGCCAATTCTGGTGCAGCCAAACAGCCCACCTCTTCATCATACGAAAAAGCAAAATATAATGGTTTTTTCAAGTTGGCTTCTACCATTTGAGGAAGCATGGCCAAACAACAGGCAACAAAACCCTTCATGTCACAGGAACCCCTTCCATACAATTTTCCATCACCTTTATCCGTAAGCTCAAACGGGTCAGTGGTCCACTCCTGCCCTTCAACCGGAACTACATCTGTATGACCAGAGAGAATAACACCTCCATCTACCTCAGGTCCTATTCTACAATGCAAAGAAGCTTTGTTTCCTTCTTTGTTGGGCAATAAATTCACTTCAACACCATAGGATTCAATGTAATCTTTGATCCAATTAATAATGCTTAGGTTACTTTCCCCACCTAAGACTGGAAAGGAAACAAGTTTTGCAAGTATCTTCTCTACGGTCATATTAACTATAATTTGTTGCCACAGCCACTATCAAGGCTAAAAAAGCAATGCAAAGTAAACTGATCAGAACGGGAAATATAAATCGAATCCACCTATCGATGGAAACTCGACACATACTGAGCATTGCAATAAGTCCCCCTAAAGTAGGATTTATCAGGTTCGAAAGGCCATCTCCTATCTGAAAAGCTAAAATGGTAATTTGTCTGGTCAACCCGAGCGACTCACCCAACGGAAGCATCACAGGCAATGTTGCCAATGCCTGACCACTTCCTGATGGGATAAAAAAGTTGATCACTGTTTGCGAAATAGACATACAAATGGCCGAAGCATACAATGGCAGATCTTGTAATAGCACAGATAATTGATAGGAAATGGTATCACTGATGTTACCCATTTCCATAAGTACCTTAATAGATGTTGCCAACCCGACCATAAATGCTCCCGGGGCAGCAACACTGACCGCTTTTAAAACAGTTTCGCTCATGGCAGTGGCACTCATTCTAGAGGCCAATCCGCACAACAATGCAATTATCAGGAATACCGCGGATAATTCATTGATGTACCAATGCAAATTAAAAACTCCATACATGATGGTTAAAAGACCCGCCAAAAAAATAGCAATGACCAACCAACTTTTTCTGTTCATTTGATATTCTTGGATAGGTTTTGACAAGGTCAACTCAGTAACATCAAGACCTTTTCCCAAGCTTTTTTCTGGATTCAATGTGATTTTTTTGAAATAATACACATTGTAATAGGACATGATTCCCAATGCTGAAAAACAAAGTATACTCCGGAGCAAAGCTCCCGAAAACATGGGGAGTTCAGCAATTTTATGACCTGTGCCGACCGTATAAGGGTTAATGGGCGATAAACCAAAGCCTATGATCATGGCCCCTACTGAAATACCCGCAGCTAAAATTAAATCCCCACCCAAAGCAAGACTAAGGACTGCAGCAATGGGAACCATGGCAATATTATTTTCAAGACCCACCGCAACACCCAATAATCCATAAATAAAGGTCATTAGTACAACAATCAAGTACTTTTTCTCCCGTCCCAGATTTTTTACAAGCGTACCCACTGCATTCTCCACAGCTTTTGATTTTTCCATAAAACCAAACATGATTCCTCCTGCCAATACAATGAAAATGATCTCCACAGCTGCTTTAAAGCCCAGAGGTATAGCCTTGAACATATCCAAGAAACCTATTGGGGTGGATGAAACTGTTTTGTACGAATTGGGGACGACTGTACTTCGCCCATTAACAATGACCCGTTCATAAGTGCCGGCAGGGAGCACATAGGTTAATAGAGTCACAAGGACAATAATGCCAAATAGCATTGTTATGGCATGTGGGACGCGTTTAAAAAAAGATTGGCCTTTAGATTTTTTGCTCATTTATCTCAAATGGACAACTACTTACTTTTTAGTACAAAGGCTCAATTTAAACTGATTTTTCCATACTTCCGGTTAATTTAGACCAATAAATTTCAACCTACATTTTTGATGCAATCAATATTGAAGCCGTAAGTGCCTAGAAAACAACCTCGATTCACTACAAGTAGAAATCAAAATATGGATTTATTCCAATGGGTAAACCCTCCCAACGGGCCATTCATCTTCATAACCATTTCGCCACTTTTCAGAACTAAGCTCCTCGTCGGTAGCCAAACAAGAATCCAACTCTGACCTGATGAGTTCCTCGTCCATATCTTGCCCGATTAAAACAATTTCATTCTTTCGATCACCAAATGTCTTGTGCCAACCTGATTCTATATGTTTTTGATTTTCGATAAATGACAAATATTGAGTACGCTGTTCAAAGGGCATGCTACTCCACCATACTCCAGCGCTATCGGCTCTTAATGATCCTCCGGCCTGACTCCAAACCAAAGCTTGCTCCGGGCGTGAGGCAACCCAAAATAACCCTTTACTACGAATAATGGTATTGGGAAATTTATGCTGCACATAATGCCAAAAACGATCGGGGTCGAACGGTCTTTTACCTCTGTATACAAAAGAACCTATGCCATATTCTTCTGTTTCTGGAGTATGTCCGTCTTTTTTCAATTCTTCTATCCACCCTGCACTTTGTTCTGCTTCTTCAAAATCAAAAAGTCCCGTATTCAATATTTCTTTAGGGGCAACTTTGCTAAAATGAGATTCAATAATACGGGCAGTAGGGTTCAACTTATGAATGGTCGCCCTTAATGTGCCTAAATGCTCTTCGGACACTAAATCCGTTTTATTGAGGATAATTACATTGGCAAACTCAATCTGATCGGTCAATAGATTGACTATAGTCCGATAATCACCTTCCATATCAGTCAAATCCCGGTCCATTAATGTTTCAGGGCTTCCAAAATCTTTGAAAAAATTGAAAGCATCCACTACGGTTACCATGGTATCCACATAGCTAAAACGGGAAAGGTCAATATTGTTTTCTTCATCAACAAAGGAAAAAGTCTGGGCAACCGGCACCGGTTCACTAATTCCGGTACTTTCAATCAAGAGGTAATCAAATCTGTTTTCTTTCGCCAAGCGTTCAACCTCTATCATTAAATCCTCTCTAAGTGTACAGCATATACACCCATTGCTCATTTCTACCAACTTCTCTTCTGTACGTGAAAGGGTATTTTCGTTTTTCACCAACTCTGCATCAACATTAACCTCGCTCATATCATTAACAATAACCGCTACTTTCATGCCCTCTTTGTTGTGCAACACATGATTTAACAATGTAGTTTTTCCAGCACCAAGAAATCCGCTGAGCACCGTTACCGGTAATTTATTAGTTGTCATTTGTCTTTATTAATTATGTTTGATGATTCACTAGTAGCGTACTTCTACAGAAATATAATCCCATAGCGTTGTAAAAATATAGGAAACCCATATCAAATGCAACTTAGTTGCATTAAAAAAGCTGCCTAAGAATCAATCGAAACATTTCTCTAGGTTAAATAATGTGTAAGAGTTCTGATTTAGAATCTCAATAATAAGCTAGTAACCAGCAGCTTGCCCATCTTTACGGCTTTCTGAAGCGCCGTGGTAGACTTTATTTTCATCATCCCATAAAATGGCTTGATATCCGCCATAGATGCCACGTGCAGTTCCTATTTTATGGCCCTTATCCATCAATCCGCGTAATGTTGAATAAGGTATTCCAGATTCTGTCCGTATTAAACCGGTATCTTCAGTTATTTTGCCCATTGGACTAGCTCCTCCCGTATGGTCCCAGCGTGGAGCATCACCCGCCTCTTGCAGATTCATGCCAAAATCAACAAGGTTCATTACAATCTGTGTGTGTCCCATGGGTTGAAAATCACCGCCCATGACCCCAAAACTCACAAAGGGTTTACCATCTTTGGTAATAAAAGCCGGAATAATGGTATGAAAAGGACGTTTACCCGGCTCGAAGGTATTCGCCTGTCCTTTTTTTAGACTGAACAGTTCTCCACGATCTTGGAGCATAAAGCCCAACTTTGGTGGAGCCATTCCTGATCCCATACCCCTGTAATTACTTTGTATCAAGGATATCATGGTGCCTTCGTTGTCCGCCACAGTCATGTAAATGGTTTCTCCTGCCGAAATTTCACCAGCCGAATATTTTCCTGCTCGTTCTCCGATTAGTTTTCTTCTGTTTTCTGCATAATCATCAGATAGCAATTGCTCCACGGGAACATCAAAAAAGTCCATGTCTGCATAATATTTTGCTCGATCCTCAAAGGCTAATTTTTTGGCTTCAGTAAAGAGATGCAAGTGTTCCGCACTCCCAAATTCGATATTAGAAAAGTCAAATCCTTCCAATATCTGCAACATTTGAAGGGCTGCAATACCTTGACCGTTTGGTGGCAATTCCCAAACATCATATCCTCTATAATTAATGGATACCGGTTCTACCCATTCCGACCTATGAGCCGCAAAATCTTTGGCAGAAAGAAACCCTCCTTGTTCTTTGATGAATTTTCCAATGGTTTTAGCAATATCTCCTTTATAAAAAGCATCACGACCTCCTTCTGCTATTTTTCGATAGGTATTCGCCAAGTAAGGATTTTTATAAATCTCACCCTCATTAGGAATTCTACCTCCATTCTGTGATTTATAAGTGTCCTCGATATTAGGAAAACCTTTTGATTCAAAAAATGGTACGGTTCGTTGGATATACCAAGCTATCAACTCAGTTAATGGAAAACCATTTTCAGCATAATCAATGGCAGGAGCCAAAATTTCCTCCATCGGCTTAGAACCAAATTTTTGATGTAGCTCAAACCAACCATCCACCGCTCCCGGAACACTTACGGGCAAAGGACCATGCGAAGGGATTTTTTCCATTCCCTGTTTTTCAAAGTATTCCAAGGTCAATTTTTGAGGTGAACGACCGCTGGCATTGAGACCATATAATTTTTTTGATTTCCCGTCCCACACAATTGCAAAAAGATCCCCTCCTATTCCACATCCTGTAGGTTCCATCAATCCAAGTGCAGCATTTGCTGCAATGGCAGCATCAATGGCGTTACCTCCACTCTTAAGAACATCGAGCCCAATTTGAGTAGCCAATGGATGGCTGGTTGCCACCATTCCGTTTTGCCCCAGCACTTCAGAACGGGTTGCAAAAGTCTCACCTGTAATTCGGTCTTGGGCATTTATATATTGAACAAAAAGAAAAAAACAGAGAAAGCTGTGTACAAAATGTCTCATAGTCGATTTTTTATGGTGTTCTAAAATAGTGAAAATAGAAATGGGAAGTCAAGATATGGTTTGACAGATATCAATCTTATTTTTTAAATCATTAACACTATAATAATATTTAATATAAGTAAACAAAATTTACATATAATAAATTAGACTTCGGAAATTCAATCACTAAAAACCTATTCGATTCATGAAAAAAAGACTAGTTATCATCTTAGCTCTAGGTTTACTATTCGCTAAGGTAGGCGCCCAAGAGTTCAAGGTAAAACCCTATCTTCAATATGCAACTAAAACGAGTATGCGTATTTTATTTGAAACCGAGCAACCTACCAAAGCAGTGGTTCGGTACGGAAATGCATTGCCCAATGCAAAAGCTCCCAATTTGTCATTAAGTGTATCTGATAGTGACTTGAAAACAATGCATGAAGTGGAACTAGTTGGTTTGGAGGTGGAGACCAACTATTTCTGGCAGGTAGATATCATTTCAATAAATGGGAATACTATCTCAAGTGAAGTATCCTCATTCAAAACAAATGTAAAAGACAATACAGCATTCGCATTCGCATTGGTAGGTGATTCCCAACGGAATCAACATGACCCAAAGGACAGTATTGTATGGCGTAAAATTTCTGAGAAAGTTTGGAACAGTAGGCCAAATTTTGTGGTCCACGTTGGGGATTTGGTTGACGATGGGTTACGCATTACAGATTGGACCGAACAATTTTTGCCCGAAGGGCATCAGTTAATGCGCCGTATCCCGATGTACACGGCCCTTGGGAACCATGAAAATGATTCGGAATATTACTATCAATACATGGCGAATCCAAAGCCAGAGTATTACTATTCCTTCACTTATGGCAATGCTGAGTTTTTTGTGATTGATACGAATAGAGATGTTACTGAAAATTCTGAACAATATAATTGGTTGGAACAGGCTTTGGCGAAATCTACTGCTACCTGGAAGATTACCATGCACCACCATCCGCCTTACAGCTCTGAAGAAAATGATAATGGTGATACGTATAAGGGATTATCTACCTATGGTGTGGTGGCCATTCGCGACCTTGTGCCGCTATACGAACGCTACGGTGTGGATTTTTGCCTCTACGGCCATGTACACATGTATGAGCGAACTTGGCCCATAAAGAATAATATGGTTGACCAAGAGAACGGTGTGGTCTATATCAATTCAGGTGGTGCTGGAGGACCTATCGAAGGGTTTGCCCCTACCCGAAACTGGTTCAGTTTGGAACAGCGGCCCGTTCATCATTATTGTACGTTTACCATTTTTGACAAAACGGTCGTTTTTAAGGCCATTGATATGGAAGGGCGTTTGTTCGATACATTTCAAATGACAAAAGAAGATGATAAGGTAATAGTGCAACCCCCAGCTCCAATCCTAAAAATAACCGATGATAGTTTCTTTGGGGAGACTTCATTTTCCATGGAAGGTGGTTTTGATAATCTGGAGATTTATTACACTCTCGATGGAAATCAACCAACAAAAAAATCCAAAAAATATACCGAGCCAATTAGCATCAAAAAAACAACTGTTGTAAAAGCCATTGCTGTTGACAAAAATGGAAATACAAGTAGAGTTCTAACCAGAAGAATTGTGCACGTGCCTATATCAAAGGCAGTTAAAGTGGGTAAGTTAAAACAGGGAATTGAATACAACTATTATGAAGGTGCATGGACAAAATTGCCAAATTTTAAAAAGTTGCCCATTATATCTAAGGGTGAGGTCAAGAATTTTAATATTGAAGGGCTCAATAAAAAGGAAGATTCATGGGGCTTGGTTTTCAATGGATATTATTACGCAGCAAATAGTAAGGTGTACAACTTTTTTACCCGTTCAGATGATGGCTCCCAACTTTTAATTAATGATATTATGGTTGTTGACAATGATGGTGACCACTCCATGCGATTAAGAAAAGGAGGGATTTATTTAGAAAAGGGTTACCATAAGATTGAAGTGCGTTATTTTGATAATTATCATGGTCATAGATTGGAAACAGGTTTGTTTGAAAATGGTAAAAAGTCTGCGTTTTCATCAGTCAACTTATTTCGTGATTGAAAAATCATATTCTTTGGAGTAGATAAAAAAAAGCCCCATTAAAATGGGGCTTTCTTGATAAAAGTATCAGTAATGAATGTTCCTCTTTTACATTCTCAAGCGCATAAATAATTCATGCGTATTGTTGTCAAGACCATCAATGGAATTCTGTATGGATGTTTCATAAGCATACCCCAAGTTGAAGCCATGGGATACACGAAACAAGAACAGACCACTGACACTTTCATCAAAACGGTACGATGCCCCAAATTCGAACCGTTCACCAAAATCCAAAATACTTGTCAATTCCAAAGACACAGGTGAAGCATCAACATAACGAAACATTCCCATAGTCTTTAAATCCAATGTTTTGCCAAGAATAAAACTATAGCCTCCACTTAGATAAGCATGCATTCTATCAACTCCAAGGTATGCGTTGCCGTCACGCTCCTGTAAACGTTCCGGGGTCAGTAATTTTGGTGCTGAAAGAGATGCAAAGTATCTATCATGCTTCAGATAAACCCCTGCACCAACATTTGGTGTAAATCGACTTTTATAATCAATAAGAGCACCATCTTGACCCACGCCGTAGGTAACCAGACCTGTTGTGTTGGCATCATAGGAGTTTGCACTACCTTTTAGTCCAAAATACAGTGTATGGTCTTCATCCAACTGGATATGGTATGAAACATCAATGGCCATCCAGGTTTGCTGCTCTATAAAAGTCTTATCGTTCAAGACAGAGACACCTAATCCCAGTTTTTTACCCACAGGCATCCCAAAAATTGCACTTTGACTTTCGGGGGCTCCTTCCACTCCAGCCCATTGACTCCTAATTCCCAATGAAAATTCAGCAGACTCTGAGCTCCCTGCAAATGCTGGGTTATAAATATTCATATTATAGCGGTAAAAGGTGTAGCTTGGATCTTGTTGTGCCTGAAGCGCCATGGAAAAGATCAAAACCACTACCAGTATTACGATTCTATTTATTGTTTTCATGATTTTAAACTGTGTTTTTGTTGATTTTTTGTTTAGTAATTGATGAAAATCCATCCTTGAATAGGTGCGCTTCCATTTCCAAGGTCAATAACGTAGAGGTATGATCCAGCCGGAAGTTTTTCACTTCTGGTTTTATAGAATCCTTCCCAATCGTTACGGTAAGATCTTGCTGCGAAAACCTCATGTCCCCAACGGTTATATACCTTGACCACATTGTTAGGGTAGTTATCTATACCCGGGATGACCCAAGCATCATTGTTGCCATCACCATTTGGTGTAAAGGCCTGTGCCGGTACCAATAAAGGTTCATTACTGGTAGGGAATGCATCATTGCCATCAACAACTCCATCATTGTCATCGTCATCATCCATACTATCTGGAAGACCATCATTATCGGTATCCAAGGGTGTACTATTGGGGTCTTTGGAATCACTGCCCTCCATCTCTTCAACTTCGTCAGAATATCCATCACCATCATCATCGGTATCAGTATTATCCCCAATACCATCGCCATCAGTATCTGTGGTTTCGGTAGCATCATTTGGAAAAGCATCCTCATCATCCGGAATACCATCATTGTCATCATCGGTATCTATATTATCTCCGAGTCCGTCACTATCAGTATCCGTATCAACAATACCATCATCGTCGTCATCGCTGTCCGCGTTATCCCCTATTCCATCACCATCCGCATCTGAATCCTCATTAGGGTCAGTAGGGAATGCATCTTCATCATCTGGAGTGCCATCGTTATCAGCATCGTTGTCTGCATTATCGCCTACACCATCATTGTCAGAATCAGTATCTTCTGAGGCATCCTTGGGGAAATCATCCTCCTCGTCCAAGGTTCCATCGTTATCATCATCCGTATCGGCATTGTCGCCTGTGCCATCACCATCAGTGTCGGTATCCTCCGAATCATCTTTCGGGAAGACATCGTCCACATCAGGGGTACCATCGTTGTCGTCATCGGTATCGGCATTGTCACCCGTTCCGTCACCATCGGTATCGGTATCCTCATTTTCGTCCAATGGGAAGTCATCGTCCGCATCAGGGGTGCCGTCGTTGTCATCATCGGTATCGGCATTGTCGCCGGTTCCGTCACCATCGGTATCGGTATCCTCGTTCTCATCCAACGGGAAATCGTCGTCCGCATCCGGAGTTCCATCGTTGTCGTCATCGGTATCGGCATTGTCGCCCGTTCCGTCTCCATCGGTATCGGTATCCTCATTTTCATCCAACGGGAAGGCATCTTCTGAATCCGGAGTACCATCGTTGTCATCATCGGTATCGGCATTGTCACCCGTACCATCGCCATCGGTATCAGTATCCTCAGCTGAATCTAATGGGAAGTCGTCATCACCATCGGGAGTGCCATCGTTGTCGTCATCGGTATCGGCATTGTCACCCGTTCCGTCACCATCGGTATCGGTATCCTCGTTCTCATCCAACGGGAAGGCATCGTCCACATCAGGGGTGCCGTCATTATCGTCGTCGGTATCGGTATTGTCACCCGTACCATCGCCATCGGTATCGGTATCCTCAGCTGGATCTAATGGGAAGTCGTCATCACCATCGGGAGTGCCATCGTTGTCATCGTCGGTGTCGGCATTGTCGCCCGTGCCATCACCATCGGTGTCGGTATCCTCCGAATCATCTTTCGGGAAGGCATCGTCCACATCCGGGGTGCCATCGTTGTCGTCATCGGTGTCGGCATTATCGCCTGTTCCGTCACCATCGGTATCGGTATCCTCGTTCTCATCCAACGGGAAATCGTCGTCCGCATCCGGAGTTCCGTCGTTGTCGTCATCCGTATCGGCATTGTCGCCAGTGCCATCGCCATCGGTATCGGTATCCTCATTTTCGTCCAGCGGGAAGGCATCGTCCACATCAGGGGTGCCGTCGTTGTCGTCATCGGTATCGGCATTGTCCCCCGTGCCATCACCATCGGTATCGGTATCCTCGTTCTCATCCAACGGGAAGGCATCTTCTGAATCTGGGGTGCCGTCATTGTCGTCATCGGTATCGGCATTGTCCCCCGTGCCATCGCCATCCGTATCGGTATCCTCATTTTCGTCCAACGGGAAGGCATCGTCTGAATCTGGGGTGCCGTCGTTGTCGTCATCGGTATCGGCATTGTCGCCCGTGCCATCACCATCGGTATCGGTATCCTCTGTCGGGTCTCTAGGAAAGTCGTCCTCCCCATCATCGGTACCATCCCCGTCATCATCATTGTCGTCTACATCAGGTGTCCCATCTCCATCTAAATCTTCAAGGGCCGTAATTGTAGATGTATATGTTGAGGAACTGACCGCATCCGATTCATCTTTTACTTTAAATCCGAAAGTGGCATAATCAACTCCAAATTCGCCATTGCCCGTAGTAAATGCCAATTGGGTCACATCATCGATCATTTGATCTTCCACCACAGGACTTCCCGCATATGTCAGTGTTCCATTTGTAGGAAGGGATGTTACCTGTATACCGTTAAAGGAATCTGTTGGGTCATCATCTGAGAACGTAAAATCTGTCACAACAAAGCTATTGGGTACGTCTTCAACAACATCCAATGCAATATTTCCTCCTTCTGGAGCATCATTTACTGGATTGATGTTCAATGTGACCGTAACAGTAGATGAGAAAGAAACAGCATCTTCAAAATTATAAGTGAACGTATCTGTTGCTGATTCATCTCCGTCATGTACGTATGTGAAAGTTCCATCGGAATTCAAAGTAAAAGAAGAAGCATTTTCAGGAGAATCCACTAAGTGGTACAACAAGTCATCCCCGTCAACTTCAACATCATTAGTGGAAACATCCTCGTTGAGTGTTGCATTTTCATCTAGAGTAAAATCATCTGCTACAGCTGTAGGTGGATCATCAGAAGCAGTAATGGATATGGTAATGATAGCTGTTACTTTTGTACCTGAATCATCCAATTCATAAGTGACGGTATCTGAACCATTTTCATTCTCGTTAGGTGAATAAATCACTTGATTGCTTCCGTTAACTGTTGCTGTACCTTTTGTTCCTTGAACAGTAATGGTTACCGTAGGCGTATTATTGGTATCATATACATCATTGTACAATACATCTATGGGGCTGGAATCAGTGTCCTCTTGAACGATTGCCAAATCATCATTGGCACCCACTATCAATGAAATATCGTATGGGCCAAATGAATCTGTCGCTGTATTTCCGGCATTGTCCTTTGCCTCTGCATGGATATACCATCCAGTTCCTCCACTTGAGAACGAAACGTTCTTGGACTGGCTATTGCTCCAAGAAGACCAACTAGACGAATCGGAAGCAGGTGGAGCTGCACTTTGAACCATCACATAACGTTGTACATCAAAACCACTACCATTGCTTTCATCTTGAAAAGTCAATACGATGTTTGTATCCGTATCGATACTTCCGCTAGAAGGTGTCGCAGAAATGGTTGGGTTTGTAGTATCATGCGTTATGCTCAATGTACGATAAAAAGGCTCTGACCATACTCCTGTATCTGTCTGTACACGCAAACTGATAATATAATCGGCAGAAAGGGTATTGTATGCCGAAAAATCAGTCATCGCACTTGTATTATTATAAATTTCTGTATCGGTTGGATTGCCGTCATTGTCATAGGTTCTCTGTTTAACAATCCATTCCTGATTTGCAATGGTTCTGCCATAAGGGTCTATGGAATTATCCTCAATATTGATGGACATACTGCCAGAGTATGTAAACAATTCATCTGGTTGGATATTGAACTGCGCTACCGGCAAGTCTTCACTTCCTGCGGAACCGCTACCATCCAATTCAATAAATACACTTGTTGGACTACTCCAAGTTCCTTGATGATCTTGAACTGTCAACATGACTAAATATTCTCCATCAGGAACTGCATTCTTATCAAAAACTCCAACGGTCCAATCATCAGTAGAAGCGGCATCAACCGATTTCCATTTCCATTCGGTCTGTGCGATACCATTGTTGGCACCTCCATCTAAATCGTATGAAGTATCATTGAAAACACCCGTGGCCGGACTATAGGTAAAACTGGCAATAGGTTTTCTATGGAAGTACAATATAGAGGGGGCCGTGGGCAAATCCTCAAAAGTGAAGGTATATTCTCCCGGTTTTTCATAAAATTCAGGAACATCTTCCAAATACAGGCCGTTCCAAGATACTTTTCCTTCATCATTTTCAAAGAAAGTTTCATCATGGGTAATTTTCCATCTACCACTTGGGTAACTGGCATTGGCCGTATTGGTTTTCATTTCGGCTGGGTCTACATCAATCTCAACGGAAGTACCAGCGATAAAGTAGTCCCCTGCTGTTACGGTTCCAAACAGATACTGTTCATAAATATATTGGGCCATATCATCAATCCAACTGGACCAACTACCTGAGTTCCTATTAATGAAAGTACCTTGATTGTTATTCTGAACAACGAAACGTTCAAATTGCGCTTTATTGGTGTCGGTTCCCCAACCAATGTAATGAATGTTCTCATTGATGGTCCGCATCAAAATCTCTGAAAGGTCAGAATCCACATCAAAATCAGCCACTTCAGCATCATCTAAGTTTACATTGAAACGAAGTGCACTATTTCTCCATTGAGGTTCTCGTAACACATCTTTGAATGCTCTCAACTCAAGTTTCTCAATATTGATGTCCTTAAAATAAGCTCCTGATTGTTCGTGAACATAAAACCCATAACTGCCTTGTGAATGGGTGGAATCTGAAATATCAAAAGCTTCTATCCAATCGGTACCAGCGCTTCCCCCCCCACCTTTTCTTGAAATTTTGATGTTGTCACCACTCATTTCAATTTTAAAGTCAATTATTTGACCGTTGTAATAAGCAGCAAACATGTCGGAACGATTTCCGTCCCAACCATATGTTGCAGATCCAGAATTTCCACTATTGGTATTCAATGCCAACAAGGTTACAGAACCATTTTCCACCTTAATAATTCCCTCAGCAGGATATCCATCTCCGGGGGCATATCCACTAATGTTACCACAGTAGGTGTGATTGTCAATTATGTAAGCGTAGAAGTTTTGGTTATCAACTTTTCTGAAAATAAATCCCACTTCTGCATGAACATAAGGGCTATCTGAAAGTCCAAACGTTGCTGAAATGGAACCATCCGATATGTCACCAGTAGGATCATACATCGCATAGCCATATCCATTGTACCTGTTAACAAAATCAGCAATTACCCTATTTGTGCTAGAATCGAAAGTAAAGTAATCTCCAGTATAAGAAGAGTGCACAGGTGGTTCAGTCCCATTGAAGTTCATTTTGTTCCAACTATTGAAAATATCGCTGGCATCTGCTTGATCAGAGGAAATTGAGCTTCTTTGAAATGCTTCAACACGCAATTTTCCTAAAGGGATACCCTTGTTATACATGGCTTGTTCCAAATCGTTCTCAAAAGTGGATAGATCCACATTTGCAGAACCTACGGTCACCATTACATCAACATTTGGTCCCTGCTGTACGGTCATATCTACAGTCTGTGCCTGCACCGAACCCAGGAAAACTATCAGAATAAAAAATAAAAACTTAGTTATTAAAGGCTGTTTCATGGTAGGTTGTTCTATTGAAATATTGATTTTTTTACAGGTTGATCTAGGGTAGTATGATCAAATACTAAATCGTCGCCAATCAATGAGTTACATTTGGTTGGCACTCCGATATTGAAATACGATCGTTCGCTGATTTTTTGTAGCAACGCCAATCCTTCTACATTGGAACCTAGGTTACAATCATAAATCAAAAGTTGAATGTTGTTTCCTTGGTACAATCCTTCCAACATGGATAGTTCAAATTCTTGGTCTACTGCATCTGAATCGTACAAGTTATTCCCAATTGCTATGGAATTATAGCTTGCATTGGCAAACAAATGCAACGTCAGGATAGCCTGGTTTTGTTCTAGATAGTTTCGAATTGCTTTCCAAGGATTCTCCGTTGCGTCAACTTCCAAGATATTGGAACCAGAAGGTATATTGTCAAGAACTTGTTGCTTCTGTGAATAATTGGAATCGATGACAATCACTTCATCTGACTGCGCTGTAACTCTTATCAACAAGAGTGTAAATAGCGCGAAAAATAGAGATGAAGATTTTCTGTTTACTTGATTTTTCATTGATTTATTGAATTTTGATTTTTTATTTTATGAGTGATTTTTGTTTAAAATCTAGGTTCAGAATGGGCATAAAATGGTCTGGCCACCTGAACAGTAGTTGTTACAATTTGGATTTCAGCTCTTTAAGAACTTTATCCTAATAAGCAATTATGGATTATTTAATCTGAGGTATCGTGTAAATCTGTTTCATGGTCGGTTGGTTTTGGATTTTTTGTTTTGGTTAAAATTGATTTTACTTACATTTAAGCAAACATTTTTGTAAATATTTACTTACTTTCAATTTTACAAACGGAAGTGAAAATTTCTTAGTACAAGAAAATTCTCTCAAAATTGACATATATCAATTTTAATGTATTTTCCTACAAAATATAACGGGAAATAATAGAATCCTACCTAGTTGTAAGACTATAATCTGATATTTGCTTGAACTTAAGAAGCTAGTTTTTTCTCTTTAAGCAGGCGGGAAAGTGTTTCGGGTCTCATGGCCAAATACGATGCCAAATGCTTTTTGGGCATTCTTTGTATCTCTTGAGGTTTTCTATTTTCAACAAAAAAGTCCAATCTCTTTTTTGCATTGGGTATTCTGGCCAAATACACCCTGTGCTCAGCCAACATATAATATTCTTCTAACAATATTCTGTTGATATGGCGCATTTCGGCGAAATTATTCAGACAATATTTATAGTCATCGTATTCCAAATAATCGCAGTGGGTATCCTCAACACTTTGTATGTACTCTTTACTGGGTTGATTTCTAAAGAAACTTGTAGTGGAAGTAAAAATTTCATTTTCACTGTCAATCCATGTGGTAATTTCAGAAGATTCATTTTTATAGTACCCTCTTACCATTCCCCTTTTTATAAGATATAATCGGTTACACAATTCACCTTCATTGGCAATAATTTCATTTTTGCCAAATGAACAACTTTTAATATTGTCCACAAGAAATGACTTTAGGCTCGGCCCTAAAGGGTAAATTGCATTGAGATAAAAAACTATAAAAAGGTTCTTTTCGGGGGTTGGTTTGGTCATCATACTTTAGCAAAATTTCTTTCGAAGAAATCTATAATTTTCCCAAAAATAATACTTTAATGGAATTACTTTTTATACCTCAAAAAAGAAATAAAAAAGTTTAAAATCAATTCAACATAAGAGGCAATAATTATTAAATGCTTAATGTGTTAATTCTACAAATGGGGTTCAAGAATTTTAATATTTTCTCTTTCAATCCAACAACGAAAGCATTTTATAGGCATAGCGTTTACCCAATTTCCTATAGCCTTCTGAATCAAAATGAGCATGGTCCATAGCAGTACAATTTTTAGAAGAAATTACATGTGCCGTTTTTACAACCTCCGGTAATTTATTAATTATGGTATTCATGCTGGAACAACAGCTGCCTTCCACTGCAACCACCTCGCCTGACAGTAATGGAACTTCTTCTGCGGTTAAAGAGAGTTCATTGAGCATATCATTATAAATCTTTTTCACATACAGGGGCCATTGTTCATCTCCCGTATTGGTTTCGCCCTGGTGCAACAGAATCCCCTTAATTACTCCATCTTTTTGGGCACGTTTTGCCAATTCCATCAAATAATTATAAGGATCGCCTTCATAAGCCTTTACTTTATCGGCAAACCAATCTTCTTTATAGGTATCGTCATAATCCTGATATTGATCTTTATCAAACAATCTAATATCGCATCCGGCAACAGCTACATTGATAACACCAACCTGAATACTGTCCGGTAAATTTTTAATCATGGTGCGGCCAAAATAATCTGTGGGAGAAAGCCCCGAATGGCATTGACAAAGTGGAGGTACAGCGTTGTACCATTGGCCTTTAGTTTTTCCACTATCAGAACATTCCAAGGCCTGCATCACTTGAAATCGGTCATCCACTTTCAAGTCTTCAGGTTCAATGACTCCTTGTCCTTCCATATTGGACTGACCAAAGCATAGATAAATATGAAAATTAGAATCTTGGGAATAACTCTTTGTAGTAGTTGCCAATACAATCATTCCTATCAATAGCAATCGATAAAAAAAAGAAACGGTCATGGGTTAGGTTTGCTTAGATAAAATAAGGGTTTTAGCAAGTTCATTCCACAAATGTACAATAAAGCTTAATTCATACTCAGGTGAAAATGTATGGGAAAGTCAAAATCCTTTTTTAATTCTATCAAAAACCAAAAAACTATCATCAAGTGCTAAAGGGGTAATTTCCCTGTGGATATTCTTGTTCATTGAAGGTTATTTGTCTATTTTTTGATTTTAAGTTTAAAAGTCAAGACTCAAGGCCAATAAACAAGATACACAAATGCTACGGTATATGAAAGTGTAAACCACTGTCAAATACCTTAAAAGCAACCATCACAACCGAAAAACATTTAAACAAACCATGAATAAATTACTTGCTTGTTCCTTCATTTTTTGTGTCTTCTTAGCGTGTTCAACCTCAGAAAAAGAACTATTCGTAAACTATTCCAATCCTAATATTAAATATTCTGGAAGAATCGACTCTTCAAAAGCTAAGGGAGTTGATTTATATTGGTCAGGAACTTCTATCAAACTAAATTTTGAAGGACAGTCAGTTGCAGCTCTTTTTAAAGATGAAACAGGAGATAACTACTATAATGTAATCATAGATGACAGCCTATTTATTTTCCGCCCAGATACCCTAAAACAATACCATGAGCTTGCTACAGGGTTATCAAAAGGCAAACATGCTTTGGAAATCTTCAAAAGAACAGAATGGGACCGCGGTAAAAGTACTTTTTATGGTTTCCAACTGAACGGCAACGTCAAAATATTACCCAAATCTAAAGCTGCAAAAAGAAAAATAGAATTTTATGGTAACTCAATTTCTGCAGGTTATGCTGTTGAAGATTTTTCAGGAAAAGACTCCCCAGATAGCACTTACACCAATAATTATCTGAGCTATGTGAACTTGACGGCACGAAACTTCGATGCCGAATACCGATGCATTTGTAAGAGTGGCATAGGTATTACCATTAGCTGGTTTCCCATGATTATGCCTGAAATGTACGACCGATTAATTCCAACCGATTCTCTAAGCCAATGGGATTTTTCTCTGTACACCCCCAATGTTGTAGTTATTAATTTATTCCAAAATGATTCTTGGTTGGTGAATATGCCTGAACGGGACGAATTCAAGACCAATTTTGGCGACACCCCTCCTACAGACGAATATATTATTAATGCTTATCAAGAGTTTGTGGCCAACATCAGAAAAAAATACCCCAATGCATCCATTATTTGTGCGCTTGGAAATATGCATGCGACCAAAGAAGGTTCACAATGGCCCGGATACATCGAAAAAGCAGTTGCAAATCTAGAAGACCCTAAAGTATACACTCATTTTATGCCTTTTAAGGAAACTGAAGGTCATCCATCAATCAAGGAACAAGAAGCGATGGCTGAAAGTCTGACCAAATTCATTGATGAAAATATCCAGTGGTGATATAACAATCACTTGATTTTCAAATGATAAACCGAACAAAAAAACCGATAAAGTGTACTCATAGCAAAAATGACATGTTAATGAGGTAAAATATTTTCGATGAAATACACTTTTTAATCGCTAAAGTTCAAAACCTGTGAAAAATTCATAAGTAATTCTCAAGATTCTTTCGTGATCTTTGACATGTATTAACCCCCAAATCCATAATACCATGACACGATCAGTTACTTTTTATACCACACTTGTAGTAGCGTTTATTTTTAGTTTAAAAATCGCTGCGCAGAATCCAATGAAGTTTGAAACTATTGAAGAGTATGAGGCCAGCCAACTCATGGAAGGAAATGTATCAACTCTTGATGGCTACGTACCTAAGATGTCTGTGACCAAAGATGGACGTATAGCATACTTCAGTAAAGCTTCTTACCAAAAACCTTTATATGGAATGTTCAGCAAAAAAGAACTGATTCATGAAATTTACCGTGCAGAAAACGTTAACGGGGAATGGAAAAACATCACAAAATTAGAGGTTTGTCCAAAGTTTGCCTCAGCCAAGCATCCCACAGTTTCTGAAGATGGAGAACGACTTTTCTTCGCCTCCAACATGAAAGGAAGCTATGGAAAATATGATATTTATGTGGCTGATATTAAAAACGACGGTAGCTTGGGAGTTTCCAAAAATTTGGGGCCAAAAGTGAACACTAAAGAAGACGAGCTATACCCAAGTATTTATAACGGCACCCTGTTATTCTTTGCTTCAGAAGGAAGAGATGGTTATGGAGGACTTGACCTATACGCCACTCAAGTTGTCCACAATAGTTTAAAACCTTCCGTCAACCTAGGGAGCCATATCAACAGCAGTCGAGATGATTATGCCATACAATTGACTCCTGAGAAAGGGTTGGGACTTGTAATCTCTAATAGAGGGCAGAATCATACTATTGCGCAATATACAGTTGCCTATGGATCATACAAAGAAGAGGGCGATATGGTTGCGGACAATAGTGATAATTTCCAATCGGTAATCAATGAAGCCTCTACACATGAATTTGCCAGTACTTCTTTTGAAGACAAATAATTCCATGAAGGTCGAATCATGAATAAAAAATCGGTCAACTACCTAAGGGTTAAACCAATTTTGTTAAATAGCCGAGATTCTTAACACTATTGACCCATGATAATAAAGACAGGGGGAACTGACAGTTTATCATAGATACGGGTTGCATTATTTCAATCAGACCGATTTACAAGGATAGGATGCTTTAAAAGCATCCTATTTTTTTTACAACCAATTAAAAATCAGAAATAAAACTCCTCTTTCACCCTAAGAATCTATTTCAAAAAGGAAAATGCAAAAGTGCATTTGAACGAAAAACATTACAAAAAATTCTTTCGAAAGGAAAAAAATTCTAATTTGATTCTTGAAATAATGCAAACCCAAATCTTTTTACTATGAAAAAACTACGACTCTCAAAAAAGCAAAAATCTCCAACTGCTACATCAGATTGACTTTTCTGAGACTTTAAAAAACCTTTTCTAAACAACTATTTGAGTATAATCCTTTTGAGGATTATTGTCCTGTTGTTCCATTTTAGGAAACGTATGGGTTGATTTCATTGTTATCAACTCTATAGCATACTCCAATATGGCTACAATAGTGGATAGGCCATCTTTTGTTCAAATTTTAAAGAAGAAAAGATGAAAATACAGGAATAAATAGATTAAATCCCCAAATCTTATTGTCATGAAAACTGACCCATTAAAAATTGCCATTATTGACTCTGATGTGAGTCTACACTTAACCTACGAAGCATTTTTTGAAGACACTTTGGACTATGAACTCTGCGGCATATTCAAAAGTGTTCACGAACAGTTATCCCATTTTGGGAGAACCAGTCCCGATGTGATCATTTCTGAAATTTCACTTCCCGGTTTATCCGGTATTGATGGAATTTCCCATTTACGCAAGAGGAATGAGAGTGTCCATATTTTGGTCATGAGCCAGAACAACAATTTTGCCCAAATCAAAGAAGCTTTTAAAAAAGGAGCCAATGGTTATCTGGTAAAACCCTTAACGGCGGAACGACTTTTTAACGCACTTGATGCGTTACAGGAACATGGTCTTGCCCTAGAGCATGAGATTGTCAAAAAAATTGTAAGCTCTTTCAGAACTAAAAGTTTTGAATCATTTTCCAAAAAGGAAAATCAAATTATTGAACTACTTACCCAAGGTTTTACTTATAAAATGATTGCGGACCGATTGTGTGTTACGCCTAGCGCGGTCAATTTTCACATTCAGAACATTTACGTAAAACTGAACGTGAACTCAAAATCAGAAGCTCTGGAAAAGCTTCGTGAAATGGAAATGAGGCGTTTGAACGCAGCCTAACCCATTCCAAATAAACAAAAAAGCCCTGACTTACATCAGGGCTTTTTACTATTTCCTTGTTCAAGTATTACTTGACTTCTTCAAAGTCAACATCCTCCACATTATCTCCTTCTCCGGAATTACCTCCTGCTGCACTATCAGCGCCAGCGGATGGGTCTGCACCATTTTGGGCAGCCTCAGCTTGTGCTTTGTACATTTCTTCGGAAGCTACTTTCCAAGCTTCATTGATTTTCTCCAAAGCTGGTTCAATGACAGCCACATCTTTGGTTTCATAAGCCTTCTTCAATTCTTCCAAAGCATCTTCAATAAACTTTTTCTTGTCATCAGATAACTTATCACCAAATTCTTTCAACTGTTTTTCAGTCTGGAAAATCATTCCATCAGCCTCGTTGAGTTTATCAGCTTTTTCTTTGGCTTGCTTATCCGCTTCGGCGTTGGCCTCGGCTTCCGCCTTCATCTTTTGAATTTCCTCCTCTGTCAATCCAGAAGAAGCTTCAATTCTGATATCCTGGGTTTTGTTAGTGGCTTTATCCGTAGCAGATACTTTAATGATACCGTTGGCATCAATGTCAAAAGTCACTTCAATCTGAGGCGTACCTCTAGGTGCAGGTGGAATACCATCTAAATGGAATCTACCAATGGTTTTGTTGTCCGCTGCCATTGGACGCTCTCCTTGCAATACGTGGATTTCAACAGAGGGCTGATTATCCGCCGCTGTGGAGAATACCTGCGATTTCTTTGTTGGAATCGTTGTGTTTGCCTCAATCAATTTAGTAAACACGCTTCCCATGGTCTCAATACCTAAAGAAAGTGGAGTAACATCCAACAAGAGAACATCTTTTACATCTCCCGTTAAAACACCACCCTGGATGGCAGCTCCTACCGCTACAACCTCATCTGGATTAACTCCTTTGGAAGGTTTCTTTCCGAAAAATTTCTCCACAGCTTCCTGAACCGCAGGAATACGAGTGGAACCACCTACCAAAATAATCTCATCGATTTCACTTTTTGAAAGACCAGCGTTTTTCAAAGCAGTCTCACAAGGCTCGATGGTTCTTTTTACCAAATCATCAATCAATTGTTCAAATTTGGCTCTTGAAAGTGTTCTAACCAAGTGTTTTGGGCCAGAAGCAGTAGCTGTCACGTAAGGCAGATTGATTTCTGTTTGCGCAGATGATGACAATTCAATTTTTGCTTTTTCAGCAGCTTCACGCAAACGCTGTAAGGCCATAGCATCGTCACGAAGGTCCATACTTTCATCCTTCTTGAATTCCTCAGCCAACCAATCTATGATTTTCTGATCCACATCATCACCACCCAAGTGGGTATCTCCATCTGTTGACAGTACTTCAAAAACACCATCACCCAATTCCAAAATGGAAACATCATGTGTACCTCCACCAAAATCGAATACTACAATTTTCTGATCTGTATCTTTTTTATCCAAACCATACGCCAAAGATGCGGCAGTAGGTTCATTTATGATTCGCTCCACGGTAAGACCGGCAATTTCGCCAGCTTCTTTAGTGGCCTGTCTTTGGGAATCATTAAAATATGCAGGCACCGTGATTACAGCTCGGGTCACATCTTGACCCAAGTAATCTTCGGCGGTTTTTTTCATTTTCTGAAGAATCATGGCAGAAAGCTCTTGTGGAGTATACAATCTACCATCTATATCCACCCTTGGCGTGTCATTATCACCTTTCACCACGTTATAAGGAACACGGTCGGCCTCCTTCTTCGATTCGGAGAACTTATTGCCCATGAACCTTTTGATGGAATAAATTGTTTTATTTGGATTTGTGACCGCCTGTCTTTTGGCAGGATCTCCAACCTTTATCTCACCACCTTCCACAAATGCAATTACTGAAGGAGTGGTACGTTTGCCTTCGGCGTTTGGAATCACCACAGGCTCATTACCTTCCATTACAGAGACGCAGGAGTTGGTCGTACCCAAATCTATACCTATAATTTTGCTCATCGTATCTAAAGTTATTACTGTTGAATATTCTTTTTTGTCTCGCTCATCAAGTGTCAATGATCATGCCATGACCTTGAATATGACAAGGTGTCAGCCAAACCATAAGAATCATGCCAATAGATAAGAAAATTGAGCAAGCCCGATTTAGCAATTTCATCATTCATGTTTTCAACATCATACCTACTGTCGTGTTATATTTGAAGCAGAAATTAACTGAACTGAATGGAATGTATTAGTGTTTTTGATATGCTCAAGATCGGGGTTGGCCCCTCAAGCTCACATACCTTGGGCCCTTGGAGAGCAGCCGAGCGTTGGGCCAATGAACTGAAAGAGCTAGGTTGTTTCCAAGATATCACTAAAGTGAAAATTATACTTTATGGTTCCCTCTCACTGACTGGAAAAGGGCATGCCACTGATATTGCAGTAGTTATGGGATTGCTTGGTGCAGACCCTGAAACTGTGCCCATATCCAGCATTGGCAATAGTATTCAAAATGTCAAAATCAGCAAGAAAATCAACCTTGGGGGGTCACAGGAGATTGGTTTTGACTTTGAAAATGATATTGTTTACCAAAAAGAATTCTTGCCTTATCATGCCAATGGGTTGCGGTTTGAAGCTATTGTAAAAAATGGCAAACAATTAAGCGAAACTTATTATTCCATAGGTGGTGGGTTTGTAATCAAAGAAGATTCCCACTCCAAGGAAAACAAAAAAAATTTCAAAACATTTCCTTATCCCATAAAAACTGGTAATGAATTATTGCATTACTGCAATAAGTACAACAAGTATATTTCAACAATTGTATTGGAAAACGAATTATCCTTAAGGACGGCCGTTGAAGTCGACAAAGGGTTGGAACGTGTTTGGCAAACTATGCTGGAATGCATGTACACAGGTTGCCATACAGAGGGAACATTACCTGGAGGACTCAACGTTAAACGCCGCGCTTTTGATATGCACCAAAAATTAAAAGGCGAACTCCCCTACTCTAACCCAGGGGAATGGTTGCAGGTCATTAGAAAAACCAAGGTGAAGTTCCGGTCCATTTTAAAATGGGTAAGTTGCTTTGCGCTCAGTGTAAATGAGGTGAATGCCTCTTTGGGAAGGGTTGTTACCGCTCCAACCAATGGAAGTGCAGGGGTCATTCCTGCTGTTTTAATGTATTACATGGTCATAGAAAACCACAATGCAGATTTTGAACACATCAAAAAGTTCTTGTTAGTGGCAAGTGAAATTGGAAGCATCTTTAAAAAGGGCGCTACCATATCGGCTGCCATGGGTGGTTGTCAGGCAGAAATTGGCGTTTCATCAGCCATGGCTGCCGGTGCATTGACCGAGCTTTTAGGTGGTACACCGGAACAGGTATTGGTAGCTGCGGAAATTGCCATGGAACACCACTTGGGTCTTACCTGTGATCCCATTGGGGGTTTGGTACAAGTTCCTTGTATTGAACGCAACTCCATGGGTGCCATAAAGGCAATCAATGCAGCAGAACTGGCTTTGGACACCGACCCCAAGGAAGCTAAAGTCCCTTTGGACAAAGTAGTGAATACCATGTGGGAAACCGCCAAAGACATGAGCACAAAATACAAGGAAACCTCTAAAGGAGGACTGGCTGTCGGAGTCTTTTTGAGTGACTGTTGATTGATAACCCAAAATTTTAGAACTTACCGAATATTTACGTTTATGAAGATTTCAAGATATTTCAGACTCGCCCTTATCTTTTCCATTCTTTTATCTTTTTCATTTAGCATTAAGAGCACAACCGTCCCTTCCTATAGGCTTGTATTATTTGAAGGGTCAGACTGGTGTGTCAACTGTATTCGGTTTGATAAACATATTCTTAGGGATGAAAAATTTGTTGAATTTCTGGATAAAGAGGATATCGAGATACAAAGAGTAGACTTTCCGCAACGGAAAAAATTAAATGCCGATGAAGAATCCTTCAATGCCAGCATGGCAGAAAAGTATGGTTTTCAGGGTATTTTCCCCACTATTCTTTTGGTTGAATCCGATACAAATGAAATCTTCACGTTGGAATATCACGATCAGGAAGCACTGGAATTCATTGAACAGATAAAGGGCAATATCTTAGAATAGCGAATGAATAGATACAAAAGAAAGTGCAAGCTTATGGGGTGTTCTTTTGAACTGGGCATTGTTTCAGAAGACAAATCCAAAGCGATTCACTTTTTAAATGAGGGCGTTGCTGAAATAGAACGCATAGAGAACCTACTTTCAGAGTTCAGACCCGAGTCTCAAATTTCTCAAATCAATCAACATGCCGGCGAAAATTCAATACAGGTTGATGAAGAGGTCTTTCTTCTGTTGCAACGCTGTTCTAAGATTTCAGCAATTTCCAAAGGTTATTTTGATATCTCCGTAGGGCCCTTAAAACGTTTGTACAACTTCAAAAATGAAGAATTTACTCCTCCAGATAAAATCCAGATAGCTAAAACTTTAAAAAATATAGGACACCACAAAATTCAACTTAATGATGGCGCTAAAACGGTTAAACTCAAACAAAAAGGCATGAAGATAAGTCTTGCTGCCATTGGAAAGGGTTATGCCGCAGATGTAGTATGCAAAAAATGGAAAGAGAACGACGTCATCGGTGGCTATGTTGATGCCAGTGGCGACCTCACTGGTTTTGGAAAAGATGAAAGTGGCAGCTCTTGGAAAGTTGGCATAGCCAATCCAGATAACAGCAATGAATCTCTTTTTTATGTCCCCCTAAACAATGCCTCTGTAGCCACCTCAGGAGATTACGAGCAACATTTCATGTATCAAGGAAAAAAATATTCGCATAATATAGACCCCAAGACCGGCCGACCGGTTCATGGCGTTAAAAGTGTTTCTGTTTTTTCTCCCAGTGCAGAACTCTCAGATGCTTTGGCAACAGCTGTTTATACCATGGGAATAGAAAAAGGCATTGCCTTTATTGACCAATTACCACAGACCCATTGTATCATCATAAACGACAAAAACAACATATTTTTTTCAAAAGAGTTACACTATGAGACAGTTCCTGCGTAGCTTATTCGTTTTTTTAGTCTTTGGTTCCTTGATTGGTTCATGTTCCACTGCACTCAAACCCTATGAGCGGCAATACATTAACGACCCCGAAATGTCTATGGCCGGATCAAGGGCAGTCAAATTTCAACATTATATATGCGCCATACGTGAAGGGGCTATAGTAGCCGAAGGAAATAAAGGCAGCGGGGGCTGTGGTTGCAATTAAGCTATTATATGAAAAAAAGAACACTTCTTGTTGGTAGTCTTGCATTTTCATTATTGTTTTCTACAGCGCAAACCAAAAAATCAGAACCCTTTAAAGTAAACGAAACTGAGGTGGAACTACTCTACGACCACTATATTCAAGATGGGGACAACTCAGCTGTCACAGGTGGCGAGGGCACTGAACGACTTATTGTTTATGGCCCAACTTTCAATTACAAAAAGAAATTTGGAAAGAATGGTCTGGATTTTCAACTTGGGGTCGATGTCATTTCTTCCGCATCAACAGATAATATTGATCGTATTATGTCCTCTGCTTCCAGATTGGATACCCGGACGTATTCCAACATGCATTACACAAGATATTTTGAAAAAAGTAAAATGTCCATCAGCGTTGGATTAAGTGGTTCCATAGAATCCGACTATTTTTCAATTGGAAAGTTTTTGGGATTCGCCAAAACATCAAAAAATGATATGCGGACGTATACGGCCCAATTGCAAATATTCAATGATGATTTACGCTGGGGTAGATTGGACGATGGTTTTTTACAAAGTCCTCAATTCTTGATTTATCCCGTTGAGCTTCGTTTTCAAGAATGGTATGACGAATATAGAAGGGATTCCTATAATTTGAACCTTGGCTTTACCCAAGTTGCAAACCGAAGAAATACTATTGGTCTTTTTTCAGCGCTGAGCTACCAAAAAGGTTTGCTGGCGACCCCATTCCACCGAATTTTCTTTTCAGATGATAGCAGGGCTGTGGAACAATTTCCCAACGAACGTAATAAAGCTGCACTTTCTTTAAAGTGGAACAGTTTTGCATCCAATGATATTATTTTTAAGAACACCATAGGCGGATACATTGACAATTTTGGAATTTTAGGCCTGACTTTGGATAACGAAACAGCTATAAAATTGAGTCCAAAATGGACATTGCTGCCCAGTTTAAGATATTATGTGCAAAGAGGCTCTAAATATTTTGCTCCTTTAGGAGAACATGACCCCGATGAAACTTATTACACTTCGGATTATGACCTATCCTCTATTCGTTCATTCCGATTTGGTATGGGGTGGAGGCATTGGCCAACCAACCGAAAAAATAAAGGGTTGCATTTATTTTCGGTCCAGTATTTTTATTATTCCCGATCCAATGGACTTAGAGCGCACACCTTATCTACCTCTTTTAACTTCAAAACCAAAAGGGCACGAAAAAATAGAAGTAGCAGAAAATCTTAAGCTTATTCCTCTAAACAACCAGCCCTTCCACGGGTATCAATCAGATAAATAATCTTCCACTCGCCATCAAAATCCACTAATTGGAATGAATTGATTCCGCAGTGACTGAATTCACCATTAAGCCAAAACTCATAACCAACCCATGCATTGGCCATGGTCCTATCCACCTGTATGGAGAATGATGTCAATTTCTCCTGAAAACGGATACTATCGGGAATACTGCAAATTGAAGTGATGAATTTTGAAAATTCTTCGGTTCTAAAGCGGGTCTTACCTGCAATGTCCCTTCCTGTGGTCTGCAATACAATCTTATCAGCAACGGTACTTTTAATGATTGATGAATCTTGCTTATGGAATCCATCAAAAAAAGTTTCCACAACTTGTTTTACCTGTTGTTGAGCATCCAAATCTGGAGGATTGGGCCCTTGAGCTGTGACCGTTAGACACATCATAACTGCTATTGCGCTAGTCAACATCATTTTCATATACTGAAGTTTTTTGATTAGAGTTCAATTTAAACAAATCTGCTTACATTTAACCAGTAAAATAGAATCAATGTCAGTTGCAAAAAAAGAATACAAAAGGGTTACTGTAAAATCCTTGGTGGAAATGAAACAAAGCAAGGAAAAAATATCCATGCTCACGGCCTACGACTATTCCATGGCCAAAATTGTTGATTCCGCCAACGTGGATGTAATTTTGGTGGGGGATTCTGCAAGTAATGTTATTGCCGGACACGAAACCACTTTGCCCATAACCTTGGATCAAATGATATATCATGCCAGCTCTGTTGTAAGGGCTGCAAAACGTGCCTTGGTGGTAGTGGATATTCCTTTTGGAAGCTATCAAGGGGATTCAAAGGAAGCCCTGCGTTCTGCCATACGAATCATGAAAGAAAGTGGTGCCCATGCCGTAAAAGTTGAGGGCGGTTCTGAAATCCAAGTTTCCATCAGCAGGATTTTAGAAGCTGGAATTCCTGTGATGGGGCACCTTGGTCTTACTCCACAATCCATTTATAAATTTGGAACCTATACCGTACGAGCCAAAGAAGAAGAGGAAGCCAAAAAATTAAAAGAAGATGCCAAACTATTGGAAGAATTAGGTTGTTTTAGCATTGTGTTGGAAAAAATCCCCGCTAAACTTGCCAAAGAAGTAGCCGAAAGTGTTTCCATTCCTGTAATCGGTATCGGTGCCGGTAATGGAGTGGATGGACAAGTATTGGTAGTTCATGATCTTTTGGGAATGACACATGAATTTAATCCACGCTTCTTAAGAAGATACATGAACCTTTATGAAGAAATGGGGAACGCCATTGCCCAATACGTTGGTGATGTCAAAAGCAGGGACTTTCCCAATGAAAGTGAACAGTATTAATAGTAAAGCGTCCATTGTCGATTAAATCCAATCCATCCAATCTTATTGTTCTTTATGAGGACAATCATTTGATAGCGGTCAATAAACGTGCTGGGGATATTGTTCAAGGAGATAAAACCGGTGATGTTCCTCTAAGTGAAGTCGTTAAACAATATCTTAAGGAGAAGTACAACAAACCGGGCAATGTATATCTAGGGGTTGTACATCGGTTGGATAGACCCACTTCTGGGATTGTACTATTCGCCAAAACATCAAAGGCCCTGCCAAGATTGAACAAACTTTTTTCCGAAGGAAAAACTGGTAAAACCTATTGGGCCGTTGTGAAGAACCCTCCCAATGAAGAATCGGGAACTTTGATACATTGGTTGGTTCGAAATCCCAAACAGAACAAATCTTATGCACATTCAAAAGAAGTTCCCAATAGCAAAAAAGCTATTTTGAGTTATAAGGTACTTCAAAGACTAGACCATTATTTTCTTTTAGAGATTGACTTAAAAACGGGAAGACACCATCAAATAAGAGCCCAACTAGCTGCTGAAAACTCCTATATTAAAGGAGATTTAAAATATGGAGCTGATCGAAGCAATAAAGATGGAAGCATACATCTTCATGCCAGATGTTTACAATTGGAACATCCTGTAAAAAAAGAAACCCTTAGCATAACGGCTGAACCTCCAAATGACCCGGTCTGGAATGCCTGTACTTAGCGCGTTACAGTCAAGGCCTTTTCTCTAATGATTTGGCCCACAGGTTTGTTCTGTAAATGACTCTCCAACCATGAAAGTATATCCAAATACAAGAAAGCTCTTTTTTCGTAAGGGTGATTTTCATATTTCTTAAGCTCGTTGTACAACTTCTGGAATTCATTTTTAAGCTCATGCGGATAAATATCACCAAGACCCCGAAGGAATTTGATCATCTCCTTTTGCACCGCATGTAAATCGTTCATTTTCAACAAAAACTTATAGGTACTTTTAAGTTGCACTTCCAAATGATAATCCATGCCGGCTTCATAATGGGCCACCAAACTCAATACCCGGGCAAAGCACATCAAATCCTCTCGCATTTTTAGGTTTTTATTCGAGATGATTTTCTTCAAGTAAACGATGCAGTTCTTGTTATCCCCTACACCAAAATACAAGCAGGCAATTTTATAATATAAAAGCATTATATGATGCTCATCTATCCTTTCCCTATGTTTTTTGATGCCGTACTCAATAATATTCACCAAATAAAGGCCCTTGTCAAAAGTACCTTCTAAAAAATGTAGATTTAGCTTATTGGAATTGATATACAAAAATGCCAACGAAGCAATATTATCATTCTGAGGGAATTTGGAATTGGATACTTGTGTTACCAAACGCTCCAAGGTCTCCCTAAACTGCGAACTGTACTTCACAAAAAACAAAGCCTCCAATAAGTAATGATTCCCTTTTAAGTAGAAAACGGGATTTAGGGCAATCATTTCCTCATTTTCGTTGAAAAGATCTACCCATTTACTTGCATATTTATAGGCTGACAAAAAATCTTGGGTCAATAAGCTATACCACAAATGTGCTTTGTACAACCATAATTTTTCACGAAATCCCAATTTATCCAATTGATAATCTGGAAGTTGATTCTCAAAATATCTTTGCACCCGTTGCAAATCCTCATCATTTCGCACATAACCTACCTTAAGCATCATGCTGTACAATTGAAGCGAAAGATTGGAGAGCTTACTTGTCATGACATTATCCAATGACAGTTCTTTGGCCTGCACTGCCAATTCATCTGCCCTATCGGGAATACTTCTCGTGATATATTGGGTTTCAATAATCTTTTCAAACTCTACAATTTCATAGGCGACATTTTTTTCCTCATTTTCGATAGCCAGGTTTTTAGCCTTATCCAAAATTTTCAAACTTTGTTTGTACAGTCCTTTTTGATACAAAATTGTGGCAAAATCCAATTGCTCCCTTATCTGAACACGAATATTCTGATTAACAGGGTTCAATCGAAGACTTACCAAAATCTGCTTGTACAAATGTGCTTTCAGATTTGAAAGTTGTGCCTTTTTGACAATACCACTGTCCAAAATTTGTTTTTCATCGTAGCTTCTCATTTTGTCCAAAAGGTTAAAAAGTGCCAAAAATTTAGCATCAGTATTTACACCCAAGCGACCCACATAGAGCTTAAATTGACGTTTTTCAGATTTTGAAAGCGACTTGATCAACACGAACAAGGCATCCTTATGGACATTTGTCATCGTAAAATAAATAATTTAATATTCTGTATTTCAGATATTTAAATCTAACGAAATACAAATTAACGTTGTAACAAGGTAAGCGCTTTTTCCATTCTTGCCTTGCCCCTACTTTATCTTCGTATAGTTTAGCAAAAACCAACAAAAATAATGGGTAAAGATAAGGTACAAATTTTTGATACGACGCTTAGGGATGGAGAACAAGTTCCAGGCTGCAAGTTAGACACTACACAAAAATTGGTCATTGCTGAACGTCTTGATGAATTAGGCGTAGATGTTATTGAAGCTGGCTTTCCTATATCCAGCCCCGGAGATTTTAAATCAGTTGAAGAAATTGCAAAATTGGTCAAAAATGCAACAGTTTGTGGATTGACCAGAGCGGTAAAAAAAGATATTGAGGTAGCTGCAGAGGCGGTAAAATTGGCAAAGACCCCAAGAATACATACTGGAATCGGTACTTCTGATTCCCACATCAAATTCAAATTCAATACTACTCGTGAAAAGATTATTGAACGGGCGGTTGAAGCTGTTGCATATGCAAAATCTTTTGTGGAAGATGTTGAGTTTTATGCCGAAGATGCAGGACGTACAGATAACGAATTCCTAGCTCAAGTATGCGAAGCTGTCATCAAGGCCGGTGCAACCGTACTAAACATTCCCGACACCACAGGATATTGTCTTCCAGAAGAATATGGAGCCAAAATGAAATATTTGAAGGAAAATGTGAAGGGAATTGATAAAGCCATTCTTTCTTGCCATTGTCATAACGATTTAGGTTTGGCCACAGCCAATTCAATAGCTGGAGCCATCAATGGAGCAAGACAAATAGAATGTACCATAAACGGAATTGGGGAAAGAGCCGGCAACACTTCTTTAGAGGAAGTCGTCATGATCATGAGACAACACCCTTACTTGAATTTAGACACTAACATCAATAGTCAATTGTTGTTGGATACCAGCCAAATGGTTTCACAAAAAATGGGAATGCCAGTGCAACCCAATAAAGCCATTGTTGGTTCAAATGCATTTGCCCACAGTTCTGGAATCCACCAAGATGGAGTTATAAAGCAGCGTGAAACCTATGAAATCATTGACCCCAAGGATGTTGGTGTCAGTGAGTCTTCTATTGTCTTGACTGCAAGAAGTGGAAGGGCAGCATTGGCCTATCGAGCCAAAAATGTTGGGTACGAACTCACCAAGCTACAATTGGATGCCGTGTATGAAAACTTCTTGAAGTTTGCCGACCAAAAAAAGGAAATTGTTGATGATGACATTCATCAAATCATTCAAACAAGTAATATCAGTATTCAAAATATAGCATAGCTCCCGATATTCCTTCATGTAATCGCCAAAAATGAACTATAAAATTGCTTTGCTTCCTGGAGATGGTGTTGGACCAGAAGTTTTGGCTCAAGCAGTTAAATGTCTTCAGGCAGTTGAGGAAGTTTTTGATCATAACTTCGTGTATAGGGATGCCGCAATGGGTGCCATTGCTATTGATAAATTTGGAACTCCCCTACCAGACCATACTTTAAAACTTTGCAGGGAAGCTGATGCAATTTTGTTTGGAGCCATTGGAGACCCCAAATACGACAATAATCCAGATGCCAAGGTTAGACCCGAGCAAGGTTTATTGCAACTTCGCAAAGAGCTAGGGCTTTTTACCAATATTAGACCTATACAGGTTTTTCCATCTTTATTGGACAACTCTCCTCTAAAAAAGGAAATAGTCTCGGGAACAGATTTTGTAATCTACCGGGAACTTACAGGTGGGATTTATTTTGGAGAGAAGAAAATCAATGAGGAAGGAACCGTTGCTTCCGATTTATGCGAATATTCAGAAAATGAAATTTCCAGAATAGCCCATTTGGCTTTTAAAGCTGCTAAGAATAGACAGAACAAACTCACCTTGGTGGACAAAGCCAATGTTTTGGAATCTTCCAGATTATGGAGAAAGGTGGTCTCACAAATTAGCCAAAGCTATCCAGAAGTCGCATTGGATTTTCTTTTTGTGGACAATGCTGCCATGCAAATCATACTCAATCCCAATCAATTTGATGTTATTCTAACAGAAAACATGTTTGGGGATATTATTTCTGATGAAGGAAGTGTTATCGGTGGCTCCATAGGAATGTTGCCTTCCGCTTCCATTGGCAATCAAAATGCACTTTTTGAACCTATTCATGGTTCTTACCCCCAGGCAAAAGGAAAAGATATTGCCAACCCAATTGCCTCTATTCTTTCTGCTGCCATGTTATTGGAACATTTTGACCTTTATGAAGAAGCTATGTCGGTTAGGATGGCGGTCAACAAATCACTTGAAAAAGGTATCGTAACTCCAGATTTAAATGTCAAAAGTCAATATGGCACTAATCATGTAGGTGATTTCATCGCTCACACTATAGTTGACAGTGATGATGATTTCAATATGAACGATGAAAATATTGATTTGGGGAAATCCACCATTATTTAGCCGCAACCTCCATTGCGGCCAATTGTTCTATAGTTTCTGAAAATTCTTTTTCAAACTCCATGTATTTTTCACCTGTAGCTGGGCCGTTAAATCCGGTATGTATTTTCTCCACCTCTCCATTCTTATCAATATAAATAGTGGTGGGGTAGGATAAAATATGGTTCAGCATAGGTAGTTTTTCATTGGCCATTTGTTTGTTAGAAGTTCCATATTGCGCCAATAAAATGGGATAATTGGCCCCTACCCGCTTTTTGAGTCGAGTAATCCCCTCCAAGGCTTTTTCTTTGGTCTTTGCATATTCAAAAGCCAAACCAACCAACTCTACATCCAAATCTGGATGCTGCTTAAAAAAGTCCAAATAAAACCGTGTTTCATCCAAACAGTTGGTGCACCATGTACCCATAATTTGAACCAAAACCACCTTTCCATTGAATCTTTGGTCTGAAAGACGGACAATATTCCCTCTCTCATCGGGAAAGGCAAAATCAAATTGATCATATCCCTCCTTTAAAAATGTTAAACTATTTGCATCTGGAAGATCAAAAGCCTCATTTCTAATACCCATAAAATTTTCAACTGAATGATTCCCGGAAAAAAACTTGCCTTCCAGAGTACTATCCGTGACTTTAGCGGTGAACAGATACACCTTTGATCCATCAAAAGTGGATAGTTTTAAACTGTCGCCACTCACAATTCCTTCTAAAAATCTATAATCTCCCGTTTTGGTCCTAAATGTTCCCTTAACCACATTATCATCTTGCATAAAAATACCCTTTGCAGGATATTCCTTTTCCGTATTAATGTCAAAATAGGTTTCCCACACCCCAGAAATATTGACCCTAGCTTCGTCCTTTACTTTAAAACGTTCTCGTTTTCCATAGAAGGCCGAAAAAGGCACAACACGATCAAGACTTTCCTTTATAAATTCACCCTCAATTTCTTCACTGGTAAAGGTTCCGGCTATGTATCCTTCAAAAATTGGCATTTGAATGTGAATGGAATCCCTCCGTATTTCAATTTCATCCACAAAAACCACTTCCTCTGCATTGTACATTTCTATATTGTAATCTCCTTTTTCATTTTTGAACAAAGAAAAATTAAAGGGCAATATATCATTGTCCGAAACATCCATCTTGGCCCACCAATCCCCCACAGCCAGTTCCTTTTTTTCTTCTTTGCAGGAACATATCACACCAAAAATGACCAAAAAACAAAGCCGAACTCTTTTCATATATTGAAAGATTTTTCTTAAAAATAGAAAATTGTATTGAAAACATAACATATCGCCATCCCTAAGTATCTTTTACGTTGAATGTATTTTTGTATTGTTTTATATTTGTCCACTTTAAAATTGGGGTATGAAAATCTCTTACAACTGGTTGAAACAGTTTTTGAATATTGATTGGGATTCACAAAAGACAGGTGAACTTCTAACAGACTTAGGGCTGGAAATAGAGGGGATTACTGGATTTGAATCCGTCAAAGGTGGCTTGAAAGGAGTAGTTGTAGGGCATGTACTTACTTGCGAAAAACACCCCAACGCAGATAGACTTAAACTCACGACCGTAGATATTGGGGGTTACGAACCGCTTCAAATTGTCTGTGGCGCCCCTAATGTAGAAACTGGACAAAAAGTGCCGGTAGCAACAATAGGTACAACACTTTACACAGCAGAGGGAGAGTCTTGGGAAATCAAAAAAGGTAAAATTAGGGGTGAAGAAAGTCATGGGATGATCTGTGCAGAGGATGAGCTTGGGCTTGGTAAAAGCCATGACGGTATCATGGTGCTCAGTGACACCCTTAAACCAGGAACACCATGCGCAGAGGTCTTTGAAATTGAAAGCGATGAGGTTTTTGAGATTGGCCTAACACCTAACCGTGCCGATGCCATGAGTCATTTTGGTGTGGCTCGTGACCTTAAAGCCGGATTGGAGCAAAAAGAAATTCAAAAAGAGCTGGTTACTCCTTCTACCAGTAACTATTCAATTGACAACAGATCGCTTAAAATTGATGTTGAGGTTGAAAAAAGTGATTTAGCGCCTAGATATTGCGGAATTACCATCAGTAATCTTATTGTTCAAGAATCTCCAGATTGGTTAAAAAATCGTTTGAAGTCTATTGGACTATCACCTATCAATAATGTAGTGGACGTGACCAATTATGTACTTCATGAACTTGGACAGCCTTTACATGCTTTTGATGCATCAAAAATAAAAGGTAGTAAAATTGAAGTAAAGACCCTGCCCGCTGGGACCAAATTCACAACCTTGGATGATGTAGAACGAGAACTACATGAGGAAGATTTAATGATTTGCGATAGTGAAAAGCCCATGTGCATTGCTGGGGTTTTTGGGGGACTAAACTCGGGAGTTACAGAACATACCACCTCCATTTTTTTGGAAAGTGCTTATTTTAATCCTGTTTCTATTCGTAAAACAGCCAAAAGACATGGTTTAAATACAGATGCTTCTTTTAGGTTTGAAAGGGGTGTGGATATCGACATCACAAAATATGCCCTTAAAAGAGCTGCATTGTTGATACGCGAAATTGCAGGAGGTGATATCAGTTCCGAATTGATAGACCTCTACCCTAAAAAGGTGCAAGAAAGACAGGTTTTCTTGACTTTTGATAAAATCAACACCTTGATCGGTCAGGAAATCCCAAGGGATACTATAAAATCTATACTTGCATCTCTGGAAATCAAAGTGAACAACGTCACCGAATCCGGTCTTGGGCTCACCATTCCCAATTATAGAGTTGATGTAGAACGCGAAGTAGATGTTATTGAAGAGATTTTACGTGTTTACGGCTATAATAATATTGATGATAAGGAAAAACTAACAGCATCCATTGCCACGACCTCCAAGTTTGATAATCATAAAATTCAAGATGTAATTGGGAACACTCTGGCCACCCAAGGTTTTCATGAAATTATGACCAATAGCCTTGTAGCTTCAGGTTCTCATCAAATTTTTGGTGACAACGAGCAAGCCGTTACAATGCTGAATCCTTTGAGTTCAGATTTATCCGAACTTAGAACTTCAATGTTGTTTTCTGGTCTTCAAACTGTTGCTTACAATAGCAATAGACAAAAAAATAACCTTAAGCTTTTTGAATTTGGAAAAACCTATCATAAAGCAAATGGTGAAAACCAAGAAAAACAGCATCTTTCCATTTACATTACAGGAAACAGATCTGTTGATAGTTGGACCCTCAATTCTCAAAAATCTGATTTCTTTTTCCTAAAAGGTGTGGTTGAAACTTTGTTCGATCGCTTGGGACTTAGGGATATTAAAACGGAACCCTACTCCAGCTCAATACTTTCAGAAGGGTTGATATGCACTAAAAACAACACCTCAGTAGGGTTTTACGGGCTAGTTGACAAGACCTTGCTGAAAAAATTTGATATAAAGCAAGATGTGTTTTTTGCAGATTTTGATTGGGATGCTATTTTGAGCCATATCAGCAAGCAAAATATTGTATTCAAGGAAATCCCAAAATTCCCAGAAGTCAATCGTGACTTTGCCCTTCTTCTTGATGAGTCTGTTACTTTTCAGCAGATTTATGACATTGCATGGAGTACTGAAAAAAAGCTATTGAAGGATGTGAATCTGTTTGACGTTTATACAGGCAAAAATCTTCCTGAAGGTAAAAAGTCATACGCAATCAGTTTTACATTGCTTGATGAAAGCAAAACCTTGACCGACAAGCAGATTGATAAGATTATGGCCAAATTATTGGCAAGATATCAAAAAGAGTTAGGGGCAGAATTACGCTAATTACATTTGCGTTGGCAGAATCACACTATCAATTTCGTGAATTATTCCATTCTTTAAGTTCAAATCGGCTGTGGTGATGCGAGCAGTATTGCCCACCGGGTCTGTCAACACAATATCGTAGCCATCTAAATGAGCTATGAGTTTTTTTCCTTGAATGGTAGTGAAACTGGCGGTGCCATTACCTCTACACATTGCTCGTAAAATTCTAGAAGCTGTCAACTGTCCGGCAACAATATGGTATGAAAGCAAGGATTTTAGCTCGCTCTTGTCTTGTGCATTGAGCAATTGCTCCATTTTAGTTTTGGAAAAACGCTCAAAAGCAGCATCTGAGGGAGCAAAAACCGTAAAGGGCCCAGAACTGTCCAAAACATCGTCCAATTTGGTGGCCTTTACCGCAGCCAATAAAATTTTATGCCTATCAGAATCAATAGCACTTTGTGAAATGGGTTCTGATGGGGATATTTCTAGTTCTTGAGAAAAGGATGAAAAGGAAAAGGCCATACATAGACCTAGTAGGATTTGGGTTAAGGGGGCTTTCATTTTAGTGTTCTCAACTTTGGAACTTCTTGGTTTTGGTTTGGCTCTTACGATTAAATGCTAAAATCTTCGATAAGATACATCTTTTTAACAAAACCAGCAGCGCTTTTCGACACCAATAATCAATTTAACACAATGTTAACATCCATGTGATTTTGCTTTTCAAAAAAACAACAACACAATTCCTTAAATTTGAGTGAATTGCTTAGAAAAAGAAGATGATATTTAAAAATACCAACATGGAGCTCCAACTTCAAAAGGTTAGAGCAAAAGAACAAAAAGATTGGAGTGCTGTCCGCCGCATATTATCCAGTCCAGCTATGCATGACGCTAAAATTTCTGCTGAACTCACCAGTAGAAATAACATCCAACACAATACTTTCAATGTTGATTTGCTGCAAACCGACAAAATCTATCATTTAGATCAAATCAAGGAAATCTGTATTGACTATCGTTTGCGCTTTTTGGACAGTAGTTATTTTAAAGGTGAAATTCCCAAAAGTGCCCTACGCAAAATACAGGAGTTGGAAAAGGCCCATCAGACCGAGATAAAAGGTTTTAAAATCATGGCGCCTTCAAAATTGTTCAAACTGGAGGATAAAGATGACCCATTACTCTTTGCTCCCATTGGCAATGATTACTTTTATTTGATTCATAAGTGGGGCAACGACCTTCATCCCTTAAGGAAATGGATGGTTTGGCCTTTCAGAAATATTGTAAATCTTACGCTTTTTGTAGTATTGATAAGTTATGCAGTGACCCTTTTGGTTCCCAACGGGCTATTCTCAAAAAATAATTCTACAGCAGAATTCTGGATTATTTTCTTCTTTATGTTCAAGTGTATTGCATCCGTGGTTATTTTTTACGGTTTTGCGCTTGGAAAGAATTTCAATCCTGCTATTTGGAACAGCAAATACTTTAATGCATAAAAGCTAAATTATACCGTTGGCATAGCATACATTTTCTCGCGTTGCTCTTTGATGGATTTGTCAGACATGTAATCATCAAAACTCAAATAGCGATCAATACAGCCTTTAGGTGTAATCTCAATGATTCTATTTGCTACTGTATTGACAAACTCATGATCGTGCGTTGTCAATAGTACTGTACCTTTAAAATTCTTGAGCGAATTGTTGAACGCCGTAATACTTTCCAAATCCAAATGGTTGGTGGGTTCATCCAATAAAAGCACGTTAGCTCTCAGCATCATCATACGGCTCAACATACACCTTACCTTTTCTCCTCCAGAAAGAACTGTGCTTTTCTTAAGTGCTTCTTCTCCACTGAACAACATTTTTCCTAAGAATCCACGGATGTAAACCTCCTCTCTCTCCTCTTCAGTTTTGGCCCATTGACGCAGCCAGTCCACTAAATTGATGTCTTGATCAAAATATTCAGAATTGTCCGCAGGCAAATACGATTGGGTTGTGGTAACTCCCCATTGGTATGTTCCACTATCTGCCTTTGTTTTTCCTGCGATAATATTGTAGAATGCCGAAGAGGCCCTTGAATCCTTGGAAAGAATAGCTACTTTATCTCCTTTTGCCAGATTAATGTTCACATCCTGAAACAACAAATCACCATCTTCTGAAGTGGCTGAAAGTTTTTCCACATTCAAAATTTGGTCCCCAGCTTCTCTTTCCCGGTCAAAAATAATAGCTGGATATCTTCTACTTGATGGTTTGATGTCCTCAATTTTCAATTTATCCAACATCTTCTTACGGGATGTGGCTTGTTTACTTTTGGCTACGTTGGCGCTAAATCGCTGAATGAATTCTTGTAATTCTTTGGCCTTTTCCTCAGCCTTTTTGTTCTGTTGGGCACGTTGTCTAGCTGCTAGCTGGCTACTCTCATACCAAAAGGTGTAATTTCCAGAGAATAGATTGATCTTCCCAAAGTCAATATCGGCAATGCTGGTACAAACTGCATCTAAAAAGTGTCTGTCGTGCGAAACAACAATTACGGTGTTCTCATAATTGGCCAAAAAGTTCTCTAACCAATGAATGGTTTCATAATCCAAATCATTGGTAGGCTCATCCATGATCAGCACATCTGGGTTTCCAAATAAAGCTTGGGCCAACAATACCCGTACTTTTAACTTGGAATCCATATCGGCCATGTTGGTATAGTGCAATTCTTCAGTAATTCCTAAGTTAGAAAGCAAGGCAGCGGCATCACTGTCAGCGTTCCAGCCATTCATTTCCTCAAACTGAACTTGCAATTCACCAATCTTTTCCGCATTTTCATCTGTATAGTCCGCATATAGGGCATCTATTTCCTTTTTGATTTTGTACAAGGGCTTGTTACCCATCACAACAGTCTCCAAAACCGGAAATTCATCATATGCGTTGTGATTCTGTTCCAAAATGGACATACGTTTTCCGGGCTCTAAGTGCACATGCCCAGAGGTTGCATCCAATTGCCCAGATATAATTTTTAAAAATGTGGACTTCCCAGCACCATTGGCGCCGATGATTCCATAACAATTCCCTTGGGTAAAGGTTACGTTGACTTCGTCAAACAAAACTCTTTTACCAAATTGTACTGATAAGTTGGATACTGATAGCATTCAAATTTTTTTGCAAAAATAGTTAAAAGCCATCCTTATTACCAATTTAATTGCATAATATCAAACTACACATAAACAGGCTTTTACAACATTTAACTCGCCATTAACAAGAGGGATTTTTTCGTATCCCTATTTTTGTCACCAAATATGACGGTTCCCTTTATATGGTAAGATTTTTACTCGGCCTATCTTTCCTAGCCGTTTTGGCGTGCTCACAAAAGCACGGAGAATGCCCCTCGGTCTTCTTCGGCGGTGAGATAGTTAATCCCACAAGCGACTATGTTGTCCTCTATAGGAACGATACTTATATCGACTCTGTCAAGCTGGATGACAACAATAGATTTGCTTTTAATCTTCAAGGGATAGATGAAGGATTATACCATTTTGACCATAGCCCGGAACTACAATATGTTTATCTACAAGAAGGTGATAGCCTTTTAATACGGTTGAACACGGTTGAATTTGATGAGTCGCTAGTATTTTCTGGCAATGGAAGTGAAATCAACAATTTCTTGGTTGAAATGTATTTGGCCCATGAAAAGGAAGAACCTATAATGTATGACTATTATGCACTTTCTCCTGAAAAATTCAAACATAAAGCAGATTCACTTCAATCCATAAAACTGAAGCATCTTGAGGAACTGACCAATGACAATCAATTAGGTGACAAGGTCTTGACCATGGCAAAAGCATCTGTTGATTACAACAACTTTATTTATCGGGAAAAGTATCCGTTCTACCACAAGAAAAAAACGGGTGAAGAAACCATCCATAATCTTACGGAAGACTTTTATGATTACAGGAAGAACATTGACCTCAACAGCCAGCATTTAACGTTCTTCAGGCCCTATTTTGATTATATGAAATATCATTTTGGCAATTTGTCCTATATGGCTTGTCTAGATGATTGCAATTCCGGAAAAATTCCTGCTACAAGCCATTTACACTTTAATAAGCACAAACTCCATTTAGTTGATAGTTTGGTACAACAGGAGAGTCTTAGAAACTTGCTTTTCAGGAATATAGCCATGGACTATTTGTTAAAAGAGCACAAATCCAATAAAGAATGCCAAATCTTCATTGACAAATTTCGAAAGCTCTCCACCAATGAAGACCATAAAAATGAAATCTCGCATTTATATGAAGGGATTCAAAACTTGCAACCTGGAATGGCTCTTCCGGATCTGAAGGTAAAAGATTTTGAAAACAAAGAGCACTCCCTCAAAGAAATCAGCCAAAAAAGAAATACCGTATTTTATTTTTGGACAACTTCACAAAAGAAGCACTTTAGCAATGTGACCGAACTCATTGAAAAATTGGAGCGAAATTATCCTGATTATACTTTTGTGGGCATCAACCTTAGGACCAGTCCTACACAATGGGCCAAAATAATTGAAGAAAAACAGCTAGATAAAAACAATCAGTTTTATGGCGAGGATTTTAAGGAAATCCAGACCACTATGATCATAGATGGCCTCAATAAGTGTGTGATAGCAAAAGACACTGTGATTGTAGATGCCTTTGCAAATCTTTACTATTCTTTCAAGAAATAAAAAAACCCTGAAATAATTCCAGGGTCCTTTTTATAAATTTATAGCTCTTCTTTCTTAAGAGTTCCCTTTTCTGTAATCCGCTAAGAATTTCTCCAAGCCAATATCTGTAAGTGGGTGTTTCAAAAGTCCTTCAATAGAAGACAATGGCCCTGTCATTACATCGGCACCCAATTTAGCACAATCAATAACGTGCATGGTATGACGAATTGAGGCTGCCAAAATCTGTGTATCAAAAGCGTAGTTATCGTAAATCAAACGTATTTCAGAAATTAGATTCAATCCATCTGTGGAGATATCATCCAATCTTCCCAAAAATGGGGATACATAAGTGGCACCTGCCTTAGCTGCCAACAATGCTTGTCCTGGTGAGAACACCAAGGTACAATTGGTACGGATTCCATTATCAGAAAAATACTTAAGCGCTTTTACACCATCTTTGATCATAGGGACCTTAACCACAATTTGATTGTGCAATTCAGCCAATTCCATACCTTCTTTTACCATAGCATCAAATTCTGTGGACACAACCTCTGCAGAAACATCTCCATCTACAATATTGCAGATGTCCACATAGTGTTTTAAAATATTGTCCTTTCCTGTAATGCCCTCCTTGGCCATCAAGGATGGATTGGTAGTAACCCCGTCCAAGACCCCTAATTGTTGTGCTTCGGAAATTTGGTCCAAGTTGGCGGTATCAATAAAAAATTTCATGTTTCTAGCTTGTTTTAAAGTTGTAAAAGAATTCATTGCTAATTTACAACATTAACCAGCCTAGTGTTCCAAATTTGGATAAAATATCCTAGTAGAAGTTTAGTCGACCACTTGAATTACAAATTCCCTTACCGCAGAATCTGAGCATGTTGGACTACCATCATATCCATCATAATCCCAAGATTCCACAAAAAGCTCCACTTCAAATCTGTAGGTTCCAATATCTTCAGGTATACCATAAAACTCAATGGACCTCCGGTTGATATCAAAAAAAATTCCCGGAGGGAGGTTTCCGAAAACTTCAAAATCGTAGTGGTAATCATCATCATTGACTTCATTACTGATTTCAGCTGTAATCAAGCCATAATACCTTTCACCAACAAAACCTAATTCCAATGGCTTGTCATGAATCTCTGGATTGATATTGAAAATACATTCATAAACCTCGTCACAACTTTGCATAAAAAATGTAACGAAAACGAGTAGAGCTACCTTATATATGTTCTTTGATTGTCCCATATGACAACAAAATCAAAAAACATGCCATCAATTTACAGCTTGTAGTGATTGAGCAAAAGTTTTTCGTATAACTTACCTGGAAGGATTCTCTTTAAAATAAGCGAAAGCCTTTGCGTAAATTCTCCAACCGGATTGTGGATTTTAGGGCTTTTCTTTTGAATAATCGCATAGACCTTATGGGCCACCTCCATAGGATCTCCCCCTGCATCTACATGTTCATTCATTAAATCCAAGCTTTTTCCATAGGTATCCTTATATGCAGATTCAGGTTTTACAGGAGCATGATATCTCCCCGCGGCAATATTGGTGGCGAAATCCCCCGGGGCCACATTGGCGATATGAATCCCAAAATCCTTGGTTTCCATCCGAAGTGCTTCCGTTAATAACCCCAACGCACCTTTAGTGGCCGAATAAAATCCTCGAAACGGCAGTCCCATGTACCCAGCAATGGAAGTGACGTTGATGATCAATCCCCCACCCTGCTCACGCATTTGCGGAAGAACAGCTTTTATCATATGCACCGGACCATTGAAATTGATATCAAAAATATTCAGGATTTCTTCGTGCGGTGTTTCTTCAATCGGACCTGTCATCCCAACTCCGGCATTGTTGACCAAAACATCCAGTCGTCCTTCTTTGGAAATCACATATTCCACAGCTTTCTGAACACTTTCAGGCTGCTTTACATCCAGCTGCACTAATTCAAAAACATCAAAATCAGGATAATTTTTAGGGGTTCTTGCAGTGCCATAGACCTTATAATCTTTGGATGCCAAATAGGTTCCAATGGACTTTCCTATGCCCGAAGAGCCACCGGTTATCAGTACAACTTTTTTAGCCATAATCTCTGATTTTTGGGTACAAAAAAAGGCAAGCTACCTACATCGCACCGCTACGACCACATACCCTTGCTGCGTTCCCACCCTGGGGGATTCTGCAGGAGCTGGTCGTGTAGGACTTGCCAAAGGCAAATATACGACCTTTTAAATTTGCCGCAATCCTATTTCATCCTTAATTTCGACAAACAAGGAGGTAAATTATGAAACATATACTAAAGACAATGGTCAAGCTTCTATCCATATTTTGTTTTTTGCTCTTTTTCCTAGGCTGTGGTGGAGAAAAAGACCCATCCAAACTGTTCTCTATTGAGCTCGAAGGGAACAAAAATAAACTAACTCAAAATCAAGAGATTGGAGTTGCCATTAAAAGTAAGGCAGCTATAGAAATATCCGAGGTACGTTATTTTATGGATGGAGAAGAGTTGTCTCTTACGAATGGTAAGCTCAAACTCAATGCAAAGACATTGGGCAACAAAACATTGATGGCACTCATCAGTTTTGAAGAGCAAACAGTAGAAATTCAAAGAAAAATACGCTTATTGTCCGCTAATCCTCCTGCAATATACACCTACGAAATATTGAACACCTATCCCCACGATCCTTCAGCATATACCCAAGGTTTGGAATTTCATGACAATGTATTATATGAAAGTACGGGTAAAAAAGGGGCTTCAACAATAAGAAAGGTAAATTTTGAAACCGGTGAAATCCTTCAGAAAATAGATTTGGACGCTTCGGTATTTGGGGAGGGCATTACGTTACTTCAAAATAAATTGTACCAATTGACCTGGCAAAGCGGTATTGGTTATGTGTACAACCCATCCAATCTAGAACACATTAAAGACTTCACCTATGGTGAAAGTCGCGAGGGTTGGGGTCTTTGCAATGATGGCGAAAAAATCTATAAGAGTGACGGTACCGAAAAAATCTGGTTTTTAAATCCAAACACCCTTGAGGAACAAGGCTATATTGAAACCGTGACCAATAAATCCATTTTTAATAAAGCCAATGAGTTGGAATATGTAAATGGAAAAATCTATGCCAATGTCTACCAACGGGAAAGCATGATGATCATTGATGCAACTTCTGGAGCCATTGAAGGGGTCATCAATTTTGGCGGACTCAAAAATCAAGTAAAAAAAGGACCAGAGTGGGACGATACCAATTCTGTATTGAACGGTGTGGCCTACCACAAGGATAAAGGCACCTTTTTTGTCACCGGAAAAAACTGGGACAAACTCTTTGAGGTTAAAATCCTGAAGAAAGATTAATGCAGTCCTATACCGAAGTCTTTGATGTTGTACCTACCGATTTGGACGAATTGGACCATGTGAACAATATCCGATATGTGGAGTGGATACAAGAAATTTCCAAAAAACATTGGTTTAAAGTCACTACAGAGGAAATCCGGAAGGAAATGATCTGGGTGGTGAAGAAACATACTATTTCCTACCATAAATCTGCCGTTTTGGGTGATTCCATCAAAATAAACACCTATATCAAAGAGACCAAAGGTCCTCTTTCCATCAGAATTGTAGAAATCAAAAACAATAAAACTGAAGCTGTTTTAGTTAACGCATGTACAGAGTGGTGTCTTTTGGATGCCCAAACATTTCGCCCCAAAAGGGTTCCAGAATCTGTACAAAAATTGTTTTTGAAATAGTGAAATCTTCAGCATTAAAATGGATCATTACAAGCCTAGGACTTATAACATTACTAGTGTTGGGGTCTTGCAGGGAAGATTTTGAATATGCCCCAAGTACCGGAAACTTGCAATTTTCCAAGGATACCGTTTTCCTGGATACCATTTTCAGCAATATTGGGAGCAGTACGTATTCCTTAAAAGTGTACAACCGCAGCAATGATGATATCCTTATACCTTATATAGGTATGGAAACAGGACAACAAAGCGATTATAGACTCAACGTAGACGGTTTGGCAGGAAAAGAGTTTCAAGACATTCCGCTTTTGGCCAAGGACAGCCTGTTTGTTTTTATCGAAACCACATTTGATGCTTCCCAAACCCCAGAAAACGAATTTCTGTATACCGAAAGTCTCTTATTTGGTGAAGGTAGCGAAACGCAACACGTGGAACTGGTCACTTTGGTAAAAGATGCTATTTTGCTTTTCCCAAGCGAATTGGATGACGGTTCCAAAGAATCCTTAGTGTTGGGGTTAGATGACAATGGAGAGGAAATTCGGGTTGAAGGTTTTGAGCTTGAAACGGGCGAACTCCTTTTCACCAATGAAAAACCTTACGTCATTTACGGGTATGCTGCGGTTACTGAAGGTAACACACTGACCATGGAGGCGGGCACTCGCGTCCATTTTCATGAAAACTCAGGGATTTTGATCAATAGTGGAGCTTCATTGGACATTAACGGAGCTTTGAGCGAGGATGAAACCGCTTTGGAAAATGAGGTCATTTTTGAAGGAGACCGACTGGAAACCACCTATACTGATGAACCCGGTCAATGGGGTGCCATTTGGATCAGGGAAGGGAGCACCAACAACCGTATTGCGCATTTGACCCTTAAAAACGCCACGATCGGTCTACGGGTAGATGGTGATGAACTCCTGGCTTCCCCTACCCTTACGTTACGCAATGTTCAGATTTACAACAGCCTTTCTGGTAATCTATGGGCCACATCTGCCCACGTTATTGCAGAAAATACCGTTTTGGGCAATGCTGGCGAAACCTCGGCGTTGTTACACTTGGGTGGCAGGTATCATTTTACCCATTGCACCGTCGCCAATTATTGGACCAATGGCTTTAGAAACGGTTCCGCATTGAGCATTACCAATACTGATGGAACCTCTTCCCAAAATCTGGAAAGTGCAGATTTTATCAATTGTATTGTTGGTGGTAGCATGTCCCTGGAACTCTCTATGCTTCAAGATGCCAATGCTGATTTCAATTTTAGCTTCCAAAATTGTTTGTTGCAATTTGATGACACTGAAAATCTTTTTGAGGATGACCCGCTTTTTGACTTTGAAAATCCGGATAACTACCTTAATATTATTTTGAATGAATCCCCGGATTTCATCCAGCCATTTCAGAACCAATTTACGATTGGTGAAAATTCGGCTGCCCTGGATGCAGCAGAACCTAACCTTCCATCACCTGTAATTACCGATATTTTAGGAATGGACCGAACCCAAAATCCAGATATCGGTGCTTACGAATTTTTCAATGAAAATTGATTTCTTAAGAAAATATTAAGACACTCAGTAAGAAAACTCCCTGATTTTGAGGGAAATCCCTAGTTTTTTTAAGGGAAAAGTGTAACGAGTTTTTTTAAGCTATTGTTAAATTGCACCAAGGATATTGCTCATGGATTACACTTATGTTGTCATAGATGCAGACGCCACCTCAAAACTGCAATTACAGCTTTTTCTCCAAGAACATGGAGATTTCATCTGTCTGGAAACAGCCCATGACGCTGAAGATGGTCTGGATAGCATTTTAAAACACACTCCAGATATCGTGCTCATCAACCTTAATGGAGAAAGCATGTCCTATTTCCTAATGGTATCGGAACTCAACCAATACATGCAGACGCTTCCAATCATCATTGGGTTCTCTGACTCTAAAAAATATGCTTACAACGCTATAAAAAGTGGCTTTTTCGACTATTGGATCTTGCCTCATAACGAATTTGACATTCGCAAGACCATCCTGCGCCTCCGTAAAAGGCATCCCAAACAAATGTTGCCCTCCACCATCTGCCTAAAATCATATAACGACTATCGGTATTTGGATACCAGTGACATTTTATATTTAAAATCGGACAACAATACCACGGACTTTGTTATGAGAGATGGCAATGTGGTGAGCGCCTATAAAACGCTGAAATCTTTTGAGGATAAACTTCCAAAGGGGTTCATTCGTATTCACCAAAGCTATATTTTAAATAGCAGGTATGTTTCCCGAATCAACTATGGAAAGAGCATGTGCACTTTGCGCAGCGAAAATGAAGAAGAGCTGCCTTTTTCCAAAACATATAAGAACAAGATTGATGCTTTAAAGGAGATGCTCTCCAAAACCGCAATAAAATCTCTCAATTAGTTAAATTCTTGCAGATTATAGTAAAATTCTAGCAGATTAACGACAAATACTAAAAAAACAGCTACGTACTACACTTCTGGTTGAAGGTTGAATAATTTGGCATTGCTAACCAAAAAATTTAACCACAGAAAACTTAATTATCATGAGGAAAGTAGTATGTATTTTGGCCGTAGTGGCAATGGGAATGGGAATGATGTCTTGCGAAGCAGATACTGATGTGCAAGATACCGAAAGTCTTTTTGAAGCGTTGGATCAAGAATCTACAGATAAATCTGAAAGCGACGCAGAGGGAAGAAATTAAATGAGTTATGAATAAAGTAAGATTGTATTGTATTGGGAGCGTTATATTTTTATTGGTATGCTGTATGGGTGAGTTCTCCTATCAGTACTTTAAAAACGATATAACCATCTTCCACATAAGCAATCTATCGCATTCAAAATCAAAAACATCAACATTCAATAAAAATTCCCCCGACAAAAGGATGCAAATCAATATCTATTTATTGGATAACGACTTGCTCAACGATGAGCGGGAATTATAGAACTGAAAAATAATGTACTCATAGCCCCATCACCCTTTTCAAGGTATGGGGCTTTTTTAGTACCTTGTATAAAAGAAAGTAAAAATACATTCGTTTTTATTACAACTTATTGAAATACAGCTACTTCATATTACTCTTTGTAATGCTATGTGCTTGTAGGGAAACCCCGTCCAGTACACAAACAAACGTTGATTCCAATTCCGTGGCCATCAACGAATGGATTCGTATATCCAAGGATAGTGTGGAACTTCCTATGGAAAAGCGTAAAAAATTCCTGGTCCAAGCCAGAACAAAAGCCCTGGTGGGAATTACCAATGACACCATACGTTTAGACCATCTGTCTAGAATTTCCTTGGCTTATAAAAACCTTCCTGATTCCTTGGGGTTCCGAAAAATGAACCGAGAGGTTATGAAATTGTCCCAAGAGGCAAATATGTACATGCCTTTGGGAGAATCGCATTGGGATTTGGCCTATTTTTTGCAATCCTATGGCGTAATGGACAGTGCCTATTTCCATTTCAGAATTGCTTACAAGAATTTTAATCGACTTCCTCTGAATTCTGAAACACAGTCCCTCAAAGGGAGGATGCTCTATAGTATGGGGCGTATTCAGGATTTCAACAAAGACTATTTAGGAGCTGAGACCAATATAACAGAAGCTCTGAAGATTTTTAATGATTTAGAAGACAATCAAAGAATCTACAATTGTTATAATGTCTTGGGAATTATTGCAAGCGGCATGAAAAATCATCAAAAATCTCTGGAATATTATGAAGTAGCAAGCACCTATTTAGATAAGCTTAATTCCTCTAAAAAATCAAAGCTCGTTTGGCAAAACAAAAACAACATAGCAGGTGAATTCCTCGATATGGAAGATTATGTTGGAGCAGAAAAAATTTATAGTGAACTTTTACAAAACCCAAGTTTCAAATCTATCCGCCCAAAATTATTTTCATTGGTAATGGTCAGTCATGCCTATACGCTCTTTAAAACTGGAGGAAATAAAGAAAAAATCAAACAATTGATTGATCAAGGCATCAAAATCAACGATAGTTTAGGGGATTTGTATCAACAAGCGAGAGCCTATCAGTATTATGCAGAAATATTGGCCAGCGAGGGAGATACCCTTAATGCCATTACTTACGCCAAAGAAGCCCATGAAACTGCCGAACAAACCCTTAACAATGATCGTCACTTAGAGGTACTTAAACTGCTCACGCAATTGGATAGTAAAAATGCACTCACCTACTCCAACGACTATTACGAACTCAACGAGGCCATACAGGAAGAAGAACGTGCCAAAAGGGACAAATTTGCCCGCATACGCCTAGAAACTGACGAAGTGATTCAAGAAAACGAGCAATTGACACGCCAAAAACAAATTTGGATCGGTGCGGCTTTGGGGTTGATTTTATTAGGTCTCGCTATGCTCATTATTGTTTCCCAACGTATCCATAACAATAGATTGTTATTCAAACAAAAGCAACAAGAGAGCAATCAGGAAATCTATAATTTAATGCTTGCCCAAGAAGGTAAATTCAAGGAAGGGCAACAATTGGAAAAAAAACGGGTCTCAGAAGAACTGCATGATGGTATTTTGGGACAAATGCTCGGTATTCGCTTAATTTTGAGCGGTCTCAATGAAAAAGATGACGAAGCCTCTGTGGAGCAAAGAGCAGACCTGATCGAAAAATTAAGAGAGGTTGAAGAGGAAATCCGGACCATATCGCACGAGCTTAGCGATGCCTCTTATCAGAAAATTCATAATTTTATAGTTTCCTTGGAAGATTTGATAGAAGGTATCAGCAGATCCTCGGGAATTTCAAGTTCTTTTGTGTACAGCCCCAATGTGGATTGGGACAACTTGCAAGGTGATGTAAAAATCAATATTTATAGGATTATCCAAGAATCCTTGCAAAACTGCGTAAAGCACGCCCAATGCAAGAATGTTGCCATAGATTTTGGCTTGTATGATGGCATTTTCAAATTGAGTATTTCTGATGACGGGGTCGGTTTTGACAGCACCAAAGGAAAAAGGGGCATTGGATTACGAAATGTAATGTCACGGGTGAAGAAAATCAAAGGAACCCTAAAAATAAACAGCACAAAGGGCAAGGGCACCACTCTTACGGTAAATATTCCGTACAGGAATGTGGCCCTGAACAATGAAAATACCGAACAACGATCAAAAAAGTTGGTAAAAGCTTAATTTTGCATGACAACAGTACAAACAACCATGAAAACACTCCGAATACTGGCCATAGACGATCATGAAATGACCATGCTGGGATACAAGTTCATCCTGGAGAATATGGTTTTTGATGGTTATAATATTATTGTTGACACGGCCAATAAGTTTGAAGATGGCAAAAAACTGATTGAGGATTCCGTGAACTCCTTTCAGTATGATATTCTTCTTTTGGACGTGCAGTTGTACCCACCCAATGAAGAGCAACCCAACAATGGTGAAGATTTAGGGCTTTTGGCCCGCAACCTCACCCCAGAGACCAAGATTGTTTTCATGTCTTCCTACGGAGACAATTATAGGATCAACAGCATTCTTAAATCTGTGGATCCAGATGGTTATTTGGTAAAGACGGATATTGACCCCCAAACCTTGGAAGATGCCATTAAGACCATTACCTTAAATCCGCCATATTATTCCTCCAAAGCTTTGGCGGCCATCCGGAAGAAAATGTCCAACGACATAGACCTGGACGAAAAAGACAAACAGATTCTTTACCATCTTTCCAAAGGAACAAAAAATAAGGATTTGGAAAAGTTTATCCGATTGTCCCCTTCTTCCATAGAAAATAGAAAGCGTCATTTAAAAGTACTCTTCGGTACGGAAAACCAAAATGATCTGGCACTGATACTTGCCGCTAAAAACAGAGGATTTATATAAGAAAACTCTCTTCTCTTACGCACAGTTCTTTCAAAATCCTTGCTTCTTTTACCTTTTTTGCCCTCTAGACCCTACAAATTGCAGGAAATCCATAGAATTTTTAAGGATTTCGTCTAGTATTAGGAAAAAGATTCATCTTAATTTTAGAATAGTAACCTCGAAAACCGAAGAACTATGTCGTTAAGAAATAATACTAGTCCCAATTATGGTGGTGTGCAGTTAAATTACGTGATAAAAGGATTAGATGCTTTTGTGAATGTACTTGAAAAGGATTTTTTTGCCCAAATCGATGTTCAAACACACCATTGCCCAAAGCGAAAGACTACAGAATTGGTGTTGGATATCCATTGTAATTTTGGAATCACAGAAAGTCTACATTACTTTAATAATGGTAATTGGGGTGGGTTTCAATTTGATGAGAACGGAAATTTGACCCACACCTCTTTTTTATTCAACTTTAATTTGCTGAACTACCAAAACAAGAACACCCTAGATATTATGGAAACATCCTTTCACTTTAAAGATACTTCTGTAATCATCTCAAGACTCAATCCCCATAGTATTCCAACCCAAATTGGAAACATTATGACAAAGATAAGTGAACACTTTGTCCACTTGACCAAGGGGTTGACAGCAATGCCCTTTGAGATATTCATTGCTGTCCTTGAAGAGAAAAAAGTAAATTTCTTTGATGCGGAAGACCCGCAAGAGAGCTATTTTAACTATTGGGGCCTATATTTTGAGGACTGCAAAGAACACTGTGTCATGGTCTATAACCTTGCACAGAAAAAGCTTACCAGGGAAAATCTTTTCCTTTTGGAATAAACAAACTCTCGGCTTAAACTTAATTTTGGAAGAAGTATCCCTACAGTTACTTCGCATTGAACAAAGGTCGTGACATCATGATGTCATTGACCTTTTGTTTTATCTGCTTGATATTGTCCTCGTTCTCTGGCTCCATTAGTACTTGGTCGATAAAATCTACAATCGTAGCCATATCTTCCTCAATAAGACCTCTAGTAGTAATTGCCGGTGTGCCAAACCTAATTCCAGAAGTGATGAATGGAGATTGGTCATCAAAAGGCACCATATTTTTATTGGCTGTAATTGCGGCTTTTTCAAGCGCCTTCTCGGCATCTTTACCTGTTATGTTCTTATTTCTAAGGTCAATCAACATCATGTGGTTGTCCGTCCCTCCTGAAATTACTTTGTAATCCTTGCCCATAAAAGCTTGAGCCATGGCATCAGCATTTTTCTTCACCTGAAGCATGTAGTGCAAAAAGTCATCCGATAAAGCTTCCCCAAAAGCAACCGCTTTGGCTGCAATGATATGCTCCAAAGGTCCACCTTGATTTCCTGGGAACACTGCCAAATCCAACAAGGCCGACATTTTTCTAAGGTTACCGTTCTTTAAACGAATACCAAAAGGATTTTCAAAATTTTCCCCCATTAAAATCAATCCCCCTCTAGGGCCACGTAGGGTTTTGTGCGTGGTTGTGGTCACAATATGGCAATGTGGAATGGGGTCGTTCAAAATGCCTTTGGCAATCAAACCTGCAGGATGCGATATATCCGCCAAGAGAATAGCACCAACACTATCCGCAATTTCACGGAATCGTTTAAAATCCATGTCACGCGAATATGCCGAAGCCCCAGCAATGATAAGTTTTGGTTGTTCCTTATCTGCTATTTCTTGAATCTTATCATAGTTCAAGGTTCCAGTTTCTTCATCCACCCCATAAAAAACGGGGTTGTACAATTTTCCTGAAAAATTTACTGGAGAACCGTGGGTCAAATGCCCTCCGTGTGATAAATCGAACCCTAAAATGGTATCTCCGGGCTGTAGACAAGCATGATAGACCGCTGCATTGGCTTGAGAACCTGAATGAGGTTGAACATTTGCGTAAACAGCCCCAAAAAGTGTTTTGGCTCGGTCAATGGCCAATTGTTCCACTTCATCCACTACCTCACAACCTCCGTAATATCGTTTGCCAGGGTAGCCCTCTGCATATTTATTGGTTAGAACAGAACCCGCAGCCTCCATTACCTGAGGGCTGGTGAAATTTTCAGAAGCTATTAATTCAATACCTTCTATCTGTCTTTTTCTCTCTTGCTCAATGAGCTCAAAAATCTGCTGGTCTCTTTGCATTGGTCCTCAAAATTAAGAAGTGGTAAAATTACAAATAGAATGTGGATTTTAACCTAAAAAACGTAACTGCCCTACTGATTTTATCAAACAACAATTAACAATTACGACTCTTCAATTAAAAAATAAAAAACCTTGATTTTTAGGTTCTTCAACGATAATATACTACCGTTCATCCCTTTTCGTTAATACTTTGGAGGTTTTTGGCACAGCAATTGAAAAAACCTAAATAACCATAAAATCAAAAGACCATGAAAAAAATACTACTCATTGGAATTTTAGCTTTATTGACAGCCTGTAGTGGTGTCAAAAAAACTCAAGAGGCCCTTAACAGTGGTAACTACGTTACCGCAATGAACAAGGCCATTAAAAATTTGACGGAAAACAAAACCAAAAAAGGACATCAAGATTATGTGCTTTTATTGGAAGAAGCCTTTGCCAAAAATGCGCAACGCGAGCAAGAGCAGATTACCTTTTTGAAGAAAGATGGAAATCCAGCAAATTTAGAAACCATTTACACCAAATACCTTCAATTAAAGGATATTCAAGCACGAATCATGCCTTTGCTTCCCTTGCGGATTTACGATGAAGGCAGAAACGCCTCCTTCAATTTTGTGAATTATGACAATCAGATTGTGGGGACTAAAAATGAGCTGTCCAGATACCTTTATGATAATGCATCTGGATTGTTGACCTCAGCAGATGAAAAATATGAGTTCCGTGCTGCTTATGATGATCTTAAATACTTACAGGACATTAATCCCGGGTATAAAGATGTTGTGGCTAAAATGCAGGAAGCCTACAATAAAGGCCTAGAGTATGTAAAAGTAGAGATAGGGAATGCCACAGAGCAAATCATTCCTGAAAGATTGGAAGATGAGCTTTTGGATTTCAATGCCTATGGCATCAATAATTTTTGGATGGAATACCATACCAATCCTCTAGCGGGCATTAACTATGATTATGCGTTGAACTTGGACTTCATGGAAATCAATATTTCTCCAGAACAAGTGCGAGAAAAACAAATTGTAAAGGAAAAGCAAATTAAGGATGGTTATGAGTATCTGTTGGATGAAGAAGGTAATGCTGTAAAAGATAGTTTGGGCAACAGAATTAAAGTGGATAGATTTAGAACCGTACAATGTAGTTTCTACCAGTTTACCCAGTTTAAAAGTGCACAAATTGGTGCCAAAGTTTGCTTTACAGATTTGAACAACGGACAGGAAATCAATTCCTATCCCCTATCCAGCGAGTTTGTCTTTGAGCATATTTATGCCAATTACAAAGGAGATAGAAGAGCATTGGATACAGATTTGATTGCCCTGCTAGATGTTAGAGCTGTTCCTTTCCCAAGTAATGAGCAAATGGTATTTGACGCTGGGGAAGATTTAAAATTAAGGCTGAAGAATATTATTTCGCAAAATCAGTTTACCGCCCAAAATCATTTTAATGATTAGAGGCATATAAATAAAGTTATAACGGGAGTCTCTGCTCCCGTTTTTTTTTGCTTTACATATAGATTTCTAAGTCTGCATCAGCGATGGCCCCATGAGAAGTATGAAAAGTTACTTCACCATCGTTAATGATCAATAATTGTGGCGATTGGTGCAATACCTGAAATTCAGATTCCACTGCATTGGAAACATCTCTATTGGCGTGTAAATCCAAAAAATAGTATGCAGCATCCTGATTGACAGGGTGCTTGCCCGAAAACATCCGTAACACCATACTACTTATTCCACAAGTAGTGGAATGTTTAAAAATCAACTGCGGTGTTTCTTTAGATTTCTCTTTGATAACAGCCAATTGATCCATGGATACCAAAGGTATCCACGGAATTTGTCCATTACTGTGTTCTTCTCCTTCTTTTTTTCCGAAAAAGCCTCCAAATATTCCCATAGCGTAAATTTACAAGATATGTCGAGCTAAGACAAAAAGCTTACAAACTGACGAAATGTCCTTTATTTACAAGGTTTTAGCGACATTTTGACGGTTTCACCCCAATGGTAAGGTTGTTGAAATAGGTAGCATAAAAACAATTGAAAATGAATTTTAACAACTTTACTATAAAATCACAAGAGGCCATTCAAAGGGCCCAACAACTCACGCAAGGCTATGGTCATCAGCAAATAGAGAACGAACATTTGTACAAGGCCATAACCGAAGTGGATGAAAATGTCTTGCCATTTATCCTTAAAAAATTAAATGCCAATACGGCTTTGATCAATCAAATTTTGGATAAAGAGCTAGACAGCTATTCCAAAGTTTCAGGCGGTGAGATTGTGCTGTCCCGAGAAGGAGGGAAAACTTTGAACGAAGCAAGTATCATTGCCAAAAAACAAGGTGATGAATTTGTTTCCATTGAACATTTACTCCTTGCCATTTTTAAATCGAAAAGTAAGATCGCCCAAATTTTAAAAGATCAGGGCGTAACCGAAAAAGATTTGAATGCGGCCATTCAAGAATTGAGAAAAGGTGGAAAAGTGACCTCACAAAGTGCTGAGGAAACCTATAATTCGCTGGACAAATACGCCAAAAACTTAAATCAACTGGCAGATAGTGGCAAATTGGATCCCGTAATTGGTAGGGATGAAGAAATCCGAAGAGTGCTGCAGATACTCTCCAGACGAACCAAGAACAACCCTATGTTGGTGGGTGAACCCGGTGTAGGTAAAACGGCTATCGCCGAAGGTTTGGCCCACAGAATCATTCAGGGTGATGTGCCCGAAAACCTAAAGGATAAAACCATTTATTCTTTGGATATGGGCGCCTTGATCGCAGGAGCAAAATACAAAGGGGAATTTGAAGAACGTTTAAAAGCCGTCATCAAGGAAGTCACCTCATCAGACGGTAATATTGTACTATTTATTGATGAAATTCACACCTTGGTAGGTGCAGGTGGAGGACAAGGCGCAATGGATGCTGCCAATATCCTAAAACCAGCCTTGGCAAGGGGAGAACTCAGAGCAATCGGAGCTACCACCCTTGACGAATACCAAAAGTATTTTGAAAAGGACAAAGCTCTGGAGCGAAGGTTCCAAAAAGTTGTAGTGGATGAACCAGATACTGAAAGTGCCATTTCCATCCTAAGGGGAATCAAGGAAAAATATGAAGCACACCATAAAGTTCGCATCAAAGATGAGGCGGTTATTGCTGCTGTTGAGCTTTCGCAACGTTATATCACCAACAGGTTTTTGCCCGATAAGGCCATTGACCTTATGGACGAGGCCGCTTCCAAACTTCGCATGGAAATCAACTCCAAACCCGAAGAATTGGATGTGCTAGATCGTAAAATTATGCAGTTGGAAATTGAAATAGAGGCCATTAAGCGTGAAAATGATAAGGCCAAGTTACAAACTTTGAATCTGGAATTGGCCAATTTAAAGGAAGATCGCAATGAAATCTTTGCCCAATGGGAAAGTGAAAAAAGAGTGGTCGATGAAATTCAAAAGACCAAACAGGATATTGAGAATTTTAAACTGGAAGCCGAACGTGCAGAACGTAATGGTGACTACGGGAAAGTGGCAGAGCTTCGCTATGGAAAAATAAAGGAAGCCCATGAAAAACTGGAAAAACTACAGGATGAATTGGCGCAACAACAAAACGCGGGTACTCTCATCAAAGAAGAAGTGACCAATGAGGACATCGCAGAAGTGGTTGCCAAATGGACAGGAATACCAGTTACCAAAATGATGCAAAGTGAACGTGAAAAGCTATTGCAACTGGAAGATGTCCTGCATCAGCGCGTGGTGGGTCAGGAAGAAGCCATTACAGCAGTTTCCGATGCCATCCGAAGAAGTAGAGCGGGGTTGCAAGACGCAAAAAAGCCAATCGGTTCCTTCTTATTCCTTGGAAATACAGGGGTGGGAAAAACTGAATTGGCAAAAACATTGGCCGCCTATCTTTTTGATGATGAAAATGCCATCACAAGGATTGATATGAGCGAGTACCAAGAACGTCATTCCGTAAGTAGATTAGTTGGGGCACCTCCCGGTTATGTAGGCTATGATGAAGGTGGTCAGTTGACTGAAGCCGTGAGAAGAAAACCCTATTCAGTAGTGCTCTTGGATGAGATTGAAAAGGCCCACCCGGATACTTTCAACATTCTGTTACAAGTATTGGATGAAGGAAGATTGACAGATAACAAAGGTCGTGTTGCCGATTTCAAAAACGCCATCATTATTATGACAAGCAATATGGGAAGTCAAATCATCCAGGACAAGTTTGAAGGTGCCATCGATATTGAGAATGCCACGGAGGTCGCCCGAACAGAAGTCATGGGGCTATTGCGCAAAACCATTAGGCCTGAATTCCTAAACAGGATTGATGATATTATCATGTTTACTCCTTTGGACAAGGCCAATATCAGGGAAATTGTAAAATTGCAATTAGAGCAATTGAAGAAATTGGTTGGAAAACAACATATTACACTGGATGCAACTGATGAGGCCGTCGCTTATTTGGCGGAAAAGGGTTACGACCCTCAATTTGGCGCACGACCTGTAAAAAGGTTGATTCAAAAAGAGGTGCTGAACAATTTGTCCAAAGAATTGCTTGCCGGGAAGATACAATCGGACAGTATTGTCCTTTTGGATTCTTTTGATGACCAATTAGTGTTCAGAAATCAAAATGAATTGGTGAACTGATCAGATATATTACTGCTGCAAAAACCCTCTTTCTTTGAAAGAGGGTTTTGTTTTTGAATGAATTGGAGCCATTCATCTTTTTTCATTTAAATCCTTATTTTAGTGGCTGATACATTTTTCATATGCCACTTCTTATTGCCGCCCTAGGTATTTTGCTCCTTTTTGTATTGATTGCCAAACTAAAGTTGAACGCTTTTCTATCATTCATCATTGTCTGTCTTTTTGTTGGGATTTTTCAGGGAATGGAATTGGAAAGTTTGGTAAAATCCATTCAGCGGGGTATTGGAAACACGCTTGGTTTTTTAGTCTTGATTTTGGGTCTTGGTGCCATGTTGGGTAAATTGGTTGCAGATAGTGGAGCTGCCCAACAGATAACTACCCAGCTTGTATCCAAATTTGGTGTAAAATATGTGCAATGGGCCATGGTCATTACAGGATTCATTGTAGGCATTCCCATGTTCTATTCCGTTGGCTTTGTTATTTTGATTCCTTTGGTTTTCACTGTGGCATACTCCACTGGGCTTCCACTGCTATATGTTGGACTTCCTATGTTGACCTCTTTATCGGTAACCCATGGATATCTTCCTCCCCATCCCGCTCCAACCGCCATTGCAGCCATGTTCAATGCCGATATTGGAAAAACACTGTTATATGGGCTCATCATTGCTGTTCCCGCAATTATCGTAGCCGGCCCCCTATTCGCCCGTACCATCAAAAAAGTTGAAGCCAAACCTCTTGAAGAATTTTATAATGCGGATGTTATTCCAAAGGAAGAACTGCCTTCAACACTTACCAGTATCTTAACTGCCCTTTCCCCTATTATTTTTATCGGTATCGGTATTGCTGCCGAACAATTTTTGGAGGAAGGCCTGCTAAAAAATATTTTAACTTTTATGGGCAACCCAGTTATTGCTTTACTGATTTCTGTTTTGCTGGCCATTTACACCTTAGGAGTTGCCAGAGGAAAGAAAATGAAAACTGTTATGGATTCACTTTCTACCTCAGTATCGACAATAACAATGATTCTATTGATTATTGCTGGTGCAGGTGCACTCAAAGAAGTTTTAATTGACAGTAAAGTAAGCGACTATATCGCGGAAAGCCTTAAAGGCTCTAGTATTTCACCTCTCGTATTGGCATGGTTGATTGCCACGGTGATACGGGTAAGTGTAGGTTCGGCCACCGTAGCCGGATTAACCGCTGCTGGAATCATTCTTCCCATAGCTACAAGTGCAGAAGTAAGTGCAGAACTCATGGTATTGGCAATTGGATCAGGTAGTTTAATGCTCTCCCATGTAAACGATACTGGTTTTTGGATGTTCAAGGAATATTTCAATTTATCCGTCAAAGAAACCCTGTCCACATGGACTGTCATGGAAACCTTGGTAGGAATCATGGGGCTTATAGGCGTCTTAGTTTTAAACACGATAATATAATTTAAAAATGAGTAACGAATCCCCATCAAACAAAATACAAGAATTAAATCTAATTCTACCACCTGCTCCAAAACCAGCTGGTGTATACAAACCCATTCTAGTAGTTGACAATTTTCTCTATGTATCTGGACAAGGCCCTGTTAATACCGATGGTACTCTTATGCATGGACGTGCAGGTGAAGATTTGGATGCAGATCAAGCGAAACTGGCTGCCAGACAAGTGGGACTCACCATGCTTTCCACCATTACAACACACTTTGGAAGTTTGGACAAAATCAAACGAGTGGTAAAGGTATTGGGAATGGTCAATTGTACTCCAGATTTTGGAAAACACCCATATGTCATTAATGGCTTTAGTGAATTAATGGCTGATGTATTTGGAACGGAAAATGGAATTGGAGTACGAAGTGCAGTAGGAATGATGCTCCCTGAAAATATTCCCGTAGAAATTGAAGCCATGTTCGAACTTCATCAATAGCCAATCATGTTTGTATTTGATGCCCACCTGGACCTTGCCATGAATGCCATGGAATGGAACAGGGACCTAAGACTTCCTATTTCAGAAATTAGAGAACGGGAAAAAGGAATGACCGATAAGCCCGATAGAGCAAAAAATACGGTTTCCCTTCCTGCAATGCGAAAAGGCAATGTTGGTCTTTGCGTGGCCACTCAAATTGCTCGATATGTTGAAAAAGACAGCCCACTTCCGGGATGGAATTCGCAACAGCAAGCTTGGGCGCAGACGCAAGGTCAATTGGCATGGTACAAATCCATGGAGGATTTAGATGAAATGGTGCAAATCACCAACTCCAATCAACTAAATGCCCACTTACAACTTTGGGAAACTGAAAGAGAGGTCAAACCCATTGGATATATTCTCAGCTTGGAAGGAGCGGATTCAATTGTGGACATGAGCTATTTAGAAAAAGCATATGAAGATGGGTTGCGTGCTATTGGACCTGCCCATTATGGCCCTGGTGTATATGCCCATGGAACAGATTCAGAGGGAGGTATTGGTTCAAAAGGGCATGAATTGCTCAAAAAAGTGGAAGAACTGAACCTAATTTTGGATGCTACCCATTTATGTAACGTCAGCTTTTGGGAAACCATGAAAGTTTATCGCGGTCATGTTTGGGCCAGCCACAATAACTGTAGAAAATTGGTGGACCACAATCGTCAATTTTCAGATGAGCAACTAAAAGAACTAATACAAAGAGATGCTATCATTGGAGTAGCCTTGGACGCTTGGATGATGGTTCCCAATTGGATTCGGGGAAAATCAACCCCACAAAGCATGGGAGTTACTTTGGAATTGATGATAAATAACATTGACCATATATGTCAATTGGCCGGAAATTCCAATCATGTAGGTATTGGAACAGATTTGGATGGAGCATTTGGAAAGGAACAATGTCCTGCTGATTTAGATACCATTGCTAATCTTCAAAAAGTACCTGATTTGTTGGTACGGAGAGGTTATAAAGAATCGGATATCAAGAATATTATGCACTTAAATTTCATCAATTTCTTGAGAAGAGTTTGGGATTAGACTACTAAATTCCAAATCTATTTTTCCTCTTTTTATCATCATATACATTTCTGCATATTCCTGTAAAACCAAATTTGTATTATTTGCTCCAGAAATTCCCAATCTGTTAAAAGTGCCCTATTTAATTCATAAAATACCATACAGTATCTGTTTTTTTATATATTAGTTACACCCTATACCAACCAGAACCACTATGAGTAAAAAAGCTGAGCGCACTACTGCTTACATTATTGAGACCGTTGCTCCCATTTTTAACCGGTTTGGATATGTAGGCACCAGCATGAGTGATTTAACCGAGGCAACAGGACTTACCAAAGGTGCTATCTATGGAAATTTTGAAAATAAGGAAGCTCTTGCTTTGTCAGCTTTTGAGTTCAACCGCAATCAATTACTGGCTGTAATTGATGAAAAACTTGATGTAGATGGCGGTGCTATGGACAAGTTGTTTTCCTTAATGAAGTTCTACAGTCAATACGACGTTTTTACCCTGCCTTTGGGCGGTTGTCCCATTCTTAACACAGGGATTGATGCCCAAAGCAATAATAAACTTTTAACCGCTGCGGTAAAAGAAACCATCAAAGAGATTGAAGGCAAGATTGCGTTGGTCCTAGAAAATGGTGTTATCCACAATGAGATTCACCTTCCGGTACCGCCGCTTCAATTTGCAAAACAATTGTTTACCATGGTACAAGGTGCAATTGCCATGTCCACCATGACAAGAGATAGAAAATATTTAATCAATACCATTGCATATTTGGAGCATTTGGTACAGGAAGAAATCAAAAAGTAGCCTATATGGAATTATCGTGCAGACAATACGCACGATAAAACAAAAATATACGTTAGTTTCATTACAGTTAATCCCAAAATATCATGGGACCAACACGCAAAAGCATGCAAACGACCAAATTGATCATTCTAATTGCCCTTATAGTTTTAGGCATTGGTTGCAAAGAAGATGCAAAGACTGACCCTGTCATTTCTACATTTTATCTAATAAGGCATGCAGAAAAAGATCGTTCCAATCCTGAAAATCCAGACCCAGAGCTGAATCAAGATGGTCTGGGAAGATCTATACGTTGGGCAGAGGTTTTTGACCCCATAGATTTGGATGTTATATACTCCACAAACTACGAGCGTACATCCATGACAGCTGCTCCTACATCTGTAAAAAAAGATATTGATACACAATACTACGACCCTAGCACATTGGATATTGAAGAATTTTTGACGACCAATGAAGGTCACAATGTCTTAATTGTTGGGCATAGCAATACCACTCCAGAATTTGCCAATAAGCTCATCGGTTTTGATAAATACGATGATATGGATGATGATGACAACAGCAGCCTCTTCATTGTACGCATCATCGATGGTACACCCACAGATATTAGACTAAAAATGGATTAGTTCTTCTGAACTGCTATTTCCGCAAGTTCAATCTTGGAAAGTTCTTCCAATCCTCCTTGCTCAAATAATTTGCCTATTTCCAAAATGGAAGTTCCTTTATTTTTTGGTTTGTAATTGATATAATCCACAAACCGGATTCCATTTATATACCGTTCATTATAAGCTTCCCTAAATCGTTGTCCCCCTCCATTTACATGAAAGTCATAGGCTAAATACGAAGACTTAAAAGTTTGTTGATCAAACCAGTACACGTAGGTGTCATCAAAATCCTCTCCTCCTCCTTCTTGATGAAACGTTACCTTGATTTTATAATAGTCCTGTCCTTTTATAGTTTCCTTCCCCAAGAGTTCCTTATTTACGGCGGCATCATTCAAACCAAAAGGCAACCGGGCAAAATAGTGTACAGAATTTACCGAGTTTGCATACCTATTCGCTATGGAATCTGATAAAACACTTAAAGAATCATTGACAAAACGTTGAAAGTTACCATTGGAAAGCACATCAGTTAGAACAATGGAATCCAAAAAAGTAATTCGCTGCAAGACCTTTTTTCCTTTTCCTTGTTGTGAAACATATTTTCTATCCCGAAACATGAATGAAACGGTATGGTTGTTAAACTTTTCTCCACCAGTCACCTCAATGGATGTATCTATGATTTCTTGGGCAGTATAATCCGTCTTTTTCGATTGTTTACAAGCTACAAGCATCAAAATGAAGAGCACACCTAAATATCTTTTCATCAATTTGGTTTTATGTGTAATCGTAAAATGTGCCACAACATTACAATTTTCTTGAAGAAGAGTTCCTATTTTTGCCCTCAATGCAGCAAAACATCAACATAAAAAACAAAAGAGCCCGATTTGATTATGAAATTCTGGATACCTATACCGCTGGAATTGTTTTGGGAGGAACCGAAATAAAATCCATCCGGTTGGGAAAGGCATCCTTATCGCAAAGCTTTTGTGAATTTAATGATAAAGGAGAGCTTTTTGTTATCAATATGCAGATAGATGAGTACAGTCATGGCGGACACTATAATCATAGACCAAAGGCTGAACGCAAACTTTTGCTCAACAAGAGGGAATTGAAAAAATTACGCAAAGAAGTCATAACCTCCGGACTTACCATTATACCGCTCAACCTTTTTATTAATGAAAGAGGGCTGGCAAAAATGAACGTGGGATTGGCAAAGGGTAAAAAGTTATATGACAAGCGTGAGACCATTAAAGACCGTGATAACAAACGTAACCTTTCCAGGGTCAAGAAAAACTTCAACAACTAGTTTTTGTCCTCTAAGAGTGGAACAAACCTAAAATGTCCCAATTCCTGTTTTTCAAACTTTTTTTCTGATTTGCGGGTGAACAGGGTCATTATTTGGTCATCAATACCAACAGGAATCACCAGTCTTCCTCCCACTTTTAATTGCGACATTAGGGCTTTTGGTACTTCTGGGGCGCCAGCCGTTACGATTATGCCATCAAAAGGAGCATCCTCTGGCAACCCTTTATACCCATCTCCAAAAATGGTTTTTTTGGGTCGATAATTCATCTTGTTAAAAAACAATTTGGTCTTTTTAAAAAGCTCTTGTTGGCGTTCAATAGTGTACACCTTAGCTTTTAATTGTAATAAAACCGCTGTTTGATATCCACTTCCAGTTCCTATTTCTAAAATGGAGTCATTGGGTTTTATTTGCAATAACTCCGTTTGAAAGGCTACCGTATAAGGCTGCGAAATAGTCTGGTCCGCACCAATGGGAAAAGCTTTATCCTGATACGCATGATCCTCAAAACTACTATCCAAAAAAAGATGTCGGGGCACTACTTTTATAGCTGCCAGCACCTTGGCATCCTTAATTCCTTTGGCTTCTAGCACACTGGCCAATTTGTTCCGCATTCCTTGATGCTTCAACGAATCTCTCATGGTCTTTGGTCTGGTACACGAATTTAACAAGTTCCTCAAAACTTTGCTTCAGGTTTGCCACTTAAATTTTATGGAAGACTGGTGTCATATCCGTATTTTTGAAAAAAACTCGAACTATGCTAAAAGTTGGTGTCCTAGGAGCCGGTCATTTGGGAAAAATTCATTTGAGACTCCTTAACCAGTCCGAAAAATATGAACTGGTTGGCTTTTATGATCCAGATGAAATCAATGCCAAAAGAGTAGCCACCGAATTTGGGTATACCTATTTTGAAAACATCAACAAGTTAATAGATGCTGTTGATGTTGTGGATATAGTCACCCCTACCCTTTCTCATTTTGATTGTGCAAAGAAATCCATAGAAAAAGGGAAACACATCTTTATAGAAAAACCTATCACAAACACCATCCAAGAAGCGGAAGAACTCCTGAAATTGGCCGATGAGCATCAGGTAAAAGGACAAGTAGGGCATGTTGAACGATTCAATCCAGCTTTTTTGTCCGTAAAGAACAAAATTGAAAACCCAATGTTCATCGAAACCCATAGATTGGCGGAATTTAATCCGCGAGGAACTGATGTGCCCGTGGTTTTAGACCTTATGATTCATGATATTGATGTCATTCTGAGTGTAGTCCCCTCTGAAGTCAAACAAATTAATGCCAGCGGTGTTTCTGTGATCAGCAGTTCTCCAGATATTGCCAATGCAAGAATTGAATTTGAAAATGGTTGTGTGGCCAATTTGACATCAAGCCGAATTTCATTGAAAAATATGCGTAAATCCCGTTTTTTTCAGCGTGATGCATATATCTCTGTAGACTTTTTAGAAAAGAAAGTTGAAGTAGTAAAAATGAAGGATGCTCCAGAAAATCCTGGGGATTTTGATATGATTCTGCAAAATGCCGAAGGTGAAAAGAAGCAAATCTATTTTGAAAACCCAGAAATTGAGGTCAACAATGCCATATTGGACGAGTTGGAAACCTTTGCAGATGCCATAAACAATAACACCGCTCCCATTGTAACACTTGAACAGGGTACCAAAGCACTCAAAGTAGCCCTTCAAATTATTGGTTCATTTAAAAACTAATATGTTGGTTTGATTCATCCTCAAACACAACATTTTAAAATAATATCCTTATGAAAAACGTAGCAGTAATCGGTGCGGGGACCATGGGCAATGGAATTGCGCACGTGTTTGCACAAAACGGATTCAATGTAAACCTTATTGACATTGCACAAGCATCATTGGACAAAGGCATTGCCACCATCACCAAAAATTTGGACCGTATGTTGGCAAAAGAAATCATTACAGAAGTCGATAAAGCCGTAACACTTGAAAATATTTCCACTTTTACAAATGTAAAACAAGGGATTGCTAATGTAGACTTGGTGGTTGAAGCTGCTACAGAAAACTTAGACATTAAACTGAAGATTTTTGAGGATTTGGACAAAGACTGTCCAACCGGTACTATTTTGGCCACCAATACCTCATCCATTTCCATTACGCAAATTGCCGCGGTTACCCAAAGACCAGAAAAGGTAATCGGGATGCACTTTATGAATCCAGTGCCTATCATGAAATTGGTAGAAATCATTCGCGGTTACAATACTTCTGATGCAGTGACCCAAACTATTATGGAACTCTCTAAAAAACTGGGCAAAACACCTACTGAGGTGAATGATTATCCTGGTTTTGTGGCCAATAGAATTTTAATGCCCATGATCAATGAGGCTATTGAAACCTTGTATAATGGTGTTGCAGGAGTCCGCGAAATAGATACCGTAATGAAGTTGGGCATGGCGCACCCCATGGGTCCACTTCAATTGGCAGACTTTATAGGTTTGGATGTTTGTCTTTCTATTTTAAATGTTATGTATGATGGTTTTAAAAACCCAAAATATGCACCGTGTCCCCTATTGGTGAATATGGTCATGGCTGGAAAATTAGGTGCAAAATCCGGGGAAGGATTCTATGATTACTCCGAATCCAGAAAGGCAGAAAAGATAGCTGCACAATTCAATTAACGGGAAATGGCCAAAATTAGACCTTTTAAGGCCATACGCCCTGCCAAAGATAAAGTATCCTTTGTGGCATCCCGATCTTATGAGGAGTACTCCAAAGGTGAACTCAGGTGTATTTTAAAGTACAATCCCTTTTCCTTTTTGCACATCATCAACCCTGGTTTTAAGTTTGAAAAAACCATCACTGGTAAAGAACGATTTCGTTTAGTGCGCAATCGGTATCTGGAGTTTTTGGAAGATGCTATTTTTCAAAAAGACGAAGAAGCCTGTTTTTACCTGTATCAAATTGGCAAGGGCGATTTCAAAAGCCTTGGATTCTTTTGTGCTTGCAGCGTGGAGGATTATCGAAAGGATGTCATTAAAAAACATGAGGACACCATCCAACGAAGGGAACAATTATTTGCCGATTATCTCTACACAGTTGGATTCAATGCCGAACCTGTGCTCATGACCTATGCTGATGATGACTCTATAAGCAAACTATTTCGGAAAGAAATTACCAAGCAACCTGAATATGACTTCACCACAACGGATAGGGTAAGCCATAAACTGTGGAAAATTTCGGATTCTGGTACCATTGCACATTTGGAAACCATTTTTTCGACAATGGATCCTTTATATATTGCGGATGGTCATCACCGGAGTGCTTCGTCAAATTTATTGGCTGAGAAAATGGAAAATGAAAATACCTCCCATTCCAAAACTGAAGCCTATAATTTTTTCATGGCCTACCTCATTCCTGAGTCTGAAATCAAGATTTATGAATTCAACCGAATGGTGCGAGACCTCAATGGATTGTCCAAGGAAGAATTCCTCATCAAGCTGGATGAGTTTTACAGAATTGAAAAAAAGGATGATGGCCTTTACAAACCAACCAAAAAGCATCATTTCAGCATGTACTTGGAGGGTGAATTTTATTCGCTCTATTTGAGAAAGACCAAATACAATTTTACGGATGCCCTGAGCGCTCTGGACACGCAGATTTTGTACAAAACCATTCTAGAGCCCATTTTGGGCATCAAAGACCTTCGGAACGACAAACGAATCTCATACGGTTACGGAAAACACAATCTTATCAAAATGAAGGATAGTGTGGACAGTGGAACTTTTGCCGTAGGTTTTAGTCTGGTCCCCATCAATATAGATGAAATTAAAGCTATTGCAGATGCCGGTTTGGTAATGCCCCCTAAAAGCACTTATATTGAACCGAAGTTACGAAGTGGCCTGACCATTTATGAACTTTAAAGAATTTTAAATGTCAGTAAAAAGAAATCTTGAGCAAATTAAGGGCAACCTCCCTGATAATGTGACTTTGGTGGCAGTTTCCAAAACCAAACCCAATGAAGCCATTGTAGAAGCACATGAAGCTGGTCAGCGTGTTTTTGGAGAGAACAAAGTGCAGGAAATGGTGCAAAAATGGGAAACATTGCCCAAGGATATTCAATGGCACATGATTGGTCATTTGCAGCGCAATAAAGTAAAATATATGGCTGAGTTTGTGGCTTTGATCCATGGAGTTGACAGCCTTCGTCTATTACTGGAGATCAACAAGCAAGCTAAAAAACACGATAGGGTAATTTCATGCCTGCTACAAGTGCATATTGCTGAAGAGGACACCAAATTTGGGTTTGACCGCACAGAATTGATGGAACTGATCAATTCGGGCGAATTCCAAGCCTTGGAAAACATAAAAATTGAGGGGCTCATGGGTATGGCCACTTTCACCACTGATGAAAACCAAATAAGAAAGGAATTCGCAAGTTTAAAATCCATTTTTGAAGCATTGCGGCAAAAATTGCCGGAAATCTGCATCCTTTCCATGGGTATGAGTGGCGATTATGCCATTGCCATTGAAGAAGGAAGCACCATGGTACGCATAGGAAGTAGTATATTTGGAGCCCGTAATTATTCCTAAACCCATAAGATTTTTCATGTACGCCATTCTTGACATTGAAAGTACCGGAGGAAAATACAATGAAGAAGGCATCATGGAAATTGCAATCCACAAATTTGATGGGCATGAAGTGGTAGATAAATTCATGAGTTTGATCAATCCGGAAAGGGAAATTCAACCTTTTGTGGCCAAGCTTACGGGCATCAACAATAAAATGTTGCGCACGGCGCCAAAATTCCACGAGGTGGCCAAAAGAATTGTTGAAATTACTGAAGGAACCATCATAGTGGCCCATAATGCCCAATTTGATTACAGGATTTTGCGTACTGAATTCAGAAGATTGGGATATGACTTTCAGCGCAAAACCATCTGTACGGTAGATCTTTCTCAAAAGTTATTGCCCGATGCAGAATCGCATAGTTTGGGAAAATTGGTTCGCTCCTTGGGAATTCCGATGAGTGATAGACATCGTGCCAATGGTGATGCTATTGCTACCGTCAAACTCTTTAAACTATTACTTGCCAAGGATACGGATAAGAGCATATTAAAACAAGTAACCCGGGAAGAAGAACATGGAGAGCTATCCCCTACCCAATTGGATATTGTTTCGGAACTGCCTTCTGAAACCGGGGTGTATTACATGCATGATAAAGAAGGCGAAATCATCTTTCTGGGAAAAACCAAGGATATCAAAAAAAGGGTCAACCAACACTTTACCAATGCGGGAACTTTAGGCAGAAGGCTCCAAAAAGAAACCAAAAAGGTCAGTCACGAAAGGACCGGAAGCGAGCTGGTGGCCATTCTCAAGGAATATGAAGAACTCAGAAAAACGCGTCCAAAACATAATACCATATCCAAAAAGAAGCTCTATTCCCATGTTATCAATTTTTCAAAAAATGGTACGCCACACATCATTTTGGAAATTGTAAAAAACAAACTTGGAAAGGAGCGACAAATAGGATTCAACGGGATGCCTTCTGCAAAGAACTTCTTGCAAAGAATAAGTGACGAATTTGAAGTTTGCCCTACTTCCATCGGTTTAGACCTTCCTTGCAATCATGAAAACGGTGTTTGCAAAGAAAAGTGTACTGATATTGCTGATGCTTTAAATTACAACCAAAAAATTGACAATGCTTTTTCCAAGTATAGTCTAAAAAACAAAAGTATAGCACTTCTGGACAGAGGAAGAGAAACCGGCGAACGTAGTTTTATTTTGATTAAAAATGGTGAGCTTCAAGGTTTTGGTTATGTGGAACTCAATCACCAAATCAATAATATTCATATATTAGAATCGATAATCACTCCAATGACGAGCGATTCTAACACCACATTTATCATTGAATCCTATTTAAGAAAAAAACATAGGATAAAAATTTTAGAGCTAACACTCACCTCTTGAAAGCACAGAAAGTACAGTCCGGTTGGAAAAAAAAGCTTCATGAAATAATTTATGAGGCAGATACCCCTTCGGGCAAAATATTCGACATTGCTTTATTCATTCTGATCATCATCAGTGTAATTCTGGTAATGTTGGAAAGTATTGAAGAGGTAGACCAACACTACCATGGTATACTTTTAGCTTTGGAATGGGTAGTTACCATTTTCTTCACCTTTGAATACATAGCAAGGCTGATCAGCATAAAAAAACCATTGAAATATGCTTTCAGTTTCTATGGGATAATTGATTTCTTGTCTACGATACCACTTTACCTGTCCTATATTCTGGCAGGTTCCCAAGTACTTTTAGCTGTACGGGCCTTCCGTCTACTTCGTATTTTCAGAATATTGAAACTGGTAAAATTTATTGGCGAGGCATCTCAGCTTCAAGCTGCGCTACGGGCCAGCAGAACCAAAATTGCCGTGTTTATCTATGTGGTGCTCATTCTATCGGTAATCTTGGGTACACTTATGTATTTGATCGAAGGTGACGAGGCAGGTTTCACCAGTATTCCCAGAAGTATTTATTGGACTATAGTAACCCTTACCACTGTTGGTTATGGTGACATAGCTCCTCAAACAGATTTGGGACAGTTCTTTGCTACGATTATCATGATACTGGGTTACGGAATCATTGCCGTTCCCACTGGGATTGTAACCGTAGAATTTTCTAAGCAAACTAAAGGAAAACAACAGCAACAGCATGATATTGTCCACCTGAACACCCAAGCATGCACCAATTGCTCCGCAGAGGGACATAGAGATGATGCCACCCACTGCTATAATTGTGGTCACCCCCTATGAGTTCTAAGATTCTAATTGCCGTTGTTGGTCCCACTGCCATTGGAAAAACAGCTTTGGGAATTCTGTTGGCCAAACATTTCAATACTGAGATCATTTCGGCAGATTCCAGGCAGTTTTTTAAAGAAATGAGGATAGGCACAGCAGTTCCTTCTCCTGATGAATTACAACAAGTCACACATCATTTTATTCAGCATAAAAGTATTGTTGAGGCGTATTCTGTTGGCGACTTTGAAAAAGAAGCCTTGGATAAATTAGAAGAATTGTTTGAGAACAATACTATTGCCATTGTAGTGGGAGGCAGTGGTTTATATGTTGATGCTTTGATCAATGGTTTGGATGAATTCCCTGAGGTTTACCCAAAAATTCGGCAAGATTTAAATCAAAGATTGCAACAAGATGGCCTTGAAAGTCTTCAAAAGGACCTACAGGAAAGAGACCCAACATATTATGATATTGTGGATTTAGACAATCCGCATCGAGTAATCAGGGCTTTGGAGGTTTGTATTGCATCAAGGCAACCCTATTCATCATTTCTCAACCAAAAAAAGCAAGGGAGAGACTTTAAACATTTATACATTGGTATTAACGCACCAAGGGAAACCATTTACGAACGCATCAATGCCCGTGTGGATGTTATGATGGAAAATGGTTTATTGGATGAAGTCAAAAAGCTACAGCAACACAAAGACCTAAATGCTTTAAAAACAGTTGGTTACAAAGAGCTTTTTGAATATCTTGATGAACAATGCTCTCTGGATTTTGCTGTTTCGGAAATCAAAAAAAATACCAGACGTTTTGCAAAACGCCAATTGACATGGTTGCGAAAGAATGAAAGTATTATTTGGGTAGATTATAACGAAGATCCCAAAAAAATTATAGCAAAAGTCACAGCACAAATCAATAATCTATAACATGCCCGAAAATAAGCGCATACTAGTGGTCATGGGAGTTAGTGGAACTGGAAAAACCACTATCGGGAAGCTTCTTTCAAACAAATTGGGCTATCCTTTTTTTGATGGTGATGATTTTCATCCTGAAGAGAATATCAAAAAAATGAACTCAAGGATACCTTTGACAGATGAAGACCGAAAAGGATGGCTCTTAAAACTGAATCAGATAGCTCTCGAAAATGAGCATACTGGAGCGATCATAGGTTGTTCTGCTTTAAAAAAAACCTATCGAGATATTTTAAGGAACGGTTTAGAAGCAAAAATGGAATTTGTTTATTTGGCAGGTAGTTTTGAACAGGTGAAATCCAGATTGGAAAGCAGAAAAGGCCATTTTATGCCCATTGAACTTTTACAATCCCAATTTGACACTTTGGAAGTACCAGAAAAAGCCATCAAAGTTTCTATTGCCCAAAATCCAGATGAGATTGTCAAAGAAGTTCTGGAACAGCTTTGAAAGATGGGGTTTAAAAACCATACTCCATAAAAAAGCCACCTTTTAGGTGGCTTTTTTATTAGAATCGAAAGATTTTATTCATTTTCTGCCTTCACGACCAATCTGAAACCTTCACCATGAATGTTCAGGATTTCCACAACATCGTCTTTCTTCAGATATTTTCTAAGCTTGGCAATATATACGTCCATACTTCTGGAAGTGAAATAATTATCGTCTCTCCAAATTTTGGTCAGAGCCAACTCTCTGGGCATTAAATCATTTTCATGCAAGGCCAAGAGTCTAAGCAGTTCATTTTCTTTGGGAGAAAGCTTAATGGGTTCTTCTTCTTTATATTTAAGAAAACGTAGTTTGGAATTTAAATGGAAATTACCGATTTGAAATTCAAATTGTTTGCTGTCCGCCAAGGTACTGGAAGCTTTTCTTTGAAGAATGGCTTTGAGTTTCATCAATAATACCTCAGAATCAAATGGTTTGTTGAGATAATCATCCGCTCCAGCTTTATATCCCTTTAAAACATCCTCTTTCATGGTCTTCGCAGTAAGGAAAATAATAGGGACATTCTCGTTCTTTTCACGGATTTCCTTGGCAAGGGTAAATCCATCCTTATAGGGCATCATTACATCTAAAATACAGACATCGTAGTTGTCCTTTTTAAACTTTTCAAACCCTTCCATCCCATTTTTGGCAAGAACCACATCAAAGTCGTTCATAGATAGATAATCCTTGAGTACAATACCAAAATTGGGGTCGTCCTCTACCAACAATATTTTCTTTTTCTCTGTTTCCATAGTTAACTTCTAAATTAAAGGGAGTTTTATAAAGAAAGTGCTTCCTTTTCCTTTTTCACTTTCTGCGTAAACCTCACCTTGATGATCTTCTATTATTCGTTTTACATAGGCCAATCCTAAACCGTGGCCTTTTACATTATGTATATCTCCGGTATGCTCCCGGTAAAATTTTTCAAATACTTTTTTGAGTACTGCCTTGCTCATCCCAGCTCCTTGATCCTGAACTTTGATTACAATGCTATTCTTCACCAATTCAGTATATACATCAATTTTTGGCGGTTCTGGTGAATATTTAACGGCATTGTCCAAAATATTCACCAAAACATTGGTCATATGTGTTTCATTGGCCAAAACCTCTGACCTTTCTGATTTCATATGGGAATTCACATAACCGCCTCTATCTTTCACAATTAAATCGATGTGAGCTATGGCATCTGAGATTAATTCATGAACATCAACTCTATCTTTACTGATATCCAACTGGTTTTTTTCCAGTTTTGATATTCTCAACACATTTTCAACTTGGGCATGCATGCGTTTGTTTTCATCCCTAATCATGCCCAAATAGCGCTTCACCTTATCTTGACTGCCAATTATCTGGGGGTTTTGAATAGCCTCTACGGCTAAATTAATTGTGGCAATGGGCGTCTTGAATTCATGCGTCATATTATTGATGAAATCAGACTTTATCTCAGAAATCTGTTTCTGTTTGATCAATTGGTATATGGCGCTGGTATAGGCTATCAAAATGACCAATGTAAAAATCAAGGATAAAAATGCCATCCCCATAATCGACCTAAACAAGAACTTTTTCATGGTTGGGAAAGTGAGCAATAACGAAAAATTAGTCTGTCCCTCACTATCCTTGAAAATAGGAGCTTCGTACATTTTTACTTCAGAGAACTTGAATTTTTTTGATCGAACCTTGGTTGGGTAACCTTGACTGTACACGCCATATTCATAGTCAATATCAACACCTCTGTTCTTTAGTTCTTGGCTCAACAATAATTCCAGCTCTTGCTTGGTGACTCGTTTATGAATGGGTCTGCTTTTGGCATATTCCATGAACACATCTTCCCAAGCGGCTTTGTCTATACTGGACAATCCCCCTATTTTTTCAGCTCTTTGGATAGGTGTCAAACTATACCTTTTTCCATCTAGACCGTACTCTTCTTTGAAGATGGCCTTAGTACGTTTACTTGTAAAGTTTTTAATCGTAGTAGTGTCATCTTCACTTTCTATATTATCAAAGAACGTTGACGTAATATTATAGTCTTCTTCTAAAATTCCATGGGAATAAAAGAGAATTTCATCTGAATTCAAGTCTCGGTCAACAAACAAAAAATTTCTGAACTGTGTTGTTTTGGGTTGACCAATACTATCTACCAGTGAAGCCAAACGATCTGAATAATCTTTCATCTCCCTTTTCTCCACCCTACTAGCCACTTTGTCCAGTATATCCGTAACCGTTCTTGAGAATTGTTCTTCTTTGTCGTTTATAGAAGTTCTTATCCAATAAACCTGAACAAAAATTATCCCAGTGAGGGACAAACTCATCAAAATGACCAGAAGAACAAATAGCTTCTTGTTCATTGCGGTAAAATTAGAAATTTAACATTTAGACCTTTTATCGTTTAACCTAACCTTAACAAAAATGTTAAAATTACGGGGTTGCAAACCCTATGAGCCTTTCATGAAGTTCGGCGACCCTTGCCCTGGTCTGCTCCATATCTATATTGGTGATGCAAAAATGTGCAAGGTCTATTTTTAAGTTATCATCCAATTGATTTTTCATGCGCTCCAACACCTCTTTTTCAGACGAACCATCTCGTTTTATGGTGCGTTCCAAGCGAAGTTCTATAGGAGCAGTGACCAGAATTACATAATCATACAGATTCTGAACTCCATTTTCAAAAATCAGTGCTGTTTCTTGAATAACGTAAGGTTTCTTCTGACTCTGTACCCATTCCTGAAAATGCTTTCTCACGGCGGGATGCACTATTCCATTCAATTTTTCCAGTAACTCTGAATCACTAAAAACCTTTTTTGCAATATATGCCCTGTTCAATTCCTCATGCACATAAGCTCCACTGCCCAAAAGATCAACAATAGCTTTTTTGAGTTCAGAAGAGGTAACCATCAAATGCTTGGCCTCCTTATCAGAATCATAAACTGGAACTCCAAGCTCCCTAAACATAGTGGCAACAGTACTTTTCCCACTACCGATACCTCCTGTCAACCCAATTATTTTCATAGCTGTTCCAAAACAAAATTAACTCTGTTCTCTTGCAATTTTACATCATAAACATTTGCTGGGGCTTGCTTGATTGTTAGAAACAAGGTATTATTTTTTGAATCTGTAAATTGGGTATAATCTGAAACAACTTCAAAATCGGCAGCATCAATCTCTTTTAAGCGGTCCACGGTTGCCTTACATAATACTGAAACTGAATTGGGAAAGGTTTTTACTTGATAGCCTTCAGGTAAATTCAATACTTTGACCGGAACCTCAAAAACCCTTTCGGAAAACTTCGCAACCTTTCCAGAAACAGTAACCCTATTGGTCGCATATATTGTATTGTCCAGACCCTTGGGCAAGATAAGGTTTGCCTCTTTTTTAAAATCTGAAGAGATATTGGTCAATTCAATTTTTGATGTAGAAATACCCTTAAGGGTATCTATTTCATTTTTTGGTCCTTTAATAATGATATGAGAGGGATCTATTTTCAGTTCACCATCCAAAATAAAATTAGGTTCATACTGAATATTCAAATCTGCCCTAATAGGAATTTCCCGAGAGTCTACCTCATACAAATCCACCACCAATTGATTTCTATCAAAATCCAACAGCGAAATGTTTTGGGAAAGTTGCCAATCCATTTGCTTTTTAAGTTCATCTTCAGAGATTATGTATTGTCCGCTCTGGAGAACAACCTGGGAAGCATCAATATCTATGCGTTTATTGATAAAGTTGAAGTATAAAAATTGAAAACCACTGGTTCTGATTTTCGCCTCAATTTGATCCGTTGCATTTTTGCCCAACAGCAAAGTATCTGGTAAATTCCTGTAGTTTATGGTGAAATTTGCCCTAGACTCGTAGGATTCTGACAGATTGCTCAAAAACCAAGCGAAAAAAGAGCATGCCAAGAACAGTGAAAATATCTTCACCTTTCTTTGATTGAGGCCTTGCAATAAATTTTTAAACACTTTTATTTACGCTTAAAAAACAGTTTTGGAAACAGTCCCTCTGGCTCCTTTTTACTAAAATTAAGCAACATTGTGGACTTGAGAAAGCCTATTCCATATCCTGTAAACTGTGTTAATGCCGCAAAAATTGCGTAAAATGCCACTTTGAGACTTTTATTTTTCACTAAAGCGTCCAAAAACAACACTATAAAATATAAGGCATAAAGCGCTAAAGGCCAAAGCATTCCAAAAAGCGCTAAAACTATCGATACCAGCAGCCCCAACATGAAAAAAGTAGGAAACCAGTAGGTAAGTTTGGCCGTACCTGGGTGCCATTTGTTGAGTATGGGCCTAACACTACCAAATTTGTTCACTTGTATGTAGAATTTGTTCCAATCTATTCGGCGTTTGTGATACACATAAGCTTTGGGAAACAATCGAGAGTTGTATCCCGCTTTCCAAATACGGAACGTAAGATCTGGGTCTTCTCCCGGATGAATTCTGCCAAAACCACCAGCCTTTTCAAATGCCTCTTTGGAAATGCCCATATTGAAGCTTCTGGGCTGGAATTTCCCAACAGATTTTTCCTTTCCCCTAATGCCCCCGGTTGTCAAAAAAGAGGTCATCACATAATTGATTGCCTTCTGGACAATAGTGAAGGACTCGTCCGCTGCATCTGGTCCGCCAAAACAATGTACAAACGCTTTTTCCAATTCTTTTTGGACTTCAGAAAGGTATTGTTTGGGCAGAATACAATCGGAATCCAATATGATAAAATAATTGCCTTGCGCCTTTTGCATTCCATAGTTCCTGGAATCACCAGGGCCTGAATTTTCCTTGAAATAATAAGAAATCTGCAACTTGTCTTCAAACTGCTGTACAATTGTTTCCGAACTTTCTGAAGAACCATCTTCCACAATGACCACTTCGTAAGGTAAGTCAAAATCTTGCACCAAAAGGCTTTGTAACAATTCCCGAATTTCTTCAGGTCTGTTATAAACCGGAACCACTATGGAAAGAAATGTATTCATATGAAATAGAAAAGCCATCCATTAATGGATGGCTTTAAGACTTTTATGTTTGAATTACTCTGAAAATTCATCAATAACTTCTTGACTCACACCAGTATTGGAGAATCCTCCATCGTGGAAGAGATTCTGCATAGTTACCTTTTTCGTCAAATCTGAAAAAAGTGTAACGGTATAGTCCGCACAATCATCCGCAGTGGCATTACCCAGCGGGGACATTTTTTCAGCATAGCTGATGAATCCACCAAAACCTTTTACACCTTGTCCGGCAGTAGTTGGGGTTGGTGACTGTGAAATGGTATTTACCCTTACTTTCTTCTCTTTTCCAAAGAAGTAACCAAAACTTCTGGCCACAGATTCCAAATAAGCTTTATTGTCCGCCATATCATTATAGTCTGGGAAAGTTCTCTGAGCCGCCATATAGGTCAGGGCAACAATACTCCCCCACTCGTTCATGGCATCTGCCTTGTACAGCGTTTGTAATACTTTGTGAAAAGAAAGCGCAGAAACATCCCATCCCTTGGCCGTAAAATCATAATTCTCATCCGTATATGCTCTACCTTTTCTAACGTTTACCGACATTCCTATGGAGTGAAGGACAAAATCCAGTTTTCCACCCAAAATTTCCATAGCTTGGGTTACCAAATTTTCCAATTCTTCCTCTTTGGTTGCATCAGCAGGAATAATTTCTGAGTTGGTTTTAGCTGCCAAATCTTTGATTTGTCCCATGCGCATGGCGATAGGTGCATTGGTAAGAACAAAAGTTCCACCCTCTGCATGCACTCGTTCCGCTGTTTTCCATGCAATAGAGTTTTCATCCAAAGCACCAAAAATGATTCCTTTTTTACCTTTTAAAAGATTGTATGCCATATGTATTGTACTATAGTTGGTTCGCCGACAAAGATATTTATTCTATTTAAAGATTTTTATTTTTTGAATGAATATGGTGAAGGCCCTGCTTTTCTTATTGTAATAACTGACGTGCATGTGCCATAGCCGACTCTGAAAGCGACTTGCCTCCCAACATCTCCGCCAATTCAGTGATACGCTCTTCTTCGTTAAGTTTTTTCATTCGCGTACTGGTCCCCGCTTCACTTTCTTCTTTATACACTTTGAATTGATGCTTTCCTTTGGATGCTACCTGCGGTAAATGCGTAATGGAAAACACTTGCATGGTTTTGCTCATTTCTTGCATTATTTCTCCCATTCTATTCGAAATTTCACCTGAAACTCCGGTATCAATCTCATCGAACATCATAGTGGGCAGTTGCTCGTAAATGGCTAAAATGGATTTTATGGTCAGCATGATACGGGACAATTCCCCGCCAGAAGCCACTTTTTTCAATTCTCCATAGCTGGAACCTTTATTGGCCGCAAACAAGAACACCAAATCATCCTTGCCATTGGTTTTGAAAGCTTCTGATGGATTTACTTCAATCTTAAAGCTTGCCGAGGGCATTCCCAATGCATATAAATTTTCCTGCAGCATACTTTTCAATTTAGGGATGACTGCATTTCTGGCACTTCGGATTTTACCGGCCCAAGCGTCTAGTTTTTCAGTGATTTTAACAACCTCTGCTTCTTTCTCCGCTATTTTCGATTCGATATTGGCAACTTTTTCAACCTTCTCCGAAAGTTCTTGCCGCACCGTAATGAGTTCCCTCACCGAGCCTACCTGATGTTTTTTCTGCAAATCATACAACTGTTGCAATTGTCCATTCACAGTCTTCAGTCTTTCTGGATTTGCCTCTATGGAATCCTTCAATCTTTCCAATTCAGAGGCAATATCATCAGTTTCAATAAAAAGTGATTGAGCCCTGTCATTAAGCGAGTTAAAAGTTGGACCAAAATCTGTCAGGTTTTGAAAAGCACGTTTTAAATCAGCCAATCTTCCCAAAATACCCAATTGCTCATCATTCAATAATTGATGCCCCGCAGACAACTGCTCCACGATTTGCTCCACGTTGTTCAACTGCTCATATTCAGCTTCCAACTCTTCTTGCATTCCCTCTTTTAAAGGTGCAGTCTCCAGCTCTTTCAACAAAAAGGAATTATAGTCATGCTCCTTGTCGGCATTGGATTGGAAATCCTGTAATTCCTGTAGTTCTTTATATGCCTTGCTATGTTGGGCTAAATGAGTTTTATAACTTTTCAGATTTTCAGAATTCGCCGCCAATGCATCCACCACCTTTAACTGAAAATCATTTTCTGTCAATTGCAATGTTTGATGTTGGGAATGCACGTCAACTAGTTGATTTCCCAAATTTTTCAATACCTCCAAAACAATCGGAGTATCATTTACAAAGGCCCTGGATTTGCCACTAGGTAAAATTTCCCTTCTTAGAAGAGTGATGTCCTCATAATCTAAATCATTTTCCTCAAAAAAGTCGTTCAATTGATATTTAGATATCTCAAATTCGGCTTCAATGATGCACTTTTTGGATTCGTCTTTGAGTGAGGATAAATCGGCCCGTTTGCCCAATACAAGAGACAGTCCACCCAACAATATGGATTTTCCCGCCCCGGTTTCCCCTGTTATGGTGGTAAAACCATCAGAGAAAGAGACATTCACGTCATCAATCAGTGCGTAATTCTTAATGGAAAGATTTGTAAGCAATAGTGCCGATTTTATCCGTAAAGATAAATCTCTTTAGAGAATTTGGCTAGTAATTTATTTCGTTCCAAATATTGGAATAAAATGGGGCAACTTTGTTGAGGGTTTCTTTAAGTCGAACGATATCAATCTTGGGGCCATCGGAAAAAATATTCTGGATTTCCTCGGATTTGGCATCAAAAAATGTCTGAATTAAAAAAGCATTGGGCCTTCTATTGATCAAAGTCTCAAACAATCTCAAGCTGCCAGCTATAATCTGTTTTCCGGTGCTATTGTTATCGCCAAGGATATCTAACCCTTTACGGTGGTAGTTGTACATGGCAATGCGATATTCCCTAAAAGAATTACTGAGCAGATTATCCACCAACTCAAAACGGGTTCGTTCACCAGTTTCTTGGCTCCATCCCGAGTAATTGGAACTTTGCGCTTGCGTAACGATATTTTGTGCTTTTCTATAGAATTCATCCCCTCCTTCCAAAGAAAATGTATCCGCATCCAACCCTAAAATGATATACACATAGTACGAGATAACTCCAACCAAATTGGAATCAAAGACATTTTCATTATAAACCAAGGGTTGAAATTCTTGATAGAGAAAATTGAAAGCATCATCTTTATAGTTGAACACAGGGCTTTCATAAGAAGTATTGAAAACCGGTCTTGATGATTGGATTTGAATATTGGCCTCAAACCTGTCCGATTCATACTGGGTTACCGTAATGAACATACGCGCATTTACCCGCTCATTTTCGCGATATACCCTATTCGTCCATTTGTTTTTGTTCACATAATCGTTAAGAGAGCGTTCCAACGTTTTGAAAATCTGCTGATTGGTCTGGCTTACTTGATCAGAATTGACCGTGACGGTACAATTAAGTTCTTGTGCAAAGACCGAAACGGTTAGCAGTAAAGCAAAAACAAGTAATACAGATTTACGCATGAATTCTGGAGATGATTTCTTCCCAAATATCTGAAGCCACTTCAGGCTTCGTCTTCAATGGAAACGTTTTTTCGTCCAAATTCTTATCAATAAAGGTGATTTTATTGGTTCCTTTTCCAAATCCGGCCCCTTCATCTTTAAGAGTGTTTAGAATTATGGCATCCAAGTTTTTACGCTGCAGCTTTCCTTTTGCGTTTTTTACCTCGTTTTCTGTCTCCAAGGCAAATCCCACCAAAAACTGATTCTTCTTGGCTTCTCCCAAAGATTTAAGTATGTCAGGATTTCGTTCCAGTTCAATTTTTAAGCCGCCTTCTTCTTTCTTTATTTTTTCTTTCGCAACATTTTTAGGCCTATAATCAGCTACTGCAGCGGCACTTATAGCGACATCAACATTTGGATAATATTGATGGCACGCGTCATACATTTCTTGGGCTGATATAACCCTAATCAAGTCGATGGCAACATTTTCTACAATCAAATTCGTGGGGCCAGAAACCAAAATAACCTCAGCTCCCAGATCTGCGGCTTTTTTGGCCAATTCAAAACCCATAGTGCCCGAAGAACGGTTTCCTAAAAACCTTACAGGATCAATGGCCTCATGGGTGGGACCGGCAGTGATCAAAACTTTCTTCCCTTTTAGGGGAAGTCCTTGGATTATGTCTTCTTGAATAAATTGTATGATATTTTCGGGTTCTGCCATGCGTCCCTCTCCATGCAAACCACTTGCCAACTCACCAGATTCCGCTGGAATCATTGTATTTCCGAAAGACTGGAGTTTTTCAATGGATGTTTTGGTGGACGGATGTTTGTACATATCCAAATCCATTGCAGGAGCAAAATAAACAGGGCATTTAGCGGACAAATAGGTTGCCAATAACAAGTTATCGCAAGTGCCATTGGCCATTTTGGAAAGGGTATTTGCAGTTGCGGGCGCAATCACCATCAAGTCTGCCCATAAGCCAAGTTCCACATGGTTGTTCCATGAAATGGAACCGTCTTCAGCATTAACAAAATCCATAAGAACTGGATTCTTTGACAATGTGGAAAGTGTAAGTGGGGAAACAAAAGAGCTGGCACTTTGGGTCATCACTACTTTGACCTCAGCACCAGCTTTTATCATAAGCCTAACCAAAAATGTGGTCTTGTAAGCGGCAATTCCCCCGGTAATGCCCAAAAGGATTTTTTTACCGCCCAACATGTTTAGGCGTCTTTCTCTGTATTCCTGTGATAGATTTTATCTTCCAACCACTCCATAATTGCCAAGGCATGTGGTTTTGGCAATTTTTCGTAGAATTTGGAAACCTCAATCTGCTCCTTGTTTTCAAAAACTTCTTCCAAGCTATCACTATACGTGGCAAACTCTTCCAATTTTTCCAACAACTCTTTTTTAATTTCAGAGTTGATTTGGATTGCACGTTTGGCCGTAATGGAAATTGCCTCGTAAATGTTATCCGTATTTTGGTCAAACTCGTTCCTGTTGAAGGTAACCGTGGAAACCGGAGCTTTTGTGTTTTTCAAATCTTGCATATACTACTGCTTTAAAAACTATTATTTAGAATCGGATGTATAGTTAACCAATTCTTTTTGGATTTTTTCGGACAGGTTGTCCGCTTTTTTCTTGAATTGAGTTTCTGGAAAATATTTAAACAATGTATTATAAGACTCCATTGCTTCTTCCAGACGTTCTTTTCTTCTGTTCTCGGTACTGTTCAAAGCCAAATTTGTGGCTGCTTCAATACGATAGTACAAAGCCTCTTCTCTGTAGATAGAGCCAGGATTATCAGAAACAAAGTTATCGAAAGCTTTAATTGCTGAAACCAAAATAGGGTAATTAAACTGCCCTAATTTGTTAAACTGTTTGGCAATTTCAATCTGCTTCTTCTCCTTTTTGGCCGTTAACTCCTTTGCCATGGTATTGGCTTCTGTAAAAAACTCTGACTCTGGATAGGTATTGATAAAGGTTTGAAGTTTTGCCAAAGCTTTATCGGTATCTGTCTGATCAAGAGAATAGGCAGGAGATAGTTCATAATAACTCTTCGCGCCATAAAAACTGGCTTCCTGAATCTTATCACTCTTTGGGTATGATTTTATAAATCTTTCAAACTGATACCCTGAGAGATAATAGTCACCTGTTTGAAAATAACTATTGGCGAAAAAGAACATTACCCTTTCTCCTTGCGGTCTTCCCACATATTTGGGAGCTATTTGCTCAAATAACCTTTTGGCTCTTTTAAAATCTCCCTCGGCATAATATTTTTCAGCTAAATCATACTTGGCTTTCACATCCTCATTCTTGAGCACTTTTTGATACTCGCTACAAGATGAGAGAAATACAACTACAAGGGATATAAAGAGAATCTTCCTCATTTTCAAAAACATTTTGCAAAACTAGTGATAATGAACGGATTTAAAAAATGGTTTTATCCCTCAAAAGAAATGTAATATTGGCGATTCCCCAAGCATTTTGGGGTAGATTTAACGTATGCTAGGCATGGGCTTTTTGCAAAGACTTTAAGAATGCGTCTATCTTCGTTTTTAAGGATGGTGTTGCTTCTACCAAAGGTAACCTTACCCTTGCGCCACCCAAACCTAGGTTTTCGAAAATAGTTTTTATTCCTGCCGGGTTGCCTTCTTCAAAAATCAAGTGCATTAATGGCAACAATTGATGGTGTATTTGGTTAGCCTCATCCACATTGCCATTCCTTCCTAGAGAAATCATATCTGAAAACAAATCAGGTAATCCTTGTCCTAAAACGGAAATAACTCCAGCTCCACCAGCCAAAACTGTAGCCAAAGCTGTAAAATCATCTCCACTGATGACCTCAAAGTGTTCTGGTTTGTTCTCAATGATTTCAGAAATCTGTTCCATATTTCCACAGGCCTCTTTTATGGCCACAATATTGGAAAAGTCCCGCGCTAAACGCAATGTGGTCTCTGGCAACATATTGCTTCCGGTACGAGAAGGCACATTGTATAAAATAATTGGAATGGGAGAAGCTTGGGCAATAGCTCTAAAATGCTGATATATTCCTTCTTGCGTTGGCTTGTTGTAACATGGAGAAACCGACAGAATCCCAGTAAATTCTGAAAGGTCCAAAGTTTTCAGGTCTTCCACCACCATAGCCGTATTATTTCCTCCTACACCCAATACCAAAGGTAACCTTCCGGCATTGGTCCTCACCACAACATCTGCCACCAATTGTTTTTCTGCCTTGGTAAGGGTTACAGATTCTCCGGTTGTACCTAAAACAACCAAATAATCCACTCCTCCGTTGATTGCATGTTCCACTATTTGCTCCAAGGCATGCACATCTACAGATAGATCTTGCGAAAACGGCGTAACCAATGCAACTCCCGTACCTACAAACTCTTTCATTACAACTCGTTTAAAACTTTCAAATATTTTTTTAGTTCACTTTTGAACAATTGAAAATCCTTTAAAGGTGTATTTAAAATCAAATCATTAATTTTTGGATCAAGTGTTCCCAATCCAACTTTTATTCTGGCCTTGGTTTTAACAGATAGCAGCTTCATCATCAAGTTATCCTCTTCATAATAGCTGATCAACATGTCATATTCCCTTCCCAAAAACTCCAATACGTAACCATTTTCTATTTCACCTTTCCAACCTAAATCCTTATCAGAATATATTTGGATGGCATACGGCGAGTTTTTATCGTACTCACGTTTATAGCCAATGATCTTTATCGCGTTGGGGCGAAGGGAATATTCCTCAATAAGATCGTAAAAAGCTTCTGCATTATGAAAATTATCTACATCAACGATACAACCTATTCGACTAATCCCCTTCTTTTTGGGCACACTTACAGAAGTCTTTTCCATTTCTTCTTGTAAGTATTTTAAGCCTGATTTAACTTTAAATTTATCTTGGAGCCCTTTGAGAAACATATTTTTTATGCATTTTTACAAAAGTAATTATTCTACCAAGATTACTTATACAAAGATAACTGAGTGAAGTATTTAAATATTAAACAAATTGTTATATTCATAACTTTTTGTATTGTTCTATCCTGCAAGCAAGAAAAAGGATACCTATCCAATATTAAAGGGCAAATAATAGCAATAGATTCCGTTTTGGAACCCGTAGATTCCATTGAATCTTTTATAATGCCATATAGAAATAGAATCAATCAGGTTTTGGACAGTACTCTGGCCTATGCTCCAGAACCTCTTTTATTGGATGATGGAAAACGGAACACTTCTATGGGGAATTTTATGGCTGATGTTGTTTTTGAAGAAACTGCTCCTATTTTCAAAAAACAAACCGGTAACGATTTGGATTTTGTCGTTCTTAATCGCGGTGGAATTCGTTCCATAATCTCTACAGGTGATGTAAATGCGAGAACGGCTTACGAGGTAATGCCTTTTGAAAATTACATTGCCGTTGTGGAATTAAGTGGTAGTGCTGTTCGCGAACTCATTAATTTCTTGTGTTCGGCCAGTCGGGTACATCCCATAGCTGGCATGCAAATTATCCTTGACAAAAAAGGTGGTTTGGAATCCGTAAACATTCAAGGGAAACCTTTTGATGAAAACAGAAGTTATTTTGTGGCCACCTCAGATTATTTAGTACAAGGCGGCCCAAGTATTGGTTTTTTCAATGAAATACTATCTACTACGGATACAGGCTACCTTTTAAGAAACGCCATTATTGACCATTTCAAAAAAATAGACACACTGACCGCTAAGGTCGATGACAGATTCATTCAATTGGATTAAATGAAACGAAGGGACTTTTTAACCAATACCGCCGCTGCTTCCACCTTGATAGGTATGGGAGGCCTTGCGCTCAATTCCTGCTCTAAAACCGCAGAGAATCATATTACCATATTGCACACCAATGATGTGCATAGCCATATAGACCCTTTTCCAAGTTCGCACTCCAGATATGCCAATCTGGGCGGTGTGGCACGTAGGGCCACTTTAGTGGAAAAAATTCGAAATGAAAATACAAACACCTTACTGTTGGATGCGGGCGATATTTTTCAAGGTACTCCTTATTTTAACTTTTATGGTGGTGAATTGGAATTTAAACTCATGAGCAAGCTCAAATATGATGCCTCCACCATAGGCAATCATGATTTTGATAATGGAGTTGATGGTCTTTTGGCCCAAGTTCCCCATGCTACTTTTGATTTATTGTCCGCCAATTATGATTTTTCCAATACCGTATTGGATGGATTTGTAAAACCTTATAAAATTTATACTTTGGGAACAATCAAAGTTGGTGTTTATGGGTTGGGTATTGCTTTGGATGGATTGGTCACCAAACGCTTATATAAAGAGACCAAATATCTAAATCCGTATGAAATTGCCTTGGATATGGAACGTAAGTTGAAAGAAGAGGAACATTGCGACCTCATCATTTGTCTTTCCCATTTAGGTTATGAATATGAAAATCAGGAGCGCCCTTCAGATGTACTATTGGCTCAGCAAACTTATCACACCAATCTGATTATTGGCGGCCACACCCATACTTTTTTGGATAAACCCGATATACGTATCAACCAAAATGGAGATTCCGTATTGGTGAACCAAGTAGGCGCCTATGGCTTAAATCTTGGTAGAATAGATTTCTACTTTGATCACAACAAAAAATCATCTGCCAACGGCATCAGCATATCAGTATAGGGGTGTAAAATATTAGCATAACAACCAGCAAAAGAGCAGATTGTTAAAATGCAAAAAGGAGGACACAAAGTCCTCCTTTTTATGGTTGTTAATTATTAGGTAGAATTAATTACAAAATTCGATTGAGTCTCCTATGATATTCCATGAAAGTTGACCTTCCAAGTTGACCCGGGCTTCTGCTTGGGCTGGGTTATCTCCGCAAACGATTAAACCATTTGCACCTAAGGTGACTCCCTCTGGGGTATTTTCCTGATTGAACCAACCTTCCAAAGTATTTCCGTAATTCTCCGGAGAAAGACCCGAGTTACTGAACAAAAGATTCATACTAGGCTTATTGGTAATGTCCCATAACCCTAGGTTTTGGTCAAAAGAAGTTGCGTTTTCAAACATGCCCGTCATGGTCGTTACTTGATTCACTTCCCATTCCGAAATGCCTTGCCCCTCAAATGCAGAAGCTTCAAAAAACATTAATTGCATATTCGCAACGTTGGAAACATCCCAATTAGTCAAATCACCATTAAATGTGGATGCCTGAAAAAACATTGCTTCCATGTTTGTTACATTAGAGACATCCCAATCACTTACATCTCCATTAAATGCATGACAACTTTGAAACATGCCCTGCATACTTATTGTCTGAGATAAATTAGGAACATCAGTAGCATTGGATACCATATTGAAACATTGTATAAAAGACAACTGCACCCATGGATTAGTTCCCCATTGCTCAATACTGGTGAGCGAAGTAGTGGCCGCAATTGTAATACGAGGCATTTGACCTTTCATGGAAACCTCATAAATACCTTCGGAAAGATAGGTGTGTTCGAAACTCTGGCCTCCTGTAATGGTTTCTACTATACCATCCCCCCAATCTACATTAAAATTGTATTCATAGTCCTGGTCTAAATAAATTATAACTGGTACTGGGTCTTGTATTGTCCATGCTGTAATAAAACTATCAGAGCTCAAACTCAAATCTCCCGGTTCTAAAACATCAGTAACATCAATGGTAATCTGGGCAGTTTCCGTATCCATCCCATCAGTTACACTTACCGTTATGGTGTATGATTCGGCAGTTTCAAAATCTAGGGATTTACCTTCAACAAGACTCAGGTCACCATTAGATTCATCAACTTCAAAAAGACCGGACGCATCACTAGTAATCTCAAAATGAAGTGGGTCTTGGTCTTCATCTGAAGCAGAAATCGTCCCGATCACATCTGTATCCTGAATGTTTTCGGAAACCTCAAAATCTTGTGGCGAAATCTCTGGAGCATTATTCCCTTCAAGGATTTCATCTACATCTTCAACGTTAATTGTAATTGAAGCCGTTGCGGAAACAATGCCGTCACTAACGCTTATGGAAATACTGTGGGAAGAAGAGGTTTCAAAATCCAAACTTTTCCCAAGGGCTAAACTTATGGCCCCGCTTGTTTTAACGATTTCAAAAAGATTATTATCGTTGGTTACAATGGCGAATTCAAGTTCGTCACCATCCGCATCACTTGCGAGCACTGTTCCAAAAGTAGCATTGTCCGAAACATTTTCTTTTACAGTAAAAGTAAACGGTCCATTAATTTTTGGCGTATTGTTTTGTGGGCCATCATCTTTCCCGCAGGAAAATAGGACGATAGCAGTTAGGGTTGTTAAAAGTGCATTTTTAAATTTCATTTTTCTGACATTTTAAGGTTGTGACCTCAAAAGTCATCATTAGAAATATCAGAAAAGTACTTCAATTTATATTTGTAGAGCAGCACTTGATGAATACAGGTTTTGGATTGATGAGCATGATTCCCAAATCAAAAAACCACTCAAGAATTTATAGCGCCGCTTCCACCAAAACCTTAAGTTCCTCATCCAATCCATAATCGGGAAATGGTCTGCACGCTTGTCTATACCAATACCTGGCATTCCATTCATCACCCTCTTTGCGATGCAGATAAGCATGAATCCAACTGCCCATTGTCGAATGAATTTCTTGTGCTATGTCATGCGAAGCATTCCAATCACCCTTGGCATCCCACCAAAGTGCCTGTAAGGGCAAGGGATAATCTTTTGGAGGCGCAAGTCCTTTTAATGTTTCAATAAAAGAATCAAAATCAAGTGGTTTCATTATAACCTTTATATCCAAATCAACTACTGGCCCCAACAAAAGTATAACTCCCGCTATACCTTAAGGAGTTACTTCAATAGTAATTTTTGTTTTGGTGTTTCTGGAAACATCATTTCCGTTGGTATCTTTACTTCGATTGGTACTGGTAACCTCTACGTAATCTTCTCCAACAAAGTCCTCCTTGGGTTCATATAAATAATTACCCCGCTCAACCTTGCTTATTGAATAATTCTTGGCCTGAACTGTGATATTAGCAAACCCACTTTCGCCTAAATCACCTAGATAATAGGTGATAGTTTCTGTATTCCGTATAGTGAAACTCTTCTCTTCCACAGTTCCTACAAACCCATCATCATCGGAATCAGAATTCTTTGAACAAGAAATTAAAAAAAGAAAGGAACCTGCAATTAATGTTATCGATATTTTCCTCATTATTCTATTGTATATTTTTTAATCCAAGTAATCTATAACGTCTTCAAAAACTCCTGTTCTGATATAATGGGAACTCCCAAATTTTCGGCCTTGGTCCTTTTACTGGGTCCCATATTTTCACCCGCCACCAAAAAAGTAGTTTTAGAAGAAACAGAAGAAGCCACTTTACCCCCATTGTCCTCTATAAGCTTTTTAAGTTCATTTCTGCTGATGGATGTAAAAACACCTGAGACTACAAAAGTCTGACCTTTTAATTTTTCAGTCTGATTTTCCAATTGCTCTTCGGACAAGGAGAATTGAAGTCCGTAGGATTTTAACCGTTCCACCAATTCCACATTGGAGGTTGCTGCAAAAAAGCTCACCACACTTTCCGCAATTCGTTCCCCAATCTCATCCACAGCCACTAAATCTTCAACAGAAGAAACCATCAGTGCATCAATATTTTTATAGGCCTTGGCCAACTTTTTGGCAACAGTTTCTCCAACATATCGAATTCCCAAAGCAAACAATACCCGTTCAAAAGGGATGTTTTTTGAAGCAGCAACACCATTGACCAGATTTTCCGCCGACTTTTCCGCCATGCGTTCCAAGGGCATTACTTGTTCTTTGGTGAGAATGTATAAATCTGCATAATTGGCAATCAATCCCTCTTTAAAGAGCAATTCTACTGTTTCACCTCCCAAACCTTCAATATCCATGGCCTTTCGAGAAATAAAATGTTGGATTCTACCGGTAATTTGCGGTGGACAACCTACATCATTTGGACAAAAATGCTGCGCTTCTCCTTCCTTTCTTATCAATTCTGTACCGCACTCTGGACAGTATTGAATGTACTGTGTAGGAGTTGAGTCCGAAGAACGTTTAGTAAAATCAACTGCAATGATCTTTGGAATAATTTCTCCTCCTTTTTCCACAAAAACGGTGTCGCCTTCACGAATATCCAACTTTGCAATCTGGTCGGCATTGTGCAATGACGCACGTTTTACCGTTGTTCCGGCCAATAAAACAGGTTCTAAGTTTGCAACGGGAGTGATAGCCCCCGTTCTCCCTACTTGATAAGTGATTTCGTTTAAGACGGTAGATACTTGTTCCGCCTTGAATTTGTAAGCCATGGCCCATCTGGGAGATTTTGCCGTATAGCCGAGCTCATCTTGATGCCTTAAGTTATTCACCTTGATTACGACCCCATCAGTTTCATAAGGCAAATCGTGCCTTCTGATTTCCCATTCATTGACAAAATCCAAAACTTCATCAGTAGTTTTACACAATTTGGCTACTGTTGGGACTTTAAAACCCCATGAGCGGGCTCTTTCCAGCACTTCAAATTGTGAAGAAATCTGAAGATTGTTCCCCACAATACTGTACAACAAACATTCCAAGGGGCGCTGTGCCACCAAGGCACTATCCTGAAGCTTTAAACTTCCTGAAGCTGTATTTCTGGGATTCATATAGGGGTCCTCACCTGCTTCAACACGTTCAGCATTCATTTTGGCAAAACCGTCCAAGGTTAGAATAATTTCTCCTCGAATATCAAATTTAGGAGGGTAATCACCTTTCAATTGTAAGGGAACAGATTTTATGGTTTTGATGTTCGTGGTTACATCATCTCCTTGGAAACCATCACCACGGGTAACGGCCCTCACCAATTTTCCATCCTCATAGGTCAAACTTATGGAGGCCCCATCGTATTTCAATTCACAGGTGAACTCCACCGCTACATTGCCCAAAATCCTCTGAATACGTTTTTCCCAATCTTCCAAGTCTTCCTTGGAATATGAGTTGTCCAAGGAATACATCCGGTGTTCATGCTGAATGGTTTCAAAGTTCTTGGTCACCGCTCCTCCAACTCTTATCGTTGGAGATGTAGCATCATAAAATTCAGGGTACTCCTCTTCCAACTTTTGAAGTTCCTTAAGCTTCATATCAAATTCATAATCCGATATAGTTGGTTGGTCGAGCACATAATAGCTGTAGTTATGCCCGCGAAGTTCTTCCCTTAACGCTGCTATTTTTTCTTGAATTGAACCCATCTATGTTTGTTCTTTTTTAATCCATTTTGGAGTGAATGTTGGTCGATACATTTCCATTTGATTGAGAAGGCCATCGCAATCATCATCAACCAAAAGCATGTCTCTGTTTTCTTGTTTTAGAAATCCTTTGGATACCATGGAATCAATAAAATTCAGCATCTCATCAAAAAAACCGTTTGTATTTAACAGTCCTATAGGTTTTTGATGCAACCCAAGCTGCCCCCAAGTAATCATTTCGAAAAGTTCTTCCAACGTACCAAAACCCCCTGGAAGTGCAATGATCCCATCTGACATTTCGTGCATTTTGGTCTTTCTTTCATGCATGCTTTCCACTACAATCAATGCTGATAGGTTATCATGAAATATTTCTTTTGCCTTCAAAAAATCAGGAATTATACCGATGACCTCCCCATTATGGTCCAAGGCACCATTGGCAACTCTTCCCATAAGTCCAACCTTGGCACCGCCATAGACCAATCCCATACTTCTGTTTGACAGGGTTTTACCCAATTTATAGGCTTTCTTGATGATTTCTGGGTCATTACCATCACTACTTCCACAGAAAACTGCGACTTTCTCCATCTATTTGTTTCCTTTTAGCATTCTGTAATTATCAAAGATATCTTTTCGAAGTTCAATTTCAGAAAAATTATGGGCATCCATCAGCGCCTTGGTTTCCATCGCTACATATTGATTGATTTCAAAATACATCTTCCCTGAATCAACCAGGTTTTCTTTTGCGAACTCCAAAATAGCCTTGTAAAATCTTAAAGGATTGTTGTCTGGCACAAAGAGCGCCAAATGTGGTTCAAAATCCTTTACGTTCTTTTTGATTTCATTCTTCTCCAATTCCCTAACATAAGGCGGGTTGGAAACTATAATGTCAAACTTTTGTTCAAATTTTACTTTTGTGGTTTGAAGAATATCACCATGCACAAAATCAACCGCCACCCCATTCTTCGCGGCATTACGTTGAGCTACCTCCAAAGCTTTTTCTGAAACATCCAATGCGTATACTTTGGCATTTGACAGACTCTTGGCCAAAGCAATGGCAATACACCCACTCCCGGTGCCGATATCCAGTATGTTTATATCACGACTGCTCTTGGTTTGCCAATCTTCAAGAATCCAGTGTACCAATTCTTCTGTTTCTGGCCTTGGAATCAAAACAGCTTCATTCACTTCCAGCTCCAAATCCATAAAATGGGCTTTCCCTAAAACATATTGCAAAGGTTTTTCCAACTTGAGTTGGGCCAATGCCTCAAACAAGGGCTGTTCCTCTTCCTTTATTATGGTGAGATTTGGCTGTAGTACCAAAACAAAACGCTCCAATCCCAGATAATGTTCAATTATTTCATAAAAAAAAGCATCTATCTCTTCTTGCGGATAGTATTGTTTCAATTCATCATGAAATATTGCTTTGATTTCCTTTAAAAGCACCCTATAGTTTTTTAAGCATCCAAACCGGACAAGCATTATGTCCTGTATTGCCCATAGGGGCTTCTATGTATTCAAATCCGTTCTTTTGATATAATTTTTGGGCTGCTTTCATGTAAGGCATGGTTTCCAGATAACATCCTTCAAAACCAAATTCCTTCGCTTTTTCCAAGCAAACAGATATCAATTTTGAGCCAAGTCCTCTACCTCTTGCCTCTTCCAAAAAATACATTTTTTGAAGTTCGCAAACGTTCCCTTCATAATTATCCAACTGGGCAATTCCTGCACAACCAATAATTTTCCCATTAGATTCTACCACATAATAAACTGCCTTAGGCACATTATAAGCAGCATACATGTCATCCAACGCTTTATCAGAATATGCAGATCCAATTTTTGGCACACCTAAATCTTGTAAAACTTGGCGTACCAATGTGGCTACTTGTAAATTATCTTCAGGCTTGATCTTACGAAATAGGGCTTCCTCTATATTGTGCATATTGTCCTATTTTTGCGATTGTGAATATACACCAAAAATATATCCTCCGGTGCATTGAACTGGGCAAAAAAGGGCTGGGCACCACTGCTCCGAACCCTATGGTCGGTTGTGTTATTGTGCATGAAGGCAAAATCATTGGCGAAGGTTTCACAAGTCCATATGGAGGCTCCCATGCAGAAGTGAATGCCATTCATTCTGTAAAAGAGAAAAGTCTATTGGCCAAATCCACATTGTATGTCACATTAGAGCCTTGCTCCCATTATGGAAAGACACCGCCTTGTGCTGATTTGATTACTTCCCATAAAATTCCAAAGGTATTTATTGGACTTAAAGACCCACACGCGAAAGTAGCTGGCAAAGGAATTGAAAAGCTACAACAATCGGGATGCGAAGTCACCGTTGGCGTATTGGAGAATGAATGTAGGAGACATCATAAAAGGTTTTTGGCCTTCCAAGAAAAAAAACGCCCCTACATTATATTGAAGTGGGCAGAAACTGTTGATGGTTTCATTGCTCCGAAAAAAGAAAAACGGAATTCTGATCCAGAACCTTATTGGATAACCAATGCGTATTCACGTCAGTTGGTGCATCAATGGCGAAGTGAAGAGCAAGCAATATTGGCAGGAACCAATACTGTTTTGGAGGATAATCCCAAACTGAATGTGAGAAGTTGGGATGGTAATGATCCAATTAGAATCATCATAGATAAAACTTTAAAAATCCCATCAAATTCTCATGTTTTTGATGCATCGGCCAAGACTATCATCATCACAGCCATAGAGAATGAATCAACATATTTATCCAGCGCCATTTACGAAGTGATCGATTTTACAAAACCAATGGCCGCTCAAATTTGCAATGTGCTGCACAAACATTCCATCACAAGCGTAGTTGTTGAAGGAGGATATCAGACGCTTCAAACCTTTATTGATGAAAACTTGTGGGATGAAGCAAGAATCTTTAAAGGAAATGCGCGGTTTGTAGAAGGAACATCAGCTCCAAAAATTTCTGGAAGATTATTGGAAACCCGTCAACTATTATCAGATAACTTAACAATATTGCGCAATGATTAAAAACATCATTTTTGATTTTGGCGATGTGTTCATCAATTTAGACAAAAATGCAACTCCAAAAGCCATGGAGGAATTTGGTTTTACAGGCCTTACTCCAGAAATGGATTTCCTTTTTAAAACCTATGAAAAAGGATTGATGAGTTCCGTGGTCTTTTTAGAAACCGTTTCCAAACTTTTTCCAAGAGCCAACGAAACCCAACTCATTGATGCATGGAATTCCATTTTATTGGATTTTCCAGAGAATCGACTACAATTTTTAGAGCAGCTTGTACAGGAAAATCAATACCGATTATTTCTTTTGAGCAACACCAACGACCTTCACATTGAATTTGTAAAACAACAAATGGGGACAAAAGACTATTCCCGATTTAAAGATTCATTTGAGGTGTTCTATTTATCCTATGAAATGGGAATGCGCAAACCGGATGGCGAAATTTTTGAATTTGTGCTAGAGCAAAACAATTTGATCTCCACAGAGACATTGTTTATTGACGATACCAAAGAAAATACCGATTCGGCCGCCGACCTGGGCATACATGTTTGGAACCTGCAAGTTGGTCAAGAGGACATTACCCAATTAAAATCGCATTTATAAATGATAGACCTAGGGTTAAGTATTCTTAGCTCCACATTAATCTTTGTGGTCTTTAAGCTATTTGATATATATAAGGTACAAACCCTATATGCCATTGTAGTAAATTATATGGTGGCTTGTATTGTTGGTCTTTTCCTTTACGAGAATCCTATTGAAGTAGAACCAATAATTGAAGCTTCTTGGTTTTGGGGACCTGTTGCCCTTGGGGTGCTCTTCATTGTCATTTTCAATTTGATGGCCAAAACAGCTCAAGTAGCTGGGGTTTCAGTTGCTTCCGTGGCTACCAAAATGTCATTGGTCATTCCCGTGATTTTTGGAGTCATCTTTTTCAAGGAAAAATTATCACTGCTTCAAGTATTGGGAATTTTCCTTGCATTGGGGGCGGTTTATTTAGCTTCTGTCAAGACCAAAAATATTAGCATCAACAAAAAAGATGTACTACTTCCTCTTTTGGTGTTTTTAGGCTCTGGAATCATTGACACCAGTATGAAATATTTTGAGGAAAGACATTTGAGCAATGAAGAAGTTGCTATTTTCTCTTCCATGATTTTTGGGTGCGCAGCGTTGACCGGCTGTATTTTCATTCTAATGAAATCCTCCCAAAAACCACTCAAATTGAATTTTAAAAATGTACTTGGAGGGATTGTTTTGGGCGTACCCAACTATTTTTCAATATATTTTCTTATCAGAGCCCTCAAATCCAATGTGTTTGATAGCGCTGCCCTGTTTACCCTAAATAATGTTGCCATTGTATTGTTATCCACAATTGTAGGGATAGTACTTTTTAAGGAACGTTTAAGCCTTAAAAATTGGAGCGGTGTAGCTTTAGCAATTGTAAGTATAATTCTGGTTGCGTTGTTTTAATGAGTGAAGAAGATATATACCGCACGATTTCTAAACCTTCTGAAGAAATTTTACATAAGGACAGGAAGAGCAAATTTTATGCACAGGCGTTTCCTATTTCTTCTGAAAATGAAGTGAAACCCATAATCGAAACTCTACGGAAAAAATACCATACTGCAAACCATGTATGTTATGCCTGGCAACTGGGTGAAAAAACACATTCATATAGAGCCAATGATGATGGAGAACCCAATAATTCTGCAGGGATGCCCATTTATGGGCAAATTCAGTCCTATGAGCTTACCAATATATTGGTAACCGTTACCCGAATTTTTGGAGGCACCAAATTAGGAGTTGGCGGACTTATCAGCGCATATAGAACTGCTGCGCAAATGACTTTGGAAAACGCCCCAATCATTGAAAAAACAATTGAGTCTTGCTTTATGCTATCTTTTGGTTATGCAGAAATGGACAAAGTAATGCGCGCCATCAAACAAAAAGGAATTACTATCCTATCGCAACAAATGGAACTGGATTGCACATTGTTCATCTCTGTTAGACAGAGCGAAGCCTATGCAACCTATCAGCTTTTTGAGGAAATGCAAAAAGTAACTGTTAAAGAAATGAACTAGGGAACTATTCTTTCCAAAACATATTCTGGGCACTTAACAGGCTTGTTTGTTTTTTTATTGATAAATGCTAAAACTGTATGGGCAGTTGCCAACAGTTCCCTTGCTTCATTATAAATAGCATAGTCAAATTCTATTTTTATCAATGGTGTTTTTACCAGTTTGGTTTCAACCGTAATTAAATCATCGTAGAGCGCAGGCTTTTTATAATCAATGTGTAAGGAAATTACGGGCAGCATGATTCCGTTTTCCTCCATGCCCCTGTAAGTGACTCCCAAAGCTCTCAACCACTCCACTCTGCCCAATTCCAGATATTGCGCATAGTTGCCATGGTAAACCACACCCATTTGGTCGGTTTCTTCGTAGCGTACGCGAAAAGAAAATGAATTTAACCGCATATTTTTAAATGAAAAATTATATATTTAGAGGCTTGCTTAACATTCGGGTAACATGCGAAAAAAAAAGAGAATATTCAACGACAAAAGTATTTTTTTTTTAAAAGATTTGTTCACATATTTGTCGCATCCAATTAGCATCTAAGAACCCCCGGATGTTATATCTAAAGTAATAAAGCTAACCAACAAAACAAGGAAAAACTTTTATGAGTGTCACTGCAAATTCCGTATGGAAAAACTGTTTGGCTTTTATCCAGGATAATATCCAACCGCAGGCATTCAAAACATGGTTTGAGCCTATTAAGCCTATCAAATTAGCAGATAAAGCTTTGAGCATTCAAGTTCCCAGCAAATTCTTTTATGAATGGTTGGAAGAGCATTATGTAAAGCTGTTGAAGGTAGCTCTTACCAGAGAACTTGGAAGCAACGCCAAGCTCGTCTATATCATAAAAATGGAAAACAAGTACGGGAACAAAGAGCCTTTTACGGAGCAAATTCCAAGTTCCAATCGTACCGCCGTTGGCCCTCAGGAATTGGACGTCCCCATTACTTCCAAAAGTCCTGAATTAAAAAATCCATTTGTGATTCCAGGGATTCGCAATATTAAAATTGAATCCCAACTGAATCCCAATTATAATTTTGAAAATTTCTTGGAAGGCGATTCCAACCGTTTGGCAAGATCAGCTGGTATGGCCGTGGCCAACAAACCTGGGGGAACCTCTTTTAATCCTTTGTTGATTTTTGGTGGCGTGGGTCTGGGTAAAACTCACTTGGCACATGCTATTGGGGTAGAAATAAAGGATAAATATCCAGAAAAGACAGTACTGTATATTTCAGCGGAAAAGTTTACCCAACAATATATAGAGTCGGTAAAGAAAAATACGCGAAATGATTTCATCCACTTTTACCAGTTGATCGATGTGCTCATTATAGATGATGTACAATTCTTATCTGGTAAATCTGGAACACAAGATGTTTTCTTCCATATATTCAATCACCTGCATCAGAATGGCAAACAGGTAATCTTGACTTCGGACAAAGCTCCCGTTGATATGCAGGACATTGAGCAACGTTTGCTTTCTCGTTTCAAATGGGGACTTTCAGCAGAGTTGCAGAGTCCAGATTATGAGACCAGGGTATCCATATTGAAAAATAAATTGTACCGTGATGGCGTTGAAATGCCAGAAGACATCATAGATCATGTGGCCAAAAACATCAAAACCAACATTAGAGAGTTGGAAGGTGCCATTATTTCTTTGATAGCGCAGTCCTCTTTTAATAAACGTGAGGTTACTTTGGAGTTGGCCCAGCAGGTAGTGGAAAAATTCGTAAAGAACACCAAACGTGAAGTTTCCATTGACTATATTCAAAAAGTAGTTTCGGACTATTTTGAAATGGATGTTGCCACGCTGCAATCCAAAACACGAAAAAGACATATTGTTCAGGCTAGGCAATTGGCCATGTTCTTTGCAAAAAAGTTCACTAAGGCTTCCTTGGCCAGTATTGGCTCCCAAATAGGAAAAAGAGACCACGCTACAGTTTTACATGCCTGTAAGACCGTAGACAACCTAGCGGAGACCGACAAACAATTCAGAAAATACATAGAAGACCTCAACAAAAAATTCTCCTAACCCTTTTTGTTTGATGAAAACCAAAGTTTTGATGGTCTGCCTAGGTAATATTTGCAGATCACCTTTGGCCGAAGGCATTCTTAAATCCAAAGTGAATCCGGATAAAGTATATGTCGATTCTGCTGGCACTGCAGGATACCATGTTGGCAATCCCCCTGATAAAAGATCTGTTGCTGTTGCACAAAGACATGGACTAAACATTGGTCATCAAAAATGCAGGAAATTTTCCAAAATTGATTTTGAGGAATTTGATTGGATTTATGTCATGGACAAAAGCAATCTATCCAATGTGTTACAATTGGCCCAAAATGAAGCGCAAATTCAAAAAGTAAAATTGCTGCTGGACGAGTCCAATGTTGAACTGGACGAAGTACCTGACCCATATTATGGAGGAACCGATGGATTTGAGTATGTTTACGAACTAATCAATACGGCCTGTGATTTTATTGCGGCAAAACTGAACTGAATGAACCTATGGAAGACACCAAACCAAGCCTGGTTCTAGGAAAAGTTTATTTAATACCAACTACCCTAGGAGATAATGCTCCTTTGGAAGTGCTTCCCATTTCCATCAAAAGAACCATAGAGAATATTGACCATTATATTGTTGAGAATGAAAAAACTGCTAGACGTTTTATTAAAAAGATATCCCCTAGCAAACCTCAACCAAGCTTACATATAGAAACACTCAACAAATACACGGACCCTGCAGTAATACCTTCCTATCTGAATCCCTGTATTCAAGGGCTTGATGTTGGGGTGCTCTCCGAAGCAGGTTGCCCAGGAATTGCAGACCCCGGAGCAGTAGTGGTGCAAGTCGCACATGAAAAAAGGATTCAAGTTGTTCCTTTGGTCGGACCTTCTTCTATTTTGATGGCCATGATGTCAAGTGGTATGAACGGACAAAACTTTGCATTTAATGGATATTTGCCCATTGATAATGCGGAGCGAAAAGTCAAGATTAAAAACTTGGAACGAATATCGCGCGAGAAGGGACAATCCCAAATTTTTATGGAAACTCCTTACCGCAACAATAAACTGTTACAGGAATTGATTAAAACCTTGCAAAAAGGAACTCGTTTGTGTATTGCCACCGATATTACCCTTGCCACTGAATTCATTAAGACCAAGATTGTGCATGAGTGGAGCGAAATTAACGTAGACTTGGACAAAAGACCGACCATCTATATTATACAAGCATAAAAAAACCCGAAGTAATCCTCCGGGCTTTTTCCATATTGTTTTCAATTTTAAACTAAACCTTTGGGTTCTTTTTCTGTTTGATTGCAGAAATATCATATCCTGCAAATTTTTTCATGTAGTGCGAAATATTGCTTCCATAGGCATCTGATACATCATTTTGTCCATAAGAACGTAGATACTTCTTTACATTTCCGGCTCCAGCCAAATGTGCTGCAGCCAATATGCCAGATTCCGTAATCTCAACTCCCCTAATTCTTTTCCCTGTAAATCGTTTGATATACCTTCGCAATATCCATTTATTACGAGCAATATTGGTATCAAAAGTTTTTTCTTGCAATACAGGACTGTTCAAAAAATCCGTAGCATTGCGCACTCCCATTAAATTTAGTGTGCTCAATCCAAACTGATATTTACCAAGATAGCCCAGCGTATTCACCACATCATACTTTCCTTGAGATTCCTTAAAAGCCAAAGCTTCTTTAAACCCATTATAAGAGCTTCCCAAAAAAGGAGATGCTACGTCTGCATCATCTTGATATGCAGAAGAACCTTGGGGGTGGTTGTGTTCCACATTAAAAATCACCTGAAGTGATTCAGGAACTTTTTGATTCGTCTTCTTTTCCCAAGTATACGAACCAAAACTGGTTAAGATTACAATCATGGCAAGATGTACTATAAAACCTATCCATCTTTTCATAATGTTCATATTTAGAACTTCAGAGCTCTACAGCTGTAAAGTTAATTTCGGCCGGCAAATATAGGGGGAGACTTTTTTATGGCAATTATAAAGCTCTTAAGATTTTCATAAATGAAGCCCAAAATACGTTAAAGTGCTGGAAATTAACGCTAAAGCGTACTTATCTGTACACTTTTTGGTTATTGAGCCATCGGATATACTGCACTTTATTTCGGTTATGCTGCGCCAAGGTCTTGGCAAAAATGTGATATCCAAAATTAGAAACATCGGCAACAAAATATAAATAATCGTGCTTTTCTGGATTCAAAACAGCCTCTATAGAAGACATATCTGGCATGGTAATCGGCCCAGGAGGAATGCCTGCATATTTATAGGTATTGTATGGTGATTCCATTTCCAAATCCCGAAAAAGCACTCTTTTTATAATAGTGTCATAATTGCCCGTTTCTTTTTTGATGGCAAAAATTACGGTGGGGTCGGCCTGCAATAAAATACCCTTCCTAATTCGGTTTAGGTACACTCCAGCTACACGGGGACGTTCATCGGCTTTTACCGTTTCTTTTTGAACAACAGCTGCCAAGGCAATAACTTCTGCAGGACTCAATCCTTGGGTCTGAGCTTTTTTCAATCTATCCTCATTCCAGAATCGCTTATATTCCTTCAACATTCTATCCCTAAAACCATCAGCACCGGTATTCCAGAAGAACTCATAGGTATTGGGAAGGTACATCCCTAATTTACTATCATCATCAAAACCAGCTTCACCCAAAAATTGTCCATCATTGAAAGCCTTTAAAAGAGAAAGACTATCTGCTTCAATTTGTTCGGAAATTCTTCCGGCCAAAGCACCTAAAGACTCTTGGTTATTAAAAGAAACTCTTACCGGAATGTTTCCACTACGAAGGGTATTGATAATCTCATTATTGTTCATCCCCTTTTTTATTGCATATTTTCCCGGTTTGATATTCGTAGTGTAACCTTTACGACCGGCTACCGCCTCAAAAGTGGAGACATCTTTCAGCAAAGGTTGTAAAGAAGTTGTAACATCAGTAAATGATGCATCCGAAGGGATGTACACAAAGGCTTCTTCGTTATTAAATTGTGTGTTGGGGTTGAAAATGGCCCCATAAATCTGATAAGCTATAAAGCCACAAATCACAAGTCCAAGTATAGCTGCCGCCCAAAATACTTTCTTAAGATACATTGGTGTTTATCTTTTGAAACATAATTTCATTCTTAAAGCCAGAACTTGTCCTGACCCATTCTTTTTTGACCCCAACTTTCTCAAAACCCATTTTTTGAAACAAATGGATACTGGGTTTGTTTTCTTCCATGATATTGGCATAAAGTTGATGGAGGTCCAAAGTTGTGAAGGCATAATCACTTAGAAGAGATATCGCTTCGGCTCCCAACCCTTTATTTCGCTCATCTGGATTTGCAATCACTATACCCACTCCTGCTCTTCGATGTTTAGGGTCAAAATCAAACAAATCAATTAGACCAATGCACTCATCATCCATATTGCAAATACACAACCTTAATTGTTTCACCTCATAAATATCCCTATGGGCATTTTCCAAATAAAGTTTGAGCACTTTTCTAGAGTAAGGTTTCAAAGTACCACTGACTTCCCAAATGGTAGTATCATTTTCCAACTGATATAGAAAATCTAAATCCTTTGGTTCCAAAGCTCTCAGATAAAGATGTTCCCCTTTCAAGTTCAACATTCAATTTCTCCTTTATAAACTTGTTTGGCTGGGCCTTTTAGAAAAACATTGGTGTATCCACCGTTCAACTGCTCAAAGCTGATGGACAAATCTCCTCCTGGAGTATTTATTTTCACAGTATTGGAAGCTGTTTTCCCTGCTCCATGCATGGCCAAAGCTACCGCAGTAACACCTGTACCACAAGACAAGGTCTCATCCTCTACCCCGCGCTCGTATGTTCTAACAGTAAATACATCATCTGCTGCCTGCTCTACAAAATTGATGTTGCTACCAGATTTCCCGTAAAGGCCATATCTAAGTTTTTCTCCTTCTTTCTTTACATCAAAATGCTCCAAATCCCCAACCAATTGTACATGGTGCGGTGATCCAGTATCCAAAAAACTATAAGCTGGTTTTTGCTTTACCTCACTGACATCCACCATTTTTAAGTGAACCGTCTCACCATCAATACTGGCAAAATGAAGCCCATCAATGGCATTGAAAGTGGTTTCTTTATCAATAATGCCTAAAAAATGTGCAAAAGCGACCAAGCATCTACCTCCATTTCCACACATACTACTTTCATTACCATCAGCATTAAAATAGACCATTTTAAAATCAGATGCTTCATCATTTTCCAGAAGAATCAAACCATCTGCACCAATGCCGAACTTACGGTCACATAACCTCCCAATAAGATCGGTATCGTTTTTAGGAAAAAACTCTTGTCGATTGTCAATAATTACAAAATCGTTACCCGTTCCCTGATATTTAAAAAACTGTAGCCTCATAATTCCCTACAAAGGAACAAATATAGGGTATTCTTTAAGGAAAATTTTGTAGTTAAAAACGAGTTAAACAGACCGAGTCACTGACGAATTGATTTAATTTTGTTACTGCTAAATGTTAAATAATTATTGAATATGAAGAGAATAGCCAGTTTATTTTTGGTTTCCATATTTGCTGGAGCAATTACTTTGGGAGCCTACAAACTATTTTTTGAAAAAGACAGCTATACAATGGTCACTTCTGAGCAGCAAATGCCAGTTTTAAGTACCAGTAACTTACCGGTGTCCGCGAAGGGCGCAGGAATTAATGAAGTTGATTTCACTCTTGCCGCTGAAAAAACGGTAAATGCCGTAGTACACGTTAAGAACTTGACCACTACAAAAGGGCAAACCAGTCTTTCAGATTTTTTCTATGGTTTTGAGCGTAGACAAACACCTCAGGTCGGTACGGGTTCAGGGGTTATTATTTCCCCTGATGGATATATAGTGACCAACAACCATGTTATTGCACAATCTAGTCAATTGGAAGTTACCTTGAACAATAACAAGACATATGAAGCAGAGGTAATTGGTGCTGATTCTGATTCCGATATCGCCCTAATCAAAATTGAAGTGGAACAAGCGCTGCCTTATTTGGCTTTTGGAGATTCTGACAATGCACAAATTGGCGAATGGGTATTGGCTGTTGGAAATCCTTTTAATTTAACATCCACGGTAACCGCTGGAATTGTAAGCGCCAAAGCAAGATCCTTAGGGAGAAATCAATCTTTTATCCAAACTGATGCTGCCGTAAACCCCGGTAACAGTGGTGGTGCTCTTGTAAACACCAACGGCGATCTTATTGGTATCAACACCGCTATTACCTCACAAACGGGATCCTATGTGGGTTATGCTTTTGCAGTTCCCAGCAACATTGCCAGAAAAGTGGTGGAAGATATTATGGAATATGGTAATGTTCAAAAAGGTCTATTAGGAATCTCTGCTGCCAATGTTAACTCCAAACAGGCCATGGAGATGGGTCTGGACGAAATTGAGGGTGTTTACATTTCCCAAATCAGTGAAGATTCCGGTGCAGCCGATGCAGGTCTGCAAGAAGGAGATATCATCAAACGTGTGGACAATATATTGGTGAACAAATTCTCTGAACTTTCAGGATATCTATCTTCCAAGAGACCGGGAGACGTTGTAAAGGTGATTATTGACAGGGACGGAAAGAGTATCACTAAAAATGTAACGCTTAAAAAACAACAAACCATCATTCTTCCCATGACAGGATTTATGGTGAAAAATTTATCTAAAGAGGACAAGAAAACTTTTGGGGTATCAAAAGGAGTCAAAATCATTGATGTTCCTGAAGGATATGGTAGGTATGACCTTAAAAACAAGGTCATCACAGAGGTGGATGATAAAGAAATCACCAATATTGACGATGCCAAAGAGCATTTCAGTGAAATCTCAAGGTATGGGCGCACTAGTTTCACCATGATCAATGAAAAAGGTGAGAAAGAGCGTTTGATTCTTCAATAAAAAAGAAAATATGTAACTTGTGAAAGCACCCATGTATGGGTGCTTTTTTCTTTTCAAATACTTTTACGAAAACGTTTGAAATATATATTTTTGCCAAAAATTTTTAAATACAACTACTACCTTCCATGAGCGACATCAAGTCATACGAAAAGGAACTTGCGTTCCAAGCCGATAGAAGAAAAGCCACTACAGAATTCATCAAAATTATTAGCGACCTATGGTATGACAAGGCTATAGAAGTGGTTCTTTTTAAAAATCAAATTATAGATAAGAATGTAAGCGATATTATCAATTTGCATGAATACGCTGGAGAATTTGTACAAAAACCCATTTCCATATTCGATTCTGTGGAAATTCTACGGGCCATCAACGATATCAGCCTCCCTCCTGCCAAACTTGATATTGGCAAACTCACTTACGAATATCATTCTGATGACAATGACCATCTTAACGTAAAAGCTTTTGTCATTGAAAAATTAAAAGATGCCCAAGCGTCCAAAGAAATAAAACCAAAAGATGTGGTTCTCTATGGGTTTGGTAGAATAGGTAGACTTGTGGCCCGAGAGCTTATGGCAAAAACAGGCCGAGGCAACCAGCTTAGACTAAGAGCAATTGTTGTGAGGGGTGAGTTGGACAACGAAGTTCTTGAAAAAAGAGCAGCTTTGCTGAAAACTGATTCAGTGCATGGAAAATTTATGGGCACAGTAGATGTAGATGAAAAAAACAAGGCCTTGATCATCAATGGTACCACCGTGAAGTTCATTAGCGCGGACAAACCTGAAAAAATTGATTACACCAAATTTGGAATATTCAATGCCCTAATCATTGACAATACTGGAGTTTTTAGGGACAAAGAAGCACTTTCCAGGCACTTGGAAGCCAAAGGTGCCAGCAAAGTTTTGCTCACCGCACCGGGCAAGGAGGTTCCAAACATAGTGCATGGAGTCAACCACAAAGAGTTTGATCCAGACAAGACCAAGATTTACTCAGCAGCTTCATGCACCACTAATGCCATTACTCCTATCTTAAAAGTTGTTGAAGACTCGCTCGGCATTAAAAAAGGACATTTAGAAACCATTCACGCTTACACCAATGACCAGAATTTGGTGGACAATATGCATAAAAAATATCGAAGAGGTCGTGCTGCCGCCCTAAATATGGTCATCACCGAGACGGGAGCAGGAGCAGCCGTGGCGAAGGCCTTGCCTGCTTTAAAAGGAAAGTTGACTTCCAATGCTATACGGGTTCCTGTACCCAACGGATCTTTGGCCATCCTAAATCTTGAAGTGAAGCGTAAAACCACAAAAGAGAGTCTCAATACCATTCTAAAAAAATATGCTCTAGAAGGGGATTTGGTAGAGCAAATCAAATATTCCCTGAGTAATGAACTGGTCTCTTCCGATATTGTAGGAGCATCCGCCCCATCAATTTATGACAGCAAGGCCACTTTGGTATCCGGCGATGGCAAAAGTATTGTTCTATATATTTGGTATGATAATGAATATGGTTATTCCCATCAGGTTATACGCCTGGCCAAATATATTGCTAAGGTTCGCAGATATACCTATTATTAATAGTAACAAAGCAGTCAACATACTGCTAAAACAGTTTTTCTTTTGATTTTTGGTTTATTGGTGTAATTTCGCTCTACCCTACAATCTAAATTAATAAGAACATTGACCATGAAGCGATTACAAATTTTCTGTACCCTAACCTTACTTACCACATTCTTTGCCGTTAATGCGCAAAATCAAGAAACTGATGATACCCAAGACCAATCCTTGGTAGGACAGTTCAGGGAATTGGAAAGGAAATCCGGCAACTATTCAGCCAATGGTATTCGGTATGAAGTAATTCGCTTGTCCGCCTTAAATCAAATCAAAAAAAATATTTTTGATTCCATCAACACGGCCAACTCATCCATCAAGGATTTATCCGCAACTATTACTGCCAATAAGGCAGAAATAGAGGACCTCAACACCAAATTACAGGATACCACACAAAAACTAAATACCACAACCAAAGAGAAAGACAGTATTTCATTCTTTGGTGCATTGATAAGCAAAGGAACATATAAATTCTTGCTATGGGCCATTATAGTAGCTTTATTACTGTTTCTATTATTTTTTATTTATAAGTTTAGGAACAGTAATACCCTTACACATCAAGCTAAAACAGCTTTGGCCGATTTGGAACAAGAATATGAAGACCATAGGCGAAGAGCTTTAGAACGAGAACAAAAAATAAGCCGACAGCTCCAGGATGAACTGAACAAACAGAAAAAATAGTCTCGGGCTTCCTAAAGGAAGCCTTTTTAATTTTGCAGCCTATTATATAAACACAACCTGCACAATATGGAGATCACAAAGGCCACTATTGAAGATTTGGAGCTTATTGCACCTCTTTTCGATGCATATCGGGTTTTCTATTCGCAAAATTCAGATATCAATGCTGCAAATCAATTCCTAAGGGATCGTTTCCTGAACAACGAAACAGTTCTATTTCTGGCGGTGGAAAATAATGAAGCAGTTGGTTTTACACAGCTATATAAAACATTCTCTTCGGTGTCCTTACAACCCTATTATATTTTGAATGATTTATATGTATCCCCCAATCATAGAAAAAAAGGAGTTGGTGAAGCATTGCTCAATCACGCCAAAACGTATTGCGAAACATTAAGTTACAAAGGTCTAGCGTTAGAAACCGCTGCGGATAACCCCGCCCAAAAACTGTATGAGCGATTGGGATGGATAAAGGACGAGGCCTATTTTCATTACTTTTGGAAAAACACAAATATCAAGTAAACTGTTTGTGGGAAAATTGACCAAGCCAATGCGGATAGACATCATTACCGTACTACCAGAACTTTTAAAAAGTCCTTTTGAAGCATCCATTCTAAAAAGGGCAATTGACAAAGGTTTAGTTGAAGTACATCTACATAATCTAAGGGATTACACCACTGGCAATTATCGTCAGGTTGATGATTATCAATTTGGCGGAGGTGCAGGAATGGTACTCATGGTAGAACCCATAGACAAGTGCATTACACAACTCAAAAACGAAAGGGAATACGACGAGGTCATTTATATGACCCCAGATGGCACAACACTCAACCAAGGCATTGCCAATGAAGTTTCATTAAAAAAGAATCTGATTGTACTCTGCGGACATTACAAAGGTGTAGACCAAAGGGTGAGGGATATGTTTGTGACACGTGAAATTTCAATCGGCGATTATGTGCTTTCAGGTGGCGAATTGGCAGCAGCAGTTTTTTGCGATGCTGTGATACGATTATTGCCCGGGGTTTTAAATGATGAGACCTCTGCCCTTACCGATACTTTTCAGGATAATTTATTGGCTCCCCCGGTGTATACCAGACCCTCGGAATACAAAGGAAGGGAAGTGCCCAAAATTTTGTTGAGCGGAGATTTCCCAAAAATAGAAAAATGGCGAGAGGAGCAAGCCTTGGAACGAACCAAAAAAAGAAGGCCCGATTTATTATAACCAATCATGGATAACACACATACCATTTTTTATGCGGCTGGCGGTGTGCTAAATGGAATTGCACAATTAATCGTGCTGATTGCTTGCATCGTTTTGGTAATTAAACAAAAAAGTGGCGCCACAATTCTGATGTTAATCGCCCAAATATTGGGATTGTTTTTTTCAATAGGGGGTTTTGCTTGGACAGGACTTTCAGCACAACTTGGTCCAGAATCTGTTTTATATGCAAGCAAAATGACCGCAGTACTAAGCCCTATACCTCATATTCTTTTTGCCATTGGATTGCTTTTATTTGTATTTCATAAAGTAAAAAAGGCTCCCAAGGACATATAAATTCTCAAAAACCAAAAAACACCTTGCTATTTCTAAATATTGCATTATTTTTGCAATCTCAAAATTAACCTCTGACGAAATACGTGTAAGTTGGTTTTGGTAAACGCTAAAAAATAAGCAATGGAGTCCTTAGTAAAATTTGTTGAAGACGAATTTGTTCCAAAGAAAGATTTTCCAAAATTTTCATCTGGAGATACCATCACGGTATACTATGAAATTAAAGAAGGAGAAAAAACACGTACACAGTTCTTTAAAGGAGTTGTGATACAACGAAGAGGTAGTGGTGCCACAGAAACTTTTACCATTCGTAAAATGTCTGGTACTGTTGGGGTAGAAAGAATTTTCCCAATCAACATGCCTGCACTTCAAAAAATTGAAGTAAATAAGAAAGGAAAAGTGCGTAGAGCAAGAATATTCTACTTTAGAGGTCTTACCGGTAAAAAGGCCCGTATAAAGGAGATTAGAGGGTAATCACTCGCTCCCTTTTAACCACATAACATTAAATTAAAGCACCTTTTAGGTGCTTTTTTTATGAACAATTGTTAATAACCTTAGTTCATATCCTGTTGATTTTTAATTGGTTATAAAATTTGGATATCTGGTCGTTTATGCTAATTTAGCGGAAGAAATAATGAAGATGATGTTATCAAATTCTTATTTCTTTTTAAAGTTGACGTTCTTTAAAAACTGATGTTTCCCTTTAAATTGGTAACACTACTAATCACAAAAGGAATTTCAAATTGAGGCGAGTTTCGGCAGACCTCAAAGAGAAATAATAAGTTTTATGTGCGGATGGGAGAGCAATTTCCCATTTTGATAAAATTTAGGAAACGTTTAGGATGCTTTACAAAAAGCAGTTTAGTTGAATAATTAAAGGCAACGTGTAGAGTAAACGTCAAAGGGGCAACGGAAAGTAACCTCGGTTACAGTTTCGTGGCAACATGAGGCAAGTCCTTTAGCCCTTTTCAGAAAGCCATATCAATGTTCGCACATAGATATGGCTTTTGTTTTTTATTTTCTTCTGTTTATCCCCTTTACTTTTAAGAGATTCATTCATATTCCACCGGCCATAAATCGTATATTTGCACCGCTCAAATAAAATTATCTAAATGGCTAAAATTTTTTATACCAAAACTGATGAGGCACCAGCCTTAGCTACACTATCCTTCTTACCCATTGTTAAAGCCTTTACCAAAACCGCAGATATCGCAATACATACCAAAGATATTTCCCTTGCTGGTCGAATAGCTGCCGTTTTCCCTGAATTCTTGAATGAGGAACAAAAAATTTCGGATGACCTTGCCCTTTTGGGTGATTTAGCCAAAACTCCGGAAGCCAATATCATTAAGCTACCAAACATCAGTGCCTCTATTCCTCAACTAAAAGAAGCCATTGAAGAACTACAAAAGAAAGGATATAACCTTCCCAATTATCCTGATGAACCTAAGACCGAAGAGGAAAAAGCTATAAAGGCCAAATACGACAAAATTAAAGGAAGTGCTGTAAACCCAGTGCTTCGTGAAGGTAATTCAGACCGAAGAGCTCCAAAAGCTGTAAAAAATTACGCTAAGAAAAATCCACACACCATGGGTGCTTGGTCTTCAAGTTCACAAACCCATGTGGCCACTATGTCCAATGGTGACTTTAGAAGCAATGAGAAGTCATTGACATTAAAAAATGCCGACACCGTAAGCATTGAACTAACAAACGTAAATGGAGACGTAACTGTTCTAAAAGACAAGATTGCTCTTCAGGATGGAGAAATCATTGATGCTACCGTAATGAGCAAAAAAGCATTGGTAGATTTTTTAACTCAGGAAATTGCGGATGCCAAAGCCAAAGGATTGTTACTTTCCCTTCATTTCAAAGCAACAATGATGAAAGTCTCCGACCCCATTATTTTTGGTCATGCACTTACAGTTTACTTTTCAGAGCTGTTCAAAAAATATGGAGATACTTTAAATCAAGTTGGCATTAACCCAAACAATGGTTTAGAAAGTCTTTTGGACAAGTTACAACAGCTTTCAGATCATGAACGGGAAGAAATTGAAACATTAATTGCGCAGACCATTGAGAATGGCCCTGATTTGGCAATGGTGAATTCAGATAAAGGAATAACCAACCTGCATGTGCCCAGTGATGTGATCATTGATGCCTCCATGCCCGCTATGATCAGAAACTCTGGTAAAATGTGGGATAAAAATGGTGAGCTACAGGATACCAAAGCCATTATCCCAGACAGTAGTTATTCAGGAATTTATCAAGCAACTATTGATTTCTGCAAAGAACACGGTGCTTTTGATCCAACAACCATGGGAACAGTTCCAAATGTTGGCCTAATGGCCCAAAAGGCTGAAGAATATGGCTCTCATGACAAGACTTTTGAAATCCCTGAAGCCGGTGTTGTAAAAGTAGTGAGCAGTTCATCTGGAGAAACTTTGTTGGAACATCCTGTTGAAGGAGGAGATATCTGGAGAATGTGCCAGGTTAAGGACGCCCCTGTTCAAGATTGGGTGAAATTGGCCGTTTCCAGAGCTAGGGCAACCCATACTCCTGCTGTGTTTTGGTTGGATGAAAATCGTGCCCACGATGCGGAACTTATTCAAAAGGTCAATGAGTATTTGACTCATCACGATACAGATGGTCTTGATTTGCGCATCCTATCCCCTATTGAAGCCACCATATTTACTTTGGAACGCATCAAAGATGGTAAGGATACCATTTCTGTTTCTGGAAATGTATTGCGTGATTACCTCACTGACCTATTCCCAATTTTAGAGGTGGGTACCAGTGCCAAAATGCTCTCCATTGTGCCGTTAATGAACGGGGGGGGACTCTTTGAAACTGGGGCAGGTGGTTCTGCACCAAAACATGTTGAACAATTTTTGGAGGAAGGACATCTCAGATGGGATTCATTGGGCGAGTTCTTGGCCTTAGGTGTCTCTCTGGAATTTTTAGGTGAAAAAAGCAACAACAAAAAGGCGGCAATCCTTGCCGATGCGTTGGATGCAGCTACAGAGAAGCTTTTGGACAATGACAAATCCCCTTCAAGAAAAGTGAACGAACTGGACACTCGGGGAAGTCACTTTTATTTAGCCTTGTATTGGGCGGAACAACTGGCAAACCAGAACGATGAGCCTGAGTTACAATCCATATTCAGTAAGGTATTTGAAGAACTTTCATCCAACGAAGAAAAAATAGCACAGGAATTGATTGATGCACAAGGATCATCCATAGATATCGGAGGATATTACCTTCCCAATATGGAAATGGCCTCAAACGCCATGCGCCCAAGTGCTACTTTCAATGCCCTTCTTGACGCTATCAAATAGGTTTAAGAAAAGTAAGGATTCAACACACCGGAAAATATTAGACCAAGTTATTTTGTCACTTTAAGTGATGATGTCTTAAAAATTCTTTTTCATTTTCCTTCATGAAGGATTATATGTATTTTTAGGAAAATTCTAAAAATGCCACAAAGACATTTTTTGCTTTCATTTGTCTTGATTGTCCTTGGCATTTCCCTTCAAGCCCAACAAAAATTTACGCTCAGCGGTACAATTTCAGAGGCGGCCAGCAATGAGACTTTAATTGGTGTTACCATTGCATTTCCAACACTGAAATCAGGCGTTACTACCAATGAATATGGATTTTATTCCATTACCCTACCCCAAGGAGAATATGAAGTTGTTGTCAGTTATTTGGGATTCCAGGACATTCGAGAAACCATCATACTTGATAAGGATATCAAAAAAGATTTCAGCCTATCTGTAAGGGCAGAAGAATTAGATGAAGTTGTAGTTACCGATGATGCCGAGCGGTTAGACATTAGAAAACCACAAATGAGTGTCAATACCTTAGCTGCACAAACCATAAAGCAAATTCCTGTGGTACTTGGTGAAGCTGATGTTATAAAATCCCTTCTTCTATTGCCCGGTGTTACCAATGCGGGCGAAGCTTCCTCCGGATTCAATGTGCGCGGTGGTGCCGTAGATCAAAATCTTATCCTTTTGGATGAAGCCACCGTGTTTAATTCTTCCCATTTATTTGGTTTCTTTTCCGTTTTTAATCCAGATGCCATTAAAGATGTCAAGTTGTTCAAAGGTGGAATACCTGCCAGATATGGAGGAAGAGTTTCCTCCGTTCTGGAAATTTTCCAAAAAGAAGGCAATAGCAAAGACTTTAAAGTAAGTGGCGGTATTGGTGCTGTAGCCAGTAGATTATTGTTGGAAGGTCCCATCATCAAAGATAGAACAGCATTTTTGGTCGGTGGAAGAGCTTCATATGCGCACTTGTTCCTGCCCTTGTTTGATGTGGACAACAAGGCATATTTCTATGATTTGAATACCAAAATCAATCATAAAATCAATGACCGAAATAATATATTCCTATCTGGGTATTTTGGACGAGATCTATTTAGTATTTCTGATAGCTTTATAAATACGTATGGCAACGCCGTTGGAAATTTCAGGTGGAACCACTTATTCTCAGATAAGCTGTTTTCTAATCTTTCGGTCATCTATTCTGATTATTTCTACGGTTTGGAGTTAGATTTTGTTGGTTTCGATTGGGATTCCGGCATCCAAAACTTCAATTTAAAGTATGATCTAAAACACTACGTTAATGACAAGTTGCAGCTCAACTATGGCCTCAACAATATTTACTATGTGTTCAATCCTGGTAAAATTCGGCCAAACAGTCCAGATTCTGGTATAGTTGAAGACCAATTGACTAAGAAATACGCCAATGAAAATGCATTGTACGTAGATATTGAACATAAAATTTCGGAAAACCTAAGCATGGAATACGGACTTAGGGTAAGTCAATTTAACCGTTTGGGGCAAGATGAGTTTTTTGTTTATGAAGATGACAACCCAGTCATTTTTGACCCATTTACATTATCGTATAGAGAAGCTGAACCAATAGATACCATTAATCCAGGAAGAGGCGGTACATTAAAGAAATTTTTCAATTTTGAACCCAGAGTAGCGGCCTCCTACAATTTCAATGGAAAAAGTTCCATTAAGGCCAGTTATACCCGATTGGCACAATATTTACATCTATTGTCCAATACAAGCTCCCCTACTCCCCTAGATGTCTGGACGCCAAGTGGACCATTTGTGGAACCACAATTGCTAAACCAATATGCCATTGGTTATTTCAGAAATATTAAAGGAGGAGACTATACTTTTGAAACAGAAGCTTTTTACAAGGACATAGAAAACCGTATCGATTATATAGACGGCGCCAATTTAATAGCAAACAATGCCATTGAACAGGTTATTTTAAATGGCGAAGCCCGGGCCTATGGTCTTGAATTCCTACTAAGGAAAAATGAAGGTCGATTAACAGGTTGGTTGGCATACACACTATCAAGGTCGGAACAAAGAACCCCGGGCCGAGATTTAGAGTTGGACACAGGTCGCTCAGATTTGGAAACCGGAATCAACTTGGGAGAATGGTACAGTACTCCGTATGACAAAACCCATGACCTATCCATTTTTGGAAGCTATGACCTTAATGATAAGTGGAACATCAATGCCAACTTTATTTATCAAACTGGCCAACCCACCAATTACCCAGTCGGTCAATTTGAATTCCAAGGCATTACCGTTCCTTTTTATGGATTAAGAAATAAGGTACGACTCCCCGATTATCACCGGTTGGATGTTTCTGCCACACTCACCCCCAGAAAAAATAAAGGTAGAAACTGGCAGTCAGAATGGGTATTCAGCATCTATAACCTATACAGCAGAAGAAACGCCGCCTCTATCAATTTTAGGGAAAATGAGGATACGGGTAGAAATGAAGCAATTCGAACCTCAATTTTTGGTATTATCCCAGCGATTACCTATAATTTTAAATTCTAGGCCATGAAAAAGACAATCATTCTTTCAATTTTAGGTTTTTTGGTCCTTTCATCCTGTGAAGATGTCATCGATGTAGAGTTGCCAGAAACCGAGACCAAACTTGTTGTAGATGGGATTCTCCGTGTGGATGAAAGTCAAGAGTTCATCGATGTGGAGATCACCATGAAGGAAACCAGTAATTTCTTTGAAGATAACCAGCCTACCCAAGTAGAAAGTGCCGTGATCGCCTATGGAACCCCAAACGAATTTGGAGAACTTGACAGTTTGGGATTTTCCTCATTGGCAGAAAGGGAACCAGGCTCTGGGGTTTACGTTCCAGATCCAAATTTTTCTTCAGATCAGCGTATTCGCACAGCCGCTGCTGAACCTGGTGTGGTCTTCATTTTACAGGTAACACATAATGACAGGAATTATTATGCAAGAACCGAATATGCTCCTACAGTTCCTATTGATAATTTGACACAAGGAACCGAAACACTATTCGATGAAGACGATACCGAGGTAATTGTTACCTTCACCGATCCTCCTGGCCTGCATGATTATTATATTTTTGATTTTGATTTTGGTGAATTTTTAGCACTACGTGATGAATTCATTGATGGTCAACAATTTCAGTTTTCCTATTTCTATGATGCAACTTTGGAGCCTGGTGAAGAAGCCACGGTAAGTATTCTGGGTGCAGATCAAGAATTTTTCAATTACATGGATCTTTTAGTGGAGCAAACTGAAAACGATGGAGGTATTTTTGACACCCCGGTTGCCACTGTTCGAGGAAACGTCTTTGATGTTACTGGGTTGGACAATATCAATATTTTTGATAATGTTGAGCGACCAGAAGATTTTGCCCTAGGTTACTTTGCCGTTGTACAGGAATTCAAACGGTCCATTACCATAGAATAGACAATTTCCCTTAAAGTATCCAATACAATAATAATATTATTGTTACTCCAGTAACCCCTTGAAGCAAAGTCCCTAAAGTATGTCCTCTTAAAGCAGTTTTTACATTGATGTTGGAAAATTGTGAAACCACCCAAAAATAACTATCGTTGATATGGGATACCGTCATGGCACCAGCACCTATTGCAAGAACTGCTAAAGCTTTATCCGTTATAGACAATAAACCAAAGGTTTCCAACAAAGGAGCAATTATTGCTGATGTGGTAATAATAGCAACAGTGGAAGACCCCTGTGCTGTCTTTAATACCGCTGCAATTACAAAAGCGATCAAAAGTCCGCCAACTCCAGAATTGGATTCCAAGCTAATTAAAGAAGCAATATCAATAGTCCGTAAGATAGCTCCAAATGCTCCTCCCGCTCCTGTAATCAATACAATGGCACCTGCTTGTTTAAACGCTGTTGCTACCCAATCTTGTCGTTCTTTGGCAGGTGTATTATTTCCTAACATAAACGCGAACAAAACACCTATCAATAAAGCAATAATAGGATTGCCCAAAAAATCCAGCACATAAAACACCCATGTTTTGCCCAAAGGATACGTAGGGTAATTTGCTATGGATTTTAAAGCAATGAGAATTATCGGAGCCAACAGCGGCAAAAATGCCTGAATGGGTTTTATTGAAGATTCGATTGCTTCTGCCTCAACCGGTTTTTGAATATGTTCTTCCTCTTCCAATGATTTCCCAATAAATCTGGCCCAAAAATACCCAGTTAAAGAAACCGGAATGGAAACTGCCAGTCCCAAAAGTAACACAAGCCCTAAATCAGCATCCAAAATAGCTGCTGCAGCTAAAGGTCCAGGAGTAGGGGGTACAAACACATGGGCGGCATACAATCCAGTGGCCAAAGAAATAGCAAAGACAAGAGTCGGAATTCCTGTGCGTTTGCTTATAGCTTTATTCAATGAAGAAAGTATAATGAATCCCGAATCACAAAAAACAGGAATGGAAATTACATAGCCCGCTAAGTTAATGGCCAATGGAGAACGTTTGAGCCCTATCAACTTTAATATGCTATTGGCCAATACTTGCGTGCTACCTGTTTTCTCCAAATAAATACCTATTACTGTTCCAAAAGCAATGACCAGTCCTATTCCTGAAAGTGTTTTCCCAAAGCCCTCACCTATTGCCGTCATAATTTCTTCAGGCGTAAGTCCCAATAAAAAACCAGATACCACCGATGCAATACTCAATGAAAAAATAGGGTGCATTTTGAATTTTACCGTTGCAACGATAATAAACAGAATGACTATGGTTAAGACAAGTATTTCCATACCTAATTTTTAGTTGATTGGCATTAAATATAAGCTAATATTCCTACTTTGGTCGTATGAGACGAACGGACAAAGAACTTTTGGTGAAAAGCCTAAAATCTTTTGGATTTACGGTTTTAGCAATGTTTACAGGACCATTCTTGATTTACGAAGCATTTAAAAATAAAGACAATCCCTTATTTATTCCCGTATTGATTCTTGGATTTTTGTTTGCCGGATTGGCAATCTTTTTAGGCTTCCGTTCTGTAAATATTATGATGGATGCCATATTCGGAAAGAAATCAAAAGACTAATTTTTGTTGGTTTCTGGATAGCCTTCTTTCCATTTATTGCTGAGTTGGGCATAATCGTAATCCAAAACGGACTTTTGTCGCTCCAATCTATTGGAAGCAAAGGCACGTTGTAGAATGTCCTCTATCAAATAATCCTCATGTATTGATTCTGGATGGAATTCTTCTTTGATATTAATTTTGAATGCCTTTGCCGTGGTATTGTACCAAAAAGCCCTCCAGCCACTCCGAAGCTCTTTGACCAAATCAAAAGCGGTTTTACCAGTTTGACGATAAATCAGTTTCACCAAAATCTGACCTTCGGTCCGCGTTAACTTCTTCAACTCTGCAGAGAATTCATCCTCAATGAATTTTTGGACTTTTTTGGTGTATTTTTTTCGATGCCTTTTTTTCTTGATGTGCTCCAAACTATCATTCAATTCCACCAAGCGCTCTGCAGCCATTTTAGCATATGGGTATACTTTTAAAGTCTTTCTTCGTAAAATGTAATACCTGAGCTTTTCTTTTTTGTTGGCAAATGCGAGTTTATCAAAAAGATAGACTTCATCTAATTCAATAGAGCTGTAGAGAATGGAATCACCCTCAAACCGAACCCAGTAATCCGCTACGGAATCTTTCTCATGTATGAGCGAATCTTGTTGAATCTCTTGGGAAAACCCAAAGACTTGAAGCAATAAAAAAAATATGGCTATACAATAGCGAAACATGCGGTTAAATTCTCAAAAGTCCTGCCAAAATTAAGGATAAAGGTAAGATTTGGCTATTAAATAAAAGTGAATATTGTTATGTTTGTGGACTAATTTTATCTTATGGCAGCATCAAAAATCATCAACGCAAAGTCGCTTAAATTTTTTGAAAAATACTTGAACAATGCTTCTCCAACAGGTTATGAATGGGAAGGACAAAAAATCTGGATGGACTATCTGAAACCCTATGTTGATGATTTTATCACAGATACCTACGGCACAGCTGTAGCCGTTATTAACCCCGAGGCCAAATACAAGGTTGTTATCGAGGGGCATTCTGATGAAATTTCATGGTATGTGAACTACATTACCGAAAATGGATTGTTGTACGTCATAAGAAATGGAGGTAGTGACCATCAGATTGCTCCATCTAAATGGGTGAACATCCATACCAAAAAAGGAATTGTAAAAGGTATTTTTGGGTGGCCGGCCATCCATACTAGAAACAGAGCCAAGGAAGAACCGCCAAAATTGGACAACATCTTTATAGATATAGGTGCAAAAGATAAGGCTGAAGTTGAAAAAATGGGTGTTCATGTGGGGTGCGTCATCACTTATCCAGATGAGTTCCAAATATTGAACAAAGACAAATTCGTATGTCGCGCTTTGGATAACCGTGCCGGTGGTTTCATGATTGCCGAAGTGGCCCGATTGCTTCATGAAAACGGTGAAAAATTGCCATTTGGACTTTATATCACTAATTCTGTGCAGGAAGAAATTGGACTTCGAGGTGCGGAGATGATTACGGAAACCATCAAACCCAATGTTGCCATAGTTACTGATGTGACCCATGACACCACCACTCCAATGATTGAAAAAAAGACCCAGGGAGATTGCTCCATGGGAAAAGGACCGGTGATTTCCTATGCTCCTGCGGTGCAACAAAAGTTGCGTGAACGTATCATTGAAACTGCGGAGGCCAAAGAAATACCATTCCAGCGTCAAGCTTCGTCCAGATATACAGGGACGGATACCGATGCCTTTGCTTATAGCAATGGTGGCGTAGCTTCTGCTTTGATTTCTTTACCATTGCGTTACATGCACACGACAGTGGAAACAGTGCACAGAGATGATGTAGAAAACGTAATTCGCCTGATTTACGAAACTTTATTGACCATTAAGGAAGGGGAGACTTTCAGCTATTTTGATTAAAACCAGTGTCATTTCGAATGTCAGGAGGAATCTAAGCCATATTGATTACTGTTTTGAGATTTCTCACATCCGTTCGAAATGACATTTGATAATTAAAAAACAATGGACGAACTGGTAGATATTCTTGACGAAAACGGAAAACCTACTGGACAATCCTGTTTAAAATCTGAAGCGCACCAGAAGGGTCTTTTTCATGCTACAGTCCATGTTTGGTTGTATACAGCTAATGGTCAAATCTTGATTCAACAAAGAGGAAAAGACAAGGAAACCCACCCCCTACTTTGGGATGTGTCCGTTGCCGGCCATGTTTCTTCAGGAGAGAAAATCATGATTGCAGCAATCCGGGAAGTACAAGAAGAAATTGGATTGGATATTATTGAAAGTGATTTAAAATCTATTGGAACCTTCAAAGAAATCCATACTATTTCCAAAGATTTTACTGATGCAGAATTCCATCATATATTTTTGTGTGAACTCAAATCACCTTTGCAAACTTTGAAAAAACAAGAAAGTGAAGTTGAAGCCTTGGACTTGATTTCCCTGCACCAATTTGCTGAAGAAACTTGGGGATTGGCCCATACGGCAAAATATGTATCCCACGGTTCTGATTATTACAAAACAATCATAAAGGAAATCAAAAAAAGGCTTTAGTGGATTTCTTGGACAAATTGGTCAACATTTTCCAAGGCATAAGAACTCTGGTCACCCGTTTTCATGTTCTTGACCACAAAGTTGCCTTCAGCAAGCTCTTTTTCCCCTAATAAAATAACATAGGGCACATCCCGTCTATCGGCATATTTTAGCTGTTTTTGGAATTTAGCGTCAGTTGGGTATAAATCTGCACGAAGTCCTTGTTTTCTCAAACTTGAAACTAATCGTAATGCTGCCATTGCTTCTTGTTTTCCAAAGTTGAGACATAATACATCCAAAGAAACATCCAAAGTCTCTGGAAAAAGCTTCAACTCATCCAAAACCAAATAAATTCGGTCCAATCCAAAGGAAATCCCCACACCACTAACATCTTTCAGACCAAAAATACCTGTAAGGTCATCGTAGCGTCCGCCACCGCCAATAGATCCCATTTTTACACCTTCTGGTGCGGCTACTTCAAAAATAGCTCCTGTGTAGTAATTGAGTCCTCTGGCCAAAGTCACATCCAACTGTAGACTGGCTGATTGCAAACCCATGGCATCCACAGTATTGATGATTTCTTCCAGCTCCCCAACACCTTGCATTCCCACTTCAGAGTCTTCCAACAAATTTTTTAGTTGGCTCAGTTGCTCAGAAACGGAACCGGACATTTCAAACAAAGGTCGTGCCTTGGCAATGGCATTTTCAGAAATACCTCTTTCCAATAGCTCCTCTTTCACCTTCTCCTCACCAATTTTATCCAACTTATCCAGAGCGACCGTAAAGTCTATCAAAAGGTGTTTGGCTCCGATAACTTCTGCAATACCGGAGAGTATTTTCCTATTATTGATTTTAATAGCGGTTCCCTTCAACCCTAAATCCGAAAAGACAGCATCGTACAATTGCACAAACTCCACTTCTTGTAATAAGGAGTTGGCACCAACAACGTCTGCATCGCATTGGTAAAACTCGCGAAAACGTCCTTTTTGGGGTCTATCTGCCCTCCACACGGGCTGTACTTGGTAACGTTTAAAAGGGAAATCAATCTCATTTTGGTGCATGACCACATAACGTGCAAAGGGCACGGTTAAATCATAGCGCAAGGCTTTTTCAGAAATTTTGGGCAGCAATGAGCTGGATTTTTTGGAGCTGTAGGTAACATCATCCACTTTAGAGATAAAGTCCCCTGAGTTTAAAATCTTAAAAATCAGACGATCGCCTTCATCGCCATATTTACCCATGAGGGTGTCTGAATTTTCAAAAGATGGGGTCTCTATCGGCTGAAAACCATAGATTTCAAAGTTCTTTTTTATCGTTTGAATGATATAGCTACGCTTGGCCACCTCTGAAGGTGAAAAATCCCTTGTTCCTTTGGGTATGCTTGGTTTCTGTGCCATGTACTAAAAATTCTGCTGCAAATATAGGGGGTTGTTTTGCAATGGACAATCAACAATGAGCAATTGACAATGGAAGGTCAACAATGTTTCATCTACGCTGATATCCAATATCTGTCATCGCAAATCTTACCTCTGATACTACTCCATAATCTGCTCAAACCATTGATAAAGTTCACCTTTGGTAATAGTAGCACCTTGCTCTATCAACTTGAACTTATCCAAGTTTTTATCTTCACCGTAAGCTTTGGAGGCGGTCAAGTATTCCACAAAATCTGACTGAAAATTTCTTTTGAACCAACCAAAGCCTTCTTGAGTGCGCAAATCTATCTCTGGGTTCATCACTTTCACAGAAAACAACTTCATTTCTTTGTCCGTCAAATGAAACAGGTGCATATGCAGTTCTGAGATATTCTCCAAATATTCCACTTTGGACAACACGCCTTCCCAAATCAAATCACTGAATACATCCAATTCTTCTTCGGCCACTTCTGGTTTTTCTTCTTTGATGGTTTTCCATTCTTCTGCCGTTATGGATTGAGTTGCCAAAAAATTGATGAACTCCGGATGTAATTCCTCCAGCTGCTGTTGTGTCAATCGTCTGTATTTCATCCTGCAAAAATAAAAAAAGGCCATGCTTTCGCACGACCTTTTCTCTATTAATTGGATGGTCTTTAGTTGAAAATATACCGTACACCGAACTGAGCTTGCCATCTAGACAATAGACTGGTATCCGAACTAAAAGTTTCTGCCAAACTTTCATCAAAGGTATAAGTTGGAACATTGTTTTCGTCCACGGTTACACCCAACACTTGCTGGTTGGTTGGAATCTGAATTACACCCCAATCAGAACTGATCAGGTTACCAACATTCAGTACATCCAAACTCAACTGAATGGTATTTTTGTTAGCAAATTTAATGTCTTGAAGAATTTTAAGGTCCCATCTTCCTCTCCAAGGGGCCAATGCGCCATAACGCTCAGCGTATGAACCTCTATTTTCACTTAAATAATCATCTTGTTGAATAAAGGCCTCAAAAGCAGCTGCCTGTCCATCTCCACTAAAGTTCATCTGGCTTACTTCTGATGCAGTTGGAATATAAAGCAGATCATTAATACTGGAGCCGTCTCCATTAATGTCTCCACCATAGATATAGTTAAATCTTCCTCCTTGTGCATATTCAAAGAAAGTGGAAACGGTAGTTCCTGTTTTAAATACTTTGGAAATGACCCCAACAAATCTGTGGGTGTCCCCGTATCTAGAGTAAGACAGCACATCATCATTTGCGTTACCAGAAATAGCGTTCGCCACAAAGGCGTCACCTGTAATTTCCGCTTCGATGGAGTTAACATCTTTAGAATTCAAATAACTATAGGCCAAACTTGCAAACAGCCCATTATCCCATGTTTTTTGTCCTTTGAATACCGCATTCCAAATACGCCCTTTGTCAGAATTGGAGAAAACATACGCATTATTGATCAGATCATCTGCTCCATAAATAGGTCTATTATCCACACCTTGTAGGGTTTCCGATGGGGGCAATAATCCCCAGTTCTGTACGTGCGGACCATTTACATCTTTGGAATATGAAAAATCAGCCGTTAAAATCACACCATTTTCCATTTGATAATCGGCTCCCAAACTGGTTCTCCAAACTTGTGGCCATTTGAAATCTGGGTCAACCACTTGATAAAAGAATACATTTGGGTTGGCAATCTGGTTTCCTAACCATACAAATGGGAAACGGCCTGTGAATATACCTGTTCCACCACGTATCTGCAAAGTGGCATCATTATGTACATCCCAATTAAAGCCCAATCTTGGGGAAATCAACCAATCATTGGTCGGCAATTCAGTGGAATCAAAGAATACAGTCTCGCCTGTATTCGGGTTGTTGTAAGGAATATCGGGCACATAAGCTGGAGCAACATCTATTACATCTTGCGCTTTTTCGGCAGAATCAAAATATAAAGGCTTATCAAAACGAATACCGTAGGTCAATTTAAAGTTTTCGGTTGCGTTCCATTCATCTTGCAAATAAAAAGCCATTTGTCCAACATTCGTTTCTGCTAATGCCCAACCTCCTGCATTTCCTTCTCCAGCTGCGTTCAATGCATTATCCGCAGCAATTGCGGCATTAAAGGCATCTTGATAAAAACCAACTAGGGCAGCCTCCCCAGCAGCATCTAAATTTCTAAAGTCAGCAATGGATCCTGTTGGGAAAAATACTCCCTGAGCACCATATACCCCGAGGTTGAAAGAATTATCAAATTGGAATTTTTCAAAAGAGAAACCTACGGTGAAGGTATGATCCCCTTTAAAGAAGTTTAAATTGTTCGTCAACTGGAACACTTTCTGATCCAATCGGTTGTTGATGGAAAACGGCTCATGTCCTGCTATAATGTAGTTAGAACTACCATTTTCATCTAGCAATGTAATGGTTGGTGCTGGAGTTGATTTCGGATTTCTGAAATCATCAAAATGGGTATAGCCCAATTGTAACTTATTGATAGCTTGATCGGAAAGCGTAGAGTTCAATTCCAACTGTACCGATTGAATTTTGTTATTGATTTGGTATCCCGCATTTTCAAACTGTAAAGTTGATAGGTTTGGCCCCCTAAAACCCAATGCTGTTGGGTGGGCCGGCTTTTCTTTGGATGCATCCAAGAAATTGTAGATAATGGCCAATCTGTTATTGTCATTAATGTTCCAATCCAATTTGAAGATACCTTTGGTGGACTCTTGGTCAAAATTAAACCCTTCGTACCTCCCTGGGTTGTAAAACTGTCCATTTCCTATGGATACTTGGCTCAAAATATTGGAAACCAGTTCAAAATCGGATGCAAGAACTCTTGATTCATTGGCTGCGCCAGTACCCCTATTGGGCACAAAGCCATTAGAACCTAAATCGGTCCTATCATCTTTTTCAAAGTTGGCGAAGAAGAAAAGTTTATTCTTTATAATCGGACCACCAATACTGATTCCGTATTGGGTCTGACTCAAATCCGCCTTAAATACATCATCCCCTTTTACTTTGCCTCCAGTAAGGTCTTCATTTCTGAAGAAACCGTAAACAGTTCCATAAAATTCATTGGTTCCACTTTTGGTAACCGCATTGACTGAAGCTCCTGTAAAACCAGATTGTGTAACATCATAAGGTGCCGTAGTCACCTGAATTTGATCAATGGCGTCAATGGAAATAGGATTTGCATCGGTTTGCCCACCTGGCTGTGCGGCATCCAGCCCGAAAGGGTTATTGAAAATGGCCCCATCCAAGGAAAAGTTATTAAACTGGTCGTTTCGACCTCCAAAGGAACCTGCACTGGCCGTAGGCTCCAATCTAGTAAAATCGTTGGTAGATCTTGATATAGTGGGAAGTCGGGTCAATTCCCTCCTACCAACACTGGTCTCAGCTCCAGTTCTATCACTTCCAAAGGTTCCGGTTTGATCGCCAACCAAAATCACTTCATCCAGTTGCTGACTATCTGAAGTCAGTGCAACATTGTGATTAAAAGTTTTACCCAACGTTAAAAAAATATCATTTTTTACGCTAGTTGTAAATCCAACATAGGAAATGGTAATCTCGTAAGGACCTCCTACCCTTAAGTTCAATAAATTGTACCTACCTTCTTCATTGGTAATGGCACCGTAGCGGGTACCCGTTGGGGTATGCACCGCCACCACGTTAGCTCCTAACAGCGGAACTTGCTGATCATCCAAAACAGTACCTCTGATGTTGGATGTAGTGATTTGGGAAAACGCTGATGAGAATACCATAAAGAACAGTATCCCCAATGGTAGAAATTTCTTCATAATGAGTGAGTTAATTAGTTTTGAGTAACTACAAACATAGACAAAAAAAAGAGCTATGCACGCATAGCTCTTAACAAGTTATTAACCAAAACTTAATATTTACTTGGCCTCGGCGATTACTTCAAAAGGAAAATCAACCACAACTTCTCTGTGAAGTCTTATTTGAGCAGCGTAAGGACCTACTCTTTTAATGGTTCCCCCTTTAATATTTATGAATTTTCTATCAATCTGATGTCCTGCCTTATCTAAGGCTGCAGCTAAGTCAATATTGTTCACAGAACCGAACAATTTGTCTCCAGTACCTACCTTGGCTGGAATTCTAATTTCCAATTGCTTCAATGCGTCAGCCTTTGTATTGGCCTCATCAATGATTTTCTTTTCTTTATGGGCTCTTTGTCTAAGGTTTTCCTCTAAAACCTTTTTTGCGGATGGAGTGGCTAAAGTAGCCAACCCTTGCGGTATCAAAAAGTTTCTTCCATAACCATTTTTTACAGTTACGATATCATCTTTAAAGCCTAAATCCTGTACGTCTTCTTTTAGAATAAGTTCCATGCTTCCAACAATTTTTATTTCAACATATCGCCAACATACGGCATTAAGGCCAAATGACGGGCTCGTTTAACGGCCTGGGCCACTTTTCTCTGATACTTCAATGAGGTTCCGGTAAGTCTTCTTGGAAGAAGTTTTCCTTGCTCATTTACCAATTTCATCAAGAAATCTGGATCTTTGTAATCAATGTACTTAATCCCTGATTTTTTGAATCTACAGTATTTTTTTTGCTTACTGGTCTCTATGTTCAATGGGGTCAAATACCTGATTTCCCCATCTTTTTTTGATTTTGCTTGTTGTTCAATAGATGCCATAGCCCTATGCGTTTGCTTTTAATTTAGTTCTTCTTTTCTCTGCCCAAGCAATTGCATGCTTGTCCAATTTTACGGTCAAGAAACGCATAATGCGCTCATCTCTTCTAAATTCAACCTCATAAGGAGCAATAACTTCTCCTGGAGCAGTGAATTCAAACAAGTGGTAAAATCCACTTTTTTTGTGCTGAATGGGATAGGCCAACTTTTTAAGTCCCCAATCTTCTTTGGAGACCATTTTGGCACCATTCTTAATCAAGAAATCCTCAAATTTCTTGACTGTTTCCTCTATCTGGGTCTCAGATAGAACGGGATTCAAAATGAAAACAGTTTCGTAATGGTTCATATATTATATTTTAAAAGGAGCGCAAAATTAGTAATATTTCCTTCCCCTCGCAAGAAAAGGTAAAAAACTTCGTTTAAAGTACAAGAGTTATTAACACAAACAAACCTATTAAACCTACGTAACGTATATGGTAATATACACAACAAAATAGACCATGTTTACATCTTTTGTTGCTCCTAAACGTCTTTTTTGTGTAATTTGCCGATGATTTAAAACCCTACAAATCACCCCATTCTATGAAATTAAAAAGTATAATTGTCGACGACTCCTCCATGCAGCGGATGGCCGTTGCCAAATTGGTCAACAATCACCCTCACCTTGCCCTTGTAGCTGAATATAGCAATGCTATTGAAGCTAAGAACGGGTTAAAAAACCATGAAATCGACCTGATTTTCTTGGATGTTGAAATGCCAATCATTAGTGGTTTCGACCTTTTGGAAGCATTGGAGAACCCTCCACAAGTAATTTTAATCACTGGAAAGCCTGATTACGCACTCAAGGCTTTTGATTATGATGTAACTGATTATTTGCACAAACCCATCACTTTGGCAAGATTTGAAGCTTCTGTAAAAAGAGCAGTAGCCAAATACGAACAATTGAACAGGGTTGACGAGGATGAAGAACACATTTTCGTAAAAAGCAACCTCAAAAAACGCAAAGTCATCCTTAACGATATTAAATGGATAGAGGCTCTTGGAGATTACATTAAATTGGTAACAGATGAAGCCAATATTGTAATCCTGTCCACTATGAAATCTTTCGAAAAGCAATTGCCTGCCGAAAAATTCCTTAGAATCCATAAATCCTACATCGTGAATCTGGAAAAAATAGAAAAATTCAACAGTAAAAATGTTGAGGTAGGGGGTAGACAGATTCCTTTAAGTAGAAACAAAAAAACAGAGCTAGCTGAAGCACTGGCCAACGTATAATTATATGTGGTCTACATTATAGACCAGTCTAACACTTTTATACTTGGAGATAGCATTAAAAGATTTTTCAATTCTTTTAATGCTATTTTTTGTTTGGGGCACTGATTGACCACGAGGTATTTTAATCAATACATTTTTTAGGTAATCCCTTCTCATTCTAGCTACCGGAGGATATTCTGGACCCAAAACCTGTAAGCGCAATACATTTCGCAACGAATCCGAAAGCCACTGTGCTGCCTCATTCAATTTATTGAAGTCTTTATCCTTTAAGGTAATCTTTATGATGCGTACTACTGGAGGATATTTAAACTGCTCCCGTTCATAAAGCTGTTCCGCATACATTTTATCATAACTGTTTGTGGTGACCTGTTGTAGTATTTGATGATAAGGATTATAGGTTTGAATGAGGACCTTGCCTCTTTTTTTAGTACGCCCTGCCCTACCTGCAACTTGTGTCAACATTTGATAACACCTTTCATGCGCGCGATAATCGGGATAATTGAGCATGGTGTCAGCATTCATAATACCCACCAAACTCACATTTCTAAAATCCAACCCTTTGGTGACCATTTGCGTACCCACCAAAATATCCATTTCTTGATTCTCAAAAGCCGAAATAATCTTCTCATAAGCATATTTCCCCCGTGTAGTGTCCAAATCCATTCTTCCCACAGACACCTCTGGAAAAAGTTGGGACAATTCCTCCTGTATCTGCTCCGTACCGAATCCTTTTTTGTCCAAAGTAGAACTGCCACAGGCTAGGCAAGCTTGCTGTAATGCCATATGATATCCACAATAATGACATCGCAATTCATTTCTGTGTTGATGATAAGTAAGGCTCACATCACAATTGGGGCATTGGGCCACATGGCCACAGGTAGTACATTCAACCACAGGGGCAAAACCTCTCCTATTTTGAAAAAGGATAATTTGCTCACCTTCCTCTAAGGTTTCGGTAATGGCATTGATCAATACTTCAGAAAAATGCCCTTTCATACGTTTTTTACGGGTAGCTTCCTTAATATCCACCAAGTTGATTTCAGGCATCAGTACATTTCCATACCGATGCTCAATCGACGTATACCCATACTTTCCTTTTTTAGCATTGTCCATGCTCTCCACACTTGGTGTAGCCGAACCTAAAAGAGCATTGGCATTGTGGTAAGCTGCCAAAACCATAGCGGCATCCCGAGCATGATATCTGGGTGCAGGATCAAATTGTTTAAAGGAATTTTCATGTTCTTCATCCACAACCACTAAACCTAAATTGGAAAATGGCAAAAACAATGAGGAACGTGCCCCTATTACAATTTGGGCTTTTTCAGCATTGGCCAATACATTGTTCCAAACCTCAACCCTTTCATGTATACTATATTTAGAGTGGTATACGGATACTTTATGTCCAAAATATTGACGGAGTCTACTGATCAACTGGGAGGTTAAAGCAATTTCTGGCAAAAGATATAATGCTTGCCTTCCGTTATCCAGGCATTGTTGAATGAGTTTTACATATACTTCTGTCTTTCCAGATGAGGTTACACCATGAAGCAGCACGGGTTTTTTCAGGTCAAAACCTTGCTTTATAGTTTCTAAAGCATTGGATTGGTGTTGATTTAATTCAATATCCCTAGATGCATCCGATTGTAAATCATAAGCTATCCTATCTGTTCTAATATGATATTCTTGCAGCACATTTTTATCAATCAATGATTTGATTACTGCTTTGGATCCCCCGCTTTCTTTTTCAAGTTCTGTTACCCGGATAGGTTTGTTGGAGGTAGCTTGTATTTGAAAAAGCGTCAAAACTACTTGACTTTGCTTAGGTGCACGTGTAAGTTGTTCCAACAATGCTTCAAGCTTTGGCTCATCATCAAATTCTTCTGAAAGCTTTACATACCGTATCAATTTTGGTTTGTATTGCTCATAGAGTTCTTCTTTTTGAACCACTACACCTTTCTGAACCAATCCATTGACCAAGGACAAAACATTCTTTTTGTCCACAATAGCACTTATCTCGCCAATTTTCAATGCCGTTTGATGCTGTAGGGCCTCAAATACCAAGAATTCATCATCAGTAAGGTCCAGTTCATTTATCTGGGTTTGCTTGTTGGGCAGGACCAGAGTTTCACTTTCCAATAGAAAAGCACTTGGCAAAGCACTTCGGACAACCTCACCTAAAGTGCACATATAATATTTGGCAATCCACTCCCAATGCTTTAATTGAACCGGGGCAACCAAAGGTTTTTGGTCCAAAATCTGGAAAATTTCTTTGGCTTCGTAAGCCAAAGGCCTATTCTGGTGTATATGGTATGCCAGTGCAGTATAAATTTTAGACCTGCCAAAAGGAACCGCAATACGCATTCCCGGCTGTATAAAATCGGCCTCTTCTTGCGAGATTTTATAGGTAAACAACCTTTCCAAAGGAATAGGAAGGACAACATCCAAAAAATAGTCCATACGTTTTACTTAATCCCCCTTTACTCTATACCAGGTTTGGGTTCTGTATAAAAATGCAAGATATCCCCTAACCTTTAATTTGTCCTTATCCTCCGGGTCCAGCCACACTTTACCTCTAAAAGTCATTCCATGCTCAGGATCCAGCATATCACTCCCTTTATATTCACCTTTATCATTCTGTCTTAAATCATTCATGATTTTCATGCCAAGTACAGGTTTATCTTTAAGCTCTCCCTTACATTTTGTGCACAGGGCATTCTCATTGCCTTTTTCCAGAATCTTAACGATTTTTCCCTGCAGAAGACCATTTTCTTTATAGATTTCAACAATGGCTTTGGTTATTCCATTGCGGTCATCCACAGTTCTCCATTTTCCAAATACCGTTTGTGATCTTCCTAGTTGAAAAATCAATAAACAGCCAATAAAAACATGTTTATGAAGCTTCGTTTTGTTTTTCATGCCTTTTCTTCAGTGAATTCAAAGTAGCGTTCAATTCAAAACCCAATAACAAGATATTGGAATTCAACCAGATAAACACCATCAAAATCAACAATCCTCCCAAGGCGCCGTAGAGTTCGTTATATCGGGCAAACTTCTCTACATAAACCCCAAAAAGATATGAAGTGAGCAAAAATAGCAAAGTAGTCATCAATGCACCTGCTGAAAAGAATCTTGCCTTACGACCTTCTGCTGTTCCGAAGTAGTACAAAATTGCTGTGGTAAGGTAAGAGAGTAACATAAAAAATAGGATCTTGGTCAATTGGATGCCTATGGTATCCCCTTTTTCCACATCATAGCCCAGTGTTTTTCCGAAATATTCACTGGTATATTCCACAATGTAAAACTCAAAATACACAAAAGCCACCGCTCCTATAATCAATAAGATAGATAGAATTATTCCCACCATAAGTGCATAAGCATACTGCCTAAAAAAGTTTCGTGTCAATTCAACATGGTAGGAGTTCTCAAAACCCGAAAAAATAGCATTAACCCCATTCGCTACTAAAAATATAGAGAGCAAAAATGCAGATGACAGCAATCCCCCCCTCTTTTGGTCCTTGATCTGTTGATATATATCCCCAAAATAATCACTGGTCGCAGTTGGCAGGAAAGATTCCAAGAAAACCAAGAATTGGGAATCAAAATTTTCATTGCCAACGCTCACATAGGGAATAAGAAATGGCACAAGGGTCACCATAAATATGAGCAAGGGGAACAAGGCCATGAACAAGCTGAAAGCAATGGAACTTGCCCTTGTAGATAGCGTTCCTTTTACAATTCCAACCAAATACATTTCAATTAAATCGTAAAAAGAAAGTCCTTCAAATGCCTTGAGCTTTATCTTTTTCAATAAGCGAACCACCCAATTGATGACGGGTATCTTTTCCAGCTGCTCTTCTATGGCTACAGACATTAAACAGCTTTTAAACTTAAATCCATATTATAAACGGAATGTGTTAATGCACCTGAAGAGATATAATCCACACCACACTCTGCATATTTTCTGATGGTGTTCTCATTAATGCCCCCAGAAGATTCTGTGAGACATTGATCTCCAATTATCTTCACGGCTTTTTGGGTGTCTTCGTAATTAAAATTATCCAATAAGATGCGATACACTCCTTTGGATTGTAATATTTCTTCCACTTCATTCAAATTTCTCGCTTCCACAATAATTTTAAGATCTCTTTGGGTAGCCTCCAAATATTGCTGTGTTTTTTGAATGGCTTTGGTAATTCCACCAGCAAAATCAATATGATTGTCTTTCAGCATGATCATATCGTACAGGGCAAACCTGTGGTTCTCCCCTCCTCCAATTTTTACGGCCCATTTTTCCAGAGCACGAATTCCTGGAGTAGTCTTTCGGGTATCTAGAATTTTGGTCTGTGTTCCTTCCAATAAGGATACAAAACTTTTGGTTTTTGTAGCAATGGCACTCATCCTTTGCATTGCATTGAGCACCAAACGTTCTGCTTTTAAAATACTTTGGGAACTGCCTTCCACATAAAAAGCAATATCTCCATACTGCACTGGTTTGCCATCTGGAATGAGCACTTCAACCTTCATAGTGGCATCAACATAAGTAAACACCTGCTGTGCAAACTGTACTCCAGCAATTACTCCCTTATCCTTTACCAAAAGTTTGGCTTTTCCTGTTGCCGTTTCTGGAATACACGCTAAAGAGCTGTGGTCTCCATCTCCAACATCCTCCCGAATGGCATTTTTTATAATGATAGTAAGCTCTTCTTGAAATTGTTCTTCGGATATCATTCCCATGGGGTTTTAACGAAAATAATAAAAACATTGTTCCTCGCCCATTTCTGTTCTGCGGTTATTGTTCTACTGGAAACGTTTATTTTTGGGCATGCAGATTACTTTGATAGCCATAGGGAAAACCGATAGCGCTGACCTTGAACGACTTATTTCCACATACGAGCAACGATTGAAGCATTATATCAAATTCAAGTTCCATATTATTCCCGACATTAAAAACAGTAAAAATCTTTCTGAAACTCAACAAAAAGAAAAGGAAGGCGAACTTATTCTGGGACAACTGCAAGCTTCTGATATTTTGATTTTATTGGATGAAAATGGCAAACAGTTTACTTCTGTCGATTTTTCCCAATTCTTGCAGAAAAAAATGAACAGTGGCATCAAAAATCTAGTAATGGTGATTGGTGGACCCTATGGGTTTAGTGAAACAGTCTACAAAAGAAGCAATGAGAAACTCAGCCTTTCCAAGATGACCTTCTCCCACCAAATGGTCCGTTTGTTTATGGTAGAACAGTTATACCGTGGCTTTACCATTCTCCGCAACGAACCCTATCACCATAGGTGATTAATAGAGCACCCTAAATTTGATGGTGTTTTCTACATCCTTGAGCGCCTTTACCACTTCTTTGTTGTAATCTTTGTCCAAATCTGTAATTACATAGCCCACTTCATTATCTGTGGAAAGGTACTGGCCTGTAATGTTCATTTCATAATTGGCCAGTACTTCATTGATTTTGGCCATGATTCCAGGAACATTTTTATGGATATGTAAAAAACGGTGCGCTTTGTTTTGCTTGGGCAATCTAATATTTGGGAAATTGACCGCATCCACTGTGTTTCCAGAATTGATATAATCCATGATTTTGTTAGGCACAAAATCTGCGATATCTCGCTGTGCCTCTTCTGTACTACCTCCAATATGGGGAGTCAAAATCACATTGGAAATACCTTGCAGCGCTGTTTCAAAATCTCCATTACTTCTTGGTTCTGCAGGATAAACATCAACAGCAGCACCTCCAAGCTTTCCACTTTTCAGTGCTTCGGCCAGTGCATCAATATCTACTACAAATCCTCTGGAAAGGTTCACAAGAATGGCCCCATCACGCATTTGAGTGATTTCGCGCTCTCCAATGAAGTTTTTGTTCGCTTTGTTATCATCCACATGCAAGCTCACCACATCAGAAACAGAAAGCAAATCTTCCAAAGTGTTGCATTTTACGGCATTACCCAATGCCAATTGATCCATGACATCGTAGTAATACACGCGCATACCAATGGCTTCAGCCAATACGGATAGCTGTTTCCCAATGTTTCCATATCCGACGATACCTAAGTTTTTTCCACGTACTTCTCTGGAGTTGATAGCGGTTTTATTCCATTTTCCATCATGAATTTCCGTGCTTCTGGTAAAAATGCTACGCATCAACATAATGATTTGTCCAATAGCCAATTCCACTACAGATCTAGTGTTGCTGTAAGGAGCATTGAAGACCACCACGCCCTTTTTCTTGCTATAGTCAAGGTCTATTTGGGTGGTTCCGATACAAAAGGCACCTATAACCAACAGTTTGTTGGCCGCATCCAATACTTTTTGTGTAACCTGGGTCTTGGAACGAATTCCAACCACGTGCACACCTTTGATGCGCTCTATGAGTTCCTCCTCTGTTAAACTGTGCTTGACCAGCTCCACGGAAAAACCATCATTGGAGAGATTTTCAAAAGCTGCTGGGTGCACATTTTCCAACAATAGGATCTTGATTCTATTCTTGGGGTACGATATTTTTCTAGGTAAGTCGTTCACAAATAAAAATTCATCTAAGTTAGGTGCCACGTGATCCGCATTATTGGTTGCTTTTTCACGGTGCACATTTTCAGTGTATGCGAAGAATTTATCGGCAATTCCAGCTTCACGCATCACATAATCGCTGTAACCATCACCAATGACTTGAACTTCGCCATCCAAATCCAAATTCTTCAAACATTCAATTTTACCATTGTGGGATGCCAACACATTGGCCTCATCAAATCCAATGATATTACCTTCTTCATCAAACTTGAAGGTATTGGCATAAACCCTGTCACTTGGAATATTATACTCCTTTACAATGGGATCAATAAATTCCTTAAATCCACAGGAAATGACATAAATATCATCTGAAAATTCATGAAAGAAGTCTTTGTTGGACTCAATGGACTTTGATATTTTCTGACGAAGGTCATCAACCAGCCCTTCCAAGTCGTTTTTGTGAGCCTTAAGCAGTTTGATTCTTCGCTCCAAAGATTCTGTGAACGAAATATCCCCATCAATACCCAAATTGGTTATCTCCTGAATTTCTTGAATCACCTCGTCTTTGTTTGATTTACCCTTTAGGGTAATCTCTGCCAACACATCCAACGCCTCTACCCGGGTCAAGGTGCTGTCAAAATCAAAAACATATTTGCGTCCCGTTTCCACCATGGATTTTTCAAAATTTAAGCCGTAAAATTAAGCATTAATTCCGTCCATAAAATTTCAGTGCAGCAAAATCAATTCACAAATGTGGATATTTCAAAAATCTGCCTTAAAATGTTTCAAAAACAAACCAAAGTATTGAAATTCATTGGGCATACAATCAAAACCAACGTCTGGTCTCTTTACAATACAAACGGTATTCTTTACCAAACAATTCCCCCAAGGCATTTTCTTCATGTTTGATTTGAAAATGGTTCATATAATACACAAATCCAGCAGCCAATAGCGTATTAAAGGCATTTCCCAATTTCAACCCAAATGCCAACAATAAAAGTAGCATGCCCAAATACATGGGGTTGCGGGTATATTTATAAATTCCCTTTTTTACCAAACTGCTTGTTTTCTTTAGATTGATGGGATTTGTGGTCGTCTTGGCCCTACCAAACTGAAAAAGACCCAAAAACATAGTTAAGAAACCCAAACTAATCAAAACATATACTAATTCTTTCCTGCCGAAAAAGTCAAACGCACCAACAGGTAAAAATTTGGCCAAAACATACATCAACGCTCCAAAAATGAGCATGACCAAAGGTGGTAAAATCTTGATTCGCATGAATGAAAGCTTAAACCCCGAAATTACTACTTTTGCCCCTTAATCGAATTCTTTTCATTTTGAAACTTGTCTTTGCCACCCACAACCTACACAAATTGAAAGAAGTACAACAATTGTTACCTCCCTCAATAGAGCTTTTGTCCTTGACAGCTATTGGTTGTATGGATGAAATTCCTGAAACTGGACAGACCCTCGAAGAAAATGCCCGAATTAAAGCAGATTTTGTGACCAAAACCTATGGCTTTGATTGCTTTTCCGATGATACCGGATTACTTATCGATGCTCTAGATGGAAGACCCGGAGTTTATTCTGCTCGATATGCAGGGGAGCAAAAGAATGCAAAAGATAATATGGCCAAGGTTTTGCAAGAAATGATGGGAATTCGCCATAGAAATGCACATTTTAAAACAGCAATCCATTTAAACTTACAGGGAAATAGTTTTGTTTTTGATGGAACTGTTGAAGGCAGCATCACAGATCAACCACAAGGTGATGGTGGGTTTGGGTACGACCCAATTTTTCAACCCGAAGGATATGGCAAAACTTTTGGAGAGCTTCCAGCTGAAATTAAAAACAGTATAAGCCATAGGGCAAGAGCTGTTGAAAAGCTGGTTTCATTTTTAAAAAATGAGGCTTCCTAGTCTACTGAATAAATTTAACGTACCTTTGCCGCTTTATTAACGCCGCCGGTATGGGCACCGTGTTGCGAGGAGCTTAAAGGGTTATACAGAAATCGCTCTATGCAACATAACATATTTGCGATTTAAGCTATACACCACTATGACAAAATTTGAAGCCTTGGGGTTGGAAAAACCCCTATTGGATGCTATTTCCGACCTTGGATTTGAATCCCCTTCTGAAGTACAAGAAAAATCTATTCCCATTTTATTGCAAGAAGACACCGATTTGGTGGCACTGGCACAAACAGGTACTGGAAAAACCGCAGCTTTTGGTTTTCCTATGATTCAAAAGATTGATGTGCAGAGCAGGACAACCCAAGGACTTATCCTTTCCCCTACTCGTGAACTCTGTCTTCAGATTACCAACGAACTTAAACTCTACTCGAAATATGTAAAAGGCTTGAACACCGTAGCTATTTATGGTGGAGCAAGTATTACAGAACAAGCCAGGCAAATTAAAAGAGGGGCTCAGATTGTTGTTGCCACTCCAGGACGAATGAAGGATATGATCGGTCGCAAGATGGTTGATATCTCCAAAATTGACTATTGTGTACTTGATGAAGCGGATGAAATGCTCAACATGGGCTTTTATGAGGATATCAAGGACATTCTTTCCAATACTCCTAAGGAAAAATTTACTTGGTTATTTTCTGCCACAATGCCAAAAGAAGTGGCCACTATTGCCAAAAAGTTCATGTACAAACCAATGGAAATTACCGTTGGGACAAAAAATGCAGGAGCTTCTACAGTACAACATGAGTATTATGTCGTTGGAGGTAGAGACCGTTATCCTGCCTTAAAACGTTTGGCTGATGCTAATCCCGGTATTTTCTCGGTTATTTTTTGCAGAACCAAAAGAGATACTCAAAAAGTAGCTGAAAAGCTTATTGAAGATGGCTACAATGCTGGCGCACTGCACGGTGACCTCAGCCAAAACCAACGGGATTTGGTCATGAATTCCTTCAGAAAAAAACAAGTGCAAATGTTGGTTGCTACGGATGTTGCGGCACGTGGAATAGATGTGGATGATGTTACACACGTTATCAACTACCAATTACCTGATGAAATTGAAACCTATACACATAGAAGTGGGCGTACAGGAAGAGCAGGTAAGTCTGGAGTTTCCATGGTGATTGTCACGCGTTCTGAACTGCGAAAGATTAACGCCATCGAAAAGAAAATCAAACAAGAGTTTGTTTCAAAGAAAATCCCAACCGGAATAGAGATTTGTGAAATTCAGCTCTACCATCTGGCCAATAAAATCAAACAAACTGAGGTCAATCATGAAATTGACAGTTACCTTCCTGCCATAAACGATGTACTGGAAGGAATTGACCGAGAGGAACTCATCAAAAAAATAGTATCGGTAGAGTTTACCCAATTCTACAATTATTACAATAGAACCAAAGACCTTAATACTACTGAACGAGGAAGCGAAAAAGGTACAAGAGGTGAAGCTCCAACTAGTGGCTCTGTTCGCTACTTTATCAATGTAGGTGAACGTGATGGTTATGATTGGATGTCGCTCAAGGACTTTTTAAGGGACACTTTGAATCTTGAAAAAGATGATGTGTTCAATGTTGACACTAAAGACAGTTTTTCATTTTTTAATACCGATGCACAACTCACAGAGTTTGTATTGCAAACCTTTACCGACTTTAAAGTTGACGGGCGTTTCATCAATGTAGAAGTTTCCAAAAAACCCGGTGGTGGTAAGGGAGGCCGAAAACGAGATAGAAAAAGAGGCCATAGAAAAGGTGGGGGAGATAGGTCTTTCCGAGGTCATAAAAAAGGAGGCCAAGGTAAAAAGGGGGGTAAAAAAAGACCAGGTTTCCATTAGTTAATTCTATATTAAATAATGGAACACTCCTATTTATTTTCCTTTGTTTAGTATTTTTATGTCTACAAAGATTGCATGAGAAGAATCCTATTTGTACTTTTTTGTTTTACTTCACTCCTATCCATAGCACAAAACGAGGAGGAAAATATTGTTGTTGGTGAACTAACAGCAACTGTGGTCAATGCGCAAACTGAATTTCCTTTGGTCAGCGTACATGTTATCAACTTGAACAGAGTGGTCGGAACCATTACCGATCAAGAGGGTAAATTCACTATTGAAGCTGCCGTGAATGACACACTCTATCTTTCGTTTTTGGGATTCAAATCGCAAAAATTTCGAGTCACCAACGATATGTTCAAGTTCAAAGACACTAAAATAGCCTTGACCGAACTTGCCTATGCTTTGGAAGAGGTTATTGTTAGGCCTTACCAACTTACAGGGTACTTGGAAATTGATGTAAAAAACCTTCCCATCAACAATGCTTACCAATACAGCATCTCTGGTCTACCCACTAGTTATGAAGGCGGAAGTAAAAGTCCAAGTGCTGTGACAAAAGTATTGGGGGCCATACTGAATCCCGCGGATCTCTTACGGAATTTATTTGGCAAAAAGCCTAGACAAATGCGTAAATTAAGGCAAATGAAGGAAGATGAGGATATTCGAAATCTTCTCGCCTCCAAATTTGATCGGGAAACCTTAACAGAATTGCTTCAATTGGAAAAAGTGGACATAGAAGACATTTTAAACAACTGTAACTATTCCCGTTCATTCATCAATACTGCAAACGACCTTCAAATTTTAGACGCAATTTCCAGCTGCTACGAGGAATACAAGGTACTGAACAGAAAGTAAGGCCTTTCAATACACTTATTTAGGATTGCCTAAGGAAGCAAATAAATTTTATATTTCCATATTCATTTTATAGCTTTAGGCAAAATCCCATTTCATGAAAAAGCTGCTTGCTATCCTTAGTGTGGCTATGCTTATAAGTAGTTGCGCCAAAACCCCGAAGAAACAGCAAAAAGAAGTTCAGGCAGTTGAACAAGAAGCTCCCAAAAAGGTAGTCCCCTTTGTCTGGGAAGGTGCCAATATCTATTTTCTTCTCACGGATAGATTCAATAATGGAAATCAAGAGAACGATCTCAACTTCGATAGAACTGAAGAAACAGGAGTTTTAAGAGGTTTTGAAGGCGGTGATCTTGAAGGGATAACCCAAAAAATAAAGGAAGGTTATTTTACAGATTTGGGAATCAACGCCATCTGGTTCTCTCCCATTGTGGAACAAATTCATGGAGCAACAGATGAAGGAACCGGAAACACCTACGGTTATCATGGATACTGGGCCAAAGATTGGACTGCTTTAGACCCAAATTTTGGCACTCGAAAAGAATTGGCCAAATTAGTAAAAACTGCACATGCCAAAGGCATACGCATTATAATGGACGTAGTACTGAACCATACAGGGCCAGTAACAGAAATGGACCCCGTATGGCCCGAAGATTGGGTGAGGACCAGTCCCAAATGTGAGTTCGATTCCTATGAAAACACTACTGCTTGCACCTTGGTGGAAAACCTTCCAGATATTTTAACGGAATCCAATGAAGCTGTAGAGCTTCCTGATGCCCTATTGGCTAAGTGGAAAAAAGAAGGCAGGCTAAGTCAGGAATTGGACGAATTGAACCTTTTTTTCGAGCGTACAGGGTATCCAAGAGCTCCTAGATTCTATATTATCAAATGGTTGACCGATTACATCAACGAATATGGTATTGATGGTTTTAGAGTTGACACAGCCAAGCATGTGAACGAAAACGCTTGGGCCGAATTACGAAAAGAAGCTGATTATGCCTTTGAAATTTGGAAGAAAAAACATCCTAATCATATTTTGGATCATAATGCCTTCTACATGGTTGGTGAAGTCTATAACTATGGCATCTCTTCTGGTAGGGACTATGATTTTGGCGACAAAAAAGTGGATTACTTTGACTATGGCCTGAATAGTCTTATCAACTTTGAATTGAAAACAGATGCAACAAAAAGCTACGAGGTCATTTTCAAAAAATACAATAAACTCCTTAACACCAAATTGAAAGGACAAAGCGTACTCAACTACTTAAGTTCCCATGATGATAGTGCGCCTTACGACAGAGAGCGAAAATATCCTTTCCACGCGGCAAATGTATTATTATTGACCCCTGGAACCTCTCAGGTTTACTATGGTGACGAAACCTCAAGAAGTCTTGTCATTGAAGGAACAGAGGGAGATGCCACACTTCGTTCATTTATGAATTGGGAGGAACTGGACAGCTTACCAGCAATACAAAAAGTGCATAAACACTGGCAAAAATTAGGACAGTTCAGACGAAACCACCCTGCCATTGGAGCCGGAAAACATAAAAGATTGGGCAAATCACCTTATGTTTTCTCCAGAACCTATGTCAATGGTGAATACAAGGATAAAGTGGTCGTAGGATTGGACTTACCTAAAGGTAAAAAATCACTTTGGGTAAAAGGGTTCTTTGGCGATGGCACCAAATTATTCGATACCTATTCTGAAACTGAAGTCACAGTATCCAACGGAAAAGTCATTCTGGAAAATGATTTTGATACCGCTTTGTTAGAGTTGGTAGAGTAAAGGGTTGCGATGTTCAATTGCCAACCATTTAATCATCCAATGACATTCTTTTAAGATAAGGGTTAACAGAAGTTTTTCAAGCTCCGATAGGGTTTCGTCTCTATTATTTCCTTGAAGCACCGTGGTTATTCTTCCAAAAGTTCCTTCAAATTGGAAAGCCCTTCTTCAAAATCCTTTCCCACTGCCTTGTCCATGTTCATAAACAACATCATAATACTAAAAGGAAACTTGTTCTTGCCTGAAAATCCCCAAGTAACTTTGGTTTTATCTTTAGCTATTTCCTCCGTAACCAAATACGCATCCGAAGTGGACTTCCAAGGTTTTAAAAATCGAAGTTCTGATTCAATACGTTCCCCATCCACAATTTTTGTGATTTCCTGTTCTCCTTCACCTACATCTTTGTTGCCGTTCCAATAACTGGTGGCTCCCACTTCACCATCAGTTCCTGTGAATTTCTTATCCATATCTGGGTCTTTCTTGTTCCACGGAGACCAAGCATCTTGGTTCTTTAAAAACCGTAGGTTTTCAAACACATCCTTTTTTGGTTTTTCAATCTCAATAAATCTTGAGACGTCATACGTCTTAGGTGCAATTAATGCTAAAATCAATATAAGGGCTACTAGACCTCCTAGAATGTAAATGAGCGTCATCATCTGTTTTTGAATTGGTTAACAACTAAAAATACAAAAAACTTTAGTTCAAAAGGTATCTACTGATAATCCCTTCCACATCTTTAATGGATTTTTTGGTCCAATCCAACCTTTTTTCAAGTATATCAATATCAGATAATTGCCATTCAACTTTTGATTTTCTGATTTTTTGGGCAAGCTCTTGAATGATGATGGCAGCAGAAACTGAAACATTCAGGCTTTCTGAAAAACCGACCATGGGTATTTTTAGAAATCCATCTGCCTTTTGCATGACTTCTTCACTTAATCCTTCTTTTTCAGTACCAAAGAAAATGGCAGTTTTGGTTTCTGGATAAAAATCTGACAATAATTGGGAATCATCATGTGGTGTCGTCGCTATAATTGCATAACCAGCATCCTTCAAAGCGGTAATACATTCTGAGGTGGTTCCATATCTATAGACATCCACCCACTGCTCAGCACCCATAGCTATATTTTTATCCAATCGTTGCCCAAAGCGATCTTCTACCACATGCAATTCCTGTACACCAAAAGCATCGCAACTTCGTAAAATAGCACTGGTGTTGTGCAATTGAAAAACATCTTCAATGGCAACGGTCAAAAACTTGGTTCGGTTTTTTAAGGTCTCAAGAAACCTTTGTTTCCGTTCCTCCGTTAAGTAACCTTCCAAATATGTCAACAAATCATCATCAAACATAAAGGACAAGATAACGAAAATTGAATTTCCTATTTTTGGCATGCAATGGACAAAAATAAAGTAGTTGTACTTACCGGTGCTGGCATGAGCGCCGAAAGCGGCTTAAAAACCTTTAGGGATGCCAATGGACTTTGGGAAGGCCGCGATGTGATGCAGGTGGCCTCACCGCAAGGTTTTGCCCAAAATCCTGAACTGGTACTTGAATTTTACAACCAAAGAAGGAGGCAGCTATTGGAAGTTGCTCCCAATGAAGGGCACAAAGCTCTTGTGGATTTAGAACCACATTTTGATGTGAGCATTGTAACCCAAAACGTAGATAATTTGCACGAACAAGCCGGAAGCAGCCATGTGGTACACCTGCATGGAGAACTGTTTAAGGTGCGGAGCACTGCGGATGAAAATCATGTTCTGGAGTGGAAAAAAGACCTAATCTTAGGAGATTTAGATGAAAAAGGACATCAATTGCGCCCACATATAGTTTGGTTTGGGGAAATGGTGCCCATGATGGAAATGGCTGTTCGCATAACGCAACAGGCCGATATTTTAATTATTATCGGCACTTCCATGCAAGTGTATCCTGCCGCTGGATTGATTGATTATGTAGCTCAACAAACACCCATCTACTTTGTAGATCCCAGACCAACAATCAATGCTTCGGATTATAACAACCTTACCGTAATACCGAAAACTGCCGTTGAGGGGGTGCCTACTCTTGTCCGTCAGCTATCACGTAGTTAGATCTAACTTTTTTGGTCCAATCTATCAAAACTTCTTTCTGATTTTCGGTCAATTTGGCTGCACTGTGGGTCCATGTATATTCATTCAACGGCATCTCCCCCTCTTCAACCTCTTCAATGAGTTCATCCAGTTTATGGTCTTTCTTTTTTATGGAGTAATTTTCCCAATCTGAAAAGTCCAAATGCTCTTTACCTTCTTCAATGTGATGGTCTAACCAATACGAAATTGGAGCAATATTGTTGTACCATGGATATTCTGTATGGGCACTATGGCAATCGTAGCAAGCCGTTTTCAAAATCATTTTCACCTCTTCATTGGGCTTGGTCTCCTCCTCAAAGGCCATCACATAAGCCCCTTCGGATAGGTTTTTTTCAGGCCGATAAAATTGCATCCCAATTAATATCACCAGCAATGCAATTCCTATTTTTTTTGCTATTTTCATTCCGTTGATTTTATGTTTAAAAATAAGGTTTTGTGACTGAAGAACAACTGCATACGGCACTAAATTCTGGCCGAATTTCCAAAGCTCAGGTTGAGCAGTTGGTCGATCAATTGCTTTCACATCCAGAATTGGCAGGACCGTTGTTTCAAGAGGTGCTCAAAGAGGATTCTGAAGGAACTTTCAATGCCAGTTGGACGTTTGACCACCTCATGCGAAAAAAGTTGGTCTACCTATTGCCCATTTTTGATGAATTTGTGGACGGTTTGCCTCAATTGAAGTCAGAATCTTGCATTCGCCCCATGGCCCACACCTGTGAAATGATAGCGGAAGCTTATTTTAAAAAGAAAGATCCTGCTTTTATAAAAAACATAACAGATGAACAATTGGACAAAATACTGACCTCGTGTTTTGATTGGCTTATAAGTCCAATGAACATAGCCCCCAAGGTGTTCTCCATGACCACGCTCTACTATTTGGGCCTCAAATTTGATTGGGTACATCCAGAACTCAGGCTGGTATTGGAAGATACCTTTGCCACGGGAACTGTCGGTTACCAAAACAGGGCTAAAAAAACATTGGACAAGTTGACAAAATTAGGGCATTAAACTCTTTGAGTTTAAGTATCTTTGAGGCTTTCAAAATTCTTGACAACAATGTCCCTAACCGAACTCAATGCCATTTCTCCCATTGATGGCCGATACAGAAGCAAAACCGAATCTTTAAAGGATTATTTCTCTGAAGAAGCACTCATCAAATATCGTGTGCTTGTTGAAATTGAATATTTCATTGCGCTGTGTGAAATTCCACTACCACAGCTAGCAGATTTTGATACTGCAAAGTTCCCTGAGCTTCAAAAGATTTATTCGGATTTTTCGGCAGAGGACGCCAAAGCCATCAAGGATATTGAAAAGACCACCAATCATGATGTAAAAGCTGTGGAATATTTCATCAAACAACAATTTGATACATTGGGATTGGAAAAATACAAGGAGTTCATCCATTTTGGACTCACCTCTCAGGACATTAACAACACCGCCATTCCTTTATCCATAAAAGAGGCCATGAATGAGGTATATGTGCCGCTGTATTTTGAAGTATTCGAAAAATTAAAGGACCTGGCCCAGGAATGGGAAAACATCCCCATGTTGGCCAGAACACACGGGCAACCCGCCTCCCCCACCCGTTTGGGCAAAGAAATTGAGGTGTTCGTGGAACGATTGAGAGAACAGTTCAATTTATTGAACGATATCCCCAGTGCCGCCAAGTTTGGTGGAGCCACCGGAAATTATAATGCCCATAAAGTGGCTTATCCAGAAAACGATTGGAAGACATTTGGACAACAATTTGTACAAGAGAAGTTGGGCTTGCACCACTCTTTCCCTACCACCCAAATTGAGCATTACGACCATATGGCCGCTTTGTTTGATGGCCTCAAGCGCATCAACACTATTTACATAGATTTCAACCGGGATATCTGGACGTATATCTCGATGGATTATTTCAAACAAAAAATCAAAAAGGGAGAAGTGGGGTCTTCGGCCATGCCACACAAGGTGAACCCTATTGATTTTGAAAATTCCGAAGGAAATTTGGGTCTGGCCAATGCCCTATTTGAGCATTTGTCCGCAAAATTGCCTATTTCCAGATTGCAGCGCGACCTTACAGACAGCACAGTGCTACGCAATGTGGGAGTGCCCTTTGCGCACACCTTGGTAGGTTTTCTATCCACTTTAAAAGGTTTGGGCAAGCTGGTCTTGAATGCTGAAAAATTTGAGCAGGATTTGGAGGACAATTGGGCCGTAGTGGCCGAGGCCATACAGACCATCTTACGCAGGGAAGGGTATCCCAACCCATACGAAGCCCTAAAGGGCTTAACCCGAACCAATGAAAAGATTACCCAACAATCCATAGCGGACTTTATTGAGACGTTGGAAGTATCTGCTACCATAAAAGCTGAACTTAAAAAAATAACCCCAGCGAATTATACCGGGGTTTGATGGCTTAAATTCTCAAAGAGTTTTGATTTTTTTTTTGAGCTTTTGGGAAATTGCACTTATCGGTTCGGCTATGGCAAGTAGGGCAGGCAAAGAAACTTTTCGTTTCCGTTTCCGCACGTAGCCGAAGCTTTTGTATTTTGTTTTTATCTTTATTTCTCTAAAAGCCAAATCAAAAGATTTGGCGGACTTAGTAAACACGTCCAAGCCTTTCAATATATCACTTAATGCCCTATTTGCTATAGGTATTGTTAGCATTAGTCGTTTCCTTAAGTGTAATTTATATTCATTGAATTGTTTTTGATGAGTTTCAAATTTTTCGATACAATTTTCGGACAATCAACCTTATGTATATATGGATAGATAACTTGTAGTCATTCATAGAAAATCTTTTTTTATAATTAATTTAGGAGCAACTAATTTAAAAACCACAAACTTTTGGGAATATTTAATTTTCATCCAAACGGTCTTCATTTAATATTGTAATATATTCCCACTGAAATGGTAAAACATTATTTGAGTATCTAGGATTATCTTCTATATAATATTTATAATTTCCTGAATTTATGTGCTCAGCTGATGAATAGTACAAATCTGTAGAATAATAATCTATTTTTTCGATACTTAATGACGGGTATTTCTCCAAAATTTCTGCCGGAATTTCGCCAATAATTAGCTCTGTATTATTGGCCTCTGCATAAACACTCCAAAATATATTTATTAGTTGATTACTATCTTGGTCATTGTAGTTGTTGAAATTCCAATTTGTTCGACGCCATTGATAATCAAATACCGTATTGTAACTAAAGTTTTTTAATGAAGTATTAGAAACATTGAATACAGGTTTATTAGGTATATTTATAGATGTTGGTTTTGTTCCATATTTTGTATAATAATATCTATAGTCAGCCATACTAATACCAAAAAGAGTAGAGTAACTTTCATAACCGTCGATATATCCAATTCTAGATATTGTAGGACTATCATAAGAATTATAATTAGACATGGAAAACCCTCTTTTGAATTCGCTATCTTCAAAGCATCTAGTATTATAAAAAAAGTAGCTATTTTGAGGTAAATTAGTTTCTATTATTACATTATAATTTTTAAAGTCACCGTAATCAATTAAGATTTCAGGATCTGCAGGATTTGTTTCAATAAATAGATATTTTTGTATTTTATCAAAATCAGTAAAACTGAGTAAGTATTTATCGTAATTATTAAGTGTAATATCGGTTTTATCATATTTGTCAACATTCTGATTCGGATATTCTGCAAATTCATCATAATTTAGTGAACTAAGCAGATATCTATCAATACCAGGAATATTATTTAGACTTAAACTATATTGCGATGATTGCTTGTCTTCGTTATAAAATTCGGGATTTGGAATATTATCCCATTCATCACCTTTGTTCAAACCTGTATAAGTGATAATAGAATGTCCACGAATAGCATCTTGGGAAACTCGATGATTGCTTAAGGTCATATTCAAATACTCAATACTATCCAATAATGATTTTGGTTTTTCAAAAACGATTCTGTCTCTAAACTCAAATTGTTGAAAATCTATTAGATTTCCATCCTGATCGTGTATTAAAATCCAATTCTCTGAATCTTGATGGTGTTGCCTAGAATTAAAAGTAAAATAAACTACATTTTCGTCCTCAACTTCTTCCTTAATAGGATTATCAATTACTTCTTCTGAATCTTTCACGATGTTTTCAACAGATTCTGGGGTACAACTAAATAGTAGAATTATGCAAGTAATAAACAAAAAGTAAAATTTTCTCATGTTTTAGTGATTAGCCGATTAAACAAATAATTTAAATGATTTTATTAAAAGAATACTTAGGATTATATATAACTCTTTCCACCAAATTTCCAATTTAACTTAATTGGGGATTATAATTTGTTCTATTAATCATCTAAATAATCAATTTTTTTTCTATTTATGTTTTTATAATTAATGCTAACTAAAAGGATATGAATCCGTTGCAATGATTTATATCCTACGATAAGTGAAGTTAGGGTTTTTTGCATTAAAAATTTGGCGTTATTGGACAGTTTAACCTTATGGGTTGACGTACTATACGCAAAAATTGACCCTATAAAGCTGCAAAGGCACCCAATGGGTGCCTTTGCAGTAAAAATCAAATACATGTACGAATCTATCCTTCTTTATGTATTTCCACTTGATGAGGGTAAGGAATTTCAATTCCAGCTTCATCCAGTGCCAATTTGCAGTTTTCGTAGGTAGAAAAATACACATCCCAATAATCTTCTGGTTTGCAGAAAGGACGTACGGCAAAGTTTACGGAGCTATCGGCCAATTCCATCACATTCACCGAAGGTGCAGGGTCTTGCAACACCTGTGGGTTGGAGGTAAGCACGTTCAACAATACTTCTTTGGTCTTTTTAATGTCTTCTCCATAGCCCACACCCACAACAGTGTCCACACGAATCTTACCTTCTGCCGTGTAGTTGACAATGTTGCCGTTGGCCATGGCTCCGTTGGGCACAATGGCCAGTTTATTCTCTGGAGTGGTCAACTTGGTGGTGAAAATCTCAATTTCCTTTACCACACCCAATACACCTTGGGCCTCAATAAGATCCCCAATACGATATGGTTTAAAAATCATCAATAATACGCCACCGGCAAAGTTGGACAACGACCCTTGAAGGGCAAGCCCTATGGCAAGTCCAGCCGCAGCAATAACAGCCGCAAAGGTGGTCACATCAACCCCTAGTCGGGAAATAACGATGATGATCAGAAATACTTTGAGGGACCATGTTAAAAGATTGAGCAAAAATTTCTGCAGGGATTCCTCGTACTTGCTTTTGGCCATTACCTTTTTGGTGGTGCCAATAATTTTTTTGATCAACCATGAACCTACAATGTAAATGAGGATGGCCGTGACCAGTTTGGGTCCGAATTCTTTTGCTAAGTCCAACCCGTAATTCATCCATTCTTGTGCTTTTTCCATACTGTTTTCTTGATTTGTTAGTGTTCCAATGATGAGACACTAAGATAACAAGAAGGTCACAACATCATATTAAACCAATATTATTTGACAAAAAAAACCTGGACAAAGGCCCAGGTTTTTTTTATTGGATGGTTTATTTTGGTTATCCTTTCAAAAATTCCCCTATTTCTCCCAACCCTTCTCCTTTGTAGTCGGATTTTTGAATGGCCTGCATGAGTTGTGCAATGTGGGCGGGGTTCATATCCTTGCCCAAAACGCGTACCAAAGCAAATCCTTTATCTTTACTGTCCCCATAGATGATCACTTCGTCAATGGCATCTTCATCTCCCAAATATTTGATCACTCCTTTGCCATATTGCGAATTGATTTTCATCAACTCTACAAACTCGTCATCTTTTAAGATTTCCTTGACTTTGCTTTTTTCCAATTTGTACTCGGCCACGTTGTCCGCCGTTTTTCTAAAAGCCAGCAAGTTGAATTTACGCAATGATTCCACCGCTTCTTTTTGGGCAGGCGTTAAATCCACCGCTTCCATTTTAAGGATGCTGGCAGGAACATCAAGAGCTATAAAATTGGGGTTTTCTGAACTGTCCACATAATATTCCTGCAAGCTTTGTTGCGAAGAACATGAAGCTAAAAGCACTGCTGCTACAATTACTAAACTTCTTACTATATATTTCATCTGTACTTTTTTTGATTGATTGTTGTGATGATCTCTATGATAGGTAGAGGTATTGCCGGATTTGTTACAATCCGGCAGGTATTATTCTTTATCCAATTTGTTCAATCCTTTGTGCAACTTCATTTTCTTGGTGAGGGTGCCCACTTGGGTCAAATCGATATCCCCTCTCATGGTCAAAAGAACGGTTTCGAACTCAAAATCTGAATGATGGTTTTTCTTTTCATCAATTCCGGTAACGAACATCAATAATTCCTCCACGTGGTCATCGTCTTTCCCTTGTTTGATGTAAAACTTTAAGTTGGTATCCCCATCACGCACTTTCATCAACTCCACAAGATTGGCCGACCTCACATATTGTTTCATGGCTACGGCCATATCCGCAGCAGCACCTTTGTCTTCGGACAAGAAAATCTTAATGTCATTGATTCTCTTGGCAACTTCTACAAATTCCTGTGTTTCAGGATCGGCATCGTTTTCCATGATCTTTGTCATGATGTCCAACATTCCTTTATTGATGGTCACGGAACCTATTCTTTCTGAATCTTCAAACTTATCAAAGATAGATTGCGAGTTTCCCATAAATGGCGCACAGGCCAATACGATTAATACAATTAACTTTTTCATTGTGCTTAGTTTCCTTTTTTACCAGCGTTGTTCAATTCTTCGGGCAAGTTCATCTTTTTGGTCAATGAATTGATTTTGTTCAAATCAATATCACCAGTCAAAGACAATAAGACCGTTTCAAACTTTCTGCCGTCTGCTTCTATTTCCTTCAATCCAGTAACAAACATCAACAGTTCACTAACATGGTCATCATCCTTTCCCTGCTTAATGTAAAACTTAACATTGGCATCCTTATCCTTAACGCGCATAAGCTCCTCCAATCTTGCTGATTTCAGGTAACTGTTGACTGAATTTTTCATATCAGCCCCAATCTTGGAGTCATCAGTAGTAAACACTTTTAAACTTTTAAGACTACTGGCTATGTCCATGAAATCCCTTGCCTCGGGATCGTCTACCTCCACGTCAATTTTGGCCAGTAGGTTGAACATACTTTTGTTCACCACTACCGAGGTTACCTCATCCAAATCTTCGTACTTATCGAACAATGATTGCGAAAACCCTGTAAGTGGCAATACGGCAACTAATACGATTAAAATATTCCTTTTCATTTTTACGATTTTAATTGTTGTTGTAAATTTTTTGTTTTGCGACTTCAAACTCTTGTAAATAGGCCACTTTTTCTGTGCCCTTTCCAAAATTCTCCGCTAAGAGCTCAAAGGCTTTTTTGGTTTCTTGATAGGCATATTCTGCCTGTTTTCTTTCTTGGTATTCGTTCCCAAAATAGATACCAAAGGACAAAACTGCGACTGCTGCAACGGAAATCCACTTGTAATAGTTTTTTCTAGGTTTTAATGGAACCTGCTTGGTGTACCGTTCTTCCTTGGCAACGGAAAAGTAAGTGAACATTGGTTTGTATTGTTCTAAATGTGCGGCCACATCTTCTTTAGAAAAATACTCCTGTAACGTTCTTTCTTCATCCACTGTTGTGGTGGCTTCAAAATACTTTTCCAATAATTTTTCTATGTTATCCAATTCCATAGCTATGTTTTTTTATCAATTCTTGTCTCACTGCTTTTCGTGCTCTGGACAAAGTCACCCTAACCGCTGTGGGTTTCATGTCCAATAATTCACATATCTCTTCAAATTCGTATTGTTCCACATCACGGAGCTGTAAAACCATCTTTTGCTGTTCTGGCAGCTCTTCCATAATGCGTTCCATCCACTGAACACTATCTTCGGCCTCAAGTTGCTTTTGTAAGGATGTGTTTTCATCCGTATAATTGCTGTGCACCAACTTTAGGTTACTGGCCTGTTTGGATTTCAATCTGTCCAAACAAAAGTTCTTCGTCATTGTCATGGCAAATGCCTCAACATTTTTGTACTCCTCCATGGACTCATTCTTACTCCATAGTTTCAGCAAAATTTCCTGTGTGGCGTCTTCTGCTTCCTCCTTGGATACCAACAAACGTTTCGCAAGTCGGTATAGTTTATCCTTGAAGGGCATCACTACATTTAAAAATTCAGCCTGTTTCATTAGTTGTTTTAGTTGTTGTAGGTCATTTTTAAGGACCTTCATTATCACGACGACGCATATCGAAATTTGTTACAAAAAATTTGTATTGTCCTTGAATGTACCTATTTTGTACTTCAAAATTGTAAGATTTCAGAAAATTATAGCCTCACTTTTCAATCGTATTATTATTGGAATGGTAATTGAGGAACTTTATTAAAATTCAGCTATGAAAAAAATCTTCCCCCTACTTCTAGGGCTATCCCTATTGTTTATTTCTTGTAGTAGTGATGACAACGGTATTCAAAATGGAGACACTCCAGATCCAACTCCAGATGCAGATGTCACTGTCCAAAATTTTATGTGGCAGGCTATGAACCTTTGGTACTTTTGGCAGGGCGATGTTGATGATTTATCCGACACACGTTTTGCCAATGATGAAGAATACACTGAATTCCTTGAAGCTACCACAGACCCTGAAGAATTCTTCTTTGATGTGCTTTTATTTGAGGAGGACCGTTTTAGTTTCCTTAACGAAGACTATACAGAGTTGGTAAGCAACCTTTCTGGAGTATCCAAAAGCAATGGTTTGGAATTTGGCCTGGTACGTTTTTCCGAAGGAGATAATATTTTCGGTTATGTACAATATATAGTACCCAATTCCAATGCCTCAACTGCTGATATTAAAAGAGGGGATATTTTTACAAGGGTTGATGGACAAACGTTGACCATTAATAATTATAGAGGCCTTCTTTTTGGAGATAATGACACGTATACTTTGGGGTTGGCAGACATCAGTGGAACCACAATAACCGACAATGATACTGAAATAAGCCTCACCAAAATAGAAAACCAAGTAGAGGATCCTATTTTGGTTGCTGAAACTTTAGAAATCAACGGAACTAAAATTGCGTATTTGATGTACAACCGGTTTTTAAGCAGTTTTAATGAAGACTTGAATGCCGCCTTCGGGCAATTTGTTGCTGATGGCGCAACAGAACTTGTATTGGATATGCGATACAATCCTGGCGGTTCTGTAAATACTTCCAGACTTTTGGCAAGTATGGTCTATGGAACCAATACCAATGACCTTTACATAAGACAACGTTGGAACAGCAAAATCCAAGAACAATTGAGCGATGAGCAGTTAGAAGACTATTTTGCCAATTCAACAGGATTAAGTGCCATTAACTCCATGAATCTGAGCAAAGTGTACGTTCTTGCCACAGGAAGCTCAGCTTCTGCAAGCGAATTGGTCATGAACGGTTTGGCACCCTATGTGGATGTTGTTCATATCGGAGAAACCACTCGTGGCAAAAATGAATTCTCGATTACTTTAGTTGACGACCCAGAAGCATCCTTCATTTATAATAGTGACCGAGAGGATAACATTAATTCGGATAACAGTTGGGGACTACAGCCCTTGGTAGGGAGAAATGAAAACGCCGACGGTTTTTATGATTATACAAATGGTTTATCCCCAGATATTGTCTTAGAAGAAGATTTAACCAATTTAGGAGTGCTTGGTGACCCTAGCGAACCACTTTTGGCAAAAGCCATTGAAGAAATTACAGGGGTTTCTAGCAAAAAAGGACTCCAAGAAGTACAAATGGCAGCAAAGGCATTCACAAGCTCAAGAGTTCAAACACCTTTGCGAGACAATATGTATCTGGATAAACCCCTAAATATAAAAATCAAATAAAAAAAAGCGGCCTATCGGCCGCTTTTTCGTTAGAATGACTCATGTACTAACGTACTTTCCTCTTCATTTTCAGGTGCAAATATTTTCCCGAGAGATATTCGGGAATTTTAATGATTTCAGGGTGAAAAAGGCCTGCCAATAATTCAATGCCATTTACCAAAGTATTTGCGGATGATTGGGTGAACATGTCAAAATCTGCAATGAACACTGCGTCATTCTGTACAGCTTTAAGATTTTTCCATCCCTCTTTTTCGCGCAATATGTGTAACTCTTCCAAGGTGCGCTCCACTGTGAATCCACATGGAGCAATCACCAAAACTTCGGGGTCATATTTTATGATTTTATCCCAACGGGTCACAATACTATCCCCAGATGGATTGGAAAGCATATCCACACCACCCGCATAGGCTATTTGGTGAGGTATCCAGTGTCCACAATTGAAAATAGGGTCCATCCATTCCAAAAGCATGACCCTTTTGGGCAATGCCTTGGAAACTCTTAATTTATCAATGATGAGGTCTATCCTTTTACGTAATCCATCCAAATATAGGTAAGCGGCTTCCTCTTTACCCAATGCCTTGGCAATAGTTACCGCAGATTCAAAAACATCATCCAAAGACTCAGGACTTATGGATATCAATTGGGGTTGTTTATCCAAGTTGGCCACAGCAGCCGCCGTACATGCGGTATCTATCTGGCAGATATCGCACATATCTTGGGTAAAAATGATATCTGGTGCTATCTCCTCCAAAAGTGGTTCATCCACATAATACAAATCCTTTCCTTGATGTTTACTAGCAGAGAAAAGGGCATCAATCTCTATACTGGAAAGGTTTTTACCCTCCAGAATACAACGCACCACAGGTTTTTTCTCTTTCAAAGCCTGTTCTGGGCATTCAAAAGTGACGCCATGCAAATGCCCATCCAATCCCATGTCGTAAAGCATTTGGGTGACAGCAGGCAAAAAAGAACAGACCTTTAACATAAATCAAATTATAGGATTAAAGGGTAAGATTGAACCCCGCACTAATATTTCTTCCCCTAGTGGTGAAACCAATAACCTCCACAAATTCTTCATTCAATACATTGTTGGCATTGATAAAGAACTTAAAATTGTGGCAAAGTTGATGTTCTGCATACAAATTGACCAACGAAAAAGGCTCCAAAGCAACATCCATAAATGTGCTAAAATCCGTATCAAATCGGTCTCCGGTATATTGGTAGGTCAGCGAAGCATTGGTTTTCTCCGAAAATGCATAGGCCAAGGAAGCATTTACCTTGTGTTTTGGGATGCGGATGGCGTTATCCCCTTTTCGCTCCGTATAGGTGTAATTCAATCCAAAATTCAGCGCATCAAGAGGGTTCCATTCAATTTCCGTTTCCACGCCACTTGCATCAATTTCATCAGAAATGTTAATACTGATAAAATTTTGATCAAAACCAATCCTATTTTTTTCGTTTCTGGTAAAATATAAGGCACTGATTCGCAGCTTATCATTTACTGCATATTCAACACCCCCTTCAATTGTAGTATTCTCCTCAGGATCCAGATTTTCATTGCCAAAACTGCCGAACAATTGGGTTAGATTGGGTGTAATGTAGGAGGTGGCATAAGATCCTAAAAATTTTACATAGCCTTCGGACAATGGAAAAGTATAGGATGGATTCAAATTATAGACCAAATGGTTGCCATATTCGGAATGTGTATTCAAACGAGCTCCGGCATTAAGATTCAAGCCAAACCCCGAAACATAGACCACATTGGCATAAGGGTCTAAGATTGTAAATTCCTCTTCATTGGTAAAAACCGCTTTGTCCGTTAGATAATCAACTCCTAAAACGGTGTACAACTTATCCGCAAAAGTGTATTTATTGTAAGCGTTGATAGTCAAATTCTTTCCATCAGAAATACTTTCGCCAAAGGTGGACCTAGAATCAGTTTCATAATCTGAATAAGCGGCATTGATATGGGTTTCCCCTTTACCGTATTTATATGTTGAAGATAATCCCACTCGTTGCTGGTCCACTAAAGTGCGATTGGGGGCTTCTGCCAAGGATGCATCAAATTCTGTATCATATTTGGTTTGATTACCATAAATGGTAAAATCAAAATTTTCCGAAAACTGATACCCTAATTTAACCATAGTACTGAATTGAGAGAAATCGTCCTCTTCATTTTCAGGCGTAACCGCTGCCGACATTCCATTGGAATACCTATTTGAAAAAGCAACACTGTACTTAAACCTGTTCAGTGTGCCACTCACATTGGCACTGTTGGTAAAACTGGCTAGATTATAGTTTTGGTCATCAGCCGTTTGATTGGTTCCGAAAGTGGATTGGAAATTTCCAGCGATCTCCTTTGTAGCGCTTTTTTTCGTGGTGATGTTGATTACAGCAGTAGCTGCATTGGTTCCATACAAGGTACTTGCTGCACCTTTTATGATTTCTATGGATTCAACTTGTGTTGTTGACAAAAGTCTAAGGTCGTACTCGGCAGAAAATGAAGAGGGGTCCGCCACTCGCACACCATCAATCAGAATCAACACTTGTCTTCCTCTACCGCCACGGGCAAAAACACCAAACACAGCACCATCCCTGCCTCGGCTTCCAGTAATTTCAAGGCCACTTTTCGTATTGATGATTTCTGGAATGGTCTTCCCTTGATTTTTTTCCAGCTCTTCAGCCGAAATTTTAATGACGGTTTTACCCGAATTTTCACGTTTCAGAGCAAACCTTGAGTCACTCACCACAACTTCATCAAGTTGTTGGATTTGAGTTGAATCTTGTTGTATTTCTTGCGCAACAAGTCCCTTTACCGCCAAAACAGCGGCACATGTCCATAAATAATTTTTGTTCATTTCGTTTACGAGAATAAACGGGAGAATAGTATGATACCCATACGTAAACTTTTATCCCGAAAGTTTTACACTATTTGTTTTGAATTTGGCAGGTATCCTGACTTGTTCAATGTTGCTTAACCTTCCCATCCAATTTTGGACAGTGGTTTACGAAGAAGCAACATTCCCATTCTAGGGATGCCAAACATAGTTTGGCAGTAACTTACAGTTGCGGGAACAGTTCCGGATTTACACCGGATTCCCTTTTAATCACACGAGCCAACGCATGAACCTAAATTCAGCGCGAAAGTAATGATTCTGTTTAATCTTTTTTTGTAAAAATTAAATAATCTTACTTTTGGTCCTATGACAACAAATCAACTTAAAACACTTGTTTTTGCAATATTTTTGTTCGTTTCTCTTGTAGCGTGTGGAGAAAAAAAGAAGCCTTTACCCGTTGAACATACCACAACCAAATCTCCAATTGAGCATGCCAAGGGTTTTACTATTGAAAAAAATGGTGATATCACAATCATTGAGGTCAATTCAGCTTGGCCAGGAGCGGCAACCACCTTTAAATACGCTCTGGTGCCTAGGGAGAAATTGGCTTCCATTACGCTTCCAAGAGACGCTTATGATGCCATCATTGCCACTCCTTTGGAACGCATAGTTGTCACTTCCACTACACATATTCCATCTTTGGAGGCCTTGGGCGTATTAAATTCCATGGTGGGTTTTCCCAATACGGACCTTATTTCCTCAACTAAAGCAAGACAGTTGGTAAATGATGGAGAAATCAAAGAATTGGGTTCCAACGAGAGCATGAATACAGAAATTGTGCTAGAGCTAAATCCTGAGCTCATTATGGGATTTGGAATAAACGACACCAATAAAGCCTATGCAACCATCAAACAATCTGGTATTTCAGTGGTCTATAATGGGGATTGGGTGGAACAGACCCCATTGGGCAAGGCAGAATGGATTAAGTTTTTTGCTCCTTTCTTCAACAAAGAAGTAGAGGCAGACAGCATTTTTTCAACAATCGAAACATCATATACAGCTGCAAAAAAATTAGCCCAAAATGCAAAAGAACAACCCACAGTGCTAACAGGCGGACTATATAAAGATGTATGGTACATTTCTGGTGGAAAAAGTTGGATGGCGCAGTTTTTAAAGGATGCCAATGCCAAATATATTTGGTCAGAAACCAGTGAAACTGGAAGCATTGGTTTAAGTTTGGAAGCTGTTTTGGGAAAGGCACAACACGCAGATTTTTGGCTGAATCCATCCATGCACAGATCTTATGAAGAATTGGGCAATGTGAATGCTCACCACAAACAGTTTGAAGCATTCAAAAACAGAAAAATCTATTCCAACAATATCAAAGCCGGAGCAACTGGTGGGCTTCTTTTTTATGAATTGGCACCGCAGAGACCTGATTTGGTGCTCAAAGACCTAATCTCAGTTTTACATCCTGAACTTTTGCCTGATTATGAACCTCATTTTATGATGCCCCTGCAATAAATGTATCCATCAGCGTCATATCGCATCTCATTTGTGTTGATTTTCATCGCACTGTGCCTTGCATGGTTATTGAATATTGGCTCAGGCTCTGTTTCCATCCCCTTCACGGACATGTTCAGCATTTTGTTCGGAAATGAAGCTGCGTCGGACTCATGGCGGTATATCATCTGGGACTATCGTATTCCAAAAGCGTTTACTTCCATTTTAGTGGGCGGGGGACTTGCCTTGAGCGGACTTTTAATGCAAACTTTGTTCAAAAACCCCTTGGCAGGCCCTTTTGTGCTGGGAATTAGTTCTGGAGCAAGCTTGGGTGCAGCTTTGTTGCTGATGGGAGCTACTTTATTTACAGGATTGACTTCCTTTTCCTTTCTGGGCAGTGTAAGTTTGGCCATTGCGGCAAGTATTGGAAGTTTTCTTGTTTTGCTGGTTGTAATCGTGGTAGCCCAAAGAATTAAGGATACCATGGCCCTTTTGATCATCGGATTGATGTTTGGCAGCATCACATCTGCCTTGGTCAGTGTACTCGCCTATTTTTCAAGTGCGGAGAACTTACAACGGTTTATTTTTTGGTCCTTCGGAAGTGTGGGCAACCTCTCTATGCACCAAGTATCACTTTTAGGTGGAATTGTTTTGATCGGTGTCTTACTGAGTGTGCTATCCATCAAATCCCTAAATGCCTATCTCTTGGGAGAAAATTATGCGCAAAGTCTTGGCGTATCCCTGAAAAAGTCGAGGTACACTATAATTATTGCCACAGGTTTGTTGGCAGGAGGAATTACCGCCTTTGCAGGCCCCATTGCTTTTGTAGGGTTGGCAGTTCCACATTTAACCCGACAACTGTTTGACACCATGGAGCACCGTATCCTTATTCCAGCGGTTTTTTTATATGGTGCCATTTTGATGTTGTTGTGCGACACCTTGGCTCAATTACCCAATTCGGCAAACATCTTGCCCATTAATGTGATTACCTCCTTGGTTGGAGCACCCGTAGTAATTTGGCTGTTGGTGAGAAAACGCAAAATAATGTTTTGATGCAGCATCCAATGAAACATATTCTAAAAGTGGAAAATTTGGCCATTGGTTACAAATCAAAAGCCGTTGCCCAACATATCAATTTTTCCTTGGAACCTGGAGTACTTTGTGGCATTGTGGGCGTAAATGGTATTGGAAAATCCACTTTATTGCGAACATTGGCAGGATTTCAGCCCAAATTGGAGGGATCTATTGAAATTCAGCATAAAAAACTGGAAGAACTTGTGCAAAACCTGCTCGCCAAACAACTGAGTGTAGTGTTGACGGAACAACCGGCTTCCAAAAATTTGACCGTACAAGAATTGATAACCCTCGGTCGTCAACCGCATACCAATTGGCTGGGTTCTTTGACCCATCAAGATAAAAAGTTTATCCAAGAAAGTCTCTCAACATTTATGTTGCAAGACTTACGAGAACGTAAATGTTACGAACTTAGCGATGGTCAATTGCAACGCGTTTTTATTGCAAGGGCCATGGCTCAAGATACATCCATAATTCTATTGGATGAGCCTACGACCCATCTGGATCTGTATCATAAAGTTCAAATTTTAAGGTTATTGCAAGAACTGGCGCATCAACAACAAAAAACCATACTATTCACCACCCACGAAATTGATTTGGCCATACAGCTTTGCGACAAAATGTTACTATTGAATGGCACCGACAATCCTTTTGGAGAACCTTGTGAATTGATCGAGCAAAAACATTTTGAACGCCTATTTCCTTCAGAAATGGTAAAGTTTGACCCTAAAACCGGCTCTTTTAAGGTGAATAAGTAAGTTGATTTTCCATTCTGCCATCAACAGGAATCGTTTATCTTTATCCGAAGAAATCATTACATGAGTACTGAACTTATTTATGTTATTACAGGACTTGTAACCTTGGTATTAGGATTACTGATAGGCATCTATATCCAAAAATTAAAGACCAAATCCAATGAAAGTGTTTGGGGAGAGCGTGAACACCAGTTGAATGCCAGTATCAAATCCCTTAATGACAAACTTCTAGAAGCTGACCAAGAAAAGAAAGACCTCCAGTCTGAAAAAGAACACCAAAGCAATCAATTGGTCAGATACCAAGCTGATTTAGAGAATTTGCAACGTATCAATACCGAGCAAAAACAAGAAGTTGAAAAATTACAGGAAAAGTTCGCCAAGGATTTTGAAAATCTAGCCAATAAAATCCTAGAGGACAAAAGCGAAAAATTTACCAAAAGAAACAAGGAAAATATTGAGAATATTCTAACTCCACTCAACAAAAAAATAAAAGAGTTTGAGGAAAAGGTGGAAAAATCCCAAAAGGAGAATATCAGTATCCATTCAGCACTTAAGGAGCAATTGCTCAACCTTCAAAACCAAAATTTAAAAATAACCCAAGAGGCAGAAAATTTAACCAAAGCCCTAAAGGGAGATAGCAAAACGCAAGGTAACTGGGGAGAATTGGTATTGGAACGGGTATTGGAAAAATCTGGTTTAGAGAAAGATAGGGAATACAGCGTACAGCAAAGCTTTACTCGTGAAGATGGGAGTCGAGTAATGCCCGATGTCATCATCCATCTGCCCAATGGCAAAAAAATGATTGTGGATTCCAAGGTTTCGCTCACGGATTATGAGCGATACACCAATGCCGATGAGGATGATAAACCTAAATTTTTAAAAGATCACATCAATTCCCTACGGAAACATGTGGAGCAACTTTCCGCAAAAAAATATGAGGACCTCTATGAAATAGAGAGCCCAGATTTTGTATTGATGTTCGTTCCCATTGAACCTGCTTTTGCCATCGCCATTAATGAGGACAACCTGATTTACAACAAAGCTTTTGAGCAAAATATAGTTATTGTAACCCCTTCTACCCTCTTGGCCACATTACGTACCATAGACACTATGTGGAACAACGAGAAACAACAAAAAAATGCCATTGAAATTGCACGGCAAGCTGGTGCGCTGTATGACAAGTTTGAAGGTTTTGTAACAGATTTGACCAAAGTGGGCAAGAAAATGGACGAGGCCAAAAGTGAGTATCGTGGCGCCATGAACAAATTGGTAGAAGGTCGTGGTAATATCATCACAAGTATTGAAAAATTAAAAAAGATGGGGGCCAAAGCCAAGAAATCCATTCCAGAACCCATTTTGAAACGAGCTCAAGAAGATGATTTTGAAGAACCCAAACTTGAACTATAACCCATGAGAAAGTTTCTATTTATTGCCATTTCTGTCATTATCCTTGGTATTGCAGCATATTTTGCCTTTATCTATTACGTTCCTTTCAGTGAAGGATATCGTTCCGGTGAGTTGATCAAGTTCAGTAGAAAAGGTGTATTGGTCAAGACTTGGGAAGGCCAAATAAGCCAAGGAATTTCAGGTACCAATATTTTTTCCTTTTCTGTTGAGGACAGTGAAGAGGAAATCATTGAAAAAATGAAAGATTTTCAAGGTCGCTATGTAAAAGTGGCCTACAAGGAACGCTATTCCACCTTTTTTTGGTTGGGCGACACCAAATATTTTATCATTGACATTGAACCTGAAGAATCCCCTCATTTTCAAAACTAATATGAGCAAGTACAAGACCATAAAGTCATCCCAAGTTTCCATCACTGAATTGATGCTTCCCTCCCATTCCAATTTTGGGGGTAAAGTGCATGGTGGACATGTTTTAAACTTAATGGATCAAATTGCTTTTGCCTGTGCTTCCAAACACTCGCAGAGCTATTGTGTAACGGCTTCCGTGAACCGTGTGGATTTCCTAAACCCCATTGAAGTAGGAGAATTGGTAACCTTGAAGGCATCCATCAATTTTACGGGAAAAACCTCCATGGTAGTCGGGGTTCGAGTAGAATCCGAAAACATCACCACTGGGGAAGTCAAGCACTGTAATTCATCCTATTTTACCATGGTGGCCAAGGGTGAGAATGGTGAGAACAAAAAAATTCCTGGTCTCATTTTAAAAAGCAAACAAGATATCCGCCGGTTTGCACGAAGCAAGGAACGGAAACTCTCAGCCAATCAACGAGACAGCAAATATGACTCCACCAACTTTAAAGTGAACGAGTATTTGGACTTTTTGGATGGTGAGAATGTTAAGATGGACTTGGATTAAGTCTTTGAGTAAAATTCGGCTATTTTATGAATTTCTTCGAGACGTAAATTCCACATGAAATTAATAAACTGCTGATAACTTTCTGATTGATTTTCAGGATCTATTCTATCAATATATTTATTGGCCATATATTTTTTACGAGCCTTATAGATTTCACCAAACGCATTGCCCAACCATTTTTTGTGGTAATCCACCATAAAATTTTGTTGAATCCTATAAAGAGCTAGATAAACGCAAAAACCATACTTTTTAAGATAAAATAAGTTTGGAACCAATTCTTTTCTTGCTCTGAGATTTAGTTCATCATAATCAGTATTTCCAGAGACCGCAACGCTATCTACATGAAAAGTTCTCAAATCTAAAAAAGTCTGTTTCAGCCTTTCAATTCTTTCCGTGATTTCTGGATGCGAACTTATTGAATCACTGGACAATTTCTCTTCAAAAACATAATCGTACTTTGAAAAATCTTCTTTATCAAGCCACTTTTCATCAAATGGTTGTTCTGGAATATCAAATATCTTTTTGTAAACACTTATATCCAAATCAGCGGGTTTAACCGTATCAAATTGTAAAGAAAGCTCAAGAGCTTTAAGCATTTCCGATGATTTATACCTCGTGTTTTTAAGCAATACAAACCCTAGCGAATCTGCTTCAAGTTCTTGGCCTCTATTTTTCCTACTATTATTATACAATTTCTCTTTTAAGACTTCAAAAGCTTTCTTCTGTCGGTTATATCTTTCCCTTTTCAAATTGCGATATTCCTTTCTGGAACCCTTGGCATTTCTACCTTGTATGCCTTCCAAAATATGATTCTCAGAATGCTTCAGTAAATTATGCGCAATTTCGTGACAAATAATTGCCGCCAATTGATCCTCAGTCTCCAAATAATGAAGAGTACCAAGATTTACAACCATTGTTCCATTTGCAAAACAATACGCGTTCAATGATATGTTCCTTGATAGCAAAAGCTGAAAATCTTTTGGCACCTTGGGGTTTGCGGTATGGATTTCCTCATATATCTCCTCGATTTTTTCATTAAAAGGGCTATCATAAACATATTCTCCCCTTTCAATTCCTTTTGAAAAAAAATCCTTGAAACTTTCCAAGTTTTCATGAAGTTCGTGGCTTGCGCTTAAAGGTACCCTTCCTTTTATTTTTTGTTCAAGCACCATTAATTTTTGTGCAAATATTTGTTTGTTTTTATTGCGAAAGTCTTGATCCAAAGTATCAAGAGGAACATATTCTTGGGAAAATAAATATGTAGCCCATAAGCAAAAAAATAAGGCCAACCTCATTATCAATAGTTTAATCTTTCCAAGCGAACAGCATTGTAAGCTTCCTTTTTATTGTATTCATGCAACATGATATAGCCTCGCTTAGCTATTGATGGAACTATCATAAATTCTTCTGATTTTGATTCAATTTTCAATTCCTCACTACTAAATTTCCCATCAATAATAGTACAAACCCCAAGAACCCGAAACTTTTGTTTTTCCTCTTGATCTTGACGTTTATCGGTATAAAAAAATGCAATATCGTTGTTATCATTGTTTAATGACTGCCAAAATAAAAAGTCAGTATACGCATATTTTGATTTATCCTTTTCTATACGGTCAATACTTTCAATTTTAAAATCTGATGTTGTTCTTATCAAAAAGAAATCTTTGTTCTTATTTACATTATACCCCCACAACACATTATATGCACTCTTGTATTCCTCTGTGAGTATATAAACAGACCCATCTTTGTTGACAAAAGATGCGATTGGATTTAATTTGTAATTTCCACCGATCGAACCATACTTATTCAAACGGTCTATTTTATCCATCATACTTTCAAACAATAAATCATCAAATGAAATAGTGTTATCCTTTAATCCAATTTTTGTGCGTCTAAAGCCTATTTGAGTCCCAACCTCGTTGTTCAGCACCCTTACATCAACTAAATAATCATCTGTCTCTTTTCTGACAAGAGCATCTGGAGCATTATTGTACCATCCTGTGATATTTTTATTGAATACCTCCTCTCCTGTTTCAATGTTAAATCCTAGAATCTTATTCCAGTGCCTAGTATTATGTACATTTTCACTGGAGGATAGATATTTTGCAGAGGCATAGGTTTTGTCGAAACTGGAAACAGTGATGTACAGATTTTCGCTTTTTTTAAGGTTTTTCCAAAATAAATCAACATTGGCAAACCTTTTTTCAGAACCCAAAGAATCAATATTAACTTCCCATTTAAGCTCCTTTTGCTCGTCAAATACTCTAACAGAAACATCATCATAGAACTTTTTATGCCGTTTCCGGTCCAAAACCAATGAATATGAATTTCTTACTCTATGAACATCACTATCATACACATAGCCTTTTTCTTTGAAATTCTTTTTATCATCTTTTCTCTTCTCTCTAAAGGTTTGATACGTTTTACAATCTTCGAACGCTCCATCCTCTTTATAACATTCAAATTTATAAGGAATCACCGTTTTCGATTTAAAATCGGCTTCGAGCATTTCAGAGAAATTATAGTTAAAAGAATATATTCCATAACTATATGGCAACAAGATGATTTCTTGTTCAAAATTCATGTATACTTTAAAAGAATATATAGAATTTGAAGCCTCAAAATCTATATTGGATACTTTATTTAAGTTTTTATCCAACAAAATAATCTCAAAAGATTTGTCGCCATCATCAACATCTCCTTTGGAATAAATGGAGACATAGCCATAAACGTCCCTATCATTGTCTATTATAACATCAAAACCTACATAATCTCCTATAGAAAGAGATATCAAATCTTGGGATTGAGAAATGGCAAAATAGCTTACGATAAGCGTCACGAATAAGCTAAGGGGAGTTTTCATTAATTTGTCCAGTTTAAAGTTCGTACAACGACTGAATTATCAGGAACTATATTAACGAAAATTTATTACAATTATTTACCATATTTTGTACGTTATATGACTACTGACTCAGAAGCAATGAAGCATCCTTATCTAAAAACCAAACCAAATTTCCAGATTCTGGATTAACCAAACTTGCGGGATAAGCCTCAGAGCCTCCCATTTTTTCCACTACAGACTTCACTTTTTCAGCTTTGGAAGCTCCTGTGACCAAAAATGCCACTTCTTTGGCTGTGTTTATGACCTTTCCATTTATGGAAACCCTTTTTTGCCCAGAATCTGGATGAGTGGCTACCACACAATGGTCTGGCGAATTCCATAATTCAATTTCATGAGGAAAAATGGAAGCAGTATGTCCATCATCGCCCATACCTAAAATCACTAAATCAAATTGGGGCACTTCTGCTACCCTATCCAAATTGATTTCCAACAAATTGGCATATCGCATAGCTTCACTAGTGGGGTCATTTTCTCCTAAAATCCTATGGATATTCGCTTCTGGCAACTCAATTTTGGAGAACAAATGCTCAACAGTCATCTTGTAATTGCTCTGCTCATCCGTTGGTGGCACACAACGCTCATCTCCCCAATAAAAATGGATGTTCTCCCAATCTATTCTATCTGAAAAGTTTTGAGCTAAAACATCAAAAACTATTTTGGGCGTACTTCCCCCTGAAAGAGCAACATGAAAAGTCTCACTTTTACCAACCTTTTGTGCAAAATAAGTCGAAAATTGTTCAGCTACTTCTTGCTTATCCTCGTATATTTTTAAATCCATAAAATTCTATATGCTTTTCCTAAACTGTTATCCACTGCCGCTCAAACTAACCAAACCTAACAAATCACACAATAGCCAGGGTCATCGGACAAATTCTCTCCTGGATTACGCCAAAAACCTGTTCCTTCAATTAAATCATCTGCATTTTCCGGACCCCAGACTCCAGCTGCGTAACCATACATTCTAACATCCTTTCCATTTTTCCAGTAGTCTAGAATGGGATCCACAAAATCCCAAGCTGCCTCTACCTCATCGGCTCTCGCGTAAAGTGTGGCATCTCCTTGCATAGCATCCAACAATAAACGCTCGTATGCATCCATTACATAAGTTTCGGAAAGGCTGGAATAATAAAAATCCAGATTGGCACGCTCTACTTTGAATCCCTGTCCGGGTACCTTTACTCCAAATTTGATCAACATTCCTTCATCTGGCTGAATACGAACAATTAGTTTATTGTCTTTGCTGTGCACTCCAGAATCCCTAAAAATCTGATGATGGGGCGTTTTAAAGTGAATAACAATTTCTGTGACCTTTGTAGGCATCCGTTTCGCAGTCCTAACATAGAAAGGAACACCTTCCCAACGCCAGTTATCCACATAAAACTTGATGGCTGCATAAGTTTCGGTCGTGGAATTAGCATCCACCCCATCTTCTTCGCGATATCCCTTTACTTTCTCTCCGCCAACTTCTGAACCAACATATTGGGCTCTTATGGTATGATCAAACAAAGTCTGCTCATCCCGCATTATTCGAAGAGATTTCAATGCTTTCACTTTTTCATTTCGAATCTCTTCGGGTTGATTACCAATGGGAGGTTCCATCACTACAAGCGAGATTATTTGGAGCAAATGGTTTTGGAACATATCCCGAAGCGCTCCAGATTTATCGTAATAACCACCTCGCTTTTCCACACCTACACTTTCCGCATTGGTGATTTCCACATGCTGAATGTAGTTTCGGTTCCATAGCGGCTCAAATATACTATTGGCAAAACGGGTCACCAGTAAATTTTGAACGGTTTCCTTGCCTAAATAATGGTCTATTCTATAAATCTGGGATTCATCAAAGTACTGTTGTAGTCCTTTGTTCAGTTTCTTTGCAGTTTCTAGGCTATAACCAAAGGGCTTTTCCACTATCAATCGTTTCCAACCATGGTTTTGCGTATTCATTTCTGCTTCGGCCAACCTTTGCGCTACTGTCTCATAAAGCGTTGGCGGTGTTGAGAGGTAATATATAATATTTCCCGAAGTATCATGGGCATCTTTGAGTGCTTCCACCCGTTTGCGCAAATTCTTGTATTCAGTATCGTAGCTTCCACCCAAATCCTCATAATACAACCTATCAGAAAAGGCTTTTAACTCCTTTTTATCAAGTTTTGCAATTTTTTCCTTTAAATAAGGGCTGTTGTGCACTACCCTATTTCGAAATTCCTCATCTGTAAGATCACTTCGACTTGCCCCCAAAACCACAAAATTTTCGGGAAGATGTTTTGCTAAATACAAATTGAAAAGAGCAGGTATCAGTTTTCTTGCTGTTAAATCTCCTGATGCTCCAAAAATGACAAGTATCTGATTGTCGGTCTTCTTCATAGTGTTCCTGGTGTTCGCTGTATGATTTAAAAATGGCCCTAATAAAGTTATGATTCCATTTAATTTTGAGCATAACGAATATAACGTTTATTTTAGGTTCAAAATCGAAGAAATAGCTTACTTAGTGTTGTCTTAACATAAAGAGCAGATAAGAAAAAAACATGGCAGATACATATGATTTTGGCCTAGTGGGCCTTGGGGTAATGGGACGTAATTTTATTTTGAACGTAGCCGATAACGGATTTACCGCTTTTGGCAATGATTTGGATGAAGAAAAAGTAAATGCCCTAATTGAAGAAGGCGGTGACCCGTCAAAAGTGAATGCCACTCAAGATGTGGCCACTTTTGTGCAAGCACTGAGTACTCCACGCAAAATTATGTTGCTGGTTCCGGCTGGTAAAGTGGTCGATATTGTTATTGATGGCTTACTACCCCATTTGGATAAAGGAGATATCATTATTGATGGTGGAAATTCCTTTTTTACGGATACAGACAGGCGTGAGGCCTATCTAAAAGAAAAAGGCATCAACTTTTTTGGAGCAGGAGTTTCCGGAGGAGCCAAAGGTGCCCGAAAAGGACCTAGCATTATGCCCGGAGGTTCTAGAGATGCCTATCAACACGTAAAACCCATTTTTGAAGCTGTATCCGCAAAGTACAAAGGTGAGCCTTGCGTAACGTATTTGGGGCCAAAATCAGCTGGAAACTATGTGAAAATGGTTCACAATGGCATAGAATACGGATTGATGCAGCTTACTTCGGAGATATATGACCTACTCAAAAAAGCTGGTGGTTTTACCAACAAAGAACTCCATGAGACCTTTGCTTCATGGAATAAAGGACGATTACAGTCTTTTTTAGTAGAAATTACCTCAGAAATCTTTGAGCAAAAAGATGATTTGGGTGATGGTCATTTAGTAGATAAGATTTTGGACAAGGCCAAACAAAAGGGAACTGGAAAATGGACTTCGCAGAATGCCATGGACTTGGGAATTCCCGTGCCTACCATTGATATTGCCGTAAGTATGCGAGAAATTTCCGCCTTAAAAGCTGAGCGTATTAAGGCTGATGAGCTTTATGACCGACCTGATGTTGCTGGAATTGAAAAAGATGATTTGGCCACAAAAGCCGAACAGGCATTGTATTTTGCCTTTATTATCACCTATGCACAGGGCATGCATCAATTGGCAGATGCCTCAAAAGAATACGGCTACGAACTGGAATTGGGTGAAATTGCAAAAATCTGGCGTGCAGGCTGTATCATTCGCGCAGCTTTATTGGCAGATATTACTGAAGCCTATCGTGCTGATGAAGGGCTACAGAATCTCTTACTTTCCGCTTCTTTTGTGGAAAAAGTACAAGAAACGGTAAGTGCTGCCCGTGAATTAGTTGCTTTTGCAGCCACCAACGGCATTCCGCTACCAGGACTTTCCAATGCCTTGACCTATTTTGATGCTTACACCAGCAGTAGACTGCCTCTAAACCTTATCCAAGCGCAGCGGGATTATTTTGGCTCACACACGTATGAGCGTTTAGATCAAGAAGGAATTTTTCATACAGAGTGGGAAGAATAAATTAACCCCAATTACAAATTAGAAGGCCCATTTGCACAGTTAAATGGGCCTTCACTTTTGAGAAAACCGATAGCCCTAAAAAGTAGGTTTCGGCATCAATTGGGGGATTTTAATTCCAGCCACCACCAAGTGCTCTATACATGGTAACTTGCGCTAGTAATTGATCCTTTTTGGTCTCCACCAGTTCCATTTTTGATTCCAAGGCCTCACGCTGTGCCAACAACACTTCAATGTATTCAACCCTTGCAGAGCGAAAAAGCTTAGTGGAAAGTTCTATGGATTCTGTCAAAGCCTCAACCTGCCCCTCCTTCAACGCATAGCTCATTTTCAGGTTGTCTATATTGGACAATTGATTGGCCACCTCAACATAAGCGTTCAAAATTGCCTTTTCATATTCAAAAACAGCTTGCAACTGTCTATCCGTGGCATTTTTATATTCAGCCTTAATCGCATTCCTATTGATCAACGGAGCTACCATATCCCCTACTGCCGAATACAATACGGATTCAGGTGTGGTAGTCAAATATTTTGACTTAAACGCTTGAAGTCCAGCACCAGCTTTTATGGTGAACTGCGGATAGAAATTGGCTTTGGCCGCTTTGGTATCCAATTTGGCAGCAGCCAATTCATATTCGGCTTGCCGTATGTCTGGTCTATTTTGCAACAATTGTGAAGGTATCCCCGCATAAATGGTGTCAATAGGCGTTGCTATAAAACTATCAGATTGTCTTTGGATATGTTGCGGTGTCCTACCCAACAAAAAATTGATCTTGTTTTCAGTTTCTACAATTTCTTGTTGAATTTCATACTTATGACTTTGGTTTTTCAATACCTCAGCTTGAAAACGTTGCACAGCCAATTCCGTTGCCCTAGCGGCTTGCTTCTGAAGCTTTACCATTTGTAAGGCATTTTGTTGGATTTCCAAATTCTGATCTATGATGGAAAGTTGGTTGTCCAACGCCAATAATTCATAATACGAATCGGAAATTTCTGAAACAAGTTGGGTCACCATGAAGTTTTTGCCCTCAATGCTTGATAAATATTCAAAAACAGCTGCTTTTTTCTCATTCCGAAGCTTTTTCCAAACATCTAATTCCCAAGTGGCAAAAGCACCAATACTATAATCGGTCAAAGGTTCTGGAAACTCTTCTCCTTCTTTGATGTCGAGGTTCTTTTCTACACTACCATTACGGGTGTACTCGCCTACTTTTTCAACTTCGGCCCCAGCCTGAAGATTTATAAAGGGCAGATACTCTCCTTTTTTGGCCTGAATGCCATTTTTGGCAATATCCACTTGTTGCAGCATAATGTTCAACTCTTGGTTGTGCTCCAAAGCAGTATCGATCAAAACAATAAGATTAGGGTCTTTAAAAAACTCCTTCCATTGCACGATACCTGTATTTATGGTATCTGATGCTTGGTTCTGATATTGTTCTGGAAGGGTCTTGTCTTCATCCCTTATCTCTCGAGTGGGAACACAAGACTGTACTGCCATTGCCAAAAGGGCAATTACCAGATATAATTTACTATGCTTCATCTTGATTCCCATTTTTCTTGTTATTTCCATTTCTTGCGGTCATTTTTTTCAAAAGTTGATTTATTTCACGAAGTCTAGTTCGTATTCTACTTTCGTTTTCACTGGTTCGCATAAATTCTTCTGAAATAGGCTCGTCATGCTCATCTTTGATGAGGGTTTTCCCTTCTGCCATCCTAGCAAAGATGTAGTACAATCCAGGTATGATAAGCACCCCGAAAGTTGTTCCGATGAGCATCCCACCCATGGCAGAACCTCCAATCGTTTTGTTTCCAATTGCTCCTGCTCCGGTAGCTATCACCAAAGGAATCAATCCAGCAATAAAAGCAAAAGAGGTCATCAAAATAGGCCTGAAACGCATTTTTGCACCTTCAATTGCAGCGTCAAATATGGTTGCGCCCTGTCGGTGCTTTTGTACTGCAAACTCTACGATAAGTACCGCATTCTTTCCTAATAGTCCCACCAACATGATCATCCCAATTTGCGCATACACATCATTGGCCAATCCCATCAATTTCAATAGGAAAAAAGAACCGAATATACCCACCGGTAGGGACAGAATCACGGTTAGTGGCAATAAGAAACTTTCATATTGGGCGGCAAGAACCAGATAGACAAAAATCAATACCACAACAAAAATGTAGAGTGATTCGTTACCACGTCTGGCTTCATCAAATGACAATCCTTCCCAAGCAATATCATAACCTCTGGGCAACGTTTGTTCAGCCACCTCTTGAATTGCTTTAATGGCATCTCCACTGGTATAGCCTTTGGCAGGGAGACCTCTGATGGCTGCGGAATTGTACAAATTATATCGGGTAATCTCGTTGGGGCCCAGTTTTTTCTCCATTGTCATGAAGGCTGAGTAAGGTACCATTTCACCTTCTTCATTCTTCACAAACAATTTCTCCAAATCTGAAGGCATTCCCCGATATTCTGGGGCTGCTTGGGTGTACACCTTGAAGAAACGTCCAAAACGAATAAAACCTTGTTCATAGGTGCTACCAATCAAAATATTCAGGTTTTCCATGGCCTTTCCTATAGAAACACCTTTCTGCATGGCAACTTTATTATTGATTTTAAGCTCATACTGCGGATAATTAGCTGCAAAGAAGGTAAATAAGCCTGTTAATTCTTCCCGCTTCCGCAAAGCATCCATAAACTCATTGTTGATGCGTTCGAACTCGTGGTAATCGGTACCATTGGTCTTGTCCAACAATCGCATTGCAAAACCACCAGATGAACCAAATCCAGGTACGGCAGGGGGTTCAAAATATTCTATGACAGCTCCTAGGTCTTTGGATTCTTCTTCCAGTTCTTCCATGATTTCATGAACGGAATGGTGCCGTTCTGACCAAGGTTTTAGGTTAATCAAACAAGTACCTGCATTGGAACCCCTACCTTCCGTCATAATCTCGTATCCGGCCAAAGAGGAAACAGATTCCACTCCTTCCATTTCCTCACATATTTCTTGAAGTTTTCTAGCTACTTCATTAGTTCTCTCCAAAGTTGCCCCAGGAGGTGTTTGAATAATCGCGTAAATCATTCCTTGGTCTTCATTTGGGATAAATCCAGCTGGAAGCACTTTATTCGTAAAGAAGATTCCGGCGCAGAAAATTCCCAATATTCCAAAAGTGACTATTCTACGATCCACTATTTTGGTTAAGACACCTACATATCGACCCGTTAGTTTATCAAACTTGGAGTTGAACCAATCCATAAATCGATTGATAGGAGATTTTCTTTTGGGTTTTCCATGCGTGTTCTTTAAAATCATGGCACACAGCACCGGTGTCAATGTAAGTGCTACCAAAGCAGAAATCACAATAGATCCGGCCATGGTTATGGAAAACTGCCGATAAAAAACCCCAACCGGTCCTGTCATAAAAGAAATAGGAATAAACACCGATGTCATTACCAAAGTGATGGCAATAATAGCTCCTCCTATTTCTCCCAATACTTGATACGAAGCTTTGTAGGGCGTAAGATTTTCTTCTTCCATTTTCACATGGACCGCTTCAACCACCACAATGGCATCATCGACCACAACCCCTATGGCAAGCACCAATGCAAACAATGTAATCAGGTTGATGGACAACCCGAACATTTGCATTACGAAAAAGGCTCCAATAAGTGATACTGGCACCGCAATTATTGGTATTAAGGTAGAACGCCAGTCTCCCAAAAACAGAAATACCACTATGGCTACAAGAATAAAGGCATCCCTGAGCGTATGGATCACCTGCTCAATAGAGGCATCCAGGAAATTGGAGACATCATAACTAATTTTATAGTCAATCCCTGGTGGCATTTCCGCTTCCAGCTCTGTCAATTTTTCCTTAACTGCCTTGATCACATCGCTACCATTACTTCCAAAGGTTTGTTTCAACACAATGGACGCGGAAGGTTTTCCATCTAGATTGGAATAAATATCGAAGAACTCACTACCCAGTTCTACATCGGCCAAATCCCCTAGTTTTAGAATCTCCCCTTCTTCATTGGCCTTAATAATGATGTCTTTATATTGCTCGGGTTCATTGTATCGGTCTTGGTACACCAAAACGTACTCTAGGGATTGCGCCTTTTTACCAGAGCTTCGACCTAAACGACCTGGCCTAGCCAGAATACTTTGGTCTTCCATGGCCTCTAAAATCTCTTCAGCAGAAATATTATATGCCCGCATACGGTCAGGTTTTAACCAGACCCGCATGGCAAACTTTCTACTCCCCAATATTTTGGCACTTGCAATACCATTGATTCGCTGTATTTCTGGAATCATCTTGGTATATGCATAATTGTACAGGAACTTTTCATCATTGTTCTTGGCATCACTGTACAAATTGACATACATGAGCATACTGGGCTGGACCGGGGTAATGATCACACCTTCACGTTGCACCAATTCGGGCAATAAGGGCATAACTTGGTCCACCCTGGTCTTCACTCTTACCACGGCTTGGTTGGGGTCTGTCCCTGGTTCGAAAATTACACGTAGTGTACCTTCACCGGCACTGGTTGCATCAGAAGCGATATAACGCATGCCTTGAACCCCATTAATAGATGTCTCTAAAGGAATCAAGGTTGATTTTACCAATACATCCGCACTGGAACCTGGGTAAGCAATAAAAATATTGACAGTTGTTGGTGCAATCTGGGGGAACTGTGATATGGGCAATTGTTTTATGGCAAGCCCTCCTATAAACAGGATAATCACAGAGATGACAATAGCCAATACTGGCCTATGAATAAATTTTTTGAACATCTTAGTAAAGATTATGGGTTTGCACTACTCTGAGTATAGCTCAAGATTGGATAAGACTGCATCAGGTTTTTTGAACTCGTAATGGATTTTTTCACCACTTCTTACCATCCGAATGCCTTCCAATAATACTTTATCGTTTTCCGAAAGTCCTTTTTCAACCACAAAAAGATGGGGCAATTCGGCACCTACGATGATTTCGCGTTGCTGTACTTTGTCATCCTTATCGATTACAAAAACATATTTCTTGTCCAATACTTCAAAAGTGGCTTTCTGAGGAATTAGCATAGCTTTTTCCAACGGTACCCTCATCAAAATACTACCGGTTTCTCCATGGCGTAAAATACCATCTGGGTTAGAAAATGTGGCCCTAAAGGCAATGTTTCCGGTTTCATTGTTGAATTCACCCTCAATGGTTTCCACAATACCTTGCTGCTTGAACAACTTATTGTTGGCCATTAAAAGTTGGACTTCTTGTTTACTATGCTTATCCGCACTAGTGATGTAATCCAGATATTCTGCCTCAGGAACGTTGAAATAAACCCACATTTTGCTATTGTCCGAAAGTGTGGTAAGTAACTCTCCTTCATCCAAAAGGCTACCTTCCCTAACATGAAAATGGTCCATTATGCCATCAAAAGGGGCTTTAATAGTAGTGAAACCCAAATGGGTCTCTGCCAATGCAACTTCAGCTTTAGCCTTTTCATACTCGGCCTTGGCCATTGCAAGTTCATTCGGGGAAACTACATTGCTGTCCTGTAATAGTTTTGTGTTTTTATACTCTATGCCAGCTACTTCTGCTTCAGCCTTAGCTTTTTGCAGTTCTGCTTGATACACGTTTGGCATGATATGGAACATGCGCTGTCCTTTTTGTACGTGCTGACCTTCATCAACATAAATATGTTGCAAATACCCCTTTTCCAAGGCTCTAAGTTCTATATGTCTTATGGAATGAATTTGACATACATAATCCTTTGTTATAGATGTGTCCTTTTTAATCGGGCTACTTACCAAATATTTGGTTTCGTGTTTTTCTTCGTGCTTTTTGGATTGGCAACTGGTATAACTTAACAACAGAAACAATCCTATGAGCATGGGAATACTCCTCATAATTTTATGGGTTTAAAAATTGGTTTTTGAAATGAATTTGCGGAAGTCCAGTTTATATTTGGACAACCTAAAGAGTGTTGAAAACTATGTTCAACAGGTTGAAAAGAGGTCAAAAAAGATTTTTGGACCTTTTAGTGAATTTTATATCCTAAATACTTGAAATTGAATATGCAGCTTTAAAGAAGCTGTTGGATACTGCTTGAAATAACCAGAACCTCCTGTAAATTCACTAAACTCAGCACCTGAAAATGGGTTGCTGAAATGGGAAATTAAATTGTGGGGACACTTTGTATAAGTAGTACGAGATGATTCATTTTCATCTTTTTCCTCTTGCTCCTCAACATCAGTGATCTCAGTGAAGAAATTCTTTTCAGACCTATGTAATGGGGAACTTATATTGGCATGGTCAAGTATATAATGGGTTACTTCTTCACAATCATTTGCATTGCCAATACCATAAGCTGTATCTGCATTTAGATGATTAATGAATCCTCCCAATATGAGGGTGGACAAGAAAAAGAAATATCTTACCAAATGTTTTTTCATCTAGTGAGCAAAATTAGACCAGTGAATCAGTTCCAACAAATAGTCTTTGTTAAGAATGGTTAAAATTGCTTTGAACCGATACATTTTTGTTAAAATCACTCCATATGAGTCGTAAAAATCATTTAATTACAAAATTCTTTGTCTAAATCTGTCAAAATATGAGGGAAATGGGCATAAGACGATTGTATTTTTCAATAATTTCCAATGTGACACAAAAAAAATCTGCTTGATTAAGCAATCATAGGGCAGTTGTAATCATAAATGCTTGGAACAGAATTACCATAAGCACCAATAAGCCTTTAGATTAAAATTTTTGTAGACAAGGAAGGGACTTCTTTCCTCCTTCCCTTTTTTTTGTACAAATAATTGTGTAACCGAATGATTACATTTATATTTGTAACCAAACGGTTACTAAAAATGCGTAGAGATGTCTTTCAGGCCATAGCGGATCCTGTTCGTCGTGATATTATACAACTATTGGCCTCGGAAACTTTGACCATCAATGCTGTTGCAGAAAAATTTGATGTAAGTCGACCAGCGATTTCAAAACACTTGAAGATTTTGGAAGAATGTGGGATTGTTTCCATTGATCAAAAAGGGCGAGAAAGATATTGCCAAATTCAACCCAAAACTTTGATTCCAGCCTTTCTATGGATAGATCAATACCGAAATCTATGGGAAGAAAAGCTAGATTCCTTTGAAAATTACCTAATCCAATTACAAAAAAATAGAAACCAATGAACAGAGACGATGATTTGAAAAATAGAACCTTGACCTTGGAAAGAACATTCAACGCTCCCTTGGATTTAGTTTGGGAAGCATGGACCCAACCAGAACACATTATAAAATGGTGGGGACCCAAAGGCATGAAAACAACTGTCTTGGAGCATAACTTTTCTGCTGGAGGAAAATGGAAATATGTTATGGAAATGCCCGATGGCAATGAATTTATCGCTGATGGGGAATATTTGGAAATTGTGAAGCATCAAAAGATTGTGTCTACTGCCAACTTTAAGCCAATGACAGAAAATGTGGAGATCCATGCCTTATTCAAGGCTGATGGAAACACCACAAAATTCACCTTCCATTGTGTGCACGAAACCGAAGAATATTGCAGACAACAAGAACAAATGGGATTCTATAATGGTTGGGGTTCTGTTTTTGACAGATTACAACATTTTCTTCAAAAAACTAAAAGTTGAATCTGCTCGTTTTTTAACTAAAAAAAATATTTCCTGTATTATTCCAGATTTTGGATAATTTCTTATTAATTAGATGACAACATATGATACTTTAGCCCGTTTAACTTATCAAAAACCACCAATTTATCAATTATGAAAAGTTATTTTTCCGTAATCCTCGTTGCCCTATCATTATTTACGACTTCCTGTATTGATTTTAAAACAAAAAAGAAGGAAGCCACTTCCAATGTTGTTGTTGGGGAGGATTTTAACCAAGTTGAAATCAACAACGAATACCTTCTTAGCCTTCCCAAGTTCATGAAAAAGGCTACTAGTCTTAATGAAGAAGCTTCTTTGCAATATCAGAACATTTTTAAGGAAACCTACACCATTGTTATAGACGAATCAAAAGAAGAATTTATTGAGGCATTCACAGATCTTGGAGAATATAACGAGGATATTTCTGTAGCTAAAAACTACAGAGATGTGCAACTACAGTTATTTAGTGAGAGTATGAACATCGAAAAAGAAAGTACTCCCGTTGCACTAAAAATTAATGGTATGGATGCTGAAATGGTTGATATTGATGGTACTGTAGATGGTATAGACGAGGATATCTCCTACTTTTTGACATTTATTGAAGGAACCGAAAAGGTATACATGATCATGTCTTGGACATTGACCAACAAAAAAGATACACATGGCCCTACTTTTGAAAGTATTGCAAAATCTTTTGATTTGGTGAAATAATTTATTTGCTAACCTTGTTTAATTTAAATAGTGAAGCTTTTAGTTTTGTATGCATTTCATCCATTTTTTTATACGTTCTAACCAGAGATTCAATTCTTTTAGGTGTACTTTCCTACCTTTACCATTTAAGAACCTAATCCAGTCTTATACTTTATGACAAAGAACTTTCCTATAAGTTTTGGAACCCTAGTTTTCATTTTCATTTCTTTTTTAGCCTGTAGCCCTGAAGATGGAGCAGATGGCACTAACGGGATCAATGGTGCTGATGGTGCTAATGGAACCAATGGCGCAAACAGTTTAATTACAACTTTAGTGGAACAACCTGGAGAAAACTGTTCCAATGGTGGTTTTAAAATTGAAGTTGGTTTAGACACTAATAATAATGGTCAATTAGACGCCGGTGAAGTTGATGCCTCTGAATACCTTTGTAATGGTGACCCAGCTGGATTACCATATTTATCGTATGTTTCGCTCATAAACCAAACAAGAGCAGAAGACCCAACCACCACCGTTTTAGAAAACACCTTGGAACTTTCGATAGTATGGACAAGGGAATCGCAAGGAATCTATGTTGGAGCAATGAATCGTTCAATTGATATTGGAAAAACAGTTATTTTTTACACCACACCCACTACTCATACTGGAGTTCGAGGGGAAATCGTCGGAGATAATGAGGTACGTCTTGAACTCCAAAATGGAATAAACGCATTTGCAGACGATTTTAGCAACCTCTCTTTTGAACTTCGAGAGTACGAATAATGTATCAACTATTGAAAATTTAGAATGAAAAAAGTTACCCCACTCTTTATAGTTTTTGCACTACTCCTATCTATAGTAGCAAAGGCTCAAAATTCCTTTCCTGCTTCAGGTAATGTAGGTATAGGTACACTTACACCAGGATATAGTTTAGATGTCATTGGGACAATAAATGCAACACAACTTTTTGTTAATGGAACTGCCATTCAAAGTTCACCATGGAATGTATCTGGGAACAATACATTCTTTAGCAGTGGAAATGTAGGTATTGGAACTAACTCTCCTTCCTTTAATCTAGACGTTGCAGGTTCTATCAATGCAACTAGTATATTTTTAAATGGTTCTGCCATTGAAGGGCCTGTCTGGAGTCTAAATGCTGGAGAAGCCTTCTTCAATACCGGCAACGTTGGTATTGGAACTAATAATCCCGACTATACCCTTGATGTTGCTGGAAC
>NZ_JABFNN010000040.1 GCF_013090115.1 Flagellimonas amphidinii
ATGATACCACCTACTTCAGCGGTAGCATCAACACCTTCTGTAGTGGTAGCTTCACCAGCGATAACCAAACCACCCCAGTCACCAGGTTCTGCGTTTGCAGAAGTAAGGATTACTGGATCAGAGGCAGTACCTTGAATATCGATTTCAGCACCTTGTTGGATAACGATATAAGTGCTAGTCTCATCTCCAGATTCTACCTGAGCAGTGATTGTAGTACCGGCAGGGATAGTCAATTTAGCACCAGACTCAACGCTAAATGAGTTTTCTAGAACGTAAGTTTCAGCTGGGTCTAAGGTCATATCTTCTGTGATTGAACCAGTAAGTGTCACTGATTCAGTAGGACAAGCATCACATGATCCTCCACAGTCAACTCCAGTTTCATCACCGTTTTGTATACCATCATCACAAGTGGCTACAGTACCATTGTCATCGGTAGGAGCGGGATCTCCATCATCGCTTTTACAGCCTGTCAAAACTAAGACAAAGGCTGTAGCGAAAAGTATTGAAAATTTCCAGATTTTCGTTTTCATAATTAATTAGGGTTTTTGAATTTAAATTTAATAGTATAGTGTTAGATACTTTTTTGTATTAGAAACTGTATTTAAGACCCAAACTAAAGGTTCTGCCCAATTTGTATGATCTTACTACATCAGTAATAATTTCTCTTGCAGGAGCATTAGGCCCCAAGCGAACATCTCTATCATCTGAGAAAGCCTCTAGTTCTGCGCGACTTTCAGAAGAAAGATAGTCTATGGTCTGTTTTATAAAGGGGTTGAAAAGATTTTGACCTGATAGAGATACTTGGAGGTTTTCTCCAAATTCTTTACTAACTTTTGCATTCAGTACGACAAATGCCTTTTCTAGGATTGCATCATTATATCTAGTGTCCCAGTCTTCTTGACTTCTAGCAAAACCCATCGCGAAAATCTTGTCCGAAGCAAAGCTTGCAGACATGTTGGCCACAAATTTGTTAGGCCCCGAAGTTTCCAAGTTTAAGCTTGAGTTTGCAATCCAATCAGAAGCCCCTTGTAGTGGTGCATCTATATTGGTTCCATATCTAAAGGTCTCAATGATGGCCCCATCTTCTGTAGTTCTTTCCAATAAATCCTGTTCGTGCCACATTCTACTTGCATTCAAAACTAAATTAAGTTCAGGGCCAACAGGATTGCCATCTTCGTCATTTATTTTTGGTTTTATCAAATCAATTTTAGACTCTACTTCAATTCCAAATATTGTGGCTTTGTCCCCTGTATTTCTAAAGGTAAATAAAGCACCATCAGAACCTCTGTTTCGTACTTTGTTGATGGGGTCTTCAATGGATTTGTAGAAAATGGAAGTTGAAATCAACTGTCCCCGTGTTGGAAAGAATTCCCATTTTATATCAAAGTTGTTAGAGAAAGATGCTTCCAAAGCATTATCACCCACAGTTCCAAATACTTGCTGTCCTGTTGGGGAAATATAACGGAAAGGTGCAATTTCTTTAAATTCCGGTAGTGTGATACTGCGGCTGGCTGCAAGTCTTAGGGCGTGTTCGTCATTAATGGAATACTTAATGTTCAAACTTGGGTAGAAATTAGAGTAATCTCTTGTAACACTTCCTACGTCGCCTCCAGGAACATTATTTACATCATAGTCAACAACAATTTCATCTTTCTGGTATCTAAGACCGGCGTTGAAATTCCATTTTCCAAATCCTGCATTGAAGACTGCAAAACCAGCCATGGATTCATATTCTCCAGAATATTCATCTTTTACTTCTCCTGCTTCATTGGATTGGAAAGAAGATATTTCGAGCAAATTGTTATCAAAGTTGGATTGTGAGAATATTTGATCTAAATCATCCAATGAGTTGGAGCTTGGTCTATTGTCATCCACATTGGAAACACCATAAAAAGTGGATTCAAAATCCCGTGTTTTTTGTCGATAATTGAACCCTAAATCAACATAAAAGTTCTTGGTGTCCTCATCAATAATTTTAAATCTGTCTTTTAATAGTCCATTGTATTCTTCGTCATCAATGATTTGAGAAAGTTTTCTGGATTCAAATGCACTGTTTTCATATAAAATCACTTCACCGGTTTCAGGGGTGAAATTGACAACGTTTCTAATACGATTTGGCTCATCTGCATTAAGTCTGTTGTAACTTACTGCCCAATCGAGTACATTTTTTTCGCCGAATTTGTGATTACCAATTAACTGAGTTACAAAAAGTCGGGTTTGTTTGGTGTTCTGATCTCTAAGAAAATCAGAAAAATTACCTATTGTTTCTTCCTGAAGGTTACCAAAACCATTTCTACCAGCTTCTGCAACAACATCATTAAGAGTGTTCACAAAAAGCGTTACCGATTTAACAATGTTCTTGTCATTTTGAAAAGTCAAGTCCAACATACCATTGTTTACCACTTCTGTTTCCCATTGGGAAAAGTCGGTAATGGAATCGGTCACAGTCACCTGGTCATATATAAGAAATACACCTGGGGTTCTAAATCTATGTGATTTAGAATTGGAAGCTGTGGCGAATATTTTGAATTTATTATCAAAGAAAGATTTACCACCACTAATATTAATGCCCATATTGACTGGAGAATCAATTGTACTGGCATCCCAAGATTGGTCGGTAACTTGCTCTAAAATATCAATGTCAGTATCATAGAAGCCAAGTGAGGTGTCCTCATAATTTGCGGATACCTTAAAATCATCATCAGAACCTTCGCCAATTGCATTAGTGTTAGCCCCAATGGAAACACCAACTTCCAGTTCACCTGTACCTGAGAGCTCCCTAGAGGCAATATTAATGTTACCGGATGCTTGATCCGCTGAAGTTGCAGCTGAGTAGGTTTTGCTTATACTTACGTTTTGGATTACGCGTGTAGGGAAAAGTCCAAGGTCAATATTCTTTTTTTCAATGTCATCTGATGGAATAGGCAACCCATTAAAAGTGGTGGTCAGGTATCTATCTCCAAGACCACGCACAAACACATCGCCAGAAGCCTCACTTTCGGTGACGCCAGATATTTTAGTGGCTGCAGACTTAACGTCAGATACACCTAAGTTGCTCAATTCTACTGCGCCAATACTTTCTTTGATTTCAACAGCCCTTTTCTGATCGAGCAGAAGTGCTGTTTCAGAGTCTTTTCTGGCCACGGTAACTACAACAACTTCATCGAGGGCAACACCCTGTGATGCGCTCATGGGCACATCTATGTTAGTTACTTTGCCGGCTTCAACCACAACATTGGGTATCTCAACCGTCTCATACCCTAAGTAGCTAAATACTATGGTATAAGTCCCTGGCTCTACACCAGAAATTTCATAAAGGCCATCAAAATCTGATGTAGTACCTATAGTGGTACCTTTAATGAGTATGTTTGCAAAGGCAAGAGGTTCATTGTTATATTCCTGGTCTGTAAGCTTTCCAACGATGTTTCCTGTGGATTGCTGGGCATTTGCGCATACAATGGTAAACAGCGCAGTAAGTAATAATTTCACTTTCATTATTAGGTAAGTATTTGGGGCAAAGAACGTCACGGGCTGTAAAAGCGATGTTAGCTCCGTGTTAAGTGTTTATTTGATAACCGTTACATTAATGTTACGACATTAAATGAATGTTAAGCATTAATCCCGTTATAGTATTATATTTACATTTGGATGATCAACTTATAAAATACCATCCCATGAAAAATAAGGATATCAAAATTCTCCTTGTTGATGACGAACCAGATATACTAGAAATAGTAAGCTATAACTTGTCTTCTGAAGGCTATGAAGTATTCACGGCCAAGAACGGTTTGGAAGGCGTTGCCAAGGCTAAAAAGAAAAGCCCACATTTAATCATTTTGGACGTAATGATGCCTGAAATGGATGGAATTGAGGCTTGCGAAGTAATTCGTAATACACCTGGATTGGAAAACACCATTATTACTTTCCTTACCGCAAGAGGTGAAGATTATTCACAAGTAGCTGGTTTTGATGCTGGAGCTGATGATTATATTACAAAGCCCATTAAGCCAAAAGTGTTGGTGAGTAAGGTAAAAGCTTTGTTAAGAAGGTTGAAAGAGGAGAAACAGGAAGTTGAGGATATTGTCAAAGTGGGCAATATTGTTATCAATAGAGAGGAGTATAAAATTGTAAATGACGGTGAGGAAATTGTACTGCCTAGAAAAGAGTTTGAGCTTTTGTCTCTATTGACATCAAAGCCAAGTAAAGTTTTTAAGCGGGAAGTGATTTTGGACAAGGTATGGGGCAATGAAGTTGTTGTAGGTGGGCGTACCATTGATGTGCATATTAGAAAACTACGTGAAAAAATTGGGGACCATCACTTTAAAACCGTTAAGGGCGTAGGGTATAAGTTTGTTCTGTAATGGCCATTCAGCTTAGGAAATCCTATAAGTTTGCCTTAAGGTCTTCCCTTCTTATTACAGCTTTTACCACAGTACTGTTCGTTGTGTTTCTTGTAAGTACGGCACAGATAGATTGGTGGTACACAACCATTTTTGCACTAAGCTGTTTCATTATTTGTTTTACAATACTTCAGATTCGTGTAGAACGATTTATCTATAGACGTATAAAAAAGATATACGATGATGTATCGCTTTTAGAGTCTTCTACATTTTCCTCCAAGCCGGTAATTACTGATATGAAGACCCTTACCCAGGAAATAGAAAAATTTGCTGAGGGCAAGAAAATTGAAATAGACACACTTAAGATCAGGGAGGAATACCGAAAGGATTTTCTTGGGAATGTATCACATGAATTAAAAACCCCTCTTTTTACGGTCCAAGGGTACATATTGACCCTTTTGGATGGCGCAATGAAAGACAAAAAGCTCAGGGAAAAATATCTTGAAAGAGCCAATAAAGGCGTGGAGCGCTTAATTTATATTGTCAAGGACCTAGATTTGATCACCAAGTTGGAGGTAGGAGGTTTAAATTTGGATAGGGAAGATTTTGATGTCATAGAACTTATCCAAAATGTATTTGATCTTTTGGAAATGAAGGCAGCTCAAAAAGAGATTACCCTTACTTTTGATATGGAATACAAACATCCCATTAATGTAAATGCAGATAGGGAAAAGATTCAACAAGTGGTCAGTAACCTTTTGGTGAATTCAATCAAATATGGATCTCCAAAGGGAACCACCGAAGTAAGTGTGGAAAATCTTATCAAAAATAAAGTGATTGTTCGGGTGACAGATAATGGGGAAGGAATTCCTAAACAGCATATTCCCAGACTTTTTGAACGTTTTTACCGTGTGGACCAAAGTGGAAGTAGAAGCGAAGGGGGTTCTGGCTTAGGACTTTCCATTGTTAAGCACATCATTGAGGCCCATGATGAAAAAATCTATGTAGAGAGTGAAGAAGGTGTGGGCTCCGAGTTTTCATTTACTTTGGAGAAAACAGCAAACAGTTCTTCATAGTCTGTAGTAGTTTCAAACTGTGTCAAACCTTCAAAATCATCAATTCGGGCCAAATCCTCAAGCCTAAAATCATTTTGATCAGCATAAGGGACTAGATTTTGTTTTTCCAGTCTTTTGGCCAAATATTCTTGCTCATATTGACCCGGTGTGGGAATAAAAAAGGCTTTTTTCTCAAGTTTGGCCAAATCCATTACCGTAGTGTACCCCGAGCGACAGAGTACTTTGGCACTTTCATTAATGGTATCTTGTAACTCTTGGGATTGCATAAAATTACAGAGAGTCAATGTGCCCTTTTCGGTTTGTATTTCTTCTTTGGATTGAGTTTCTTCAATTTTTCCTTTCACAAAAATGGTTTTGCCTTCAAACTGCTGAAGTTCTTTCAAGAGTTTTTCTTCTAGCATAGTGCGTTGGGGTTCAGGTCCAGAAAGCAATACCATAAGATCATACACTTTGGATGATTCCTTTTTTTCAAACCTGCTCAAAGGTCCAAGGTATTTGATGTTCATTTTGGATTTTTTCAAGTGCCCCAACTTTCCGGTCAAATTGGGTTTGTCCTGAACATCCGGGACCCAACACGCATCAAACTTTTTAATGATTTTTTGATGCGCTTTGGAACTCATCCAAGTAGTATTTCCTGAAAGCACGTTTAATTGGTGGGTAATGAAGGCACAGGGTACTTTTTTGTAAAATACCCCTAAACGGTTATCAGAAATAATGCCGTCCAAATTGTGTTCTTTGATCAATTGTTTCACGGCCTTTTTTTCTTTGGCCATTGCTTTCAATACTTTTGGAGAATCCCATATCATCTTAATTTTGAAATTTCTCCCTTTTTCGGCATAGGTGATTTTGTACGAAGGCAATTCAAAAGAAGGCAATTCCGGGAATTCTTTTTGCAGCAGGGACAATGCCACACCATCCGAAGCAATATAGGGTTGGTGGCCATGGGCCAATAAAGCGTTGATAATGGGGATACATCTTGTGGAATGTCCCAGTCCCCAATTTAGTGGAGCTACTAAAATGCGTTTTGAATTTTGCATAACTGCAAAAAAACAAAAACAAAATTGCTTTAGGATTTCCTTAGTTTTGCCAAAACATTAAATTTTAGTTCAATTTAGTTGCCAAGTGGGAAGCAAAAACAAACTGAAAAGATTCAAAGAGAACGAAACTTTCACCAATGTAATTCAGCCAACAAGGGATGAGGTGTTGCAAGGATTTAAACTGAAGGGCAATTGGGCTTCTTTCTTTGACAATGGCAATCCAATAGTACTGGAATTGGGTTGCGGTAAAGGGGAATATACAGTTGGTCTAGCAGAAAGAAATCCAAACAAAAACTACATAGGGATTGATATTAAAGGGGCTCGATTTTGGAAAGGGGCCAAATCCGCTCTTGAAGAAAAATTGGATAATGTAGCTTTTCTTCGCACTCAGATTGAGATGGTGGATTTGCTTTTTGATGAAAACGAAGTTGATGAAATTTGGATTACTTTCCCAGACCCTCAAATTAAATACAAGCGAACCAAACATCGACTCACCAATCCCGAATTTCTGAAGAAATATCGGCAAATCCTCAAACCTGATGGAATTGTAAACTTAAAAACAGATAGTGAATTTATGCACGGCTACACCCTTGGACTTCTGCAAGGTGTGGGGCATGAAATTTTATACTCAAATCATGATGTCTATAACAATGAAGGAAGTCCAAAAGAAGTATTGGAAATCCAGACTTTTTATGAAAATCAGTATCTTGAGAAAGGAAAACCAATTACGTACATCCAGTTTAGGATTAACTAACCAATGACCCATATTCTCATATTATTTTTTGCTACTTTCTCTGCTGCTTTCATGGCAACTGTCCCCCCAGGATTGCTCAACATGAATGCCGCCAAGACCAGTGTTGAAAAGGGAAAGGTGAACGGGGTTATTTTTAGTTTGGGTGTCTCGTCCATGATTATGGTACAGGCCTATGTGGCAGTGCTCATTTCAAAATTTCTTTATAAAAACCCTGAGGTAATAGACATACTGTTAAAAATAGCGATTGGGATATTTGCCTTTTTTGCCATTTACTTTTTTGTTAATGCAAAAAGAAAAAAGAAGCAGAAATTGAAAAAGGTCAACCTCAGCAAAAAGAACAGTTTTTTTAAAGGATTGCTGCTAGCTGCACTAAATTTGCTGACGATTCCATATTATAGTGGCCTCAATGCCATGTGGAATGAAGCTGGATGGATAAAATTTGAAGCACAGGACATCACCACCTTTGTTGTGGCGGCTGGGGCAGGGACTTTTTCTGTCCTTTATCTCTATACCTTCTATTTTGACAAGTTGGAAACCAAGACCAACCGATTTTCAAAAAATTCGAATTATATATTAAGTGCCCTCATGTTGGTGTTGTTGATTATCACTTTAATTCGGATATTTTACAACTAGTTGGGTATGGAAGAGAAGAACTTTTTTGATAAAGTTTATGAAGTGGCTAGACAAATTCCCCACGGAAGGGTAACATCGTATGGGGCCATCGCCAAATATTTAGGAGCGGCCCGAAGTGCAAGAATGGTGGGTTGGGCCATGAACAATTCATCAGCTAAAGATGTCCCAGCCCATAGAGTTGTTAATAGAGTTGGGGTGCTGACGGGCAAACACCATTTTGATGGAACTAGCTTGATGCAGCAACTTTTGGAAAATGAAGGAATCAAAGTCGAAGACAACCAAATAATTGATTTTCAAAAACATTTTTGGGACCCTTCCAAAGAATTACAATAAATAGATTGGGGTTATCCCACCATCTTCATTTTCAATCCCCAAACTTCTTAATCTCCACCCTAAGGCGTATCTTTGTAAGATAGAATCTGCATATACGACTGCAGATAAAAACAGGATCAATGAAGCTGAAAAAAGCAGACATTCTTAAAGCATTGGAAAAGATTTCCGCTCCCGGAGACGGACAAAATATGGTGGAAAGTGGCGCTGTGACCAATGTTCAGGTTTTTGGGGATGAAGTGGAAGTGGATGTCACCATAAAAAACCCCAGTCTTCAGGCAAAAAAGAAGACAGAGGTAGAAATATTGAAAGCCATACACAGAGAGGTGTATGAAAAGGCAAAAATAAAGGTCAACCTAAAGGTTGATGCTCCTTCCAAACCGAAAGTAAATCAGATCAAAGGAAACCCAATTCCGGGCATACAGAATATTATTGCTGTTGCTTCTGGTAAAGGTGGTGTGGGGAAATCTACAGTAACTGCAAATCTAGCGGTGACTTTGGCAAAAATGGGATTCAAAGTTGGACTTTTGGATACGGATATTTACGGTCCATCCATTCCCATTATGTTTGATGTGGCTTTAGAAAAGCCTTTGTCCGTCAATATTGATGGTAAGGCCAAAATGAAACCGGTTGAAAATTATGGGGTCAAATTACTTTCCATAGGATTTTTCACTCAGCCCAACCAAGCGGTAATTTGGCGAGGACCGATGGCTTCCAAAGCACTCAACCAGATGATTTTTGATGCTCACTGGGACGAATTGGACTTTCTGTTGCTGGATCTGCCCCCGGGAACTGGGGATATCCACTTGAGCATTATGCAATCCCTTCCTGTAACTGGAGCTGTTGTGGTAAGTACACCACAAGAAATAGCTTTGGCAGATGCAAGAAAAGGAGTTGCTATGTTTCAGCAAGAAGCGATCAGTGTGCCAGTACTCGGTATTGTGGAAAATATGGCCTATTTTACACCAGCAGAACTGCCCAATAACAAATACCATATCTTTGGACAAAATGGAGCCAAAAATTTGGCAGAAGATTTAGGAGTACCCTTTTTAGGAGAAATTCCTTTGGTACAAAGTGTACGAGAAGCTGGAGATGTTGGAAGACCTGCTGCATTGCAGACAGCAACCCCCATAGAAGCAGCTTTTGAAGAGTTGACTAAAAATGTAGTTCAGGAATTAGTGAAAAGAAACACTGATCTTCCGCCTACAGAAGCAATAAAAATTACAACAATGGCTGGTTGTGCCGCCGTTAAAAAGAAATGAGCATGACATCAGAAGAAATAAAAAGCAACGTTGAGAAAGCACTTGAGGAAATAAGACCTTTTCTCCAAAGCGATGGAGGGGACATTACATTGATTTCCATAGATGATGATAATTCCGTAAAAGTAAGACTGGAAGGGAATTGCATTGGTTGTAGTGTTAATCAGATGACGCTTAAAAGTGGAGTGGAGATGACCATAAAAAAATATGCTCCCCAAATACAAGAAGTTATCAATGTCGGATAGCCTGACATAAATCATAATTCCTTCCTGGTACAAATCTTAAGTTGCGCAGATATCTAAAACCGATTCTGAATGATTACAACCGATATACTAATTATTGGAGCGGGACCTACGGGTCTTTTTGCCGTTTTTGAAGCTGGACTTTTGCAGCTAAAATGTCATTTGATTGATGCTTTGCCACAAGCTGGGGGACAGTGTTCGGAAATCTATCCTAAAAAACCCATTTATGACATACCGGGATTTCCTGAGGTTTTGGCCGGGGAGTTGGTGGATAATCTCATGAAACAAATAGAGCCGTTTCAACCCGGGTTTACATTGGGTGAACGAGCTGAAACCATTGAAAAGTTGGATGATGGAACTTTTGTGGTCACCACAAATAAAGGGACACAACACCATGCTCCAATTGTTGCCATAGCGGGAGGTTTGGGAAGTTTTGAGCCGCGTAAACCGATTTTGGAGAATCTAGCCCAATTTGAGGACAAGGGTATTGCTTACATGATCAAAGACCCTGAGGTTTTCAGAAACAAAAAAGTTTTAATTGCCGGTGGAGGTGATTCCGCTTTGGATTGGTCTATCTTTTTGGCCGATGTTGCTTCAGAAGTAACCCTGGTGCACCGAAGAAATGAGTTTAGAGGAGCCTTGGATTCTGTAGAAAAAGTACAACAGTTAAAAAATCAAGGAAAAATCAACTTGATCACCCCTGCTGAAGTTGTAGGTCTGCAAGGGGATGACAAATTGGAAAAAGTTCGTATCAAAAAAACAGATACTTCGGAAGAAATTGAGTTGGAATTGGACAACTTTGTTCCTTTGTTTGGATTGTCGCCCAAACTAGGGCCCATAGCCAATTGGGGTCTGGAGATTGAAAAAAATGCCATAAAGGTGAATAATTCACTGGATTACCAGACCAATATTCCTGGAATTTATGCCATAGGAGATGTGAATACCTATCCAGGAAAACTAAAACTTATCTTATGCGGATTTCACGAAGCCACCTTGATGTGCCAAAGTGCTTACCAACGCATTTATCCTGATAAAAAATATGTGATGAAATACACTACCGTTGGAGGTGTAACTGGGTTTGATGGTAGCAAAAAAGAAGCTCCAAAAGCTGTAGTCAAGGCTATTGAATAGGTTTCGGTTACATAACAGTAGCTGTAATACTTGTTATGAAATGCATAAACCAGTTTTCCACAATACTTAATATGTGTAATTTCGCCCTTCAAATCGGAGCTATCCAGTACATCAATTCAGGAAATGAGTGATATAAAAATTAAAATAACCGATAGAGATGGCATTTTACATGAAGTTGACGCTCCTACGGACATGAACATGAACCTGATGGAAGTGGTACGTTCTTATGAACTTGCCCCAGAAGGTACAATTGGCATATGTGGGGGAATGGCCATGTGCGCTTCCTGTCAGTGCTACATTCAATCTGACCATGAACTTCCTGAAAAATCAGATGATGAGGAGGCCATGTTGTCCGAGGCATTTAATGTGGAAGAAAACTCACGATTGGGTTGCCAAATCCGTATTACCCCCGATCTTGAAGGATTAGAGGTAGAGTTGGCTCCAGAAGAACTCTAAATCCGTGCTTGGTAGGTAAACAGATTGTAGTATCTTCCTTGGGAAGCAATCAATTCTTCATGAGTGCCTTGTTCTGCAATTCTACCGTCCTCAATTACTAGAATTTGGTCAGCTTTACGAATGGTGCTCAAACGGTGTGCAATGACAAATGTGGTCCGCCCTTTGGTCAGTTGCGCCAAGCTCTTTTGAATTAAAGCTTCGGATTCTGTATCCAAGCTAGAGGTAGCTTCATCCAATATTAGAATTTTTGGGTCAGCTAAAACAGCTCTGGCTATGGCAATGCGTTGCCGCTGTCCACCAGATAATTTTACACCGCGCTCTCCAATTAAAGTGTCAAGGCCTTCATCAAACCTGTTGGTGAATTCATCTACATAAGCCGCTTTCACGGCCTGCTGCAATTTACTTTCGGATGCATTGGGTCTTGGGAAAAGAATATTTTCCCTAATGGTTCCTTCAAATAAAAAGTCATCTTGAAGCACTACGCCTAGATGCTGACGAAAACTATTGAGATTCACTTTTGATAAATCTTTTCCATCAATCTTAATAGTTCCTGAGTCGGGTTTTAAAAAACTAGCGGCCAAACCTGCAATTGTAGATTTTCCAGAACCTGAACTCCCCACAAGCGCTACTACATGTCCCGACTTTACTTGAAAACTTATGTTATGCAACACCTCTTTTTCTTCTTCATAAGAAAAGGAAACATTGATGAAATCCATGTTTCCCAAAATAGAGTCCAATTCAAGGGTGCGCTCGCCTTCTTCGGCTTCTTCCGAAGTGTTCATCAACTCCTCTGTGCGATCTAGCCCTGCCAACGCTTCTGTCAATTGACTGCCAATATTGCTCATTTGTACAATTGGGGCTATCATCAATCCCAATAAAATGGTAAACTGAACAAATTCTCCCACGGTCAGACTTCCTTCAATAATTTGATAGCCGCCATACCCCATCACACTGGTGGTTGCCACACCCAATAAGAAAATGGACGAACTGGACATGAAAGCTGTGGTCGTCAAGCTTTTCTTCACATTTTGGTACAACCGATCTACACCTGCTTCAAAAACCTCTTCTTCCTGCTTTTCAGCATTGAATCCTTTAATAACGCGGATTCCGCCTAGGGTTTCTGTTAGCCGTCCTTTGACTTCGGCGTTTATTTTTCCTCTATTTCTGAAAATAGGTCGTATAATTTTAAAGGCTTTTAAAGCAATCACTGAAAATATAATCAGTGGAATGAAGGTTATCAGCGTCATGGGTACACTGATATCCAAAAGCAGAATCAAGGAAACTACCGCAGTAATTGTTCCTCCCACTAATTGCACCAGTCCTGTTCCTATCAAATTTCGAACGCCCTCTACATCTGACATGATTCTGGATACCAGAGCTCCAGACTTTGAGTTGTCAAAAAAGCTTATGGGCAGCGCCAATACTTTTTTTTGAACCTGTGCGCGTAATTCTGAAATTAAGTACTGTGCTTGTACGCTTACTATTCGGGTTAGTAAAAATGAGGTTATAGCTTGGATTAAAATGGCTAACATTACTCCTGCCACCAAATATTTGAGCATGGTAAAGTCTTTTTTTACAATAACATCATCAATGAGGTATTTGGAGGCAATGGGAGCTACAAAACTTGCAGCTTTACTTATTGCAATTAGAAGCAAACCAATAAGCACCAACCTTCTTTTGGGCCAAATTATGGTTTTAAATGCTGTGAGAATACTGACTTTTTTTTCTGCCATAGCTGATGGAAAGAATGTGCAAGTTACTTCAAATTTTGAGTAAAAAAGAACAGCGAGGGATTACATCATTTTATTTTTATCTTCACTCAGCAATCCAAAAAATCATCCAAATGAGAACCATAGTTATAATTGTGATGTTGATATTGTCCTCTTGTACTAAAAAAGAACTTACCGAAGCGGAAAAATGGCAAGAACAGGCCCAAAATATCACCATTATTCGTGATGATTTTGGAGTGCCCCATATTTATGGAAAAACAGATGCAGATGCTGTTTTTGGATTATTATATGCCCAGTGTGAGGATGATTTTAACCGTGTAGAGCAAAATTATATATGGGCCACGGGACGCTTGGCAGAGGTAGAGGGAAAAGAAGCCCTGTACAGCGATTTGCGCGCTAAATTATTCATGACAGAAGAAGAGGCCAAGGCCAATTATGAAAAAAGTCCCGAATGGTTGAAGAAACTTTGTGATGCCTTTGCAGATGGAATCAACTATTATTTATACACCCATCCAGAGGTTCAGCCCAAATTATTGACCCGTTTTGAACCGTGGATGCCCATGTATTTTAGTGAAGGCAGTATTGGTGGGGATATAGAACGGATTTCAACTAAAAAAATTCAACGATTTTATGAGAATTGGCAAGAGATTCCCGAATTAAAACTTCAAAAAAGAGCAAAAATAGAAGAGCCGCAAGGTTCCAATGGCATTGCTATTTCTGGAGATTTGACCCAATCTGGGAATGCGATGTTATTGATCAATCCCCATACCTCTTTTTATTTTCGGGGAGAAGTTCATGTGGTCAGCGAGGAAGGATTGAATGCCTATGGAGCAGTGACCTGGGGACAGTTTTTTGTCTATCAAGGTTTCAACGAAAAAACAGGTTGGATGCATACATCAACCTATACCGATGTAATGGATGAGTTTAAGGAAACCATTGTTCGAATGAAAGATTCCTTATTTTATGCGTATGGGGAGGAACTAAGACCAGTAAAGACTTCCAAGGTTACGCTAAAATACAAGGAGGAGGATATAATGAAGGAAAAAACCTTTCCCATGTACCATACCCATCATGGACCTATAACCCATATGGGAGATGGTCAATGGACAGCTTCAGCGATGATGTGGGAGCCTATCAAGGCTTTGGAACAGTCCTATGTCCGAACTAAACAGAATGGGTATGCAGGGTTTCGAAAAATGATGGATATTCGGACCAATTCTTCCAACAATACAGTTTATGCTGATGCCGAAGGTAATATTGCTTATTTTCATGGCAACTTTATCCCTAAAAGGGATACCATTTTTGATTACAGACAGCCCGTTGATGGGAGTAATCCCAAAACGGATTGGCAGGGACTCCATACCGTAGATGAAAATATTTTGGTGCTGAATCCTGAAAATGGATGGATTCAAAACTGCAATTCTACCCCATATACTTCAGCATTGGAATACAGTCCTAAGAGAAGTGATTACCCTAAGTATATGTCCCGCGACCAAGAAAATTTTAGAGGAGTGCATGCTATTGAATTATTGAAAGATGGGGATGGCTACACTTTGGATAGTTTAATCGTATTGGCCCATGACCCCTACCTTCCTGCTTTTGAGGCATTGATTCCGGGATTGGTCAAAGCATTTGATGCCAACCCAAATGAAGAATTTCAAGAGCCTATTGAAGTCTTAAGAAATTGGGATTTTACCACTTCAAAAGAATCGGAGGCTATGACACTTGCACATTATTATGGAACTCTTTGCTATCAAAAAGCAATACGCCCTGAAGGAACGTATCCTATGCAGTGGGTTGAATTTTGGGGAGGAGAATCTCCGGATTCAGAAAAACTAGCTTTGTTCACAGAAACGGTAAATAGGTTGAAAAATGATTTCGGTACTTGGAAAATGCCCTGGGGAGAAGTGAATCGCTATCAACGTATCAATGGAGCAATCCAACAACCTTTTGATGATGACAAACCCAGCATCCCGATTGGTTTTGCCAGTGGGCGATGGGGGGCACTGGCGGCATACGGTGCGCGATATGATAATGGCACCAAAAAGATTTATGGAACCCGTGGGAACAGTTTTGTGGCCGTAGTGGAGTTTGGAGAAAAAGTAAAGGCAAAAACCATGCTGGCAGGAGGGCAAAGCGGAAACCCAAATTCACCTCATTTTGATGATCAGGCACAACGTTATGCCGACATGCAGTTCAAAGATGCTGCTTATTATAAAGAAGATGTGCTAAAAAGGGCAGTTAGGACATATACTCCGGGAGAATGACTACTCTTCCTCTTTTACAATAATGAGGCTGGCGCGAGAACCTGTGGAAAGATTCCAGCGGTTGTTGTGGATGACTTCACCCTTTTCATCGGCAACTACTACTTGAGCGGTATTGGGGCCAGATGAGCCTTGGTTTAATGCTTCAAACTCAATTCTGTTAAACCCTTGGGTCAAATCTATATTGATTCCCTTAAAAGAACCTGTTAGCAAGAGATTATATTCAACTATTTCGCCGTTCAAATAAATTTTGATTCTATCTCCATCCACATACTCGTGATCGCGACAAACAATACCAACAAACTTTGCTGAAGTTTTGATATCACCTAAATATTGGTCACCATAATGTTTATTGGAGCCTTTTTTTTCCTTCTCGCCTACTTTAGGGTCTATTTTTAAATCATGACCAGCCTGTACCAATTCTTTATCCGGTAACATCTTTACCCCCGGCTTTTCATTTTTTGAGGTAAGATTCTCATCCAGCACAGAAGGCATACGCAATGAAGTGCCTTGATTACTGGATTTAATATCCAAGTTGTTCTGTTCTCCAATTTTTAAAGGACGAGTGGTTGGAATATCCCCCTGCGCATGAAGCAAAGAAATACCAAAACTAAATAACATAAGAAAAAGAAGAAACCTTTTCATAGCAACTTGGTCGTATTGTTTTACTAAAGTTAACAAATACCTTGCCATGAGCATAATAAAGAGAAGTTAAATCGTTCAATTGAACTGCCCAAAGTTAAAATCATCACAAACTAAATTTTATGGAATCCTGAGGAATGATACTTGATGCTACAATGCTTTAACTTTAAAATTAATCAGAAAATGAAAAAAGTACTACTTGTTACACTTTTTGTAGGTGCCATTAGTTTGAATGCACAAAATTCGGAAAATGACAAACGAATCATTCCTAAAGGAACTTGGAATATTGGCGGTGATTTTTCTTTTGGATTGAGCAATTTAGAATCCAGTAGTGGAGATGTTACTGTTGAGTCAGACCGAACTACAATCTCATTATTTCCCAGAGTTGGTTATGCATTTGATGATAATTGGATGGTAGGTTTAAAAACGGGATATGGATACAGCCGTTTTGAAAATGAGAACAATGGCAACTTTGAAGGAAAAGGTGAATCTATTACTGTGGCTCCTTATGCTAGAAGGTATTTTGGGGTTGGTAATAAGCTACTATTCTATCTTCAGGGAGAACTCGGCTATACTGGCTCATGGTCTGAGAGTTTTGGAGATATGACTCCACGTTCAACCTCTAGCGCAGACGAGTTTTATGTTGCATTCAGACCCGGAGTTACCTTTTTTGTTTCCAATCGGTTAGCCTTTGAATCTTCCATAGGAGCATTACGGTATTCTACAATTAAAAGGGACAGATTCAGAAGTAAAACGTTTGAATTAAACTTAGATTCATCGAATTTACTTTTTGGACTTTCCTATTACTTTTAAATTGAAAATTATTAGGGATAGAGCCTGCAACTTTGTTGCAGGCTTTTTTTGTCCTTTTATTTTGATACCTAAAATTGTAAATTGTTGCAGAGACACATATCAGAATTAATTCGCCAACAATGAAAAAAAGACAATTTTTGAAGTATATGGGGAAAGCTGCTATAGCAACACCCTTTGTTTCATGGACTGCCAATGCCAATAAGGTTTCTTTTGAGACAAATACTTATCCTACCATTATAGATGATAGCTTTTGGAAACGAATTCGGGAAGATTTTGATATTAAGCCAGATTATGTGAACCTAGAGAATGGGTATTACTGCATTACGCCCAAACCTATAATGCAAAAACTACAGGAGTACACCCAAATGGTGAATTATGAGGGTTCCTATTATATGAGGACCAAGCAATGGGAAAATAAGGAAAGAGTAACCGCCAAATTGGCCAAATTTGTAGGGAGTTCTCCAGAATCTATAGCAATTACAAGAAACACTACCGAGTCTTTGGATTTAATTATCGGGGGTTTTCCATGGAAAGAAGGAGATGAGGCCATTTTTGCCCAGCAAGATTACGGGGCCATGAAAGATCATTTCTATTTGATGCGGGACCGATATGGGGTTGTTTGTAAGGAAGTTTCCGTTCCCAACCATCCCAAATCTGATGATGAAATTGTTGCCTTGTACCAATCACAGATTACTCCGAAGACCAAACTGTTGATGGTCTGCCATATGATAAACATCACGGGACATATATTGCCTGTTCGGAAAATATGTGATATGGCTCACAAACACGGTGTTGAAGTAATGGTGGATGGGGCTCATGCCATTGGTCATATTGATGTGAATATTTCTGAATTGAATTGCGATTACTACGGTTCAAGCTTGCACAAATGGTTGAATGCGCCTTTGGGTGTGGGATTGTTGTATGTTGCTCCCAAAAACATACCCAAAATATGGCCTTTGCTTGCCGAATACAATATAGATGAAACCGATATTCTCAGATTGAACCATACTGGAACCAATCCTGTACATATTTATTTGGCAATCAACGATGCCATAGATTATTTAGGAAGGATTGGCATTCAACGAAAAGAAGAAAGATTACGTTTTTTGCAAAAGTATTGGAGCGATGCATTACGAACTGTTCCAAATGTTGTGGTCAATACGCCTGAAGAGACTCATAGAAGCTGCGGAATTGGCAATGTTGGTATTACTAACATGAAACCTACAACTTTGGCCAAAACCTTATTGGATGAATTCCAAATCTGGACCGTGGCCATTGATGGGTTCAATGTTCATGGTTGCAGGATTACACCCAATATTTACACAACAACCAAGGAGCTGGACACTTTTATCGCCGCAATGAAAACGCTGGCCAAACGTGTTTGACCAGCACATTACTTAAAGTTTCAACTGGTTTTAGGTTTTAACCGTACTCTTTTTTAATCCAAACAGGGGATGTAACAACGGAATCCGAAGGATAATCAAATCATAGATTAACCAACTAACACCAAAAGTTCCTATAACAAGAATGGATGCCTTTGGGAAAAAGCCCCAGTTCAAATCCATAATATAATAGGCAATTACCACTGTAATGGTCTGATGAAGAATATAAAAGGGATAAACAGACCTATTGGCATAGGCCAATCCCTTGCTAGGTCTATTCAACCATTGTGCCGCATAGGCGAACAATACCAATATCCAAGACCAAAGATTGGTAATTTTCAAAAAGGCTTCGCTTAAATGTTCAAGCCAACCATCTTTTTCAATAAAGAGCCATCTACATATCAAAAGGGTAAAAGCAACAACTCCAATAATCAATGCTTTTTGTTTGATGTTGACCAAGGCATTCCAAAAAACATCCCCACAAGAAATCAGCACAAAGCCGTAAAAGAACAATAATATATAGAACAAAATGGTAAACCAATCTCCCACTAATGCATGGGTGACTGGGAAAAAGGGTTCTACAAAAGCTTCCGCCAAAAATAGAGGTGCAATAAAGAGATAAATTCCCAATGACTTTTGAATCAAGGCTTTAATCCATTCAATAAAACGGGTTTGATGTTTGCGCAGATGCACAAAAACTGGCGCAAGAACAACGGAAAACAAAAATAGATAGGGCAAGAACCATAAATGGTGCCAACTCAAATTACCTTCGGGATAGGGCCCTCCCCTAAAAAGTTTTTCTTGATAAAAATCCAAGTAAGAGCCTACAAATTCTCCATTGGCGATGCGTTCAAAATAGATTTGGGGAGGAACTATCAACAACATACCTACAAGCAGAGGAATGCCAAGGCGTAGATAGCGTTCCAGAACAAACTTGCCCATGCTTCTTTTTCCAAGCGCATAATAAGTACCCATTCCAGAGATTACAAATAGGATAGGGAGTCTCCATTGGTTTAAAAATAGCATGGGCCAACGAATCCATTCATAGATAACATTGTTTTTGAGGTGCCATCCCCATGGGACAAAAAACATGCCCACATGGTAGAAAATTAGCAATCCAAAAACAATGACCCTTAGCCAATCCAAGTCGTAACGTCTAATACTTTTTTTCATGATGAATAAACTTTCAGCAAAAGTGGAGTTTGCTTCTGTAAAGCTGTTTAGTATTTATGCTGAATGCGTCCTGAATTGTAATTCTGGAGAAAAAACCTAGTTTTTTTGTTTTAGAAAAATAGATGGAGAATGTCCAGTATGTTTCTTAAATGCATTGTAAAAAGCTGATTTTGAACTGAACCCAACTGATTTGCCAATGGCCTCGATGGTTAGATTGGAAAAAGCAGGGTCTAACAGTCTTTCCTTAGCGGTACTTACCCTTTTTTGGTTCAGATAATCATTAAAGTTGAGACCTGTTTCAGAATTAATGGATTTAGAGAGGGTGTTTGTGCTGGTCTCAAGTTTTTCAGAAAGGTCTTTTAATGAAGAATTTTGAACCAAAAAGTATGTATTGTCCTCAACATAGGCATCAATATCTTCAAAAGAAAGTGAATCACTGGTAAGGGTTTCATATCTGTCAGCAATCCATGAATTTTCAAAAAACCTGGATTCTGAAAGCACAAAAAAGGAGCTCATAAATGCAATTGCGGCCACAAAAATTACTATAAAATGATCGCCACCGTCATCTTCATAGTTTAAATAGATGATGAACACCATGGCCAGTAGAAGAATTAACAACAATACTGTGTTTCTGGTAAAAGCGTATTTGTCAATTTTTACTTTCTGGGTTGGCAATTTCTTCTGTTTTTTCTTTCTGTAAACAATGATTCCACTCAACACCAAATAAAAGGTGAAACTGGCCAGCATGATCCATCTGAATTCATCTTTGATGAATTGATATTTATAAGTCACCCAATCGGGAACGGAAACCATGGGAATGTCATCATGGTATGCATCTAAATAAGCATTTAGTTTTACGGAAATGGGATTCAGGAAATATCCTATCTGGGATACCAAATAAAGTAAAGGGACCAAAAAGTGTATCCAATGCTTTTTAAAGGTGATGGGTTTTCGCTCCAAGAGCGCATAGACAAAAAAGTAGATGGTTGGGGCGATCATCAGTACAAAAACTTCTGTGGAGTCGTTAAATTGAATCAGATACTTTATGAGACCTGTATAGCACAAATAAGTATCAGTACAGACCAAGGCTTGGAAGAATAAAGACCATCCGAATATTCTAATAGCAGAATTCTTTTTGGAACGAACAAAGATGACCATCCCTAAAAAATAGGTCTGAACAATGCCCAAAAACATGATGTGCGATGCTAAATTGTACCGCACTGGGATTTGATCTATGATATGTTGAACGCCATCCATGTTATTGTTCCATATAATCCCTTAGTTTTTCAGGTCCTTCCAATAAAACTCGTACAATCTGAAGAGTGCCATCCACTTTAGTGGAAATGTGCCATTTAATGAGTGAGATTTCTCCGTTGACTATTTCAATTCCGGTAATACTTCTAGGGTGCACACAACTACCATCGTTAAAAAAAGGTATTTGTCCTGGTTCGGGAAACCTTGGTCTGTGGGTATGTCCCGCAATGGTGATTCTTAATTTGTTTTTAAGAATCCAGCGTTTGATGCGTTTTTCAATTCTGATCAGTTCTTTGTAGTTCTTGGCGGGACTTGTTGGGTCAGCAATTCCAACAACCTGTAAAGGTTTCCAAAGTACTCTAACCAAAAACCGGCCGATTCGCCAGCATACATAGTTCCACCAATCAGCTTGGTGTCCGTGGGTGCAGAATAATTCTTGTCCTGTTTCCGAATGCTTCAGAATCAACGCTTCCTGATATACAATTCCTTCAAATAAAGCTTTATCAGAATCATCTATGGGTTCAAAATAACTGGAGAGATGTTTATCCACGTAGTTTGGATCCCGGTAAACCATATCGTGGTTGCCCCAAACCATGTACAACCGTTTTTCCAAATGAAAGCTTCGTAACAATTGGAAAACGTTCTTATGGGCCTCAAAAATGGAATCAAAGGTCAGGTTTTCCCAAAGCTCGTCCCCATCACCCAGTTCACAATAATGAAACCCTTCTCGATAATAGTGATTGAGTGCATGGAAATAGATATTTCTGTTGTTGGCAAAGTCATCTGCAAAGCTATTATCACCTCTGTGGCAGTCACTAAAAAGAATAAATTTTGAAGTATCATCAAAGGGAATGACCTTGGCATTGTTATAGGCTCGATCTAATCTAGAGAAGGAAGACATGCAAGAAATTTTACTAAAGATCAAAAAAAATGGACAAATACATAAAGATTCTCTTAACAAGGGGGCATTTTTTCTTTTTGTAACTTTACCAGCTAAACCTCGACTAACAAACGTATGCAGCAAAATTACGATGGAGAAAGCCCACTTGTTCAGCTGGTCAGTTTCAATAAATTATTGGAACATTATGATGAACAGGCGAAGAGCAAGGACAAATATCTTGCTGATAGGGCTAAATATGTTTTGGATGCACAAGCCCCTTATCCTGAACTAAGGGAAGGCTTCAATGATGTTAGTTTGTTGGAGAAGCACAAGGATATTATTCGCATAATCCTTGCCGATACTTTTGCTCCCGTACTTACACAAAATGAAATCAAAACGGCCTCAACTCCTTTTGAAAACATTGTTTTCAATTCTTCGAAGCGGTTTCAGGATATTATTAAAAATGCAGGAGAAGGATTTGAGTTGAAAATCCGTAACATGGCCATGGACCTCAATTACATTATGAAATGTAGTGTAATATTGAACTTTTACTATGGGTTTAAAATGGATTTCAGAAGACCTTTGTTCTATGATATTCCAGATGCCAATGGTGTAATGCGACACTATAGAATTCTGTACAATGCGGATTTCATGGAAATCATCCCCACGGAAAAAAGTAAGGAACTTACCCAAGAGGATGTCAATGAGCTTTTGGAGAATTTTGGTAATGTTGAGCTATGGAAGGAAAAAATCCCACCCAATAGTTTCATTTCCAAAGGGTTTGTTGTTTCGAATATGTTTGATGTAACTGCTGAACATTCCATATCTGAGATCAAATCAACCCTAATAGGTGGAAACAAAAGGTCCAAGGAAAGCTTCATGGAAAGTTTTCAAGATACCTTTAGGTCCTTGTTCAACCTGAAGAAGATAAAAGTGGGCTTCGCAGGTTACGACTCCAATGCCAATCGTTTTCTAAAGGTTCATGGAAAGGGCATAGAAAGCTATATTTTAAATGGAAAAGAAATGGAGTCATGTGATACCATGCTCTGTGAATATTCCAAAGGAAAACTGTTTCAGGAAAGCACTTATTATGCTATTTCCAATGTAGAAAAATACTATGAAAGAAGCGGTGGAACGCAACCGTATAAAAATCTCTACGATCAAGGCATAAAAAGTGCCATTCTGGCCCCAATTTCTGACAATGGAAATCTTTTAGGGGTTTTGGAATTGGTTTCAACTACAATTAACGAGTTGAACAGTGTCAATGCCATCAAGTTGGATGATGTAATGCCCTTTATCGTCTCAGCCGTTCTACGATCTATAGAGGAGCAGGAAAATCTGGTGGATGCCATTATTCAACATGAATGCACCACGGTACACTCTTCAGTCTACTGGAAGTTTCAAGAAGAGGCCAAACGTTTTATGACGGATGAATTGGCCGGAAACCAAGCAGTATTCCGAGAAATTGTATTTAAAGATGTTTATCCGTTGTACGGACAAGTAGATATTAAGGAATCCTCCAAGCAGCGCAATATTTCAATTCAGCGGGATTTAATGATTCAACTTTCTGAAATCAACAGTGTTCTGGAAGTGGCCATCAAAAAATTCAAATTACCTATTTATGAAGAACTCATGTTCCGAGTTAATCTTTATTTGGATGAGGTGAAAGATGCCATGTATACCCACACAGAACAATCTGTTTTCGATTTTGTAAAGGATGAGGTAAATCCAATTTTGAAGCATCTTAAGAAAGAAGATGAAGAGCTGAGGTCACTTATTGAAAGATATGAGTCGCAAATAGATGAGACAACAGAATCCTATTATGACCATCGCCGTAACTATGACGAAAGTGTAATGGAGGCCAATAAGCAGTTAGCATCCTTGTTGGACAAAAAGCAGATAGAGGCCCAAGCCATGTTCCCACACTACTTTGAGCGTTACAAGACAGATGGCGTGGAGCACAACCTGTATATTGGGAGCTCCATCGCCAATGACCGTGAGTTTGATGAACTTTATCTGAACAATTTGAGATTGTGGCAGCTTCAGGTAATGTGTGATATGGAGAACAAATACTATGAGCTAAAACCTAAGTTACCGGTTAAGTTGGATGTAGCTTCCCTTATTTTGGTCTACAGCACCGCCATGTCCATACGATTTAGAATGGATGAAAAACGATTTGATGTTGATGGGACCTATAATGCCCGATATGAAATCATTAAAAAGCGTATAGACAAATCCTACATTAAAGGAACCAATGAAAGATTGACGCAAAAAGGAAAGCTATCCATTGTGTATTCCCAAAGAAAGGATGAGAGAGAATACATGCGTTATATCCAATTCCTTAAATCAAAAGGCTATTTTACCAATAATATTGAAATAGTTGAATTGGAAGGTCTTCAGGGGGTTAGTGGTCTCAAAGCAATCCGAGCAGAAATCCTGTACGGAAAAGATAAAAAGTCGAAGCGTTCCTACACTTATGATGATTTAATGGAGGAGTTGAAATCCTAAGATTAAAAATTCAATCGATCAGGGCCAAAAAACCTAAAGGCAATCCCAAAAGCGATTACTGAAATAATCATGCCCACCATGAAAATGTTATAGGTAAGCCTCAGGATTTTATACTTTTTGTTGAGGACCAATCCCAAAAAGTAAAGGTCTTTGGTAAGTGAAGAATATACGTAGTCTTTATCTTTAACCAATTCCTGAAGGGCCCACTCGTAATCTTCCAGTTTCATTTTATGAAAGTTTCCAAAGAACAATAGATTCACCTTTTTTTGATTTACATCCTCTTTAGTGAACTCTCCACTGGTAACATTGGGTCTTGTTGCTAGAATAGATAATACCATGGAGACCACACTAAAAATGATAAAGATTACAGTAGGGTAAATAAGGTATGTGTTGGAAGGGTTGTCCAACTTCGGAATGAGATTGGCCAATACCAAAGAGATAATGATGGCATTTACCGATAATAAGATGTTCGCTTTGGTATCTGCAATATCACTTAATTTAAGATGGTTTTTAAGGGTGACTCTGTAGAGTGTTTGTACACTTCTATCCGGACTTTCATTTTTATATTTTGCCTTAAGGGCCTCTTTTTTGGCAATTTCCTTTTCAGCTTTTTTTTCTTTGACCAGTTGTTTTAGGTTTCGCTCCTTACCTTCTTCCCAGTTTTCCTTGGCGTAATCTGTGTAGTATTGATGTTCATTGCGGAACATCTTTATGTTCTCGTCCCGCCAGTCTTTATTAGTGTATTTGGCCACACCCAATTTTTCTAGTTCCTCTTTGAGGAAATCTGTAGTTTCCCAGTAACTTCTTTGTGCAAAATGGGAACTGTCGGCATCTCTTATAATTTCTTCCGATAAATTTGTGGGCTCATGGTAGCGCTCAGTGGCCAGAATGTAGGAACAAATACTTTCAATTGCTTCTTTATCATAACCATTCTCATTCAGAAATTTTTTTGCAATTTCACAACCGGCCTCTTCATGCTTTTTAATGGTTTTGGTGTAGCCGGTGTCATGGAACCAAGCTGCCAAAATTAGCTTTTCATTCTCGGCCTCATCAAGATTATAGAAATTGAGTAATTCTTTAGTACTTTTAACTACACGCTGGGTATGGCGCAAATTGTGGTAAAGGAAGTTGGGATCCAATAGGTTCTCTAAAATTTCCGTGACAAAGGATTCAGCTTTTCCAACAATTTCCGACATAATAGTGCTTTAAAACATCCAAAATACAAAATTTTGGAATCAACCTTGTGGATATGAAGAAACATTACTTTTTTGGAATTTTATTGGCTTTAACAGCAGGGTGCGCCACCTACGAAGCCAAATATGCAGTTGCTGCAGATCAAGGTGAAATTCCTTATGACAAAGAGGTGGAACATACCTTTTACTTGATTGGTGATGCAGGGAAATCTCCTGTTGGGGATTTAAATCCAAACCTCAAAAAATTTAAAGAGACCTTATCCAAAGCTGATAAAAATAGCACTGTTCTTTTTTTGGGGGATAACATTTATCCAGCAGGGTTTCCAGACAAAAATGATGACCCAATGGGTCATCATTTGGCCAAAAACCATTTAGATGCCCAATTGAAGACTTTAGAGAATTTTCCCGGGAGAACCATCTTCATTCCTGGTAACCATGATTGGTATACAGATGGGTTAAAAGGTTTGGAACGAGAAGAAAAATACATCCAAAAAGCATTGGACAGTAAAGATGTTTTCCTTCCAGATAATGGATGCCCTATAGAGAAAGTAAAAATAGGTGAGGACATCCTTGTCATTGCCATTGATACGGAATGGTACCTAACCGATTGGGACAAACATCCCACCATAAATGATGATTGTGAGATTAAAAGTCGTACCCGATTCTTTGAAGAATTAGAGGGGTTGATTAAAAAGAATGTAGACAAGACCACTATTATAGCGATGCACCACCCGGCTTTTACCTACGGGTCGCATGGGGGATATTATTCTTTTAAACAGCACCTCTATCCAAATGGAGGTAAAGTACCCATGCCCATTTTAGGAACTGTAGCCAATGTATTGAGAAGAACATCTGGAGTTTCTATTGAAGACTTGCAGAATAAGATGTACAACCGACTTAGAAATAGAATAACCACCCTAGCGCAATTTTCAGATAATGTGATTTTGGTTTCTGGTCACGAACATACTTTACAATATATTGTTGAGAAGAATACTCCGCAGATTGTAAGTGGTTCTGGAGCTAAAACAGGTGCAACCAAACTTTTGAATGGTAGTGAGTTTTCAACAGGTAAAAGAGGTTATGCCATACTCAAGGTTTATAAAGATGGGTCCTCCCATGTAACTTTTTATGGAACAGAACCGGATGAGGAAAAGTTATTTCAAACACAAGTACTTGAACCCAGACCTGCAAAAAGTAATGCTAATTATTCTGAGCAGTTTCCTGCTTCTATGGAGGCATCCGTTTATTCTGAGGAAGAGGTGAAAAAGACAGGTTTTTATAAATGGCTCTGGGGAGAAAGATATCGAAAATACTACGCTACTCAAATAAAAGCACCTGTGGTGTTATTGGACACGCTTTATGGTGGATTGACAGTAGTTAGAAAAGGAGGGGGAAATCAATCCAATTCATTGCGATTGAAAGCAAAGGATGGTCGCCAGTTTGTTATGCGCGATCTTCGAAAAAGTGCAGAACGCTATTTGCAGGCCATTGCTTTTCAGGACAAATACATCATTGGTAAGTTCGAAGACACTTATCCAGAAAAGTTGCTTCTTGATTTATATACGGGAGCACACCCTTACGCACCTTTTACTGTAGGACCACTTTCAGATGCTGTTAAACTCTATCATACCAATCCGAAATTGTTTTATGTCCCCAAACAAAATGCTTTAGGGGATTTTAATGGGGAATTTGGTGATGATTTGGTCATGATTGAAGAGCATGTATCTGAAGGCCATGATATTGAAAGCTTTGGGAGGGCCCAAAAAATTGAGAGTACCTACGATTTCATACAAAAGTTGCGCAAAGACGAAAAATACACTTTGGATAAAGAAACCTATGTTAGGGCCAGACTTTTTGATATACTGGTTGGTGATTGGGACCGTCATGTAGATCAATGGAGATGGGCAGAGTTTGATGGTGAAGATGGAAAGAAAATATATAGACCCATTCCAAGAGATCGTGACCAAGTGTATTCCATTTGGGGAGATGGTTTTCTAATGGATCTTGGATCTAGAGCGGTGCCTGGGCTTCAGATTTTTGAAGGATTCAAGGAGGAAATACGAAACCTTAAAGGATTTACTTCATCGCCCAGAACTTTTGCACTGGATATGGCCATTCTTTCTGAGACTAGTTTGAAGCAATGGGAAGAGCAGGCCAAGTTTATCCAAGAAAACATAACAGAGTCGGTGATAGATGAGGCTTTAGAGCTTTTTCCAGAAGAAGTGCGGGATGAGACGGTGGATAATATCAAAAAAATCTTACGCTCCAGAAAGGCTAGTTTGGTGGAAACAGCCCAGGAGTATTTCGGCATAATCAATAAATACACTGTGGTTACCGGAACGGATAAGGATGATTATTTTCATATAACATCCCATACCAATGGAGATGTGGAAGTACGCGGCTATCGCATTAAGGGTGGGGAAAAAGCAGATCTTTTTTTTGAAAAGATATACAGTCCAAGGTTTACCAAGGAAGTATGGATATATGGATTGGATGATGATGATGTTTTTGAAGTGAACACCCCAACATCTAAAATAATTGTTCGGGTAGTAGGTGGCCAGAATAACGATATCTATAAAATAACTGAAGACTCAAAAAAGGTGCATACCTATGATTTTAAAACCAAAAAGAACACCTATGATGAAGCTTATGGGGGTAAAGTGCACAGAATAAATGATTATGCTACCAACACGTACGACTTTTTGAAGGTAAAGGCCAGTAACAATCAATTATTGCCGACTATTGGGTTCAATCCAGATGACGGATTCAGGATTGGGGTTACGGATACCTATACTTTTAATGGTTTTAGACAAAACCCATTTACGCAGCAACATACCTTCAATGCGGCCTACTATTTTGCTACTAATGGCTTTGATGTGGGTTACAATGGAGAGTTTGCAAACTTCTTTGAAGGTGTCAACTTGGAAATTAATGCGAGGTTTACCAGCCCAAACTACGCCATCAACTTTTTTGGTTTTGGAAACGAAACAGAAAACAACGATGACGAACTGGATTTGGATTACAATAGAGTTAAGTTGAGAACTTTGCGTTTTGCACCTTCATTGGTATGGAGGGGATATTTAGGGTCTAAGACACGTTTGGGCATCTCTTATGAGAATATTGAGGTTGAAGAGACCGTGGATAGATTCATTAATGAGTTTTTCGTTGAAAATGGCGAAGAGAATACCCAAAGTTTTCTAGGCATTGATGCGGAATATAGTTTTTCAAATTCTGATAGTGATGCATTTCCAACCTTGGGAATGGAATTTATACTACATGGAGGTTATAAAACCAATATCACAACATCTGGTAGATCTTTTGGTTATTTGATTCCTAGTTTGTCCATTGATCATAAATTATGTTCCAATGGGATACTGGTTTTAGCCACAAAAGTTAAGGGGCATATCAATTTCGGTGATGATTTTGAGTTTTATCAAGGGGCAAGTATTGGTGCCAATAATGGACTTAGGGGCTTCCGTTTCCAAAGGTTTACGGGAAAATCAGCTTTTTATCAGAATACTGATTTGAGGTTAAGTTTTAGAAAACAACAAAGCGGGGTTTTACCAGTTACGCCAGGAATATTTGGCGGTTTTGATTATGGTCGTGTTTGGTTCCCAGGAGACGATTCTGAAAAGTGGCATAATTCCTATGGCGGGGGATTTTTTGTGAATGGAGCAGGTATAATTTCTGCAAACTTTGGGTTGTTCAACAGCGTGGATGGAATGCGTTTTGCCTTCGGCCTTGGTTTTGGGTTCTAGCCTTTAATCCAAAGAATAGGAATATAAGTTTCTCCCAGTGCCTAGGGTTTGTTCATCTGCAATGAGCAAAGTAGTATTGTTCAAAAACCCAATAGACTCTGTTTGGGTTACGTGCTTTAAATCAATCGATTCGATTATGGGATTAGCAAGGTTTTCTGCTTTAAAATCACTTAAGAAGAATATTTTCCCATAGGTCAATAAGGCAATGATCTTTCCATCTGGAGAAATGTCGGCCCCGGTAACAGAACAATGGTTTTGGTCTTTGCACAGAACCAAGGAACCAATGAAAGAAGCATTATAGTCTCCTTCCTCATCAGGGATACGATAAATTAATGTTTCCCCAGTATATGGTCTAGATCTGTTTTTGGTGAAAATATAGAGCGAGTCATTCCAATGGAAAAATGCTTCCGTATCAAAAAATAGACTATCCTTTTTAGGTGGAAATTGATGTTGTTGTGGATAACGGAACTTTATCTTTTTGGCTTTTGGCTCTTTTTTTTGCATTTGCGTACTATCTATTTTATAGATAGTAAGGTCTTTTCTTTCATTGTTATTATTGCCAAAATCACCAATATAAATGTTTCCCTTTTTGTCTGATGCCAAATCTTCCCAGTCCTGATTTTTGGCATGGTTGATTTTTAGTTCTTCTTTGATTTTTCCTTTTTTGTTGATGTTGTAGATGACATCTTTGTTCCCACTATCTTGAATTACCCAAATGTTCTTGCCGATAATCTCAATACCAGACACTTCCCTTAATTTGGAAGGAAAACTTCCCATATGATTTAATACCGGATGTTCTGTTTGACCGCAACCTTCAAGAAAGATTAGACTTATGAGTAAAAGAAAAATTTTATTCATTGGTTTCCTTTAAGGGCATAAATACATCGGTTTTCCATTTTAGCTCATCACCACCCATATTGGGATTGTTATAGAATACCTCAATCGGTTTTGGTTCAATTGGGATGCCATTTCTTTCGGCATGATCCAAAAGAGTATACCAAGCTCTATCAGAAGTGATATAGTTGCCATTGTATTCAGCTTTAAGAGCTCTTTTGCTGAATATTCGCTTATAGATTACATCATCGTGTTTGGGTAGTTTTTCAGAACGTACAATGGGATAGCAGAAATTATAGGATAGACTGTCCGCCTCTAGGTTCCAATCCAACACTTCCAAAAAGGGAGGGCCGTTCAGCTCTACCTCGCTTTCATACAACAACGAGTTTAGCAGCGAGTAATTTTGCATAATTCCGGCTGCTTTTTTTGTTTGTGTTGTGGTCAAGGGAATGCATGCGCAAAATGTTGTAAAAAGATTGTCTTCGCCATTGAAGGTGACTTTAATTGTTTTAAGATGGTCAGTTAAGAACCTATTGAAGTTCACCAACATTTTTCTAGACCCCTTCTCAAAGTTGGTATCTGAAAATGGAATTTTGATTTTGTTCATCAAGGAATGCTCTGCATCTTTGATATTTACAGTAACCTGGCTTAGGGAATCGTTGATAGAGCTAATATTCCATTCGTAAATATGAAGGGAATCGTTTACGCTCAAAACCTGTTTAAAATCTTTCAAACTACGGAATTCGACAGGTTTAGAACCTTTCAAGGTACTGTTCCAGACCTTTACCGTTTCGTAGACGGTTCCTGGTACGGTCTTTACTTGAAAACTTACTTGATAGTCTTGAGGTTTTAGAAAAAAATACCAGAAAAATAGGATGATTACAAGAGCAATGACTACTATAAAGATCCTTTTCATAGATTCAATAGAAAATTTAATTGGTTTTGGCCATTGTTAGGTTGTCCATTACAAATTTACCTAAATCCCGTCCTTGTTGTACACCTATTTCAACCGCTGCCCTATAATGGATTCCTCCGTACATTCTACTAATGGCGGCTTCATCAGCAGCTTGTTTAAAGGAAGCAAAGGATCGAACCGGTAATCCGTAAGGGACTTCGGTATCATCATCAAAAGCAAAATTATCTCCAAAAATATCAGTAAGTGCAACGGCTGCCGCACCCGATACCACACTATGACCGCTGGTGTATTCTGGAAAAGGAGGGGTTTGCAATATAGGCTCCCAACTATCATCAATATGCTCATTGATCAAAGTTTCGGGGCGAATCAAGTTACTTCTATATTTTTCATCCCAACAGCTTATGAAGGCATCAGCTATGGCAATAGATGTTTTGGTATAGGCATAAACGGTCTTACTAAAATCAGAATTGGAATTTCTGGTGGCTATTTTGGTTATGCCAATCCAATGGGCTCCCGGGGTTATTTTTTTGGTGGCGAACATTAAATGTCCCCTAGTAACCGAAACATACGGATTACAATCCCAGAACTGTGCTATTTCCACTTCTTCCGAACTGTCCCCTTCAGAAGTAATCTGGTTGCTGATGTCATAGACTTCCTTTACTTCTTTATAAAAGTCCGTACCTTCTTCCATAGAAAATGGAGGAGGAGGTGTAGGTTTAAATTGGGAGGCAGAATCAATTACAAAGGGGCGTATTTTGTTCCAATGTGGCTCTATTCCACTCATGTAGGCAGGAGGTGTGGGCTGCCAGCGAGATGGGTCTTCAGAATTCACAGAGAATTTGGGCATGGTTCGGGTTTGTTTGTAATTGTCCTTACCCATCCATGCAGCTATATGGTCAGCAACTTGAAGTCCGTAGTTTTTAGATGCCTCAAAGGCTACTTCATTCTTTTCGATCCAAATGGTATAAAGACTGTCTCTGTAGCTTTCAATGCGGTCTTCAGAGAAAATGAGTCTTTTGCTCAACTCCATATGGGCAATTAATGCCGCAAGCTCATAGTTTAATTGTTCTGCTTTTGGTGGAGTTGGAACTTTAGAGAGACCATGGAGTTGTTCTGCCAATGAAGCATAGCTTCCATCCTTTTGTACCAAAATCTCATATGCAGCAATATTGGGATAAGCAAAAATTCTACTGGCCACGGGGGGCGAGAATATATCGTGGATCATAACTTCGGTAACCTTGTCTACCGAATTGTGGTAATCTTCAGGTGTAATAACAATGGGTTCTTCTTTTTTCTGACAGGATAGAAAAACCAAAAACAGGATTGCTAGTATGCTTATTCGTTCTTTCATGGTCTAACGCTTAATTATTGATGGTATAAACTTGTGCTTTATCATTATTAAAAATCGCCAACAGATATTTTTGATTGTTCAATGAAAAAGTTTTCATATGGCGTATGGATTTTTTAGTGAAATCAAGTCCAATTTGACTTCCTAGGACTGTTTCATTTTCGTTTTGAATGATTGCTCCGGGGAAAGAGTCAAATCTTCCATGATAGGGTTTTACACCAAAATAATTTCCCCCGACCAAAGCTTCGTTGCGGCCATCCCCATCAAAATCATCTACTACAAAGGCCATGATGGGAGCAACCTGTAACTCATTTTCAAATGGAACAAAAGAAAAGCTACCACCATTATTTTTTAAATAACCAGATTGCAATATGTTGACCTCCAATGCAATAGATTGTTTTAGGATTTCTTCTCCAAAAATATCCTCTACAGTCTTCCCCGCAAAGGAAGTGTAGGTGTTGAATTCTTTTCTGAGATATACTAATTGGCCAGCTAGCCCATCCAACGATTCAAGAGGAAAATAGCTGCCATCCTTTTGCAATGCGGTAATGGTCTCAGTCTGTCCGTTATTATCAAAATCGTTAAAAAAAAGCTTTAAAGGATGGTTTTTGGAAGCTTTGAATTTTGAGTTGGTTCCCCAATTCCCCAAAAGATAGTCCGTATCTCCATCATTATCAATATCAAAAGCTTCAATGCGCTGCCAAAGCCCTTTCAAGTCCATGGGATTGACTTTTGTAAAGCTTCCATTTCTGTATTTTAAGAATTTTGGAGACATCCACTCGCCAACCAAGATGAGGTCTTTTGTTCCATCATTGTCAAAATCACTCCATAATGCATCGGTAACCATTCCTTTGGAATGGTCTTCAAAACTTGCCAAAACTTCAAATGTACCCTCTTTGTTCTCCAAAATATAGGAGGTGGCCTCAGCCCCAAATTTGCCAGTGATGGTATGCCCGCCGACAAAAATGTCCAAGTCTCCATCATTGTCAAAGTCATTGGGTTTTACCACCGAAGCATTTTGAAAATATTCGGGCAATTCTATGGATATAAAGGTTGAGTCTTGCTGTATATAACAGCTCTCCAATAATGCCTTGGATTTCCCAAAGAAGTCATCACCACCAGAGGTAACAAAAAGGTCATTTTTTTGATCATTGTTGAGGTCGGTAATAACTGCTGAAATATTTTCTTGAACGGAATCCTTGAAAATACTCTCAAATCGTTTGCTGATGAAAATGGAATCTTGCTGTAGATAAATACTTGGAGGGACAAATTTGGAGCCGCCAATAAAAATATCTTCTTTGCCATCATTGTCTAAATCTCCAGTAGCTAAGGCGGGTCCTCTATCTGAAACTTGATAGGGAATAAGTTTTTCGCGGTTGAAGTCCGTATAATTATCCTCTATATGGGTAAAATTGATTCCAAGATTGTCTGGAATAGCAGTAAAAAGAGGGTCTGGTTTTTTATGTAGGGATTTATAGTCGAAGGGTTTCGTATTTTCAGGCTTTATGGTCAATGTTTGATTAACAGTGACATTTTTTACCGTTTGATAGGTTTTATTGGGCCAAATAATTTTTAAGGAATCCACTTTTTGAACATTTCCATAACCAAAATGAATCACCGGCTCTGATGATGCTTGGAATCCGCGTGTTGGGAACAACTCCTTAAACTGAAGCGTTCCATTATGGTAAGAATATACTTTGGTGCCGATTCCAAAACTGTTTTTCGGAAGGTAATCCAACTTTACATTAAGGTAGTTGGCCTTTTCAGAAGCTTTATTGATATAGAGTGATGCAGGCTGATTTAAATTGTTGGTCACCAAATCCAAATCACCGTCACCGTCTAAATCGCCCACTGCAGTTGCTCCGGATATCAGCGTGTCGTTGGCAATCCATATATCCGACCTGTCTTCAAAACTTAGATGTTTTCCACCTTGAAAAACATAATTTTGTACTACTCCTGAGGGCATAAGCTCCAAAGCCTTTTTATCAACTAATTTGGTGTTGTCTATTTTTTGCTTGACCTGATCGTTGGACACAAATTTTATAAAATCCAAATCATTCGGTCGTTTGGGAATACCGTTGGAAATAAACAGATCTTGCTGTCCGTCCAAATCATAATCACCAAAAAGGGCACTCCAGCTCCAATCTGTTGCAGCTACTCCACTTAAGAGCGCAGTTTCCATATAGTTGCCGTCTGGTTGGTTTAAAAAAAGCATATTTCGTGTAAACTGGTAGTGGTATCCAAACTTATCTATCCGTAGTTTTTGGGTTTGGATATTATCATCACCTTCAGAGGATTTTAGAGCAACCTCATCTTCGGGCAGCATGTCCAGAGAGATAAAATCGGGTCTGCCATCATTATTGATGTCCGCAACATCATTTCCCATGGAAAACCGGCTGGTATGGCCAAAGTATTTTTTCAAACTTTCTGTAAAAGTGCCATCGCCATTGTTTAAATAGTAATAGTCATCTTCATGAAAGTCGTTCCCAACATAAATATCAGGGTATCCATCCTGATTAAAGTCTGAAATTGCCAATCCCAATCCATAGCCATTGATTCCCCCATAAATTCCAGCTTCCTCGCTTACATCCATAAACTTGCCATTGTCATTGCGCATAAGTTTGTCACCGGTTTCGTAGCGGCGTTCAAATCTTAAATCGAACTTGCCAAATGAGTTTTGGGTGTGTACTGCATGATTGAGCAAATATAGATCCAAGTCGCCATCCAAATCATAATCAAAAAAAGTTGCGTTGGAACTATACGAATCGAAGTCCAAGCCATACTTTGCAGCACTTTCGGTAAACGTATTGTCACCATTGTTAATGTAGAGCTCATTGAAACCATCAAAGCCGTTTATGCCAACAACGGCACATACGTAAATATCCAATAGGCCATCGCCATTCACATCGGCCATGGTGGTTCCAGTGTTCCAACTACTATTTCCTTCAATTCCTGCTGAGACAGAGATGTCATCAAATTGGATATTGCCTTTGTTCAAGAAAAGTTTGTTCTTCACCTGATTTCCAGAAAAGAAAATATCGGGGAGGCCATCATTATTGATATCGCCCATGGAAACACCTCCTCCGTTATAAAAATAGAGGTAGTCCAAAATGCTAAGGTCATCAAGCTCGGAGACAGTATTGGTAAAGGTAATTCCGGTTGATTCTGGGGAGGGATTATTAAAAAGGCGGCCCCTATTTTTGCATCCAGCAATAAGGACAATCAACAGCAAGAGCATAAATCTATTCATTGAGCGCGAAGATTTTGGGTTTGTTGTTGTTGATTGCGGCAATTATATAGGTATTGCCATTTTTATCTTTTAGTTGTTGGAGATATTTGGTTTCATCTTTGATTTTAAAACCACTGATATCATAATTCTGCCATGTGAATCCTAGATTGCCATCTCCCAGTAACAAGTTTCCGTAACTGGCATCCAGTCTTGAAAATTGAGGCTTATACTCAAAATTATTCCCAGCCATTAGTAAGTCCAGGTTGCCATCTTTATTAACGTCCATACAGGTAATATCGCAAACACATGACAATTGTACCCTAGGAGGTAGTTTTTGAACAGTAAATTTGCCTCCTCCTTCGTTAATGGCAATAATGGAAGCAGAGGTTATAACTTGTTTTACAATGGAATTTTCCAAGACCTCTTTAGGAAAAAGTTCTTGAATGGTTCGTTTGGCATAATCTGAAGCTTTAAGATTCTGCTTTTTCAATGAAACCAGTTGTTCTGTGAGCTCTCTTTTTTGATGAATTGGATAGTCTGCCCCGTTTTGCGTAAGGGTAGTAATCTGCTCAATGGTACCATTGCCATCAAAATCATTGACCCATAATTTCATGGGTTGTTCTTCTGAAGGTTTGTAATGGAGATTCAATCCCTGATTGCCCAAAATAAGATCTTGGTCACCATCATTATCCAAATCAGCAGTTTCAATAGTGTTCCACCATCCGTATAAACTGTCCAAAGAAGAGGTGAACTTCGCTAATCTTCTTCCGGTGTTCTTGTAAATTTTTGGAGCATCCCATTCGGAAGTTACAATCAAATCTTTTTTGGAATCCCCATCAATATCAACCCATTTGGAATCTGTGATCATTCCGGCATCCTTTAAATGGTAAGCCAGTCGTTCGGTAGCATTTACAAAAGTACCATCGCCTTGATTTTCCAAAAGCATATGATCGGGAGAAATACCATAAACGCCAACAACACTTCTTGATCCAATAAAAACATCGATATCTCCATCATTGTCGAAATCGTGGGTGGAAATTGTAGCAATGTTCTTAAAGGTACTCGGCAGTTCATTTTCCGATTTGGCGAAGTTCCCTTTGCCGTCGTTCAAGTATAAACGTGGACGGTAACCTTGCCGTAGGTTCACGTTGTTTCCTCCAGAACCTACTATTAGATCCATATCTTGATCACCATCAACATCAAAAAAAGTAGCTGCTACATCTTCTAGTTCTTGGTCTTGTTCAAAGGCTTTGGATGACTTTTCAATCACTTTTCCATTCCCTTGGTGTAAATAAATAGTTCCTGGTTGTTGATGGGCGCCACCTATAAAGAAATCTTCATTGCCGTCTCCATTGACATCGGCAACAGCCAAAGAAGGACCTTCTTGGGAGAGTTTATGATAAATTAGACCTTCATAATCAAAGTCATTATAATTATCTTCTTTATGGGCTATCATTTTATTGGAATCAAGCGCATTGAAAAAGGATTTTGTTGTATTGTTTTTAGATGGGGTGTAAATTTCTGAAGCATCGGCATGATTTAAAGTGATCATCTGGTTTGCTGTTATGTTTTCCAGTTTTTGGGTGCGGTCATCTGGCCAAACAACACGAATGGAATCCAATTGCTCAGTTTTGCCCAATCCAATGGTCATGGCATATTCTATGGAAGATTGGAAACCTCTTGATGGAATGAGTTCTTGGTTAACGATATTGTCATCAAAATAAAATTTTACCAAGGTGCCCACTGCAAAAGGGTTGGCTTCCGCTCCCTTGAACTTTAGTTGAATGTAATTGTTATTGAGTTGTTCTTGGGCATTGTTTTTATAGATAAAAGCTTCCGTATTTACATTGTTGATTACTAAATCCAAGTCGCCATCATTGTCTAAATCCCCATAAGCAGCCCCATTGGACCTAGTAGGTAAATCAAATCCCCATTCTTTGTTGGCATTTTTGAAGGTAATGTCACCGTTGTTTTTATAGGCATAGTTGGGTTGTGGTTTAACAGGCATTTTATTGATGATGGAATCAATGGATTGCTTTCTTCCCGTCAATGCCATTTTTTGAATGATTTCATTGGCAAAGAAGTCAACAAAATCCAAATCCGTTAAGTCATGGTTGATGCCATTTGTGATGAAGATATCCTTCAGGCCATCGTTATCCATGTCAAACATAAGACCTGCCCAGCTCCAATCTGTGGCGTCAATTCCACTATAGTAGGCAATTTCAGAAAAAGTGCCATTTCCATTGTTGAGTTGTAGCGTATTTTGAATGTACTGTTGGAAAAAATCTTTTTGTTGTTTTAGTTCGAAGACATTATAACCTTCAAACTCCATTACCGATTTTACGCGCTGTTCGGGTTCAGGAAGCATATCGGTAATAAAAATGTCGTTATGACCGTCGTTGTTTACATCGGCAACGTCAATACCCATGGCAGATAAGCTTAAGTGGGAGGTCCAGTCCTTGATTTCCTCTTTGAAAGTGCCATCTTTTTGATTGATATAGAGATAGTCCCTTTCGTAAAAATCATTGGATACATAAATGTCTGGGTAAAGATCGTAGTTGAAGTCGGTAACCAAAACACCCAATCCAAAACCAATTAAACTTCCATATATTCCTGCCTCTTCACTAACATCCACAAATTTTCCGTCATCATTGCGTAAAAGCATATCGCCCACACCTCTAAAAATATGAGGAACACCTTCCCAATCTTGGGCGCGTACTTCGCGCTGTTCTGCATAGCCTAGACTACTGACAGGAATGTTGCTATTGTTCAAGATATAGACATCCAAATCACCATCCTTGTCATAATCGAAAAAAGAGGCATGAGTGGTAAAACCTGTTTCAGCTAGATTATATTCATGGGCTTTTTCAATAAAAGTAAGGTCACCATTGTTAATGTACAGGTCGTTGTCATGGTTGTTCCCTTTCATGTTTCCAGCGTTGGAGACATAGATATCCAATAACCCATCCTGATTTACATCGACCATAACCACACCGGTGGACCAAGGTTTGTTTCCTTCAATTCCTGCGGTTTTGGAAATATCTTCAAACTCAAAATTCCCTTTGTTCAAATAGAGTTTATTGGCAACCATGTTTCCAGTTAGGTAAATATCAGAAAGACCGTCATTATTAATGTCGCCAATGGCTACACCTCCTCCATTATAGAAGTTTCGGTATTTAAAAATATTGAAGTCTTTTTGGTTTTCAACCTTATTGATGAAATCAACCCCTGTTGTTTCAGATGGCAACAGTGAAAAAAGAGGTTCAACCTTTTCCTCTTTAGTGTCATTTGAATCTTTGCCGCCACAACCCATAATAAGCATGAGTAGTATGCAGCTAATGATATATCTTAATCTCATTCTTTTAGTCTAGTTTTTCAGTAAAAAAGTAGGTGAATCGTTGTTCCGGGTAATGATGAATTCCTCGTTTCCTCTTATGTTTATTTTTGCAATCTTCCTAGCGGCTCCAGAAACGTTCAGGCTTTGTTTAAAGCTTAAGTTTCCTTGCCCATCATTTTCCAATAACAGTCCATGAGAAGCATCTAATCTACCAAGTTGTGTACTTATCTCAAAATTATTTCCTACCATTAATATTTCGTTAATCCTTTCTTTATCAATATTTTCAATATAGATGTCATTAACACTGGAAGCCTGAACAATAAGTGGAAGATTCTTTGCTGAAAAGGTCCCATCTCCATTATTCATGAAGTAACTGGTAGCAAGTTGATATACTTCTTTTTTCTCTGAGTTTTTAAGTTTGTCCTTCCCAAAGAGTTCTTCGAGTGAGGCTTTTGCAAAATCCTTGTAATACAGAAACTTTTTGTTTAGGAACGGCATTTGCTTAACTAGTTCATCTTTGGACGCGAAAGCAGTCTCTTTATCGCCGTGAAAATAGGTGACCAATGTTTCTATAGAACCATTGTCATCAAAATCGTTTCTATAAAGTGTGATGGGTTTTTCTTTTGAGGCATTGAATTTTGTGTTCAATCCCCAATTACCGGCTAGCATATCCAAGTCTCCGTCATTATCCAAATCAGCTACGTCGATACAGTTCCACCATCCATGGGTTTTTTCAAGGCCATTTTGTTTTTGTTTGATCAATTGTTTCCCATCATTCAGAAAGATGGTTATTGGAGACCAATGACCTACAGTAACAATATCCAGATAACCGTTGCCATCCAAATCTACCCAAACAAAATCTTTGATGTGCCCAACGGTTTCAAATTCTGGAGAGAAAGAGTTTGTAATTGTTGTGAAATTGGCTTTCCCATCATTTTGGAAGATATACTGTTTGGGTGTGGCTCCAAATTCAGTAGGGACCATGTTGGAGGAGATACATATATCTTGGTCTCCATCATTGTCAATGTCTATTGCTTGTACTTTGGATGCATTAACTTCAATAGTCAAAAATTGTGATTCATTCTTGGCGAAAGAACCATTTGTGTTGATGTATAATCTTGGTTGCAGTGCCTTGCCTTTAGTAAATTCATTACCGCCGCTTACAACCAAAAGGTCTAGGTCATCGTCTTGATCTGCATCAAAAAATATATGGTCAACATCTTCATTGATTTTGTCCAGCTCAAAAAGCTCGGCCTGACTTTTCTCAAATTTGCCCTCACTGTTTTGTGCTAAAAGGGATGAGGCTTGTCTTTTTGCACCGCTAATAAACATATCGTCATATCCATCGTTGTTGATATCACCTATGGAGACTGCCGGACCTTCATTGGAATTACCGAATGGTAAAAGTGGGTTTCTGTCAAAATCTAGAGTGTTTTGTTCTTTATGGGTAAAATCAATATGTTGTGATATTGAGAAGAGCGTATCTTTTTTTGTTGAATTTTCTAAATAGAAGTTGTCGGTGGCGTCGCTTTCCACAACTTTAATGGTTTGATTGGAATTAATTGCTCGAAGTGTTTGAAATTTGCCGCCAGGCCATATAATTTGAATTGAATCTATGATGGAATCTTTACCAAGACCAAAATTCAAACTGTTGTCTTTAGCAGAAAGGTAACCTCGGGTATTGAAATTTTCCTGGACAATTTTTTGTGTATCATTATAAATAATTGCTTTGGCCCCAATACCGAATTTGTTTTTGGATAATCCTTGAAATTGTAGTTTGATATAATTTCCACCATCTTGGGTGTTCTCTAGAATATAGGCTTCATCATTTACATTGTTCACAACTAAATCAAGATCACCGTCATTGTCGAGGTCAGCATAGACTGCACCATTGCTGTAGGAATCACTTTTAGGAATCCAGACATTTGTTACGTTAGAGAAGGTGAGGTCGCCTTGGTTTTTGTAAAAATAGTTTGGGATTTTTTTCTTCGGAAGACTGTCCAACAGTGTCATGTCCTTATCAGATAATCCAGTTTCTATATTTTTTTGGATTTTATTGTTGGAAATAAAGTTGATGAAGTCCATATCATTAGTGACTCCCAAGATTCCGTTGGAAATAAATAAATCTTTATAGCCGTCATTGTCAAAATCTGCAAATAGAGCGCCCCAAGACCATTCGGTGGCATCTATGCCACTTAAATTTGCTATTTCACTAAAACGTTCCCCATCCAGATTCAAATGAAGCGTATTTTGCATGAATTGTGGAGCAAAACCATTTTTTAAATACTGTTGATAAATGGGATATGGATATTCCAATCCTGAGGTTTTGTAGGTTTCCAAATCTTCTGGAAGCATGTCCAAAGAAAGAATTTCTGCAAAACCATCGTTATTGATGTCGGCAATGTCATTCCCCATGGAGAAATGGGAGGTATGGCCTAAATGTCGATTGCTTTCCGTTATGATGTCTTTAAATGTGCCATCTTTTTGGTTGATATAGAGATAATCATTCTCGAAGAAGTCATTGCCAATATAAATATCCGGGTAACCATCATTGTTGATGTCACTTACAGCAAGACCAAGTCCGTAGCCAATACTTCCTTGGAATATTCCTGCCTCTTTTGAAACATCAGTATATATTCCATCATCATTCCTGAATAGGATATCTCCGGAAAGCAAATCGACCATTTTTCTTTTGGAACCTTTTCCATAAGTTCGATTGGGGTTAACGGAGTGGTTGAGCAAATACATGTCCAAATCCCCATCCAGATCATAATCCAAGAATGCAGCTTGGGTGGAGTAACCAATAAAATCTAAATTATACGTAGCGGCTTCTTCTTTGAAGGTTACCATTCCATTTTCAGCAACACCTTGATTTATGTAGAGTAAGTTTTGTCCAGTGATTGTTTCGTGATCTCCTACTTTACACACGTAAATATCCAGAAGCCCATCGTTATTGATGTCAACATGGGTAACCCCAGTGGTCCATCCACTAGTATTGTTGAGACCAGCTGATATGGTAACATCTTTGAATTTAAAACTACCTTGGTTTAAGTAGAATTTGTCCTCTCCTTGATTTGAGGTAAAATATAGATCTACAAGACCATCATTGTTAAAATCGCCGGCGGTAACTCCGGCTCCATTAAAATAGTAGAGGTAATTGAGAATATTCAGTTTGGGAGTTTGAACCAATTTGTTTACAAAGGTTATTCCAGTCTCACCCGACGATTTTGAGACAAACAGCGTCTTAGAATGGTTCTCTGCACATCCTGTGAGCCATAAAAAGGCTCCTATTAGCATCCAGTGTATTTTTCTCATTTAATCAATAAGAAGTGGCAAGTAAGTTATACAAATCTAAGGGAATAGGTAAGATTAAAAGGAAAGGCTGTCGTACGACAGCCTTTTCCATATTTATTATGACTAAGATTTTACTTCTTAGTAACCAGGATTCTGTACCAAATTTGGATTGGATAATAATGCATTGGTCGGGATGGGGAACAATTCCTTATTTGCGTCACCAACAGATGTTGGATCTTTAAATTCCCAATCTGCGGTATATTGACCAAATCTTCTCATGTCATTTCTACGAGAAAACTCAACATAGAGCTCTCTTCCTCTTTCATCCAACAAGTCTTGCTCGGTAACTGAACCAAGAGGCGTAGCCCCTCTAAGTACGCGAAGCTCATTGACCATGGCAGTAGGATCACCACCACTGCGCATCATGGCTTCAGCTTTCATCAAGTGAGAATCAGCATATCTGAAAACAATTTGATGTGGATTGAATGCATCGTATCTGGCAGCATACTTTTGGACGCGAACACCTGTTCTCTCATTATTACCTACCAATCCTGGGAACTCTTTTGTAAATACCAAATCATTTCCAGGACGATCTTTAAGTTTACTTCCATCCAAAGCATATTGTTGACCGATCAAGAATCCAAGCCCAACGTTAGAGCCATCTTCAAAACCACCGTTATCTGTAGTTTCATCTGCTCCAGTAAAAGGAGTACCAGCAGATGGCACCCAACCTCTACGTTCTTCTTGGCCATCAAGAGGTGTACCGTCCAATTCACCTCTGTTGCTGTTGGCATCACCTTCAAATAGGTCATAGAATTCAGCTAAGGTGCTGAAACCATTCCAGCCACCACCACTGATTGCTGTGGAGTTGTAGTGCAAACCGTTGAAAATACGGTTTCCTACACCGGCACCAACCCACCAAATGGTTTCGTTGTCAGGAGCTTCTCTAAAAATATTGAAATAACCTGCTTCTAAAGCATAGCCCTCTGCAGCAATTTCATCTACAAGTGAAATTACCTGAGTCATGTCGGCAGCTTCAGGACTTCCAGTACCAAGGTATATGTGTTTGTTCAACATTACTTTGGCCAATAAGTGACGTGCAGCGGCTTTACTCGCTGTTTCAAGGTCATCACCACTTCCGGCTGTGACCGAAGGCAATCCAGAAATAGCAGTGTTCAAATCCTGTACTATAAAATCAAATGCTTCGGTTGGTGTTAGAATTCTTGGGTTAATTTCTGGGCCTTCATCCACTTCACGGAAAGGAACCTGTCCCCAAAAGTCTAAAACGTACCACATACTCCAAGCTCTCAAGAAATGAGCGTTGGCAGCTGTCTCAGTATCTGCTCCAGACCTTGAATCAATGATTTCTGAAGCACGGAACACATTTTGGTTCAAATTGTTCCAAGTATTAAGAATATACTGGTGTGTTGGAGACCAGGTATGTGTGTGCAGGGTTCTCCAAATACCGTTATCACCCCAGTCAGTACCTCTTGTTGGAACTAGCTGTTCGTCAGTAGTAACCTCATTAAGGGCAAACAAGTTCGCTTGGTCTCCAATTTGCCCTTGAACATCGTTGTAAAGAGCAGTTACTGAAGAGGCTGGGTCTTCAACCCCTGAAAACCCTCCACCAGTATCTTCTGGGAAAACCGAGTCGGTCTCATTAATCTCCAGATTGGTACAGGAGATGGTCAGCGCCGCACTGAGTGCGACCATGTAAAATAATTTCAACTGATTTCTTTTCATTTTATTCAATTTTTTTAATTAGAAAGTAGCATTAAGACCAAAGGTTACAGTTCTTGGTCTTGGGTAAGCAGTGTAGTCAATCCCTGCTGTTGGTAGACCATTAAGCAAATCGCTAACACCATTAATAGGCGTTCCAGGCTGTACGCTAATTTCTGGATCCAGTCCACTGTAATCAGTGATTAGGAATAAGTTTTGTCCTGTTACTGAGAGTCTTAGGCTTTTAAATGCTCCTTCTCCACTTAGAGGCACATTGTACCCAATGGTTGCGTTTTGAAGTCTGATGAAGTCTCCATCTTCCAAGAATCTAGTAGAAACCTCAGCAGCTGCACTACCAGCTTCACCTGAAGTAAGAACATCTGGAGTAACGTTTCTTGCATTGTTGATTGCACCAGCAGTGAAGAATGCGTTTCTTGTGTTGTTGTAGACTGAGAATCCAAACTGTCCGGCAAGATAAGCTGAGAAATCCCAATTTTTATAATTAAGATTCAAAGATAGACCAGTATTGATGTCTGGTAAGGCATCTTCATTCACGAATGTCTGAACATCTCCAATAGGTTGTCCATTGTCATCAAAACCTTCAAATTCTCTAAGGAAATAGGAAAACAATGGTCTGTCACCTGCCAAAATTTGGGCAAATGCCAAAGAAAGTCCCTGCCCACGGATAGTACCTGCGGGAATTTGACCTCCAAAATCCTGTAGCTCGTTATCGTTATATGCTATGTTAAAAGCAGTGCTAAAGCTAAAATCTTCAGATTGAACCCAATCTACATTGATGTCGAATTCAACCCCTTGGTTAATCAAAGTCGCATCCAAGTTTTGGAAGAACCTTGGTTGAGGAGAAGGTTGTGCTGCTTCAATGTTCAATAACAAGTCTGTAGTTTCTTTTCTATATACGTTGATACTACCAGAAATTCTGTCATTGTTAAGACCATAGTCCAAACCAATGTTTATATCAAGAGTCTCTTCCCATTTTAAATCTGGGTTAGCAAATGTAACAGGAGTTGTACCAGGGGGGTCTATATTACCGTTATCTTGTAATTCTGCACCTGCGTAGCGCTCTCTTCTGATGAAGTTTCCATAACCCAAACCTTCTTGGTTACCTGTAATACCTGCACCTACTCTCAATTTGAAAGTAGAGAATGCATCTCCGAAGAAATCCTCTTCATGAAGCTTCCATGCTACTGCAGCAGAAGGGAAGTAACCGTATTGGTTATTGCCACCAAAGCGAGAAGAACCGTCAGCTCTAAGTGTGGCAGTAAACAAATACTTGTCAGCTAAGGTATAATTCACCCTTGCAAAGAAAGATTGCAACTCATCTTTAAAGAAATTTCTGTCTGCGAACAAGGATTGTACACTTATTCCTCTAACTTTAGAAACATTATCTTGAACAACTTCTGGGAACAGTCTATTAATAAATATGGTACTTGCCCTTGAGTCAAAACCATATTGTTGGTAACTTCCTGTAATAGCACCTTCAGTAGCAGCAATGGAAGATACAAGATCATCCCCCATTTCATTTAAATCATTGGTGCTAAATCCAAATGCTTCAGTATTTCTTCCACTGGTTTTGAAATCTTGGAATGAGTAACCTGCAACAACATCCAAGAATGAATTATCAAACTCTTTTGTGTATTGAAGGGTTGCTTCAACCAATCGATTTTCAAGCTCAAGCGTATTGAAAGAACCCCTTCCGTTTCCAAATGTATTTCTATCAAGATTCTGTGCTTTACCGGAGGATACTGCTGTCAACTCTGATTCTGATCTGTCATATCCTAAGTTGATTTTTCCTTTAAGCTCAGGAGTAAATTTGTATTCTGCAGAGCCATTGAGTAAAGCTCTATTAGTGTGGGTGATATTTTGAGTATAAGCTAACAAAGTCGCTGGGCTCAACTGTCCACCAGTATTAAAATCAGGATTGGTGGGCCATGTAGGATTTGCTGAATAAGCAGCACCTAAAAGGTCACCTCTAAATCCGGCACTACCACTTAATGGGGCAGCTTCTTCATTTACTCTGGAGATAGACGCTTGAAGATTCAATGTCAAGTTATCATCAAAGAATCTTCGAGTGGCATTAATTCTTCCTGTGATACGTTCCAAAGAAGAGTTTTCAATAACACCAAATTGTTTTCCATATCCAAAAGTTGCTCTTATAGCACCATTTTCATAACTACGGGAGTATGAAAGGTTTTGATTTTGTGATACAGAAGTTCTTGTTACAAATCTTTGCCAGTCTGTATTATTGCCAAAATCCTGTGCACTACGATCTCCGCCAAATTGCTCAACACCATCCAAGAAAGCTTCTCTATCCAAAAGGTCGTAATCATTGGCAGGAGTAGAGATACTCATTGTTGAAGAGAACTCCAACACACCACCTCTGCTGCCTTTACCACTTTTTGTGGTTATGATAACAACACCATTTGCACCCCTGGAACCATAAATTGCAGTAGCCGAAGCATCTTTCAAAATACTGATGCTTTCAATATCTGAAGGGTTAATAAAGCTTAGAGGGTTTGAAGATGTAGATGTTCCAACCCCTGTTCTACCACTAGTTGGAGAGGTTGCTGCACCAGATAAAGGAATACCATCAACAACAAAAAGAGGATTGTTATTAGATCTAACGGAATTTGTTCCCCTGATTCTAATATCAATTCCTGCACCCGGTTGACCACTGGTCTCCGTAATCTGAACACCTGCCGTTTTACCTTGAATCAATTGTTCAGGTGAGGCTATTACACCAGCGTTGAAATCTTCTGAAGTAACTGCAGAAACAGAACCAGTAGCGTCTTTAACCGTTGTTTGGCCGTAACCAATAATCACAACTTCATCCAGCGCCTGAGCATCTTCCTGCAAGGTGACATTGATAGTGGACTGACCGTTAACCGCGATTTCAGTTGTTTTGAAACCAATGTAACTAAAAACCAGTGTGGCAGCATCATCAATGTCATTGAGGGTATAATTACCATCAAAATCTGTCTGCGTACCATTGGTCGTTCCTTTGACCAGCACGCTCGCTCCCGGCAGAGGGCCGTTTGCATCTGAAACAGTACCAGATACTGTTTGAGCTTTTGCCAGACCGAAACATAAAAATGCTCCTACCAGCAAAAAGCTTCTAAGTAGCGTAATCTTCATAAATAATTGATTTTAAGTTTAGTTAATTTAAATTTTAAGTAAAGTCAATTTTAATTCAAGTGTTAAACATATATAAAAATAATGTTAATCAAAATTTAAGCATATCGCAACATAAAACGAAAACGGTTTCGTGTTGATAACTTTGAATTCGTAGAAGGTTCATAAAACTAAAAGACCAGATTTATTTATATCGTAATTTATCTGGAGGAAATCAAGTAAATCCGTAATGAGGCTACTAATATACCATTTTTTATTTTTTAGCTAAATGTTAAGTTGTTATGGAAGCTTTTGTGAAAAATGGTTCAATTTTTGTTAAAAAGAGTAAATGAAAGTCGATCATGATCTATATTGAGTAATTTTCCATGCCAAACCAATGGATAAATTCTCTTATTGTTGAAAGCAAAGATTACTTTAAAAGATATTGCACGTGAACTCGAGGTGTCAATATCAACCGTTTCAAAAGCTTTAAAGAACAGCGAAGAAATCAGTAGGGATACTAAGGAGAAGGTTCAAGCCTTTGCCAAGTTGTACAACTACAAGCCAAATAATATTGCCATAAGTCTCAAGAACAAGAGAACTAAGAATATTGGTGTTGTTGTTCCTGCTATTGTACATCACTTTTTTACCACTGTTATTAGAGGTATTGAAAAATACGCAAATGCTAAAGGTTACAATGTTATTGTTTGCCTTTCAGAAGAATCTTTTGATAGGGAGGTCATAAACATGGAAATGTTGGCCAATGGAAGTATTGATGGGTTTATCATGTCACTTTCTTCAGAGACACAACGCAAAGGAGATTACAATCATCTAAAAGAAGTTACCGAACAAGGGATTCCATTGGTTATGGTAGATAGAATAACCAATGATGTAGATTGTGATAAAGTGGTGATCGATGATGAGCTAGGAGCCTATATGGCCACTAAAAAACTGATAGAACAAGGAAGAAAAAAAATAGCCCTAATAACCACAGATGATTATTTGAGCGTAAGCAAGTCTAGGACAGATGGTTATAAAAAAGCACTTTTGGAGAGTAAAATGGAAGTAGATGACTCCAGAATACTCAAACTTTCCACTATGGAAATGGATGAAAAGAGCATTGTAGATTTTTTTGACACCCATCTTGTGGATGCAGTTCTTTGTGTAAACGAGATATTTGCAGTGTATAGCATGCGTTTGGTCCAAATGAAGGGACTTCGTATCCCAGAAGATATTTCTTTTATTGGTTTTACTGATGGATTATTATCGAAATACGCTAACCCAAGTCTAACAGTTGTTGCACAGCACGGTGAGAAAATGGGCGAGATTTCTGCACAAATGCTTATCGATAAAGTAGAAAGTGAAGAGGAAGAGGAAACATTCCAAACCAAAATTTTAGAACCCACTTTAGTGGTTAGGGATTCCACAATTAACTAAGTTTGCATTATCCTTGTACTCAGGGATTAAAAAATTTGCTGACTCCAACTTAGTTATTTTCAATGAATCAAGATTATATAAAGGCGGATCCATGGTCCATCATAGAAGAGGGCTTTGACCATGAAAGGGTCAAGTCTTCAGAAAGTCTTTTTAGTATAGGTAACGGTGCCATGGGGCAACGTGCCAATTTTGAAGAACAGTATTCCGGAGAAACCTTTCAGGGCAATTATATTGCTGGAGTTTACTATCCTGATAAAACCAGAGTAGGATGGTGGAAAAACGGTTATCCAGAATACTTTGCCAAGGTTTTGAATGCTCCTAACTGGATTGGTATCAATATTATTTTGAATGGAGAGCCTTTGGATTTGAATACCTGTAAAAAAGTTGTGGGTTTTCGTAGAGAACTCAACATGAAAGAAGGGTGGTACAAACGAAGCTTTGTGGCCACCATGTCGAATGACTTGGAAATTGCGGTGGAAGTCGTGAGGTTCCTAAGTTTAAATTTTGATGAGACAGGGGCGATTCAATATAACTTACAAGTTCTAAATTCAGATACTGAAGTTTCAATGGTTCCTTATTTGGATGGAGGAATTAAAAACATGGATAGCAACTGGGATGATAAGTTTTGGGAAATAACAGCTGTTTCTTCTGAAGGAAACCGGGCCTTTGTATCATCCCATACCATGAAGACCAATTTCGCTGTTTGTACCTTCATGCAAAGCGAGCTTTATGTGGATGGCGAAAAAATTGAAGCCAAACCAGAGATTCAAAAAAATGCAACTTCAATAGGTCAAGCATATACAACCAGTGTAAATAAAGATGCAACTTTGACTTTGGTAAAATATGGCGGATATGCGGTTGATAGAAATCATCCAAAAGATGAGCTTAAAGACGCAGCAAACATAGTTTTGGACCAAGTTGAAAATCTTGGATTTGAAGCTTTATTGGATTACCAAAAAGAAGCTTGGGCCAAAATTTGGGAAATGAGCGATATCACTATTGAAGGAGATGTTAAGGCACAACAAGGCATCCGGTTCAATATTTTTCAACTCAACCAAACCTATTTAGGGAAAGATTCCAGGTTAAATATTGGCCCAAAAGGGTTCACAGGTGAGAAATATGGAGGAAGTACCTATTGGGATACCGAAGCATACTGCCTACCTTTTTATATGTCCACCAAAAATCAAGAAGTGGCTTGGAACCTATTAAAGTATCGCTATAACCATCTGGAAAAAGCCATTGAAAATGCTGAGAAACTTGGATTTACAGGTGGAGCGGCACTTTACCCTATGGTGACCATGAATGGTGAAGAATGCCACAATGAATGGGAAATTACCTTTGAGGAAATCCACAGGAACGGAGCCATTGCCTTTGCGATTTTCAATTATTACAGGTTCACAGGGGACTATAGCTATATACCAAAAATGGGGCTAGAAGTTTTGATTGGTATCGCTAGATTCTGGCATCAGCGCTTTAATTATTCAGAAGAAAAGCAACAATATGTGATGTTGGGAGTAACTGGTCCCAATGAATATGAAAACAACGTAAATAACAATTGGTACACCAACTATTTGGCAAAATGGTGCATGGATTATGCAAGTGGTCAGGTGGCAAAAGTTCAGACTGAATATCCCGAAGATTATCAAAGAGTGGTAGTCAAAACCAATTTAGGAAAAAAGGAGCTTGAGGCATGGGAACAAGTTTCAGAAAACATATATTTTCCATATTCGGAAAAACACAAAGTGTTTTTGCAACAGGATGGATTTCTGGACAAGGAGTTGGTAAAAGTATCAGATTTGGACCAATCCCAGAGACCCATCAACCAAAAGTGGAGCTGGGATCGAATTTTGCGCTCGCCTTACATAAAACAAGCCGATGTATTGCAGGGATTCTATTTTTTCGAAGATCATTTTAGTAAAGAGGACTTAGAACTTCATTTCGATTTTTACGAACCTTTTACTGTACACGAATCCTCGTTATCTCCTTGCGTACATAGCATTCAGGCAGCAAAGTTGGGCAGGATGGGCCAAGCGTATACATTCTACCTTAGAACTTCCAGATTGGATTTGGACGATTACAACAAAGAAGTTGAAGAAGGATTACATATTACTTCCATGGCAGGAACATGGATGAGCATTGTGGAAGGTTTCGGAGGAATGCGTGTTGTAGAGAATCAACTTTCTTTTGAACCTCAAATACCGGAACAATGGCAATCCTATTCCTTCAAGGTTAATTTTAGAAATCAAATTGTAACCATCAATGTTTCTGCAGAAGATGTTGCTTTTGAAGTTTCGGGAGAGGAAAAACTCAATATAAAAGTTCATGGAAACCCGATTACTTTGATTCCCGGTGAAATAGTGAAGGTATGAGACCAAAACATGCTTTTATTGTTCTGTGGATTTTTGGAGTCCAAATAGCATGTCAAAAGAAAACCAAACCAAAACCTGAAATGCCATCCATGAAGAAGAAAATAGTTGTATACCAAGTTTTTACTCGTCTTTTTGGAAATACAAATACAACCAACAAGCCTTGGGGTACCATTGAAGAAAATGGGGTGGGCAAATTTGCTGACTTTACAGAAAAAGCATTGTTGGAAATTAAAGGTTTGGGAGTTACCCACATTTGGTACACCGGAGTGCCGCACCATGCATTGATCAATGATTATACTTCCTATGGAATTTCCAATGATGACCCTGATGTGGTTAAAGGGAGAGCCGGGTCTCCGTATGCCGTTAAGGATTATTATAATGTAAACCCAGATTTGGCCATTGATCCTGCAAAAAGATTGGAAGAGTTCAAGGCATTGATCCAAAGAACACATAATGCAGGTATGAAAGTGATCATCGATATTGTTCCCAATCATGTAGCCCGTAATTACGAAGGAGTTACAAACCCAGAGGGAGTAGTGGATTTTGGTGCCCATGATGATACCTCAAAGGAATACGATGTCAACAATAACTTTTACTATATTCCAGGGCAAGCATTTCAAGTGCCGCAATGGCAAAATGATTACTTGCCACTGGGAGGGGAAACTGTAAATGCCCATTCTGATTCCAAGTTTGAGGAAAATCCAGCCAAATGGACAGGGAATGGCTCACGACTCGCCCAACCTGATTTTAATGATTGGTATGAAACAGTAAAGGTGAACTATGGAGTTCGCCCTGATGGTACCAAGGACTTTGATGAATTGCCCAAGGGCTTCGATACTTTGGGGTATAGAGAGCACCATGCGTTTTGGAAGGAGCGGAAGCTTCCCAATTCATGGCATAAATTCAAGGATATTGCCACCTATTGGTTAGATTTTGGCGTGGATGGTTTCCGTTTTGATATGGCCGAGATGGTGCCAGTGGAATTCTGGAGTTATCTCAATTCCAATATCAAAATGAAGAACCCAGAAGCCTTTTTACTGGCGGAAGTATATAATCCAAGTTTGTACCGAGACTATATCCACAAGGGAAAAATGGATTATCTCTACGATAAGGTAGAGTTGTACGATAGTATCAAACATATTATGAAAGGGTATGGTTGGACCGACCATATTCCTGTGGTCCAAAAAGGAATGGCGGATATAGAGCACCATATGCTGCACTTTTTGGAAAATCACGATGAACAACGTATTGCAAGTCCAGATTTTGTGGGGAATGCAGAACTCGGGAGACCAGCTATGGTAGTTTCGGCAACATTGAGTACATCGCCCACAATGATTTATTTTGGGCAAGAGGTTGGGGAGCCCGGTGCAGAGGATGCTGGTTTTGGAAAACCTACCCGAACGTCAATTTTTGATTATATAGGAGTGCCACATCATCAACGTTGGGTGAACAATAAAGAATTTGATGGAGGTCAATTGTCTTTCAGGGAAAAAGAATTGAGGGATTTTTACAAGCGATTGCTAAATTTCACCATTCAGAGTGATGCACTAATGGGAGACTATCAAGAGATTCACTTTTATAATAAGGACCAAACCGAAACGTATGATCATAGGGTTTTGTCTTATGTAAGATGGTCTGATAAAGAGAAATTGGTCATTGTTTCAAACTTTGACGCTTCCAAAAGCTATACCTTCGATTTGAAGGTTCCTGAGGATGTTATTGACAAATGGCAACTTAAAAATACGGAATATGCACTGGAGGAGGAATTATATGGGCAAGGACATAAAAATATGAAGGTTACTAATGGACTTGGACATATTGCGGTTGAATTAGGGCCTTTGGAGTCTCTTATTTTAAAAATAAAACAATAAAAAAGCGGATTGCTTCAAAAACAATCCGCCAATTTAAGGTCGGTTATTTTCTATTATTCCTTTACTGCTGTTTTTTGATAAACGAGTCCTATTACTGCACCTACAATGCCGTAGTAAATTATATCTATTACAGCTTCGGCAATATGGCCGGTCAAATCCATCCAATCAGCAGTGGCATACCATATAAGCCCCATTCCAATACCCACAAAAACCCCTATCCAAGCTCCAAATTGAAAACCTTCACTCAGCGAGTGGTGCCCTCTGGCCCATTTACTGTACAATGTGCTTAAAACAAAAGCTCCAACTAAATTACCCAAAGCAATTAAGCCAAGGTTTGGAGTTTCCTTCATTGAATTTACAATGGTGTGATCAGCAAAAAAATCTACCGTTGCGATCCCCCAAATAAGATATCCTAAAAAGAACATGACGACTGCGCCAACAAGTGTGGCCAGCAAGTTAGATTTTGAAAACATGCTAGTTTATTTATTGGTTACTAATATGATAAATGTATTAAATAATTTTTAACAAATTGACAAAAAAATAAACTCATAAATAGTAATAATGCATTTTTAGGTAGAACCACAAATGTTTTTTCAATGAAAATATTCCTATTGGATTTCATTTTCAAATTGTATTTTTAACATTAAAAATTAGACCGAATGAAAATAAAATTACTTGTAGTATCAATTACTTTTTTTTTCCTCAACAGTTGTGATATGATGAATCCCAAACCGCTAGTTATTGGGCATAGGGGTGCTATGGGCCATGAGACGGAAAACACATTGGCATCCATTCAAAAAGCATTGGATTTGGGCGTGGATATGATTGAAATTGATGTATTTCGTATAAAAAGTGGTGAGATTGCCGTGTTTCATGATGAACGTGTGGAGCGACTTACCAATGGTGGTGGAAATATTGAAGAATATAATGTTTCTGATATGAAACAACTTATTTTGGACGGTAACCATAAGATTCCATTATTACAAGATGTGCTTAAATTGATAAATAATCAAGTGGCCCTTAATATTGAATTGAAAGGGGCTGACACCGCTGACAGGGTTAACTTTATCACCGATTATTACATAAAGGAAAAGGGGTGGGCCTTGGATAATTTCATTATCTCCAGTTTTAAATGGGATGAATTGAAGCGAATGAGAGAGTTGGATTCCGAAATTAAAATTGCAGTGCTAACAGATGAAGATCCCTTGGATGCAATTGCTGTGGCCAAAGAATTGAATGCAGAGGCTATAAATCCTAATTTTAAAACCTTAACAGAAGAAAATACTGCAAAAATCCATGAGGCAGGATTAAAAATCTATACATGGACGGTCAATGAACCAGAGGATATTGAAAAGATGAAGAACTATGGAGTGGATGGAATCATTACCAACTATCCAGAACGGGTGGATTAATGTATGATATAATTGTTGTTGGCGGTGGTGCTGCTGGATTTTATGCTGCAATTCACATTGCAGAACGGTCCCCAGATTTAAAAGTGGCCATTTTTGAAAGAGGAAAGACTGTGCTATCCAAGGTAAAAGTATCTGGAGGTGGTAGGTGTAATGTGACGCACGGAGAATTTTCTGTTAAGGATTTGACAACCAATTATCCTAGGGGAGAAAAAGAACTTTTGGGACCTTTTCATTCCTATGCTCCCATGGATGTGATAGCTTTCTTTGATGAAAGGGGAGTTGCTCTAAAAATTGAGGAAGATGGCCGTATTTTTCCTAAAAGTAATTCTTCCCAAACGATCATAGATTGTTTTGTTAATGAGGCTCAACGTCTTGGTGTGAAGGTCCTGAAAAATAGTGCGGTAAAGCAGTTTGAAAAAAATGGGACATTATGGAAAATAACGACCATGAACAAACATTACACGGCCAAAAAACTCTTGCTTTGCACAGGAAGTAACCCTAAAATATGGAAGCAATTGGAGCAATTGGGCCATAAAATAGTTCCGCCAGTACCTTCCCTGTTCACCTTCAATATCAATGATGAAAGATTAAAAGGTATTCAGGGAATTAGTGTTGATGCTACCGTGGAGATACCTTCCAAAACAGTTTTTGCATCAAAAGCCAACCTTAATTTAAAAAGTAAATCCAAAGAAATCCCTGTTCTTTCATCAGAGGGGCCGGTATTGATAACGCATTGGGGGTTAAGTGGTCCAGCTATCCTAAAACTTTCAGCATGGGGGGCCAATATTCTCCATGAGTATCAATATCAGTTTAGGGTGAACATCAATTGGTCACCTGAGTATACCACAACCTCTATGACTGGCTATTTAAAGAAGGTTAAAGAGGTTGAAGCGAAGAAAACAATTGTAAGAACCCAAGCCGTGGATATTCCAAAAAGACTTTGGGCCAAATTGGTTCACGCATCAGGAATCAGTAAAGAATTAAAATGGGCAGATGCTACCAAAGAACATCTTCAAAACCTTGCAGAACAACTTACAGCTTCTTCTTTTCGGGTGGAAGGAAAAAGTACTTTCAAAGAAGAATTTGTAATTGCAGGCGGGGTGGACTTGAAAGAAATCAACTTTAAGACCTTTGAAAGCAAGTTGCATCCAAATCTATATTTTGCCGGTGAAATCATCAATGTGGATGCCATTACTGGAGGATTCAATTTTCAAAATGCTTGGACCGGAGCATATATTGCTGCCAAGGCCATTACATCAGAATAGTCATTGTAACAATAGAGCGATACCGGCTGCAAGCGCAGCACCTAAAATGGGCCCAACAACCGGAATCCAAGAATATCCCCAACCGTTGGAGCCTTTATTTTTAATCGGTACGAGCGCATGAACAATACGTGGTCCTAAATCACGTGCGGGATTAATAGCATAACCTGTAGTACCTCCTAAAGAAAGTCCTATGCCCCAAACAATAAGGGCAACCGGCAAAGCCCCCAAGGATCCAAGACCTATGATGGTATTGTCTTTGGTGGCTACCGCATCTGTAAAATAAAGAACGGCAAAAACTAGCACAAAGGTTCCCAATATCTCGGTCAAAATGTTCAAAAAAGTATTGGGTATTGCAGGGGCATTACAGAAAACACCTCTTTTGGTATTGCCGTCTTCTGTTGCATCAAAATGGTCTTTGTTGATCAACCAGACAAAGAAAGCTCCCAACATAGCTCCTATAAATTGAGCAACAATATAACTTGGAACTTCCTGCATAGAGAACTCACCCGCAAATGCCAAACCTAAAGTTACGGCAGGGTTCATATGTGCTCCGCTGTAAGGTCCGGCCACTACGACCCCTGTATAAACGGCAAAGGCCCATCCGGTGGTAATTACAATCCAGCCGGAGCCGCTTCCATATGTTTTTTGCAAGGAAACATTGGCATTTACGCCACATCCCAATAACATTAAAAGAAATGTGCCTACAATTTCAGCAACAAAAGGTGTCATAGTCGGTTATTTTTAAAATATTCAGGAATTGTTTGCCCAAAACTCCAATGACTTAACTGCTCTGTACCAGCCTTGTATGCCTTGCTCAACAGCTTTTCTTTCATTGGTTGGGTTAAAATGAACATCTGCTTGCCAAATATCTTGAATTTCTTCGGGATTTTTCCAATATTCTACTGCCAATCCAGCCAAATAAGCAGCACCCATGACCGTGGTTTCAACAATTTTGGGTCTCACGGTTATCGTGTTGAGGACATCTGCTTGAAACTGCATCAACATATTGTTGACGGTGGCCCCACCATCCACACGTAGTTCCTTAATTGAAATTCCAGAGTCAGCTTCCATTGCTTTCAACACATCCATGGTCTGATAGGCAATGGATTCTATGGCAGCCCTTGCAATATGGGCATCCGTACTACCTCTCGTTAGCCCAAAAATGGTGCCTTGGGCGTGTTGGTTCCAATAAGGAGCTCCCAATCCGGCAAAAGCTGGAACCAAATACACTCCTTCTGAGCTTTCAACCGAACCGGCCAGTTGTTCCACTTCGGATGAGGTTTTTATAATCTTTAGGCTATCGCGTAGCCATTGTACCACTGCTCCTGCAATAAAAATACTCCCCTCCAGGGCATAATGGGTTTTTCCATTGATTTTCCAAGCGACAGTGGTAAGTAAATTGTTTTTAGAGAAAATAGGTTTTTCCCCAATGTTCATCAACATAAAACAGCCTGTTCCATAAGTGTTTTTAACCATTCCCTTTTTGGTGCACATTTGACCAAAAAGAGCAGCTTGTTGGTCGCCAGCTATTCCCGCTATGGGAATTTTTGAAGCAAAGAAATTTGGACTTGTATAGCCATACAATTCGCTGGATTGTTTCACTTCTGGGAGCATACTTTTGGGAATGGTGAACAATTCCAATAGTTCATCGTCCCAATCCAAAGTGTTGATGTTGAAAATCAATGTTCGCGAAGCATTGGTCACATCGGTAATGTGAAGTTTGCCTTCGGTCATTTTCCAAATCAACCAAGTATCAATGGTCCCCATGGCCAAATCTCCCGCTTCCGCCATTTTTCGTGCGCCGTCAACATGGTCCAAAATCCATTTTACTTTAGTGCCAGAAAAATAGGAATCAATGACCAATCCGGTTTTTTCACGGATTATTTCAGATTTCCCCTGATTTTTTAAAGTATCGCAATAATCAGCGGTTCTTTTATCTTGCCAAACAATGGCATTATAAATAGGTTCACCAGTTTTCCGGTTCCAAACCACCACGGTCTCCCGTTGATTGGTGATGCCAATCGCGGCCATTTGCTCAGCTTTCAAGCCTTTTTTACTGACGGCTTCTGCAGCCATTCCAGCTTGGGTGGCCCAAATTTCTGTTGGATCATGTTCCACCCACCCTGGTTTTGGAAATATTTGGGTAAATTCTTTTTGGGCCACCGAGATTATGGAACCCTTTTCATCAACGACCACAGCCCTAGAACTGGTGGTCCCTTGATCAAGTGCAAGGATATATCGGTTCATTTAGTTTTGTTTAGTGTGTTTGAATTTACTAAAATAAATCGGAGTAATTTTAACTATCAAAAGCTTAAACATGAAAACATTTATTGCACTTCTAAGAGGAATCAATGTAAGTGGACAGAAGAAAATCAAAATGGCAGATTTGAAGGTTTCCCTTGAAAAGATAGGTCTTCAAAACGTGACAACCTATATCCAAAGTGGCAATGTTGTTTTCAAAAGTAATGTTGATAAGGCTTCAGCACTAGAAGAATTGATCCATACATGTATTTTAAAGAATTTTGGTTTTGAAGTTCCTATTTTGGTCATAACATCCGATGTAGTTCAAAAAGTATTGGAAGCAAATCCATTTAAAGATGAGACTGAAGAAAATTGCTTGTATTTTGTATTGCTAAAGCAACCTCCACAACAAGAATTGGTTTATAAGCTGAATGAACAGGATTTTCCCAATGAAGATTTTCACATTGTTCCCAACTGTGTTTATCTCTGTTGTAGAAAAGGTTATGGGAATGCTAAACTCAACAACAATCTTATAGAGCATAAATTAAAGGTGCAGGCAACTACCCGCAATCTAAAAACCATGAAAAAACTATTGGATATGGCAAGCAATTAAGGATTTAGCTCCCAAATCTTGTAGTTGAGCAGTGCAGCAAAAAGGACCCAGAGCAAATAGGGAATCAATAGATAAGCGGCAACTTTACTTACTACTTTAAACCAGCGAATGGTCAACATAATTAAGGACAGAAGCCCTAAAATCACCAATAAGGCCCAAGAAGGACTTTTCAAACCAAAAAAGACAATGCTCCATAAGGCATTGAAAAGTAATTGAAAGCCAAAATGATACAATGCTGTTTTCACCCAAATATGGTGAAACCCTTTGGACCAAACAATTCCTGCAGAAATACCCATTAAAACATACAAAATGCTCCAAACTGGAGCAAATACCTCATTGGGTGGGTTAAATGAGGGTTTTTGCAAAGTAAAATACCAATCGTTAACTGAACTTTGCGTGGCAAAACTGGACAAAAATCCTATCAGCAGACAAATAGCAACACTAATGGCGATGTAAACAATCCTTTTTTTCATAGTCTGAGCAACGAGGTCTAAAATAAGAATTTATTTGTTTCTACTTAGATGGAAGCGATTTGCAAATTTTATATTTGCCAAAATACATTTCCAATGACCGAAAAAGACTTTCTGCCCTCCCCATACAAAGAATTACCACAAGAGGGAAAGGTAATATGGAAGGCTCCCAGTAATATTGCGTTGGTCAAATATTGGGGAAAAAAAGAAAATCAGATACCGGCCAATCCATCTATTAGTTTCACTTTGGATGCTTGTGCCACAACCACTTCTATATCGTTTAAGGAGAGAGACGATAATGGTCAGTTTTCATTTGACTTGATTTTTGAAGGGAAACCCAAACCCGATTTTAAGCCCAAAATCCAGACTTTCTTTGAAAGGATTGAAGCTTATGTCCCGTTTCTAAAAAACTATGATTTCCATATTGAAACTTCCAATTCCTTTCCGCATAGTAGTGGAATTGCCTCTTCAGCAAGTGGAATGGCTGCTTTGGCACTTTGCCTTATGGATATTGAAAAACAACTGAATCCAGAAATAACCCAGGAATTTTTCAATAAAAAAGCCTCTTTTTTGGCTCGGTTGGGTTCTGGAAGCGCTTGCAGAAGTATTGAAGGAGACCTTATTCAATGGGGAATGCACGAATCCTTTGCAGAGAGCTCGGATTTGTTTGGAATGGGATACCCCTTTAATGTAAATCCTGTTTTCAAAAATTTCCATGATACCATTCTGTTGGTGCACAAAGGAGAAAAACAAGTTAGCAGTACAGTGGGACATAATTTGATGCATGGACATCCATTTGCCGAGCAACGTTTTGCCCAGGCCCATGAAAATTTGGATAAACTCAAGGCCATTTTTGAAAATGGTGATTTGGAGGCATTCATCAGCATTGTTGAAAGTGAAGCGTTGACCCTGCATGCCATGATGATGACCAGCATGCCGTATTTTATATTGATGAAGCCAGATACACTTCAAATCATTGAAAAAATATGGGCTTACAGAAAATCAAACGGAGTGCCCATTTGCTTTACTTTGGATGCAGGTGCCAATGTACATGTGCTGTATCCAGAATCGGTTAAGGAAAAAGCCATCCAATTTATTCAGGATGAATTGGTTGTGCATTGTGAGAATGGACATTATATTTGCGATCGAATTGGGAAGGGTGCACGTAGAATACGTTGATTTTATCCAATATTTCTATTTGTTCACCGTTAACCAAATTTGATTAAACGCAAATATTGTATCTTAGACGAGTACTATGAAAGGACCACTCTTTTATTCTAAAATTCTTCTTTTTGGAGAATATGGTATCATCAAAGATTCCAAGGGCCTTTCCATTCCCTATAATTTTTTCAAAGGAGCGTTAAAAACAGATACAAATCTTACGGGTGTAGCCAAAGATTCCAACCAAGGACTTAAGGCTTATGCTTCCTATCTTGAAGATTTGGAAAAGGAAGAACCAAATTTGGTTTCTTTCGATTTGGAATCCTTGGGAAAAGATATTGCCCACGGAATGTACTTTGATAGTTCAATCCCTCAGGGATATGGTATTGGAAGTAGTGGGGCATTGGTGGCTGCCATTTATGATAAGTATGCCAACAATAAAATCACGGTCCTTGAAAATTTAACCCGGGAAAAGCTTTTGAGGCTCAAAGAGATTTTCGGAAAAATGGAATCCTTTTTCCACGGTAAATCTTCCGGATTGGATCCTTTGAACAGCTATTTAAGCCTGCCTATACTCATCAATTCCAAAGACAATATTGAATCCACCAGTATACCTTCCCAAAACAAAGAAGGAAAAGGTGCAGTTTTTCTTTTGGATAGTGGCATGACCGGCGAAACGGCTCCCATGGTACAGCTGTTCATGGAAAAAATGAAGCAGGAAGGGTTCCGTAGTATGATCAAAGATCAATTCATTAAACATACTGATGCTTGCGTAGAGGATTTCTTGAGTGGCAATGTAAAATCCTTGTTTGGAAATTTAAAACAGCTATCGCATGTGGTTTTGGATCACTTCAAACCCATGATACCGTCTAAATTCCATCAACTTTGGCAGCAAGGTATAGAAAGCAACGACTACTACCTCAAACTTTGCGGTTCTGGAGGTGGAGGATACATTTTGGGCTTCACCCAAGACCTGGAAAAAGCAAAAAAAGCTTTGCAAGGCCATAAATTGGAAGTGGTATACAGCTTCTAATCCATCTTATGCTTAGTAGAAGAAATAGACTCCTGCTTTTTAAGCTATTGAGTTTATTTTCCGTTGTGCGCGGTTACAATATTCTGATCATTACGCTGGCGCAGTATTTAACCTCCATTTATATTCTTGCTCCACATTTGCGGCTGCGAGAAGTAATTTTGGACATCAACCTTTTTTTGATCGTTACCGCATCGGCTTTGGTCATCGCCAGTGGATATATCATCAATAATTTTTATGATGCGGAAAAGGATCTCATCAACAAACCCACCAAAAGCATGTTAGATCGGTTGGTGAGTCAACGTTTTAAACTTACCACCTATTTTATCCTCAACTTTTTAGCGGTTTTTGCAACCAGTTACATTTCTTTTAGGGCGGTACTGTTTTTCTCGGCCTATATTTTTGGTATTTGGATTTATTCCCACAAACTCAAGCGAATCCCATTCATAGGAAATCTCGTTTCGGCCACTTTGGCCATAGCCCCATTTTTTGCGGTTTTTGTGTACTATAAAAACTTCGATACCGTCATTTTTGTGCATGCAGTGTTTCTTTTTCTGTTGATTTTAGCCCGGGAAATGATCAAAGATTTGGAGAATATTGCGGGAGACATGGCGCAGAATTACAAAACCGTCCCGATCATCCACGGCCCAAAAACATCCAAAATCGTCATAGGATTGCTCATTTTTTTGACTTTGGTTCCAGCAATACTACTGATCAAAACCTTTGATGTGGGCTATATGTACATTTACTTTTATGCCTGTATTCTGCTGTTGGGTATTTTTTTGGTATTGTTGTCAAAAGCGAAATCGAAAAAACACTACGTTTGGTTGCATAATATTTTAAAGTTCATCATTGTAGGAGGGGTTTTCAGTATTTTGTTGATTGACATTGATTTGGTCATAAATCGAATTGTATAATGGAAAATATATTGAAAGTGGCCATGGCCCAGATTGCCCCAGTTTGGTTGGATAAATCAGCGACGCTGGAAAAAATAAAACGGACCGTGACCGAAGCGGCCTCCCAAAAAACAGAACTTTTGATTTTTGGTGAAGCTTTTCTGCCCGGTTATCCCTTCTGGTTGGCACACACGGAAGGTGCGGCTTGGGACTTGAAAGTGAACAAAGAATTGCATGCGCATTACGCCAGAAACTCAATCCAAATTGAGGCAGGGGAATTGGATGGCATCTGTCAAATGGCAAAAGAGCATCAAATGGCCATCTATTTGGGGATGATGGAACGGGCCAAAGACCGTGGCGGACATAGTTTGTATTGTTCTTTGGTTTATATCAATCAAGAGGGAGAGATCAAGTCGGTGCACAGAAAGTTGCAACCCACTTACGATGAAAGGCTAACATGGGCCCCGGGCGATGGCAATGGCCTTACCGTACATCCTTTGAAGCAGTTTACCGTAGGGGGCCTCAATTGTTGGGAGAATTGGATGCCTTTGCCAAGGGCTGCGCTCTATGGACAGGGGGAGAATTTGCATGTGGCCGTTTGGCCCGGAGGGTACCACAATACCAAAGACATTACCCGATTTATCGCTCGGGAGTCCAGAAGTTATGTGATTTCGGTCTCGTCACTGATGCATGCAGATGATTTTCCGAAGGAAACCCCACATTTGGATCAAATTTTGAAAAAGGCGCCCAAGGTTTTGGCCAATGGAGGCTCCGCCATTGCAGGTCCGGATGGGGAGTGGATCATTGAACCTGTAGTGGACAAAGAGGGGCTGATCTATGCAAAACTGGATTTTAACCGGGTCTATGAGGAACGACAAAATTTTGACCCTGTTGGGCACTATTCCCGACCCGATGTGACCAAATTACAGGTGAATAGAGAACGGCAGTCTACGATTGAGATCAACGACTAATGTTACGATAATTGGTTGTCCGCTTTTCAATGGTTTTGAGAAAGACACTTATCGGTCTCGTATAACCGAAGTTACGGGTTAAATTTACTTAATTTTTGGATTAAAAACTAACGTTAGCAATTCCGAGTGGATTCGGACGTAGTCGAATCCGCCGTAATTGCGGTTATACATTGTTGGCAAATCGTTATTTTGTTCCAATAATTAATTCTACTTCGGTAGATTCTAAACTTGGTTTAAGTTCTCCTTTTGCAATTATGTTTATTAGTTTAAAAGACTCAAAAATACCATTAACTCGTTTCGGGTAGTCTTTTGAATTTACACATATTATTACTCCTTCTTTTGGAACTGTATACATAGCTTGATTAATCCCATTTACTTTCCAATTGGCTAATTCAAATAATTCTTTAATTTCATGAGCAAATTTAAATGATTCTGAATCTCCCATAATAGAGGTTAAAGTTAACTCTGAACCTTTAAATCTTTTTAGGATTCCTAGTATTTGAATTTTGTCGTATTCAGAGACGCCTCTAGAAACAGTTTTTAAACCAATATTTTCTAGCGCATTTCTACTTTTGGAAATTTCTTTTGCTGAAAATTCTGTGAGAGTCAAATATTTCTCTTGACTTTTATTTAAATCATGAAGTCTAATAATCAATGAGTCATTTTGAAACTTTATTTGATTCAAGTCTTTATTTCTTATTTTTATTTCAGTATTTAATTCTTGATTTATACTATCAATTCGGTTGAATCTGTTTTTTTGTTCAGATAGTTCTTCTTGGTGTTTAACTTCATCAAGTCTTTTGTTTTTGTTGTTGTCAATAAACGCAAACCAAATAGATCCTAGACCTAATGTTAGAATAAAAATACCTATTCTAAATTTTTTCTTTTTTGATTTCACGAGATAGTCAACTAGAAATTGAAATATCAACGCCAAAGAAGAAATAATTATTAAAGATATTTCCATTTAATGTTAGTTTATAATGTTTGCCAACGTTTAAGATACGGTCTCGTTTTAATGAGCTATATCGATCGATAAGTGAAGTTACAGGTTTTTGAGCTAAAATTCCTACTGTGATTGATTAATAGGTAAACATTTAGCTTTCATTTTAAACCCTTAAAAAAGAACTACCTTTGCAAAAATTTTATGACTGATGGCGAAATCAGACAATAACAGCAATAGAAGACCATCCCGAAGGGATGGCGGAGGCAACCCCAAAAAACAATACGGTAAAAACCGCTACAGTTCTGAAAAGAAGAGCGTTCCTCCTAAAAAATCCAATCCCAACGAAATACGTTTGAACCGCTATATTGCCAATGCGGGCATTTGTTCCCGAAGGGAAGCGGACACCTATATTGCTGCTGGCAATGTTTCCGTTAACGGCAAAGTGGTTACGGAGATGGGTTACAAAGTGAAACTTACCGATGATGTTCGTTTTGATGGAAGGAAACTAAATCCCGAAAAAAAAGAATATATACTCTTGAACAAGCCCAAGAACTTTATCACCACCACGAGTGATGAAAAGGGTAGGAGAACGGTTATGGAATTGATTTCCAATGCCTCCAAAGCGCGTTTGTTGCCCGTTGGGAGGTTGGATAGAAATACCACAGGCCTGTTATTGTTCACCAACGACGGGGATTTGAACAAAAAACTGACCCATCCCACCCACGGCGTGCGGAAAATTTACCATGTGTTTTTGGATAAAAGTTTGTCCTTGGCGGACCTGCATAAAATTGAAGCCGGTTTGGAACTGGAAGATGGCCCTGTACAAGTGGACAGTGTAAGTTTTATTCAAGGAGCACCCAAAAGGGAAGTGGGCATACAAATCCATAGTGGGCGTAACCGCATTGTCCGAAGAATTTTTGAACACTTGGGGTATGAGGTAACCAAATTGGACCGGGTCATTTTTGCAGGTTTGACCAAAAAAGACCTCCCAAGAGGTCATTGGCGCCACCTAACCGAGCAAGAAGTGGTGAATCTAAAGATGATCAAGTGATTGAATCATTGAAGTTCTCACCGGTGGAATTGACAATGTATACTTGGGAAACTTTGGAATTGATTGCTTAACTTTCGATTAAAAAGAATTTCAAATGTATCTTTCCCGTTTCTGCCGTGTATTATTCCCTCTTTTGGACCTTGGTCAGGTTAATGTTATGGAGTTGTAGGTATTCATCCCAGGAGTCTTCCTAATATTTGGAATCCCAAAATAATGTTCCGTTGAAATCGAATATGATTCCGCTTTTTCCTATAAAAAGTATTAACTGAATCAATTTTTGCGGACATGGTGCTGCAATACACTATAACCCTCTTGAATGATTTTTTGATAATGATACGTGAAGTTCGGAAAAATTCACATACTTAAATTTGATGGGTTTATTTTATGTCATAGGTCAAAATTTGAAGACCGTCGTCAAAAGATTCCTTTTTCATAAGGTTCCAATGGGCTTTTGCGGTTGAACTTCCAAATAATTTGGTTCCTTCCCCAAGTATAATGGGGTTTAGTTTAAGTTTTAATTGATCGATCAATCCATTTTCCAGAAGCCATCCCGCAAACTGCCCTCCTCCACATAAATAAATATCTGATTTGGAGTTGTTCTTTATTTCTTTTACTCTTTGGATATTCATTTTTTCAATATGAACCCTTTCAGAAAGGGTGTCAACCTTTAGTGAATCTGAAAAAATATGGTGCTCCATGTTTGGATATGCAGGCTGCCCGGGTTCAAGTCCATATTGATAACCGAACTCATAGGTTTTTCTTCCCATGATTACGGTATCTAGCTCGGCAATATCCGATTGATATTTTGCCACTCCTTCACCTTGTAAAATGAATTGGCTTATATCATCATTCTTGCCCGAAATGTATCCGTCCAACGAACTTGCCACGTAATAGATAATGTCTCTTGTCTGTATGCCGTTTTTTTGAATTGTCATAGTAAAATGATATTAGATGGAATCTGGTTGAATTTTATTGAAATAGTTCAGTGCGTAAGACGATACTCATAAAAATTCTACCAAATATGGGTACAGAATTGACGGATAGACCCTATGGATTGATGGATTCTAATTTTGGTGTCAGAAGACCATGCTTAAGGATCTTTACCAGTAATTTAATTGGCAATGATGGACACAACATAGGAACTGACCAAAAATCAAGATGAACTTTTTACATCAATATTTTTTCCATTTTCCCTTGGATTTCCTCTAAACATAATTGTCCTAAACTGCCTTCATGGGTATGCTGGATGTCTTTTTTGGGTTTAAAATTGCCATTTTCAATGGCCTTGCCCATGGTTTTGTATGCATCTCTAAAAGGCATTCCACTTTTAACCAGTTCGTTCAAAGTATCCACACTGAAGAGGTAATCGTATTTGGCATCATCCAAAATGTTGGGATTTACCTTAATCTCCTTTAAACTAAAGGTCATAAGCTCCAAACAAGCTTTTATATCCTGTATGGCGGGTACAATGACTTCTTTTACCAATTGCAAATCTCTATGGTAACCACTCGGAAGATTATTGGTGATCAAGGTCAACTGATTGGGTACTGCTTGAATTTTATTGCACTTGGCCCTGATCAACTCAAAAACATCCGGATTTTTTTTGTGGGGCATAATACTACTTCCCGTAGTCAGTTCATTGGGAAAGGAGATAAAATCAAAGTTTTGGCTCATGTACAGGCAAATGTCCATCGCTAACTTGGAGAGCGTTGCTGCAACGCTAGAGATGCCAAAAGCGGTAGCTTTTTCAACCTTTCCACGTCCCATCTGGGCAGCCACCACATTGTATTTGAGCGTTTCAAACCCCATTTCTGTGGTTGTAAAGCTTCGGTCAATAGGGAAGGAACTACCGTAACCAGCGGCACTGCCCAAAGGGTTTTGGTCTGCTATTTTGTAGGCTGCCTGTACAAAGTATAGATCGTCCACCAGACTTTCAGCATAGGCAGAAAACCAAAGCCCAAAAGAAGAGGGCATGGCTATCTGTAAGTGGGTATAACCGGGCAATAAAACAGCTTTGTGTTTATCGGCAAGTTCCAATAAGAGGTCAAAAAGTGATTTTACCTCATTTTTGATTTCAGATAATTCATCCTTTAAAAAAAGTTGCATGGCAACCAACACTTGGTCATTTCTGGATCGTGCGGTATGTATTTTTTTTCCGGTGTCACCCAACTTTTCGGTCAATAAAAACTCAATTTTGGAATGCATATCCTCAAAATCCTGTTCAATGGTGAATTCCCCTTTTTCAATGGATTTTGAAATGACATCAAGTTCCTTGACCAAATCTTTTGCTTCGGACGCTGTCAGTAACCCAACTTTGGCTAACATTTTGGCGTGGGCCTTCGATGCAATAACATCATATTTGGCCAAAAGTAAATCCAACTCCCTATCGTTGCCAACAGTAAAATGGTCTATTTTTTTGTCAGTACTGAATCCTTTATCCCAGAGTTTCATAATTTTCAGTTATTGGTTTTACAAGTGTCAATGGACAATAGTTTATTGTAAAAATCCAGAAAGGATTTTGATGTATAGGTTTATTCCTTCTTCAATTTCTTGAACATAAATGAATTCATTGGCCGAGTGCGATCGTGTACTGTCTCCAGGCCCCAGCTTTACCGATTGGCAACTGAGAGCTGCTTGGTCTGACAGTGTAGGGGAGCCATAGGTTTTTCTGCCCAACGCAATCCCGCTTTTGACCAAATCATGCTCAGGGTCAATGGCTGACGAATTCAAACGAAGCGAACGAGGGGTCATTTTACAAGGCGCTTCCTTATTTAGTATTTCTGCAATTTCTTGATTGGAATAACAATCGTTCACCCGAACGTCCACAACCAAATCAACTTGGGCCGGAACCACGTTATGCTGACTGCCGGCACTGATTTGGGTTACGGTTAATTTCACCTCTCCCAAAGCATCTGAAACTTTTTCAAATGAACATCCCTTGAACCAGTTCAACACTTCAATGGTGTTATAAATGGAATTGTTATTATTGGGATGCGCAGCATGCGAGGGAGTTCCTTCAACCACAGCATCAAAGACGACCAATCCTTTTTCTGCAATGGCCAGATCCATTAAAGTAGGCTCTCCAACAATGGCCACATCAATTTTTGGCAAAATGGGCAATAGAGCGGTCAAACTTTTGTCTCCGGCATCTTCTTCCTCGCCGGTTGCCGCCATGATTATATTATGACTTAGGTTTTCTTCTTCGTAAAAATGTACAAAAGTGGCTAAAAGCGATACCAAACAGCCTCCCGCATCGTTACTTCCCAAGCCGTACAATTTACCATCTTCAATATGCGGATTGAATGGGTCTTTAGTGTAAGCGGTATTGGGTTTTACGGTGTCATGATGCGAATTGAGAAGGAGTGTGGGTTTACTTTCATCAAAATGTTTGTTGTATGCATAGATGTTATTGAATTGCCTTTGGGTAGTAACTCCAAAACCCTGCAACCACTTTTCAATGGCGTCTCCGGTTTTGTCCTCTTCACCTGAAAAGGAAGGTGTTGCAATCAGCTTTGTCAATAATTCGATTGCTTTTTTGGATAAGCTGTCTTGATCTATTTTCATAGCGTCAACGTTGTATAATTTGAGTTCCCTTCCTCGAACATACTACTATTTCCGATGCATACTTTGGAAACTTGATTTCTAAGGGCATAAAAACAATTGTGCATTTTGGGAAGCATTCCCTCGTTGATGACCTTCTGGGCCAAGAGTTGTTCGTATTTTTTGGTGTTGATGTTTGTTATTACCGAGTTTTCATCGGTCACATCTTTGAGAACCCCATTTTTTTCAAAACAATAATAAAGTGTAGTATCGAATTGATCAGACATTCCTATTGCGATTTCTGATGCGATGGTATCAGCGTTGGTATTGAGCAGCTGCCCTTTACCATCATGTGTCAATGCACAAAAAACAGGGGTTAAACCGGACTGTAATATTTTGAAGATACTGTAAGTGTTCACTTTGTCCACATCACCCACATATCCAAAGTCCACTTCATTGACCAACCTTTTATAAGCTCTGATAATATTGGCATCCGCACCACTTAATCCTACTGAGTTTACCCCAAGGGATTGTAATTGGGCCACAATTTTTTTATTGACCAATCCTCCATAGACCATAATGGCAATATCCAGGCAGTTGGCATCTGTAATTCTTCGTCCGTTGACCATTTTGGACTCAACACCGAGAGCTTCTCCAATTTCTGTGGCTTTTCTACCTCCTCCATGGACCAATATCTTGTTACCTGGCATTTTAGAGAATAAATGCAACAAATAATGAAGTTCTTTGACATCCTCAATAAGGTTGCCTCCAATTTTTACTATTGAAAGATTTTGTTTCATAATGTTTCCAATATTTTTTTCAGTACAATCTGTGCTGAAAAGGTTCTATTATTGGCTTGTTCTACTACTAGGGAATGGTCACTGTCCAAAACAGCGTCCTCAACCACTACATTTCTTCTGACGGGCAGGCAGTGCATGAATTTGGCATTTCCCAATTTTTCTTGGGTCAGCATCCATTCTGGATCTTGGGACACTATCTGCCCATAGTTGGAATAACTGCTCCAATTTTTTACATAGACAAAATCAGCATCCGCTAACGCCTTTTTTTGGTCATATTCAATGGTACAACCTTTGGTTATTTCTGGATTTAGTTCATAACCCTCCGGATGGGTGATGACAAATTCAGCATCCTGAAATTTCATCATTTTCACAAAGGAATTGGCAACGGCATGAGGCAAGGCCTTGGGATGCGGAGCCCAGGATAAAACTATTTTGGGTTTGGATTTGGGTTTATGTTCTTCCAATGTAATGGCATCTGCTAAAGCTTGCAAGGGGTGTGCTGTGGAGCTCTCCATGTTCACCAAAGGAATTGTAGCATATTTGGCAAAGCCATTGAGAACTTCTTCGGCTTCGTCCTTGGCTTTGTCCTCTAGTTTTGCAAATGCCCTTATCGCCACAATATCGCAATATTGGGATACTACTTGTGCAGCCTCTTTGATATGTTCCGAAGTACCTTGATCCATAATGGTGCCATCACCAAACTCAAGGGCCCAACCTTCATTGCCAAAATTCATGACCATTACTTCCATGCCTAAGTTCATGGCTGCTTTTTGTGTGCTTAAACGGGTACGCAAACTGTTGTTGAAAAATAGCAGACATATGGTTTTATCCTTCCCAAGGGATTTATCTTGCAAAGGATTTTGTTTTAAGTTGATCGCTTCCTCAACCCAAACGGGCAGAGAATCAATAGCATTTATGTTGAGGTAATTTTTCATTCCAGTTCTTGTTTTAAGGCATCAAAAAATGTGTCAATTTGATTTTTGGTAATATTGAGGGCAGGTAGAATTCTTAGCAGCTTTTTGTTTTTAGCCGCTCCGGTGAAAATATGTTGGTTGTAGATCAGTCTTTTTCGTAGATCAGCCACTTCAAAATCAAATTCCAAGCCCAACATTAAGCCTCTTCCCTTTATATTTTTAATCTGTGGAATTTCTAATGCTTTCTTTTTTAGGTAAGCTCCTTGCTCCTCAGCATTCTGGATTAAATGCTCCTTTTCCATCACTTCCAGAACAGCCAGGGTGGCGGCGCAGGCTAAATGGTTTCCACCGAAAGTGGTGCCTAAAAGTCCGTAAGAAGCTTTAAAAGATTCATGGATAAGGACTCCTCCCACCGGAAAACCATTCCCCATACCTTTGGCTATGGTGATGATGTCTGGTTTGATATCATGGTGTTCAAAAGCAAAGAATTTTCCAGTTCTCCCAAAACCGCATTGGACTTCATCTGCAATAAGGACGACTCCTTCGGATTTACACTTTTTTGCAATCAATTGATAGAACTCTGTAGAAGGTTCATCCAATCCACCTACACCTTGAATGGTTTCCAAAATAACTGCGCAATAAGCACCTGAACTAATTTCCTTTTCAAAAGCCTCTGAATCATTAAAAGGAAGAAAAGTCACTTTCTGTTGTTGGTTGATCGGGGCATTGATGGCAGGATTGTCCGTAGTGGCCACAGCAGCGGAAGTTCGTCCGTGAAAACTGTTGGTGAAAGCAATTACCTTGGATTTTCCAGTATGAAATGAAGCCAATTTCAGTGCATTTTCGTTAGCCTCTGCACCGGAATTGCACATGAATAGATTGTACTCTTCGCAATGAGCCAATGAGCCCAATTTTTTGCCCAGTTCTTGTTGTAATGGGTTTTGGACCGAATTACTATAAAATCCGAGTTTCTTCAATTGTTCTCCAACTTTGCTCACATAATGTGGGTGCGAATGACCAATGGAAATCACAGCATGGCCACCATACAGGTCTAAATAACTGATGCCTTTGTCGTCCACCACTTCCAAGCCACTGGCGGAAACAGGGGTTACATCATAAAGGGGGTATACATCAAACAATTCCATTCTTATCCTTTTCTTATTTGACTTATTTTTTCAAATGAGCTCACAATTCCCCTAATTAAAGAGGAGCTCAATCCTTGATGTTCCATTTCGTTGAGACCTTCAATGGTACACCCTTTGGGTGTAGTAACCCTATCGATTTCTTCTTCTGGGTGGCTACCGGATTCAATAAGAAGACTGGCAGCTCCATTACAGGTATGCATAGCCAGTTCTTGGGCTTCTTTGGCATCAAAACCCAATTGAATGGCTCCTTGCGTAGTGGCGCGAATCAAACGCATCCAAAAGGCGATTCCGCTGGCACAGATTACCGTAGCAGCCTGCATTTGTTCTTCGGGAATTTCCAAGGTGTGCCCCATTCGGTTAAAAATGGCTTTGGACAGGTCTATTCGTTTTTTGCCCAGTGCGTTGCTGCAGATACAGGTCATGGAGTTTCCTACGGAAATGGCTGTATTGGGCATGCTTCGGATGATGTATTTATCTGAACCGATGATTTCCTCAATTTTGGAAATGCTGAAACCTGTGATGGTACTGATCACCACATGTTTTTCTGTGAGCAACTCTTTGATGTCTTCCAAAATCCCTGAAAAATGACCCGGTTGTACGGCAAAAATCAAAATATCCGACTGCTTTACAGCTTCTTGGTTATCGGAAGTGACAGTGACATTGCCATACTTTTCAAAATCTTTGATTTGGGCTGTGTTCCTTTTGGTAAGGAACATGGTTGTGGCTCCATTGCTATGCAAAATGCCTTTGGCAATGGCCAAACCTAAATTTCCCGCTCCTATAATTGCTATTTTCATGGTTGTCTTTTTAAAATACTCCTGCTTTTAGTTGTAATCCCTGTTGTTCTTCGAACCCAAACATTAAATTCATGTTTTGTATTGCCTGACCTGATGCACCTTTCAATAAATTGTCTATGGCCGAGGTGACCAATAACACATCTTCATGTTTGTGCAGGTGGATATGACAGTTGTTGGTATTTACCACTTGTTTTAAATGGATGGGTTCATCCGAAACATGGGTAAACAATGCATCGGAATAAAAATCTTTAAACAAGGTATACGCTTCTTCCAGTGAACCTTCAAAATGCGTATAGGAAGTGGCCAAAATACCTCTGGCAAAATTTCCCCGATTTGGAAGGAAGTACACATTACCCACAGGTTTTCCAAACGAATCCAAGCTTTCTCCAATCTCTCCCAAGTGTTGATGGGTGAAAGGTTTGTACCAAGAAACATTATTGTTTCTCCAGCTAAAGTGCGATGTGGCAGAGGGCTGTATTCCGGCTCCTGTACTACCTGTAATGGCATTGACATGGATTTCTTTTTTTAAGAATCCAGCTTTGGCCAAGGGTAGTAATGCCAATTGTATTGCTGTTGCAAAACAACCAGGATTGGCCAATGCATCTGCTTTTTTAATGGAAGATTTGTTCAGTTCGGGTAAACCATAAACAAATTTTCTGCCATTAAACGAAGCATCTTTCTTTAATCGGAAGTCGTTGCTAAGATCAATGATGAGTGTGCCTTCAGAAAATGTGGTTTCTTTTAAAAAATGGGTTGAATTTCCATGTCCGAGGCACAGAAAAACAACATCTACTTTTGGATTGACTTTCCCGGAAAAGGATAAATCAATCTGTCCCAACAAATCCTGATGGGCAGACGTAATTGGTTTTCCCGCTCTGGTGGTACTGAATACAAAGTCAATTTCCGCATTGGGATGATTCAATAACAATCGAATCAATTCTCCTCCAGTATAGCCTGAGCCTCCTATAATTCCTACTTTAATCATTTTTTTGATATGCTTTATGTAGTCATGCTGAGTTTAGTTCAGCATCTCATTGGAGTGAGACCCTGAAACCAGTTCAGAGTGACGGTCATTCTATATTTTGGGTTACATGGGTTGCAATTTTTCCTGGGTTCGACAGTATCTTAATGAAACCTTTAGCATCATCTGCGGTCCAACCTTTGTTCATTTCTCCATAACTTCCAAAGGAAGCGTTCATCAAATCATGTGGTGAAGCAATTCCATTGAGCTCAAATCGGTATGGATGCAAGGTTACAAATACGTCTCCTGAAACATTTTTTTGGGTATCCTCCAGAAACGCCTCAATGTTTCGCATTACTTCATCCAAATAGTTCCCTTCATGAAGTAGCATACCATAAAAATTACCCAATTGTTCTTTTTGGAACTGTTGCCATTTGCTCAATGTGTGCTTTTCCAGCAAGTGATGCGCTTTAATGATAATAAGTGGAGCTGCGGCTTCAAATCCGACCCTACCTTTTATGCCGATAATGGTATCTCCCACATGAATATCCCTTCCTATGGCATATTTGGAAGCTATTTCAGAAAGCTTTTCAATGTTTTCAACAGTATTGGCAGGTTGACCATCGATAGCAACCAGCTCTCCTTTGTCAAAAGTCAATTTTAATTCTTTGGCGATTTCTTTTTCCATAGGGCTGGGGTAGGCAGTCTCTGGAAGTGGTAAATGAGATGTCAGGGTCTCATCGCCACCCACTGAGGTTCCCCAAAGCCCTCGGTTGATGGAATATTTTGCTTTTTCCCAAGAGTAATCCACACCATTTTGCTGCAGATAGGCAATTTCTTCTTCTCTGGCCAGTTTGTTGTCCCTAATGGGTGTAATGATTTCAATTCCAGGAGCCATGATTTGAAAAATCATATCAAATCTTACTTGGTCATTACCGGCCCCTGTACTTCCGTGGGCAATGGCTGTTGCACCAATTTTTTTGGCGTGCTCCACTATCTTGATGGCCTGTACAATTCTCTCTGCACTTACGGAAAGAGGATAGGTGTTGTTTCGGAGTACATTACCGAAGATGAGGTACTTTACCACCTTTTCATAAAAGTGGGCAACAGCATCGATGGAAGTGTAGGTTGTTGCTCCCAAGGCCAAGGCCTTATCTTCAATTTCCTGAATTTCTTCCTTGCTGAATCCTCCTGTGTTCACACTTACGGCATGAACTTCATATCCTTTTTCTTGAGATAAATATTTGGCACAATAGGAAGTGTCCAATCCACCGCTATAGGCCAGTACTAGTTTTTTCATTTTGATTTCTTTTTGAGAAAAAGATTTTGCTTCATTTGTTTTAATCGCTGAAAGGCTTTGCCATTCAATTTTCTTGACTTGTATTTTTTAGCGTTGGAATCGAACAGCATTCCCGTGCACAAACACATTTTTTGTTCCGTGCGAGTAAGAATGTCAAAGTTTTTACAGGTTTGGCAGCCTTTCCAGAATTCTGGATCATCTGTTAATTCTGAAAAAGTAACTGGTTTGTACCCCAGCTCATAATTCATTTTCATGACGGCAAGGCCAGTGGTGATTCCAAATATCTTCGCATCTGGGAATTTTTGTCTGGACAATTCAAAAACGGCTTTTTTTATTTTTTTTGCCAGCCCTTGCTTTCTGTAATCTGGATGTACTATTAATCCTGAATTGGCCACGAAGTCTTTATTGCCCCAAACTTCTATATAGCAGAACCCTGCGAATTTTTCACCATCCAAAGCAATAACGGCATTGCCGTTCTGTAACCTTTTGATGATATATTCTGGGGTACGTTTAGCAATACCGGTACCTCTAACCTTTGCTGATTCGGTTATGGTATCGCTAATAATTTGGGCGTATTTAAAATGTGATTCGTTAGCAATTACAATTTCCATTGCTATTTCGATTTTGAACTAAAAAATAAGATTGTTTCTGTGGTTTTTGCGGAAATGGACTCACCTATTTCCATAACTGATGTGCACCCTTACGGGCGGCGACGGGGAGAGAATGGACGTACTGGAGCAAGGATGCTCAAATTGAATACTATGTTGTTTTGTCCTTTCATTACGGGGTAAATGTACAAATTAATCGCAATTGACCTAAGCGGAAGTTTATTTTTTGAAGAAATATAACTTTTTTGGGTGCTTACCTATCAATTCATAAATGAAAAAGCCCAGAACCAAAATATATTCAATGCTCAACAACCATAGGTTTTCGGTATAGTCGGGATTAGAGTAAGCAAAGTAGCTTAGCACAACTACCAGAGACCATACGATAGCGTACTGGTATTTTGTAAAGATTGTCAATACTACTAAAAAGGTCAAATACCATGGGTGTACGGTGCTGGACAGGAAGTAATAAAGGGATAATGCCCATAGCATGGAAAGCAAAACACTGTCCAAACTTTGGTTTTTCCGAAGGAAAGCGATCAACAGGGTGAATATGATCACTGTTTTGGCCACGAAGCTTCCATAAGATTCGATGAGTTCCCATGGTTTGGCTTCAAAGTAGGTGACCGCGACCTTCTTAATCAAGTTGTAGATTCCGGCATTGAACTCAAAATTAGAGAACCAGAGTCCAACCGTTTCCGAATAATTATCAATAAAAACAGGGGCGTAAAAAGGGAGTAGAAAAAGAAAACAACTAATTCCTGTTAAAAGATAGAAAAGTGCACTTTTTTTTATGCCGAAGTATTTCAAGAAAATGGGCAGGAATAAAATAGGCACCAATTTTACCATGATGGAAATAGCATAAACAGGTGCTGCCCAATACCATTTCTTTTGTGAGATGAGATACATGGCCCAAATAAAGAAGAACAGCATCACCCCTTCAAAATGAAGATTGCCGGTGAGTTCAATGATGACCAAGGGATTTAGAAAGTACCAAAAAATCAAATGGCTGGGTTGCTTTAAATTTTCCAGTAATTTCTTTCCGAAGTAAAGCACCCCGATATCAGCCAAAATAAGGAGCAATCGCATTACAATAATAGACCCCAAAATGCTGCCACCACCCAAAAACGCACCCAATGCAAATAGTACTTGGTTGATGGGAGGGTAATTGCTGAAATGTTTTGCACTCAACTCGCCCATTCCATTGTAGAGCGCTTTAGCATTGGTAATGCTAAAATTAGGCTGTTCCATCAATTGGTTTGGGGTATGCAAATAGGGATTGATGCCATTTTTGATGAGCTCGCCATCCCATATAAATCGATAAAAATCTTGGGAGAGGTTGGGTTCTGCAAAGAGAAATACAACTCTAAAAAGAATTCCTGCTGCCAGAAGAAATTTGAAATTCCAGTGTTCCAGTTGGATAAGCTTATAGCAGAAAAAGAAAGCCCCAACATAAAGCATGAGGAGTTTAGTGAAATCTGTTCGATCTAGGTCGTACGCAAAACTTGCATAAAATAAGATATTCCCTATAACAAAAAGGATAGGATATTTATGCTGTTTCCAGAATTGTATAATAGGAGTGGGCATTGCTTTTCAATAGCATTTTGAAAGGCAAAAAGTATGAAATAATATTGGTTTGAAATGAGTTTAAAGCAAGAATATCCCGCTCCGCACAGAAAGAAATAGAATGTGCAAAGCGGGGAGTCAATTTTTAGGCTGTGGCAATAAGGATTTCTGCTTCTCCATTGGTTGGATTCATAGCCTTTTCACCGTAAATCTCAATATCGGTGGTGTAGGTTCTGTTCAAATCTGTATTCCAGATATCCATCCAAGTGTTGATTACAGCATCTTTGGTTAAATCCCCTTTGGCAGTAAATTTGGTGTATTTACTGGAGGGAACAATTTTTACTGTTAAGTCCTCCGGAATATTGTCCAGATTGGACACATTACAACCAATTACCATAGTGTACGGTTGCGTATGATCACCTTCGTAGTCCGTATAGATGGCATAAATGGTTGGATCCACTTTATTTGGGATTCTATGGGCTATGTTATCGGCCATAAATTTTTCCCAAAGTTGAGGGATTTCTTTGTCCGCTTTTCCAGGGTCGTTAGATGTTCTGATGGCTAGGCCCACGATGGTCAATTCATCTAATTTTGTGCTTGTCATGGTGTTTATATTTTATGGTTTACGCAAAACTATGGACAGGTTGTGACAAGGGTGTGTCAGGGGTTTTTGAATTCGTCAATCCATGGTCAACATACATCAATTTAAGCTGGATTTTTAAACCAAAATCCTGTAACTTCACTTATCGGTCGATATAGCCCATTAAAACGAGACCATATCTTAAACGATAAGTGCCATTAAAATTCCTTATTGATTGTCCGAATCATAATTCCTCCCGTTATACTTTTCATAGGACTTGTAATATTCTTCCAAGGTCATATTATGTGATTCAAAATGTTGGGAAGTAGTTGTGATTTTTTGAATCAAATCAATTCGAAATACCCTGAAGGCATTTCTGAGTCTACAAAAGGCTATCAACAACCATTTCTCTTGCGTGCTGTAGAGGGCAAATGGTTCAATATCTCTGTTGGATGATTTTTGATCTATGGATAGGTAATCAATATTCAGTACCTCAAAATTGGTTATGGAAGATTGGATACGCATGAGATAATTACTGGTCCTTTGGTGGGAATAATTATCTGTAAAATATATACGATCGGTGAGCAAGCTGGCCTTTTCCTTTTGTGGTCCTTTTAAAAGCGCTTTTATCTTTAGGATAGCTTCGGAATAGTGCTGAACAAATGAAGCATCTTTGTTTTTAAGGATCAATTGTTCTGCGGTGATAAGTGCATTTGCCTCGTCTTCGGTGAACATTACCGGAGGTAATTGGTACCCCTCCATCATACTGTACCCTTTTCCTTCTTCGGTAACCACGGGTACCCCAGATTTTTCCAAGGTGCGAATGTCCCTATAGATGGTCCTGATGCTTACATTATGTTTTTCCGCCAACATTTTGGCTGTTACAATTCTTGAAGATTGCAATTGGGTCAAAATGGCGGTAAGTCTTGAAAGTCTGGGTTTTTCCTCCATGTCATATTAGAATATGATAGGTTAAATTTAGCCATTTTGGCTTCGGTCAGAAAAAATGGGGGGCTTAGTGCGATTCCGAACTAAACCTGTTCGCCGTAAGGCAGGTTCGGAATGATTTGTAAGTATGTTTGTTGAAATATTACGCCTTGGAAGTAAGCGATTTAAAGAAAACAAATCCGAAGCCCAAGAACAACATCAAATGGAATGGGAACAATCCATAGTCATTCAATGGGATTGCACTGTACATTCCGAAAAGGAAATAGATCATAAGGGCAAATTCCAATATCATGTTTGGGGAAAGTTTCTTGGCCAAGTACTTGTTGCCCTTCCAGCTATCCGTAAGATTGTTGATGTTGAACTTTGGGGTTCTCACAAACTCGCTTCGTTTGCCCAAATGTCCTTCCAAAACAGCCACAGTATTGTGCAAAGAAAAGCCCAAGGCTACCGAAAAGAAGGTAAAGAAGAGTTTGATGTAGTCCACAAAATTGTCGAAACTGCTTCCCTGAATACTTTTATACGTAAACCAATAGCAAATAAATAAGATGATGGTGCTGATGATAAAGAAACTCGTTACTTCAAATATCCATCCTAAATGGCCGTAGGTGTTTTTGATGTATAACATTGGGATGCTTAGCAATGCCACAATGAAAACGCAAAGGAACATGGAGCTGTTCAACAAATGCATCACTCCGTGGAATTTAGTCTTAAAAGGAATATTTTTGGCGTTGATGACGCTCCAAACCGTTTTTCTGAAGTTTTCAGCGCCTCCTTTGTTCCAACGGAATTGTTGGGAACGTGCAGCACTGATTACAACAGGGAGTTCAGCAGGAGTTTCAACATCTTCCAAATATTTGAACTTCCAGTTTCTCAATTGCGCACGGTAGCTCAAATCCAAATCTTCCGTTAAGGTATCTCCTTCCCAATTACCGGCATCAATGATGCATTGTTTTCTCCAAATTCCGGCAGTACCGTTAAAATTGATGAAATGTCCTTTGGAGTTACGCCCTACTTGTTCCAATGTAAAGTGGGCATCCAAAGCAAAAGCCTGAATTCTGGTCAGTGTGGAATAATCTCTGTTGATATGCCCCCAACGGGTTTGGACCACGCCGATTTCCTCATCTTTGAAGTAAGGCACCGTTTTCTTGAGCCAATCACCTTCTGGAAGAAAGTCGGCATCAAAAATGGCGACAAACTCTCCTTTTGCTATGGCAAGGCCTTCTTTTAAGGCACCTGCCTTAAAGCCTTTTCTGTTTTTCCTTCGTATGTGCTGAATGTCCAATCCGGTTTTTTGGAGTTCCTCAATACGTTGAGCTGTTTCAATAACGGAATCATCGGTGGAATCGTCCAATACCTGAATTTCAAGCTTACTTTTAGGGTATTCTATTTTCGCAATGTTTTCCAACAATCGCTCCATTACATACTCTTCATTGTAAATGGGCAATTGAATGGTAACAAAAGGTATTTCTTTGGGATCTAGAAGATTAAATTTGGGCGCTTCATCATTTCGCTTCTTATAGCCTAGGTAGTTGATCAACAGGTTTAATTGGGAAAGGCTATACAGGAATATTAAAATTAAGGCTGTACTGTAAATGGCTATGATGATAAATGCGATAGTAAGTCCCATATTATTTTACACTGTATTTAAAGATCCAACCTAATATTTTTATGCCAGCAAATATAGTACCTTTTACTGTACCAGAGACTTTTGATATTCCTATTCGTTGTTTATAACGTACTGGCACTTCGATATATGACATTTTATTCCGCAAAACTTTCAGTTGCATTTCCACCGTCCACCCATAAGTTCTGTCCTGCATGTCCAATTTTTTGAGCTTTTCGTATTTAATGGCCCTAAAAGGTCCTAAATCCGTAAATTTTGCCCCAAACATGATTTTCATCAAAAAAGTGGCCAATTTGTTGCCAAAAACCTGCTGTGGGGTCATGGAACCCGGCTCACGAAGTGATTTTTTTCGTGCACCAACCACAAAATCAATATTTTGCTCTAAAATTGGAGCCACTACTTTATCCAATTCCTCTGGATAATCTGAGTAGTCACCATCAATAAATACGATAATATCGGGTGCTTTGGATTGTTTCCCCACATAATCCAATCCCTTTAGGCAGGCATACCCGTAACCCTTTCGGTTTTCGGTGATGACTGTAGCTCCCACTGCTTGGGCATTAACAAGGGTATTGTCCGTAGAACCATTGTCTACAACAATGACTTCTGAAACAGATTTTGGGAGTTCTGAAACCACTTTGGCAATGGAATCTCCTTCATTGATCGCGGGAATGATGACTTTGATGTCTGCCATTATTTTAAATCAGATAGGTTGTTGTCCTTTTTGAAGCTTTCAAAACTAAACCATTCCTTGATTTTTTTTCCATTTTTATATTTTTCGGCAGATATAAGTTCTTCATTGGAATATTTTAGGCAATATCCATTTTTAATACCATTTTGGAGTTGGCATTTGTGGTTGATTTTTCCATTTTCATCATAAAAAAGCCACCATTTTACCTGAAGTCCTTTTTTGTAGTGACCTTCTTTTTCAAGTTTGCCAAATTCTGAATAAAAATACCAGTAACCATTCCTTAGACCCTTTTGATAGTTTCCTTGGGCCATGATGTTTCCATTCCTAAAAAAAAACTTCCAGTAGTCTTCTTTGGAATTTTTGTTTTTCCAACCTTCAGCCTTGATTTGGCCATTCTGATAATACTCACGATGGTACTCTCTACTGTTTCCGGTCATAATGAGCAAAGACAGCAACAAAAAGATTCGAATCATGCTATTTTTGGTTCACCAATTGCATTAGATCAACATCATTGCCCAATAGCACTTGATTGCTGTCTATTCGACCTTCCAGAGGACCATTTTCAAGTTTTAAGACACCACGGGGACACACAGCGGAACAGATACCACAACCCACACAACTGGAACGCACAATATTTTCGCCTTTTTGAGCGTAGGCACGAACGTCTATGCCCATTTCGCAATAGGTGGAACAGTTACCACAGGAAATACATTGTCCGCCATTTGTCGTAATTCTAAATTTGGAAAACAAACGTTGTTGGAAGCCCATCATGGCAGCCATTGGACAACCAAACCTACACCATACCCTATTGCCAAAAATGGGATAAAAACCGGTTCCGATCACTCCAGAGAAAATACTTCCAATCAAAAAAGAATAAGATTTACGGAGTGTTTCAGATTTGAAAAGGAATACATTTCCATCTCCACTAAAAAAATGCATGCCAATAAGTGCCATGATGATTACAAAATAACCGATAGCACCATATTGCGCATCTTTTTGAAGCTGCTCTCGTTTGAACAGCATTACCCAAGCAAACACCAAGGTGAGCAAAACAGCTACTCCAATCAAAAAAGTGCTTTTGGTCAACCAATATTTGCTGGTATCGGTGCCAAGGTAAGAGTACACAACCGCCGTAGTCATCAAGGTGACAAAAACTACAACGCTATGCACTACCCATCGTTCAATTTTCCATGCTCTTACAGATTTGTCACTTAGTTGCCTAAAGGCATCCCCAGCAGTTTCAGCAAGTCCTCCACAGCCACAGACCCAAGAACAGTACCATCTTTTTCCATACCGATAGGTGAGAATGGGCGTGATGACAAATACAGATAATATTCCGAAAACCAAGAGCGCAAAACCAATATCACCTGAGCTTAAAAAGCTCTTGATGCGATAACCTTCAAAATTGTAATAATTGAGGGGCCATACATTTTTAAGATCATAATACGGTAAACTGCCTCCGTTGAGAATTTTGTCACCGTTCAAACGCGCCATGAGTTCAGGAATGATGAAAGCAAAAGCTGTTTGAAAGAACATTACACTCATGGTCCTGATTTTTTCATACCGGTTATGGCGATATTTCCACAAGAATTTTATTCCGAAGGCCAAAATGGCAACAGTGTACAGTGTTCCGTAGACAAACCATTGGCTGGCAGAATTTCCACTCAACATTTTGCTTAAGGGGTCAAAAAGAGCAATAACACCTTTGTTATCGCCATTTTTGACCAACCCTAAGTATTCTGGGAAGAAATAGAGCACAATGTAAAACCCAGTAAGGGCAATACCTGCAATCCAACCCCAAAACCCTTTGCTGGAAACGGATTTAAACCATACCCCATCATTTTTTATGCCTGGAAGCTTATTGGAATAGGCATCCCAAGAAAACCAAAGTGTTCCTCCGAATATTGCTGCAAGTGCAATGGTCAACCACATTCCTTTATTGGGAAAGGAGACATTGAAAGCTGCTAAAAGCATTACTGCCAACCCAAACATTCCTATGAGGGTAGCTAGCTTTTGATTTCTACTTAAAATTTTTGGCGGTTGGCCCGTCAAGGCCATACTCCTATCGTAAGTGCTCATTGTTCTAATTGTGCGTTATGCGATTTGAAATATTCGCTTTAAACTTTTCTTTTTGGATTTAATGGATTTTCCAAAATCTGTATTGAATTTGGAAACTATGCTGGCTTCGTAGGCTTTATAGAACTCGGGATCAAAATTGGCATCGGAAAGGTGTTCCATAACATAGTCAAGGTTTTTTTCTTCAGTCAACCAGCGGTCAAATATTTCATGTCGCATCCGTATACCGAAGGTATTAATGCCTAAAAACTGTTGTGTTTCTTTGTGGAAGGCCACTGTAATGCAGATTTTTTCTTCAGGATGTCTCCAATGAAAGTGTTCTTCATATGCTTTCTTTCCTCTTTCGGAGAAGACCCAACCATACGTCTGGTATTCAATGTCCAAGAACTTGGCCGAGTTGAACCAGTGTCCTGGTTTATATGCAATGCGGTTGCCACAAATGGTCTGTGCAACGGTCTCGCCCATCATTCTTCCGGTATACCAGACTGCTTCAATGGGTCTACGGTTTCCAATGGCTTCATGTTGTTCGGCGCAATCACCGATGGCATAAACATCTTTGGCGTTGGTTTCTAAAAAGCGGTTCACTTTTACACCTCTGCCCAACTCTATTCCAGAATCTTTAAGGAAATCGATATTTGGTGAAACGCCAGCGGTAAGTCCAACTAAATCACAGGGTATTTCTTCGTTAGTTTCAGCAACGATAATGGATTTTACCTTTCCATTTTCATCAGACACAATTTCTTTGAGGTTGGCGCTCAAGCGTAAATCAATATGATGTTCCAAAATGTGTTCATTGATCATTTGGGACTCGCCCTCGGGCAATACTCCGTTCCAAAAACTACTTTCACGAACCAAAAATGTAACCGGGATATCTCTACTTCTCAACATTTCGGCCAATTCAATGCCAATCAACCCACCGCCGACGATAACGGCTCTTTTGCAAACCTCTTTATTAGGAGCATTTACCTCTAAAAGATCAAGATCTTGTTTGGAATAAAGCCCTTGAACCCCATGCAGATCCTGACCAGGCCATCCAAATTTATTTGGTTTTGAACCCGTTGCAACAATCAATTTATCATAATGGATGGTTCTGGTGTTGTCAATCAACACCTGCTTTTCTGTTGTGTTGACTTGAGTAACATATCCACGCATCAATTCAATTCGGTTCTTTTCCCAAAACCAGTTTTCGTATGGTTGAATGTGTTCAAACTTCATGTGCCCCATGTACACATACATCAGCGCAGTGCGAGAGAAAAAATAATCCGTTTCTCCTGAAATTATAATAATTCTCTTGTTGGATAGCTTTCGAATATGCCTTGCAGCAGAAACCCCGGCAATTCCATTTCCAATGATTACAATGTTCTCCATTTTTCTAGATTGATTGTGGCTATTGTGTCGTTCTTAAATATAGGAACTTAACAAGATCGAATAATTTAGAATGAGTTTAATTTGTTTTGATAAACTATTGAAGAAGAACAGCATAAAAATTGTACAGGGAGCTATCTTTTTTAATCCCGAGCTTTAAAAAAGTTTATTTTAGTAAAGTAGATTAGCTCATAATGAAGAAAATTGTTTTTGTTTGGTTCTTGATTCTGTGTTCCTGTAGTGGACAATACCCTAAAATCAATGGGATAAGTTTTGTAGGTTCCAGAGAAAAAATTGTTCAGTTACATGTTGATCCATTACTTAATATTCATGCCAATTATGCTGCCGTAATGCCCTTTGGGTTTCTAAGAGATCTACATTCCCCAGAACTCATTTTTGATGCTGATAGGCAATGGTATGGGGAAACCAAAAAAGGTGCTCGCCAATACATTGAGTTGCTCCATAAAAATAGGGTGAAGATTATGCTCAAACCTCAAATCTGGATATGGAAAGGGGAGTTTACAGGTGATATGACCATGAAATCTGAAGAAGATTGGTTGACTTTTGAAAAGTCATATACTGATTTTATCCTAACCTATGCCGATTTGGCCCAGCAGACCCATTGCGAAATCTATTGTATTGGAACTGAACTTGAAGAATTTGTAAAGCACAGACCCAATTTTTGGCCGGCACTCATCAAGAAAGTTAAAGCAGTTTACAATGGAAAGCTTACCTATGCGGCCAATTGGGATGAATATACCAGAACACCTTTTTGGGAAGAATTGGATTATGTTGGGGTTGATGCTTATTTTCCATTATGTGAAAACCGATATCCTTCCAAAGAAACCTTAAAGTTGGGATGGAAACCGTGGAAAGAAAAACTGAAAGCACTTTCAAAAGAAAAGAAGAAGCCTATCCTTTTTACGGAGTTTGGTTACCGTAGTATGGACTATACCGGTAAAAAACCGTGGTTGGTAGATAGAAACCAGATGAATGTGAATTTAAATGCCCAAGCTAATGCTACCCAAGTCATTTTTGATGAATTTTGGAATGAGGACTGGTTTGCTGGAGGTTTTGTTTGGAAGTGGTTCATACATCATGATAAGGTAGGAGGTGAGAACGACAACAGGTTTACACCCCAGAACAAACCTGCCGAGTTGGTTATTAGAGACCACTATGCCAAGGTTAGCGGATTTTAACCTAAAGGTTATAAAATAAAAAATGTGAGAATTTTTTGTCTTTAATAGGCTCAAACTGAGCAAATTTTCATAATATTTGTAATATATCATCCCCACCTAACAAATTACTGTACAATGAAGTTTATTTCATCCATAGCACTTTGGATGTGCGCATCCTCTATGCTTTTTGCCCAGGATGGCCATTATACTGTTGTCGCCAAGCAGGGGGATGGTATTTTTTCGCTACTGCGAAAACAGGGGCTAGATCCTGCAAAGCATTATGAGGAATTCATAAAATTGAATTCAGAAAACATTAAGAATGGAAGCTTTCTAAAAGTTGGGGTTACCTACAAAGTGCCCAAGGCAGAGGATTCCTTCAAAAAAACCGGCACCCAGATTTTGGTGTCGAGCAAAGAGGAAAAACCCATTTTTGATGCTGAGTTGGCCAACATGTCCCTTAAAAGTGAAACTTTAAAGGATGCTGTTTATTATTTGATTGTGGATAATGAAAAAGAGCTTCACAACAATTTTGTAAATGATATTGTTGAAGGATTGGCAGCAGAACTCATGGTGAATGGGGCCAAAGTATTCATTCTTGGGTTTGAACAATCTGATGTGACAAAAGTGGCTGAAAAATCGTCCAAAATTCAGACGATGGGCAATTATATTGAGGCCATTAACAAGAGGTTTTTACAGAACACAGGAAAATATCAACGGGTATTGGTGCTTAGAGCTAATGATGTAACGGACAAAGGCAATATGGATGTGGCGGTTTACCACTATGTGAAAAGTGAAAAAGGACAGCGATTTGCAGAGAACATTCAAAATGCCTTTAAGAAGCATAGCGTATCCAATCGTTCCTCAGAGGATGTACATTTAATTTTTAAGGACAAAAGCAGTCTGTTTTTGGCTAAAAATGTGATTCCTCCCGTAAGTCTGATTACCATGGAAAGTGCCTCCAAAAAACAGGAGAAAACTAAAATTCCGGTGCGTTCCGATAAAAAACTATTGACAGGTTTGCTTACCAATGGTATCATGAGCGATTATGCTGATCTTTCCTTTGAAGAATAGCTGTTTCAGTGGGTAGCGATATTCTCGCTATAATATTGATACAGTTCTTCAGGACCTGCTCCCCTATAATTTTTTATATGGATCATTGCAAAATGGAACTGGAGTTTTGCACAGCCTATTTGGCGGTATTTTCTGGATGAGGTAATGACATATTGTGATAGGACTTTAAAAGTGGTCTGTTTGTATAATCTAGAGATGAACTCAGTGTCTTCATATATCTGATAAGACTCATTGAAACCCTTATTTTTCTCAAAAGTACTTCGCTTGATAAACAAAGATTGGTCTCCTCCTCTGCAAAGTGTATGGTTGATTCGAGAAAACCAAGCAAAGAAGCGTAGAAATGGGTTGCCGGTATCAAACTTCATCCGGAAACAACCAGATTTATGACCTTTTGAAACAGCTTTTTGAATATGCTGGTCAAAATTCTCTGGGGGATACGTGTCTGCGTGCAAAAAATACAATATATCTCCATGAGCATGTTTGGCCCCCAAATTCATTTGTTTGGCCCTCCCCATTTCTGACGAAATAACGGTAGCGCCCTGATTTTTAGACACTTCAATTGTGCAATCACTGCTACCGCCGTCCACACAAATAATTTCAATGGTATTGGTTGTGGTTGAAACTTGCTGAAGATGATGGAGCAACTGCCCAATGTAGTTTTCTTCATTGAGAACAGGGATGATGATACTTATAGAAGGGGTGTTACTTTGACTCATTTAAACTCCAATCGTAATCCAAATATTCTATGGATGCATTTTTATCTATTGAATTCTCTAAATAAGGGTCGATGTATTCCAAAAGTGATTTTTCTATAGTGAAATCACCCTTGTACCATTTGAATATTTTCGAAAGCTTTGCTTTCCCATTCTCAAAACGATTGCGTTTAGGGTCGTTGACAAAATCCTTGGTAGCTTTTGTGAGCAGTTGTTCCATGTTTTCTTGAGTGAATGCCACATTGAACAATCTTGGGCAGGAATAAGAAGCGCAATTGATGGCAAAATGGATTCTAGGCTCATTCATTTTTCTCAAAATTTTGTGTTCAATAGCATTCAAGGAAGTTGTAATGCTACCAACTTGAATCCATTTTTTCTTCCATCTATTGGGTATATCCCGAATACTTTCAATAGGATGGTTGACAAGAATCAACTTAACTGTGGCCGCATTGTATAAATTGATGTAATATGCCAATTTTTCATTTTTGCTCCAAGTAGTCGCGGGCGGATTTTGAGAAAGATGATTCAAATATTCATCTAGGCGGGTTTCATCTTTTTTGAACTCAGCATAATTTACATCACCATCATCATTTACATATTGTTGCAATAAATTGCCCCAAATAATATGTTCGGGTTTTGAAGAGCCTATGCACTCTTGGGATTCTATCTTTTCTTGTGTGTTGTTACAAGCTAAAAGAAAAATACCCAAAAAAAGATTTACAACTAAGTTCATCAATGAAGACTATTTAAGATTTGTACTAAAAAATAGTCTTGGAAATGCATAAATCCTTTCAAAGACAAGGAGAAATACTAGCAACAACCCCCACCGTTATAGTGCCAAGTACTTTCACTAATATGGATTTGGTCTGATTCTTTTGCCAAAGCTGCAGCCGTTTTGTCACAGACGGCCAAAGGCTGATTCTGCATTAAAACATGCCCTTTTTTATCATCAAAGTATTCTTCGTCACCAAAATAAATGGCAGTTTTACCCGTAAACATGCAAGGGCCGTCTTCTGGCATGGGGTCTTTTATGGCAGCAATTTCAATGGATTCTATATGTATGAGCTCATCTGTTGGATAATGATTGGGGGTAAGCACCCTGTAAGATCTTCTTGCCCTGATTTCAATCGTTCCAAATCCAGCATCGGTCAAAACTTTTACATAATCCTTTAAGGGAATGCTTCCGCTTAAGCAAAGTGCCCTGAGCCTGTCATCGTTGCGTAGCTCGTCATTCATCGGCTGCTCACAAATAGGATCGCTCATCACCAATCTTCCGTGTGGTTTTAGCACTCGATACATTTCTGAAACCGCCTTTTTCAAATCTTCCATTTTAAAGATGTTGAACAAGCAGTTTTGCGCTGCAACATCGATACTTTCATCAGCAACGGGCAAATTCAAAGCGTCCCCTTTGACCAAATCCACAAATTCACTCTTGAACCAGTCATTTTCTTCCTCCGCAACTTTAAAGTTCTTTTGCGAAGCCTCCAGCATTTCATCAACGGCATCCACACCAATAACACCACTTTTTTGTCTAGAGAAATATGAAAATTGCAATAATTCCATTCCGCCACCAACACCTACATAGAGTATTTTAGGGTCGTTGACCAAATCTTGGGCTGAAACTGTGCTTCCACAACCGTAGTTCATCTCTTGCATGATTTTGGGTATGGAAAGTCCAGGGAACTGCCAAATGGGTGAAGTGGTACAACAAAGTCCCACATCTGGGGTTAGTGCAGCTTCTTTGTAGAGGTCTTGGGTAGCATCTAAATAACTCATATTTCCTTTATTAATTCTTTGAACAGTTGTATCATTTTGGGTTCGGTTTCGCCTGCAATTTTTATAATCTCTTCAATATTAATGGGTTGAAGATTATCTGGGTCGCATTCATCTGTTAAAACGGATACGGCTACAATGGGTAGTCGTAAATGATTGGCAACAATTACTTCTGGGACGGTACTCATTCCTACTGCATCTGCCCCCAAAATTTTTAACATGCGATATTCAGCCTTGGTTTCCAACTGTGGACCAACAACTGAGGCATACACACCTTTTTGAAGTGAAATACCTTCTTTTTGGGCAATTGCCTCAATTTTTTGACGCATTCCTGCATCGTAAGGCTCACTCATATCTACAAAGCGGTCACCAAATGCAGATACATTTTTAAATGCCAGGGGCGAACCTCCTTGAAGATTGATGTGGTCTTCAATAAGCATGATATCCCCTTTTTTGAAGTTGAGGTTGACGGCACCTGCAGCATTGGAGACAAAAAGTTTTTGAATACCCAGTAGGTGCATTACCCGAATAGGATAGGTAATGTCCAAAAAATCATAGCCCTCGTACAGATGGAACCTTCCTTGCATAACCACCGCTTTTTTGCCTGAAATGGTACCGTAAATCAGTTTTCCAGAGTGGAATTCCACCGTGGCAAGTGGAAAATATGGGATATGGTTGTAATGGGCTTCAATAGGGTTTTCAATGGCATCTACCAATTGGCCTAGCCCAGTGCCCAGCACAATGCCGATTTCTGGGTTGTCAAATCCTTTTTTAATCAAATATTCAACAGATTCGTCAAGTTGTGTTTGCGTCATTCTTTTAGATGTTTTAAAAAGGGCTGAAATGCTTCAATGTCCTTGATGTCCTCATAATGATCTACATCATTTTTTTCTTGAAGCAAAGATGTCTTTTCGTTCTTTAAATTTTTCAAAGTGTCTGATAGCACGGTATTGGTGCCCCATGATTTGTTCTGGAACAGTTCTTTTTTGATTGATTTCATTCCCAAAAGATAGTAGCCGCCGTCCATGGCTGGCCCTATGACAAAGTCATGGTTGTCCAATTGTAAAAAGGCATCTTCCATTTCCCTTTGGGAAAGGTCGTACATATCACTACCAATAATAATGATTTTTTCAAAACCGTTGTCAAAACCCTCTTGAAAGGCTTTTAGCATTCTTTGGCCCAAGTCTGTGCCTTTCTGAAGTTTCTTTTGATAGTGTTCTTTTGACCAAATATCGTTTTCCCAAATGGTTTCTGAGTAGTATACCCATTTTTCCATTTCAAGATCACAGGTGAATGATACAGTTCTATCCAAAAGAAATTTATAGATGTCAAGGGCCGCTCTATCACCAACTTTGGCAGCTAGCCGGGTCTTGCATTTTCCCAACTCAGGATTACGGGTAAAGATGAGCAGTAGGTTATTCTTCAATCGTCTAGGTTTTCTAGAGTATAAACTTTGTCCGCATTGGTCAATAAATTTGCCCAATACTTACTATAAGCATGTACTTTTTCAGTTTTTTTGTTTGGGGCATCATAAACAGGATACCCTTGGTTCTTCCATGCAAAAATACCGCCATATAAATTTTTGACATTGGAAAGTCCAGCTTGGTTCAATTTTTCACCAATGTCTTCAGAGCGGATCCCTACGGAACAGTAAACCACTATGGTATCCTTTTCAGAAAATGTTTTGGTAATTGAGGCAATGTCAAAGGTTTCATAACCCACCCAAATAGCATTTTTAATATGGCTAACCTTATACTCTTCCAGTTTACGAGTATCCAAAATGACTACTTCTGGCATAGTATTCAAATCTTCAACAGAAATATATGGAACAGTATTTTCATTGAACTTTTCAAGCACCTCTGGAATTGATTTCTGCGCACATGAGAAGGTGCTTAAAATCAATAGGATGTAAAGAAATGGGGACGCTCTCATTGCTGTTATATGACCTTCAAAGATAACCCAATAATTCTTGTTGATTATGATTATATTACTTGCAAATGTGTGTCATGGTTACAAAATTCAAATCCATTTTGATGGCCCTAAGTATGTCATTAATTGCTTGTAAAGGAGTGGAAAAAGAAAAAAATATAGCAACGTCTGAATCAACATACTATCAGGAGAAATATCGTCCCCAGTATCATTTTTCCCCGCCGGAAAAGTGGATGAACGATCCCAATGGCTTGGTTTATCATGATGGAATTTACCACTTGTTTTACCAATATTACCCAGATGATATTGTATGGGGGCCTATGCATTGGGGCCATGCCGTAAGTAAGGACATTATACATTGGGACCATAAACCTATTGCCTTGTATCCTGATGAACATGGATTGATTTTCTCAGGAAGTGCTGTAGTAGATAGAAACAATACTTCCGGTTTTGCTAAAAATGGAGAAACACCTTTGGTGGCAATCTTCACATATCACTTAATGGAAGGAGAAAAAGCGGGCAGGACCGATTTTCAAACACAAGGCATTGCCTACAGTCTGGATAATGGGGATACATGGGCCAAATATGAAGGAAATCCTGTTATTGGAAATAAAGGCATCAAGGATTTTAGAGACCCTAAAGTGTTTTGGCATGTAGATTCCAAAAGTTGGATCATGGTATTGGTTGCTGGTGACCATGCTAAATTCTACCGATCAAAAAATTTGAAGGAGTGGGTCCATGTAGGTGATTTTGGTAAAAATCAAGGGGCGCATGGTGGAGTTTGGGAATGCCCAGATCTTTTTCCTTTGCAAATAGAAGAAACGGATGAAGTTAAGTGGGTGCTGATCATCAGTATTAATCCTGGAGCTCCCAATGGAGGTAGTGGCACACAGTATTTTATTGGTGATTTTGATGGCGAACAATTTATTTCAGACCAGATAGAACCCAAATGGTTGGATTATGGAACTGATAATTATGCAGGGGTTACGTACAACAACACACCTCATGGGGACCGAATTTTTATTGGGTGGATGAGCAATTGGGATTATGCCCGGGATACTCCAACGGAGAAATGGCGAAGCGCTATGACGTTGCCAAGAAAATTAGCCCTCCAAAAACATGGGGAAACTTATATGTTGGCAAACTATCCTTTACATCAGGTAGATGATTTGGCAGCCAAAACCTTGGTTGGCGGAACAACAGTTGCGGCTAAAACTTCCGATACGTTAAAATTGGAAGGACTGAATCAATCCATGGTTCAATTAAAGACAGCTTCCAAAGATTTTACATTGGTTTTTGCCAACGATTTGGGAGAAACCTTAACGATGACAATGGATGCTGACCGTAAAACTTTTCTGCTCGATCGAATGAAATCTGGGAAAGTTGATTTTCAAACCGAGTTTGGTGATAAAAAACACAATATGCCCATGAACTTGTTACCCGATGAGGAATACGCAATTAAAATACTGTTGGATTGGTCTTCCATAGAGATTTTTATACATGAGGGACTTTTTACAATGACCGATCAGATCTTTCCAACAGAGCCATATAACACCTTGATTATTGAGAATAAGGATGCAGAAGCTGGTATGGCCGTAGAATCCATCAAATCAATGAAATCTGTTTGGTAACATTTATGTCCCCTTGATTTTTATCAGTTTTTTTATGGCTATCGATTAAGACCTTTGGGGCAAATCTTCGTGGATGTCCCTTGCTCCTCAATATTTAGAGAAAATAGCTTGTCAAATTGATCAGATGATTGATCAAATTGAACAGAAGCAGCTCTTAAGTACGGAAGTGTTGCACAAAGTTGCACCTAATTATAGGGAGAGTGCAAAAAACCTGTTGCACTACGGCACTTTTAGAAGTTTTGATGCTCGTGAAATGCAAAAAGGGCTGAAACAAATGGGTTTTACACGTCTGGCCAATGCAGAAGGAAACATTTTGGGGAGCTTGATGAACCTAAAGGCCATTATCCAAAAATTATACGGAAACGATTCCAAAACAAACTCAGGTGACTTTTTACCCATTGGTGCGGGCAAAAAGTTGTTGGGGAAAAATACTAAGGAATTGTTTGGCGTCAATGGAAAACAAAGACGTGTCCGAATCATGGTTACTCAGCCTGCAGAGGCAGCCAATAACTATGAAATGGTGCTGCAAATGGTTAAAAATGGGATGGATTGCGCTAGAATAAATTGTGCTCATGATGACCCTCAAACGTGGAAGGCCATAGCCAAAAATGTGCAAAAGGCTTCAAAAGCGTGTTCTGCCGAGGTGAAAATTGCTGTGGATTTGGCCGGACCCAAAATTAGGACGGGAGATTTGGGGCCGGGCCCAAAGGTGAAAAAGTTTAAACCAGACCGGAATGCTTGTGGTGAAGTGATTGGTCCAGCGGTTATTTTTCTGGTTTCCAAAGAGAAAAAATATCTAAGTCCTTATGAAGTTCCCGTAGCTCCCGAATGGATACAAAAGTTGAGCATTGGGGATGTTTTGAAACTTGTGGATGCGCGGGAAAAGTCGCGAAAGTTGCAAGTAGTAAAAGTCAATGAGAATGTAGCCGTATTACATTCCTATAAAACCGTTTATCTGCAAACAGGAGTGCTGGTAAGACCATCCCGAAAGGAACTGGAAAAATGTAGAATTGGTGAGCTTCCTATGGTGGAACCTGCCATCATCCTAAGAGTTGGGGATACACTTTTAGTAACTGGTAATGAGGACATCGGTGTTTTGCCCCATTTTGATGCGAATGGAAATTTGGTCAAACCTGCAAAAATTCCATGTGTGCCGTCAAGTGTTGTTTCCAAAGCGCGGGAAGGTGAGTCCATTTTGTTTGATGATGGTAAAATAGAGGGAGTAATTGCTAAAGTCAATGCGCATTCTTTTGAAGTCAAAATCACAAAGGCCAATGAAAATGGTTCCAAACTAAAGGCAGAAAAAGGCATCAATTTTCCAACATTGGATTTAGGGATTACCGGACTGACCCAAAAAGACAGGGAAGATTTAAAACATGTGGTCCAATTTGCGGATATCATCAACTACTCCTATGTCAATAGCGAAGCAGATGTTGCATTGCTTTTACGTGAAATGGAGCATTTAAACGTAAAAGATAAGCTTGGGATTGTTTTAAAAATTGAAACAAATACTGCCTTTAAAAACTTGATCGGGATTCTTTTGACCGCAATGCAAACCCAACGCTTGGGCGTAATGATAGCCCGCGGAGATTTGGCCTTGGAGGTTGGTTGGAACAACATGGGGATGGTTCAAGAGGGGATTCTTGCGTTTTGCAGTGCTGCCCATGTTCCGGTAATCTGGGCCACCCAAGTGTTGGAAAGTTTGGCCAAAAAAGGAGTGCCTTCGCGATCGGAGATTACGGACATCACTTCTTCCATCAAGGCGGAGTGTGTAATGCTCAATAAAGGACCTTATATCAATGAGGCCATTACGCTTTTGGATGAAATACTCTCCAATATGGAAGGTTTGCGGGACAAGAAGGAAGTAATGCTTCCTAAGATAGATTGGTCTTAATTATTAAGATACAATTTCTTCATCTTTTAATGTTTTTGGGCTGCATTTTCAGCTCATGACTTTTGTAATTTATAAGCTGGTTTTCAGACTAAGAAACCATAAACAATTATAACTTAAGAACATTCAATATGAGAATTGGAATCAACGGAATGGGCCGTATCGGTCGTGCTGCGTTAAAGGTGATCAATGACACTCCCGGTTTGGAAGTAGTAGCTGTAAATGATATTGTATCTATTGAAAACACTGCATATTTGCTAAAGTACGATACCGTTTATGGAATCTATGAAAAAGAAGTATCGCATGAAGCGGATACTTTGGTAGTGGATGGACAGAAAATTCATTATTCTTCCATTAGAACTCCTGAAGAGTTGCCATGGGGAGAATATGGAGTGGATTTGGTAATTGAAAGTACCGGGGTCTTCACCAAAGGTGAAGATGCAGAACGCCATTTGAAGGCAGGAGCAAAAACCGTGGTGATTTCGGCACCGACAAAAAGTGTGGATACGCCAACGGTAGTGCATGGCGTTAACTCGGAAGATGGCAATACCAGTGTATTTTCCTGTGCCAGTTGTACAACCAACAACATTAGCCCGGTAGTGGAGATTTTGGGCAGAAGAATTGGCATTAAAAAGGCCATTATGACCACTGTGCATGCCTATACCGCTTCTCAAGGTATTGTGGATGCACCTTCCAAGAAGAATTTTAGAATGGGAAGGGCCGGTGCCCAGAACCTTATCCCTACCACAACAGGTGCTGCCATAGCCACTACCAAGGCTCTGCCCGCTTTTGCTGGAAAGTTTGATGGGGTGGCCATTAGGGTGCCGGTTCCTGTGGGATCCATATCGGATTTGGTCTTTGTGACCGAAAAACCTGTTACCCCAGAAGAAGTGAATCAAATTTTGCTGGAGGAATCAAAAACGGAACGCTACAAAGATGTTTTGGATGCTACCGATGAACCCATTGTTTCTTCGGACATTATAAAAAGTCCATACGCATCTACCGTGGATCTGTCCATGACCAGAGTGGTTGATGGCGATTTATTAAAAGTAATGACCTGGTATGACAATGAGTGGGGCTTTACCAATCAGATGATTCGGCAGATTTTGGAAATAAAAGGATAGCAAGAAAAAAAGGGTGCCCTAACGGCACCCTTTTTTAGAGACTTAATCCTAAATTATGGGACTTATTGATCGTGTTTGTAAAGCTTAATAGATGTATTGGTATAGGCTACCGATCAAGGAGCAGAGGGATATCGCAAATACGACATACCAAAAAAGATAGCCTAATTTTTCTTCAACAGTGTTCATGTTAAATAGCATTTGTTTAGGATGAGATGATTAGTTCTCCCCGAAATTACTCAAAACACTGCCGAGTTAAAGCACTATTTTATTCTTGGCTTAAAAAAGGATATAATTGGTACATATTCTGTATAAATGGTAAAAAATGGCATATAACTGCCATGGAACAATACACGCTTCATCTGGATAAAACGTATTTTGTCCTGCAACCAGTCTTACAACCAATACTTTAGGATTTGAACAAAGAATTTGCAACAGGAGGATCGTTATGGTGCATCCACCTTGCCATACCAATAAAAGTTAAACTAGAGGCGTTCCTTTTAGTCTTTTCTCTATTTTCTTTTTCTTTTCCGTAAGACGTTTCATAATATCCATTAATTGGGAGTCTTTCGTCTTTTTGTATATCTCGTTGATGGAAAGTATAAGCTGTTTCGCCTCACGGGAGGCCGCTACCCTGTCGCTGGTGGACATATGGCTCAAGGTTCTGTTTTCAAACTCCTCTGCCTTTGCAAGTAAATCTTGGGTCATTTTTGTGTAAAATTATTCTAGAATGGCTAAATATAAGGGTTAGTTTCATATTTTATGCCTATAGGGGTATATGATTTTCATATTTATGAAATTATTAAGAATATAACTACAAATCCTCAATAGTAAAAGTGCTGGCTTTAAAGGGCATGGCTGGCATAAGGTTCCCTGAATCTTTCAAAAGTGCATGTGCCTTGGTACCAGTGTGCCACGTGCACGCTCAGGGCCGGGTCTGGGGCATCTATCCTAAAGGATAGGCACAGGGCGTTGGGGGCTATCTGCAATTGGCCTCGATCTAGTGGGCGGGGCAACTGTAGCATGGCGCTTTTATAATGTAAAGGTTTACTGGGTTTTAGGAAGAGAAAGGAAAAATTGAACAACAGATTGTCCACCACTACCATTTGGGCCAAACCAGGGTTGGGCAGTTTGTTGATGACCAACCGACTTTGTTGTTTGTGTACCGTGTGGAGCAACTGCCCGTTTTGTTGATTTTGAATCTGATGTTGACCAAAAGTAATCTCCAAAGCAGTGTAAGGGCTTTGGTATAGAAAGTGGTTAAGGGTGCGGAGAAGATGGGTGTTTGACATAGTAGGTTATTTAAGAAGGGGTATTACAAAAATACATAAAATGACGTTTACGTCATTAATTTCGATGTCTGAAATTTTGACATTGTTGTCCTATGGAAGACAATGACAACCAAAATGAGGATTTTTTAGAGGAACTGGCCAGACGTGTCAAGTTGTTGAGAGAATCTCGAAATCTTACCCAAGAAGACGCCTACAATGATACAGGAATCCATTTTGGACGAATCGAAACGGGTCGTTGGGATCCAAAAATGAGTACTATCCAAAGGATTTCGAATTATTTTGATTTAAGTGTTGCAGAATTTTTTGCAGAGGGTTTCGGTGAATAGGCAATTTACCTGCATGCAGAAAGATGTATAAACGCAATAAGAAATAGTAAAACTTGGGCATAGCCAGCCAAATTGATGGTATATGCCCAAGAAAGTTCAGTATATAAACAAGTTGGGTGTAATTAAAAGAAATGGAAGAACTAATCATAAAATTAAGAGAGTTTGCAGAAAAAAGAGACTGGAATAAATTTCATTCTCCGAAAAATCTGATAATGGCATTAACAGGAGAAGTTGGAGAGCTAAATGAGATATACCAATGGTTAGATACTGAAAGTTCTAAATTGGAAAACCTATCCGAAAAGGACATTGAAAAATCTAAAGAAGAACTGGCAGACATCTTTCTTTACACCTTGAGAATAGCTGACAAACTCAATATTGATTTAATAGAAGAATCAAAGAAAAAAATTGAAATAAACAACAAAAAGTATCCAATAGAAGTATCGAAAGGTAATGCTGTAAAATACAACCGAAGAGATGAGTAAAATTATACTTCAACCCTCAGGTAACAAAGATTCTAGAGAGCATTATAAAGACACTATTGAAAATAGTATTTCGCTTCAAAGAATAAGGTCTCAAATTTCTAATCCAGATTTTGAAATTTTAAAAAGCATTTACCCAAGTGGCTTCTGTAAAGTTTGGGGTGTTACTCCAGGTGGTAACAACTTAACAAAATGGAATAGGATTGAAACTGGTGACGTCACACTCTTTTCAAGGAAAGGTGAAATTTATGCTTCAGCTGTGACAACGCATAAATTGCATTCTAAATCACTTGCAATTGACCTATGGGATTTTAATAATAAAGGACAAACTTGGGAATACATCTATTTTTTGGAGGAGGTTAAAAATCATAACATTCCATATATTGATTTTAATAGAGCAGTTGGATATGCGGATAATTATGTGATTCAAGGATTTAATGTTTTAAAGCCAAGTCAGAGTATATCTGTTTTAAAAACGTTCGATTTAGAGAGTGAAATATTCATTGAGGAAATAACAAAAGACACCTACAAGGAAATCACTTTAAAACTGGATACTCTAAATGAAACAGAGTCTGAATATCAAACTAAAAGAAGACTAGAGCAAGGATATTTGAAAAGTCTATTATTTGGAAAAAACATAATTGGCAAATGTGCTTGTTGTAAAAAAGAATTTCCAGTTTCCTTTTTAGTAACCGCTCATATTAAAAAGAGGTCATTTTGTTCTAAATCAGAAAAATTAGACCCAAATATAGTAATGCCAATGTGCAAATTAGGATGTGATGAAATTTATGAAAAGGGATATATTTCAGTTATGAATGGACAGTTTATAAATATGAACAAAACTCCAATTTCTGATTCTTTAAACGAGTACATAAAATCAATTGAAAATAATAATTGTGAGTACTTTTCAAACGACACAAAAAAGTACTTTGAATGGCATCTAAATCACCATAAATAACTACACCCCCCGCTCCCGCAAGATTGTATCTTGTGGTCTTGCCTTTGGATTATCTGCGAAATTTTTTCCTCATTTAAAAGAGCTATAGATCCCTGCGGCCGCTCGGCCAGTACCGCAAGCGGTACACCTCTGAAATCAGATTCTTCTTTGATAGAGATTGTGCAACCTTTAATATTTTTTAATGTCTATAGCATTAAAAAATATGATAATGGGAAAGATAACTGTAAAAGCACTATTTGTATTATTAATGCTATCTAATAGTGTATGGGGACAAAACATAGTAAAATCTGATACTTTAACAACAAAAATCAAGAAACCTAAAATGGAACTTAAAGAATTTGTGGTTCCAGGATCATTGATTATTTTAGGGACTTGTCTTAGCGGAAGTGATTTTGAAAAAGAAGTTAAAAAAGGATTTCATGACGGTTCGGAAGATGCTATAGATTTTGCCCTGCCCATAGACGATTTGATACAATACGTACCTATTTTAGAATTGTATACAGCAAATATTATGGGCGTAAAAGCAAAAAATCATTGGTTCGACCAGACGAAATACCTGGTTATTGCAAACTTGGTAACCGCAGGTATAACACATAGCGGTAAATACATCATAAATAAGCAACGACCTAATGGAGCAGATTATGCTTTTCCGTCAGGACACACCTCTTTTTCTTTTACAAATGCTAGTGTGCTTTATCATGAGTATAAAGATACAGCTCCCGGACTTAGCCATAGTGGTTATATATTAACATCTTTAGTAGGCGGTTTACGTATTATAAATAATAAACATTGGGTTTCGGATGTATTAGTAGGAGCCGGTTTGGGGATTTTAGTCACAAAGTTAGTATATCACTTTGAGCCTTTAAAGAATTGGAATCCGTTTAAAAAAACAGATAACATGACTTTAGTACCCAATATTAATAATCGGCAGGTTGGGTTATATTTTAAGCTAGACTTTTAATTCGTAAACCCTGCTCCCGCAAGATTGCATCTTGTGGTCTTGCCTTTGGATTATCTGAGAAAATTTTCCTTCTAAAAGAGCCATGGGTTATATGGTCTATATTTTTATGTTGGCATTCATGAAACAAACCAGATGAAAAAAAGGAATATAGATTTGAAGGTTGGAGGTGTCTT
>NZ_JABFNN010000041.1 GCF_013090115.1 Flagellimonas amphidinii
GCAATTACGGCGGATTCGACTACGTCCGAATCCACTCGGAATTGCTAAGGCTTGCGACCGAACCGAAAACAAACGCCAAAATCCCGTAACTTCGGTTATACGAACCGTTGTACACAAGCTAAATGAACATTTACAGAATAATTATAAATCGGATTCTATTTCGCTTTCTTCCCATAATAGGGCTTTACATTTTTATTATTTACTACAAGGAAATAACCTTTGATAACATCCTAATAAAGTTCGACTTTATGGACTGGATTGTAATTGGACTATTTGTGTTTTTCTGCTATGATTTGGTAAAACTTATCAATAAAGCAATGGAAAGGAAAAAAAAGCTCCGTCAAGCACAACTAAAGGACATTCCGACTCAAATTGATTTACCAAATAAGTTGAACTTTTTAAATAAAAGGATTAGCATTAACGAAAAGAGCATTGATGTATTTTCAAAAAACAAGGTCATCCTTCATTTAAGCAAGGTCAAAAATCAAATAGAACTTAGAAAATCAATGGGTAATAAAATATTGAAATTCAACGACATACATTTTCTATTTCTTGAATACAATCAATATGAAAAAGACACCTTAATAGACTCTTTTTCCTCTGGTTCATCGTATGACAAAAACGTTTGGAATAATTCAATAATGGCTATGCTCAAAAACGGACAACAAGTAAAGCTTTTTGAAGCTAAACTGGAGGAAACCAATTATGAACAATTGGTCGATTATCAAATATCGGGTAAATACGAAGAGAAATCGTACTTAGAGAATGGAAAAAAAATAGTATGTCTTTTTAGTCACTATACGAACAAAAAATATTTGATAGTAAATAACACTGTATAGAAAGCCAGTGTACAACACAACCTATAAACAATACGGACTTCGTGCTTAATCGCAGGGGTTGTGTATTTTTATGATGTCCGAAAAATCTTTGGGATTTTGCTTTTTAGTGAGACAAAAAAAAAAAAAAAACCAAAAGATTTCGCTATGTGAGTGGCGGAAAGCTAACGTTAGTTTGCTCCCGTACTGTTCATAGCTAAACCGTTGTACGTAAGCTGAAAAGAACAGCTAGTAGAATTTATGAGTTTAGAAAAACAAATAGCACAAGTTTTTAACCTAAAAGGAGACAGTTGGTTAAAACACGCAAATCCTTGGTCTATATGGACAAGGTTTGCCACTTTGCCATTTATAGTTTTAGCTATTTGGTCAAGAGTTTGGTTAGGTTGGTATTGTCTAATTCCAATATCAATTCTCGTTATTTGGTTAATCATCAATCCGACATTATTTAGCAAACCAAAAAGCCTTGAGAGCTGGGGCTCAAAATCAGTATTAGGCGAAAAATATTGGTCTGAACGCAAGGAAAATCCAGTTCCGAAACATCACAATACACCAGTTCTTATTTTAACAGTTTTGCAAACGATTGGCGGAGTTATTCTAATCATTGGATTATGGAAACTTGAAATAAACTGGACAATTATCGGAACAATAACTGTGTATCTAACTAAAATGTGGTTTTTAGACAGAATGGTTTGGATATTTGAAGATATGAAAAATGAAAAAACAAAATTATAGGCTAGAGAGCGGAAAAGCATACGCACGACAATACGTATAGTGCATAATGCCACAACACCATACACGAACCGTTCGTGGCAAATTGACTGCGTCACGCACTAGTATTTTTGCAAGCAAAAACACCCCCAGTGCTAATACGCCACTCTAACGGCATCTGACACTACTCCCCGTTGGCCCCAAATCCAAGAAGATTCCATAATTTAGTGCGTGAGCAGTAATACAACAAAACAACTTGCCACAACATTGTATATGACCTACGGGACGCAGTGATGACGACCTCCGAGGCTGTGCCCCACTCCCCATATACAGGTGGTGTTAGCTGTAATTGACCAAAAATGAAAGAACAACATAAAATATGGCAAAATGAATGGAGACAGATTATGGGAAAAACTATAGATGTTGACGTTGAGCCTGATTGTGATTTTGATTTGCATTTTGATATTTGGGATTTAGAAAAAAAGGATTTTTTTAAACTCTTTGAGAGATTTGTCAATGGTGCTGAAATAGCTCAGCGAGCCTATCAATTAAGATGGGGGGATTTAGGAGATTTGAATAAAAAAATGACTGATGAAGAACTAATTCAACAGACAAAAATGACTATTGAAATATTACAGAAGATTCAACCATCTGACGAATTAATTGACCCAAAAATCATTATTAAAAAAGGTGATGACAAATTGCGTTTAGACTTATTAAGTCATGCGGATTCAATATCAAGTGAAGTAGATGATGAATTTTCGACATATGTTAAAAAATCAACTGGTGACCTAGGGCATAATGCATACTTCTTTTTAAAAGAACCAATGTATCGAATGTCATCTTCCTATATTCCATGTAATTGGATTTTATGGTGTTTAACTGATTATCATAATCTAAATCCTTACACTCCATTATTGAAAATGGAATACAACGGATGCGATGTTGCTTTAACAAATGATGGAGTCTTGATTTATCAATTAGTAAATGAAAAATAAAAACACCTAACACTATGTAAAAATGCATTAAAACTCATTTTATATTTAACGTTGTACACCATTTGTTTCTAAATCTTTCCTAAAATGTTTTAGTTTTCTTTCTTAGTAAATATCAAATTATTGAAACTGATTTGATGACATTCTCTAAGGTTTCCGATGTATATAAAACATCCTTTTATGAAAACCAAAATTATTTTATTAGCTCTATTAGTCATCGGAATTTGTTCTTGTTCTAAAGACGATAATTCTGAATTAGTATCTCAACCAAATCTCACATTAAATGTATCAGGTATGCCAGAAATAGTTCTGGAAAATGTTGGTGGTCCAGTTGTTGGAAGTAATTATGAAGCTGGAAATACGGAATCTGTACAAATAATTGCTACGAATGATTCTAATGATTTAACAGTAACTATCAACTTAATTGACAACGATAACAATACCCAAGCTATACAATCCGGAAATACAATATCAATTGACGCTACGCAATCAACTGATATATTTGCAACCTTAACCATTATTGATGGCATGACATTATATGAGGCAATATCTGGAACTGTAAGTATTTCATTTTACGATTTGCAATCGCCAAATTCCAATATCATTGTCATCTCTGGAAGTTTTAACACTTCTGATGGAACTAATTCTGCTACTGGAACATTTTCTAATATAGAGCTAATATGCTCCGAATGTGGTGCATAGTAAAATGAAGATCAATTATTCTTAATTAAAAGTTTCAAATCATTAAGAAATTAGGCTTTATTATTACTTAACTAAACAGGGTACAACAAAGAACATAAAGTCATAGTGGACAAGTGCTTCACTATGGCTTTTTGCATATTAAAACCAAAGTATTATCCTTCTCTTCTAAGGATGCAATTTAGAATACGCCTCCAAAGCCTGCTGAAGACTATCTTTCCAATGTGGAATTGCAATCCCAAAAGTATTTTTGATTTTTGATTTGTCCAACACACTAAATTTTGGACGTTGGGCAGGTTGTGGATATGCTTCAGAACGAATGGGTTTCAGGTCAATATTGATACCTGAACCTTCAAAAATGGCTTGGGCAAAATCATACCAACTGGCCACTCCTTCGTTGCTATAGTGGTACAATCCATAATTGTTGCTTTCGGCATGAATAATTTGAACTAGCACACGGGCAAGGTCTAATGCGTAGGTAGGTGTTCCAATTTGGTCAAAAACCACCGACAGTTCTTCACGCTCATGGGCCAAGCGAATCATGGTTTTCATGAAATTATGACCATATTCTGAGTACAACCACGAAGTTCTCAAAATAAAATGCTCTTCCAACATATTGATGATTGCCCGCTCTCCCTTGTATTTGGTGTCACCATACACTCCAATGGGCCGGGCAATATCTTCTTCGGTATACGGGGTCTCCTGAAAGCCATCAAAAACAAAATCCGTGGAAATATGAATCAAGATTGTGTTGTTTTCTTTACAGCCAAGGGCCAAATTCTTGGTTCCAACCACATTGACTTGATGGGCCAGTTCTTTATGGGTTTCGGCATGGTCCACAGCTGTATACGCCGCACAATTGATGCAATAATCGTAGTTCTTGGACTTCAGCTCCTCCTTTACGGCTTGGTAATTGGTAATATCCAATTCTTTGGCAGATCTGAAATCGAAAACTAGATTTTTGGCCAATCCCTTTTCTGCAAGTAGTTGAATACAACTTGCCAATTGTCCACTGCCCCCGGTTACCAAAACATGCTTCATACCTAATAGTTTCACTTATAAATTATCCAACTCTTCCTTTAGTTTTTTTGTCAAGCCTGAAACCACCAAATCATAGGAATGTCCCATCAACTCTTGAATCAAATTTGGAGATAGATTATCTAGAAAAAGAGTGTTCCAATGTTTCTTGTTCATATGATACCCTGGGATAATATCTCCATCATATTCTTCTCGAAGCTCAATGGCTTTTTCAGGGTCACATTTAAGATTGCATTGTGGTGGCAAACGGTTTAAGGCCACTAAGGCAAACATTTTGCCCATAACCTTAAACACCAGTGTATGTTCATCAAAAGGGAATTCCTCTGTAACTCCTTTTTTTAGTAGGCAAACATGTCTAAATTCTTCTACGTTCATTCAGGCAACCCGTAAGAATCATACACAATAACTTTTTCCCATAAATCTTTACATTCTTCAATAAAAATCAAGTGTGCTTCTTCTGCTTGGTAGGCAGCTTGTGCTTCAGCAGATTCAAACGTAACAATAAGGGAATAGGTAAAAGATCCATCCACCACATCGCGTATGGCCTTTGGTGGAGTACCAATGAAATTGGTCTTTGCGTATTTCGAATTTTTCAAAAACTTTTTTAACGAAGCTTCAAATTTGGTTTTATCCGCATGGTTATCCGGATTTTTGAACCAGAAATAGACCGTATGCGCAAAGGCTGGATCAAAGGTTTTCATGTTGTCTTTGGTTTGTGCAAAACTGATGGAAACCATTCCCATCAATAGCAAGGTTATGATCTTTGTTTTCATATTGGTTTTATTCTTCTAAAAAGTGCTTTTCCCTATTTGAAATTTCCAGTGCAGAGTAGTCCAGCGTCCAACCGATGGTCTCCACGATCTTCTCTACCAAAAGTACCGCTTGTAATGCTTCTTTCTTTGCGGTTTCCATTAGGCCACTTTCTGGTATTTTTTGTTTGATATGCTCCTTGGCCTCTTGATTCAAGTTAGTTAAATCATCTGGCGAAAAACTGTTGAAAAGGCCATTTTTGATATCATAAAACTGTAGATCAGGCTCAATGGACAACACTTCTGGTTCTGGAAAATTGCCTAAGATAATTTTCCTGTTTTTATTATCTGCCTTTAAATCCAACTTGGTCAGATCATACCCGATCTGGGCCTTTGCATTTACTACGATAAGTGCCTTTTTCTTGCTTCGCAAGAGACTCATCAGGCCTTCCTTGGTGTTTTCATAGTGGTAAATTTCAGCAAACTCGCCTTCAACAGAAACCAATTTGCAAACACTACGGATTTTGTCCAACAAAACCGTGGATTGCTGTTTGGTGAGTTCCTTGTTCTTTTTCTTTCGGAATAACGAGAAGAGCCAATACATCAATATTGCCCCTAGAACAAGACCCAAAAACACTTCTATAATATCATGCATCTTTTTTACCAATTTCCCCTAGATGGGTGTACTTGAAGCCTTTGTCATATTTTAATCCATAACCCAAAGCTCTGTCAAAAGCTGAATGGGAGAAAATGATTATTCCCACTATCTGTAATAGGGTTGAATCAAACAGCAACGCCCCCATCAAATAGAGCAATATCCCAACCCCTTTGTGATGAAACAGATTGTACAGGGCCGCTCCCACCTTATTACCGAAAAGATAGCCCATCATGCCTATATCCGGAGTCAAAATCAACACTAAAAACCACCACCACTGCACATCTAATTGCATGAAGATGTAGCATCCCAACAATAACATCATTACCTCTTCGAGCTTCAAAAGTGTTTTCATTTTAATTTTCAATTTTATAGAGCACTGGCCTGCTTGGACTGGCATCATTTTCAAATGGAGCCACTTGAAGATTCAAAAAATAGGTGCCATCTTCCACATCATTGGGCACATATATGAATTCTGTAATGGTAGCCGGTATTCTTGGCGCACCCTTAATGTCCCAAAAAGCATTATGCGCCAACAAAGCGCCACCATCTTTTTCTTTGTCCACCGATGGCAGGTCTACCAGAACATGTTGAATCTCCTTCTTTACCATGTATATTGCCGCCTTTTCTAAAAGATAGGGTGGGTTGGCATTCGAATATTTTTTGGAACATTTATCCTCTAAATTAGGCAATGTTCTGATTACCAAAGCCTCTCTTTTCTTATTGCCCAAAGCATATTGCACCTGTTTTTCTGAAATTACAAAATCCTCCCCCATTTGCTCAGGGGCTACGGTTATCACTTCAGCCAAAAAGAAAAATTGTCTCAACTTTTGGTTTACGGAATGAAACTCCTCAGTAATATGACCCAAACATTCGGTGTGTGTCACATGAGAGTGCGGGTTGAACCAAATATCATTGAAGTTGGTAGAGCCTCCTTCAGAAACCTTCCCTATAAATCCATCTTCCCGATGTGGTTCTATATTGGGACTGTCCAAATACCATGCATTTATATTTTCTTCTCCACCTTTTAAAGGAATGGAGATATCCAAAGGTTTGGACAAATCTATTTTATAGTTTCGGGAGTTGTGTTTAATCGTGGTAATCATCATCCCAAGTTAACCATAAAAAGGTCGGAAGCAATCCCGTCCACCAAAAACTTTCCTTTTTTGGTGGCCAGTAATTTTCCATCTTTCTCAAAAAGCAAATCTGATTCTATGTGCTTTTTGGATTGTTGGTGCAAGTACTCCAAATAGTTGCTGCCAAAATCCGCTTTGATTTTTTCCAAAGCAACACCCCAAATGGTCCGGAGGCCGGTCATTACGCATTCATTATATCTATCCGTTTTGGACAAGGTTTCCACTTCACTTGGGAGTTCATTTTTTTCCAGCGCTTTAATGTATTGTGTATTGTTACGCACATTCCAACTTCTATGCTCACCATCAAAAGAATGGGCAGAAGGCCCAATACCCATATATTTCTTTCCTTGCCAATAGGAAGTATTGTTTTTTGAAAAGAAGCCCGGTCTTCCAAAGTTGGAGATTTCATAATTTACAAACCCTTCTTTGTGTAGTCTGTCCACCAATATGTAAAACTGTTCTTGTGCCTGTTCGTCATCCACATCCTTAACTATACCTTTTTCTATAAACGATTTTAAAGCGGTTTTGGGTTCCACCGTCAATGCATAACTGGAAATATGAGGAAGTTGAAAATCCAAGGCCTTTTCTATATTACTCTCCCATCTTTCGTTGGTCATTCCAGGGATGCCATAAATAAGGTCGATAGTGATATTCTGAAAATGTTCTTGAGCTTCTTTGATACAATTTTCAGCCTCTTGGGCATTATGCGCCCTGTTCATAAACTTCAAATCTTCTTCAAAAAAGGATTGAATGCCTATACTTAATCTATTTACACCTGCGTTTTTGTAGGCCTTCAATGGACCTCTCGACTGTGCTCGAGGTGACATCAAATCATCAGGATTGGCTTCCAAGGTGATTTCCGGACTGCCAATCACATCGTAATTCTGGTATACCGATGCGATTAAGCCTTCTATTTCCTCTGTATTCAAAATAGATGGGGTACCTCCTCCAAAATAAATGGTTTCAATTTGTTCATTTTGAAATTCCTCTTTGCGCAGTTCCATTTCTTTTTGAAGCGCAACAATCATAGCTCCCTTTTTCTTCAATTTGGTAGAGAAGTGAAAATCGCAATAATGGCATGCCTGTTTGCAAAAGGGGACATGGATGTAGATTCCGCTCATATCAATGAAAAATTATCAATTTATAATGACCAGTCGACAATTATCAATCATCAATGTACAATGAATCATTTATTAATTCTTGTAGTTTTAAGAATTGCAAACATTATTTTGCAAAGTTCATCGGCATCTTCAAATTAATCCATCAGCTTCTGAAACATTTGCTCCAATCGAGGTTCCCGACCGCAACTACTGTTTGGATAAAATGTATTCTCTTTTTTTCTTTATTTAGTCTTTTGTGCAGTTGGATAATTTTCAAAGCAAAATCATAGGATTTTTTCCATAATACGTTCTCTGATTCCATAATAGTAGGTTTGACTGGGATGTATTATTTTATTCTTGATTACTATTCATTGGCAATTGCCCATTGTTTACTTTTCATTGTTACTTTACCTTATTGGGATTTTGCTTTACAAAAGCCTCCCAACCCGTATAGCTTTTGCCTACATTCAATTTTCCTTCATTGTAGTAATGACAAACAGCAGCTGCCAGCCCATCCGTACTGTCCAAGTTTTTGGGTAAGGTCTTTAGTTTAAGCATACCCTGTAACATTTTGGCCACTTGCTCCTTACTTGCATTTCCATTACCGGTAATGGACATTTTTATTTTCTTGGGCATGTATTCGGTAATAGGGATTTGACGGGAAAGTCCGGCTGCCATGGCCACACCTTGCGCCCGACCTAATTTTAACATCGACTGTACATTTTTACCATAAAAGGGAGCTTCAATGGCAATCTCATCTGGGTGATAGGTATCGATCAACTCCAATGTACGTTCAAAAATAAGCTTGAGCTTGGTATAGGGGTCTGCATACTTTTTGAGCATGAGTTCATTCATCTGCACAAAGTGCATTTGTTTATTGACCACCTTAATGATACCAAAACCCATGACTGTTGTCCCTGGGTCAATCCCTAAAATAATTTTTTCGCTTGCCAAAGGTTTAATTGGTGTTAATAACAATGGGGAGCTTAAATCGCAAACTTACAGGGTTCCCTCGTTTTAAAGCTGGGGCAACCGTTAAATCTTTCAATCTACTTTTGATTTGGATATTGAAATTCGAAATTTCATTCAGAATCTCTGGACTGTCCTTTATTTGTTCTACGGTAATAAAGCCATGTTCGTCCACTTTGAATTCTATGACCACTGTATCATTCAAATCATTTTGAACTTCAAACTGCAAACTATCCAAGGCTTGTTCAGCAATCCGTAACATACCGTTCTCAAAACACTCTCGCTGGATTTGTTTCGGCGCTGTTTCGTCACAATTGTCAAAAAGTGGGTATTGATCTACATCATTCCAATCTATGGCCAAAAGTTCATCATTGACCAATTTTTGGGTCTGTTCTTCCTTGGACATGAAAAGCTCGCAAGAAGCAAACAAAGCAAAACAGGAAAAGAACAAAAACTTCCGCATGATGACCCCAAAGAATTTGGCTGAAATTACGATTTTTTTGACGAAGAATGACAAACAACAAAAGGCCTGAAACAAATTCAGACCTTCTATCTTAGCTATACTTTTAAAATTATTGTAGCTTAAACGTAATTGGAATGGAAAATGGCACCTCTACCAATTTACCTTCATGTTTTCCGGGTTGCATTTTTGGAAGTCTCTTGATGATACGCTCTGCTTCGGCTTCCAAAATAGGGCTTGGCCCCCGGGTTGCAATATCAACAATATCTCCATTCTCATTTATAATGAAAATTAAATTGACCCTTCCCTGTATCCCTTGTTCCTGTGCTTCCTCTGGGTAATTAAAATGTTTGCGGATATGTTCCTGGATTTTGTCCCTAAAACAGTCCCGAGTGTCCGAAGCATCTTCGCAACCTGGAAAAATGGGAGATTCATCAACTTTTGCAAATGGTATTTTTGTGGCATCGGATACATACTTTGCATTACTATTTTTATTCACAATAACACTCTGTACCACACCATTTTCAACTTCAATCTTAATGGTTTGCCCTAACTTATCGGTCATTTCTATTATGGCCGTTTCCTTATCTTCTTCTACACTGTTTAAAAGTTCCGCCTGTTTTTTCCTATCCTCCTCGGTCAATTCATTCAAATCATCAACATCAAATGAAAACGTTTTGATGTTGTCCTTATACCCCACTTTGACCTCTTCTTCTCCTGAAACGCTTCCAAAAAAATCTTCCTTACTGTTTTCTTTCTGGGTCTCGCAAGAAGTATACAGCAACATTCCCAATACCAAGGGTAATAACAATGCATACTTTAGTTGATAAATTCTTTTTGATTTTTCTTTAGTTAACATGACTATTCGTTTTTTGATTAATGATTGTTTAAAAAATTGATTGACAAAACTGATATATGGTGTGCCAAATGCTTCTGACAACAAAAGTTGATATTGCTTCTTTTTATCATTTTTAGCCACTTGGGCATCTGCGATAAATTCATGAAGTTCTGAAATACGACTTTGGTAAACATAGACCAAAGGGTTGAACCAAAAAGCAATACGAGCCAATTCGAAAAAGAGCAGATCCAACGAATGCCATTGCTTTATATGCACCAATTCATGGGCTATGATATCGCTCTCCTTTTCTTTTTGAATATCTCTACCAAGGAAAATATTTCGGAAAAATGAAAAGGCAAGCTCACTTTTTTCAACGGTCACTTTAGTGAAGTTGGGAAATTTACTGACCAGACCATTTGCTCTCAATTTTTGAATTTGGAACAATTTGTATCCAAACCATATAGTGGCAACCAAACTTCCAAAAACCATCACCCAATAATACCAAGGCAATTGCTCCAAAATATTGACTTTAACTTCCTCAGATTCCAATACCACTTCATCTAACTGAACAAGAAATACAGATACGTTTCCAAGTTCGAAAGGGACTGTGGTTTTAAGAGTTTCCAGCTTAACCCAAGGTAAAATCAGGGAGCATATAAAAGTGATTATCAAATAGACCCTGTTCCACTGAAAAAAAGTCTCTTTCTTTAGAAAGAGGTCGTATGTCAGCAAAAAGATTAATTGAAATGCAAGTATTTCTAATATGTACTGTACCATGACCCAATTTTGTTTGTCATTTCGAAATGAACGTAGTGATTGAGAAATCTCCACTGGATTTCTCACATTCGCTCGAAATCACACTTATTTTTCTTCTTTAATCTTTTTCATGATTTCTTCCAGTTCGGCCAAGCTGATGTCGTTCTTTTTCATAAAAAAGGATACCATGCTTTTAAAGGAGCCCTGAAAATACCCATCAACCAACTTGTTGATACTTTGATTACTATAGTCCGATTTTTTGACCAAAGGGAAATACAAATGTCCTTTCCCCACTTTTTCATGATCCACAAAACCTTTGTCCTCTAGAATCCTTACAATGGTAGAAACGGTATTGTACGCCGGTTTTGGCTCCGGCAATTCATCTAGTATGGCTGCTACGTTGCACTTTTCCAGTTGCCATAAAATTTGCATGACCTCCTCCTCTGCTTTGGTAAGTTGTTTCATTTTTTAACTAACTTTTTAGTTCATTATGAAACAAATATAACTAAATATTTAGTTTAAACTATTTTTTTAGTTAAAAAAGATGAAGAAATATCCGCTGGGGCATGCCCCAGCGGATTTCTCATTAAAAGGTAACGGCTATTTTTCCTCTTAAATAAAAGGGCATTCCCGGTGTAAAGTGAATTTCTTCCACAGATGCTGTCTCATTAAAGAGGCGACTCTCGGTAGCAAATTGTGTTTCGTTCCATTCCGTATCAAATAAATTCTCCACAATCAAACTGAACGTCCAATTCTTAGAAGAATAATTCAACGTAGCATCGGTAACAAAATATCCTTCTGCCACTATGGAGTTGTCTTCATTTGCAGGTCTGTCATCCACATATCTATAGTTGATTCCTCCTGAAAATCCTTGACTTTTACCCAAAGACAACCCACCCACCATGGTGAAATCCGGGGCCAAAGGAATATAATTTTCCCCATCTGGCTCCTCAGTACTGCGTCCATGGGTAAAAGTGGCATCCGTATAAAGGTAAACCCCGTCCGTAGGCTGGTACCTTCCACCTATCTCAATTCCCAATCGTCTTGTTTTTCCACTGGGTTCCACAATACCTGCATCGCCCACATACACAAACTCTTGGTCCAAGAACAACGTCCATATTGTGGCATTCACCACCAGTTTATCCATTGGCTTTAAAATGGTCCCAAAATCCACCCCGTAGGCCGCAGGCAGTATCTCCTGACCCTCATTGGCCACCACCACCCTGGTATCGTTGGAGTGGAAACCAATTCCTGTCTTTAAGAAAAGCTGTGCATTCTCATTTAAACTATAGATGGTATTGAACTTAGGGCTGAATGCCACTTTTTCTTCACTTTGGCTATCGTATGTTCCGCTCATTTTATTGATATAATCAAACTTAAAGTAATCCATACGAATTGCTGGCTCCAAAGTAAACTTGCCCAATTTAAAATCTGCCATGGCAAATGCATAGGTATTAGTCTCATCCACATCACCAAAAGCCAATCTGTTCAGCAATTCCTGTCGGTTTCTGGTATGTGAAAGTTCATTATCATCAATATTATCGTATCTAAAACCGATTCCTGCTTTATACTTAAAATTAAGTGTTCCCAATTGGGCCGCATTGTTTTCATATACGGTCTTAGCTCCCAATAGCAACCTGTTTTCCTTTTGTTTGATTTGATCTCCATTTACAGGGTCTTCCAAGAAAAAAGTGAAGTTGGAGTAGAGTTCAAAATCATAATGAGAAACAAAGGCCATGGTATTCAATGTCTTTCCATCCCCTAAATTTTTACTGTGATCCAGCACAAAATTTGTTCTACTTGTCTGACCACCTTCGGTATCGTCTACGGCTCCAAATCGACCTATCAAACCTTGGTCAATGGCTCTTTGTGGAATCTGTCCGGATGCATCCCACTTACTTGAAAAATGCGACGCTGTAAGCAATAATTCTTGCTCCCCTGGCACTGTAAATCGGTATCTTCCCAATATATTGACACGGTTAAAGTTCTGGGGAGATTCAAATGGCCCATCCATCAGGTACAGTTCCGTGGCCAAATACGCATTGCTGTTCTGGTTTTCCAGAACATTGAACATCCCCATAAGCCTCCGTGCTCCAAATTGCCCTACTTCAGCAGACAATATACTCTTGTCCAAACTTTTTCTCAGCTTTAGATTTACATAGCCTGCCGTATTAAAATCACCTTGATCGGCATAATACGGTCCCTTACCAAAATTTATATTCTCAATAGTTTCTGGAATCACAAAGTGCAAATCGGCATAACCTTGACCATGGGCGTGGGATACCATATTTACCGGCATTCCTTCTACTCCTATGGCCACATCAGTTCCATGATCCACATCAAAACCACGCAAGAACAATTGTTCTGCCTTTCCTCCTCCGGCATGCTGACCAATAATCAATCCTGGAACTTTTCTTAGGATTTCTTGTGATGATTTCACTGGATTTGTTTTTAGATCCACATCAACAACTTTGTTAAATGCATCCACTTTTGAAACCAATACCACTTGATCTAATGAAATGGCACTCTCGTTAAGTATAACGTTTATGGAATTCTCAAAATCTGATGAGTTTACCACATAGGTTTTTGTTTCATATCCCAATCGGGAAAAATAAATGGTATCATTAACCGAAGTTTGGTCCAAAACAAAATGTCCAGTACCATCTGAATGACTATGTTGCCCTTTGTTTTTATTGAAAATACCAGCATCTTCCAAAGGAAACCCCATTTCATTGATTACCTGTCCTTTAATTTGTTGTGCGGTAAGTGTACCCATAAAAAGCATGGACAAAACCGCCATAAAATATTTCATGTCGTTATTGTAAAAAATTGAATTATTAAAACGTATGTAAAAAATCTAATACAGTAGGATACCAAGACCCTATTCCAAAACCAGATGATTCAGGAACATAGCAATTATAATTGGGCTTGGTCATTTTATACACTCTTGGGCGGCGGCAGAAAACTATTTGGACACCATTTGGGTTGTAAAGGAATATACACCCATTGTTTTTTTATAGTACAGATTGAAAAAACTTTCACCTCAAAATCAGCAATAATGGACAAATGCTTATCAAACTGAAAATTCAATGCGGCTTCAGAATCCTGATTACTTTGCTGGTTGGCTTCCAACAATTCCTTTAGAGCCTCCAAGGCTTCATGGGAGTGCCCCGCCATGGCTTCCAAAGAAGAATAATCAATTTCCTCATGATCTGTAAAAAAACTATGATCATGGTCTGTTGTGGCAAAAATGTGCGAAGCCTCATGCATCACTTCCAACACAATGTTATTAAAAAGACCAAGCAAATAGCATAAGGAAAGCATCAAGCATCCCCATTGTATTTTCCAACTTTTATAATATGTGATGTTCGTTTTCAAAAACCAGTGACAATCTTTTTCAAATCTACTTACGTTTTTTCAGAGGTAAAGATTTATTTCGATTTTGTTTGTAACATTTGTAGGCTAAATTTGTCTAACAACCAAAAAGGAATATGGATATTGCCTTGACGACAATAGGTTTTCTTCTGATGCTCATCGGCATCTTGGGTAGCTTTTTGCCTGTTTTACCTGGACCACCCGTAAGTTGGTTGGGATTATTGCTGATTTATCTCACCAAAGCCATCCCAGACGATTGGTGGGTACTCGGAATCACCTTGTTCATCGCTATTTTCATTACGGTAATGGATTATGTGATTCCCGCTATGGGCACCAAAAAGTTTGGAGGTAGCAAAGCTGGCATGTGGGGAACCATTGTTGGACTTTTGGTTGCCATTATTTTTCCCATTTTTGGCCCATTTGGCATCATCATCTGGCCCTTTGTTGGAGCTTTGGTCGGGGAATTGCTGAACAAGGCCAACCAAAAAACCGCATTGAAGGCGGCTTTTGGTTCCTTTTTAGGATTTCTTACAGGCACTTTTATAAAGTTGGTCGTCACTATTTTCTACGCCATATTTTATGTTTATCTGGCTGTAAAATATGCCGAGGAAATATTTACCTTTTCCTAATCCAACCACTCAACCTTATCTTCGATGGGGTTTCTAGTAGAAGCTTCCACTTTTCCGTCATAATAACCCATATAGAGAAAGCCCAAACATTTTTCTCCTTCCTTTAAGTCGAAAAAATCATCCATAAACTTGATGAGCCCCGGGGAACTCCAGTAACAGCCTATCTCCAGTTCTGTGCAACACAGCCACATATTTTGTACCGCCATGGCCGTAGCGGCCAGTTCCTCCCATTCCGGTAAACTTTCATTGGGATCCCGTTGCATGCAGATGGCAATCACGGCAGCTGAATTTGTGGGGTTGTCCTTTAATTTTTTGATTTTGACCTGTTTGGGCTTCGGGTCGACCTCTTGATATTTTTTAGAAAGAAACTCCCCCAGTCCCTCTTTCTTTTTGCCCATCAACACCTTGAATCTCCAAGGTTCTGTTTTCTTATGGGTAGGTGCCCAATTGGCTGCTTCCAAAATTTGCTCAATGGTTTCTTTTGCAATGGGCTTGTCATTATATTGAACCGGAAAAATACTACGTCGATTCTTGATCAAATCAAATATCATAACTGTTTTTTTGAGCTTATAAAGTTAAGCTATGCTTCGCTTTTCTTTGGATTTCCAAGGAGCAAATCCAAACAATTTTGCAAGGCGGGGTTTCTATTATCAACTTTCCAGACCATGGAAAGCACCGCGCGTTGCTTGATTCTCTTTAGCTCAATGAATTTCACCTTCATTTGGAAACCATATTGCAATGCTGTGGGCACAATGGCAATGCCTAATTTATTTTCCACCAACTTGAAAATAGTCTGCGCATGCACCGATTTATGCGAAACATTTGGGGAGAAGCCTCCATCCTCGCAAATACTCATCACGGTATCAAAATATAGCGGGCTATAATCTTGGGAAAAAAGGATAAAATCGTCTAAAGCCACCTGTTGAATCCCCTTAAAGTTTTTTCCATCCAAAGGATGGTTCTCTGGCAACACCAAAGAAAATGTGTCTTCAAATATGGGTTTTATTTGAAGTCCCTTGGGCACTCTGGCCATACGAACAAAACCCAAATCCAATTTATCTTTCAATATGGCACTTATTTGAGCCCTATTGGATAGCTCTTCCAAACTTGTATGTATCAAAGGATGTTTCTTTTTCATCTCTAGAAGCAGCTTGGGAACCACATTCTGCATGGCAGAACCCAAAAAACCAATGCGAACTTCTCCCATATGCCCTTTATCAACCAATTTTAACTGTTTCTTGGTCTGCTCCAAATGGTTAAGGATAAATTCCACTTCACCTTTTAAATAATTCCCCGCAGGGGTCAATTCCACTTTCTTCTTATCACGAACAAAAAGTTGGGTTTCCAGAATTTCTTCCATTTTCTTGATCTGGGTGCTTAATCCAGGTTGGGAAATGAATAGCTTTTCAGCTGCCTTCCGATAATGCAACTCTTCAGCTACGGCTAAAAAGTAAATGAAGTGTCGTAGTTCTAATTGATAATTCATAATTATTAAATACTACAAAAATAAGTATTGGTAATTATTAATGAAGCATGGTAATTTTATCTTATTCAAATTAGTAACATGCAATTACCTAAAACCTTTCATTTTGGCGAGCACCATCTTACCGCTGGCATTGCCATTGGCATAGCTGAGCACAAGGTAAAGGCCATTCTCACCGACTCCTGTTTGGAAAAAATAAAGACTAGCTGTAATCGAGTTCAAGCTATTGTGGACAAAGGAGATACTGTATATGGCATCAATACTGGGTTTGGTCCTTTATGCAATACCAAAATTTCAAAAGAAGACACCAGAATATTGCAATCCAATATTTTGCAAAGCCATAGTGTGGGCGTTGGCCCTCCCATTTCGGAGAAATTGGCCAAGTTGATGTTGATTCTTAAAATTCATGCTTTATCCAAAGGGTATTCTGGTATTGCCGAAGCAACCATACAACGAATGCTGTGGCATTTGGAGAACGATGCTATTCCGGTTGTTCCCAGTCAAGGTTCCGTAGGGGCATCAGGCGACTTGGCTCCATTGTCCCATCTGTTTCTTCCTTTGATTGGTTTGGGCAAAGTAACATATCAAGGAAAAACCATAGCAACCCGAGAACTTTTTAATACAACTGGACTAGCCCCATTGGAATTAGGACCTAAAGAAGGTTTGGCTCTAATCAACGGCACCCAGTTTATCGCTGCCCATGCTGTATTGGTCGTTCAAAAGTTACAGCATTGCCTTAGACATGCTGATATTATCGGGGCTATGATGATAGAAGGGTTGCAAGGTTCCATAAAACCATTTTTTGAAGAGCTACACCAGCTACGTCCCTTTAAGGGCAACCAACATGTGGCTGGCAGAATCAGAACTTTACTGCAAGGCTCGGAAATTTTGGAAGACCATATTGATTGTGAACGGGTACAAGACCCCTACTCCCTTCGATGTATTCCACAAGTGCATGGAGCTTCCAGAAATACTTGGTTGCACCTGAAAGAGCTTTTGGAGATTGAACTCAATTCCGTAACGGACAATCCCGTCATCATTAATGATGAACTCACCATCAGTGGGGGCAATTTTCATGGACAACCTTTGGCCATGGCGCTGGATTATGCGGCTTTGGCCGCTTCCGAACTAGGCAACATCTCCGACCGAAGAATCTACCTCGCCCTTGAAGGCAATAGCCCTGGGGTTCCCAAATTATTGATGGAGGATACGGGAATCAATTCAGGATACATGATTCTGCAATACACCTCTGCGGCATTGGCCAGCGAGAACAAGAGCTTGTGCTTTCCAGCTAGTGCCGATAGTATTCCCACCTCCTTGGGGCAGGAAGATCATGTGAGCATGGGATCCATAAGTGGTCGAAAAGCCCTTCAAATTATTGAAAATGTTGAAAAAATATTGGCCATCGAACTATTGACCGCCGCCCAAGCTTTTGAGTATAGAAAACCGCTAAAGTCTGGCGTTTTGTTGGATGAAATCCATAAATTCCTAAGAACCATGGTTTCCTTTGCTGAAAGTGATCGGGTTTTTGCCGATGATATTGAAAAGGGAATAGAAATCATCCAAAAAAATGACATCATTAGCTTGGTGGACAAAACCATGGTGGACAAAAAACTGCAATGGGATTCACCCCATTTGAACGAATTTGAAACGTATTGATATGAGTAGAGCTGTATTGATCGGGCCATTTGCCCAATTGCTTCCCATGACCGGTTTACCTTTAAAAGGTGCATTGGCCGATGAACAATTGACCATCATAGAAAACGGTGGGCTAATTGTTTCCGATGGAAAAATCCAAAAAGTCGGTGTTTTTAAAGATTTAAAATCGAACGACGTTGATGTTCATCGCATTGAAGGCAAAAAAGTGTGCCTCCCCGGATTTATAGATGCCCATACCCATATTTGTTTTGGTGGCTCGCGCGCTAAGGACTACGCCCTTAGAAATGCCGGGAAATCGTATCTGGAAATTGCAAAGGCAGGTGGAGGAATTTGGGATACCGTAACCCAAACCCGAAAAGCTTCCCAAGAAGATTTGATCGAAGGAATTATTTCCAGAAGCAACACCCATCTTCAAAATGGCATTACAACCCTTGAGGTAAAAAGTGGTTATGGTCTTTCTGTGGATGAAGAACTAAAAATGCTTTGGGCCATAAAACTGGCCAATGAAAAATCTCAGGTGGATTTAATCCCAACTTGTTTAGCGGCACACATCAAACCCAAAGACTGGAACCAACAAATTGGTTATCTGGAAGAAATTGCCTCAACGCTATTTCCAATACTGAAATCAGAAAATTTAGCACATAGAATTGATGCCTTTGTAGAGGACAGTGCTTTTTCTGAAGAGGAAATCACCCCCTATTTTCAAAAAGCGAAAGCTATGGGGTTTGATATTACTGTGCATGCCGATCAATTCACTACAGGCGGTAGTAAAGTCGCTGTTGACTTTGGAGCGGTCAGCGCCGACCATTTGGAAGCTAGTACAGAAGAAGAAATTCAGCTTTTGGCACAAAGCAACACCATTGCTACGGCACTGCCTGGAGCTTCCATTGGGTTGGGGTGCGATTTTACCCCGGCCAGAAAACTCTTGGATGCCGGAGCGGCCTTGGCCATTGCCAGTGACCATAATCCTGGGTCAGCACCCATGGGAGACTTACTGACCCAGGCCAGTATTTTGGGCACTTTTGAAAAACTCTCCAATACCGAGGTGCTGGCAGGGATAACCTTTAGGGCAGCTACAGCGCTTCGCTTGAGTGACAGAGGGAGCTTGGAAGAAAATACACTTGCCGATTTCATCGTCTTCCCAACGGACAATTACCAAGAAATCACCTATCACCAAGGACAATTAAATCCCAGTGAAGTTTGGAAAAATGGAAAACAGGTAACGTCATTCTGAACTTGTTTCAGAATCACATGAACAAAATAATGAGACCCTGAGATAAATTCAGGATGACCAAAAGAAATCATGACAACACAAGAGTTTAAAACCAGCATTTTGCAAGGAATTCCTTCGGAGTTGCCTTCAAAAAAAACATATCCAGAAACGGGAAACCCAGCTCCCAAGCGAAAGGACATCCTCTCCAATGCCGAAAAAAAACTGGCCGTACAAAACGCCTTGCGCTATTTTCCAGAGGCTTGGCATGCGGAACTCGCCCAAGAATTTGCCGAGGAGCTAAAAACCTATGGCCGAATCTATATGCACAGGTTCAAGCCTAATTATGCCATGTATGCCCGGCCCATTGCAGAATACCCTGCAATATCCAAGCAAGCTGCGGCAATTATGCTGATGATTCAGAATAATCTTGACCCTGCAGTGGCACAACACCCCGAAGAATTGATTACCTACGGGGGCAACGGAGCGGTATTTCAAAATTGGGCGCAGTACTTGTTAACCATGAAATATTTGGCCGAAATGACCGAGGAACAGACCCTGCACATGTACTCGGGCCACCCCATGGGGCTCTTCCCTTCTTCCAAGGAAGCACCAAGAGTGGTGGTGACCAACGGCATGATGATTCCCAACTATTCCAAACCCAATGATTGGGAGAAATTCAATGCGCTGGGCGTTACCCAATACGGGCAGATGACCGCTGGTTCCTATATGTATATCGGTCCACAAGGAATCGTTCACGGAACCGCCATTACGGTCATGAATGCCTTCCGAAAAGTGTTGGACAAGAATGATTCCCCAAAGGGGAAAGTATTCCTGACTGCTGGATTGGGAGGCATGAGCGGGGCCCAACCCAAAGCGGGAAATATTGCAGAATGCATAACCGTTTGTGCCGAAGTCAATCCCGAAGCAGCTAAAAAAAGACATCAACAGGGATGGGTGGATGAACTTATTGAGGACATGGATTCCCTTGTTTCCAGAACAAGACAAGCCATCAACAACAAAGAGACAGCCTCCTTGGCCTATATTGGCAATGTTGTGGAAGTATGGGAACGCTTCTTCGAAGAGGAAATTTTTGTTCATCTGGGGTCGGACCAAACCTCTTTGCACAATCCTTGGGCGGGTGGTTATTATCCCGTTGGACTTTCTTTTGAAGAAGCCAACACCCTAATGGTTCAAAATCCATCAGCTTTTAAGGAACAAGTACAAGAATCCCTTCGGAAGCAAATCAATGCTATCAACAAGCATACTGAAAAAGGCACCTATTTCTTTGATTACGGTAATGCCTTTTTATTGGAAGTTTCCCGCGCTGGAGGCGATGTGATGGCCGATAATGAGGTTGATTTCAGGTACCCCTCCTACGTTCAGGATATTTTGGGGCCCATGTGTTTTGATTATGGTTTTGGCCCCTTCCGATGGGTCTGCACTTCTGGCGACTCAAAAGATTTGCAAAAAACGGATGCCATAGCCCTAGAGGTGATGAAAGCTATCAAGGCGGAAGCACCAGAGGAAATCCAACAGCAGATGCAGGACAACATCAAGTGGATTGCTGAAGCCGAACAGAATAAACTGGTGGTGGGCTCCCAAGCCCGTATCCTATATGCAGACGCTGAAGGAAGAAGCAAAATTGCCGAAGCCTTCAACAATGCCATTGACCAAGGAGAAATTTCTGCTCCTGTGGTTTTGGGTAGAGATCACCATGATGTGAGTGGTACCGATTCTCCCTTTAGGGAGACCAGTAATATTTACGACGGAAGCAAATTCACCGCCGATATGGCCATCCATAATGTGATTGGCGATAGTTTCAGGGGTGCAACCTGGGTATCTATCCACAATGGTGGTGGTGTTGGTTGGGGCGAGGTCATCAATGGTGGTTTTGGAATGGTTCTCGATGGATCTGAAGAAGCTTCCATCCGATTGAAACGTATGCTCTTTTATGACGTGAACAACGGTATTTCCCGAAGAAGTTGGGCGCGGAACAAGGAGGCACTTTTTGCCATCAAACGTGAGATGGAACGAACTCCAGATTTAAAGGTAACTTTGCCCCATATTGTTGAATCGGATATTTTGGACAATCTTTTTTAATCCAATGAAGCATTACAAAGCCCCCATAAAGGACATTTGGACAGGACGGGTCTCCAATAAATGGCTGTATCTTCATGAAAAGGTGCATTGTACCCCATTGACAGAACTTCCCGAAGCCCAAAAAAAGTCCATTGCCCTATTGGGCTATGCTTGTGATGAAGGCGTAAAACGAAACCAAGGTAGACCGGGAGCCATTAACGGTCCGGATGCCATCAAAAGTAGCCTTGGAAAAATGCCCAATCATCTTCCAGGGCAGGTTCTTTTGCATGACGTTGGTAATATTTCCTGTGAAAACAGCGGTATGGAAACCGCCCAAAAGACGCTTAGCGATGCCGTTTTCAATCTACTGAAAAAAAAACAGTTTCCCATTGTTCTGGGTGGCGGGCATGATGTGGCCTATGGTCATTATCATGGCATTGAACGCTATTTGGACACCAAAAAAGAGGTACAGACCATTGGTATCATAAATTTTGATGCCCATTTCGACCTTCGGAAAAATACAGAACAGAGCAATTCTGGAACTCCGTTTTACCAAATTGCCATGGAATGCCAAAAAGAACATACGGATTTTAATTACCTCTGTTTGGGCATACGAAAAGATGCCAATGACAGAATTCTTTTTCAAACGGCCCGCGACCTAGATGTTACTTATGTGACTTCAGATACTTTTCAAATACCGTATTTGGAGGAAATCAACACTTGGATCCATGCCTTCATCAAAAATGTGGACCACGTATATGTGACCATCGATCTGGATGGATTTTCTTCGGCCTATGCGCCAGGGGTCAGTGCGCCCTCTCCCATGGGTTTTACCCCCCATATTGTTCTGGAATGCCTGAAAACTATTATGGGTTCTGGAAAACTCATCAGTTTGGATATTGCAGAGATGAATCCCAAGTATGATATTGATGGTCAAACGGCCAAACTGGCCGCTTCGTTGGTCCATCATGTGGCCCACAGTGTTGCTGGGAGTTGATTCCAAACAAAAAAAGCCTTCCAAATGGAAAGCCTTTCATTGGCGAGCATCACTTGATGCCCCAACTTGATTCCAATCTTTGGATTGAAATCCAACACAACGTGACAAAGATAGTAAAGGTTTTGGATTCGCAATGAGTTCAATCAATCAAACTGACTTGATCACATAGGTCACAATGCCCCAAATCAACAAATCACTGTCCTTTGGGACTTGTATGGGTTTGTACTTTTCATTTTCGGGCATCAATGTAATTTTTCCTTTTTCTAGATGCAGTCTTTTCACAGTAAATTCTCCATCTAAAAAACACACGGCTATCTTACCATGCTCCGCCTCCAAACTCCTATCGATCACCAGTAAATCACCATCATCCAATCCCGCCCCAATCATAGATTGACCGCTTACTCTTGCATAAAACGTAGCTTCCTTGTTTTGAATCAACGTGCGATCAAGACTAATGCGCTTTTGTTTAAAATCGTCCGCAGGCGAGGGAAATCCAGCCGATACCCTATTGTTGGACAAGGGAATTTCTTGACCTTCATCTTCATTTGGCCCAAAAAAAGTAAGAGAATTGATTTCTGGCGTTTTTTTAGGGGTCATTTTACTGTAATGATATCATCAATATCCGTAGTATATCTTGGGGAAAGGTGCTCTTGGCGCATTTTCCATGTCCGTTCCAAATCCTGATTGGCTATTTTGATCTTATGTCCGTATTTGTCGTTTACCCTGTCCATGACCTTCATGATTTGATGATGTTTTGGATTTTCGGTCAAAAACAAATCCAACTGCCTTTCATTGGTAGGCACCAAACCGGATACGATCACCCCTGCCCTTTTGTATTTGATGCCAGGTTTAAAAATGGAAACTGCTGCCTCAACGGCATAATTGCTTATGGTCAAACTGGAATCAGTGGCATAGGGCAATGTAACGATCACACTGCTTCTGTCCTGTGGTTCGTCCTTTTTGTGCCTATTGCTTCTTAAAAGTACCACAATATGGTTGCAACTACTGTTTTGTACCCGCAATTTTTCGGCACAACTGGATGCAAAAGTGGATATGCGTTCCTTAATATCTTCAATATTGGAATAGGTGTATTCAAAACTTCGAGTGGTGGCAATGGCTTTTTTATCTCGAGTATCATCATCCAAATCCAAGGTTGCAACACCTTCCAAATCCTTTTTCAACTTCAACCCAATAATCGCCATTTGTTTTTTGACCCAATCATCAGATAGTTGGGTAAAATCATAGGCTGTTTTCACATTCTGGGTCTGTACTCGCTTTAGATTTCCATGTCCAATTCCCCAAACCGTCTCGATTCTTGTCCATTTTAGGGCTTTAAGACGTCTTTCTTCCGATTGAATTACATATACCCCTCCTGTTTTTGACCTTAACTTTTTGGCAATCTTGTTAGCAACTTTGGCCAAAGCTTTTGTTGGTGCTATTCCGATACTAATCGGAATTCCGGTACACTTCTGAACCGTTCGCTGAATTTCTTTTCCATAAGCTTCAAAATCATAATTTTGAAAACCATCAAACTTTAAAAAGGCCTCATCTACACTGTACACTTCCATATCTGGCGTGAAAGTCCCCAAAATATTCATAACTCTTGTACTCATGTCGCCATATAAAGGATAGTTGGAGGAAAACACCTTTATACCATTGTCCTCACAAAATTTTCGGTATTTGAAGGCAGGAGCGGCCATGGGAAGGCCCATTTTTTTGGCTTCATCACTGCGTGAGATGAAACAACCGTCGTTATTGGATAATATTGCAACGGGCACATTATTGAACTGAGGCTGAAAAGCCCGTTCACAAGAGGCATAAAAATTATTGCAATCCACCAAGGCAAACATGTTGTAAATTACTTGATTTTTATAGAAATGTATATATAATCATATCGAAAAACCTATATTTGTATATATAAAATATATACAATGGAAAAAATTAGAAAATTGATTGATCTTGATGAGAATACGCTAAGTATACTAGAAATAGAAGCCAAGAAACAGAAACGCTCTTTAAAGAGTTTTTTGGAATACAATTTGGAGGAAATGGCAAGAAAACTCGAATCACCTTCTGAGGAGTACAAAGCTATGATGGATGATATGTTGGCCCGTGTTGCCGAGGGAAAAGTTGAATATATTCCAATTGAGGAAATAGAAAAAAAGTATGGCTTATAAAGTCCATATTTCAAAAGAGGCGGAGATTGAATTGCACGTAGCAGAATGTTTCTTTACTGCAAAAAACTTGTCCAAGGAATTTTTGGCCGATTTTTCCAGACAGCTCCAATTTTTAAAGACAACTCCTTACTCCTTTCAAATCAAATATCGTGGAATCCGTATCATTTGCTTTGAAACCTTCAATTATTCCATCCACTTCTTAATTAGGAATAACGAAATCATAATTTTAAGAATATTGAACCAACGCCAGAATTTTTAGGCTACTTACTACTTAAAAGCAGGTATTCCTGTAATGTCTGCGCCCGTAATCAATAAATGGATATCATGGGTGCCTTCGTAGGTGATCACACTTTCCAAATTCATCATATGCCGCATAATGCTGTACTCACCAGTAATGCCCATTCCCCCTAAAATTTGTCGTGCTTCGCGAGCAATTTTAATGGCCATATCCACATTGTTTCGTTTGGCCATGGAGATTTGCGCTGTAGAGGCCCTACCCTCATTTTTAAGCTGTCCCAATCGAAAAGCCAACAATTGTGCCTTGGTAATTTCGGTAATCATCTCGGCCAATTTCTTCTGTTGCAACTGATAGGCAGCAATAGGTTTTCCAAATTGGATACGTTCCTTGGCATATCGCAAGGCAGTATCGTAACAATCCATAGCGGCACCTATGGCTCCCCATGCAATTCCGTATCGAGCGGAATCCAAACAACCGAGCGGTGCACCCAGTCCGTTTTTCCCTGGCAATAGGTTTTCTTTGGGCACTTTTACATTGTCAAAAATCAATTCTCCCGTGGCCGAAGCCCGTAGTGACCATTTGTTATGGGTTTCTGGGGTGGAAAATCCTTCCATATCGCGTTCCACAATAAGACCGTGTATTCTTCCCTCTTCATTTTTGGCCCAGACCACAGCAACATCTGCAAATGGTGAGTTTGAAATCCAGAGTTTAGCTCCGTTCAGTAGATAATGGTCTCCCATATCCTTAAATTTGGTCTCCATTCCTCCAGGATTGGAACCATGATTGGGCTCTGTGAGTCCAAAACAACCCATCCATTCCCCTGAAGCCAATTTCGGTAAATACTTTTTACGTTGTTCTTCGGTACCGTAGGTATAAATAGGGTACATGACCAAAGAGGATTGTACTGAAGCTGTTGAACGTACTCCACTGTCCCCTCTTTCAATTTCCTGCATAATCAAACCGTAACTAATCTGATCCAATCCAGCTCCACCATACTCCTCCGGAATATACGGTCCAAAAGCACCGATTTCCGCAAGACCACCAATAATCTGCTTAGGAAATTCCGCTTTCTGGGCATACTCTTCAATAATTGGAGAGATGTCCCTTTTTACCCATTGACGAGCAGCATCACGAACTAATTTGTGCTCATCGGAAAGCAAATCATCCAAATTGTAATAATCAGGGGCTTCAAATAAATCAGGTTTCATACAACGTAATTTTGGTTAAAGGTAATGATGAAATATAACAATTTAGATAGGTATTGTTACATTTTTATATAAAATGCTTTGGTAAGTTCAATATACTCTTTTGTGTATTGATGTCGGTCCAACTCTATCACCAATTCTGAATACTTTGGTTTTGTTTTAAAAAATCCGAATTCCATTAGGCTTCGCTTAGCTTCTGAAGAAGGGGTTCCTTTTACCCTAGCAATTCGGATTGGGTTTAAACCTACTTCCTCTGCCGTACCAATAAATTTTTCTTCTTCCTTAAAAGGAAGAATAACGGAAAAAACGCCCGTTTTTGACAATAGCTTTGCTACTCCATTCAACAATTCATCAAACGGAAGCGAGTTATTTTGGCGGGCCAAATCCCGTGAAGTGTTTCCGCTTGTCATCTCCTCGGAATAGAAAGGTGGATTGGAAACAATCAAATCATATTCATCATCTACCTCATCCACAAATTCATCAAACCCAGCATGATAGCAAAACAATCGATTTGACCACATTGACATCTCAAAATTTTGGACGCATTGCTCATAAGCATTTTCATCCAACTCAATGGCATCAATAAGTTCGGCGTTGGAACGCTGTGCCAATTGCAAAGCGATTACTCCAGTTCCTGTACCAATGTCCAAAATGGATTCTGGGCCGTGTTCCAAAGAAGTCCAAGCCCCTAACAACACTCCATCCGTACCCACTTTCATGGCACATTTATCTTGTTCAATTGTAAACTCCTTGAATTTAAAGGGCTTGCTCATCCAATCTTCCGGGCTCTCTTGTTTCTGTTCCTTCCAATTCCAATAAAGAATCCCCTAATCGTTTCCTCATAGTATTGGCCAAATATTTGATTTTAGCGACCACTTCCGGGTTCTCGTCAGCTACGTTTTTAGTCTCACTGATATCGTTCTCCAGGTCGTACAATTCGATTTCCTCCAGATTAATCATACGATAGTTCCCTGGCAATCCATCCTTGCCCGGTTCTTGCCCATCCATGGTCCTATAGCGGTGTGGAAAATAGAGTTTCCATTTTCCATAGCGAACACCGAACATTTCATTTACTCGATAATAAAAAAAATAAGCTTCCTGGGGACTCTCTTTGCTCTCTCCAGTCAAAACCTTCAGTACACTTTTTCCATCAATGATTTTCTTTGGCAATTCTGCATTGGTAAGCTCAGCTATGGTGGGCAGTATATCGATGGCCATAATAGGGACATCAATAGTACTTCCAGGTTTGAACATTCCGGGATATTTCATAATGAACGGTTCCCGTTGCCCGCCTTCCCAGGCCGTACCTTTTCCTTCCCTTAAGGGAAAGGCACTACCAGCATGATTTCCATAAGATAGCCACGGGCCATTGTCCGAAGTGAAAATAACAATAGTGTTTTCTTCCAGATTATTTTCCTTGAGAGTCTCAAGAATCTGCCCAACAGACCAGTCAATTTCCATGATGACATCGCCATACAGACCACGTTCAGATTTTCCTTTGAACTTTTCGGAAACGAACAGGGGAACATGGGGCTGTGGGTGTGGCACATACAAAAAGAAAGGCTTGTCTTTGTTTCTTTGGATGAAATCCACGCTTCGCTTCGTAATCTGGGTAGTCAGTTGGGATTGTTCCTCCAAGGTATCAATTATCGTTTCATTTTCATATAAAGGCAAATCTGGAAAATTGAAGATGGGTCCCTGTTGTGGATGGTAGGGCCACATATCATTGGAATATGGAATCCCAAACCACTCATCAAAACCATGTCTTGTCGGCAAAAACATAGGATGATGCCCCAAGTGCCACTTGCCAAAAATACCGGTTGCATATCCTCTTGCCCTGAGCATTTCCGCCAAAGTGGTTTCAGAAGCATTTATTCCATGGGTATTGTCCGGCCCCAACGCATTGTGAATCCCTATCCGATTAGGGTAACAGCCTGTTAAAATCCCTGCCCTTGACGCAGAACAAACGGCTTGAGCTGAATAATAGTTGGTGAGTCTAATTCCATCGGCTGCCATTTGATCCAAATTTGGCGTTTTAATATTTGGGGAACCAAAGACACCTACATCTTGGTAACCTTGATCATCAGTAAATATCAATACCACGTTTGGAGGACCCTCCCTTTTTATTCTTTTGTTCTTTTTATCATGACAGGAGAACAAACATAAAAGAGTCAAAACAAGAAGTATTCGGTGCATATTTTGGACTTAACGGTATTGTAAATATAATTCTTATTGTTTCGTGAACTTGTTTTTAGGATTCATGAAGTCAAACAGGTCATTCATTAGATAGGGGAAAAAAATTCCCTGTAACCACAATACATTCGAGGCCAATTCAAAACACCTAAACATATATTATGAAAAAAGTTTTTCTTGCCATTATTATAATGGCCTCTGTTGTACAATTTTCCAACGCCCAAGAACAAAACAAATTCCGTGTTGGTTTAGATTTGGGATATGCCATGCCAGATGGTGGCGGCGGAGTCCTTATTGCTCTTGAACCCAAATACAATATAGCAGCCAACATGAACATTGGTTTACGTATTGAATCTGCCGCAATGGCCAAAAATATTAGTGCAGCTGGGCTATCCGTGGAGAGTAAATTGGCTGCGAGTCAATCCTTCACTGGAACGTTTGATTACTATTTTAATTCTGGAACATCATCTTTTGCTCCATTTTTAGGAGCAGGAGTTGGCTATAGTTCTTTAGCCAATATTGAAGTCGAATTCGCCGAAATTGAAGGTTCAGCTAAAGCTGAGGTAGACGGTAAATTTGGAGGACTTATCAGAGCAGGTTTTGAGCTAGGCAAACTACGATTGGCAGCAACTTATAATCTCATCGGCAAATCAGAAATAGAGGACTCTGAAATCAAAAACTCTTACTTAGGTATTTCCTTAGGGTTTTATGTTGGCGGAGGAAAATGGAAAAAATAGATGTTTCCTATCTTACAAAATTGATTCAAAAAGGAAAGCTTATAAGCTTTCCTTTTTTTCATGAATGAAAAGAAAATTCTTTTTATAACCGATAACAATGGTATTCCATCGATTTATCAACTGGGCAATAGCAATCATAAAATCCAAAGCCCCATTCATTAGTTCCGCAACACTCTCCTCAACACATCATTCTACATTCGCAACATATTATTCAATTTAACCCTTATGAAAAAACTATTTTTAGCAGTTGTTGTTCTAGTAATGACAACACAATTCACAAATGCACAGGAACAAAATAAATTCCGTGTAGGAATCGACTTTGGATACGCCACTCCGCAAGAAGGAGGTGGTGGTGCCTCTATTGCCTTGGAACCAAAGTACAATATTGCGGATAACATGAATGTTGGTTTACGCATAGAATCTGCTGCCATGGCCAGACAAATTGGTTCCACAGAAGCTGATGTATCCTCTAGCTTTTCCTACACAGGTACTTTTGACTATTACTTTAATTCAGGAAACTCAATCTTTGCTCCATTTATTGGAGCTGGTGTAGGGTATAATTCCTTAGGTAAAATTGGCGGTCTGGGTTCTGAAACTTTTGGGGAAGACAACTCATTTGCTGCCGAGGAAATAAAAGTTGATGGAAAATTTGGTGGCCTTTTGCGTGCCGGTTTTGAGCTTACAAAATTTCGCGCTGCATTTACTTATAATTTAATCGGTAAAACAGATTTTGTAGAAGGTTCAAAAATCAACAACTCGTATTTTGGAATTTCCTTTGGATTCTATCTTGGCGGAGGAAAATGGAAAAAATAAATTACCATCATAGTTTTCGTCAAGAAAGAATTTATTTTTAGACTCAGATGTCATCCTGAATGAGGCACGAAGAGGGATTCCATAATCCTAGATTTAGAATAACATTTCTCACTTCTTTTGGAAATGACAACCAACGTGAAAACAGGTTATGGAAACCAAAATAATCGCTATGGCATTACAAGGTTTTAACCCTTAAACAGATAATAAATCCTATTTTATTTACAATCAAGGGGAAGTTTAATACTTTCCCTTTTTGCTTTGGACATAGCGTAGCTTAGTCATCGCCCAAGTACAGCTCCACCAAACCCTCAGGAGTTTTCACATGAATGGTTTTGGTTTCCCGGTCTAATTTGGTAATAATATCGTCGGTAATGGGAATCAACAATTCCTTACCATCTTTCTCAGCTTCAAAAAGTTCCTGTGATGCGCTATCATTAACTGCTCTAATGACTCCTATATTACCATGAACCTCATCCATCAGCGTGTAACCGATCACTTCATGAAAATAAAATTTGTTCCCGGATAATGGCGGGAGCATTTCCAAAGGAAGATATAATTCCGAACCAACAATTTTATCTGCAGAGGATTCATCTTTTACATCTTCAAAATCTATACGCAGCAACGCCGATTTATGCAATCGGCAACGGTCAATAAAAAATGGAACCAGATTGTTTCCCAATGAAACAAAAACTGATTCCATGTTTTCGTAGATTTCGGGTTCATCGGTATCGAGTTTTACCAATACCTCACCCTTAAAACTATATTTTGATACGACTTTGCCCAGGTAGAAGCAATCCTCCTTGCGCATCGTCTGAAGTCTTATTCTTTTTCTTTGCCGGCCTCAGCCTCTGCAGCTGGAGCAGCTTCCTCAGTTGCAGGCTCTTCAACAGCAGCAGTTTCTTCTGCAGCCGCCTCTGCTCCTTCAGCAACTTCTTCCGCAGCCTCTTCTTCTACTTCTGGCAAAGCAGCAGCAGCTCTTTTATCGCTAACCTCTTTTTCAGCTTCCAAAGCTTTGGCCTTAGCTTCCGCTTCAGCTTTGCTCAAACCATCTCTTTTGGCTTGAACCGCTTTTTCTTTCTCCTCCAACCAAGCGTTGAACTTTTCTTCCACCTGCTCTTCTGTCAAAGCTCCTTTACGAACCCCGCCCAACAAATGGTGCTTCATCAAAACCCCTTTATAAGAAAGAATAGCTCTGGCAGTATCTGTAGGTTGCGCTCCATTCTGCAACCATTTTACAGAATCATCTACGCTAAGATCGATGGTAGCAGGATTGGTATTGGGATTATAAGTTCCCAATTTTTCCAAAAATTTACCATCTCTTTTTGATCTTGAATCAGCGGCTACTATCCAATAGAAAGGTTTTCCTTTTTTACCGTGTCTTTGAAGTCTAATTTTAACTGGCATATCACATTAATTTGTAGGGTGCCCGACCCTGGTTATTAATTCTTTTTAAAGTCAAAAAAACATTTCCGAGAAATCGGAAACAAACCGCTTTCTGTTTAAGCGGGTGCAAATATAATTCAAATCCCCTAACAACCAATAGATTTCGCCCTTTTTTATTCGTTGATAATTCGTTAAAACTCTTTTTTAGAAAATCTGTCTTCTTCTGTATTTTTATCCATTGCTTTTTTTGATCGATATACTCATATATGTACCTAATCTTTGACACCGAGACCACAGGCTTGCCCAAACGTTGGGACGCCCCTATTACCGATACGGACAACTGGCCACGATGCGTACAGATTGCATGGCAGTTGCACGATGAAATGGGAAACTTGGTGGAACATCAAGATTTTTTGATTCAGCCTGAAGGTTTTAACGTGCCTTATGAAGCGGAACAGGTACACGGAATTTCCACGGCACTTGCGGAACAGGATGGAGCAAAACTTACCGAGGTTCTGGAAGCATTCAATAAAGCCTTGGCACAAACAAAGTTTGTGGTCGGCCAAAATGTGGATTTTGACATCAACATCATGGGCTGTGAATTCCACCGAATGGGAATAGAGAACTCCTTAGGTAATCTTCCCGTTTTAGATACTTGTACCGAGGCTACTGCAGAAATGTGCAAAATTCCCGGGGGTAGAGGTGGCAAATTTAAATTGCCCACCTTAACAGAACTGCATCAATTCCTATTTGGAGAACCATTTGCCGAGGCCCACAATGCCACCGCAGATGTTGAGGCCACTACCCGATGCTTTCTGGAACTGGTTCGGAAAAAGCATTTCACTATTCAGGAGCTGGATGTACAGCCCGATTATTACGAGCAATTTTCCGAGGCCAATCCCCAAGAGATTGAACTCATCGGGTTAAAACACATCAACCTTAAAAAGGCTTCAAAAGCTATTGCTGATGCCCTTTGGGAAAAAGATACCGGTGATGTTTCCGAAGCGGAAATCAATGAAAACATTGAAAGCCTTGCCAATGCCACATTTGCGCATTTGCACAACCACTCCCAATTTTCGGTGCTTCAATCCACCATCAATATTAAAAGTTTGGTCAAAGCTGCCGCCGAAAACGGAATGCCTGCGGTCGCCCTTACGGATCATGCCAATATGATGGGTGCCTTTCACTTTGTGAAAGAAATAAAAGGCCATAATAAAGGGGTTCAGGAAAGAAACAAAGAATTAGAAGAAAAAGGAGAACCAGCAGCCGAGCAAGAAATAAGCCCGATCATTGGGTGCGAATTTTATGTCTGCGAGGACCATTCCAACAAAAGTGTAAAAGATTACGGATATCAGATTGTGTTATTGGCCAAAAACAAACAAGGCTATCTCAATCTGGCCAAAATGTCTTCCAAGGCCTATACGGATGGGTTCTATTATGTACCACGAATCGATAAAAAGATTGTGGAACAGTACAAGGAAAATGTAATCGCCCTCACAGGAAATCTATATGGAGAAGTCCCCAATAAAATTCTAAATGTTGGTGAAAAGCAAGCTGAAGAAGCGCTACTTTGGTGGAAAGAGCAGTTTGGAGAGGACTTTTATATTGAAATGATGCGCCACGGTCAAGAAGACGAAGACCGTGTAAATCAAGTTTTGACACAACTGGCCAAAAAACATGCTGTAAAACTAATAGCCACCAATAACACTTATTATTGTGATAAAAAAGATGCAGAGGCCCATGACATTCTTCTTTGTGTAAAAGATGGGGAAAAACAAGCCACGCCAATAGGTCGAGGTCGTGGCTATCGGTATGGACTCCCCAACCAAGAATACTACTTCAAATCTTCTGAAGAAATGAAGGAGCTGTTCAAGGACGTTCCCGATGCCATTCTCAATATTCAAGAAATAATCGACAAGGTTGAAGCTTTTGATCTAGCACGAGATGTTCTACTGCCCAAATTTGACATCCCAGATGAGTTTAAAGTCGAAGAAGACCAACTTGATGGAGGCAAGCGAGGAGAAAATGCCTATTTGCGACATATAACCTATAAAGGTGCTGAAAAACGTTATGGCGAAATTACCGATGAGATTTCTGAACGTATCGATTTTGAATTGAGCACCATTGAAAACTCAGGTTACCCTGGCTATTTCCTGATTGTGGAGGATTTTATCCGCGAAGCTCGAAATATGGGGGTTTCCGTTGGACCAGGCCGGGGTTCAGCCGCAGGATCTGTAGTTGCGTATTGCTTGACCATTACCAATATCGACCCCTTAAAATACGATCTTCTTTTTGAGAGATTCTTGAATCCAGACAGGGTTTCCATGCCAGATATTGATATTGATTTTGATGATGAAGGACGGGGCAGGGTCATAGACTACGTAATCAATAAATACGGCGCCAATCAGGTGGCACAAATCATCACCTACGGTACCATGGCAGCAAAATCTTCCATTCGAGACACTGCGAGAGTTTTGGATCTACCTTTAAATGATGCCGACCGTATTGCCAAGCTCATCCCCAACATGTCCAAACTGGGCAAAATTTTTGGCGTAGACGAATCTGACCTGAAGAAAAAGTTCCGTTCAGATGAGTTGGACAAAGTTCATCAATTGCTGAATATTTCCGAAGGAGATGATTTAGAGGGTCAAACCGTGAACATGGCCCGCGTTCTGGAAGGCTCTTTGCGAAATACCGGAATACATGCCTGCGGGGTCATCATTACTCCAGACGACATCACCAATTTTGTTCCTGTGGCCACCGCAAAAGATTCCGATCTCTACGTGACCCAGTTTGATAACTCTGTGGTAGAAAGTGCCGGGCTCCTAAAAATGGACTTTTTGGGACTGAAGACCCTGACACTCATCAAGGACACCGTTAAAATTGTAAAAGCCCGCACAGGAGTCGAATTAATTCCAGATGAGTTCCCTTTGGATGATGAAAAAACCTATGAACTCTTTCAACGAGGAGATACCGTAGGAATATTCCAATATGAATCTCCTGGGATGCAAAAACATATGAAAAACCTAAAACCTACGGTTTTTGATGACCTTATTGCCATGAATGCCCTCTACCGCCCAGGCCCCATGGAATACATCCCCAGTTTTATTGCCAGAAAACATGGCGAAGAGGAGATTACCTATGACCTTCCGGATATGGAAGAGTACCTGAAAGAAACCTATGGGATTACCGTATACCAAGAGCAGGTAATGTTACTTTCCCAAAAATTGGCAGGATTCTCCAAAGGTGATGCGGATGTATTGCGTAAAGCCATGGGGAAAAAGATTTTTGCCTTGCTACAAAAATTAAAACCCCAATTTTTGGATGGTGGAGAAAAGAACGGTCACCCAAGGGACATTCTAGAAAAAATCTGGAAGGATTGGGAAGCTTTCGCCTCCTACGCCTTCAACAAAAGTCACTCCACTTGCTACGCATACATTGCTTATCAAACTGCTTATTTGAAAGCCCATTACCCTGCCGAATATATGGCCGCGGTACTTTCCAACAACATGAATGACATTAAGCAGGTAACATTCTTCATGGAAGAATGCAAACGTATGGGATTGGAAGTATTGGGTCCTGACGTAAATGAGTCTTACTACAAGTTTGCGGTGAACAAGGACAATGCTGTTCGATTTGGCATGGGGGCTATTAAGGGCGTAGGTCGTTCTGCAGTAGAGACCATCGTAGAAAACAGGAAAGAAGATGGCTCGTTCAAATCTGTTTTTGATCTGGCCAAACGGGTCGATTTACGATCAGCCAATAAAAAGTCTTTTGAAAATCTTGCTTTAGCAGGAGGATTTGATTCTTTTGGAGACACCCACCGCGCACAATATTTTCATCATGATGGTGATGGCATCACTTTTTTGGAAAAAGTCATTAAATCGGCTTCAAAATATCAAGAAAATCAGAACTCTTCGCAGATGGATATGTTTGGCGGCATTAGCGAAGCCCAAATTGCAGAGCCTGTAGTACCCCCATGCGAGGATTGGAGTACCATGGAAAAACTCCGAAGAGAAAAAGAGGTTGTGGGCATCTACATCTCCGGACATCCCTTGGATGATTTTAAAAAAGAAATCAAAGCATTTTGCAACAGCAGTGTTTCGGCTTTTACGGATTTGGAAGGCTATGTCAACCGAGAACTATCAGTTGCAGGAGTAATTACTGATGTTCAGCATCGAGTTTCTAAAAACGGTAAAGGTTGGGGGCTGTTTACTTTGGAAGATTACAATGACACCCACGAATTCAGAATTTTTGGTGAAGAATATCTCAAATTCCGACACTTTTTAATGATCAATTCCTTTGTTTACGTGAAAGCTTACGTGCGTGAAGGATGGGTAAATCGAGAAACCGGGAAGAAAGGGGAACCAAGATTACAGTTCAATGATTTTAAACAGCTTCAAGATGTGATGGATGCCTATGCCAAAAAGCTTACAATTAAGTTGAACATTGATCGCTTGCAGGAAAATAGAATTCAAACCCTTAAGGACACATTAAAAACACACAAAGGAGATCACCCCCTTAATTTTGTGGTATATGAAATGCAGGATGAAATCAAACTGAGTCTGTCCAGTAGAAAACAAAAAGTAAAAATCAATAGTGAGCTCCTCTCCATGTTGGAGGCTCATGAAATCCACTATAAACTAAATTAGGCCTATAATTTATGCCAATGGCACCATAATTAAAATGAATGTCATGACAGTAAGGAACATGGGCTTTATTTGACTAACTTTGCGAATATTAAAACTAATAAAATGGCACTAGAAATAACAGATGCAACTTTTGATGAAGTAGTACTAAAAAGCGATAAACCTGTCGTTGTGGACTTTTGGGCGGCATGGTGTGGACCCTGTAGAATGGTAGGCCCAATTATTGAGGAAGTAAGCACAGAATATGAAGGCAAGGCCGTTGTTGGAAAAGTGGACGTTGATGCCAATCAGCAATATGCCGCCAAATATGGAGTACGTAACATCCCTACTGTTTTGGTCTTCAAAAATGGTGAGATTGTAAATCGTCAAGTTGGAGTATCTCCCAAGAAAGTTTACACTGACGCTATAGAAGCTGCTTTATAAAATTATCCTCATTGGATTTTAGAAAAGGTTTGGCAATTGCCAAACCTTTTTTGTTTTATCTTGGTTCTTCAATCTGACTATGGATTTACGATCAGAACTTCATAAAGCACCACTTTTTCAAAATCTGGAACTTACGGCAAACCAAATTGTCGAGGGATTTATCAGTGGTATACACAAAAGTCCATTTCATGGGTTTTCCCCCGAATTTGCCGAACATAAAATTTACAATCCTGGTGAGAGCACCAAACATATAGATTGGAAATTGTTTGCGAAGACAGATAGGCTTTATACCAAACGATATGAAGATGAGACCAATCTACGGTGCCATATGATTTTAGATAATTCTTCCTCTATGTACTATCCAGAGGTGAAAAATCTTTCCATTGACAATCTGAATAAAATCGGTTTTGGGGTTTTGTCCATTGCCGCCCTAATGCAACTTCTTAAAAAGCAACGGGATGCCGTTGGTTTGAGTATTTATTCAGATTCCTATAACTTTCATGCGACAGAAAAAAGCAGTGAACGACATTTTCAGATGTTGTACGCCAAACTGAACCAAGTTACAGAAACAAAGAGTGAATCACAAACCACTAAAACGTACACTTATTTACATCAGATTGCAGAGAAAATGCACAGAAGAAGCCTTATTTTTCTGTTTTCTGATATGTTTCAGACCGAAACAGAAGAAGCCCAGCTTTTTGATGCGTTACGTCATTTAAAATACAACAAACATGCTGTTGTACTTTTTCACCTATTGGATGAAAAGCACGAATTCAATTTTGACTTTGAGAACACTCCCAAACGATTTGTGGATTTAGAGACAGGTGCCCATATAGATTTATACGCTGACAATATTAAAAAAGCATATCAACAGAAAGTAGCTGAATATCAAGAAAATTTAAAGTTGAAATGCGCTCAATACAAAATAAAATATGTTGGGATAGATGTGCATTCTGGTTTTGCCCAGGTCTTTAACACCTTCATGATTGAACGGCAAACATTCGGGTAATTTTATTTTTAAAAAATCTTTTGTTGAATCAAAAAGGACAATGTATATTTGCACTCGCTTGTAAAAAAGCAAATGTAACAAGATTTGAATCTGACTGTTGTCAGAGTCTATTTTAGATAAAATCATTGGTCTGGTAGTTCAGTTGGTTAGAATACCTGCCTGTCACGCAGGGGGTCGCGGGTTCGAGTCCCGTCCAGACCGCTCTAAAGACTCAACAAGAGTCAAAAAACCCTGATAAACAATTAGTTATCAGGGTTTCCCTTTTTTTGGCAATCATATGATATCAGATGGAACCAATAAAATAGGTGACCAATTCGGTTACCATCGTTGCCGCTATTTATAAAATCCTCAAAACTTAGGGAATATCATGTTAAAACAATGTACATCAGCCTTTTGTACCTAAAGGATTGGTGAAATTAACTGTAAAGACCAAGTTATGAGACAGAAATTTTCATTGTTGTTCTACCTAAGGAACAACAGAATGGATTCCAACGGTATGATTCCCATATTTATGAGGGTGACCGTCGATGGAAAACGTAGCGAGGTGAGTACCGGGAAAAAGATAAGGCGGACATCCTGGAACCCACAAGCAGGGAGGGCCAAGGGATATGGCCAAGAAGCACAGGAGATAAATGGCCATCTCCAACAAATGGAATCAGGAATCTGTAAGATACAACAGCAATACGTTGATCAGGGGAGAATCTATACTGCAAAGGTATTGTCCAACACCTTTTTGGGAAAAGGCGAACAACCGAAATTACTCCTTGAAATCTATAAGGGTCACAATAACGATCTTAAGAACAAAGTAGGTTCTGGATATTCCCATAGCGCATACATGAAGCACGTAAGAACGTGTCTACACCTTGGTACATTTTTAGCAAAAGAATATGGAGTGAAGGATATCCGTGTGGGCCTGATCGACCTTATGTTCGTGAAACGTTTTGAAAGGCATCTGAATGACCAAAAAATAGGACAACAGAATACCATCACCAAATATGTGACCAACTTTAAGAAGATAGTACGGATTGCCCACGCCCATGGATGGATCGAACGTGACCCCTTTTACCATTGGAAAGCCGTATGGATCCCGGTACAAAGAGAGGCGTTAAGCGAATCAGAATTGCAAAGTTTAAGTGAGGCCCATATGGATATCCAACGATTGGAAGAAGTAAGGGACGTATTCCTGTTCTGCTGTTTTACCGGATTGGCCCACTCCGATGTAAAGCGACTTTCTGAAAACGATATGACCATCGACATAAAAGGTAAGAAATGGATTCGGATAAATAGAAAAAAGACCAAGGTCCGATGCGATATCCCGCTTTTGGGACTCGCAGAGGAAATCATTCTTAAATATAAAGATAGAAATACAAGGAAAGGAGATACAGGTTTACTTCCAGTGATCAGCAATCAAAAGACCAACCTGCACCTAAAGGAAATAGCTAAACGAAGTGGAATAAAAAAGAACCTTACCCATCATCTGGCAAGGCATACCTTTGCCACTACCGTAACACTCTCCAATGGCGTGCCCATAGAATCCGTTAGCCGTATGCTTGGCCATCGTTCCCTTAAGACCACACAGATATATGCCAAAGTGGTGGACAGGAAACTTCGAGAGGATATGGACGGCCTTCAGGAACGACTGGTCGGAAAAAGTTTTATGGGTTGGACAAATCCAAGACAAGGCAATATATAATGTCCCAAATTTACCCCAAAACTTTGCGCATGGATCCTATCGGGTTTTTGTAGTGTTCCGATAGATAAACGTAAAGCAAAAACACGATAGGGCGCAATCTATTTTTCGCAAGGCCGAAGGTATATCGAACAACGACCGAAAAGGGAGTTGAGAGGTATAGCGAGAGGGCAGCACGGCAAGCCGGTGCTACGTTCAACATTTTTTCGCCAAAAGGCCTGTAAATCCAGTACTTTTGAATAATTTTTTGCAGTGTGCAACTGGAGTAGAATTGTGACAATTCCACTCGAAACCCCTATAAACACAGGAAAATATTGTCACAATCAGTATAAGAGTTTTGAATTATTATAATTCTAATCTCATTTTTATTTTTTCAGATACATCCTCGGGTTTGTTGGTGGAATATTAGGGAAAATTGGGTCAAATTCTCTTGAAAGCCTTATAAACAGTATAAAAAATTGACCCATTTTTGCTTTAAAATAGAATCTATGCCTCGCTCAGTAAATTAGTTTGGCAAGTATTTGGGACCTTGCAGCGTGAGACTTCGTTTCACTCGCTATCCATACCCAAGGCTATAGATTAATCTCATACCTAGTGCTTCGACCGCCACCTATGGGTTTAAAAATCAAAAGTTGGATGATATTTTGAAAGAGGTAGGCGTATTTATTAATGTTAAGTTTCCTGGTCAATGGTTTAAGATTAACAGAAATTCCTTAATCAAGGCTTGACATATCTCCCCATTTTGCCAAAAGTGCTTCTTTTTCTCTTTTGGTAATGGGAATGACCGAACCATGACGTGGATGAAAATTCATACTAACCACATCATCCACCACTTCAAAATGCTCTAAATCAGTAGATTTACAGAACTGATATTTGCCCGTTGCATACACATCATACATCAATATATAGTTGTCCGAATCTATTAGTTTAAAAATTCCAGAACCTTCAACAGGGTCATCGGTTTGATCTACGTACCCGTCCTGGACAACATAACCTTGATTGATCTTATCCGAGACCGCTTTCATAATACCTTTTGCGTCTTCGTCCTCATTTTTAAAAAACAAATGATACTTATTATCCTTTAATACAATATCACCGTCTATGCACGCCCCCTTTTTGTAAAGCAATTGTCTAGGCTCGGTCTCAAAAGCAGTAAAATCTTTATTTACATAGGCATAGTAAATAATATCAGCATCTTGATTATGACGCATTGACCAATAAACCATATATTTTTTTGCTTTATTATCATAAATGGTCTGGGGCGCCCAGACTCGGTTCACATCGCCAAATTTGTTGGGAAATGTTTTAGGCACATCGATAACACTGTGCGACCAATGGATCAAATCGGTAGATTTCAACAAGACCATAGCAGTATTTTCCCATCCCATTTTGGGTACATACAAATCCGTTAGCACCATATAAAAATTGCCGTCCTCTCCCCTTAGAATATGTGGATCCCTTACTCCTCCACTGACACTGATAGATTTACTGTCCATAATCGGCTTATCATGGTTAAGTGCCCAAAAGTTATATCCATCGGAACTAAGTGCATAATACACCTGTTCTTGATTGGGGCCATTGCCCGCAAAATATGCAAATAGGTATCCAACATACTCATCTTCGCCTCTTTTATTTATATTACAAGAGATAAAGCTCACCACCATAATGCTAAGTAAAAAAGAAAACAGAAAGCGTTTTATTAGATTTGTCATTTATGTTATTTTGGTTTATTGAGATTCATACAAAACGCCACCATCCGGATTGACAGCCAACATTTGCCCTTCCTTATCAAAATTCAAGCTATCAATCGCCAATTCACGCAACAGGGTATTGTTGTTATCCTTTATTCGATGATATAAAATATAATCCTGATTTTTTATTTTAATCACTGCATGATGGCCCGGTCCCAAGGGGATGGAATCTGCTGCGGTTGATAATATTGGGCTATTTTTCTCCTCAACCCATGGGCCATATGGCGTATTACCAACTGCACTACGCACCATATAGGTGGCATCAATGCATTTTCCTTGTGAATACATCAAGTGATATTTATTGTTTCTTTTTAACATAAACGGAGCCTCAAAATAGTTGGGAGGGGTAACATCCTTTATCATTGATTCGTTAAAGGACACCATATCGTCTTGCAGTTCAACCATAAAACAGCGACTCTCTTGTTCCCAAGTCAAAGCGGAGCCCCAATACAAATAAACTTTCTCATCGTCATCAATAAAAACCTCCGCATCAATCATGTGGTAATCTGGTCGTACATTTTTACCGATTATAGGTGTATTGTCAGCTTTGGCATTTTTCCATGGACCTAAAGGATTATCGGCAACACCTAACCATATTTCACTGCCCACGGAAACATACATATAGAATTTTTTATTTTTTCCTTGAATTACAGAAGGTGCCCAAACCCTTGCTCCTGAAGAGTTTTCTGTCTTACAAGCTTCCAAGGTGGGCCAGTTGAGGTGTTTTTGTTCCCAATTCTTAAAATCTGAAGATTCAAAAACCGCTAATTCGTCACCACCCCAAGGATCTACAGTGGCATAGATATAATATTTACTATTATGCTTTACCATCGAAGGATCTGCAAAAAAACCATCAACTATTGGATTTCTAATTTTTGTTTGTACAATCTTATTCTTTCTTAATTCTTCATTTTCACGTACTTTGTCTTTACAGGACATTAGACAGAATGTAAAAATGATACCAGCTGCCATAACCATCAGTCTTTGAATCATTGGAGTTATTTATCGTTTTTAGTTAGTACACATGTTGTTATCGATTTTGTAGGAATAATGATTTTATCATCAACATGCAGTATGGCTGTTTTTTTTAAATCAAGAGTTTCTGAGGTTTGATAAACTTCCATTTCATGAAAACCATTTGGGATTCCAGAGAGTGCGATTTCTTTTGAAGTATTCAATTGATTGACCAGCACAACCACAATTTTATCATTGGACATATATGCTGATGGCAGCACACCTTTGATGGTCTCTTCAAGGGATTTGTCATCAGACCTGGATAAGTGGATGCGTTTCATCCCCGGACGGATAAACCTGGAATAATTTCCCAAGGCCCAAAGCATTTTAGAATCCAAGTAATTGCCTCCATATTTATTTTCGTCCACATACACCAAACCATCTTTAAAATCATAAGGACTAACTGCAAGCCACCAATGCCATGCAGAGGCATTGGCAAAAACCAAATCTGAATGAATGACCTTGGCCATATACAACGCAGGAGCTATGCTTAAATCTTGACCTTTCCCCTTGATTTCCTCATTATCTTCCAAAATGCAATACTCGGACATCCAATATTCTATAGAAGAATCAATACTGTCAATTTTTTTGTCCAATTGTTTTCTACTGTTGATGAGTTTGTCTAAATCCCATGTTGAAAAATAACTGTGCCCAGCCACTTTTCTTGCTACAGATTTCAAGTCTCCTACAAATGTTGGAGAAGTAGGGTCAAAAAAATATTGAATTTGATTTTGTCTTTTCTCATTATATGTAGATTCATATAAAAATCCTATAGAAGCTGCTTCAGTAATTTCAAGTTTAGATGGCACTTTGTATTTGGCAAAGGATGCATCCATCTTTTTTATGATTTTGTACATTTCATCATTATTCCATGGAGTACCTTCTTGTTTGCAACACTTCCATTCCCATTGAGGTTCATTAAAAGGACTTATATAGTCAAACATTACGCCAGTCTTATCAGCCACTCCCAAGGTCACTGTGGAAAGAAAATCAGCATATGCATTATAATATTCCTCTTTAAGATTGGAGGAAATACCATCATTTGAATATGCTTTGCCATTTTTGGTAAAATAAACTGGAGGACTGTTAACAAAACCAATGAAAGTACTGACCCCTTTTTTCTTGGCTTCCTCTAAGAACCATAGTTGTCCAACTTGTTTATCCCAATTATACGTTCCATCCTTGTTCAAAAAACATTCTGCCCTACGCCACTCATGAATAATTTTACTTGCCTCACCCTGCTCTGAGCTCCCAGCCCCAATATTAAATCGCCAAGCACTAAGTCCAATTCCTTCTGGACTTCCATCTTTTTTGTTCAATGTACTGAAAAGTAGTGTAGCTATTTTTTCCTTGGTTTTATTGGGCCACTTACCTACAAACTGTGTTGCCCAAGCATCTGAAGCGCCAAAATTATGTATGGTTTGATACGTTTTTTCAGTATCCAATTGAATTTTTAGGGCATTCGGCCCTGCTTCTACTGAATGTATATTTTGAGAATACCCCTTGTATCCCACGATAGAGAAAAAACAGAAAAAAAAGAGTATTAAAAATTTTACACATTTCATTTGCATGTATATTATCTTAATTCATACAGTTGTACAAAATCATTATTCTTAACGGCAACCAATGCTTTATTGTCATTGGCCATATTCATAATCCTAGTTTTTTTCACATCTCCTTTTAAATATAGGTTACTGATAGTGGCAGGCACCTCCCTGAAGTTTCCTTTTCCATCTCCTCTAAGATACACCCCTACACTTGCATCATTTCTTGGAGTTTCTACTTCTGAGACATATAAATTCCCGGACAGTATCATATCCATATGCCCATCTGCATCAAAATCATCAATATTGATTGAGTTAACCGAAGATCTTTGCGATAGGCTGCCTAATTCCTTGACCAAAAAGGTACCGTCTCCTTGATTTTCAAAATAAGAGCTTGCAAAATTGGACGCTTTATAATGTACCGCATTTTCTAGGTTTGCACTACCATAAACGTCTACTAATGTGGCTTGGGCAAAAGCATCGTAATTGTTGAATTTTTTCTTGATAAAGGGCATTTGGTCTGAAGAGCATTGTCTTCCTCTTAGTGGATACAAATTTCCCAAATCATAATATCCCAATACAATATCTAAGGTTCCATTGTTGTCAAAATCTTTTTGATACACTTGAAAAGGCTCATCGTATGTTGCTTTATATTTATAGTTCAGGCCAAGGTTTCCTGCAACCAAATCTTGGTCCCCATCACCATCAAAGTCTGCGGATGCAATACTGAACCACCAACCAGTTTCTTTTGAAAGCCCTGACTTTTTTGTAATATTTTCAAATTTACCTTGATTGTTTTTTAAAACAATAGGTGACATCCATTCACCAACCACCACCAAATCCTTCCAAGAGTCATTATCCACATCTACCCATAATGCATCAGTTACCATTCCCACTCCCAATAATTCTTTGGCTACCGCATCTGTAACATTTTTAAATCTTATGTTTCCCAACCCACTTTCATTTTGCAAGATATAGCTGCTTACAGGCTCTGGATAATGTCCAGGTTTTTGACGCCCACCAACAAACAAATCCAAATCACCATCTTTATCAAAATCACAAGCTTTAACTCTTGAACCGCTTTCTCCCAATTTGGGCAAAGCTTCAACCAACACAAAATTTCCATTACCATTATTTTCGTATAATCGGTCATTTAATTGTTGACTTCCATTGTTGTTTTCGTTTCCTCCACTGACCACATATAAATCAATATCCCCATCCCCATCAGCATCAAAAAACAAGGCATCAACATCTTCATACATTTTGTCTTTAGCAAAAGCAGCTATATTTTTTTGTTTGAACTTCCCTCCATTTTGTTGTACAAATAATTTAGCCTCATAACCTAAAGCCCCACCTATATATATATCTTCCAACCCATCTCTATCTATGTCGCCAGTTGCCAATGCTGGACCAAATTGTGACATTTTATGGGGAAGAAGCAATTCTCTTGAAAAATCATCAAAATTATTTTCTTGGTGTTCAAAAATCAACTGTGACATCTTTGTAATATCCCTGAACAATCCATTTGGTTTTTCAGGAACCTTATACATTTCATTAGCATTTTCATAATCAAGTTCAATGGTCTGTCCAGCCTTAATATTCCTATAAACCTTGAATTTTGAATCTGGCCAAATTATCGCGAGCTGTTCTACAAATTTTTTTTCTCCGAGGCCAAAATGCAATATAGATCCAGAAGCAGATTGAAAACCCCGAGTAGAATAATTTTCAAGAACCTGCATTTGCCCATTGTTTTCAACAACCAATCGAGCTCCTATCCCCATTATATTGTTATTTGAACCTTTTAGTCGAACCTTTAAATAATTGTTATTGTTTTTCTCATTAGATAAATTCTCGTAAATCATTGCATAATCGTCTGTATTATTGACAACTATATCTTGGTCTCCATCATTGTCCAAATCTGCATAAGCCGCTCCATTGGAACTTGTTGGCACATCTGGTATCCAAATTCCGTTCTTTTTGGAAAAGCCGTTTCCCTTTTGGTTATGATAAAAATAATTGGGTCTGTCACGAACAGGCATTTTATTGATCAAACTTGCAACCAAGTCACGCATCCGTTGTTGATTTTCAACATTTTTCTCTCCATACTGAGTAAAAAATTCATCATATTTTGCCTGTTTATATTTGTTGAAGTCATTATTTCTAAAATCTCTTTTTATTCCATTGGATATGAAAAGGTCTTTCCAACCATCATTATCCATGTCAAAAGCCAATGGCCCCCAGCTCCAATCTGTACTGGACATTGCATTCATTTGTCCCGCATCAGAAAATATGGGGACTCCGTTTGTAACATCTTCAACACCATTGTTCAATTGTAATGTATTGTACATATATTGGTGATGTAGTCCTTTGCTTGTAAGATTATAAAAGCGTTCTATATCCATTCCGCTCATTGAGGTTTTAATGTCATAATTATGTTCAGACATCATATCCAAGGACACAAAGTCCATCCATCCATCATTGTTCAAATCGGCAATTTCATTGCCCATTGAATAAAATGAAATATGGTTGGTAGCTTCATTGATCACCTCTTTGAACGTACCATTTTTTTGGTTTAAATAGAGATAGTCCTTTTCTGAGAAATCATTGCCCACAAGAATATCTGGCCATGTATCGTTATTAAGATCCCCTATGGCCACCCCTAATCCAAAGCTAATGGCATTGTTGATCAATCCACTTTCTTCTGAAACATCTATATAAAAACCGTTTTCATTTTTATACAGTCTGGAACTTTGCAATGGACTTTTGATCTCCATTAACGTCTGCAACATACTGCTTTCATAGATTTGAAGGCCATGATTTAGCAAGAACAAATCTAGATCCCCATCCTTGTCATAATCAAAAAAGGCGGCTTGTGTGGAGAAGTTGGGCAAATCAAGTCCATATTGAGCAGCCTGTTCAATAAAAATAGGATTTCCGTATTCATCATTACCTTGATTTACATAAAGTTCATTTCTTGTCTTATTGATATCTCTGTATTTTCCTGATTTACTAACATAGATATCTTGTTTTCCATCCGAATTGATATCGACCACCGTAACCCCTGTTGAAAAACCTCCTTTTCCAGAAACATTAGACTTTTTTGTAACATTATCAAACTTGAGTTTGCCCTTATTTAGATAAAGTTGATTGGATTTTAAACACGAAACAAAGTAAATATCCTGCAAATCATCATTATTGAAGTCCGCAATAGCCACACCAGCTCCATTATAATAGTATTCATACAAGATTCCGTTTAACTGTCTTGTGTCTGGAAGCATATTTTTAAATGCTATTCCCGTCTCATTATGGGGCTTGATGGCAAATAGAAGGGCATTGTCCTGAGTTAATTTCTCATTTTCTTTTCCCAAGGTTTCATCACCGTTTTTACATGCAAAAACTATGACCAAAAAAATTGCACAAGTTTTTTTGAACCTTAATAGAGTATTCCAAAATTGTTTAACCGCATTCATTCAACAAGTGATTAAAATGTTAAGAGCAAAGGAGGTTAACTACTTCTCCTTTGCTCTTTGACTAACATTAAATTAAGAACTAACTCAAATCAATTAACTGTATTTTTTAAACCCCTACCAGCCATTGATTTGTTTGGCCGCAGGATTTTTATCTATCTCATCTTGAGGTATGGGCAAGACATATAATTTTTCTGGGAAACCACGGGTTTCCACTTCAAATTTTGAGTACGTTAAAACTCCTGTGTCCGGATTCTTGTCTATTCGCATTCCATAAATTGGTTTTCCATCCAATAGGTCCTGCGCAATTCTCCATCTTCTGATATCAAAGAACCGATGTTCTTCAAAGGCCAGTTCTATACGTCTTTCATTCCTGATTTTGTCTCGCATTTCAGATTGCCCAAGGCCTGCTTCCAAATCTGGGAGCCCCGCTCTTTGGCGAATTTGATTGATTGCGGCATACACGGTTCCATCAGGACCCGAGGCTTCATTTTGGGCTTCGGCATAGTTTAACAATACCTCGGCATATCTCATAAAAATCCAATCTTGTGTACTAGATTGTGAATAAAGGACCAAATCTTCGTTATGGTATTTACGTAGAAAATATCTTGTGGTCATAAACGCTCCTCCATCACCTTCTCTACCACCTTCAAACATTTCTACTTCTCTTCCTCTAAAAGTAGATCCATTATGTACAACGGTAGCTTCAAATCTAGGATCAAGATTGTCATAAGGATTATCTGGGTCAAACAGTGACGATTCAAACTGTGAATTACCGTCGATCATATCATATGCATCTACGAAATTCTGAGTTGCAAGATTACCACCCCATCCACCATCGCTTGGACCTCTATAGGTATTGGGAGAGTTGTACACATCCCATCCAGCTCCTGGAGTACCACCTCCACCAGTTTGGTGATGTCTATCAGGATAACTGAATTTTTTTGCGAAAATAATTTCACTATTATCCTTGTTTTCTTCTTTGAACAAAGGTCCATATTCTGGAAACAGGGTATAGCCCGTAACTTCGTTTGCCGCAGCAGCGGCTTCAGACCAGCGTTCCGCATAGAGCAATACTCGGCTTTTAAGGGCATGGGCCGCACCTACGGTTGCCCTACCTGTTTCTATGTTGCCAACGGAAGGTAATAGACTGGCAGCTTCATCCAAGTCATTTAAAATAAAATCTACCACTTCATTATAGGTTGCTCTCGGAATTTCAAGGTCATCTTCTAGTGTTAAAGGTTTATCTATAAGAGGTACGCCAGTAGCTTCTGACCCTTCAGATTTTAATCCAAATAACCTTAGCAGCTCATGATATATAAAAGCCCTTAAAAAATAGCTTTCACCTTTTAAACGGTTTGCCAGTTCTTTGTCTTCAAGTGTATCCAGATTTTCCAATGCTGAATTTGCTTTTCGTAGTAGTCCGTAATAAATGGACCATTGGTTTCCCCAAGGCACATTACTAGGTTGAAAGTCTCCACTTTGCAATCTTCCGGAATGTGTCCATCCCATACTTACATCTCCATCATCAGTACAGCCATCCAGTATATAAAGACCCCTTGCCCATCCGTCATAATTACGATCAAAACCAGAGGGCATATCTCCATAGATACCGTTTACAAACTGTATTGCACCTTGAGGGTCTGTCCAGACCAACTCTTCATTAAGGGAATCTTTAGGAGTTTGGTTCAGAAAATCCTTTTCACACCCCAATAGTGAAACGAAACAAACTAGTGTACAGCCTAATTTAATGCTGCCTTTAATTTTTATTTTCATCATGCAAAATTTTAGAAGTTAACGTCTATACCAAAGTTCCAAATCCTCAACTGGGGATAGCCCCAACCTCTACTTTGGCTATTTTCCGGGTCAAAATCTTTAATTTTTGACCATGTATATACATTGTTGGCATTAGCATAGATACGTATACCTTGAACAAAGCCTTTTCCAAATGTTTCAACAGGAACATTGTAGGCCAGTTCCACATTTTTAAGACGTAGATATGAAGCATCTTCTGCCCAAAAAGAAGAGAACCTATGATTGTTTTGGGCACCTTCACCTATTAATACCCGTGGCTCACTTGCATTAGGGTTGTCTAGTGTCCAACGATCCAAGTTTCTTTGATAAGCAGGGCCTGTACCTAGGAAAAATGGATATACTCCCTCTCCACTATAGTACTGTTGCACACTGGCAGCACCTTGGAGTAAGAAAGAAAATTCAAAATTTTTGTAATAGACATTACCTCTATATCCAAAAATTATCTCTGGAGCTGCCGGATTGTTGTCTGTACTTAAGATACCTAATGAAGTACGGTCATAATCATCAATAACTCCATCCGGAACCCCATCCGGACCGTTTAAATCAGCATATCTTATGTCTCCAGGGCCGGTAGTACTAAAATGTGTTGGCGCATTGTCAATTTCTTCCTGTGACTGAAAAATACCCAAAGCGATTAGTCCAAACTGCGTCCCCAAAGGTTGTCCTGTTCTACGAATATTCTGGTTGTCAGATTCAGCCTCATCTATAAATAGGACTTTGTTTCTTGCATAGGTAAAATTGGCATTCATGGAATACCTAAAATCCTCATTGACTTGCTTTGAGTGCCCTAGTTCAATTTCAATACCTTGGTTGTCTACTTTAGCCAAGTTTTCAATAGGTAAGCTTACCCCTAAAAGACTTGGAACGGATAGATCCCTATTTCCTAAAATATCACTTCGCTTATCATTGAAGTAGTCAAAAGATAATGATATATTGTTGTTAAAAAGTCTGGCATCAAAACCTACATTTAGTTTTTTAACAGTTTCCCAAGTTACATTTGGACTGGGCAGGCGCCCCTCATTTATGGTTTGCTGTGTGCCGCTTCCAAAAATGGCATTATCTCCTAAGCCATATTGCTGTATGTAAAGAAATATTTGGTCCGTACCATTAAGTCTTAAGCGGTCATTACCAAGTACCCCGTAAGACCCCCTAAGCTTTAAAAAGTTGATTATAGATGAGTTTTCCAAAAATGATTCCCTTGAGATAATATAGGCTGCAGAACCAGATGGAAAAAAGCCCCATCTATTGCCCGGAGCGAACTGTTCCGAACCATCAGCACGGAAACTACCTTCAAGAATATATTTGTCATCATAGGTCCAATTCACCCTACCTACAATACCTTGCCTTGCCGAATTAAGTGAATAGCCGTCATTTACTGCTCCATCCAAGCTGCCAAACTTCAACTCATCAACATCTAATTTAAAACCTTCTCTCTTTGCATAGAGTTCATTGTACACTTGCTTTGTTTGTGTGTATAATAATAAACCGGATACATTGCTTTTGCCAAAGGTCTTTTTATAGTTTAAATGGGCTTCAAGTGTAAGTGATTGATTATCTGAATTTTTTTGTTCTAAAAAGTTGGCTGCATCGCCACCAATAGGTTCAAAGACAGAAACACCGTTAACTGGGGCGGTAGAAGAATAGGGCACTTTTAAGAAGTTCCAGTTTTTATCATATTTTATGGTTTTATCATAAGCTGCTATCCCCTTTAAAGAGAGCCCGTCAATAGGCAATTGTTGTTCTATTTGAATACGTCCAAGAAATACTTGGCTTCGCTCTCTTCTATATCCATTTTCTTTTAGGGCCAAATAAGCTGGCCCACTGGAATATACGCCATTGGACCATTTTATTGGAGCCAAATTGGGCTTAGCAGACATTAGCCATCTAAACACCTCAGGATCTCTTGTGGCGTCTATATTTTCATCCCTACCTGAAACATCAAAAGATAATCGTGTTGTTTTGGTGACATTGGCATCGATATTCGATCTAAAATTATACCGCTTAAAATTATCGCCAGGGATAATACCATCTTGATCTAAAGCCCCAAAGGAAACTGCATATTGTACGTTTTCAGAGCCGCCATTTGCAGCAATGTTATAGGTTTTAATGATCGCAGATTTGTTCAATACAGATAGCCAATCTACATTTGGATGTGTATCGGGGCTACTACCATCTTGGTATTTCTGTAGGTCTTCGGCAGAATAGGTCGCCTCATTACCTTCATTGATATTAGCCTCGTTAAAAAGTGTGGCATATTCGTAAGAATCCAATAAATCTGGATCACGTGTACGCTCTTGAATACCAAGGGAAGAAGAAAAATTAATCTGCATTTTACCTGCTTTACCCCTTTTTGTTGTAATCAAGATAACACCGTTACCACCCCGTACACCAAACACGGCAGCACTTGAGGCATCTTTAAGTACAGAGAACGATTCAATTTCATTGGGGTTCAGTTGACTAAAGTCCCTGCCGGTGCGTATAATACCATCGATCACATATATGGGTTCAGCGTTACCGGTGGTGCCTATACCCCTAATTAAGATATTTGACCCATCCTTACCCGGTTCCCCTGAACGCTGCGTAGCTATAATACCGGTGGTTTGTCCCACTAATGCGTTACTTATATTTGCCGCTGGGTTTCTGGCAATTTCTTTTTGTTTTATTCCAGACACTGCGCCAGAAATGTCGCTACGCTTTTGTTCACCATATCCAATGACCACTACTTCATCCAAGGCAGCGGTATCTTCTTTTAGGGCTACTTGTATATTTGTTTGTTGACCTACTGTAATTTCTTGAGGAAGAAAGCCTATGTATGAAATGACCAATATTGCATCAGTACTAGAAACAGTTATGGAAAAATTACCATCAAAGTCAGTCTGTGTACCATTCGATGTGTTTTTTTCAACGATATTGGCACCAGGCAAGGGCTGTCCGGCTTCATCGGTAACTAATCCTTGAACAGTATATTGCTCTACTTTTTCAATATTAATTTTATCATTTACAAGCTTTGGCAACTGCTTAATAACAATAGTGTTGTTATTGGAAAGTTCAAAATCAAAATTTTTGTTCGACAAACTTTTTTTCAATAGTTCTGTAACAGATATTTCCCCTTTTTTGAGCTGAACTCTTGGAGCATTTCTGAATGCATCCCTAGGATAAAGAAAACGATAATCTGTCTGCCTTTTGATTATTCGGAAGACCTGATTAATACTGCTCATTTGGTCATGTTCAATATGAACTATTTCTTGCGAAATCGATTTCGATGAATTAAAACCGAATACCATGGTGCACAATAAGAAGATAAATGTTCTCATAATGGTCATTAACAACCGCTTTAAAATCAAAAAACGACTGCATCTAAATTTAAATACCATAAATTTGAATGTGTTTAGTTAGTTATTTAATTAATTATCACGCTATAGGGCAAGGTACTCTCATCGCCAAATGACATCACTTTGCCCTTTCTTTTTTATTTTAAGAATACTGTTTTTCCATTTATTTCATAAGCCTCGATTATTTTAAAATTTTGTATTGTGATCAGTATTTCATTAATGTCCTGTTCTTTACCCAAAATGCCGTTAAAGGCAACATTTCCAATTTCTTCTTTTTCAAAAACAACGTCCATATCGTACCACCTTGAAAGGACTCTCATTATTTCTGAAAGGGGTTTATCCTCAAAACTAAAGACACCTTCTTTCCAAGAAATTTCGTTATATACATCTACTCTGTTCACTTGAAATGTATTGGCCGTTTTGTTCAATACAGCTTGTTGATTCGGAGTCAAATCTTGTCCGTGTTCTTTTGAAAACACTGTTACTTTCCCTTCTACCAAAGTAGTATATGTACTTGACTCGTCTTCATAGGCCTTAATATTAAACTCTGTACCCAAAACCTCTACTTCTTGGTCTTTGTTCAGCACTCTAAATTTTGTGCCATTATGATTGGTGCTTGGTGACACATCAAAATAAGCCTCTCCGTAGACCAATTCTACTTCGCGGTCCAAACCATCAACAAACACCACTGGGTATTTAAGTTGAGTCTCAGAGTTTAACCAAACTTGGGTGCCATCTGCCAACTTAAGTGAAAACTGTCCACCTCTTGGAATGGTCAAATAATTATAGTTTATCTTATTCTCTTGGGTCTTGGAAGCGTTGTAAACCAATTCTTGTCCGTTGCTACTCAAATTATTCTTTTGTAAACTTTCTCCCTCTCCCAAAACAACGCTGGTACCATCTTCAAGTGTCAAAACCGCTTTATCTGTCCCCTTTTTAATTGAATTTTCTACTATTGTTGTATTTCCCTCTTCCAAAGGTTTATCAACAAAAAGGATACCCCTAAACAAATATCCAATAGCAATTAGTACAGCTATTGAGGCAGCCCACACATATTTTTGGTATAGCTTTCTTACTGGAACATCAATATGATTGCTTACTTTTCTTAAATCCTCCTGAATATTTATTTGCATACCTTGGTCTTTGCGTTCTTTGATCAAAGACTTATCAGTAAGGTTTTTCAATATATACTCTTTATCATCATCATTAAAAACATTTGAATTTTTAAGAGAAGTAGGATGTTCCTTTTTCAGTAGGGAAACAGCCAGTTGCTTAGACAATTCAAGTATTTTATTAAAAATCAGCATCTGTTAAAGTGTTGATTAGAGCACTGTAAATAAGTGTCTATTTTACACTAAGACGACAAAAATTACGAAGAGGGTTAAGAAATGATTAAAAAAAATTAAAAAAAATAGTTAATTATCAATTTTGAGGTGTCTATTTTAAGATATCGGTAAGAAGCAATAATAAGGCAAGATGCTCTTTCAATAATGGTTTTAGCCTCTTATACGCTATTTTCTTTTGTGCTTTAATGGTATTGATTGAGACTCCCAATTCTTTGGCTATTTCCATATTGGTAAAACTTCTGATACTCATCCTAATAATTTCAGCACATCTGTTTGGAAGCGTATTTATAGCTTCTTCTAAAATATTTGAGGTTTCTAAAATCAATACCTCTCTTAAAAAAAATGGTTCTGTCTCAAGTTTTTCAATCTCTTGTATGGGTAAGGATTGTGTTGACCTATAACGCTTGCTTTTTAGATAATCCAGAGATTTGTTTCTTACTGCGGTATATAGATAGGCTTTAATGGTATTTTCATTTTGGAACTCTATCTTATCCTCCCAAACTTTAATGAACACTTCTTGAACAAGATCTTTGGATACTTCCAAATTTTCAACATACTTGTTTGAAAACAAGCATAAGGAGGTATACAGCTTTTGGAATAGTATTTTGTATTCTTTTAAAGTCAGCATAGCTAATTCTTGAGGAATCATTAAATGATTTTTGGATTCCTTTTGTATTTCCCGTTCTAAATGAACCTTCGGCTATATACCTCAATCTAATTACTTGTTAATTTTTTCAAGGCCAGGATACAATTCAACTAAAAGTAGTGAAATTATTTTCTATTTTCCAAAACAATGAATATTCCGCTCCATCGAATTCTTGAAAATTTATTAAAGAAACACTTCGATAAAAACGACAAGAAGGCTACATAAGCTAATGGGATTTTTAATCTCTTCATTGCAATTTTGCTAGCCCCTTTCCAAAAGATTTGCCTACTTTTACCTTGTATTAATGTTCTTTTAGTTTTGGCACTTTATAAGTGACCATTTCGGTTGCCACTTAGATGACGCACCTTATAAGTGATTGTTTTTCAGAATGATAAAATCAAGGTTTGGGGGCCGTCCAGACCACCAGTAAAATCAAGCCCTCACAGATGTGGGGGCTTTTTTGTTCTAAAAAAATGCATACTTTGTTCATAGTTTTTGATTTCACTCTAAACTTTAACATCTTTTAACTCAAGAGGCAGTAATCATAATCGAAAACCATTGTAGGCTTCCACATTTTCCAGAAATTTTGAAAATCCTTTTAAAATCAATTGGCCAAAAGGCTTTACTTATTCTGAGGGTACCCATTGCCACTCAATCATATAAACAAGAACCTATCCAAAAGAATAGGCTCTTGTCATGATTTTTAATTATGATCAATTTTGGGGAGTACATCCCAAAGTCGCTTGCCAACCATCTGCAGTTGGACTGTAGGAATAATTAGGTGGGTTCTGGGTCTCTACCTTTAACTTATAAATGTTAACAGTGGCACTTTTTGTAAAGCTCAAAGTGGCCGTATTCGATGTGCTCAACGACATTCCCCACGGGCCGGGGTAATTGGCAGTTCCCATCCATCCGGTATAGGCCACTGTATTCCCATTGGAGTCCTTAACCGTAAACCTATTGGGAATATCAAGTGCCGTGACAGATACCTGGATGGTAGATCCCGTTGCAACACAATGTACATCTAGGTTTTTATCAGGATACGTATAATAATTATTTATAGTATAATAATTTCCTGTATATAAGTCGCCACAATTGTTAGGGGTGGTACATCCCGTACCACCGGTACCGGTACTACATCCAGGGGTTGAACAGCACGAACAGCTTGTGGTCGCACCCCAGCTGTCATAGGTTGGGTTATATGAATAGTTGGGTGGGGTCTGTGTCTCTACCTGTAACTGATATGTTTGCGTAGTCTTGGTAAATGTCATGGTCTTGGTATTAGTTGTACTTAGGGAAAATCCCCATGGGCCAGGATAATTGGCCGTTCCCATCCAACCACTTGACTTTACAAAGCTTCCATTGGCATCTCGAATAGTAAACCTATTTGGGATATCGTATGCAACAACAGATACTGTAATAGTAGACCCCATAGCTGCACAACTTATGTCGATGGATTTATAGGGCGTATAGTTATGGTACGAATTGATGACACTATAACTGCCACTCACATAACCCCCACATGAGGATTTTGATGTCAAATCTGTTGTCGTACCTTTACTGGTAGAAATGGATTTGGAATCTTGTCCTTCCAATCTACCTGAATTGATTTCATCGACCTCTTGGATTGTGGAATCCGTTTCACAAGAAACCAAGGCAAAGATTAAGAAAAGAAATACTGATAATTTTTCAATGATTTTCATTTTTAATGTTTTTGTTTTATGTATATAAACAACCATCACCCAATGGGATAAAGCCTCTTAGGGTGTAAACTCATGTCTGGCGGCAAGTATACTTTCCAACATTATAAATGTAGTATTAATCTTTCTTTTATTTATGTATTTTCTTTAATAATTTTGGCGTGAATGGCAAGAATTATATAACGGATTGTCAATATCTAATTACTAATTGAAGCTAATCCATTAAGGTTCAAGATAGGCATAAGAGTTTTAAGTAACCGTTTTATTGAACTTTTCTAGCTTAAGGATACAAAGTCAGATTTCTTCTGGGTGGTATCAATTCAATAATGTGCATGGGAGCAAGACTAAGGATGAAAAACTACTTAATGGTCTAACATCCTTGTTCGAGACGTGAATTTCTATTTACACTTACAGTAATTTTATAGGTTTTAGGAAACTAGGATATTTTCGAAGGTTTCTACTATTCTTTAACGGTTACAATATTTTTGGAATCTGGATTCACAACAAAAGGTAAATGAATCTGTTGAACTCTATTTTGCCAATAGGTCATTTTATATTTGCCAGGTTTTAGCTTCCTTGAGAAAGGGAATTCAACTCGTTTTAAGGTAAATTCCGTTGGTCCTAACACAGAGAATTTATTCTTTGTAGTACAACTTTCACATTTAAAAGTCACTAAAACCAATTCCTGTTCTAGTAGATTATTATTCTGCTTAATATTTTTCACAGAGGATATCGTCACAAGAAACATTAAAAAGAGTGCGCTTATTATTTTCATAACTGAAACAATATATTGAACAAGGTTTACTATTAATATTGACGTTAGATTTTATGAAATAGTTGCCTGAAGCTGCACTATTTCAATATTTGTTTCAAAAAAGTGCATAGTTTTTGTTCTCCCACTCTGTAAATCTTCAACTAAAAGTGGACTGAAATAGGGGTAAAAGATTTACTTTTCGTTACAGAAGAATTTGCGGTTAAGAACCCAAAGGAATTTTAGAGGATGTGCAAAATTTGATTCTAAAATGGGTAAACATTGTTACTGAATTTTAAATTTCGATAAATATCATCGAAAGAATAGTACAAGGTTTGGTAAGGTTTTCGTAAGCAAATTACGCTGTTTAGTTTTGTCGCAACTATATCTAAATAAGCATGGTTATTAATATATGTTGAAAGGTTGGCACCTCGATTCGCATTGATTATTTCGAGGTTTTTTTTGGGGAAAATTGGAATTGGAGCATTCCACCAAGGATATGTAAAGAACATAAGTTCCTTTATGTCATTAACAATTTAAATAGGTTCTTTTTTAAATACTCCAAAATACATTTTTGTCCATAAAGCATTCAATTTCTTTTAATTACAATGTTTTACATTTAAGTAATATAATCTACTATTGTTTTTGATTACTTTGTGTTATGCCAAAAAGCACTGATGAGAGCATAACAAGTATAGGGGAATTGACCAAAAAAGTTGCTGTTTCTGACCAAAAAGCCTATAACAAACTGTTCAATGTTTTGTGGGATGCTTTATATCCTTATGCGGCTTCATTAATAAGGAACGAAATCGCAGCCAAAGATTTGATTCAGGATATTTGGCTAGACTATTGGCAACGAAGGAACAGTATTGACCCTAAGCACATCAAAGCGTACTTATCCAGGGCTGTTCGTTATAAATGCCACAACTATCTACGTAACAATAAATTTAACAATGCCCAACTAGAGACCACGAACATTATTATAAGTCCAGGGCTCAACGTGGTTTCCGGGGAATGGATACCCATCAACGTATTGGAGAACCGGGAGGACCGTTTTTACAGCAACACCAAAAAAATCAAACTTATCGATACAGTGAGTTGGTGGTATAGTCTGGCACTGGCCGATTTTGACCACGATGGCGATATCAAACACCTCACAAAAATGGAACATACCACCAACGGCAAAAAGTACCTGCTCTTTGCCAAGAATGATGGGCCTATACAGCTTGTAAAATATGAATAAACCAACTTTCTACGAAATGAAAAATACAATGGCTTTACTTTGTCTGACACTGGGTCTGTTTGTAAATGCCCAAGCTGTACAAGATTCCTTGTTGGTCAAACCCTATCTACAATATGCCACCCAGCATGGCATTACCGTGCTTTGGGAAACCACTTCGGAAAGTTCGGCCATGGTCGAATTCGATGAAATTTTAAAGGATCGACCCAAACAGACGTTTTCCCAAAACGTCAAAGGAAAAAAGAGCGGTTTTTTACATGAAATCCGTTTGGAGGGCCTTAAGCCGAATACCAAATACCGATACAGGGTACGGAGTACCTTTGCCAACGGTCGCGAAATGGTTAGTGAACCGTCCAGCTTTAAAACGGTGGTGGGTAATGATGATGGTGTTTTCTTTGCCTTTATCGGCGATACCCAACAACAGCCAGTTACCCCTTGGGCCTGGGGCAAAATTGCCCAACGGCTCTGGGAAGAACGTCCGCAATTCATTATCCACGCCGGTGATTTGGTCGATAAGGGCGAACAAAAGTCGGATTGGGTGGAACAGTTTTTCCCCGCAGGGCAAAAGGTGATGTCGCATTACCCCCTGTATTCCGTTTTAGGGAACCACGAACACGATGCCCAATTCTATTACGACTATATGGCCAATCCGGCACCTGAATATTATTATACGTTCCGTTATGGTCCCGTGCAGTTTTTTATGCTCGACACCAACAGGGATGTGTCGGAAGGTTCGGAGCAATACAATTGGTTGGAGTGGGCCCTGGCAGAATCGGATGCTCCTTGGAAAATGGTGGTGCACCACCATCCGCCCTATTCCACTGAGGAAGACAATGCCATTTCCACTTTTAAGAGTTTTGCCCGCAATCTTGTACCATTGTACGAGGCCTACGGGGTGGATTTTTGCCTCTTTGGGCATACGCATCTCTACGAACGTAGTTGGCCCTTGTTCAATGATCGGATCAGTATGGAAAATGGTATCGTATATATCAATTCTGGAGGTGCTGGTGGCGGATTGGACGATTTTGACCCGCATCGTTCCTGGTTTACCAAAGAACTGGAGACGGGACACCATTATACTACTTTCAGCATTTTTGAAAACCATTTATCCTTCCGTGCCATTGCGCATGACGGCCGTGTTTTCGATTTTTTTGAAATGGAAAAGGACAAATATGCCAACGGCAAACAGCTGGCCAAACTTTTGGTGCCTCCCCCACCCCGCATCGATTTTGATTATGCCGTTTTCGACAAGACAAAAGAAGTGGTGTTGACCCCGCTTTTCAAGGAACACCAGATTTATTATACCCTTGATGGTTCCGAACCTACACTGAACTCCCTAAAATATACCGGGCCTATACAGATCAAGGAAACCTGCCAACTGAAAACACGGGCCTATACCCAAGATCATAGGGCAGGAAGGGTCATCTCACGGAATTTTAAAAAAATGGATCCCCTGAAGGCCACAAAAGTAAGATCGCCCAAAAAAGGATTGCGGTTCACCTATTATGAGGGCGAGTGGATGGAGGTTCCTGATTTTGAAAAACTACAAGCCGTGGCATCCGGAGTGGTCAAAATGGTTACCGATAAAGTGGATGCCCCAATGCGTAAAGATCACTTTGGGTTGGTGTTGTCGGGCTATGTCCACATTGAAAAGACCGGAACCTATAAGTTATACCTCAATTCGGACGATGGTTCCAAAATGTATATTGACGGGCAGTTGGCGGTAGATAATGACGGCTCCCACAGTTCCAAGGTAGAAAAAGGAACCCTGGTGTTGGAAGCGGGGAAACATCGCATCCGAATCGAATATTTTGACGATTACGGAGGAGACAACCTGAGTGCCGGAATCGTAGACGAAGAAGAGGGACTTATCCCATTTACGCCTTGGCAATTGACGCATTAGTCGAAAAACAATCACGGAACAAGGTTTGTGTCTTAAACACTGATTTCGATTATCGGATTAAAATTTTAATCCGCATGAAAATCCTTTAAAACAGCATCTAGGTCCGTTTTGGGATATAGTATTGATTTTGCTTGACAAATCGTGGTGAAATCAGGTAATTTAAGCCAATGGTAAACTTCTCATAACTTCAATATATTTTCTTGTAACGAAATTTGAATTGATTTTTAACGCTATTTTTTATCATCATGAAAAATTTTGTTTTGGCTATGGGGGGCTGTCTTGCTTTTTTGAATGTGACCCAAGCCCAGTTTCGGCCCAAAAAGGAAGGGGATTTTAGAATCGCCGTCTTGGCCTGCATTCGTCAGTTTGAGCCTGCGCCTGCCTTTGCCAATTATGTAAAGGCCGACCCCGACCTCTGCCTTTGGATCGGGGATAATATTTATGCCGATGCCGATACGGAGGCCCAATGGATCCAAACCTGTTATGATACTTTGGCCGCAAAACCCCATTTCTCGGAATTGAGAAATGATTTTGATCTGATGGCCACTTGGGACGACCATGACTTTGGGTTGAACGATGCCGGAAAGGATTATCGATTTAAGAAAGAGAGCAAGGCCTTTTTTCGAAAATTCTGGGGTTTGGAGGATGTAATTCCCCAAAAACAAGACGGTATTTATTACGCCCGGGATTTCGAGATTGGTGAAAAAACCATGAAGATCATTATGCTCGATGCCCGATATAACCGAGATGACCCCGATACCGATGGCGATGTCTTGGGAGAACCCCAATGGCAATGGCTTAAATCGGAACTGCAAAAAAGCAGTGACCTTACCTTGATCGTATCCGGATTCCAGATTTTGTTGGATAAGGATGCCGGTTCGGAGACTTGGGACAAATTCCCCACGGCCAAACAACGCTTGTTCAATACGGTTCGCGAAGCACAGGCGGAAAATGTACTGTTCCTCACCGGAGACCAGCATTATGGGGAAGTGTGCCGTACCCGAAATACCATGGATTTTGATGCCATAGAACTGCAATTCGCAGGGGTCAACCAAATTGAAGGTCCCGAGTTCAACTTTAATCGGGTATCGCCGGTCATCAAATCCCTGAACAGTATTGCCCTGATCGATGTGCAAATGGAAACCACCGAGGAAGATATCCCCCATTTGCTCTTCCGTATCGCGAATGCCACCACGGGCGAAATAGAACTGATCTATCGGGTGAACCTGGATGAAATCGCCTTGGACCTCAATTTTTCGGAACCGACATCCTTTTCAGAGAATACCAAGGTGACGCTCCAGCACCGATATCCCGATTTACGCGTACGCTATACTACGGACGGAAGTGAACCTACTGTTCGTTCGTTGGAATACGCAAAACCCCTTGCCATTGAAGAGACTACGACCGTGAAAGCGCGTTTTTTCACCCAAGACAACAGACCCCGCAGCAAGGTATTTGTCCAGACCTATGAAAAATTGGAGCCCATAGCGGCTTATGCCCCAAAAGGAAAACGCCCCTCAAAAAAAGGCCTGACGTATACCTATTACGAAGGGGATTTTACGAAACTTCCGGATTTTAATGCCCTAAAACGGACAAAAAAAGGAACCGTGGCAACGGTCGATTTAAAGGAAATTCCACATCGGGAAGACCATTTTGCCATCAAGTACAGGGGTTTTGTCGACATCCCCGAAACGGATACCTATGCGTTTTATCTGATTTCGGATGATGGATCTAAATTGCATATTTCCGGAAGAGATGTCGTCAACAACGACGGTTCGCATAGCAAGCGCTTCAAAAAAGGGTTGATTTCCTTGGAAAAAGGGCTGCATCCTATTGAAATCGAGTATTTTGAAGATTACGGTGGACAAGCCTTAAAACTGGGGTATGTAAAAGAAAACGGGACACCAGTGGAGCTTTCGGCCGATATGTTTTTTCACTAGAGTGGTTGGTCGTCAGTCATTTCCCTCCATACGATCGGTAAAGAAATAGATTACCAGATATTCCACCGTGGTCGTGGTTTTGTTCAAGGGTACATGGGGCGCCATGCCATCAAAGAAGAAGGAATCCCCCTCACGGATAAAAACGGTTTCCTCGCCGATCAGGTATTCCATTTCCCCTTTGAGCACATACAGGAACTCATAGGCATCGGTACGTACTTTTGGGCGTTGATTACCGGGTTCCAAGCTCACATGCGACACCTGAAAGGAACGGTCTTGTATGGATTTGTCCAAAATGGATTTATAGCCAAAGCCCTTCGCTGTTTCTTCCTTTACATACGGAATATAGGCCTCTTTTGGAATCAACCGATGGGCATCCGAATGGGAATCGTGTTTGATTTCCTTAAAGAAATCTTCGGGGCTGATATCGAGGCAATTCATAATGTCCAAAAGCTTGGGCAAGGTCGGCACCATTCGCCCGTTCTCGATTTTGGACAGCAGGGCGTTGCTCATTCCGGTCGCCTCGGCAAAATCGGTAAGTTTCATGCCCTGCTCTTTTCGCAGTTCCCGGATTTTGGGCCCGATCAAGTGAATGGGGTAGTTTTTTGTGGATTCCATATAAGGTATTCAAAATTATGTGTTGCCAAAAATGGTACAAATGGCACATTTTCCCAAAAAAGAACCCAAATAATTTCATTATATCGAATTACTTTTTCTTTACATGAAATTTATTAAAGCTTCTAAAAATAGTATTGTTTGTGTTTTTTTCTAATAAAATAAAGGGTTTTATCGTTTTTAATTAATGTTCATTTAATCTATAGAAGATTTTATTTTTTCAAATTAAGAAATATATTTGCAATAAGTTTCTTAATTGGAAAATACAATGCGCACTATAAAAAAGGCCAAAGCTGCTATTTTTACCGGAACCGATGAAGTCATGCAGCTTAAGGAAATCAGCATCCCAGAACTCTTCAACGGACAGATTTTGGTCAAAAACCAATACACCACCCTTTGTCGGAGCGATTTGAATACCTATTCGGGAAAACGCAACGAAAAAACACCTACGATATTGGGGCATGAAATTGTAGGGACCATTGCCGAGTTTGCCAATGGTATGCCAACACAGGATTTGGCCGGGAACGACCTGAAAATTGGCGACCGAATCACTTGGGCCATTTATGCCAGTGACCCGGAAGATGCCTTGTCAAAAAGGGGCATTCCCCAAAAAGCGGCCGACCTTTTTAAATATGGCCATGAAGAAATCGCCGGGAGCAAAACCCTACATGGTGGCCTGGCCGAATATACGATCCTAAGGCAAAACACCCCGGTCTTAAAATTGAAGGAGGAGGTGCCCAATGGTATCGCTGCCTTGATCAATTGCTCGGTGGCTACCGTGGCCGGAGGTATACGTTTGGCAGGGGATATCAAGAACCGTCATGTACTGGTTAGCGGAGCGGGCATGTTGGGTGTAATGGCCTGTGCCATGGCAAAGACCATGGGTGCCAAAACAGTTAGCGCCATGGATATTAACGATGACAGGTTGAACATAGCTCTTGACTTTGGGGCGGATTATCTTTTTGACCTTAAGGAGGATTGGGAAGAACATATGATGCGTCATCTGGGAAACCCCAAACCATTTGATGTGGCCCTGGAATTCAGTGGTGCCGCTTCCGCCATGGAAAACACCTTGAGGTTGTTGGGCATTGGGGGTACGGCCATTTGGATTGGAGGAACCTTTCCGCAACGCGATTTACAGCTGAATTCCGAATATTTGATACGTAATATTCTAACGGTAAAAGGGTTGCACAACTACAATGAAACGGATTTTAAAAATGCGGTGGACTTCATCGGAACGTATCATGATCATTTTCCATTTTCACAATTGGTCGAGGATTATTGCACGTTGAATGAGGTGAACGAGGCCTTTGAACATGGGTTGAACAGCAATGCTTTTCGTGTAGGGATTAGTATAAAACATTAAATAATACAGATAGATGCAAAAGATAAAATTAGTGGTCTTTGACCTTTCGGGAACCACCGTTGAAGATGATAATGCGGTAGCCAAAAGTTTGCACCAGGCGGCCGTGGACTATGGATTGGACGTTCCCCTTGTTGAATTTCAAAAAACCATAGGTACGAACAAAATCCATCTCTACCAGTACATGATCGCCCAAAGCAAGGGGCAGGATGTCGCTATTGAGGATTTTGAGAAATATGATTTCCCCGAACTTTATGCCGAAGCGAAGGTGCTTTTTGACAACTATTCGGTGATTATGCTCGATTATTACCGCAACCATGTAAAGGCCATGCCGGGGGCGGAAGACGTTTTTGAATGGTGCCATCAAAACGATATAAAAGTGGCGACCGACACCGGTTTTCACAACGATGTAAACCGTACCATTATCGATAGTCTGGAATGGCAGGAAAGAGGTTTGGTTGATGTTAGCGTTGATGTTGAAATGACCCAAGGTACGGGGCGCCCCGCACCTTACATGCTTTTTTACGCCATGCAGCAACTGGGGGTGCAGAGTGTGCACGAGGTCGTAAAAATAGGGGATACCCCTGCCGACCTACTTTCGGGCCATAACGGGGGCTGTCGGTATAACATTGGGGTGCTGAGCGGTGCCAATGACAGGCAAACCCTTGAAAAACATCCCCACACCCATATTTTTGGTAGTGTAGCCGAACTTCCCCAACTTCTTGAGCAAGAAGCCTAGTAAAAACATGAACACTTTAGTCCCGCCCTCCACAAAGATAAAAACGGCCCTGTTCTGTATGTTCGGGGCCTTTATCACCTACTGCAGTATGTATGCCTTTCGCAAACCTTTTACGGCGGGTATGTACGAAGGCTTGTCGCTTTGGAATATCGATTATAAGATCGTATTGATTACTACCCAGGTCTTAGGCTATATGCTGTCGAAGTTCATCGGGATAAAATGGGTGTCCGAAATGGCCCCAAATAAACGGATTTCCAGTATTTTGATATTGATTGGGATAGCTTGGGCCAGCCTATTGCTCTTTGCCGTTGTACCTCATCCCTACAATTTTATTTTGCTCTTTTTCAATGGACTGCCCTTGGGGATGATTTGGGGCATTGTCTTTGCCTTTTTGGAAGGAAGGCGAAACACCGAGCTGTTGGGAGCGGCCATGGCCTCAAGTTTTGTAGTGGCCTCGGGTCTGGTCAAAGGCGTGGGGCGTTATTTGGTAGAAAACATGGGCGTCACCGAATTTTGGATGCCTTTTTTAACGGGATTGATTTTTGTGCCCTCCCTGCTTTTAGGGGTGTATTTATTGGGAAGGATTCCCCCACCCAATGCCGAGGATATTGCCCAAAGAACGGAACGGGTGCCGATGGACAAAAAACAGCGCAGGACTTTTTTCAAGACCTTTTCCCTAGGGATTGTCCTGACCGTTTCCATATATATCGCCTTGACCATTTTTAGGGATGTACGTGATAACTTTGCCGTGGAGATTTGGACGCTCTTGGGCTATACCGATGTGCCACAGGCCCTCGCCTTGGCCGAAATACCCATTGCCCTTGGGGTTTTTGCCATTATTGGGGCCATGATCTATATCAAAGACAACCGGAAGGCCTTTTTTGCCAATCTGGGCATTATCGGGTTGGGCGGGTTGTTGTTGATTTTGACCACTTTTCTCTTCAAAAACGACATCATATCACCTGTTCTATGGATGATTATGGTGGGTTTTGCCATGTACCTTTCCTATATCAGTTATCATACCATGCTCTTTGAACGATGGATCGCCCTTTTTAAATACCGTAGCAACATCGGGTTTTTAATGTACCTCGCCGATGCCTTTGGTTATTTGGGCAGTGTGGGCATCCTTTTCTATAAGAATTTTGGCCAGCAAGAGGTCGATTGGCTTTCTTTTATTTTGTCGATTTCCTATGTGGTCGGCGGGGTGACCATTATTCTTTCCGTTATAGCAGGACTTTATTTTATAAGGTCTGTGAGGGTTTTTTGACCGCATGCTATAAACAAAGTTGAAGTGGCCTTACAACTAAAAGTACAGGTTAAAAAACATAAGTTTTCAATACATTTCTCAGTAATTCAACTCATCTAATAAACTTTTCTAATCCAATTCAATAACAACTCTTAAGGTTTCCAACTTTAAAAATATGTTAGCTTTGTTTCTAAAAATCAGCATTAAACAATAATAATAAGCAGTATATGGATTTATTGAAGATTGATATCAATGAGGATTCGAGGGTTCCAAAGTATCAGCAAATAGTAGATTCCATAATGAATGATATTGCCTATGGCAAACTACCCATAGGAAGTAAAATTCCATCAATAAATGAACTAAGTGAAACATTATTGCTTTCTAGAGATACGGTTGAAAAAGCTTATCGAAAACTTAAGACACAAAAAACTATTATCTCTGTAAAAGGTAAAGGATACTACATTGCCAAAACGGACCTTATCTCTAGAGTAAACGTATTTTTTTTGATCAATAAGCCAAGCTCATATAAAATGCGGATTTACAACTCATTTGTTAATGAAATGGGAACAAATGGCCATGTTAACCTCTTCATATACCATTGCGAGGAGTCTCTTTTTGTGAGATATGTTGAGAGAAACCTTGGTGCATATGATTATTATGTAATAATGCCACACTTTAAAGATGCTGACCTAAGACATAAAAGCACCACAGAAAGAGTAATGCAGGTATTGGAAAGAATACCTAAAGAAAAACTGTTGATACTCGACAATGCAAAGATTCAATTAGATGGTAACTATGGCGCCCTTTACCAAGATTTTGAGCTTGACATCTATGAGGCACTTAAGGAAGCTAAGGATTGTCTCTCCAAATATGACAAACTCATATTAGTGTACCCCAGTAAAAGTGTATTTCCTTATCCTGCCCGTATTCTATTCGGTTTTAGAAAGTTCTGTGTGGAATTTGCCTATAATTTTGAGATTCTAGATCAGATATATGACGATATGGAACTACAAAGCAAAGATGCTTTTATTACTATAGAAGAGATGGATTTAGTAAATCTAGTAAGACAAATAAGAAAAAAGAATTTAACCATGGGAAAAGATGTTGGTATCATTTCCTATAATGACACACCTTTGAAGGATTTATTGGGTATTACCGTGGTCAGCACAGATTTTACTGCAATGGGCGAAACAGCAGCATATATGGTCCTTAAGAAAAAACAGGAAAAAGTCAAAAATGTATTTAAATACATAGAGCGAAATTCCATTTAGGCATTCCCCTTCCTTATTTTTATACATCACAGCACAGGACAGTTCCTTAGACCGAAACCTCTATTTTAGTTTTCGTACAATTATAAAAAATGATCAAAAAAAAGGGAACTACCTTATTTTATGTGCTCTTGTGCCTTTGCTTAGCCGGTATGGCACAGCAAACTGAAAAGATTTACCTGTCCGGAACTGACTTTGAGCATCCCAAAAGATGGGAATTTAAATGCACTAATGGCCAAAATTGCGAGCAATGGTCCAATATAGATGTTCCTTCAAATTGGGAGTTACAGGGTTTTGGCGAATACACCTACGGAAGATGGTACAAAGAGTTAAATCTAAAAGAGCCCAGCAAAGAACAAGGGTTATACAAGTATCATTTTAACATCCCTGCCGAATACCAGAAAAAACACATCAATATTGTTTTTGAAGGTGTAATGACCGATACCGAAGTTTTTATCAATGGTAAAAAGGCAGGCCCTACCCATCAAGGCGGTTTCTATCGGTTCAAATACGACATTACTAAACTTATAAACTTCGATTCTCAAAACTTACTGGAAGTCAATGTCAGCAAACACTCGGCCAACCATTCGGTCAACCGTGCCGAACGTTATGCCGATTGGTGGCTATTTGGAGGTATTTACAGACCCGTTTGGTTAGAAATCCTGCCAAAAGACCACATGGTTTCCTTGAGGGTCGATGCAAAACATGATGGCAAACTCACTTTGGCGACTGAAATCAACCATACGATTAAAAGCCCCTCTTTATCCATAGCTCTTAAAAAGCTGGGAGATAAAACTTATGGCCCAGAAAAATCGTTTCCTCTATCCAAAAACCAAAAAAAGGATACCATATCCACTTCATGGGAAAACATAATTCCTTGGACACCTGAAAGTCCAAATCTATATGAGTTAAAGGTTGAGCTTAAATCCAATAACGCCATTTTACATCAAAAAGTAGAACGCATTGGTTTTAGAACATTGGAATTCCTTTCCAAAGATGGCATTTATGTGAACGGAACCAAAATCATCATGAAGGGCGTGGACCGCCACAGTATTTGGCCAGAATCGGGCAGAAGTTTGAGCAAACGTATCAGCATAATGGATGTAGAGTTAATCAAAGGCATGAATATGAATGCCGTGAGGACCCACTATCCGCCTGCCACCCATTTTCTTAAGGTTTGCGATTCGTTGGGACTCTTTGTCCTAGACGAACTCGCCGGATGGCAAAATCCCTATGACGATGCTTTGGGAGCCAAACTGGCCAAATCAATGTTGGATCGAGATGCCAACCATCCTTCTATTATTATTTGGGACAACGGCAATGAAGGTGGATGGGGACCTGGAGCCGACAGGGTCTTTAAAACCGAAGACCTACAAAAAAGAATTGTTATACATCCTTGGTCAGATTTTGAGGGCTGGGACACCCACCACTACCCCACCTACCAAACGGGCGTACACCGCTTCAACAATGGGGAAAATGTATTTTTCCCTACCGAGTTTATGCACAGCACTTATGATAATGGTGGCGGTGCCGGTCTAGAGGACTTTTGGAACAAATACATCCAAAGTCCTTTGTTTACGGGTGGTTTTATCTGGGCCTTTGTTGATGAAGCCGTTTTACGAACCGACTGGAAAGGTGAACGAAAATATGATTCTGCAGGGTCTTTAGCACCAGACGGTATTGTCGGCCCTCACCGCGAAAAGGAAGGAAGCTACTTTTCAATTAAAGATATTTTTTCTCCAGTTCAGTTCAAACCCACTCGTATTTCTAAAAACTTTAATGGCGCACTTACCGTAGGTAATACTTCCCTGTACACCAATTTAAATACCTATACCTACATTTATAAAATTTTTAAACTGGATGAAAATGTGCTGTACAACCATGCCCAACCCATGGAAATACATTCTGAAACAAAACACTTTCCAGATGTGATGCCAGAAGAATTCAGAAGAATTCAACTTAAGCTACCAACAACTTTCTTTGAGGGTGATTGGGTACAGCTGGAAGCTTTTGACCAAACTGGAAAATCCATCAACACATTTACGTGGCCAATTCACCATAACAATTATTTTTCCAGTAAGCTTCAAGCAAAACAATCCGTAGAGCAAAAAGCCTACTTTAAAGATATGGACAACCAGATTTATTTATCAGCAAACGGCATGACCATCAAGCTAGATAAATCAACAGGTTTTCTTACGCAAATTACAAATGGAAAAGCCACAATTCCTTTGACCAACGGACCAAAACCAGTGGGCATGGAAGCAAAGGTTGATTCTGTAAAAAGCTACATTCAAGGTAAAGATGCGATTGCTGATGTTTTTTATTCAGGTGCTTTGGATAAAATTACATGGACCCTAACTGCAGATGGGAGACTAAACCTAAACATGACCGCTCTACAAAAAGCTAAGACTATCAATGGTTTTGACGGCCCCATTTTTGACGATAAGATAAATGCCTTCGGAATCACTTTCGATTTTCCCGAAGATGTGGTGAAAGGTTTTACCTGGTTTGGAAAGGGTCCGTACCGTGTTTGGAAGAATAGACAACGTGGGACACAATTTGGTTTATGGCAAAAAGACTACAATAATACTATTACTGGTGAAAGTTTTGATAATCTTATTTATCCAGAGTTTAAAGGCTATCACGCCAACTTTTATGCAGGGACACTAGATGCAGGTGATGGCTCCTTCAAATTTTTCAGTGAGAATGACAACACTTTTTTACGCTTATTCACTCCAGATGAACCCGAATATGCTATAAAGGGACGAAGCCACCCTCAACCTGAATTTCCAGAAGGTGACTTCTCATTTCTTTATGAAATTCCCGCCATGCGTTCCTTTAAGCCCATTCCTCATCATGGCCCCAATAGTCAACCCAGCAGCATTCGCATTAAAAAAGGTGATGAAGGAATCCATATGAGTATTTGGTTCGATTTTAGAACTATTAATCAATAACATGAAAAAAACAATTACACTTTTTTGTCTTGCGCTGAGCGCGATTTTTATCAGTTGCAATCCAAAACAAACCAAAGTACCCACCCTGTACACCGTTGGAGATTCCACCGTTAAAAACGGACATGGGGATGGTGCCGATGGACTATGGGGCTGGGGCGATTTTCTATCCCAGTTTATGGACAGCACAAAAATAAAATTGGAAAACCACGCTCTGGGTGGAACCAGTACTCGAACTTATATCGACAAAGGTCTGTGGGATTCAGTATCTACCAAACTAAAAAAAGGAGACTACATACTCATCCAATTTGGTCACAATGATGATGGACCCATCAACGACACCATACGTGCCCGAGGTACGATAAGGGGCATTGGTAATGAAACTGAGGAAATAGACAATATGTTGACAGGCAAGCACGAAGTGGTACATTCCTACGGGTGGTATCTGCGCCAAATGATTAAGGATGCCAAAAACAAAGGGGCTAAACCAATTTTGATAACACCTATCCCCAGAAACCGATGGCATGAAAACAAAGTGGCCCGAAATACCAACGACTATGGCCTATGGGTAAAACAAGTCTCGGAACAAGAGGCGGTTCCCCATATAGATCTAAATGATTTTATGGCCACTACCATGGAAAAAATTGGGAAACAGGGCATCACCAACACCTATTTTTATGATTGGGATACCACACATACCAATGACAAGGGAGCTGCCTTGGCTGCAGAACTGGTTGCAGATGCCCTTAAGGGTTTGGACTCTTTTTTTATAAAAACTGTATTGAACAATCCAGTGATAAACTATCCTTCAAAAAGAAACATCTATTTAATTGGTGACTCCACCATGGCCAATAATGATAATGAAAATGCCGTGGGTTGGGGCGTCCCCTTTCTTCAGTATGTAGATACTTTAAGAGTCAACCTATATAACAAAGCTAGGGGTGGTCGAAGTAGTAGAACATTTCGCTATGAAGGCCTATGGGATTCGGTAAAAAAAGTACTGACCCCAAGAGATTTTGTCATCATACAATTTGGCCATAACGATGCAGGAAACATCAGTACTAAAAAATACCGTGGTTCCCTATCTGGAATTGGAGAAGAAACTCAAAAGGTTACACGTAACGATAGCATTAAAGAAACCGTGCACACTTTTGGTTGGTACCTAGAGCATTACATAAAAGACTGTAAGGAAATTGGTGCCGAACCATTATTGATGAGTCTTACTCCCAGAAACGAATGGCCAAATGGAAATGTTGAACAGCGCTCGGGCACCTACATTAAATGGACCAAACAAATCGCTGAGAAAGAGAGAATAAAATATATTGACCTTAGCGATAGTATTGCCAAAACTTATCAAAAACTTGGAGCCGTAAAAGTGGCTGATTTTTTCCCAAAGGACCATACCCACACCAACATGGCAGGTGCTGATCTTAATGCCCGAATTGCAGCAGAATCTTTAAAAAAACTAAAAGGGTCGGATATTACATACTTTATTAAATTGTAATAGCTATGTTTCGCTTTTGGGCAGTAAGTAATTAATGATACACCCCGGATAAATCAACATTACTATGGCTCACCTTTACTTTGGAACTGTCTGATATCTGTAATCGGACATTATGAACACTCCAATCGTCACTATAGGCAATGTTGCCTGCTGTTATAGCATTTACAGTAACATTATTCATATGAATTGCGTTGATTTGGGATACTTCTAGACCACTAACATTTATTGCTGTTTTGGCGTTTCTAACCTCAACATTGTTAATTTTAATATCCCTAAACTTAGGAATGCCTTTTTCTTCGGGCACTACCTGAAGCATGGTTTTCCAATGGGCAGGTACTTTATCTATATCATAGCCTTCGGGCAATTTTGAATAACTGTAGGATGGGTTCCAATTCATGCTGATACTTAAAAAAGTATTTACGCTATCCATTTTCATGTTCTCAAAAACAATATCCTCGACCACACCACCACGGGTCGTTGCTGATTTTAATTTTAGACCAGCATCTGTACCATTCCCTCTAATATTTGAAGCATAAACATGGCGTATGCCTCCACTGGTCTCACTACCCAAAGTCAATAACCCAGCACCTCTTCCCGTTGTACAATCTTTGATGACAACGTATTCGGTCGGTTTGTTTACTCGAAGCCCGTCCCAATCTCTACCCGCTTTTAGACAAAAATTGTCATCATTGCAATCAATAGAACAATTTTGAACCAAAATATAACTACTGGAATCAATATCGATACCATCGGTACTTGGTCCATGGCCCCCAATATTGTTTTTGATAATTAAACCATCCACCGTTACATATGTAGAATAGAGCAATTGCACCGTCCAGAAACCGGCACGTTGTAGTTGTAATTCTTCCAATAATATATTTTCACTGTTCTGTATTAAAATGGTACGTGGTCTTTTGGCGTCATAATCCACAATCCAACGAAGACCCTTTGGTTCGTATTCATTCTTTCTCATGTTCCAGTACATGTCCCAGAAAACCTTTCCTTGCCCATCTACCAGACCTTTACCACCAATCTTTACATTTTTTTGATCAATACTGTTTATCAGTGCAGCTGGCCATTTCATTTCTATACCGGCAACACGGGTATCAATCTCTTTATAATCTCCTATATGTTGGCTTCCCAAAAGGGTGACTCCTTCATCTATTTGTAAGTGTACATTTGATCTTAAAAAGATGCTCCCTGACAAATAACGCCCCGGTTGAAATCTAACAACACCTCCACCGGAATTGGCACAACTATCCACAGCCCTTTGAATGGCATCGGTTGCCAGTGTTTCCCCATCGGGTTTAGCACCAAAAACATTCACAAAAAATTCTCTTTGAGGAATGACCACTGACTTTGCCCCAACGGTTTTCGTCCATCCGGGCTCAAGACTAATCATATTTTCCCCATTTGTTTTAGAAGCGCTTTCCCTACAACCCAAAAAAGAACTTAAAACAAATAAAAAAAAACATCTAACCAGCATACTATTCAGTTTAGGGTAAGTGAAATACTTCTTTTAATTGAAATTCTACGGGACTATTATCTTGATTAACATCCATAATATCGGCCATATAGGCCCACCATTTTTTTACGATGGGATGACTAGGAATCTGTTCTGGATCAAAGCCTTCCGCTAATTTTTGAACAGCGAATAGTGTATTTGTTCTTTCATCCAAAAAAATGGAATACTCACTAATTCCTGATTCTGAAAGTAACAAAGTTAAGTCTGGCCAAATTTCATCATGACGTTTTTTATATTCCTCGGCATGACCTGGTTTTAACTTCATGACAAAAGCGTTTCTTTTCATTTTATAACAATTTTTGGCCCATTTACAGTTGGGGCATCTTTGGCGAATTCTTGTTCCAATAATCTCAATAGTTCTTGACCTATTAAGGATTCTGATGTCCAGATATCATTTTTTTCCTCGGGATCTTTTTTCAAATGATACAATTGTAGTTTTGTCCCATTTTCTAACCGTGTCCTCACCAACTTAAAGGGAGGCTTGATGATGTTTTCCTGCAAATGGCCTCGAATATAAATGTGATTCGTTTTTGAAATATCTTTACCTTGAAAAAGCGATAAAAAACTATTTCCCTTGACGGTATTGGGCTTCGGGGTCTTCCCTACCAAATCCAATAATGTGGGCATTATATCTATCACCGAGATAAATGAATTTGAGGTATTTGGCACAATGCGGCCCTTCCAATAAGCAATTGCCGGAACCCTGATTCCGCCTTCATAATTGGATGTTTTGTAATCCTTTAAAGGTGTATTGTCTCCCAACACAGAATTTGGCCCATGCCTTCCTCCATATTGGTCTTTAGGAAACCAATTTTCCATTCCGCCATTGTCACTCATAAAAAGAACCAAGGTGTTTTCATCTTTTCCTGTTTCCTGTAATTTTCCCATCACTTTACCCAGAGCGTCATCCATATGGGTCATGGCTGCCGCAAAATCTACCCTGCTACTATCGGAAATGATGTTTCTATAGAGTGCTTTCCAGCGTTTCTCCTCCTGTAACGGAAAATGTGGTGCGCTATAAGCCAAGGTGATAAAAAATGGGGTTTCTTCAGGTTGTTCCAAATAGTCTAAAGTAGCCTTGGTCAACAAATCGGTCACATGTCCTTCCTCTTGCAGCAACTTCCCATTTTTATGCCAACTGGGGTCACCGTTCTTATATTCGTGGGTGTACTGGTCAATCTGTCCATGTAAAAATCCGTAAGAGATATCAAAACCATAGGCTTGTGGACCATTTTCAGCAGTAAGACCCAAATGCCATTTACCAAAAAGGGCAGTTCTATAGCCCAACTCTTTTAAAGCCTTGGGCAATGTGATTAAACTATCTGGCAAGGCCATCTTACTCTTGCCACTTATTGGTGCCACAATTCCCAATCTACTTGCAGGCATACCTGTCAATAAAGCCGCTCGGGTTGGTGAACAGGTGGGAGCAACATAAAAACGATCTAAAACCAATCCATTATCCGCTAGAGCATCAATGACTGGAGTTTGTATTTCCGAACCATGATATCCGACATCGTTCCAACCGGCATCATCTGCTATTACCATTAAAATATTGGGGCGTTTTTTTGTATTGTTTGAAACTGTTCTAGGTGTTTGCCTACATCCCCATAAAATGAAAGTGCAAAAAATAGCCGACCAAATGGTATGTGAAACTATTTTACTCATCCACACTAAAAATTGGGGCATCAGTAACTATGGGATGGTCATAAAATTGTACGGCGCTATCATTCATTTTGGGATTGGTATTTTCTAAAAGCAAGAGCATCTCTGCCCCAGCCAATAAGACTGGACCATAACCATGTGCCGCATAAACGTTTACCGGTCTGTAATAATAAAAAGCAGGGTCAAAACCCATACCCGTTCCCACACAAGTTCCCATTACCTGTCCTTTGTCGTTAACTTGTTCTGCCAAAGCATTCCAGGCCAAACAAACTATTGGCCCGTAGGACCTAGCATCTATGTAACCTCTATTAATGGCCCTCGCAATGGCATAAGTAAATATGGCAGTAGCCGAAGTTTCTAAATAGGAGTCGTTCTTATCCAATAATTGATGCCACAACCCCTTGGGTGATTGCAACCTTGTCAATCCATGGATATGCTCCTTTAAAATTCTTAGCACTTTTTGATAGTTGGAGTGTTCTTTCGGCAATATTTCCAACAGTTCTACCAAGGTCATGATGGCCCAACCATTCGCCCTTCCCCAAAAAAAAGCAGGGTGAGCATCCATATCTTCGATATAAGCATGCATAAACAGTCCCTTCTCTTTTACAAACATTCTTTCAGCAAATTGTATCAGTTGCTTTGTGGCATCGTCAAAATATCGTTGTTCTCCCGTATAATTTCCCATCTGGGCCAAAGCCGGCACACTCATAAATAAATCATCCAACCAGATTGAATTCTTCATAGGTCGATTTCTTACCAAGGTACCATCGGGCAAACGTAATTGCTTGTTACTGATGTAATCGATAAAATTATTTATCATAGGGTCAACATCGGCCTTAAGGCCATTCTGTTTGGCCTTGATCATTGCTGCGCAAATGGCCCCTGCATCGTCGAGAGCGTTGGGATGCAATACAGAGTGCATGGGATTTTCTCCTGATAGATTCTTCTCTTCCCAAATCTTTACCAGTGGGAAAAGCTCTGCCAAAAAAGCAATACGCTCATTGGCGTAATTTGCATATTTCTCATCTTTTGAAGCTTTTGAAGCCAATAACATTCCAGCATAGGTAACTCCCCATTCGTAACTCACTAGTCTAAAATCTGCCTTGCCAAAAGCCAAATTTTTCACCTTATTCAGTTTATTGAAATTGTTAATTTCTCCACCTGTATCTTTATTCACCAAAGTTGCCGGTGTTACAGCATCTAAATAAGAATGAATCCTTGCAAGCACTTTGTGAATCTCAATTTCATTAGGTATACCGTATGGGGTCTCGTATTGTGGTTTTATCAAATGTAAGGGTGCCGTGGCATCATTGGGCCGTTCCTGACCCCATACGATTCCACAAACCAATACCAAAATCAGTTTATATCGATATAGCATATTTCATTTATTAATAGTTCATTGGTTTAAATAGAAAATTAGAGTTTGAAATGAAATATCAATAGGTCTACCATCATTACCACAGTGAACTTTTTACAAAAAAGTATTGGGGTCAATATTGACCCCATACTCAAAATAAAAATTAACTAAATGCAAATCGATTAGTATCCTGAATTTTGGGATAAATTGGGATTGGCATCAATAGCTGCCCTTGGTATCGGATAAAGTGTTCTAAAATCTTCAGATTCTTCTTTAAACTCCCAAGCATCACCAAATTTCCCAAAACGTATCAAATCTCTTCTTCTTGCCATTTCAAAAGCCAACTCACGTCCTCTTTCATCAAGAATATCATCCAATGTAAGTGAAGCAAGAGGTGTTGCACTACTTCTTTCTCTTACTTGATTGACCAAAGGCAACGCAGCTGCAAAGTCTCCTTCCCTTGCCAAAGCTTCTGCCTTGACCAGTAAAATATCAGCATATCTAACAAAAGCAATGTCATTTCCGGCATTTCCTCCATTAGTGTTAGGGTCCAATCCCCATTTTACCCATTTAATCCCAGCATTCATAGGTTGTAAACGAATACCAGTTGCAGGAATAATCTCATAAGGAACGGGACCTTCAGTAGAAGTTGAGGAATCATATAAAGTGGAATTATTGTCTGGTACAATACGTTCCACCATAACGGTTTCACCATTTCTAGGATCTATCAGCGGACCATATCCTATAAACATATTTCTTCTATCATCATCTTCCTCATACAAGGCCAATACAGAAGGGCGTGTGCCAAATCCGTTTTGTGGAGTATAGGGCAAACCAAAAAGTCCGCCTTGTATTCCAGGCAAAACCTTTTGAACCAGTGGATGTCCAATTCCTCCAGAAATATCTGGGGAATAAACCGCACCAAATATGAACTCGGCATTGTTTTCATTGTTGTACACAAAATTGTCAAAATAGTCAGGCAACAAACTGTACTGTCCAGAATTAATTACCAAATCTGCATACTCAATAGCTTTATTGTTCATTGCACTGCCGGTATAAACCTCAGCATTAAGGTAAATGACCGCCAAAAGGGCTTGGCCCGCTTCCTGGGTCAATCTACCATAGTATTCACTTCCAGATGCGGATTTCGTTGGTAGATTTTGTAAAGCCGCCTCCATTTCCGAAGTCACAAATTCAAAAACCTCGACCCGTGTGTTTTGTACAGGTAGATTTAGTGGGTCTACTTTGGGGTCAGTAAATATGGGAACATTGCCAAACAAGTCCATCAAAAAGAAGTAAGCATAGGCCCTAAGTGTCCTTAACTCAGCAATGGGACCATCTACCAAACTTCCATCTAATCCAGAATTTTCCAAAGAAGCAATTAGTGCATTAGCTTGACCTACAGTTCTAAAATAAGTATTCCAAGCTCCATTGATATAGCCATGGTTCTCATCCCATTCATGCTCCATAAGTTGTGAGAAGTTAGCACCTCCCCACCAGCCTTGAATCTTTTCATGCACCACAACTTGATCCGCAGAAAGTTCTAAACAGCGGTATTCCACTCCCATTCCTGTTGTACCTGCAAAGAAGCGGTATACCCCAGAAAGGGATGATAATATTTGTTGTTCGTTCGCATAAAAAGTTTCTGGTGTATAAATAGAATAGGTATCTTCTTCCAACGAACAACCTAAAAGTGTGATTGCAAGACCAAAGACCATTGTCTTAGCCAAGTATTTCTTATGTTTTAAATAATTCTTCATTGCTTTTTTTTTAGAAAGTTATACTTGTTCCAATCTGAAAAATTCTTGGTCTTGGATACACCAAATAATCAATACCTACCGATCTTGTTCTAACTTCTGGATCGTAACCAGTATATCCTGTAATTACAAATAAATTACTGCCAGAAACATAGACCCGGGCCTTTTTAAATATTTTGGAATTATCAGTATTAAAATTATATCCCAATGTCACATTATCCAGTCGTAAGAAACTAGCATCTTCAATCCATTGTGATGAATATTGGGCCACTTGTTCTCTACTGGCACCCGTATCAAAAGCGGAGCGTAGCACATTTACCCCAGGAAACTGGCTTATATAGGAAAATTCTGCTCTTGTATTGTTATACAAATCGTTACCAATGGTTCCTCTCAAGTTAATATTGGCGTCAAATCTGTTGAACCTAAAGGTGTTATTGAAACCGAACACCAAATCTGGGTTGGCATCCCCAATAACTACTTCATCCGGAGTTCCATCATTGTCTTCGTCCAAATAAGTTTCCAAACCATCAGCATCATATCCAGTAAATTCCCAACCATAGAAGGTATTCAATGGAAGGCCCGGTTTAATGATTTGGGTAGACGCATTATTACCCACAACCCCTGAACCACTGGAAGTATTGATTTCTTCCCGTTCAAAGTTTTCATTGGACAAGCTTATAACCTCGTTCTTATTGGAGGAAAGGTTAATATTTGTACTCCAAAATGCTTTGTCGTTATCAATAATATCTGCATTGATACTGAATTCAATTCCTTTATTTTCCACTTCACCAACATTGGCCCATTGCGTTGTAACAACAGAAGGTGCCGCAGTTGAGAACGACAACAGCAAGTCATCAGTTTTTTTGATATAATAATCAATGGAACCGTAAACTTTATAATTGAACAATCCATAATCCAAACCAAAATTCAACTGACTTGTTTCTTCCCATTTAAGATTCGGGTTAGGATAATTTGTAGGCAATACACTTGGTACTGCTTGCCCGCCAAAAACGTAGATTGACGACCCTGAAATGGAAAGTTGTTCCAAATAGAGGTTATTTGGAATTTCTTGGTTACCAGTCACTCCATAACCAAGTCTTAATTTCAGGTTATCTATTTTAGAGTTGTCCATGAAGGTTTCATCAGTAATATTCCAAGCTAAAGCTCCGGAAGGGAATGTACCCCATTTGTTGTTGGCACCAAATCTGGAAGAGCCATCACGTCTTAAAGTAAATGTCAGTAAGTATCTATCTTTTAACTTATAATTTAATCTCCCGTAGTACGAGGCCAGACGATTGGCATCTTTGAAAGAGGTATTAGATTGAATAGAACCAGACTGTATAAGATTCCATTCTGTAGCATCTGACACAAAGTTATTTGCAGAAGTAAATGTATTTTCGGTTATAAACCTCTGAAATGAATACCCTGCCAAAAAAGTAATCTGGTTATCTTCATTTAAGGTTTTATCATAAGTCAAAGTGGTTTCCGATAAAACATTGCTGTTTGTATATTTATTAAGGGATCCAAAGCCACCTTGCCCTTCACCTGCTGGATGCGTAGAGGGTATATAAGAAAATCTACTTACCTTTTCATTAGAGTAGCCAAAGCTTGTTTTTAGGGTAAGTCCCTCTATCAATTCATAAGAAACATTAGTATTTCCCAAGAACAAAGTGCTATTGCTCTCATCTGTCACATCTCTCCATGAAACAGGGTTTATCCGCAAAGCACCTATTTGATAATAAGAACCATCTTCATTATAAACAGGCAAGGTTGGTGCCCAACGTATGGCATCCTTCAAAATATTACCGCCTTCATCCCCTATATTTGAATTCAATGCAGGACGCTGCTCGTCAATGTAAGAATAAGTCATGTTCACGCCTATTTTCAACTTATCATCCAAGGCGGCATGATTGGCATTTAACCTACCTGTGTATTTTTTAAGACGTGAGTTAAGCAAAACCCCTTCTTGATCATTTAATCCCACAGAACCTGTTACATTGGTAGTTTTTGATCCCCCAGCAAAAGAAACATTATGGTTATGGGTAAGGGCTGCCCTAAAAACTTCTTTTTGCCAATTGGTATTTGCCCCCTGATCTGAAAATGGCAAATCATTTGCATTTGCTCTTTGCCTATATTCATCAGCTGTAAGAACCGGCAAATATTCACGAACATTGGAGATTCCGGTATAAGCATCGTAAGTAATAAAATCACCATAACTTCCTTTATTCTTCGTAGTGATAACAATTACCCCATTAGCACCTCTAGAACCGTAAATGGCAGTTGCAGAGGCATCTTTTAATACATCAATGCTTTCTATATCGGCAGGATTAATTAAGCTAAGAGGGTTTGTTGCTTCTTCGGACAAGGGAGAGGAACCAGAGGTAGCGACTCTAATACTATTATTTGCACTACCAAACTGTAATGGCACCCCGTCTATTACGTAGAGAGGATCATTACCTGCAGAAATTGAACTTGTACCTCTAATACGAACCGTGGATGATGCCCCTGGCATCCCACTACTTTGAACTATATTGACACCGGCCACTTTACCTTGCAATAACTGTTCTGGCTGAATAGGTAGGGCATCAACAAAGTCATCTGACTTAATTGAGGCAATTGCCCCTGTAACATCTTTTACTTTTTGGGTGCCATAGCCTATTACCACAATTTCATCCAATACTTGAGAACTTTCTTCCAACACAATGTCTATTGCAGTTCTACCGTTGGTGCTAACTTCTTGGGTTTTAAAACCAACATAAGAAAACATTAAAATGGAAGCTGCATCTGACTGCAATTGTATGGTGTAATTCCCATCAAAGTCTGATGAAACACCATTTGCGGTTCCCTTCTGAATAATATTTACACCTGGAATAGGATCGCCGTTTACATCCGATATATTACCGGACACTGCTGACTGGGCCATAATACCCAGCGGAAAAAGCAGCAAGGTCAGAATCAGGACTGACCATAAGTTTAGTTTCGTTTTTAGCATGTTTTTAGTTTTTCAGTTTGTGTAATCGATTACAATATCAATTAAGGCTAAACTATACAAACGAATCATCTCCCCTGTCCTGTACTATCCTGAACAAAAACCATTTTAAATATTAATATCTTAAGATATTAACTTTAAAATTTCACTATTCTCAGTTTAGTGTCTTTCGATGTGGCATCAGGAACATAAACAAATAATCTTCCATCCATATACTTATATCCGCTACTATTTTCGTAGGATTTTTTTGATTCATTCAATGGTTTGCCATTTAAATAAACCTCATTAGGCGGTATTGTTAATTGCATTTCAACCGTATATGATCTATTTCCGATTTTAAAGCTTCCTTTTGGTTTATCAATATTTACTTCGATGATATTTTCACCATCTAACTTTGTGGTAATCTGCGTTATCGCATACACCTCTTTTGTGGCATATTGATTAGAGATTCCATCATCATCGTACAATTCAAAATTACCGTCACCACCATCATAAATATTCAAATTGATATGATTTACAACACTTTTATCAACATACTGCACTACCCTCTGAGTGGGTATAATGGCTCCAACTTTAACAAAAATGGGCATAATATCTGCAGGACATAATACGCTGATAAACTGTTGACCATCATATTGTTTTCCATTCCAAAAATCCACCCACTTTCCTTTTGGTAAATAAACGACCCTAGTTTTGGCCCCTTTGGTCGTTACCGGGCACACCATAAGGTTGTCCCCAAACATGTACTGATCAGTGATATTATAGGCATTTTGGTCTTCTTCATTATCCATCACCAAAGCTCTCATCAATGGCTTTCCCAATTTATACTGTTGGTATGCAGAACTGTAGATATAAGGTAGAAGTCGATATCTCAACTCGTCATATTTAACAAAATTTGAAAGTGCCTCATCTCCATAGCTCCATGGTTCTTTATAATTAGGATGTTCCATACCAAATAAGTGTGCAACCGGGCTAAGCATTCCAAATTGTACCCAACGCATATATAACTCAGGGTCAGCAACATGCTCAAAACCGCCCATGCAGTGACCCCAGTACCCTACTCCAGACAATCCTATGTTGATCCCTGCAAGAATAACAGGCTCAAAATACTGCCATTCGCTGGGCCAATCGCCTGCAAAAATGTAAGGATATCTTTGAATTCCAGCATACCCTTCTCGTGTAAGGTTCAATCCGCGCATTTGGTTGTATTCTGAAAATTTGAGGTAGGGAGCTTTGGCGTATGCCAATGGAAATAAATTGTGCATAGGTATAATATCTTCTCCTTGTGGTCCAGTTTTATCACTTTCATTGGCCTTATGCCCAAAGGCACTACCTTCATCTGTTTTTAAGAACATCGCTCCCTGATCTGCAACCTTCTTTACTCCATTGTTCCACCACCAATCAACAGAAGCATCATCAAAAAAGTTTACAAATTCTCCTTTTCCATTACTTTCAGGATAAACATAGTTGAGCTCACGGGCCTTGTCCAACAGACGCATTGTTTTACCATTATCGAACCTAGGCCTGAGGTGTAGTCCAACCATATTAAAGTTTAGGGCATATAAGCTATCGAACATTGCTTTTGGATCGCCAAATGTCTGCCGCCACTCAAAAGATGTAGCCCCTTTACCTCCATTTTCTCCAAAAATTCTCCATGTACTGTCCAAGTGCAAAACATCTACAGGAATTTTCATTTTCCTGAACTTTTTTGCCAAATTCACTACATATTGGTCTGATGTTTCTTCTTCATGACCCCAAGTCCCCCCACTATAAGTGCCCACATGTAATCCATGGGCAAATTTTGGCAACAATGGAGATTTACCTGTTAAGTTGGTATAACCATCAATTATGTCAGTAAATGATGGGCCATAGATAAAATAATAATCTAACTCTCCTCCTTCGGCATCAAAAGTGTACTGGTTATTTGAGCTATGCCCCATATCCCAATTTGTTGGATGAGCTGTATGATAGAACACCCCATACCCTCGGGTACTCATAAAAAATGGAATTGGGCTATAATTGGCCTCAAGAATATTGTAAGCGCCAACAATGTGGGGCAATCCCTGGCCTCTCCCCACATTTAATCTTGTCTTTTTTCCTCGACAATCCAACCCATCCATCCTTTCACCAAGACCAAAAAAATGTTCGCCTGGAAAAAGCTTCTTTACAGACCCTACGGTTTTATTATTTTTAAAACTACCTGTTATCTCCTCAGAAAGCACCTTTCCATCAGATCCTTCAATTGCAATAGTAAAAGGTGTTTTATTCAGTACTACTGTTAATTGACTTGTTTTAAGCCGAATCTTATCTAGGTTTTCTGTTTTTTCAAAGTCTACCTTTGGCCAATTGTAATTAACAACCATGTAATCCTCTTCTGGAAGAAATTCTGCCCCCCAACTGGCCCTAAAACGTAACGCTTTGCTAGTGCATAGCTCTAACAACACCTTGCCAGAAGTGGTTTCAATTAACAACTCATTATCTTCTATTTGCTTTATATTTTTAAAATCTCCTAATGATTGTTGAGACAATAACAGTTTAAAAGTGAATAGGAAAAGTAAACAAACTAATTTTTTCATGGATATATTTTTGTTTCAAGCAAATTAGGGTTTTAACGATATAACACTATCCTGTTCCATATGGGTATTGCATTGGTTTTCGCAGGACGCCACAGGACACTCTTTATTAGCCTACCTGTTATATTTGACTGTAATCAAATTTCCTTATGCGATATAAAATCAACACCAAAACCCTGGCATATTCTGTTTGCACCATTTTGTTAACCATAGTGGCATGTAAAAAAACCAAAGAAGAAAAACATAAGGAAGCAAAAGTCTCTTATCCAATTCTAGAGACAGGGTTGGGCAAAACAATGCCCAAAATCTGGATTGATAAACATACTGGGCATAAAATCACAAGATTAACTGACTCTGAAAAAGGTGGGCGTAGTTTTTATTTTCATAATAGACCATTTTTACCTGCTCAAAATCAAAAAGGCTGGTTAATGGTTTTTTATGCCCCTGATAGTTTAGGAAATCAATTACACACTTTAAACCTTAATACTGGGAAAATAAATCAAATCACCTTTGGTGAAGGTAGAAAACGCGGTGAAATTATTGGGCAAAAATCAAGAAAAGCATTCTATATGGTTAAAGACAGTATTTTTTCTGTGGATATTGACAAAAAAACAACTAGGTTCATCGCAAAATTCCCTTCACATGTCAAGGGGAGCATCACAACTTTAAACGCCTCAGAAAGTCTTTTGGGTGGAGCATTTATAGATAAAAAGGAAGAAGAAATACTTAAAAAACATCCTACAAAGCGTAGTTACTTTGAACGTATTTACGAAGCTAAACTTGAGCGCAGTTTAATCACTATGGATGTTGAAACAGGGAGTACTGATGTGATTTTGACCGAAAACGCTTGGCTCAACCATATTCAATTTTCACCCACCGACCCCAAGATCCTTATGTATTGCCATGAAGGCCCTTGGCACAAAGTGGACCGTATTTGGAACATTGATATAGAGACGAAGGAGAACAAATTAATGCACAAAAGAACTATTCATAGGGAAATTGCAGGTCACGAATATTTTAGTCCCGATGGAAAAACAATTTGGTACGATTTGCAAATTCCCAGAGGAGAGACTTTTCATCTGGCTGGTCGTTCAGTGCATTCTGACAGCACTATAAAATATAAGCTCAAAAGGGATGAATGGTCTATCCATTTCAACAGTTCTCCAGATCAAAAAACCTTTGCTGGTGATGGAGGTGATTCAACCCAAGTGGCACGAGCAAAAAATGGTATGTGGTTATATCATTTCAAGCCTGTAACTGATAGTCTTCAATCTGTAAAACTAGTAAACATGAAACATCATGATTACGAACTGGAACCCAATGTCCATTTTACACCAGATGGAAGACAAGTGATTTTTAGGGCCAATTTTGAAGGAAAGACACACATCTATGCAGTCGATTTAAAAAAGTACCATGATTAGGACTTTAGATGCCATATTATTCACAGGAATGTTTGTTTTACTTGGTTCGTGCAAAAGTGAGTTCCAAAAAAAGGAAGCAGCAGTATGGCCAAAAACAACCAACTCAACAAAGCCTTGGACACGTTGGTGGTGGATGGGGAATTCTTTGGACAAGGAAAATTTGACCCAACATTTGGTGAGATTTAAAAATGCAGGTTTAGGAGGAGTTGAGATTGAGCCTATCTATGGTATTCAGGGTCTGGAGGACAAGGAAATCGATTTTCTCTCCCAAAAATGGGTGGAAATGTTAACACATACTATTCGTACTGCCGATAGCCTTAATCTCGGCGTAGACCTTACCCTCGGCACCGGCTGGCCCTATGGCGGCCCTCATGTTTCTGTTCATGATGCCGCGACAAAACTGGTGGTAGATTCTTATACAATCCCAAAAGGAAGTAGCATCAAACAACCTATGCTCCCCCAAAATCCCATGGAAAAAAATGCCATATTGAACCATGTACTTGCTTTTGGCAAGACTTCTGGTTATGAAAATATTACCTATCAGGTTAAAGACGGGGTTTTGAATTGGCAAGCAATGAACGATGCTTATACTCTGTATGCCATTTATACCGGTAAAACTGGACAAAAAGTAAAACGTGCCGCACCGGGCGGTGCAGGCTTCACCTTGGATCATTATTCCCGAAAAGCATTAATTGAATATCTTAAACCATTCAAAAAGGCCTTAGATACTTTGGCCTCAAAACCAAGAGCTGTTTTTAATGACAGTTATGAAGTATATGGCACCGATTTCACGCCAAACTTCTTTAAAGAATTTGAACAGAAAAGGGGTTATGATCTACTTCCACATTTCAACAGATTGATGGATACAGTTCCATCCCCTTTGGGGAATAGAATCAAAAGTGATTACCGAGAAACCCTGAACGATCTGTTGCTGGAGGATTTTGACAAACCTTGGACAGACTGGGCCAATGAAAATGGTATGAAAAGCAGGTTACAGGCGCATGGTTCCCCAGGAAATTTAATCGATCTCTATGCCTCGGCAGACATTCCAGAATGTGAAACTTTTGGCTCCATGCCCTATCCCATCAAAGGATTCAGAAGGCTGCCCGAAAACATACGGGAAGGCGATGCCGACCCCATAATGCTGAAGTTCTCCTCGTCAGCAGCACATGTGGCCAATAGGCCCTTGGTATCCTCAGAAACCTTTACATGGCTCCGCGACCATTTTAAAACGGCACTCTCGCAGTGCAAACCCGAAGTGGAAGACCTTTTCCTTAATGGCATAAACCACATTTTTCTTCACGGATCCACCTATTCGCCAAAAGAAGCTGCATGGCCTGGTTGGAAATTCTACGCATCGGTCAATTTTAATCCCAACAACACCATTTGGAAAGATGCTCCATCCCTTTTTGAATATATTACAAGGTGCCAATCGTTCTTGCAATTGGGAAAACCGGACAACGAACTGTTGCTCTATTGGCCCATTTATGATGTTTGGAACAAGGACTTGCCCCTATTCTTTCAGTTTAAGATCCATTCCCTGGACGAATGGCTTACAGATTCACCATTTTATGAACTTTCCAAAAATTTGCAACAAAGAGGATGGTCCACAGATTTTATTTCGGACAGGATTCTACAAAATGTGACTGTTGAAAATGGCCTTATCCAATTGCCCGGCGGAAATTATAAAGGCTTAGTAGTGCCAAGTTGCGATATGATGCCACTACCCACATTAAAAAAATTAATTGCCTTAAAAAAAGAAGGGGCAAACATCATTTTTAATGGGGTTCCAAAATCGGTTCCTGGTTTTTCTGATTTTGAGGAGTTGAACAAAGAGCTTAATGCCGTAATCAATGAAAATGGTCTCGCTTCAGAAATCGTTACTGACGTTCCAAAAAAGTTGGAATCATTGCAAATTCTCCCTGAAGAATTGGCTTCAACTGGGCTAAAATTCATTAGAAGAGATAATGGTGGTTCCAAAATATATTATCTGGTCAATCATACCGCAAAAGACTTTGATGATTATGTTCTTCTAAATGGTGAGTTAGAAAATGCAGTCATATTCAACCCGATGGATGGTCGTAAGGGAAAGGCGAAAATCCGTAAGGAAAACAGCAGCACATACATTCGTCTACAGATCCCTTCTGGGGGTTCCTTGATCGTGAATACAAACGTGAACAGTGATGCCCCATGGAAATACAATACTCCTGCCAATGCCCCCATCACCCTTTCGGGTAAATGGAGCGTCACTTTTTTGAAAGGCGGTCCAAAACTTCCCAAAGAACAAAAAATCAGCGATTTAGTATCATGGACCGAATTTGACGAGGATGCCTCAAACTTTTCAGGAACGGCTACATATGTAATTGAATTTATGATTGATTCTACGGATGGCAATACATGGCGAATTGATCTGGGTGATGTTCGCGAAAGTGCCAAAGTATGGCTAAACGGAACCTATCTCGGAACCGCATGGGCAAATCCCTTTCAACTGGTGGCAAAGAATGTGCAAAAGGGCAAGAACACTTTAAAGGTTGAGGTCACCAATCTGCCCGCCAATAGAATCAGAGCCAAAGAACTCAGAGGGGAAAAGTGGCAGATTTTTAAGGAAATCAATATGGTCAACAAAGACTATGTCCCTTTTGATGCCACACAGTGGAATCCTTTGCCATCTGGATTGTTGGGCCCCGTTACATTAACCAAACTAAAAATAGAAAACTAAAAATGAGACAATTAATATTTGTACTTCTTTTTTGTTCAACCTTACCAATAGTAAGCTCACAAGAAATTGATAAAAAAGACGTGCTGAACACAATGATATTAGCCAACGATTATTTTATGAATAAATGGCAAGATGTGGGCAAGACCATCATCACTAACAAAGAGCGACCCAGCAATATTTGGACGCGTGGTGTGTACTATGAAGGATTGATGGCATTGTACAGCATATGGCCCAAAGAAGAATATTATGCCTATGCCCTAGATTGGGCCAATTTTCACAAATGGGGATTTAGGTACGACACGGCCAATAGAAATGCCGATGATTATTGTGCTGCCCAGACCTATATTGACCTTTACAAATTGGAGCCACAACCCCACAAGTTGAGAAAGACCAAGGCAACAATGAATATGCTCCTTAACACTCCTCAATTGGATGATTGGTCATGGATCGATGCCATACAAATGGGTATGCCGGTTTTTGCAAAAATGGGCGTATTGGAATCTGACGAACGTTATTTTGAAAAAATGTACCAAATGTACATGTACACTCGAAACCAACATGGCGACAATGGACTATACAATCCAGTGGACGGACTCTGGTGGCGCGATGCTGATTTTGACCCGCCCTACACCGAACCAAATGGTGAAGATTGTTATTGGAGTCGTGGAAACGGCTGGGTCATTGGAGCCTTGGCAAAAACTTTGTCAATAATTCCAGCTAATGCACTATATCGTGAACAATATATTTCCGATCTAAAAAGCATGGCGGAAGCTCTTGCAAAAATCCAACGAAAAGATGGTTTTTGGAACGTAAGCCTACATGACCCCAAAAATTATGGAGGAAAAGAGACTTCGGGAACGGCCCTCTTTACATACGCCATGGCCTATGGGGTGAACAATGATATCTTGGATAGGGATATCTATTTACCAATTATACAAAAGGCTTGGAATGCCATGGTAAAAGAGGCCTTGCATGAAAACGGATTTTTAGGATATTTGCAATCGACAGGAAAAGAACCCAAGGACGGGCAACCGCTTTCGTATGACAAGATTCCCGATTTTGAAGACTACGGTCTGGGTTGTTTTTTATTGGCAGGATGTGAAGTTTATAAACTATAGAATTCATCTAAATATTTCAATTGATTAAAAAACTGTTACTTTTTACAATATTGTCAGTTCCAATACTGGCTTTGGCCCAAAATTCCATTAAGCTTTGGCCCAATGGTACGCCTAGTACTAAAAATGACAAAAATTATATTGAGGAAACCCAATATGATACCATGGGCAATATTCGGGGGTATAGCAAAATCAGTGAAGCTGTTCTTACAGTCTTTCCTGCACCGCAAGAAATAGCAAATGGCACTTCGGTGGTCATTTGTCCTGGGGGCGGTTATTCCCATCTGGCCATAAATAAAGAAGGGTATAAAGTGGCCCGTTGGTTGAACTCGTTGGGCATAACTGCTTTTGTGCTTAAATACAGAATGCCCAGTGATAAGGTAATGAAAAACAAGACCATCGGTCCGCTACAAGATGTGCAAGAAGCCGTTCGAATGGTCAGGGCCCATTCCGACACTTATACCATCTCCCCTGACAAAATCGGCATTCTGGGCTTTTCCGCAGGGGGTCATCTAGCATCTACCTTGAGTACCCATTTTAATGATACCGTGTATTCCAGTAGCTATGACGTGAGTGCGCGCCCCGATTTTTCCATTCTTATTTACCCTGTGGTGACCCTAAAAGACGATTATACCCATCAAGGTTCCAAAAAAAACCTACTGGGGGAGTATCCTTCCGAAGCGGACATCAAAAAATTTTCCAACGAACTACAGGTCTCCAAAGATACTCCGGCCACTTTTTTAGTACATGCCACAGACGATAGGGCCGTTCCAGTTGAAAATAGCATTCAATACTATCATGCTTTAAAAGATAATGGGGTAAAGGCTGAACTTCACTTATATGAAGATGGCGGTCACGGGTTTGGTTTGGGAACCCAAGGAACCCACACAGAATGGCCCAAAGCCTGTGAAAATTGGTTGAAACAGCACAATTTCATCCAAAAAAAAGAGGCGTATCTATTCTCTTATTTTAAAGATAATGGACAGGATGGGCTGCATTTGGCCTACAGTTTGGACGGTCTAAAATGGAAAAGTCTGAATAACGACAAATCCTTTTTGCGACCCATTGTGGGTAAGGACAGCCTTATGCGCGACCCTTGTATCATACGTGGTCCCAAAGGACTGTTCCATATGGTCTGGACGGTAAGTTGGACCGATAAGGGCATAGGATACGCACATTCCAAAGACTTGGTGAACTGGAGCGAACAAAAATTTATTCCCGTCATGGAAAAATTTGAAGGAACCCGGAACACATGGGCTCCTGAAATTACCTATGACCCAAAGAGCCATGAGTATTTGATTTATTGGGCCTCTACCATTACGGGAAAATTTCCCGAGACACAATCCAAAATGGACAACGGCTACAACCACCGGATGTACTACACCAAAACAAAGGATTTTAAAACTTTTGCGCCCACTAAGCTATTTTATGAGCCAGGCTTTAACGTTATAGATGCCACTTTGCAGCAACTCGAAGACGGCTATGTAATGTTTTTAAAGGACGAAACCAGGGAACCTCCACAAAAAAATATAAGGACAGCGTTTGCTGAGAAAGCAGAAGGGCCTTATTCTGAGGCAAGTGCGCCAATCACTGGAGATTATTGGGCCGAGGGGCCTACGGCCATTAAAATAGGCAACCGATGGCTGGTCTATTTTGATAAGTATAGAAACCATAACTACGGGGCGGTAGCTTCAAAAGACCTGAAACATTGGGAGGATATTTCCGATACGGTTTCCTTTCCCAAGGGATTTCGGCACGGAACGGTATTTAAGGTATCAGAATCATTTCTACTGCAACTGCAGACCAAAAAATAACGTATTTCCCTTAAGGTTATTTGCTGAACCTATGTCTATAAAATCTCTTATTTTTTTGTATTGAACAATGCCAGTTTTGCAACGAAATCCTCAAACATTAGCCTAACATCCAATTGGTTATAGACTCTGATATTTCGTCCTTCGACATTCTCTTCATAACGTCCTTTTTCATTGATTCTGGGAACGGGCTTTATCACATATTTACTGGATGATGGGTCAACTTCCCATGAAGACTGAAGTGCAGTCAATAACACCAACGGGTTGTCACCAAGCACATAAGCTTCGCCCAACCTTCGTTTTGCCCTCATCATTAAATCGTCCAGCTTTTCAACAAGATATGCTCCTGTGGCCCCTTTGTCCTTTATTTTATATAGTATCTCGGCATAAGACACCAATGCCTGTCTATAGGCATCCCGTGTTACCTGCCAAATGGGTATTTCCGAATGGTTGAAAATTATCTGGCTTGCCTTAATGTCGATTCCCGTATTGTATTCTGTCCTAACCTTTCCTGGAGGTGGAAATGCTAGTCCCTTATATTCTTCTCCCCCAATCCAAACCAAGGTGATGCGCTCAGCAATTTTTGGCTCCATCAAATAGGCACTGGCAATATTGGTCAATCCAGCACCACAAACCACATAGAGTGGTATTTTTGTGTTTTCTCGCATGGCTTCCCTAACTATTATTTTGGCCCCTTCAGATTCAATTGGTGTTCCTAAATCCTTTAAATCAAAATTTGCACCTTCATAAACCTTAAAATCTTCAGACATCTGCATCACTTGCAATAACTCATCAACAAGCGTACATGCATAGGTTGCCGTACCTGGAGAACCATAAAATCCACTTTTATAATGCTTGGATCCAATAATTGCTTCAATAATAACGCTAGGTGACAACAAATGATGGGCCAATTGAAACAATCCATCCGGATCTCCTCCAAAATCATTATCTATGATAACACGAACCCTTTTGTCTACTGTACCATAAAAATCTGAATAGTCTTGAGCCCGGGAATTCATCCCTATTGAGATAAAAAATCCCAACAAAAATATTTTGGTGCCATATGTCATTTTACCTATTAGCTTCAAATTTAATTTCCTTGCTCCTGAACGCATAATTTACAAAATAGCCCCTCTATTTCACTTATCCCAATCATACAATGCTATTTCTTTTTGGCCAGCACCAAAAACAAAGCCCCACAAAGCAACCAAGCTGGCAATGTTAGAAAAGAAAGAAACACATCATACTGAACAGAGATAAAATAGCAGGCACCAAAACTTACCGCCCAAGCTAAAAATACCGATAAATTAAATTTAATATTGACCTTTTCGGCATAGTCGATAATGATTCCCACCTTGTTGCCAAAGAAATGCTGGAATACGATTATGGCACCTACTGGAGCCAAAATAAATCCGTAAAGAGCAACAAAGTCTAGAAGTTTCATCGCAAAAGCTGGGAAAATACCGGCTATAGTAGCTACGGTTCCAGCCAAAATGGTAACCCAAAAAGTAGATGCTTTGGGAAATATGGCCTGAAATGCAAGACCTGCCCTATATATGGTAGGGTTCGCGGTTGTCCATCCAGCTAAAATCACAACGATTATCCCAAAAACTCCAATAGCATTGTTGGCCAAAGGCCCGGGTGCCACGGTAGGAGCCTCTCCATTTGACAAAAGTGATTGGGCTTCTGGAGATTTTAGATAAACCGCATATAGCAAAGCAGCAGCGATCCAAGCCATAAAATGACCTACATACATTCCCGCTGCGGTTGTCCAGCCAGAACTTGCTTTTTTGGCAAACCTAAAAACCGATAGGTCCGACATTCCAATATGCATAGCTGCATTTGCAAACCAAGACCAGATTGCCACATGCCAGAATGTGTATTTTATCTGTCCGGGAAAGGGCTCGCTGCCTTCTCCCCAGATATTCCAAAAATCGGAAAAACTATTTACCTCAAGTTGATTAAGGGCCACAATGCCACTAAGCAAAAAACCCAGTACTATGATAGGTGCCATCCAGTTGGCGGCTTTTGATACCGTTTCATAGCCCTTAGCGGCAATTAATGAGATTACGGTACCCAAACACAGCACAATAATTACCCAAGTGATACCATTGGGCATGGTATCGGTAAGTTTTGGCATTTCCATATTAAAGGGGATGCCCACAGCGGTTGCGGAAACAGTAATCATAGAACCTGCCAAAAAACAGAACAGTACCCCATTGGCCAGGTTATAGCCTGTCACCAACTTTTTACCTACTATTTTCTCTAATTGGTAATAAAGTGTCAATCGATACTTAACTGCAATTTCAGCAGTTAAAAAACGCCAGCTCAACACGGCCATAAGATTGCCCAAAAGCAGTCCGGCTATTAAATCAAATGCGCTAACACCGGTCGTCAAAAACAAAGGGCCAATAACAAACTCTGTTCCGGCAGCATGCTCCCCAGCATACATGCCCAAAAAGCTTTTCCAGCTCTTTAGTTTTGATTGTGGCACGGGAACTCTTTCAAACTCACCACCAGATAGTTGTTCTATGTCTTCTTCTATATTGTATTGACTCATAAGCTATTGGTTGTTTACATCAAATGTTGGTGCAAGTCTTCTATTTTTTCGCAACAAAGTTGATCCATGACTTGTTTTAGTTGGGTTTTCAGCATACCAATGGTGTGGTCGCCCCCTTTTTTTTCCAAGGCTCCAACCCCATACATAAAGGAGCGTCCCATAAATGTAAATTCGGCTCCACAGGCAATTGATCGGGCAATATCTGGTCCAGACCGCATACCGCTGTCCATCATTATATTGATTTTTCCGTTGTATTTTTTTTTGATTCGTTGGGTTGGGACAATGGTAGATTCTCCTGCATCGAGTTGACGCCCTCCATGGTTGGAGACGATAATACCATCAAGGCCTAATTTTATGGCTTCTTCGGTATCTTCTTCTGAGGCGACCCCTTTGAGCACCAATTTGCCTTTCCATTTATCACGAATGGGTTTTATCCTTTCTGCATTTAACCGCCCCGAAAAAGTTTTGTCCATAAAGGCCCCCAATTGTTTTAGGTTTAAACCTTCGGGCGTGTATGGTTTAAGGGTTTCAAATGTTGGGATACCGTATTTTAATGTGTTAAAAGCCCATTTCGGCCTCCCCAAAATCTGAAGGATATTCTCCATTGTCATTTTCGGGGGTAACGCCAAACCATTACGGAAATCCCTTGGGCGATACCCAAATGTGGGAACATCACAGAGCAACACCAAAACTTGGCATTCGGCGGCGGCGGCCCGTTCAATAATATCGTTTCGCACTTCGTCCTCGGCGGGGTTGTACAATTGAAACCAAAATTTACCTTCGGTCAGTTCACTTGCCCGTTCAATATCCATTGTGGTCACAGTACTCAAAACAAAGGGAATGTTATGTTCAAATGCTGCTCTTGCAAGTATTTCTGGTGAATTGGGCCACATGAGGCCTTGTAGGCCGACCGGAGCAATGCCAAAGGGGGCATCGTATTCATGTCCAAATAGCTTCGTCTTTAATGATGAGTTCGAAAATTCCCGGATATATCGAGGTTTAAGAATGACTTTTCTAATATCATCCGTATTTCGTTTTAGATTAATATCTTCATTGCAACCGCCATCCAAGTATTCAAAGGCAAAACGCGGCATTTTTTTCATGGCCCTGTTTCGCAAGTCATCCATTGATGGGTATCGGGTATCAAAATTCTGCCGCATAATCAATTCACTATTAGGGGTTGGTGCTTTTTAAGGGCATAATTGTTTTTTAAAAATTTGGAGTCCAATTCTACATTGGAGATGACCAAAGCCGCTCCAAGGGCGGAACCCAAGGAGGCATCGGTAGTCTTGATTTTTATATTATCGAGCCCTAATGACAAAAATTCTATAAAGACAGGATTGTTGGCAAAACCACCATCAATGAACAAATGCTTAATTTTTTTTGCCCCAATGGCCATTTTGATGCTTTGAATTTGTAACTGCACCAATTCATAGACCAACTGGTGAAAAGCTTCTTCGTACGAGTCAAAAGTATAATTGGTCTTTTGTGGCATATTTGGGGCATCTAAACTGTTCCATCGGAACTTATTTTCAAAGTTCACCAGTATTTTGGTGTATAGCTTATGGTCAAAAGCAACCTGTTTATGATAGTCTTCCGGCTTATTGTATTTAAGGGCAAGCTCAGCTATTTTTTCGTTGTATTCATTGCCCAGAAAAAGGCGGGATGCCTTTACTGGCGCACCATTGATTCGCATATAATTGATGGCGTTGGCAGCCACGTCTTCATAGCTTAGTACACCATCGGAAAAGGGGTTTAAAGCAATGCTCCAAGTTCCTGTGGAAAGCAGTAAAAAATCCTTTTTAATACTTCGCACATAGGGCAACAAGGCAGAAGAACTATCATGAATGCCAACACCTATTTTTATCGTTCTCCCATTATAGGTCATGTTAATACTGGTCTCGGTAGATACTACTGAGGGCATTATTTTGTGCAGGCCTTCCTTATAGACCCATTTATGATAATCTTGTTTAGTATAATCCCACAAAGCCGTGTGGCTTCCAATACTGGTATAATCACTGACCTTTATTCCTGTAAAAACATAGCTGAGGTATTGTGGAAGGTGAAGTGAACAATTTATTTTTGAGAAAAGCTTGGGCTTCGTGTATTTTAACCAATACAGTTGCATACCAGAGTTCAACATCCCTGAATTTAAACTTCCGGTCGTTCTTGAAAACTCGTCTTCAGGCCCATAGGAATCATAAAATTGTGAGATGATATCCGACTGCATTTCCTTGGTATAATTGTATAATGGGGCAACCACCTGCCCTTTGTCATCCAAATGTACAAGGCTGGCCCCATAGGAGGAAAAGTTAATTGCGGTTACCTTGTACTGGGTCGAAGTTAAAATTGAATGGAACACCTTTTTCATCCAATCATGGAGTGCAATTATGTTTTCCGTTGGGTGCCCATCTTCGTCCTCTATCTGCTCCAAACGGGTATAATCGCGGTAGACCTCTTTAAAGTCCTTGTCAAAAAGAAAGAATTTCTTATTGGTCTTTCCTATATCAAATATTGCGATTACTTCTTTGCCCATTATATAGTGGTTTATAACCCTGAGGCAACGGAATTTTTGCCCCTTTCTTTGACCAACTGGGCCCTAATGTCCAATTCCCGGTAACTTTTTAATGGATTGATTGCACCTCCGGCCTGTAGTCTGGCCCTTTCCAATAGAGGGCGTACATCGGTACGATAGGCATTTTGCAAAATTTCTTGGCAGGCCACCACATCGTGTTTTTGTTGGGCCTGCTTAAGGGCATCTTGATCGACCAAAAGTGCCTTGGCATAGGCCTCTAAAATGGCTTCAAGGGATTGTATCAAGTCTTCCAACGGATCTTTTATGTTGTGACTGGCATCGATCATCCAAGCAGGATAAGGGTTTTGGGGATTGTTTTCCATACCGTATACCAACTCATTGAAAATCAAAAATAAAGCATAGGGTTTAATACTTCCAACCGTTAGGTCATCATCGCCATATTTGCTATCGTTAAAATGAAACCCGCCCAATTTACCTTTGTACATAAGGGTTGCCACAATCTGCTCAATATTGGTGTTAGGCAAGTGGTGGCCTAGATCGACCAAGGTATAGGCTTTTTCACCACAGGCATTGGCCAACATGAACGAAGTGCCCCAGTCTTGTATCACCGTACTGTAAAAATTGGGCTCGTAGGGCTTATACTCAATGAGCATTTTCCAATCATCGGATAATTCGGCGTAAATTTTCTTTAGACTGTCCTCCGTGTTTTCAAGGGCTTTTTGAAAATTGGATTGCCCGGGAAAATTGGCGCCATCTGCCAGCCATACCGTTAAACTTTTTGACCCCAATTGTTCCCCAATCCTGATGACGTCAATATTATGTTGTACAGCCTGCTCACGCGATTCTTGTGATGTATTGCACAACGAACCAAACTTATAACTATGCTCATTGTTCGCTTGGTCTTGAAAGGTGTTGGAGTTAACCGCATCAAACACCAATCCATGGAGTTTGGCCCTTTCTTTTATAGTATTGTAATCTTGTGGAATATCCCAAGGAATGTGCAATGAAACAGCACCTGCGGCTTTTGTGAGGTTGTGCAATATACCGACATCGTCCAATTTTTGCTCTAGAGTTGCAGGTTCCCCGTAAAAGGAAAAACGTCCAAATCGGGTGCCTCCCGCACCAAGGGCCCAACTGGGAACAGCCACTTGAAATTCTGCGAGCTGATCAACAATTTCTATGACATTTATTCCTTTTTTTTCAAGGGAATAAGCCAAAAAATCATACCCTCGATTGTGGGAATCGAGCAGTTGTTGATTTTCCTGGGCAATCTGTTCTTTATCAATTATCATTTGGTATTACGTATAGATTAAACCCTACGGAAGAACCCCAGGATATTGATTAAGTTATAAAAAACAACTGAAATCGGTTATCGTACAAAGGCATTAGCGATTCCTCCATCAACATTGATGATGTTTCCAGTACTTTTGTCAAGTATGGCAACAAGGGCAAAAACCCCATTTGCTATATCCTTTGGTTGAATGATTTTATTCAATAGGTTCCTTTTTGCATAGTGGGCTGGCAACTCTTCAACAGTAATACCATATGCCTTAGCTCGGCCTTCTGCCCATTCGCCTTCCCATATTTTACTTCCAACGATAACACCATCAGGATTTACGGTATTGACCCTAATATTATGACTTCCCAATTCGGCGGCCAATAATCGAACCATGTGTTGCTGGGCCGCTTTTGCCGTACCATAACCAACATTGTTGGGCCCAGAAACTAGTCCATTCTTACTAGCGATACTGATAAGGTCACCGCCCAAACCTTGTTTTTGTAATAGGGCAACAGCTTGTTTTGACAATTCGAACTGGCCCCTCACCAATACGTTTTGGAGAATATCCCAATCTTTTTCTGTGGTATCACCCAAAGGTTTTGAAATTGCCAAACCAGCACTATGTACCACAATATCTATTCCTCCAAATTCCAAACAGGCTGTTTTATAGGCTTCTGCGATAGATTCGGCAGATGTTACATCACAAACCGCATAAGTAGCAACATCTTTTCCGTAGGTGTTTGCCGCTGCTTTCAGTCTATCTTCCACAATATCGGTCAAGACCACATTGGCTCCTTCATCTGCCAACTTATCTGCAATAGCTTTTCCAATGCCTCCGCCGCCGCCCGTTATTAGGGCTACTTTTCTTGAAAGTGGTTTTTCTTTGGGCATCCGTTGAAGTTTGGCCTCTTCCAACAACCAATATTCAATATCAAATGCCTCTTGCCGTGGCAATGAAGTGTATTCCGTAATCGCTTCGGCACCACGCATGACATTAATGGCATTTATGTAAAACTCACTTGCAACACGTGCAGTTTGTTTATTTTTTGCAAAACTGAACATTCCCAAACCTGGATAAATAATTATTACTGGGTTTGAGTCTCGCATTGCGGGACTATTGCTCCTTTTGCATGACTCATAGTACTCTTGGTATTCTTTTCGGTACTGTTCAAAAGCAGGGTTCAACCTTTCCAAAAGCTTTTCAGTATCACTCAAATCTTCAGATGTGGACAAATCCAAGACCAAAGGTTGTATTTTGGTTCTTAAAAAGTGGTCTGGACAAGATGTTCCCATAGGTGCCAATCGTCTCAAATCATTGCTGTTGATGTACTGCATGACTATATCCGTATCGGTGAAATGGCCAATCATTCGATTTTCTGAAGAACACAGACCTCGAAGCATGGGCATCAACTGTGCTGCTTTTTCTTTTCTTTCCGCAGCAGGCAACGATTCTATTTTTTGACCTCCAAAAATATTCCCTTTTTCCTCGATTTTCTTGGCGATGTATTCCGAGGCCATTTCAATAACCTCCAAGCTGTTCACATAACATTCATATGAAGTGTCGCCCCAAGTAAATAGTCCGTGGCTTCCAAGAACAATTCCTCTGATTCCAGGATTTTCATTTAGGCATTTTTCCAGTTGAAGGCCCAAGTCAAACCCAGGTCTTTGCCACGGCACCCAACCCATGGTATCCCCCCAAATTTCTTTGGTCACCTTTTCACTGTCTTTTGCCGCAGCCACAGCTATCAGTGCATCTGGGTGCAAATGATCTATATGTTTAAAGGGCAATAATCCGTGCAAGGGCGTATCAATTGATGGCGCCCTGCTGTCCAAATCATATACACAATGATTGAAGAGACCTACCATACGGTCTTCATCGTGCAAACCTTCATATACATTTTTCAGGTTCCTAAGTCTTTCAGTATAAAGACCTGCAATGCCAGCCCTTGTTAGAGTTCCAATGTCACCGCCAGATCCTTTTATCCACATAACCTCTGCCTCCTCATTGGTCAAAGGGTCGCGCTCAATGGTTTTGCAACTAGTATTGCCACCTCCATAGTTGGTAATTCTTAAATCGGAACCTAATATATTAGAACGATATAGGAATAATGCCACTTGATCATCTCCCAATTCTTTGGCATTAGTTTCGTTCCATAGATAATCTACATGCTTAAAAGTAGTTGTCATGAAATATTGTTAATGTACTTGATTTCTAATTATGTATAGTATAGGAATGTAAAAATATGTAATCAATATATTGTCACTGTCCTGTGCTATGCTGTAATAATCACGTGAAAATTTGAATAGGTTCAAATTTGAAGCGTTAATGCAAGAAATCGAGAAATACTTTTCGACATAGTTTATTTCTCCGCAAGTCTACGTATATAAAAAAGGAAAAGTTCTAATAAAGGTTTTTAATACCTCATGTTGTTTTTCTTAATCAGATTACTTTGGTCGATTAAGGAAAAGTTATGTTTTGGTTTTTCATCAAAAAATAAATCCTTTTTTTAGTTTCTTTGATTAAAACCAATTGACAAACATCTCATTATCAAACCTTGGGTGAAGTTGACTACAAACTACTGTTGAAGGAGTTAAAAAACTCAAATGAAGCTGCCTTTAAAAATCTCTTCCAGGACTATTGCCCTAAGGTCAAATCTTTTCTCATCTCAGTTAATCTAAAAAAGGATTTGGAAGATGTAATACAAGAGACCTTTATCACCGTCTGGAACAAAAGAGAAACTATAGACCTTGAAAAATCTTTTGATTCGTATCTCTTCACCATTGCAAAAAACTATGCTTTAAAAACATTGCGCAAACAGGTTTTTGTTGAACTTCAAACACCAGAAATCAAAATTGAGGAAGATTCTCAAAATCCTGAAAACGGACTAGACCTCGCATTTTACAACAAGACCATAAGTTCCTCTCTGGACAGACTTCCTCCAAAATCAAAAGAGGTTTTTAAAATGAGACGATACGAGGGAATGTCCACAAAACAAGTTGCTGAAAAGTTGGGAATTGCACCCAAAACTGTTGAAAATTACATGAATACCGCTTTGTCCAAGCTCAGAAAAGACCTGGAACATTTAACTCCATTGATAGTTTTCTTTTTGCTCCCGTAAACCTTTTTACAAAAAGGAAAAGATTTCGTAATGTTTTCATAACGTAATCTGATAGGGTGTTTTTCCCTGTTCATGGATATACCCAATGTTCAAGTTGATATTTAGCATATGACATCCATCAGGGAAATTTGGAGCAAGTATAATAAAGGAAAAGCTTCTATAGAGGAGAAAAAAAAGCTACTGCAGGCCATAGACAATAATGATCAAGAGCTGGATCAAATCTTATCTGAAAAATGGAGCTCTGCCCAGCCCGGTAATGAAGACACAGAGGGACAACATAAGTTATGGGATAACATAGCTGTTCAACTAAGGGCCAAAAACCAAAAAAAGAAACATTTCTATCGCTATGGAATTGCTGCCGGAATCGCAATTCTTGTCTCTCTATTCTTATTGCTGAAAACCTACAACAATCCCATAATGAAAGTGGAAGTTGCCTCTGGAGAAAAAGTGAAGGAAATAATGCTTCCTGATGGCTCCAAAGTTTGGATAGATCATGGTTCAGGTATTTCATACCCCAAAACGTTTACATCTGAAGCTCGGAACATTAAACTTAACGGACATGCCTTTTTTGAGGTCGCCAAAAATCCTGAAAAACCTTTTCTTATAAAGACAGAAGGAATGGAAGTCAAGGTTTTGGGAACCTCTTTTGATGTTTATAATTTCAAGAATGAACCACAAAGTGTATCAGTAAGAACGGGTAAAGTAGAAGTTTTGCACACAAGGTCCAACTCCAAAATATATCTTGAAAAAAATGAAAAGACCTTTTATGATCCATTTCAAGAAACCCTCATCAAAGTTCCTGTAGATTCTGAAATAGCAATTGCTTGGAGAAATAATGTCCTGCATTTTGAAAACATTCCATTGTATCAGGCCATCAGACAAATTGAACGTAAATATGATGTCAACATCAATTGTTCCGACTCCACTTTATTACTTAAAAAAATAAGGGCTGTTTATAAAAATGAACCTCTTGATACTGTCTTGAGCGACATAACTTTTGTGACCAGTTCCACATACACCAATATGAAAAATGAAATAATCCTTAAATCCAACTGATGCCAATGACAAACTAAAAAAGACCTCAAACTAAAAAAAAGGGTTGAAACCAGTGCAATGGCCCAACCCAGATTATAAAGAAATTTACTTAAGCAACTAAATCTCTCTAATTACAAACATATGAAAACCACTATTGATGGCAAACCACGACAAGCCATTTTTAAACTCTACATATGCATACTACTGTTCAATATCTCACTAAGTGCCCAAGCAAACAACTTTTTGGACACCGAAATAAGTATTGAGGTATACGAACAAACTGTAGACAGAATACTGAAGGAAATAGAAAACGAGACATCCTTCTCATTCCGGTATGCTGATGATATTATGCAAGATCAACGAAAGTTTTCCATTGCATACAAGAACACTTTATTAAAAACCATACTTAACGATCTTAGTGAAAAAGCAGGATTGGAGTATAAAATATCTGGCAATTATATTTCCGTTAAAAGATCCCAAGAAAAATGGAAGCTAAAGGGCAGTGTCATAGACAAACAAAACACGCCAATTCCAGGTGCCAATGTATCCATAAAGAACAGTGCAGTTGGTACCATTTCTGATTTTGATGGAAAGTTTGAACTAGAAGTTTCCCCTGGTGACATTCTTGTTTTTTCCTATATAGGTTTTACAACACAGGAAGTATCCATTACAAATCAGCAAGAACTTACGGTCAGTTTAAATGAAAATGTGGACCAGCTTCAAGAAGTAATTGTATATGGTTATGGTACCGGAACCAAGGAAAAATTCAATGGGGCCGTATCAAAGGTAGATTCAGAAAAATTAAATAATTTTTCCTCTGCAAACTTTGAACAAGCCTTGGCAGGCAATGTGGCTGGGGTTCAAGTAGTAGGTAACGGAAAAAATCCTGGAGAAAATTCAGTAATTCAAATCCGTGGATTGAACACCTTAACGGCAGGGACGAATCCTTTGATCGTTGTTGACGGAAATCCACTTACGGAAGGTTCTTCTTTTAGTTCAATCAGTAATCAAGACATAGCATCCATTAATATTCTTAAGGATGCAGCTTCTGCTGCCATTTATGGATCTAGGGCATCTAACGGAGTTATTTTGATCACAACAAAAAAAGGAAAACAAGGAGACCTTAAAGTTACTTACGACACTTACTATGGTTTTCAAAATCGCATCGACAATTTTGAATTGGCAGATGCCTACGATACTGCACTTTTTGACCTTGACGCCCGTAATTTTGGTTATATATCCGGTGGAACTGGAAGGAGCATCGCAGACGACAATGCTACTAGGGATGCCAATGGCGGAGGTAAACGTAGTAGAGTGCAACCATTTTTACAAGATTATGTTAATGGACAAACTGGTTTAACAAATACCGATTGGACAGATGCCGTATTTAGAACAGCACACCAACAAAATCACTATATAAATCTAAGTGGTGGCACTGAAAAAACGGATTATTCTGTATCCTTTGGATATTTAGACCAAGAAAACATCATTATAAGTTCAGATTACAAGCGGTACACGACCAATTTACAGCTGAACACACAAATAAGTGACCGAGTGCGATTTGGAATTACTTCCAATATCTCCTTGGTAAACTCCAATCCAACTGGGAAAAGAGGTTGGTCCTCCCATGACGCAAGGACAAACAATCAACCAGACCCGGCTTATGCTGTTGTCTTGATGCATCCCTATTACCCTATTTATAATGCAGATGGTTCTTTTGCCATTGCCAATCAGATTGACGATAACAATGACAACTGGGATGGTCCAATTTCAGAAAATGTGGTTGCCAAGGCAGAATTGACCAACTTTTTTGAGCGCCGACTCAGAGTTTTTGGAAACACCTATCTAGAAGCTGACATCTACGATGGTTTACGGTTTAAAACTTCCTTTGGAGGTGATTACAATACCATTTTCAGTGAATTCTTTGCCCCTTCGAACATAGGGAATTACAGAACCCCCGTGGCCAACAATTTAGCTGTGGCTTTTGAGAACAATAACAGAAGGGAAAATTATATCACGGAAAATTTATTGACCTATAATAAAACCTTCGGCAAACATACCATTGACGCACTATTCGGTTTTAGTTATCAACAGGAAAGTCGTTTCAATACCAGATTGGAGAGTAATAATTTTGCAGATGATAACCTTAGAAATATTGCAGGTGCTACTAATCCTTCCTCTCAAGTACAAAGAAGAAAATGGGCCTTAACATCTTACTTCAGCAGATTGCAATATGATTATGATGGGAAATATTCAATATCTGGTTCTTTAAGAAGAGACGGTTCTTCAAGATTTGGGGCCAATACCAAGTTCGGTAATTTCGCTTCCCTTTCAGGTGGCTGGGTATTGAGCAATGAAGCTTTCTTTCCTGATAACAAGCTTGTAAGCTTTGCCAAATTAAGAGCAAGTTGGGGACAGACCGGAAACAACCAAATTGGTGATTTTGCTGCAATAGCATTGGTGGAACCTGACAATTACGTAATTGACAATCAATTGGTTTCTGGATCTTACACTAGCACTTCTCCAAATCCAAATCTTTCATGGGAAACCAATACAGCATTAAATTTAGGGGTTGACTTAGGATTCTTGGACAACAAACTGTTTTTGACCGCCGAGTATTACAATTCCAAAACAACAGACCTTTTATTAGATGTTCCAGTACCTCAACAATCCGGTTTTGAAGAGTCATTACAAAACATCGGGGAATTGGAAAACAGAGGTTTTGAATTTGAGTTACGGGGTAGCAACTTCCAAGTAGGAGAGTTAAATATTGGATTCAACGCCAACCTAACCACCAATAAAAATGAAATCTTGGCCCTTGGTGATGGACAGGAACAAATTATTGATAGTAGGGGTGGCATGGGTTTCTTGACCAAAGTAGGTGGAAGTATTGCCGAATTTTATGCCTATGATATTATAGGAGTATACCGTTCCCAAGCGCAACTGGATGCTGAGACCATTACTCCGCTATCTGGAACAGAAGTAGGTGACTACGTGGTTAGAGATGTAGATGGTGATGGAGAAATAACTCCTGATGACAGAACTACCCTAGGGCAATACAATCCAAAGTTCACTTACGGTTTTGGAATCAGTTTAAATTACAAAGGCTTTGACCTTAATGCCCAATTTAATGGTATTGAGGGCAGAAAAGTGACAGATAACATGCTTTACGATGCAGAAAGCGGTGAAGGTTTTTTTGTGCCAACTAAATATTATGTGGACAATTATTTTAACGACAGAAATCCTGATGGATTTTTTAGAAGACCAGATTTCTCAAGTTTCTCTTCAGCGGGTAGATTGACCAGAGCCTCTAGCCTATCTGTTTATGATGCAGATTACTTCAGATTACGAAGTATTCAATTGGGGTATAATTTCCAATCAAATATTACGGATTATTTAGGGGTTGACGCACTTAGACTTTACATGACGGGAAACAATATTTTCAACATCACGAATTATAGAGGGTACAATTCCGATGGTATTACGGCAACAAGTAACGAGGCCCAGACATTGACAAGAGGTTTCATTAATTCTACGAGTCCTTTAACTCGATTTGTGGCCCTTGGATTAAACGTGAAATTTTAAATCTAAAGATTCATAAAATGAAATTCTATAAATATATATTTCTTATCACAGTAGTTTCACTGGGCTTTATCTCTTGTGAAGACGAATTGGATATTCTCCCTATTACGGAAAAATCTGCGAACAGCTTCTTTTCCAACGAGGCAGAAATTGAAAGTGCAATTGCAGGGGTCTATGGACAATTGCAAAATGGAGGTTTGTATGGTCTAGATTTGATTGGCGTTGGTGAAATCTCAGGAGAAGATTCCTTTGAAGAAATTGCCGCTAACGATGGTGGCCGTTTTGGACAATTGGACGATTTTTCCACCAATGCTGGAAATGATTTGGTGGGTGACATTTGGGAGCAATCTTACAGAGGTATTCAACGTGCCAATGTGGTGTTGAACAGAATTACGGATATTGAGTTCGAAGATGCATCAGTAAAAACCAATAGAATTGGGGAAATGAAGTTCGTGCGCGCCCTATTGTACTTCAATTTGGTACGTCTCTATGGGGATGTTCCTTTGGTGGTTGAAGAAACCGCAAGCCCTTTTGATTACTTTGGACAAGGAAGGACCCCTGCTGATCAAGTCTATACACAAATTGAAACCGATCTTTTGGATGCCATTCAAGATTTGCCATCTACAAAATCTCCTGCAAGACCTGCAGAAGGTGCGGCCCGTGCCCTACTTGCTGATGTACAATTGACCCAAGGTAATTTTACAGGAGCCCTTACCAACTTGGAAACTGTGGTAAACTCTGGGGAATATGAGCTCATGCCTACTACTGCCGAAGTTTTTGGAGTAGCCAATGAAGGAAATGCCGAGATTTTATTCGAAGTACAATTTGCAAGTGGATTCAATGCTGATGGAAACATTGAGGGAAGTCCAGCTGGATCACAATTTAGACCTTCGGGAACAACAGCAAATGCAAAGGGGCATAATTTACCTACACAGGCATTTATTGATTCCTTTGAAGCTGGTGATACTAGACTCGATGATTATGTTGCTGTAGATCCAGATGCCAATCCATTCTATTTCTCTTTAAAATATGAAGTTTCCTCAACAGGTGCCAACGATGGTGGCAGCGATCATCTTATAATTCGCTATGCAGATGTACTTTTAAAATATGCCGAGGCCTTGAACGAAAATGGAAGAACGGGAGATGCTATCACCCAATTGAATGCAGTTAGAGCCAGAGCGGGATTGGGTGCTACATCAGCAACATCAGAAGAAGAAGTAAGAACGGCAATTCGCCAAGAACGCCGCTTTGAATTAATGGGCGAAGGACATCGCTGGTTTGACCTTAAACGATATGGAACAGCTATTGAAGTTATGAATGCTTTCTTTGAAAGCACCGGGGCAACAACAAGAATTGACCAAAACAATTTACTGCTGCCTGTTCCTCAAAGTCAGATAGATACAGACCCAGATTTCATTATACAAAATCCAGGATATTAATCTAAAAGGGGCATGGAAAACCATGCCCCTTACTTTATAATTTATGAAAACACTTCTATACAAGTTGAGTATTTGTTGCATACTGTTCATTTCCTATCAAGGACAATCGCAGCAGCTTGAAAACACTGCAGGAAAAGTCATTTCTGTTAATGACATGATCAACAATCTTAAGGATTCCTCAAATGACCAAATAATTGTTGTGGCACATAGGGGAGACTGGAGAAATGCTCCTGAAAATTCTCTCCAGGCTATAAAAAATTGCATCGCCTTGGGAGTGGATATGGTAGAAATTGATGTTAGGGAAACCAAAGATGGCCAACTTGTTTTAATGCACGACAAAACCATTGATAGGACCACCACAGGAAAAGGAAAAGTAGCTGAACTCACATGGAAATACCTACAAACATTACAATTACGCGATGGCATTGGTCACGAAACTCCACATAAAATCCCAACATTGGAAGATGCCTTGGAAGTGGCCAAAGGAAAAATTTTGGTAAACCTGGATAAAAGCTATGACATTTTTGATAAATGTTTTGAAATCGTCAAAAAGACAGGCACCCAAAATCAAGTGGTCATTAAAGGAGCAATTCCTTATAAACAGGTAAAAAAAGAGTTTGGAACCTATTTGGACAAGGTTTTCTTTATGCCCATTGTACGCTTGAAAAACAAAGGCTCCAAAGTAATTGTCAATGAATATTTGGATAACCTAAATCCAGTAGCATTTGAATTTACGGTCCCACAAGATACCCTAGAGATGATTTCCCAATTTGATGACATTAGAGCCAAAGGTTCTTCGGTTTGGGTCAACTCTCTTTGGCCCTACCACAATGGTGGGCATGATGATGAAAAAGCCGCATTGGATCCAACTGTATATGATTGGTACATCGAGAACCATATTGATATCATTCAAACGGACAGGCCCAAATTGCTAATTGACTACTTAAGAAAAAAAGGCTTGCACAAATAGAGTTCATACCATGAAATCGATAACATATCTTACTTCTTCTCTTGCCCTATTTGTATGTATTGCTTTAATGCTTGCAGCTTCGGTTCATGATTCAAAAAGTTCTGAAGCTGAAAAGAAAGACCCAACAACTTTACAAAAGCTTAAAAAATGGGAAGAAGGTTATTTGGACATTCATCATATCAATACAGGAAGTGGCGATGCCTGTTTTATGATCCTGCCAGATGGGACCACCTTATTATTCGATGCCGGTGCATTAAACAAACAAGAGTTTGAGGAAAGGGCTGCACCTCTTAAAGCAACTTCTCCTGTTCCAAATGATTCTTTGCCAACCGCCCATTGGATAGCCAACTACATTCAAAAAACGCATCCTAATGGCGCTGATGCCAATATCGACTATGCTTTAGTATCTCACTTTCATGGTGATCATTATGGAAGTTTAGTTGCCTTGGGCAATGCTGTTCCCATCAAAAAGGTCATCGACAGAAACTATCCAGAATATGATTTTCCAGTTGACTTAAGAAAACATCATTTGGAAAATAAAACCTTTCAAGACTACTTGGCATTTCTAGCAAAAGATGAAATAACTGCAGAAAGTTTAAAGGTTGGCCAAAGCAATCAAATACAATTGATGAAGAATCCAATCGCATATCCAAATTTTTCAATCACCAATGTAAAAGCAAATGCCGCTATTTGGACCGGTATGGGTGAAAGCACCCAAGAACATTTTACAAAAGAACAAATACTGAACCACTATAATGGCAAATACAATGAAAACCCCTTGAGTTTGGCCATTAAAATCAGCTATGGAAGCTTCGATTATTTTACCGGAGGTGACAACACAGGGCTGCAAGGTTTCGGTTTGCCCAAATGGTTTGATGTTGAAACCCCAATTGCCAAAGCTGTTGGAAAAGTAGAAGCATTAACACTCAACCATCATGGCAATAGGGACGCAACCAATCTATTTTTTGTAAACAAGCTAGATCCTAAAGTGGTGATACAACAATTATGGTGTTCGGATCACCCTGGGCAGGAAGTTTACCAACGTTTAATTCACCAGAATGACTCTATGGAAAAGCGGGAAATTTTTTCTACCAATATGCATCCAGAGACTTTGGTCACCTACGGCCCATGGTTCGCAAAAAACTATAAAAGTACCCAAGGACATATTTTAATACGAATCTATCCAAAAGGAAAAGAGTATGAGGTCATAATTATTAATGAAGAAACTTTTAGAGTAAAAAAAGTATATGGCCCATATAGTTCTCAATGAGTGTATTTGTAAATTTTCATAATTAGTTTAATTTGTTTTGCGTTAGTTTTATGCCTAAAAGCGCGGTCCTTTTGACTGCGCTTTTTTTGTTATGTCCCTTATTTAAAAATCACACAAAACTAACCACCAAACCATATTGCCCATTCGTTAGATGAAACAGGGCATCCATTAGGTAAACACTAAATAAATCGAATGAACATTCTATGTTTGTAGTGCAAGTACGTGTTGGCATATTGAGAATTAAATCAATTCAACACGATTATATATAGTAATGCACTTTTAGGCTGTTGGTCATAAAGTGTTTAGTTTAGTTGAGGTTTCCATTACGCCAAGGAATTAATCACATTCCTTGGTGGTAATGGGTTTTTTAAGACATTCTTCAAAAAGTATTCCCTTTATTTTATTCCTGATATCTACAAGAGTCGTTTTTAACAGCTCTTTCTTTTAAATTAATGAATCCCCGATTTTTCTAAAAATTGTATTGGAAAAATAAACTCAAAAATAGTCGATTCTTCTCTTTTGAGATTTTCTAACGTTGATCCATTTATGCTTTTCGTCAATTCTAGTCCCGCATAGGTTAATTACCCTTAACAGATATAAAATCAGGGCAGTACTTTAATTCTTTGTTAACATGAATCATGTGTTCATCCCAAAGTTCTCATAAAAAAACCTACTGCTTATGATTGGATTTTTACATTTTCAACTACATCAACAAGACAGACAAAAATATCTGAAGAACTTGTTGCACTTTGTCATAACACTCCTTGTTTTCTTATGTTCTGGAATCCAACTGAGAGCACAGCAATTGGACACTTGGTTCACGGCAGATAGGGCTGTGAATTCTGCCCCCTTGCCAAGCCCGGGCAGTATTCACCTTTTTACACCTTATGCCCCTGCTGATGGTACTACGGTCACCACCTGGTATGATTTTATAGATTTCACCCCACAAGATGCGCTATCCCATCCTGCGCCAGCTGATTATCCTTTACCTCCTCCAGCTGGATTTGATTACCCTTTTCCAAACAGTGTTTTCCCCTTGTTTCTTTCACCAACAGGATCTATTCCGGGACAGCCCATCTTGGAAAGAAATGAAATGAATTTCAATCCTGTGGTTAGGTTCGATGGAAGTGGAAACGGACAGGCACTTCATTTCGACTCAGATTCCCGAAACGACGTAACCGTAATTGTGGTTTTTAGGGCAGCTGGTGCAGGAACCACCGCAGAAACCCAACGCCTCCTTTTTGGGGGGGATGTAGACACACACCATTTAAGTTTCAATCCTGACGATATTACAACAAACCTATCACTGGGCGTATCAGCTGGAGATCGATTTTCCATAGGTAGAACTTGGTCAGGTGATGGAGGTACTGGTTACTTTCAGGGTGGTGGCATCAATTTATTAAGAAAACCAACCATCGGTCTCTTTCAAAGAACCGCAGGCGCAGATCAAGAAACTTTTTTAACCCATGTAAATGGGGTTCAGGATATCAGCACCACGCGTAATCATCCTTTGGCAGACAATTCACTTTTCTTCTTTAATCGTTTAGGAAAACATTTTAACAGTAATGACTCCGCTCGTAACCTTACAGGGGATATTTCTGAAGTTATGCTTCTTGATGGTGCTATTCCTCCTACAGCAGTACAAGTGGCAGAAAGTTATCTTGCTATTAAATATGGTATTACCTTATCCAATGGTCCTACCTTGGGTAGTGAAGATGGAAATACCAACTATAATTATGTAGCTGCAGATGGAACTGTAATATGGACTGCTGAATCTACATACATATATGATATTGCAGGGATTGGGGCTGATAGGTATGAAGATTTTGATGCTGGATTGCCTGGAACTACTGGTGATCTCAAACTACGTTTCAATTTACATCAACGTATCTCTAAGAGTGAAAACCCCGAGGCCATTGTCACCATGTCCACAAATACGGATTTCATTCAAGATAACCTAGATACCAGTAGAACAGAAGTTGATAATGGCACTTCTGTATTTTCTTACTTACATAACTATCTTATGTGGGCTAGTGATAGACAGCCAATCACCGAAGTAACAACTGAGTTGCCCCCGGCACTACCACAAATTACATCAAGAATAGAAAGGGAATGGAGGGTTCAAATGGACAACTCCCCAGGGTTGACTCCAATAGGCGGTGTTAGTGTCCGAATCAATCTCACAGGATCAACCATAATCAACAATGGTGATTGTGCACTCCATCTGATGATTGACACTGATAATGATGGGGATTTCACAACCGGTCCCATCACCTTGCTACAAGCAACAAGTATTGATGCTTTTGGCAATGTTTATTTTGATGGGGTGGATTTTGCACATCAAAACGTATTTACAGTAGGTTTTGGGGACATTGAAGATCCTACAGCCTCAAATCCAGACCCTTTAGTAGTATGTGATACAGCTCCTGCTCCAGACCCTTTGGTTGTTGATGATGAGGCAGACAATTGCGCCGTGGATTCTGTCACACACATAAGCGATGTTTCAGATGGCTTAACCAATCCAGAAACCATTACCCGAACCTATAGAATAACAGATACTTCTGGAAACTTTATAGATGTTCAGCAAACAATAGAAGTATATACCTCTCCAAATGCAGGAACCAGTAATACTATTTCCATATGCCAAGGAGATACAACCACAATAGACCTCTTTGGAGAACTTTCGGGATCACCCGACACGGGCGGTACATGGACCGATGTGAACAACCTCCTCGGCGGCGGTGCTAATGCCCCTATAGCCGATGCAACCGCGGCAGCCATGAATTTTTCTGGTGCGGCCTCCGGAACTTATATTTTCAATTATACCATAACACCAACAGCTCCTTCACCTTGCCCTGCGGATTCTGCAACTGTGACCGTCATAATAGTAAATCAACCAGATGCGGGGACAAACGGAACGCTCACCATCTGTACGGGGGACACCCTTACCGATGCACAGCTGTTCGCAGCTCTTGG
>NZ_JABFNN010000042.1 GCF_013090115.1 Flagellimonas amphidinii
CGTGTTGGGAAGTCACTGATAATATTCAAAATTTCAGATTTATTGGCTCGCTCTCGGTTCAGTTCCACCATCTTTTCCTTTAAAAGGTCCCGCTCCTGTACCAATGCCAATTCCTTGTTCTGTGATTCCCCGTTCTCGGCCAAATTGATATTCGTGCCCTGCATGGGCTTATCCGCCTCTTTTACCAAAACAGTCTGATATAGCTTTTGTAAGGAATCTATCTCGGTCAACTGTATTTTATAAATAGAGTCTTGAAGCAAAAGGTTCTTATCATTGATCGCCTTTTGGAGCTTGAAATAATCATTGACCGAAATGGAATTGATTATTGCGGGCTGTGTTTTCTTTGCTACTCGATTATCCGTGCTGACCACTGAGATTTGATGGAACCTGGCATCCAAAGAATTGAAATTTTTGAGATAGTTTTCAAAATCAATGGTTTTTATGGTCGTAGTGTCCAACTCACTGATAAAATCATCAAAAAGTTTGATTTTCTGGTTTTCGTCAGAATACGAATCCGCAAAAATCTCTTTGATGCTTGCCGCCTCATGTTCTGTTATGTTCAAGGCCGTTGCCAAGGCTGTTGAATCTTCAGCCTCCGCCAAGTCATTATAAAAATCAATATTGTTGTACAACTGCTGCACACTATTGAAATTAGGCTCGACCACCATTTTGGAAACATATTTTTCTGGCAAATAATTGTCCAAAAAATATCCCGAAACACCCCCAACAACTATAGCAATCGCCAATACAATAAAATTCTTTTGGATAAAAAGCAGCAGCAAAATCAAAATATGGAAAAACCCTTTGAAAATGTTGCCAATGAAAGTGAAAAATTTTTGAAACCCTCTTCCAATCAATTGGAACAATTGTCCCAAATCTATCTCATCTGAAGTGTTCTGATGTACTGGTTGGTCCGCCATTT
>NZ_JABFNN010000043.1 GCF_013090115.1 Flagellimonas amphidinii
TGCTGGGCATCCAGCCGCTGCAGCGTGTGAATATGTAAAGTCATAGGATCCTGTTGTAAGTCCTGAGAGATCAACATCGGTAGGGACTGTGAGCACGACCCCTGAGCCATCGTCATCGTTCCATGTTCCCCCGGCATCGGCTGTAGCGCCAAGAGCTGCGAAGAGGTCTGTATTGGTACCACTTCCCTCACAAATATCGACTGTAGCATCGACCCCTGCATTGAGCTGATTGGTGATGGTTATGGTAACCGTTGCCGTTGCATTGGTTGTACAAGGAGCCGTAGCGGCCACGGTGTATGTAAAGCCATATGATCCTGTTGCAAGTCCTGAGAGATCAACATCGGTAGGGACTGTGAGCACGACCCCTGAGCCATCGTCATCGTTCCATGTCCCTGTCGCATCTGGCGTTCCCCCCAGTAGTGCGAAGAGGTCGGTATTGGCACCTCCTCCTGTACAAATGGAGAGTGCCCCGTTTGTCCCTGCATCGGGCTGTGCTTGTTCTGTCACGGTGACGGTGGCCGTTGCATCGGTTGCACATGGTGCCGTTGCTGCCACGGTATAGGTATATGTTCCCGCGCCGGCGAGTGCCGGTGACCAGGTTCCACCGACATCGGGCGT
>NZ_JABFNN010000044.1 GCF_013090115.1 Flagellimonas amphidinii
AACGCATCCCTATTATTATGGATAAAATTTCCAAAATACTTAACGCATAGAGTTTTTTAGTCCATTTTGCTCCATACAATTACAAAATTTAGCTTTGCATAAATAGAAAGTCACCTATTCGGTGAGCACAAAAATGTGAAGCCCCGAAACCTCAATAAACTCGGCTACTTAAAATTTAGGTTCGAGAGTTTATACCTCATAAATGATTCTGCATTAAGAGGTTGAGTTTTGAATGTAGCTTAGGAGCTGCTAATTATAAAAGTTAATCAAAACTCCGCTGAAATTTAGGCACATCAATCAAAATCATCACAATATTTCCACCCGTTGGAGGTCTTTTTCATGGTCAAGTCAGTAATAAAGAACTCTTTGGGATCTTTTAAGGAAAAAATCGAAAATGGAGTAATGTCGGCTGCCTTGTATCTCACTTTAACCCTAGCAGAATTCTTTGAGGGTATTTCCTGAACTTCCAGAACCTCATCCACTTCATATTTAAATGCCTTGGCAATTGCAATATGTCCTGTTTCTGGTATCTGATCCATAAACTCCAATGCATCGTCGGCTAAACTCACCTTATATTCTTTTGTTCCTTTTCTCCATCCCTTTTCAATTTCCTTAAGTAACTCCATTTCAAGATATCCATCTTCTCTTAACTTCAGATATTTTTCCAACAACTCTTGGTCTTGTTCCTGTTGCCTAAAAGTGGCTTTTCCAATCCGAAAATTAGCGGTTCTTTGCTCAGGTTCTTTTTCCAAACAATGATTTAAAATCCTTTCTGCTTTGGAGTTACTTAAATTTTCGGAGCCACAGGATTGTAGAAATAATAAAACGGTTAGTAAAGAAAGGTACTTCATTTGGTTGATTTTTTAACGATTTGAACAAACCTAATCGTAACCTCAAAAATTCTTTTACGGCTTCCCGTAATTACTTGTATATCAATTTTAAATGATTGAAATTGCATTCACCACATAACACAAAAAGGTACCTTCTTAGGACTCTATAAGGACATGAAATTGAAAAAAAATCTAACCTTTATAATAATTGCTTTGGTATTACTTTTTGTCAAATACCTATTATTAAAGGAAGGTTTTTTCTCCCTTATATTATGGCTCCTGAGCGTACTTTTGGTTGGTTTTTTAAAGAAAAAGTACTTCAACAAAAAAGCAAAGACCAGTTTTGAAAACTTTCTTTTGTCAGACAACGAAAAGAAATTTTTATCTGATTCTCTTAGAAACCAGGCACTCGTAAGGAGCAATAGGAATTTACAAATTTCCAAAAACAACAACTTAGAGTACATTGAAACTCTCAATTGGCGTTCACACTCAGACCTCGGTTCTACCAAAACATTCAACCAGACATTATATAAACTGCTGTCTCGGTCACAGTTCAAACCCAAAAATAGTTTTATCATTTATGGTGAGTCTGGAGTAGGCAAAACCTATGCTGTTTTTGACTACATCAGAAAACGTATTGAGTCTGACCCAGACTTCATTCCTATTTTGATTTCCTTATCTGATTGGGCAGGTCAAAAATCATTGGAACAATGGACCATAAAGAAAGCCTCCAAAATTTACCATATAGATAGAAGAATTCTTGAAAAAGGATTACGGAGAGGACTTATATTTCCAATATATGATGGATTAGATCGAGTTAAAGAGGATAACATACTTCCCCTTTTTGATAAATTAATGAACGTTGTTACCAAAACTTCTTTAGCAGTTGTAATGAAGACTGAAACCTTTGAGAAGTTATCCTCGGAATACAGCAAAACAAATAAATCTTGGAAACTTCCATTTAATTTGTTGGAATTAAGGATTTTAAAACCAATGCAGGTTGAAACTGTATTAAAAAAAAGAGAATGCCATCAAAAACTTGAAATTTTTCAATCAAACCCTAAGTTTAAGTTTCTCTGTCGTTATCCTTTATTCTTAAACCTGCTCGTTGGAATGGATTCAAGTTTTATCAAAGATAATTTGGGTTCTGGGCATCTTTCCCACGAGCAATTTTTCAATCAAATATGGAAATGGTACGAATTGAAAATGTTGACCGATGTTAAGTTTATATCCAACCTTAAAAAGAAAAAAATAAAAATCTGGTTAAGAAAAATAGCCTTGAACTCCGGTCTCTTTTTTACTGAAGAACTACAACCTTCTTATCTTGATTTTAGATGGTCGGTCATCACATATTACTTATTATCAAGACTTTTGGGAACAACCTTAGTCTCAGCAGCTGCAGGGTTATTTCTTGCCGGTCCTTTTGACTTTTGGGATGCTGCTATAATTGGTGGTTCCATAACCGCCTCCATAGATCTTATTAAACTATACTTCAACGCCTCCTATTCTCTAGAAGAATCTCTTTTTAGAACAAAGGACCACAAACTTGTACCCCCAACTGCAAGTATTATAAAAAGAACTATTCCTTTGATATCCATACTTGGGCTTTATTATGGATTCACAACGCCAAGGTCATTCAAATATGGAGGGGAAATGCTAATGAATGGTATGTTTTCAACCACAGAGGCCCTAGTGGGCATATTGGTAGGAATTCTACTCTCCATTTTTTTTGGTATTCGAAGCACCTGGCAGCAGAACAGTTTTGACATACGTCCAGTTGAACGAATCATTGGAAGCCTAAAAAACTATTTTATTTCAGGGTTTGCAGGAGGTCTTTTACTAGCTATAATTGTAGTTCCCCTATTCTACATTTTTAATTTTCTTACAGATGATGTATCATCGGTCAATGCATGGCTCAATCAAGAACTTTATTTTCAGGATAAATACTTATTTGCGGGATTGGCCGGATTCTTTTTAGGGTATCTTTTCTTTGGGTTATTTGGTTTTTTACAGGGAAATAAAGTTATCCTAGATCGGAACGAAAAACTGGAACTCACCAGACGAAGCCCAGTAACAAAATCCTTTATGAATGCCTTAAAATCGGGGTTCATCTCGAGTTTGGTAACCGGAGCGCTTTTAGGAAGCTATATTGGGTTAACGGAAATGGAGGTTACATCGGTCTTCAAAGCCTTAAAAACCGCTTCTGGCTTTGGACTCCTTGCCTTTGCTTGGTTTGGAGGATTGGATGCCATTTGTCATTGGCTGCTAAGACTAATTTTAGCACTTGAAGAAGACTTCCCCTTGTTTATCCGATCGTTTTTACTCAAACTTTCAGGAATTGGTTTTGTTAGACCCGTAGGGTCTGGTTACGAGTTTATCCACCCATCATTACGTGACTATTACAAAAACAGTGAAGCTCCAAAAGTTAAGAAACCCTTATTTCTAATCCCAATTGGACTCGTTCTGATCTTGTCAACCCCCGTTTCCCTAAAACTGCTTAAAAGATTTCAAAATGAATCTCATTGGCAGAACGAATATGGGTTTAATGTAACCTTTGAAACTGGCCATATACAACACCACCAGGGAGCTAAAAACAAATTTGTGATCCAAGGACTGGGTTCTGAATCCAAAAAAAAGATTAGAATTAATGCCAATGGAAGGGTAAAACTGGGGTCTTTTGTTGGTTTTGTATCACCTGCCGGCACAAAATCTGGTTTTTTAGGAATGAGTTTGGGCAACACATGGAACAAACAAGAAATGGAAACGCTTAACCATGGATCTCTTTCATTTAAAAAAAACAAAGGAAATTGGATTAGTTTTCCGGAAAATGACCTTATTCAATACGGTAAAAACGAATCTTATCTGGATTTTACCGTGAAAAATGGAGATGTTTTAGAGGTTCAAGTAAATGACAAGGAATGGCAGAATAATTTGGGCGAGTTTAATATCACTTTTGAAACTATCGATAACATGAAAAAAACACCAAAAATTGTGGCACATCGCGCAGGAGCCAAATTAGCCCCAGAGAATTCGTTGGAAGCTGTAAAAAATGCTTTGCAATTGGGTGTCGATATGATTGAAATAGATGTTCGCATGACAAAAGATGGTCATTTGGTACTCATGCACGATAAGAGCATAAGCAGAACCACAAATGGGAAGGGAGCCATAAGCGATATGTATTTGGAAGAATTGCAAAAAATAAACTTGAACCATAGTCAAACCAAAGAAAGTATCCCAACCTTAAATGATGTGTTGACATTAATCGCTGACCGTAAAACCCAATTACTAATTGAAGTAAAGACAGGTAAAAACTATGGTAACCTCCTCGAAAAGCTTGCCCATACCATTAAAGAAAAAAATATGGAGAAGCAGGTATTGGTATTTTCGTTCAACAAACCCTTTTGTGAGGAATTAAAAGAGCGATTTCCTGAACTGACCGTAGGTGTGTTCACCCTTTGGCCTTCTTCCATTGCAACACTACCAAATGTGGATGCTATAGGAGTAGAATATCGCAGTCTCTTGTTATTTAGCTCCCAAATTAAAAAATTACGTGAGAAATATGGACAGGTCTACGCTTGGAACGTGAATTACAGAAGCTCAATGCAACGTTTAATAAACAAAGAAATAGATGCCATAATTACCGACGACCCAAAAAAGCTACGAACTTTGTTAAGTCAGTAAATTAGCTAGCCGCTAAATTCAGAAATGGTCTCCAATATAGATTCACCAACCTCCTCTCCATCTACCAAGGTCATTTGGTAATCTTGTACAGCGGCAAACAGATCTTCTTCAAAAAGGAATCCGTTGTCCTTGGGCAGAAGTAAAAGACTGAATGCCCCTAAGCGACCATACAGCTTTTTAGATGTAGTTAACTTGTCCTCCCAACTTTTCAATTGCTTTTGAATCAAATTCTCAAAAAATGGTTCCAATTCCTCACTTTTCCATTCTTCAAAAAGTAATTTCAATTGTTCTCTGGCTTTGGGGCCCAAAACTTTTTTAAAATCCTCCAAACTAAAATCCTCCAAGACGTCTGTGATAGCCTCTTTCTTATCTTCCATTTCTGCAATTCTCTTTGATACTGCACTTTGCTTCTTACCAAAAAGAAGATTGATCAATTGCTTGTCAAGTTTGTTATTTATGTAATGCTCCTCTATTTCTTTTTTGTAAGTAATCGCAAAATCCAAAAAGGACAAATCCGAACTATCTTCAACAAAAGCAGTCAATACATTCAATGTTTTCTTACTCGGACAACTAGGCCTCTTCCCTGACCATCCATTTTTTAATTGCTCCCTGAATTCGAAAGCCCTTTCTATGGATCTAGGCACAACCATTTCTTTGTTTTTTCCCTCAACATCCGATATAACTTTATAATTAAAATCATACCTCTCATCCTTGATGGTATCAATCAGATAAATAAAGCTAGGCAAGTGTTCCTCTGTAAGTTTAGTAAATACCATGCCCTAAATGTAAAAAAAATGCCCGGCCATTTTTCGTCGAACAGTAATTTTCGTGTCGAAACATGTCGCGACATGTCAATATAAGTCACTGAAACACAGCGTAATTAGCTCTTGTAATTCTAAAACAATTTATTATGAGAACTTTTATTTTAACACTAATTTTCGCCGTATCCCTTTGTTCAATTTCTTGCAGTAAAGAAGATATTGCAGAACAAGAGGAGCTTGTAACAGTAGCTTCTGGAACTGGAACGACGACCAGTCCCAAATCAGGTAGGGATTAAGTAAAAAGAAGGATACCTACTAATGGGTATCCTTTGTTTTATTCAGAAAAAAAGAGTTATTTAGAAACTTAAACTTGTAAATTATTATCATATGGTTTCTAAAATTATTACTGTTTTGGCGTTTTCCTTATGTTAGGCCTAGTCTCCTGTGAAGCGGATAGCGTTGCAGAACAAGAGAAGCTAGCCATCTACTCCCCGGGTGAGGGCTCTACGTCTAGTCCGAAGGATGGTAGAAACTAAGAGCAAGCGGATACATAATATTATGTATCCGCCTGCTTTGTTTATTAAAAATAGGTTATTTAGAAACCTGAAATCACAGTAATTTGCTTTCCTTCCCCAGACCATTCCCAAACTTCAACTTATGTTTTCTATGGTTTTTATAAAGTTAGGTGTTACGCGATTAGCAACAAACATTTAAAGTATAGTACACTTTTACCTAATAACCAATAATGCCGATTAAAAACCTCTTAGCCGCTTTTGTCCTTTTTACCTTGGCAAGCCAGTATACCTGCCAAACAAAAAAAACACAACTTAAAACCAATACCGGTTTCAAATTCCCGCACCATTCAATCGATACGGTTCAGAACCACGATGAATTATTAAAAATCATCGCTTCATACAGATACAAAAAGGTAGATACCACTTTGCTTAAAGCCATTTGGAAAAAAAGCGATTTGTTCAGTACCGGAAATAATTTGGATTCCCTCTTAAAATATGACCGCTTATTGTTAACCTCTGCAGTTAAAAGCAATCATCTTAATTATCAAGCTAAAGGAGAATCGAATCTGGCTTATGACTTTAGAGAACTCCAACAATTGGATAGTGCCTTTTATTACTACCAAAAGTCCAAGAACAGTTATTTAAAATTGGCAGATAGCAATCAAGTTGGCATAAAACTCTTTGAGATTGGAAAAATACAGTACCGTCAAAACGATTTTTACGGTTCCAAGGAATCCATTACGGAGGCATTAACTTTTTTTAATAACGAAAAGGATAAAACCTACCAAATCTGGTGCTGGAACGAACTAGGAAACAACTATGCCAGTTTAGATGATTTTGAAAATGCCAAAAACAACTATAAAAAAGCGATACGCTTTGAAGAAAAACTTGTTGACAAAATCAAATATGTTAACAATTTGGCGGTTCTATACTCAGACAATCAAAACTATCCAAAGGCCATTGAACTAATTGATAGTATAATTAAAAACCTTCCCAACGAATATAGTAACATAGAATATGCCAGATTAGTACACAATAAAGCAGAGGCACAATGGAGATTAGACAACAGCAACATTATAGAAGACTACGCAATAGCATTAAAAATTAGAAAAGCTGAAAATGACCAATGGGGGCTACTTTCAAGCTATAGAAGTTTGGCTGAATACTACGAAAATATTGCCCCAGAAAAGTCAATAAAATATTTAGATTCTTTACTATACATTGCTAAAAAAAACCATATATCCAAAGCGGAAATAGAGGCACTTCAAATTTTATTCCGGTTAAAACCAGATAATATTGTCTATAAAAACCGATATATCTTTTTACAGGATAGTCTACATCAACAGGAATTGAAGGTTAAAAACCAATTTGCCTATTTAAAATATCAAGATGAAGAAGAAAAATCCCGTTTATTGGCGCTAGAGACTGAAACGGCTAAACAAGAAGCGCAGTTGGCCCAAGAAGAAACTCAAAAAATACTTTTCCTCTCCACAAGTGCCTTATTATTAATGGGAGGTGTTTCGTTGTTTTTTCTATTGAAGCAACGCCACAGAAAAGAAAAATTAAAGGAGGTCTATAACACGGAGAAACGTATAAGCCAACGCCTGCATGATGGTTTGGCCAACGATATTTTCAGCTTAATGGCTAAAGTGGAAAACAAAGAGCAAGTTAAGGACACTGAATTTCTTGACCACCTTGAAACCATTTATTCCAAAACTCGTGACATCTCACACGAAAACAGTCCGGTAAAAACCCACGAACATTTTTTAGAAGAATTGGAAACGCTTATCCGGTCTTTTCATAGTAACGGCGTTAGTATCGTAACCAAAGGGCTGGGTGACATTGGCTGGGAGGACCTGAGTGAACCAAAGTGTGTAGCCTTGCACAGAACTATAAAGGAGCTTTTGGTCAATATGAAAAAACATAGTCAAGCTAGTTTGATCAGTTTGCGATTCTCATCTGACACAAAAAACATCCAAATCGATTACAAAGACAATGGTATTGGCTTTCCAACTAAAATCAATTATGGTATGGGATTGCACAATGTGGAAAACCGTATTCAAAGTTGTGGTGGTACTTTTACTTTTATCCCAAAACAGGGAAACGGAGCCGAAATTAGGGTTACCATTCCCCATAAATCCAGGGTATAAATGTTCAAGAGAGTTTTGGTCATTGAAGATTTGGACAGCATAGGTTATGGTATTGCTGTTATGCTAAAAAGTGAGTTGAATGTGGAGGAGGTAGTGCTGTCCCATTATTGCAGCGATGCCTACTTAAAATTCATGAAATCCGTGCATGAGCAAAATCCCTTTGACCTTCTTATCACCGATCTGTCATTCAATCAAGATTATAGGGAAGACAAAATTGCAAGTGGAAAGCAATTAATAAAAAAAATAAGAACCTTGGGCTTCAATACCCCAATAATAGTCTGCTCGGTAGAAGAAAAACCCACAGCAGTAAGAAAGCTTTTTGAAAATCAATCCATTTCCGGTTATGTGGTCAAAGGAAGAAGTGGGTTGAAGAATCTAATGAAAGCCGTTAAAAATGTGTACAACGGAAACACCTACCTTTCCCCCCAGATTGCCAATGTGTTACAACAAAAAGAAGTTTTTGAGGTTGAGGACTACGATATAAAACTACTGTCTCATTTGTCCAACGGGTTTACCCAAGATGAAATTGCTCGGTCCTTTAGCCAAAACCACATCTCTCCGTGTAGCTTAAGCTCAATTGAAAAAAGGTTGAACCGACTAAAGGACGAACTAAGGGCAAAGAACACCATTCAATTGGTAGCCAATGCCAAGGATTTGGGATTAATCTGACAAATCCCATACCGATGAACGGTTTTTTAAGCGCTTAGCCGATTATCCACATTATCTTTTTCGGATTACGGATTCCCGTAAGGGGAACTTAGCCATGGACACTAGGTTTGTTAGTGAGGTTATTTGATGAAATCAATGGTCAATTGTTTTTACCAAAAAATACCTCGTAAGAACCAAACCAACCACTAAAGTGAACACTATTAAAAAATACCTTAGGCTATTATCTCTTATTGTAATCAGTACACCTTGGCTGCATGGACAATCTGAACAACCTTATACAGAAGAGACCCGTTTAGAATTCAGTGAAAATGGTATGGATTGCGGACACCTGCTAGATGGCCCCTCCTACTATATTAAAAAGCTTGAGAACAAATCATTGGACAACATGTTCTCGCTCTCCAGAGCACAAAAAAAACAGATTGGAGAAGCCAATTACGAACAGATTCTCAAAAAAAATAAACTGCTTAAAGAGTATCCGAACAAAAGAAACATTCAGCACACCTTTTCCAATTTGATAAGACATGCCAACAGCTCCACAAAGTTCAAGCTTCATGTACTATCATCCTCAGACATCAATGCCTTTACCATGATCGGGGGGCATATATACCTTACAACAGGGCTATTGTCCTACATTGATTCCATGGATGAACTTGCTTTTATCCTAGGCCATGAAATCGGACACCATGAAAAACTTCACCTAGAAAGGAAAATAAAAAAAATCATGGCGACCTCAACATTTTTTGGAAAAACCGGGATAGATGAATTTACAAAGATTGCGATAGACCTTAACAACAAATTCTCCGCTCCTTTTGATCAGATAAATGAGTATGAAGCTGATAAGTATGGTTTTGAACTAGCCAAAAAAGCCGGTTACGACGTAAGCCATTTTGCTGATTTTTTTAAAAAACTGGAAAAGAACGAGCGACGTTCCATTCTTGTAAAACTGAATTCCACACACCCTTTTTCAAGTGATAGAAGAAGGTGTTTGGAGAGCTACATTTCCAACTGAACCACTATGAAAGCACAAGACCTATCCATTCAGGCCATTGGGATAACCAAAAAATATCCAAAAAATAAGATTGGTCTACAACCCATGTCCCTGGAAATAAAACCTAAAAGTTTTGTAGCCCTGATGGGGCCTTCAGGTTGTGGAAAATCTACTTTGCTCAAATGTTTGAACGGCGACAATCCAGCAACTTCTGGTGAAGTTTACATTAATGGCTTATCGCTAATTGATCACTATGATCAAGTCAAAAAAAGTATCGGATATGTTCCCCAAGATGATATTATCCATAGGGAACTGAGTGTCTATAAAACACTTTTTTATGCCGCTAAGCTTCGATTACCCGATGGAACTTCAAATGAAGAAATTGACCATCGTATCAATAAAGTCTTGAAAAGCCTGAAACTGGACCAACATGATCAAGGCAATCAAAAAGGCCAAAAAGACATCAAGTATAAAAAAGTAAAGGAATTATCAGGTGGTCAAAGAAAAAGAATCTCAATTGCCGTTGAGCTGTTAACGGAACCTTCCATACTGTTTTTGGATGAACCCACTTCTCCTTTGGATCCGGAAACCATTGATAGTTTTCTTAAAAGTTTAAGGGATTTGGCCAAAGAAGGTACCTCCATTATCATGGTAACACACAAGCCTGAGGACCTTAATTACGTAGATGAAGTAGTCTTTTTGGGTGTAAAAGGGCATTTGGTCTACAAAGGACTTCCCAATAAAATCACTGAACATTTTAATGTAGACAGTATTATTGAAGTGTACAGTAAAATGAGTGACCTTGAAGAGGTCAAAAAAAACTATCTCCCTCCCAAGGAAGGTTCTCATTTGTTGGACTTGAATCCAAAATGGAATAAAAGCAGACCGGATTCCAGTTTTCAACAATTGTACTGGTTAGCAAAAAGATACTTGAACATCAAGCTTAACGATTATAGCAATTTGTTGTTGTTGCTACTGCAACCCATAATCATAGGTGGTTTGGTCAGTCTTGTTTTTAGCGAGTTTCGAATAGGGGTTATTTTTTTAACCGCTATTTCGGCCATATGGTTTGGTGTAAGCAACTCAGCCAAGGAAATTGTAAGCGAACTTCCCATTTATAAAAGGGAACGAATGTACAATTTAAATATTAACACGTACATCATTTCAAAATTGCTCATACTGTCGCTGATTGCATTAATACAGATTTTAGTTTTTGTAGTCATTATTCACCTCAATTTTAAGGTGAATGCCATATCGGAATTTCCAGAAACCTATTTAAGGCCTTTTTGGGAAAGTGTTGGTTTCCTTTTCATGGTTTCCTGCTCGGCCACTTTAATTGGATTGTTTTTGTCTTCCTATTTCAGTACTACCGAAAAGGTCATGACCGTGGTACCCATAACGCTTATGCCCCAAATTATGCTAGCCGGGGTAATGACAAAATTGGATACTCGTCTTATTGAAATTTTAAGCTTCTTTACTTTGGGAAGATGGGGAACAGAAGGTTTTTCCAGATTACAGGACAACTATTTTGATTCTGAATCCATGGAGGTTAAAAGTGTTCTGATACCCGAATTCAATCCAGATGGATACCATAAAAATGACTGCAAGTGTGAAGCTGCAAGTGCCCTTGATCAACTAGGGCTTTATGACGACAGTCTTATTGATAAGGGCATCCTAATCGGAAAAGCTTTTAACAATTTGACCGCCAATGCGCTAGCCATACTGGTTCTAAGTGTTATTATGTATTTGCTGATTTTTATTTCACTGAATAAAAAAGATAGCATATGAAAAAGTCTATGCTCTTCATTTTCATATGCGCTCTTTTTGGCTACTCCTGTAGTGTTGCCGAACCTATTTTCATCTCTAACAGTAGCTTGGAATTTAAAGGGGTGGACAATTCCGATTTCCTTTTTACGGTTGACGCTAATGTCTATAATCCATCTGGCTATAAATACCAACTAAAAGAACTTTCCTTCTACATTACATATGACAAAGAGAAGGTTGGGAGCGGAAAACTTACCGCTCCCCAACAGGTAAATGCAAAAGATACCATTGCGCTTCCCTTTTTCTGCAATCTTGACCTTTCCCAATTGCAGAAAAAACACGAACAAATTTTATCTCAAGACACTTCTAATTTCATTTTCGTAGGCGAAGCATTTGCTGTGCATCCCCTAAAAAAAATAAGAAAGGGGTTTGAAATGAAAATTCCATACAACGCCAAAAGTTTCATTGCGGACAACATTTTAAGTCATGATTTGGTGTTAAGCCAAATGGAGGTGGAGAAAATCAATCCATTTACGTGGGGCAACCCCACAAAATCAAGCTTTCGGCTTAAGGTTCAAATCTATAATAAGCAACCTTTCGATTTTAAAATTAAGCATATTGAACTTTCATTGAAGTCCAAACAAACGGACAAAGCTGTTCTGCATGGTATTCTTGATACTATCATTGATGCTCCAAGTCATAAAACAGTCAAAATACCTCTTAATGTTGAATCAAACAATTTGAATCTGCTTCAAGATTTAGGAAATTTCTTTTGGGGTGAAAACAATACAAAATATATCGGTTCTGGATTCATAGTCATAAATATTAAAGGTTATGATTTCCAAATTCCATTTACCAAAGAATTTGATGCTCCTTTAAACTCTTTTGGCAGTACAGAAACGCTAATCAGAAGTAATAGCACTAATGGATTTTCCTATCTAGAGAATATGTCTAGGACTTTCCAGCTAAAATCAAACCACACTATTAAACCAACCAATAGCTACTAAAATGAAATCTAAAAGGAAAAGAAAAAAAAGGGTTCCTATTCTCATACTATTAAGTGTTATGCTGGTACTTATAGGGGGGTACTTCTATTTTTCCATCACTAACAGCGTAGAAGCACTTGCACTGGCACGAGAAGGCAAAAATTGGGGCTTTATTGACAAGGAAGGCCAAAAAATCATCCCTTTTAAATACGAAATGGCCTGGAAAATGTCTGAAGGCTTAGCTCTAGTAAAAAAAGATGGCAAGTGGGGGTTCATAGACAAAGCTGATGACATAAAAATCCCAATGGTATACGAAGATGCCCAACCTTTTTCTGATAGTCTGGCCGCTGTAAAGCTCAATGGTAAATGGGGATTTATAAACCATGATGCTGATATGATCATAGAAGCAACGTATGACGAGGCCATATCATTTACCGAGAAGCTAGCACCAGTGAAAAAGGGAAATAAATGGGGGTTCATCAACAAATCAGGAGAGGTCGTTATTCCATTTAAATATACCAGTGCCTACTTATTCTCCGAAAAACTTGCTCCGGTGGGTGTCAACGGGCGTGAAGGCTTTATCAATCAAGATAACATCATGGTGGTTCCTCCCCATTTTGATTTCGCCCTTCCTTTTGCCGAAGGTTTGGCTCCTGTAAATAAAGATGGAAAGTGGGGTTTTATTGCAAAAAACGGTAAAGTTATCGTTGAACCTCGATATGAACAAACCTGGGGTTTTTCTGAAGATCTGGCTCCCGTAAAAGTAGATGGCAAATGGGGTTATATAAATAGAAAAGGTGAAGAGGTTATAGCTCCAATATATGAAGATGCCTTCGTTTTTTTAAACGGATTGGCCCCTGTAAAAGTAGATGGTCAACAAGGATTTATAAATAAAGAACAAGAAATCATAATAAAGTTCAAATACGATTATGTAGATGCTTTTTATGATATCGATTAAAAAATAAACTTAGTTAAAAACCCTCCAAAAATGAAACACATGAAAATGAAAAAGTACTTGTTTGTCATCCTCTTGGCCTCATCATGGATTTATGGTCAAGAATCAACAATCGGACTTCAATCTATAACTTCTTACAATCCTACGAAAGACTATGTCGAAGCTGAATTGATTTTTCAGAAAATTAAAGAAATCCTGGTTAATTCAAGAAACTTTGAAGTCTTGGATAGAGAAAGTTTAGGTATTGTTTTAACAGAGCAAGAAATTCAAAAACAAATCACTTCCATAAATGCAAAAGTTGTAGATCAAGGTAAAATTGCCGGAGCTCAATATATTATTGGTGGTAAACTAATTGGACTGGAATATAAAAAGGCCATAAACCTTCTCCAAAAATCAAAAGTTGCGGGTCAAACACTTCAACGTGCAGTATTCAGCTTCTCAGTCGACATTCTTGATACGGAAAGTTCAAAAACCTTAGAAACCAAAACCTTCAAAGTAGGAACTCTAAACACCAAATCCATTGGTGGTTTAACAAAAATTGAAGCTTTTCAAGCGGCTTTAAAAGCTTTGACCAAAGATTTAGAAAAATTTTTGAACAAATTTATCGCAAAATCGGTCGCAATTGTTTCCATCGAAGAAGAAAAAGGTGGAGCCGCCAAGAAAATCTTACTCAATACCGGTGAAGCCAATGGCGCAAAAAAGAATGATAAACTAGGTATTTACGAATTGTCCACAGTAACCATTGGCAACAAACAAACCCAGCGTGAAAAATGGGTGGCGGATGTGAAAATTGAAGCTATAGAGGGAGAGGAATTATCCACCGCCATGGTTGTAAAGGGTGGTAAAGAACTTTTAGACAAGTTCAACTCCCAGAAAACATTAATCTGTAAATCTAAATAGGATGAAAAAACTGATTGTACTCCAATTTATGTTTTTGATGGCGTGCGGTAGTAACAAACATGCTGATTTTGACTCTGCACAAGTGAATTATGTTTCTAACGATAAGTTGGAATCTATTACTGTGAACAGCACAGATAGTGGCGAAAACCAAGAAGAAGCTATTTACAATGCAAAGAAGCTGGCTTTTCAAAATCTGTTCTTTAGGGGCATTTCCAATTCTCCATTCAACAAACCGCTAATAAGCATCAATGAACAAGCAGCTTTCAAAAAGCATAAGACTTATCTAAACGCTTTTTATTCCAAACGTATGGGAACTTTTATTACCAATTCCCATGAATCCATCTCAAAAGTCAGGGGAGGTAGAAGATTGGCCAAAGTGAACATGACCATTAACATGTTGGCATTACGAAAAGATTTAGAAGAACATCAAGTGATTAAAAAATTTGGATTATGAAACCCACCCGAATAACAATTAAAATCCTTTTATTCTGCATTGTATCATTCGCAACTACTTTGCAAATAAATGCTCAAAAAGATTGCCATGAGGTAAATACTGTGCAACCAAGCATAATGGTACTGCCTCGTACCGTAAAGGGAGAAGATTTAAGGACCATTATGGACGAACAACCTGAGATTCGCGTTGCCATTTCAAAGGTAAAACAGGCTTTTGACAATAGAGGCTACACCACTTTGGATTTTGAGACTACTTTAAAGGCTCTTATAAGAGATGAAACCGTAACAAAGGACTCCCAAACCGAATTTAAAAACAGGATTTTTAGAAACATTCCAGCAGATATTGTTGTGGAGATAGATGTGATTATCAGTAAAATTATGGTTAGGGGAAAGGAAAATCATAGAGCCACACTTATTCTGGAAGCCAACGTTACGGATAATGGAAACTCAATGGCCAGTGTTCCTATTGAAGGCAATCTATTCTATACTCCAGACAAAATTCTGTTGATAGGCTCGGCATTAAAAAAGGAAAACGACAATAATGAGCTTCTCCTAGATGAGTTCCTAAGAAAAATGAACGAAAAGTGGGCAGAAATGAGGGAAAAAGGGAAGACCGTCAAAATGGAATTCAGTCTATCTGAAGACGCAGGAATTACCATGGATGACGATGTTCCATCCAAAGGCGAAAAACTAAAATACGTTATAGAAGATTGGTTGGAAGAAACTGCTTATAAGAACTATTATGCAATCACTTTCGTTACCGCCGCCAAACTCATGGTAGAAGATTACAGGTACCCTGTTCGCGACCCTAAGAACTGTTCCAACATGACAGCCAGAAAAATCGAAAGAAAACTAGATCGTTTTTTTGACAAAATAGATATCCCGGTAAAATTTAATAACAGCCGGGGAACCATCTACATCACCATTTTATAAACAACTATTATGAAAACTAAAATATTCCTATCCGGGCTATTGATACTAACATTTTTTCATAAAATCAATGCCCACAAAAGCAGTGAAGCAGAAGATAATCTGAACATCTCAGTAGTTGTTCCGGCACAGATGGATGGACTCACCAATGGACAACTATCCAAGCTCAAAACCAAATTGCTCCGAATGGTCAGCAATTATGGTATTGCTGGCGAAGGCTTTACAGATAAATTCATTTTGTATCCAAAGTATGAAATTTATGACCATAAAGTGGTAGAGGGGCTACAAAACGTACACGTAATTGATGTAGAACTCAACCTTATTGTAAAAGAGGTCAGAACAGGAAACGTATACAGTGTTTATAGTAAAGAAATCACCGGAGATGGTTATTCCAAAAAGGAAGCAATAAACCAGAGTATTTCACAAATAAAAACCAGAGGTGAGGACATCAAAACATTTTTGCAAAATGCCAAAACCAAAATTCTGGAGTATTATCGTTCCAATTGCGATAGACTATATAACGAAGCCAGTACTATGGTCAAACAAAAGAGGTATAACGAAGCTATAGCACTTTTATATCCAGTACCCAAAGAAGTAGGAGGCGAATGCTACGAAAAAATCCAAAGAAAATTAGATGAAGCCTATGATGGCTACCTTAACAAAACTTGTGAAAAAAACTTGGTAAGAGCTAAAGCTGAAATTTCCAAAAACAATAATAAGACTGCACTTGAAATTTTAGGATCTATTGAAACTGAGTCTAATTGCCATTCTTCTGCCGTACAGTTAAAGGCAAAGATAGAGGCCAAAACAAAAAAATCACCGCAAACCAATAACACCCAGGCAGCTTCAACATCAGAAAACACTGAAAATGTGGATACTTCTGAAACAACCGGAGGCGTAACTGTAAAACACCAAGAATCTCCACCCCCAACAACTCAAAAACCAACAAAACCCGAACCGAAAAAAACCTCCAAGGCACAGCGAAGAAAGAAAATGGGAGCCATTGCGCAATCTGAATTTAAACGCACCAGGCACCAGGGCGAAATTGACAGAGCTATACAGGAGGGATGATTTCCTTCTAATCCTTAAACAAGAAAAATGTTAACATGATAAAACAAATTAAAATCATTGGCCTATTCATTTTAATGATGGCTCCCTCAATAGTTTCGAGTCAACTTAAATATATAGGGCTAGTCCCGTTCAAAGCAACAGAAATTGACAATTACGCAGAGGCCGAGGGCATTACTGACAAGGTAAAGCAATTGTTTGTTGAAAGTGATTTATTTACCATTCTAGACAGAAGTAAATACAGTCAAACAGCTATCTTTAAAGAGATAGACGTTCAAAAAAATATTGAATTCATTGAAGGATTTGTAGTAGAACAAGGAAAACAAAACGGAGCTCAGGCCATTGTGGTAGGAAATCTATCATCCCTATCCTATAGCAAAAGTAAATATGGGAGCTACGATTGCGGTTTTGTCTTTAACATTACCATCAATGATATTGAAACAGGCACTGTAATTGCCTCTAAATCTTTTAACAATCCCACAATCTGTGTTACATGCAGTGGTGACACCAAAACAAAAGCATTCAGTTCGGCACTAAACACATTAACCAAGAAAATGCGGAATTTCATTCTCGAAACTTTCCCCACTATTATCGAAATTGATAGTATCTATGAAGTCAAAGGAGGAGGTGAAGTATTGTTGGTCATTGGTGAAGAAAATGGGGTTCAAAAAAAAGATAAGTTCAAAATTTACGAAGTTATTAGTAAAAAAGGGCGGGTACGAAAGGTAGAGCTAGCCACTTTCAGTATAGATAGAATTGAGGGTGATTTTTCCGTTGGCAAGGTAAAGGGCAAACAGTTTGATGTGTTGCATGAAAAATATATGGATTCCAATACAAAGCTGGAATGCGTAACACTTCCAAAATAACAAAGCTCTTCTTTATATAAAGTCTCCATAATTTAATATCTAAAAACATTGGGGTCACTTGACCCCGATGATACTATTATCTAAAAAGTCAAGTCAAAGACATCTTACCCGTATAGTCGATAATCGGTTTTATCTGCATTTTATCCAAAATAAGGTTTCATAAAACTTGCAATATGGATACCCGTAAGGAAATCTGTTTTTGTGAAGCTAGGTTTGACCTATAAATAACAAACACAGAGAAAATGAAAAATACCATGAGAAAATTAATTGTTCTTTCAGCCTTATTATTCTTAGGAAATTTTGCAGCAAACGCACAAATGTCAGAATCTGGAAAACTTGGTGTGGGTATAGCTTGGACTTCCTTAAACTATGGTGCTTCGGCCAAATATAATTTTACAGAGAACCATACTGGGCAAGTTGTAGTTGGGTCTGCCAACTATGGTTTTAACTTCTCCGGTGCCAGCAGTTTTTCTTTAACAGGAAGGTATTCCTACAACTTTGAAGAAGGTGATATTGATTTTGCCACATGGAAGCCATATTTATATGGACAGGTAGGGTATTGGACCTATAAATATGACCTAGGAATTTTGGGAAGTTTTAACGCCAATGCAGTGGCTTTTGGAGCTGGTGGAGGAGTAGAATGGAGCTTTAACGATTTTGTAGATGGCCTTGCTTTCAGTGTTGAGCTAGGTTACACCAATATTTCCTTTGATGGGCTTGCCTCAATTGGTGGTTTCAATGGAGGGGCTGGAATTCACTACTATTTCGACCTCTAAATTTCAAATTATTATTAAAGCAGTGTTGAGTTAGTTTAGATAGTTGCGGCCGGGTGTGAATTATCCCATTTCCGGCCTTTTCCAACCCTCCACCCATGTCAAAAAATAGTATCCTTTTTATTGGACTTTTGCTCCTGGCCTTTGGCGTCAATGGTCAGAAAATAGATGATTTCCAAGAATTGTTGTCAACTGTTGAAGGGAGCAAAGCCCATTTTAGACAAAGCCTGAAAAAGCAGGATGGCAATATGTTTCAATATATCATTGTGGAGGTTGACCACAAGGGCAACGAGACTGAAGTTATCTACAAATTCAGCTTTTCTGACATAGATGAAAATACGGTAAGGTCCATCACAAAAAAAGACCTGATTATAGTACAGTTATTGGTTAGAGGTAAGCAAAAATTGATTCAGGTTATAACCAATGGAGGTGATAAGATTTCATACACGGACCAAATTCATTTTTTAGCAACAGATTCCAATAACGGAGACCAACTATCCAATACCGTAAAGGGAATCATTCCTAAAGCTGTAGCCTTTGATGAAAGTAGACTTTCACTCAATGGATACGGCGACCATATGAAGTGGCTTTTAGAGCATATATCTGATGTTGAACTACCTAAAAAACAAATCGTTCAAAAGTTAAGTTATGACCATAACGTCGCAGGAAAAATAACACTTGAACAGACCTTTAATGTCAAAAACAAATCCGAAAGTCAACTAAGAGAACTTAATCTGTTCACCTTAAACCCAAATTCCGTGGGGTATCGTATTTCTGGCGACGAATTTGTTATTTCTGCCGAAACCAGAAGGGATATTAATGGCATCAAATATGTTGAAGATGATGAACAAAAATACTATCAAAACCAGTTAAGAATTTATGCCAAGTCCGTTTCCAATGGAAAGGATATATACAATGTGCTTAAAGCCAGTATTCCATTGGCTCAGGCTAAATTCAATGAAAACCAGACCAATTTTTCTAAAGAGATAGATGCTTTGAATTTTCTGAATAAAGCAATTCAAGAAGTTTCAACCAGCAAAGAATCTCTTACACAAAACCTAAGAATCACCAAAAACAATGCTCAATTGATCTGCACGGAAACAGCTCCCGATAAGAGTACGGAGCTAGTCTATACATTCAATTTTGCAGATATCAATCCCAATACTATTGATTATGATGGGCAAAAGGATCGTCTTTTTGTAAAGTTAACCACCAAAAAATCTTTGGATTTTATTCAATTCAAAGAAAATGGAGAACTGCAAAACTACGTCCATGACACAAAGATTTTTTTCAGCACTATTGAGAATGCAATTACAGGAGTGGAAGCATTAAAGTTTTTAGCAACTTCCTACGAATCCAGAATGGACAAGAACTCTTATTTAGCCTCTACTGTTCCCAAAGCCATTGCTGATCTTAAACCATTACTATCTCAAGTTTCCATTGATGAAGACAATTTTAATCACTTTCTGGAACTTACTGATGATGACACTCGGACCATAAAAATTACAACCGTATTCTCCAACCTGAAAAAGAGCGTTGAAATAACCCAAGAATTCAGCTTAGCAGAAATCAACCCCAAAAACTGTGGCATAACTGTAAAAGGCAAACACGTCTTTGCCGAGTTGAACACCAAACATTTGGAAAAAGTTGTGAAGACCTATGTTGACGGACAGATTAAACCTTACCAATACAAAGTTTCCATTGAAGCCATAGGAATTGAAGAAGCAAGACAAATAGTTGGTATTGTACAAAGTATAACTGAAAAATTGAAGTAGCACACATAAACCTCACGAAAATGAAAAAAATTACACATTATTTATTCATCATTAGTATCGTATACTTTACTTCCTGTTCCAAGGAAGATAAAGATGTTTTTAATGGATCACAATCAAGCTTGGAAGACCTTTTTAGTGAAGAAGTAGTTCAAACTCTCAATGATCTTAACTTCACTATAAATGAAGGTGCCAATCCTCCCAATCTAGAAGGCACATTTTATGTATCGCAATTTATCCTTACAAACAGTAATGTTCCTCAAGACAACATTGGTTCCAGATTTGCCGATCAGCGCTACACCTTTTTAAATCAAAACAATAGTGACAACACCATTGATTTTAACGGAGTTCAAATTAATGTTTCCACTAAAGAGGAGTTCAGTCAATTAGACGGAAGTGGTTCCTTTATCTCAGGCGAAGGGAACAGGTTCAGCATTTTTTTAGTTGTTGAGCAAGAAAGAATCAATTCAGGAACCAAAACACTTACGGCTTTCGCGATTTCGGGTTCCATTTCTGAAGGAGGTATTGTAGAATTTGAGCAGTCTTTAGTAATGCTCGACAATTTTGGAGATCCAAAAAATGAATATATCGAAAATGGACAAGGAAGAAAGTTCATTGATCAAGATGAATTTTCTGAAATCGTAACAGAAAACAATAACGCAAACAAAAACTTCATTTCCTCTTCTATTTCAAGAGGCATCTTATCTGAATAATTAATCAAAACAAATGAACATGAAAAAAATTACTTCTTTAGTACTGATTGTATTGGGTGCCATTACCGCTGTTAAAGCTCAAAATATTATCACAGTAGATAATTCTGTTGGAAGCTCCGCCCAGTTCAGTGATTTGCAAACGGCTATATCCAATGCCAGTTCAGGAGACATCATTCAAGTCCATCCTTCGGAAACTAACTATGGTAATATTGAAGTGGACAAGCCTTTGATCTTGATCGGGTTTTCACATAATTCTCCAGACAAACAAACCTTGATCACGGATTTGACCCTAAGTGCCAATGCCTCCAACGTTACAGTAACCGGCTTTAGGGTCACAGATGATTTTTTCATCAATAATGGAACCCCTGTGACCAACATCATTTTGGAAAACAACTTTTTTAGCAGCTCCATGGTGATAAGCAATGGTGGGGTAGACAATCTAATGCTAAGGGGCAATGTCATCAACACCTTGGGAAATACAGCTTCCTCAGGTTCCAGCTTCACCAATGCTATAATTACGAACAACATCTTTTATGGAAATTTAAACGTGCGTTTGCACGAATCTGTAACCATAAAGAACAATATCTTCTTGAATTCAGAAGTTTTCAATAGCCGAGATGAAACTGGAAATGCGACCGTACAAAATTCAATATTTATTGCAAATTCAGCTGGTACAGCTGATGCCAATAATCCAGGTGTCAATTTTGAAAATAGCTTGATTTTTAATAGATCAACCGGAAATGCCAACGCCCTAGTTGGTACCAACAACATTGTAAACATAGATCCCCTGTTTGTAGAGGACAATGACAATACCATCTATGAACCCCAAATTGATGATTATCATCTTCAGGCAGGCTCACAGGCCATAAACGCAGGTGTAAATGGAGAAGATTTAGGCATTTTTGATGGAGGTAGCTTTACATTCAACAATTTTGGATTTACCAATGGTATCCCAACGGTAAATATTGATGCTATAAGCACAACCGTTGCCCCAGGCCAAAACCTAAATGTGATCATCAGTACCACAAACCATTAAGAAGATGCGGTACGTACTACTATCATGCATGTTGCTTTACATGGGTTTGGCACATGCACAGAACATAAGTTCTGCTGAGTTTTTCTTTGACAACGATCCGGGGATAGGCAATGGAACGGCTTTGAGTGTCAATGCCAATACAGGGCAACTGACCCAGACATTTTCCATTCCCACAACCGGCCTATCGGAAGGGTTCCATAGTTTTTATGTAAGAACCCAGAGCAGTAGCGGAAGTTGGGGTCTTTATGACCGAGTTTCCTTTTACATAGTTTCATTGGCCAGCTTGGACCAACCTATCAATGCCGCTGAGTACTTTTTTGATTCCGACCCAGGGGTTGGCAATGGGACCTCTTTGGCCCTTAACTCCAATTCAGGCACTTTAGAGCAATCCTTCGTTATTCCAACAACCAGTCTTTCCAATGGATTTCATGGGTTTTATATCAGGACCCGCAACACCGATGGAAATTGGAGTCTTTACGACCAAAAGGTCATCTTTGTGGATGACTTTGCCCTATTGGACGAACCCATCACCGCCGCCGAGTACTTTTATGATACAGATCCAGGCGTTGGCAATGGAACATCTTTTGACGTCCCGGACAATTCTGGAGTGCTTTCACAATCCTTTGCGTTATCAACAACAGATCTCACAGATGGGCAGCACACGGTCCACGTTAGGGTACAGCTTGAAAGTGGTAGCTGGAGCCTTTACGATAGTGCCCAGTTTACCGTTGATTCCGCAGCTTTGGACAATACGGTCACTGTAAACGAAAACACCTTGACAGCCAATTTTGATACATCTGGAGCCACCTACCAATGGTTGGACTGTGAAAACAACGCGATGCCCATAACAGGAGAAACCGAGAGATCCTTTACGGCCACACAAAGTGGTAGTTATTCCGTTCGAATTTCATTCAATGGACAGACCGTAATTTCCGATTGCGTTGTGGTTGAAGTGACCAATACCAACGACAACGATGGTGATGGAGTGGACAATGATGTGGACAATTGTCCCCAAACCGCTAACCCTAACCAAGAGGATGCCGATAATGATGGGATTGGTGATGTCTGTGATGACGATGCCGATAACGACGGGGTCACCGATGACCTAGACCAATGTCCCAATACTCCGGCCGGTGCAACTGTGGACTTTGATGGATGTCCTGTCTTTAGTTTTCCGGCAAACAATTTTACGGTACAGACCACTGGTGAGTCGTGCATTGACAATAACGATGGTTCCATCAGCATAACAGCCGTTCAAAATTTGGATTATACAGCCACCTTGGTTGGCAATGCCAACACTGTGGTGGAACAATTTACAAGTTCCGCCGACCTGACCAGCTTGGAAGCCGGTGAATATGAGCTTTGCATAAGCGTTGCCGGGCAATCCGATTATGAACTTTGCTTTGATTTGGTGATCAGTCAACCTGAAGCCTTGTCTGTTAGCTCCAAGGTTAATGTTGTGGATAAGACCTTAACTCTTGATCTTAAAGGGAGCGGCACCTATCATATTCGATTGAACAATGAAGTATTTAGAACCACTGAAAGCAAGTTAACACTCCCGCTCAACCAGATAGAAAACACCCTGTCCATTAACGGGGACTATGGCTGCCAGGGCAGTTTTGATGAGATTATTGTGGTAACGGACCAAATCAGTGCCTACCCTAACCCGTTGACCACGGAAGCCCTGGCCATTTACCTGGGATCGCCCGATGAGTTTGAAACGGTAAAAGCTTCCTTGCACAATCTGTCCGGGGCCAAAGTTATGGACTTGGAATTGGAGGTGAACAACGGATTTGCGCAAATAGATTTTGACCGATTGCCTGAAGGTGTCTACATCCTGACCCTTAAAAACAAAACGACTTTGTTCAATCATAAAATTATTAAGCGATGATAGCAAATAAACGAATCTGGGGAATCCTTCTTTTTGCCTTGCTCTTTATAGGCTGCAGTAGCGGTTCTGACGGTGGTGACGACACTCCGCCGCCCTCTGGTGGTGGCGATGACGACCCCGTGGTTGTACCCGCGCCAACAGCAGCCACGCTAGTTTTTCCAGAGGATGATACCGAATGTAATGAGGGTAACCCCATAGACGAAACCGAGAGCAATGTTACTTTTCAATGGGGAGCTTCACAAAATACGGACAGCTATTCGGTGACCCTCACCAATTTACATACAAATAGTTCTTTCAATACCATTGCCAATACCAATGAGGCCACTATTAGCATTTTAAGGGGAACTCCCTATGAATGGTACGTGACATCGAGAGCCAATGGAACCAATGAAACTGCAGAAAGTACCAAGTGGCAATTTTTCAATGAGGGCCCTGGCATAGAAAACCATGCTCCTTTTCCAGTGGAAGCTGTTTCCCCTTCTAGGGGAGAAACTTTGTCCCAAACATCAAGTGTGACCCTAACATGGTCTTCAAGTGATATTGATAACGACATTTCAAGTTATGATGTATTCTTTGGTACACAAACAGACCAAATCAATTTTTTGGGCAATACCACAGAAAACTTATTCGAGGCCACAGTGTCATCTGGAAACATTTATTACTGGCAAGTTAAAGTAATTGATAGCGAAGGTAACTCATCAACCTCGGTAATATTTGAGTTTAGAATAGACTAGACCAAAGGAGTATCATCCAAGGTTTATTTTAGGGGTCGCTTGGGGGAGCGGCCTCTTTTTTATATCTGTCCTTATACAAGAAAAATTTAGGAGGCCCACTGGTTCTCTAGGCTTCCTTAAGAGTGATTCCCAGATTAGGTTGGTGTGTAAACTAAGAATTCAATGTCAATAACAAATCAGCTTCTAGATTTTTATTTACATATATCGTAATGGTTATTATCGACTTTTCTTGAAATTGAACTTCCAGATTGGGACTACCAGATTTTCGTGTCAGTTCTTTCATTTCATTGATTGTTATTGTTTCATTATCATCATTTGCTCCATAATCAAATTTCCAGCTCATTGGGGCAATTTTAAATTCATGTGAACCTGGCTGAATTTTCATTGTCACTTGATAAACACCATCTCCCATATATTCAAATTGCGGTGTTCGTTTTTGGTCTTTACCCCATTCGTTCATGCTTCCCATTAAAAACAACACCTCTCCGGATAAAGGTTGATCATTTAGTTTATCAAGTTTTACCTTAATATCTTCCATTGCAATTTCTAGGCTTTTACCACTAGCCAAACTTTTGGCCAAATTTATAGCGACCACAGGATTAATCTCAATATCAGGTTTAACCCCAACACCTTCGATTCTTCCAGATTTAAAAGAATAATAGTCCGCAATTGGAATTCCTATTTGATAGCCAAAGGGTAAATCATACATTTTTTGGGATAGCATTTGTCCAGATGTAGTTTCCCCTATTAGCGTTATATTATCCAACTGACCCAATGCATCCGCTGTAAACTCTGCTGCGCTAGCGGTTTTAGCACTGATTAGCACAAAAACATCACCCTCAAAATAAGGCTGGAATGGTTCAAATTTTATTCTTGTGAGCGGTTGCTCTTGCACATCTTTCCAAAAGGACCGTATTGACCAACCAAACCAAGGATTTAAATTTTCTATGTTATTAATATTAGGTATTTCATCATTGTTTTTCCACCATTCTTTAGAAACAAATACTCCCGCATCCACAGAATCTTTAAGCAGATGACCGACCAATGGTACACCTGCAAAAGTTCCACCGGTATTGTTCCGCAAATCAACAATCAGAGCATTCGCTCCTTTATCGTCGATTGCCTTGTACGCTTCTGAAATTCGTTCTTTGGTGTCCACGCCTGTCATTGTATTCACAGTAAGGATGGCTGTATTATTATCCCATTCCAAAAAAGCTCCTCTTTCCCCAATGACTAACGAGTCAATAAAATGGGCAATTTCATTGGCTTTTCTTTCCATTTTATTAAGCCGAACGTGGGAAAACGGACCATTCTGCCAAAGGGTATTAAACTTATCCATAAAGTCGTCCTTGGAGCAAGCATCATTTACAAGTTGTCCCACTTTGTTGGTGATTTCCAAATATGCCGATTCTTCCAGCTCGTTTTGATTATAGTGATACTTGGAAATGAGTGTTGCTATACTATCAGCAAATACAGATAGTTCATTTATTAATTCTGGATTCCGACTTTTGCAGGGACTTGAATTGCAGGAAATTGTTAGAACAGTAATTAAGAATAGACTTAAAACTCGCATAGCTCATTCGATTTGAGCCGCAATATAAATCTGTGTTTTTCAATAAGGTTCAAGATTATAATTTCGAACTAAAATTTAATCTATTGACCTAATCTGCTTTTTGTTCCATCTCTCTAAATTGGGAAGGGGTAACCCCAGTACTTTCCCTAAAAATAGTGTTGAAACTTGACTTTGAAGAGAAGCCGGAGTCATACATTATTTCGGATATGGATTTCTGTGATTTTGAATACCTCTTCAACATTTCTTTTGCGTGGTCAACCCTAAACATGTTGATGTATGTTGAAAAGTTTACATTGAAATTGGAATTAATGGTACTTGAAAGCGCTTGGGGTGTAGTATTCAATCTATTGGCCAAATCTTCCAATGTCAAATTTGGAAGTAAGTACGATTTGCTCTCCATGAGATGGGTTCCCAGACTTTCCTTTAAATTCAAATTTGCCGAAAGGTCTTTCAAATGGTCTCTCCTATTTTCCCAACGATTTCCCTTAGTCTTCGCAAATACCGAGGAACTGGTTCTAAAAAGTTCTGGCTGATTAAATGCTCGATAAAACATCCAAGAAATCAATACAATCAAACCTACATGAACAATCGAAATCCCAAATGGGGAAAAGAAATAAAAAATCGTTTGGTCGATAAGATCAAAAAAAATCAGAGCGATAAAGAGGCCCATAAAGTACTTTAACCATTCTAATGTATCATTGGGTTTCTTCCACCTTCCGGATTTTAACATCCGGCCAAATCTTATAATAAGTTTTGCCTCAACAAAAGCGTATATTACCAAGGAGAGATACATAATTATTGCAAACACTCGAGTGCTGTCAGGAATAAAAGTCAAACCAAGGACAACCAGGATTGGAGGTAGGAAGTGAAGCATGTCCCTCACCCGTAACCTGTACCTTGAATCAACTAAGTAAATGATGTAGAAATAAATACTGGGGCCATATAAAAATCCGAATACTGTATTATACTTAATCCAATCATTGGGCAGTAATTCACTTTCAGTCAGAGCAATAAAAAAGAACTGAAACGCAATAGCCAATAAAAATACCGACAAGAAAATATTTGCAGTTAATCGGTTTCCGCCTTGAAACAAAAGTATAATTGCAAAAAGAAAGCTTAAAGCTATTATAACATTGTGCATTCTTATCGTATATATATTTTGGGAAAAATATAATTCTTTTTGCTTACCCTATCGCATTCTTTTCATCAAAAGAACTTAGTTAAAAAATTAGCCGAATCCAAATAGGGTACCTATTCGGTGAGCATAAATTTGCGAAAGGTCGAAAGACCCTTATTTATTGGGGTTTTCAGAGACAGGTTCTAGTCCCTCCGGTTCCATAATTTTTTAAAAAACAAATCTTATGTTCTTTTCAAATAGTTCTGAGGATTTATTTTGGCAATTTTATCAAACTCTTCTGTAGTAAGTTGACTTGAAGTATCGGAGACTAGACCCTTTTCTGAAGAGTGGTTTCTAACTACAAAAAAATCAGTACCAAACAGCACCTTATCACCAAGCTCAGGATTATTGATGGTCTGTCTTAACAGCGGAAATATTTCTTGGTTATGTAAAATGTAGCTAATGTCGGCATACACATTGTCATAACGAATCAGCATACTGCAGATAATGGAATACCAATCCACATATTTCCAACAGTCCTCTAATTTCTTCCAACTAAAGTTACCTGTTTTAGTATGGATGAAATCTATACCTTTCGTTGGGTTTTTGATCAATTCTTGTGCATAATCGTATCTGTCATACTCCAAATATTTTTCCCATTGATCTTCACCCCCAAAATGGGCCAAACATATTTTTAGCTGGGAAAGATCCCGTTTGAGTTTTGTTTTTCCATCGGTATAGCCAAAAAGATTTTTTGTGGTCTCTGTGCCTTGGCCAACCCAAACCCTCAACAATTCTTCTTCCAGTAGTACTAAATAATTTAGCGGATGGGTAAAATTGGTGCAAAAATCTTTATTCTTCCACTCAGGAAGTAACAAGAGGCCAGTTTCTTTGTTTTTTAGATTGATGTATTCCTTAAAAATTGGATGCTCATCCCATGCCTTTATCTTTTTGCCTCTATAAAAAATAGTCCCTACAATGCAATGCGTCATAATTGGTATCTGATGCTCAGCGGCATACAACCATAGCGGCAATAAAACCTCATCGAACGGATAGTATCCCAGTGCTGGATACATTTTGAAACCTGAGAACTTTTTATCCTCTATATATTCTTTAATGAAACAATCCTTAAGGTTTATTTTACCCGAAGCCTCTTCAAAATCATATTGAAAATGACCTTTGTCTTCAGTCATTCTTCTGGGTTCAACAAAAACGAAAGGCAAAAATGCATCTTTATTGGTACTTTCCTTTTTTATTCTAGCCAGTTCCGCCATTTGGTCTTTATACAGACTCCCTTTTTTTAAAGGCCCTGCCCCCATGTATTCCATATCCATTGGAAGTACCACAAACTTACTTCCTGGTTCATATTGTTGAATCAGCTTAGAGAATGTTGTACTCTGGTCTTCGTAAATGGCAAACCTTCCCAACAAAACATAACGACCTATTAAATCACGTGTCATTTTGCCTGGTAGCAGCGACAAAAATTTCAATGATTTTTTAGCAATAAACCAAAGTAGGTTTCTGCCAGATTTTACGAACAACACCACTATCGCCACTAAAAGTATTTGTAATGGCAGAGATTTGATATTCCATAGTAAATAGTGTTCATTAAGCCAAGTCCTAATTTGATGAATAATCTCATATTCCTCATCAACTCTAAGCCAAGCCAATACAATGAAGAGTGCATGAATGGTAATGGCAACTTTGATCGCCCCTTTAATAATCCTGAGCACAATATTCCTTTGAAAAGCAATTTTCCTTTTCACTTTGTTTCTGCGTTGCTCAACTTGTGGATCCTTAAATTCTGCCCTTTTTTTGTTGATAAACGTTTTGAAAATCCAGAGAATAAAGGGAACTGTCAAAATTCTATAGAGTGGCCACGGAATAAATGTTTTCGCTAAGTATGGAGGCACATGCTCCCCTTTAAATATATGGGTATGGCAATTGATAATTGGTCTTTCGTTGTCACTCATCTCAACTGTATTTATTTCTAACCTTCCTATTTAAAAGCCTTTATGGTGATTCGTTTTGGACTCAATCTTTTTAGAAAGCCACTAAACCGATTCTTCATTTAAATTAAAAAATGATCTGTGAAATATTGGTGATTGGATTTCTTCCTTGAACAGATGATTCATTATCTGATTGCACAAATGAGTCTGTTTCCCGTAAATCTTGAAATTGTAGATTGGTAACTGATTCCAATTCTTGCAATGAAATCTGGAAATTCCTAAAATCTCCAAATACGGTTTCTGTGATGGTATCTGAAACCTGAACAGACTGAGATGTTAAGTAGCTGCTTGAAGAAATTTTCCCATCTGGCCTCCTATAAATAACAACTTTCCAAAACTCGATTGGCACTTGTACCTGAAAACCCGTTGGGGTCATATAAATTGGATCGTCATTTTTAAAAACGGGTCCGCTCATTACAGAAATTTTCAATTTACCATTACCCGCATTATTGCCAATAAAATCTTCAATATCTCCCCAATCCCCTCCTCTATTGAATCTAAAATGTTGTAATGCCGCATTGGTATAATGAAAAGTATCATGATGTGCCTCTACCGCTTCTTCCCTTACATCTCCCCAACAAACATCTGTCCTTTTAACCAAATGCCCGCGGTCGTATGGATTATCAATCCCTTCATGCTTTCTATAAAATTCATTGTCAAGTTGTGCTTTTTCGTCAATTCTAGGATCCAGTACCCAATCATTATTAAATTCTTTATTGGTAATTGTAATCCTTTTGTTTTCGTCAATATTAACGCAGGTGAAAAAAGGCATCCTCCGTTCGGCATTCATTACAATGCTAAATTTGTCATAGGTCAGTACATGTCGTTGATCATGTGCCATTTTATTCCTTGCAACTTTTTGGTAATCTACATTGGTCAACCATGGAATGTTGACTTCTTCACCCAAAAAGTTTTTATCATAGCCTGTTCTATTTACATAATTTGAATTGGGCTTAACGCCCTCTTTATCAATGATAGTAGTATCTACACCAAAACTGTCCATCTCCGTAGGAAATATTCCTGAGGGAATTCCAACTGATAATTCCAATGGGATTGTAAGTTTTATTTGGTTGTTAACAATCCTTGAACCTAGCTGCGATATACTGGTCTGTTGTGTGGTTTTAGCTGGCGTAGCAGAGTTGATGCTTCTGGCCGAAACTTCTGCATCAACTGCTCTCCATCTGGGATGCCAAAAATTACGTTTCGAAATTTCCTTATCAAAATTAACTCCCGCATCAACCACAAAAGAGTCTGAGGCCAATTGTCTTGTAGGGACTGCAAAATTTGAATCCAAATACCTTCCGGCAAAATGCAACCCAACCGCATCACCTGTTGTTAGATCAACAAGAATTGACCCACTTGCACCGGGCATGGTAGTGGAATTATGTGCCAAAGATTGCACAACATTATCATAACTCCTGATTGTTCTTGTACCTGTAATTTTCCCTGGCAATAACCTTTTAATATTGAACACACCATTAAAAACCTTCTTAAGTTTTTCCGCAGGCACTCTGTTATCAATGCCAGGATAACCTATTACCGCTATATTTCGGTTTATAAGATTTGGGATTTCTTCGGTACTCAATCTAACTGGTTTTCTATCTCCTCTAATGCCTGCGACCTTTATTAAAGCCATGTCCCAATAAGGATGAATCATTTCAACACTTAAAAAATCTAAATAAAACTCGTTGTTGGGCTCGCTATTTTTTTCTTCCTTAAAATCAATGCCAGCAACCTGGCCTGGAATGAAGTTTAATCCTTTTATTCCCAATCCATATGAAAATAATTCAGCCACATGTCTATTGGTCATAATCAAATTTTCCCCTACGATAAATCCTGTACCCGCAAAAGCCATATTGGAAATATTGGGAACCTCAATTCTTCCAACTGATGGAATTATTGATTCAAGCATTTTTCTGTACTTTTCCTCACCCAAAAAACTCCACATACCGCTTTGAATTTCGTAGGAATCTCCTTGTATATCTATTACAGGACTGATATCGGAATTGATAATCGCTTCAATCTGAATTGTTTCCTGAGAAGTAAGCTCTGGCTGCGTTTTAGACAGTTTTCGCATGCCTGTCAATAGGTGTTTTTCTTTCCTCGAATTTAATTCTGGAAATAACTTCATTCTACAAGATTCATCATCGCAAATTTCCTCAATAGTATTCGGCAAAGCGTTTTCTATGTACGACTTAATCAATTGACTCCGTTCCGTACCTTCAATTTTTACTTTCATCGGTTTTACTTCAGTAACTTTTGATTTATTCTATCAGAGAAACTATGGTTTATAGTTAAAAAATCTAAGAAATGTTGCCAACGGCAATTCTTTAAAATTCACATCCCATATATCAAGGGATTTCTACCAAAACAAAGAGGGAATATTTTGTAAATGCTTCTGAGGCCATTAAAAATAATGAATCATGTTCTAAAGCAACTATAGATTACCCCCATAAAAACTAGGGTTTTCCTTCAAAACAGGTTAAGTTTTTGTAAAATTCCCCATTTGGTGGCCTTTTACTTTATCCCTAATTTCATGGTTCATTATTTGGAAGCGTGTATACCATTATCGACATAGAGACCACTGGGAATGGCATCAAGGGAAATAAAATTACCGAGATAGCCATTTTTAAGTGTGATGGAACACAGATTGTAGAGGAGTTTACATCTTTGGTAAATCCGCAATCCCCAATTCCGTATTTCATCACTGGTCTTACTGGTATTGATGACCAAATGGTACAAGATGCACCGCTCTTTTCTGAAATTTCGGAGCAAATATTGTCCATCACGGACAATTGTATTTTTGTGGCACATGCCGTAAATTTTGACTACGGTGTGATCAAAGAGGAGTTTCGCCAGATCGGGGTTGATTTCGTAAGGAAAAAGCTTTGCACTGTTCGGCTATCCCGAAAATTGATTCCAGGTTTACATTCCTATAGTTTGGGAAAACTATGTTCTTCGGTCAATATCCCTCTTACCGATCGCCATAGAGCCAGAGGAGATGCACACGCCACCACCCTTTTGTTTCAAAAACTGCTCAATACTCCCAATGCTGAGGAGATATTTCAAAAATTCTTGAATGCTCGTAGTCAGGAAGCTACCCTACCTCCCCATTTACCTAAAGCGGTTTTTGATGCCATTCCGCCAAAACCGGGAATCTATTACTTCAAAAACCAAAAGCGGGAAATTATTTATGTGGGCAAGGCCATCAACCTAAAAAAAAGAGTGTTGGGCCATTTTTATGACAAAAGTGTCAAGGAAATAAGGATGTGCAGTGAAACAGCGCATATCGATTTTAAACTTTCCGGTAGTGAACTGGTGGCACTGCTCATGGAATCTGCTGAAATAAAACAGCATTTTCCAATGTACAACAGTGCACAGAAAAGAACGGTGAAACAATATGCCATTTTTCAATATGAAGACAGAAACGGCATCATGCATTTAGCGTACAACACCCTAAAGGGTGCGCCCAATCCCATTAAAATCTTTTATAACCAAACGGATTGCAGAGCATACCTGGAAGAAATGTGCAAAAATTTTGCGCTATGCCCCAAATATTGTCATCTTCAACAAACCAATGGGGCTTGTTCACATCATGAAATAAAGTCCTGTGAAGGTATTTGCACAGCCACTGAATCCATAGAAAGCTATAACCAGAAAGTCGCGGAGGCCATTGCGAACATGAAACTGTTGGAATCTGAAATACGGGTTATCAAAGAAAAAGGACGAGATTTGAATGAAAGTGCTGTGGTTTTGATTGCCCAAGGCATTTACAAAGGTTATGGGTTTATTGACCATGAAACAGAAATTTCTACTTTGGAGGATATTGAAGCCCATATCATCCCTCAAAAAAACACTTTGGAAACCCAACGAATTGTGGAATCCCTATTGCCTAAACTTGAATCCTTTGTACTGCAATCTACACCGTCAGTTTCACCTTGAAAACGGCATCTGTATCGCTTAAATATTGAAATCCTTCATGAAGTTTATGTTGTTGAACAGCATAAGGATAAAACGTAATTGGCTCAATACAAACCATATTATGAACCTCTGTCCAGCACATGAATTGGCCAAAACCTTCGGTTTCTATACTAATATTCTTTTCATCTTTTAATGTTATTGCTGTACAATCGGGAACATGAAGAGCCCTACTGCCCACTTCCAAAACTTCATCCAGCGTTATTTCCTTATCATTTGCAACGATTTTAGGGGATGTAGCATGAAGTTTAAAGGCAGGATGATACCCAAGCATAAAAGGCATGTCCCTTTCGCCAGAAACCTGAAATTCAACAACCAAACTATTGCCTTGCAATTCAAATGTTTTTTGAAATCGAAACGAATAAGGCCACATTAACCATGGTTTGGTGGACTTATCAGGGAATTTTGAATTTTTTATGGGTGTACCCGCTTTATATTCCTTTTGAAATCGAGCCTTGGTTTCAGAGCTATCGATCAATGTGTACTCCAATTCACGTAACAGCCCGTGTTGGTCCTGTACGGCGGTCCCTTTAGGAACCTGCACGTTGAAACCTGCCTCATTTACAGGCCCGATAATGGGAAACATTTCCGTATCTGAACTTCTCCAGCCCGGACTACCTTTTTGATGAATGAATTCATGCCCGTCCACTTGAAAACTGACCAATTCTCCTTGATCAATTCCTACCTTTGAACTTTCATTTTTAAGCTCAACCATTATTTTGTATTGATAAGTCTATAGATTAGCAATGCATTTTGTCCCGAAATTATCAAATTTTAGTCGATAAACCCTTGCTCCCGCATCCAATCATCATTAAACATTTTACCTACATAGCGACTTCCATGATCATGAAACAACACTACAACCACATCATCCTTGGAAAAACGTTCTTTAAGCTGCAATAATCCTTTGATGGCAGCCCCAGCGGAATTCCCCAAAAACATTCCCTCCTCCTTGGCCAAACGCTGGGTGTAGACCGCTGCATCCTTATCGGTTACCTTGGTAAATCCATCTATGATATCAAAGTTGACATTTTTGGGAAGGATGTCTTCACCTATACCTTCTGTGATATAGGGATAAATTTCATTTTCGTCAAAAATTCCAGTTTCATGGTATTTTTTAAATACGGAACCATAGGTATCTATTCCCCATACTTTTATTTTGGGGTTTTGTTCTTTCAGATAGCTTCCAACCCCGGAAATGGTTCCCCCAGTGCCTACCCCAACCACAAAATGCGTGACCTTTCCATCTGTTTGTTTCCAGATTTCAGGTCCTGTGGTCAGATAATGCCCTTTGGTATTACTAGGATTGTCATATTGGTTTACATACCAGGAATTTGGAATTTCAGTAGCGAGTCTTTTTGCAGTAGAATAATAACTCCTTGGATCATCTGGAGCAACATCCGTAGGACATACATAAACCTCGCTCCCCATGGCCTTCAAAATATCTATTTTTTCCTTGGATTGTTTGTCACTTATCACGCAAATCATTCGATATCCTTTGACAACTGCTGCCAAGGCCAGTCCCATACCTGTATTGCCAGAAGTGCCTTCTATAATGGTTCCGCCTGGCTTCAAAATTCCTGAAGCTTCTGCATCTTCCACCATTTGAAGTGCCATTCTGTCTTTTACGGAGTTTCCGGGATTAAAGGTTTCATACTTTGCCAAAACCAAACAAGGTAGCTCCACGGTAAGTTTATTGAGCTTTACCAATGGCGTATTGCCGATGGTTTCCAGAATGTTTTTTGCATATTCCATAATAATGACAAAGATAATTTTTTGCTTTAGGTGATTATGTCAACAAAAAACAAAGTTCCTTTCAGTCGATACTGAAAGCCTATTCAAATTTTATCGCCTTGACAGGCGTGATTTTTGTGATGATGTAAGAGGGCAACAACAGCATCAAAAGGCAGAGCAACATCACCCCTAAATTGAGTAAAACCACAGCAGGCACATCAATATACACCGGAATGTAATCAATATAATATTCCTCAGGATTAGGAAACTTGAATACTCTATACTTGTTTTGAATAAATAGAAGTCCCAGACCAATCATATTGCCCCATAGCAAACCAATCCCAATCAAGTAAGCGGCGTTGTACAAAAAAACCTTACGAATACTCCAATTAGCAGACCCTAAGGCTTTTAATATTCCTATCATTTGGGTACGTTCCAGAATCAATACCAGCAATGCAGTGATCATATTGATGCCCCCAACAACTATCATAATCCCAATGATCAAGGCAATATTGAAATCGAAAAGACCTATCCATTCAAAAATTCGATAATATTTGGTCTTGATATTCTGGGTATCCAAACTAGAAATGGTCTTCCCGTAGATTTCATTGCTTTTCTGCTCCAACTGGTCAAAATCTTCCAAGAAAACTTCAAAATTTCCTATTTGATTCTCATCCCATTTATTCATGCGTTGTATGTGACGGATATCCACAAAAACATAAGTGGCATCAAATTCTTCAAAACCACTATCGTAAATGCCAACAATTTCAAATTTTCGGTTATTGGGCACCCTCGAAGCATCTCCCTCCTTTAAAAAAAAGGAAAAGAAGGTATCCCCTACTTTCAATTGTAGACGATTGGCCATCAATTTGGAAATCAAAACCTCGTTGTTCAGCTTTCCGCTGTAATCAGGAATCCTTCCATCAACAATATATTCTTTAAAAACAGACCAATCGTAATCTTTACCAACACCTTTGGCCAACATACCTTCAAAAGTATCCTCAGTTCTAATAATTCCACCTTTGGTGGCAACAGCTTGCACGTGTGCAATACCTTCCACATCATTGAACTTGGGATAAAAATCTTGATCACGGTCAATGGGTGAAATAGAAACCTCTGAATTGTTGTTATCGAAATTGGAAATCTGAATATGCCCATTAAAAGCAGCTACCTTTTCTCTGATTTTTTGTTTTAAGCCAACCCCAGTTGCTATGGCAATGAGCATCATGACCACTCCAATGGCAATTGCGGCAATGGCAATTTTTATAATAGGGGCGGAAATACTAATTTTATGTTCCTTCCCTGTTATCAGGCGTTTGGCAATAAACAATTCTAAATTCAACGAATGCCCATTTTTTCTATTTCCAAAAGTACAGTTTTCTTATTGTTTTTGATTTTTTCTTCTTGCAAGGGACAACAAAAGAAAGAGAAAATTCCAATTCACAGTGGTGCAAAGGATACTATCCCCAAAATACGTGTGGCTGCAAACAGAACGGAATTGCTTTTGCCTTTACTTCAAGATAAAAATGTGGCAATAGTTGCCAACCCCACCAGTGTTATTTTTCATAAAAAAGGATATACCCATTTGGTAGATTCCCTGATTTCGTTAAAGGTCAATATTGAAAAAGTATTTGCCCCAGAACACGGTTTTAGAGGTAAGGCCGATGCTGGTGAACACGTAAAGGATGGTATGGACACCAAAACAGGATTACCTATTGTCTCGTTGTATGGAAAAAATCGAAAACCTTCAGCTGCACATGTAAAAGGTCTTGATATAGTACTTTTTGATATTCAAGATGTGGGTGCTAGGTTTTACACCTACATTGCCACTTTACAATTGGTGATGGAAGCTTGTGCAGCAAATAATATTCAAGTACTTGTTTTAGATCGCCCCAATCCCAACGGTCATTATGTGGATGGCCCCACCATGAAGCAGCAACATACCGGTTTCTTGGGAATGACAACCATTCCTTTGGTGCATGGAATGACCATTGGCGAGTATGCGCAAATGTTGAACGGCGAAAAGTGGTTGGCAGATGGCATTCAGGCTAATTTAACGGTGATTCCCATGGAAAATTACACCCACGCCTCTGAATATCATTTACCCATAAGGCCTTCCCCCAACTTGCCCAATGATGTTTCGATAACTCTTTATCCAAGTTTGGGTCTTTTTGAGGGTACCAATGTGAATGCTGGTCGCGGAACCGAGTTTCAGTTTCAACGTTACGGTGCTTCCTTCATAGATAGCGCCCAATATAACTTTAGTTATATTCCCAAGCCCAATTTTGGTTCTAAACATCCTAAAGAAGAAGGTAAAATATGTTTCGGCAAGGACTTGTCTCAAACCCAACGCATGCAAGAGGTATCGTTACAATGGTTGCTAGATGCCTATCAAAACACCTTGGATAAGTCTAAATTCTTTATAACAAGTGGCTTCACCAAACATGCGGGGACCACAGTATTGCAACAACAAATTGAAGCTGGGCTTACCGAAGCTGAAATCAAAGCTACATGGCAGGAAGAACTCGAAGCCTTCAAAAAAATCAGGGAAAAATATCTAATGTATGATTAACCATCCGTAGTAGGTTTTCTGTATTTATGAAAAGGTTGTTTTAGCAACCCTTTAATACTACTGTTTTCCTTCTCATCGGGAAAAGTATCCACGCCATACACAATTTTATCGTTGTCCATCGTCATAAACGTACCGAAAATGCGATCCCATATGGCAAAAATATTTCCGTAATTGGAATCGGTGTAAGGTAATTTATAATGGTGGTGCACTTTGTGCATATCAGGACTTACAATTAACCAGCTGATAGCTGTATCTATCTTTTTGGGTAATTTAATGTTAGCATGATTGAACTGTGAAAGCACCACGGACAAACTTTGATACAGCATGATAATCCCTACCGGAGCGCCCACAACGAAAACACCTATTAAAGTGAAGGTATAACGAATAAGACTTTCCAACGGATGGTGTCTATTGGCCGTTGTAGTGTCCACATTATGATCGGAGTGGTGTACCAAGTGAACCATCCAAAGCGGTTTTACTTTGTGTTCCATCCAATGTGCTGTATATGCCCCTATTAAATCCAACAATAATACCCCAAGCAATACATATAACCAAAGTGGCATTTCTGGAAGCCAATTAATAACCCCAAACTGATTTTCAATGGTCCAATCGGATGTTTTCAACAACAAAAAAGCTAAAGGAAAATTCACCAAAATGGTAGTTAGGGTAAAGAAAAAATTGGGAACGGAATGTCTCCATTTTTTGTAGGGGACATTGAATAAGGGTACAATTCCTTCCAAAATCCAAAAAAAGGTAATCCCTCCGACCAAAATAAGACTACGATGCCACGAGGGGATGGTTTCGAAGTACGTAATTATCTGTTCCATAAGTCTAAAGATAAGAAAACCTTAAAGTTTGACCCTCTCCTTCATAGCTTCCACAATATTGAAAGCCGCAGGACATATAGTTACATTTTTTAATGTAAGATTGGCAATTTGCTGAAACTTCTTTCGGTCTGTATGAGGGAACTCCCTACATGCTTTTGGTCTAACATCATAAATAGAACAGTAATTATCCTCTCCCAAAAAAGCGCAGGGCACTTTTTGCAGTACATAATCATTGTCCTCGTCAATTCTTAAGAATTGATCTATAAATTGTGACGGTTTCAACCTAAAATGTTTGGCAATGCGCTCAACATCCATATTGGTAAAAAGCGGCCCAGTGGTCTTGCAACAATTGGCACATTTTAAGCAATCTGTGCGCTCAAATTCTGCTTCATGCAGTTCCTGCATCACGTAGTCCAAGTCCTTTGGAGGACGTTTTTTGAGTTTCCCGAAGAACTTTTTGTTCTCAGCGTGCTTTTCTTTGGCCTTTTTAGGCAATTGGCGCAATTCTTCTTCCATACGGACAAACATAAAAAAGAGATGGCAATTAAACCTTACTCTGCAATTAAAGTCACACCTTTGCACAACATTCACAAACGGCATGGCAGATGTTTTGGGCAAAGCCCTGATGGACTATCATCAAGGCAATTACACAGAAGATATCAAGACTTTTTCATCTTTGGATGAAGAAGATGTATTGCCTCTACCTTATTTGTTCCGAAATTTTGAGGAAATGCCCAAACTGGAACAAAAAGCATTGGAACTTGCTTATGGAAATGTTCTTGACGTAGGCTGCGGAGCTGGAAACCACGCCTTATATCTACAACAAAAAGGATTTGCCATCACAGCCTTGGATAATTCACAAGGGGCAATTGAAGTATGCAAAGCTAGAGGAGTACACTCAGTTTGTAGTATTCCCATTCTTGAATACAACAAAACCCAATTCGATACTATTCTCTTACTCATGAACGGCATTGGTTTGGCAGGGACTTTACCCAATCTAGATACTTTTTTAAAGCATTTGAGTACTTTGCTTCGACCAAATGGCCAAATATTATTGGATTCCAGTGACATCATCTACATGTTTGATCAGGATGAGGATGGTGGACATTGGATTCCGAATAACGGCAACTATTATGGGGAAGTAACGTTCACCATGAGCTATATGGGGCAAAACAGCATGCCATTCCCTTGGCTTTATTTAGATTATAATACTCTACAAAATGCCTGTTGGGCCAATAATTTGGAATGTGAATTGATATTAAAAGGAGAGCATTACGACTATTTGGCCAAACTTTCCTTAAAACAATAATAGAATTTGGTATAAAACGTTTTATTTAAAAATTGATCCCATTATGAGAAAGAAAAAACTATTTCCTTCATTGTTTTTAGTAATTTTTCTTTTGGGCTGTTCGTCGGATGATGGAGGATCTTTACCTCCAGGTGGTAACAATGTGGACAAATCCGCCAATCTTTTGGCCACCGGTGCTTCTGGCAACGACATTTTGTCCAACGCAAATTTTGATAAGTTACTCATTGAAATTGCCTATGTAAATGGTTTTCGGCCAACCGCAGAGACCGTGAGCAACTTTCAAGATTTTCTATTGGAGCGAACTTTTAAGCAGGATATAGAATTTAGTTATCAAGAACTTGTTTCTCCCGATGAAGAAACCCTTACCCTTGAGGAAATTGCCGACTTGGAAAGTGATAACAGAACTGCGTACAATGATGGGAGCACATTGGCTATTTATATCTATTTTGCAGATGCCCCTTCTGATACTGATGATGAAAGTGAAGGGCTTGTGACCTTGGGAGCTGTTTATCGAAATACTTCCATGATCATTTATGAACAGACTATTCGCGACTTACTTGGCAACAGTACATTCATCACATTGGCCGATGTGGAAACCGCAACCCTAAATCATGAATTTGGCCATTTATTTGGTTTGGTCGATTTAGGAACAGACATGGTCAATAATCATGAAGACCCGGAATCGGACAATCATTGTAATGTAGATGGTTGCCTAATGCGTGCCGAACTTGAATTTGGAGGTCCTATGATGAAACTGATGCAAAGTAATGCCTCAAAAGGAATTGCTGCTATTCCAGAACTTGGACCACAATGTATTTTGGACCTTCAAAATAACGGAGGCCGCTAAATTCAGGGGATATTTAAGTATTTATGGGTCTGCAAAGACACCTTCCATTTCGGATTTTGCATCACATAGTCCACAATTAAAGGAATGACCTTATCGCGAACACTCCATTCTGGCTGTAAATAGAGCACACAATTTGCATTGACCTTTGCTGCTTGTTCTTCTGCAAAAATCAAATCGTGTTTGTTGTAGACAATTACTTTGAGTTCATGTGCCTTGTCATAAACATTTCCGACAGGTAATTTATTTTTTTTGGGAGATAGACAAATCCAATCCCACGAACCTGTCAACGGGTAAGCCCCTGAAGTTTCGATATGGATTTTCAAGTTTTTGGCCTTTAAACCAGCAGTCAAAGGCCCCATATCCCAAGTTAAAGGCTCTCCTCCGGTAACCACAATGGTATCAGAATACTTGGCTGCATTATCGATTATATTGTCTATGTTCGTAGGTGGATGTTTTTCAGCATCCCAACTTTCCTTTACATCACACCAATGACATCCCACATCGCAACCGCCAACTCTAATAAAATAAGCCGCGGTGCCTTTATGGAAACCCTCCCCTTGAATGGTATAAAACTCTTCCATCAACGGAAGACTTAGCCCCTTATCCACCAAATCCATTACATTTTCTTCTACCATTCGGCAAAGATACTGTAATGGTGGAATGTTTTCTACTATTGTTTTAAGGTAAAATGCCCATTGCGGCGGTGTGCAGTTCCATCAACGTCTGTAAGTTCAAGCACAAACCAGTAATCTGAAGGCGGTAGAAGTCTCCCCCCATAAAACCCATTCCAGCCATCTTGCATGGGGTCGCGTTGGGCCAACAGTTTCCCATAACGATCATAAACGAAGAACACTCCATTTTGGTAAAATTCGCCGGATAATCCCAACACCTTGATTTCATCATTATATCCATCATTATTCGGTGTGAAAAACTTGGGAACACCAACCACACCCACCTTTATCTTATCGGAACCACATCCATTGATGTCGAAAGCGTAAATTACATGCAAACCAGGTTCTACATTGGTGAAAATCCCTTCACTTTGATAAGGGCCAAAGGGGTTGTCCAATGAAAACTCATAAGTTCCCAGTCCTAACGCTCCATTTTGATGAAGTACGGTAATGGTACCACTATCTCCACTATCTTCAACTTGGATGAACTCCACGGACAAACTTGGTGGACCAGATTCGCTTACTTCAAATGATATAGGTTGTGAAGCACAACCTTCTTCAGAAACCGCCACTGCACTGTACGAACCAGCAATCGAGATTTCAATACTGCCTTCGCTTCCAATGACCTCATTGCTTGCATTGTACCAAATATAGTCATGGTCTCCATCTGAATTGAAAGGTTCCACAGTGACTGATCCATCGGTGCAAAAAAGATAATTTTCTTGCAACTCAAATAATGGTACAGGAAATACCACAAGGGATAAATAAGAACCTACTGCATAGCAAGTTGCCGATGCTTCGTCATCAACACGTACGTAAAGTCTTTCTGAAAAAGCCTGGGTATTGGTATAGGAATCAACGTTTGTAATTTGATTTCGTCCCAAAAAAGCATCATCCTCGTTTCGATAAAAAGAAACCGATAGATTTTGCCCGTTTGGAAATTGTGCAATCATATTTGTTTCCGCATCTTCTAAATCGAAAACAGCAATACCGTCATCCGAACTATCATCACATGCCTGCAATTCATAATCATAATCTGGAGGGAACGAAGTAGTGGTCACACCTAAAAAAAGGCTGCCGACGGAGTGACAATAATCTCCACCCCCTTCTGCCCTAAAGAAGACTTCAGTGGCAATGCTATTGTTAAAAAGTGTGGCAGGCTGAACATTCATACCATTCTCCGCATCATTTTCAGTTAAATGAAAGGTAATGGTCAAATTAACAAAGTCCGACCTAATTAAATACAGATACTGTGTCAAATCAAAATTGGTAAAGCCATCTACCACGCCATCCACATCACAATTGGAAATGGTGAATCCATCATTTATAACAGGCTGCAGTTTTACAATAGCCTCTACAGGAACTCTCTCCCCAGTTAAACAGCCATTATAGGAAGCCATAGCATAAAAAATGGTGGGTTCTATATCCACTAGCCAAGGCGTATCAAATGTATTTCCAGTTCCCAATGGTGTTGTTGAAGTAGCAGAATCAAACCATAGCACATCGCCTACCGAAGCCTGTGCACTTAGGGTTACATTGCCCGGACCGCAAGTTGTCCCAGATACGGCACCCACTATTTTTGGGGTGGTTATTTTGGTACTGGCTGAAAGTGTCAATACTGGATCTCCGGGCATTCCCCCATATTCCACAATGTATCCTTTGGGTTGGTAGTCCCCAAAATCGTCACCGGCGATGGGCAAATCGTTCCATGAACCTGGGATACCAATATTGGGAGCAGTAATGTGTGCATAATCTTCATCACCTAAGTTATTTGGTTCTTGATTGTTCCAAAAGGCATAATTGGGACTACTTCCTGAAAAATTTCCATTCCAAAATATTTGTCCGGCCTCCGGTCCCGCAACCCAACGCCATACCCCTTCTGTTTCAGCATCGGAACCACCGATCCATCCAGTACCTGCTGCTTGTTCACCAGTAATTTGCGACTCGGCTTGCGAGGTCACTGTGGCCAAGTAACCCTGTAACCCAAAAAATGTACGATTCTCTGCTGCATCTCTGGCCTCGTCCCATCGAATACCTATATCTGGCACATATTCGTAATAATGTTGGGTCTCGGGCAGATAATTTGCGCTACCAATGGTCAACGAGAAGAATTTTTCAGCTGTTGGATTTGCAGAGCTGCTTTCAAAAACCACATCATTTACTGCAGCTATAAGGTCTGCATACGCTACTGGACCACCCAAAGGTCCCCGCAAAACCAATTTACCCTCGGTCACATTCCATGCAGTGGTTACTTGGGGATGATTGTTTTCCAATCGAAGTATATCCTGCCCTCGTTGATAGCCCGTTGCTATTTGAATGAAAAAGGCATCAATTTCAGAGTCATCAGGGTCAGTAATATTGAAATTGGTCGTTACCGGGATTGAAGAAAGCGGACAATATATTTGGTCACCATTGGCAGTAACGACAGGTGGCACATTGGTTTGTCCAAAAGATACTTCCATTGAAAGCAAAAAGAGAATGGACAATAGCTGTCCTATCTTACCCAAACCACGAATAATCCGACTTCCCATAAAAAATGCATCCTTTGTGCTCAATTGCAGAAGGTTACAAATTAAGGGAAAGTGTTCAATTTTACTAGTTAAGGACCTTATAATATCCGATGGAGCGCTTTACTTAACGTATTGCCGTGGCTTCAATCTCTACTTTTGCATTTCTGGCCAGACCGCTTGCGGCAAAAGTTGTACGCGCAGGTTTTTTGATAAAATGTTTGGAATAAATCTCATTAAAAGCGGCAAAATCTTTCATAGTGCTAAGGATAACGGTACACTTGACCACGTTATCCAAAGTCATTTCGTGCTGCGCTAAAACAGCTTCAATATTTTTAATGGCTTGCAATGTCTCTGCTTTGATGCCTCCTTCAACCATGGTCCGTGTGGAATGGTCCATCCCAATCTGTCCCGCCAAAAAGAAAAGGTTTCCTGCTTGCACAGCATCACTGAACGGGGCATTTTGTTTTTTCACTTCGTGGGATTTATGAAAAATGATTGGTGTCTCCTCTTGGGCATAACCCAAACAACTAGCTCCAATCAGTAAAATGAACAGCACGGCATATTGGAAAGGTTTCATAATTGCGTTTTTAGTTTTGCTTAAAATTACCCTATTTTTATCGGAAATTGAATGCCATGGACCGCAAAGAAAAATTCTTTGAACATATTGAAAAAGGCTATACCACCAAAGGTGATTACATTACAATGGGTGCTGGAATGTTGGACGGCGAGACCGTTACCAACGCTTTTGTAAAAATACCCTTGAAAACACTCAACCGGCATGGGTTGATTGCTGGCGCAACAGGTACGGGTAAAACCAAAACCCTTCAGGTGATAGCAGAAAATCTATCGGACAAAGGCATTCCCGTATTGTTGATGGACCTGAAGGGCGATTTGAGCGGAATTGCACAGCCAAGTCCAGGACATCCCAAAATTGATGAAAGACACGAAAAAATAGGGCTTCCGTTCGAAGCAAAAGGGTTTCCTGTGGAAATTTTATCCCTATCTGATCAAGATGGGGTTCGATTGCGAGCCACCGTATCTGAATTTGGTCCCGTATTGCTGTCCAGAATTTTGGACCTTACCGTAACCCAAGAAGGCATTGTTGCTGTCGTGTTCAAATATTGCGATGATAAAAAGCTCCCGCTACTGGATCTAAAGGATTTTAAAAAAGTACTGCAATACGCTACGGGAGAAGGGAAAAAAGAATTCCAAGAGGCTTACGGAAGAATCTCCACCAGTTCCACGGGTACTATTTTAAGGAAAATCATTGAATTGGAACAACAAGGCGCTGATATTTTCTTTGGTGAGAAATCTTTCGAGGTAGATGACTTGGTGCGTATTGATGAAAATGGCCGTGGCTACATCAATATTGTACGACTTACCGATATTCAAGATAGGCCAAAATTGTTTTCCACCTTTATGCTCAGTCTTTTGGCGGAAATTTATTCAACTTTTCCTGAACAAGGTGATAGCGATAGACCTGAATTGATATTCTTTATAGATGAGGCACATCTTATTTTTGATAATGCCTCCAAAGCTTTGTTGGATCAAATTGAAAGTATCGTCAAGCTGATACGTTCCAAGGGTATTGGGTTGTATTTTGTCACCCAAAACCCAACCGATGTACCAGATGATGTTTTGGCCCAACTGGGGCTTAAGGTACAGCATGCCCTAAGGGCCTTTACCGCCAAGGATAGAAAAGCCATTAAATTGACAGCTGAAAATTATCCTATTTCCGAGTTCTATGACACCAAAGAAATCTTAACCTCCCTGGGAATAGGTGAGGCATTGATTTCAGCCTTGGATGAAAAAGGAAGGCCCACACCTTTGGCCGCCACCTTGCTCAGAGCTCCCATGAGCCGTATGGATGTCTTGACGGATGCGGAACTCAAAGAAGCCATTGGCAGGTCTAAACTCATCAAAAAATATAATGATGAAGTGGATCGGGAAAGTGCTTATGAAATCTTGAACGAAAAGATTGAAAAGGCTGAAAAAGAAGCCGAAAAGACAACCAGTAGAAGAAGTACCTCAACCCGAAGAAGCACCCGTATGAATCCAGTGGTAAAAGTGCTTACCAGTGCCACTTTTATCAGGGGAGTATTGGGCGTATTGAAAAAAGTAATACGATAGACCGTTAATTCTAGTGTTTTGAAAAAGAACATTGGCAATAGTGAACATTATGTATGGGGAAACGATTGTGATGGTTGGCGGTTGGTCAATACCGACAGCTTGAGTGTGATTCAAGAAAAAATGCCTCCGAATACTTCAGAAAACATCCATTACCACAATAACAGTCAACAATTCTTCTACGTTTTGCAAGGTACAGCCTCCATGCAACTTAAAGATGAATCCATAGTATTGAACAAAGGGGATGGTTTTCATATAAAACCAGGAATTAAACATCAAATACGGAACGATTCTGATAAACCTTTGTTTTTTTTGGTAATCTCGGAACCCACAACACTATCAGATAGAATTGAAGAACCTTTTTAAAAAAACATACATGAAAAAAATAATTGCGCCCATTTCTTGCCTTTTTCTCATTTTGATGAGTTGCACCCAAACAGATGCTACTTTCCTGATAACCGAAAATAGCGTAGGTCCGCTTCTGAAAACAAGCGCTATAGCGGATTTAGAAACACTTTTTGCACAAGATTCCATTGTGAAGGACACCTCGGATCTAAAGGTTGGGAACTCGACCAAAAAAATCAAAATTTTTGAAAAAGGCGGCAAACAACTCTTGTTGCTAACTCCTAATACGGACAGTATTCCAACTACTGAAAATATAAGAATCATGGATGATCGCTATATGACATCCAAAGGAATTGGTTTGAAAAGTACTTTTCAAGAAATCCAAGATGAATACGCCATCAACAAAATTGTGACCACACTGAACAGTGTTGTAATTTTTCCGAAGGCCAGCAATTTGTATTTCACTATTGACAAGGACCAGCTTCCATCGAACTTAAAATACACTACTTCAAGTATTGAAGCTGTTCAAATACCGGGGACAGCTAAAATAAAATACTTGATGTTGGGGTGGGAATAGCCTAAATTAATCCGTATTTCTCACGATTGGCTATCACTTTGGGGCTGTTGGCCTGCATCCACTCGGTCAATTCCAAAAGTTTTTCCACATACGTTTGCCCAAAGTCAGTTAAGCTGTACTCCACTCGTATAGGGACTTCGGCATAAGCTTTTCTGGAGATATAACCGTCCGCTTCAAGCACTTTCAATCGCTGGCTCAATACTTTATTGGATATGCCATAAACGTATTTCTTCAACTTGTTGAAACGTAAAACAGGAAAGTATCCCAACCAAAGAATGATCAACGTACTCCATTGATCAGAAGCTACTGACATCACATCACGCACGGGGCAAAGTTCAGGTGGATGTTTGTAGTCTATATGGCCGAACATTTTTTCTATTTTTTTTGCCATTCTAACCTTCTGGTTTTCAGTAACAGTTTCCATATATATACTTGGTTTGGGCTTAGTGACTTCTTTTCAGTTTGAAAATGAATGTTTAATTTTAGTTTCTCTAAAAGAGTAAGTTACAAAAAGTAACCTTATGAAGAAAATCCTGACCAAAATACTTCCCCTGGCTTATGGCAAGTATTTCAATGTTTACGCTCTTTTTTCTCCCAAAAAAGCAGCACATAAGGCATTTAATTTATTCTGTACTGTACGCAAGGGAAGAGTGCTACCACAACAAAAAGATTATTTGGAAGAAGCCAAGCATTCTGTAGAAGAAATTGCAGGGCATCAAATACAATCTTACCATTGGAAAGGAAACAAAGAGACAGTCTTATTGGTACACGGTTGGGAGAGCAATACTTTCCGTTGGCGAAATCTTATCAAAAAACTTCGGGAAGCAGATTTTAACATTATAGCTTTTGATGCTCCTGCGCATGGACATTCTTCCGGAAAACTACTCTACGTACCTCTATATGAAGAGGCTGTACACTTTATGGCTCAAAAATATGACCCAAAATTTCTTGTTGGCCATTCTGTCGGCGGCATGACCTTGATGTACAATGAATATAAAAATCCAAATCCCCAGGTTGATAAAATGGTGGTAATTGGAGCCCCATCCGAGTTTTATGAGATCATGGATCATTATCAAGATCTTTTACGCTTTAACAATAGGGTAATGAAAGCTTTGGATACTTATATCCATACTAGATTTGGATTTCACATTCGGGACTTTTCTACATCAAAATTCGCACAATCCAACACAAAAAAGGGATTGCTTTTCCATGATACTTTGGATGCCATAGCTCCTTATCATGCCTCAGAAAGTGTGAGCAAGAACTGGAAAGGCAGTAAACTTATCAGCACCAAAGGTTTAGGCCATTCCATGCATCAAGAAGAAGTAAATGACCAAATTGTAGCTTTTTTGCAAGCTTAATAAAGAAGTCCTAATTTTCAAGAAAACTTGTCTTATGCAAAACATCACTCCTTTTCATGTTGCCATTCCTGTACATAATTTGGATGCCTGTAGAACTTTTTACAGAGAAGTTTTGGAATGTGAAGAAGGCCGAAGCAGCGATCATTGGGTAGATTTCAATTTATTTGGCCACCAGTTGGTCATTCATTACAAACCTAAATCCGAAGAAGAATTACACACCAATCCTGTTGATGGCAAAAACGTTCCTGTTCCCCACTATGGTGTAGTTTTACCTTGGGAAACCTTCCAATCTTTTTCCAAAAAGCTACAAGAAAAAGGAATTGAGTTTATTATTGAACCCTACATTCGGTTTCAAGGTGAGGTTGGGGAGCAAGCTACCATGTTTTTCCTGGATCCAGCTGGTAACGCACTGGAGTTTAAAGCATTCAAGGATATAGGGCAATTGTTCGCCAAATAACATCAACCCAATGTAAGTCCTTTTCTTTTTACCCAAAAGTGGGCAAAAATTACGTTGGGCACCCAGCATAACCAAGCCACAATCTTATAGGCAATGAGAAATTCTCCAAAAACCATGGTCAGCAATGGCAACCAAATACGAAGCGTAACCGCAGCAAAACATGCCGCATAACTATAGATCATCATCCCCTGATGCAAAGAAAGGTCGTTCCTTCTAATGGCAACATACGCTCTTAATGTAGTGTATAGCCAAATCAATCCCAGTAAAATAAATCCTAAGGAAGAGACTAATCCACCAGTCGCAAAGAAACCTATGTAAATACCGCAGAGACCACTGACTAATACCGCCAATACATAAACCTTGCCCAAATTGCGATGTAGTTTTAGGTTTTTGGCCCTAATCTTCTTGCTAAACTGGGACCATCCCGTCAACAATGCCAGACCTCCAAAAGAAATATGTCCGTAAAATCCAATTTGCCAAATCCTGTTGGATAGGATTTCTGAAGTTTTACTGGATAAGAGACCGAATTCAGTAGTGGTAAATAGGTATATTAAGGGATACAGACCAATACTGATGGCCAAAACAACAAACACTATCCAAACGACCATATTTCTAGTCCTAGCTGTCATTTTCAATGATTTATCGGAAGTAAGTTATCGAATATTTGGGGTAAAAAACAAGAATATGAAGGCTGAATCGTTATTTAAGATGCCAAACGGGCTTTAGTGCCTCCCAAATTGTATTATTATGAAAATTATCCTACTATTGATTACGGTGTGCTTCGCATCAATGGCCGTAACTAGTTGCACCAATGATGAGGGTGAAAATGATCTGGACTTCATTACCCCGGAAGAGGAGCAACAAATCTTGGGTGAAACCGAAAAAATGGAACGCACTTAGTTCTTGTGGCGTGCTCTCGCCAGTAAAGTATTTTTAAGCAACATGGCAATGGTCATGGGCCCAACACCTCCAGGTACTGGGGTAATATGGGATGCTTTTTGACTTACTCCGTCAAAATCCACGTCTCCTGTGATGTAATATCCTCTTTCGCGTGTCTCATCTGGAACTCTGGTTATTCCCACATCAATCACAACAACACCATCTTTTACCATATCTGCTTTTAGGAACTTTGGCACACCCAAAGCTGATACTATGATGTCGGCATTTTTGGTAAAGTATTCTATGTTTTGTGTCCTGCTATGGGTTAATGTGACCGTAGAATTCGCCGCCTTCCCTTTTTGACTCATCAAAATACTAATAGGTCGGCCTACAATATGGCTACGTCCAATAACAACGGTATGTTTACCTTCAGTATCCACATCATAACGCTTTAACAACTCCATGATTCCAAAAGGTGTAGCCGGGATGAAGGACTGCATATCCAAAGCCATTTTTCCAAAATTAGCCGGATGGAATCCGTCCACGTCTTTATCTGGGTCAACTGCCATCAATACTTTTTGCTCATTTATGTGTTTGGGCAAAGGTAATTGCACAATATAACCGTCAATATCTGAGTTTGCATTCAGGGCATCTACTTGTTGCAATAACTCCTCCTCGGTAGTTTCCTCGGGCAAATGCACCAAGGTAGATTCAAAGCCTATTTTTTTGCAGGAACGCACTTTACTGCCCACATAGGTAAGACTGGCTCCGTCATTTCCTACTAAAACAGCGGCCAAATGAGGTACTTTTTCACCTCGCTCCTTCATTTGTGCCACCTCAACGGCTATTTCTTCTTTAATTTGGTTCGATATCTTTTTTCCGTCAAGGATTTCCATTGGTAAACTAGTCTGATTGGTTGTTTTTTGGTTTTATCGCATATTCTGCATCATCTGCATCATCTTTTTGCCACCTCCACCTTGCATCATCTTCATCATTTTGCTCATTTGCTGAAACTGCTTCAATAACTGGTTCACCTCTTGGATAGAAGTACCACTACCGGCTGCAATACGCTTTTTTCTACTGGCATTCAATTTTGAAGGATTTGAACGTTCATCGGGTGTCATGGAATGGATAATGGCTTCAATGTGTTTGAAGGCATCATCATCTATATCCAAACCTTTCATGGCCTTACCAGCTCCTGGAATCATCCCAATGAGGTCCTTCATGTTCCCCATTTTCTTGATTTGTTGTATTTGGCTCAAGAAATCATCAAACCCAAAGCGATTTTTGGCAATCTTCTTTTGGATTTTTCTGGCTTGCTCTTCATCAAACTGTTCTTGGGCACGCTCCACCAAGGAAACCACATCTCCCATCCCAAGGATACGATCTGCCATCCTTGAAGGGTAGAAAACATCAATGGCCTCCATTTTTTCACCGGTACCGATGAACTTAATGGGTTTTTCCACTACAGATTTTATGGAAATAGCGGCTCCACCTCGGGTATCACCATCCAATTTGGTAAGGATTACCCCATCAAAATTCAATACATCATTGAACGCTTTTGCCGTATTCACTGCATCTTGACCTGTCATGGAATCCACCACGAACAAGGTTTCATTGGGGGTAATGGCTCTATGGATATTGGCAATTTCGGTCATCATCTGCTCATCCACAGCCAAACGACCAGCAGTATCCACAATGACCACATTGGCACCAATACTTTTTGCATGTTTTACCCCTGCTTTGGCAATGGCAACTGGGTCGTTGCTTTCACGATCAGAATAAACTTCTGCTCCTATCTGCTCTCCAACAATGTGCAATTGGTCAATCGCTGCAGGACGGTAAACATCACAAGCTACCAAAACTGCTTTCTTGCTTTTTTTACTTTGAAGGTAATTGGCCAGTTTTCCAGAGAAAGTCGTTTTACCAGAACCCTGAAGACCGGACATAAGGATAATGGATGGGTTTCCGGAAAGATCAACATCCTGCGCTTCACCTCCCATTAACTGGGTCAATTCATCCTTTACGATCTTGACCATCAATTGACCAGGCTGCAAAGTGGTCAATACATTCTGTCCCAGTGCCTTTTCCTTGACCTTATTGGTAAATTCCTTGGCTATCTTAAAGTTAACATCCGCATCCAACAAAGCTCTCCGAACTTCCTTGAGGGTTTCCGCAACATTGATTTCCGTTATCTGCCCATGTCCCTTGAGGACGTGGAATGCTTTATCCAGCTTATCACTTAAATTATCGAACATAGTCGCGCTTCACTTTTAAAAGAAGACAAATTTAAGAATAATAAAAGGAAAAGGACGGCTTTGGGGAGAGCCGTCCTTTTCATCAAAAGAATGGGGAAAAATTTATGGTTTTTCAAAAACTAGGGTTTCCATTGAACTGTCGTCGCTTTCGTCTTTTAATTCTATTCTTGAAGCCGTAACTTCCACGATCTTCCAATCGTCAGTCAGCTCGCCAAAGATGCCGTCATCTTCAAAATTGAGATAGAATTTCAACCCTTCATCATCAGAATCTCTAAGGATTCTCCAAAGTCCGGCAATTTGTGGGTCGTCATTGATAGACACTTCCACTTGGTGAAACATGGAGAAATTGAAATCCATATCGGCAAACTCTTCAGTAAGATTTTCTTGACCATCTTGGTATAGGGTCACGTTCCATGGTCCACCCATCATAATATTTCTGATTTCTGGAACATCGCCATCATTGGCGCTATCGTCACAAACTCGTAGTAAAATCAATTCGTAATCGGTTTCTTCGATTTCAAACTTCAATCTGTTATCATCGAGATCTCTCAATGGCCACTCAAAGCTTACACCTGGCTCATCACCCATGGTAATCATCAAGGAAAGCACCATGTCATTGTTAAATCCTATTTCCCAAGTACCTTCTGAGGTATTAATCCCGTTGCTCAACTTAACAACACCTTCAGCCATGAACTTGAATTCGTATCCAAGAAGTCTCTCTATTTCTTCTCCTTGGTTCTTTACTTTTTTGATGATCCATTCACATTCTTTCAAAATTTCCCTCAATGTGTCTGGGCCAGTCTCTTCATCTGGGTCTTCAATATCACATCGTTGTTTTAGAATAATCTTGTTGCCATTTTCAGCATACAACTTGATTCTATATTCAGAAATCTCGTATACCAACCATTCCAAGTTAAAGTCTACCAAGGTTTCAAACTCCAAGGTCAATAGCGGACCGTTATCTGTCTGACTTGTGCTCCAAGTACCACTCAGTAAAGCCCCGGCACGATTTTTTACTGTTACTGCTCCGTCCTCGGTAAAATTCATTATGTATTCCAAGTACTGATCAGTATTGTTCTCATTGTCCCTAATTACCTCACGAACTTCCCAAGGGCATTTCATCAAATAGGCATCTAAACGTTCTTCATCAAAATCATCGTCATTGTAATCATCATCATCATCCTCATCACATTCATCTTTTGCATTTTCCAAAGCAATGGCCAGTTCAGCGTTGGTATTCACAACAATTTCAGTACCATCATATTTTTTCAGGGTAACTGGAAAGTCTAAGCTTATTAAGTCATTGTCTTCTAAACCATCAAAGAATTTTCTCAATTGCTCATCGCTTTCCACAACAACTTCACCTGTTTGCTGATTGTTTACATCAAATGTGTAAAGAGTAATAGGGTAAACAAAATCGATACATTCAATATCATCATCTTCTCCACCTTCAAGACATTTATCTGCAAGTTCTCTTAAGTGTTCCTTGCTTTCAATAACAATCTCTGTAAAATCAGCAAGGGTAATTGTAACAGGGAATAAAATATCAAGAATATCATCATCATCATCTACTTCATCAAAAATCTCCTCTATGGCGTGGAGGTCTTCTTTTGAATCAATGGTGATTTCAATTCCGTTTACTTCGACGGTATAAGGGAATTGCACTGCAAAACAGCTGGCGCCGTCTACAATATTGTCATAAGAACCATCATTGGAAGATGTTTTCTCAATCAATGCTGCAGTGGAAGAATTGGCAGTGATGGTTTCTTGTTCTTCACCTCCGTTTACTTCCTCAAATTCTGACTGACAAGCAGTAAAACTCAAGACCAGGACAAAAAGGCTGGTGTATAACAAGTTATTCAAGAACTTTTTCATAACGAATTTGGATTTTGGGGTTAAAATTCATTTCTAAAACAATTTTCTTAAAAAAAACCCTACTTTATCTTAATTTTTTTAAAATATCTTTGAAAACTGAACAATCTTTCCCACATGAACAACGTATGCGAAGATCAGGTCTTCAGCTCCATCTTTAAAGCTAATTCCAAAATGGTATTCAATTATATATATTATAAGTTTGGCAATGAGGAGAAAGCCAATGATGCTGTACAGGAAGCTTTTGTGAAACTTTGGGAAAATTGTGCCAAGGTTACACCGGAAAAAGCAAAATCTTACGTGTACACCGTAGCCAATAATCTATACCTCAATGTTCTGAAGGCAGAAAAAGTGAGGCTAAAATATGCAAAGGCGGCCAATGACCGTTCCAGTGAGTCCCCTGAGTTCTTAATGGAGGAGAAAGAGTACCAAGAAAAACTGGACCGAGCATTGAACTCGTTACCTGAAAATCAAAGGACCACTTTTTTGCTCAATAGGATTGACGGTAAAAAGTATGCAGAAATTGCAGAAATGGAAGGTGTTAGCATTAAAGCCATTGAAAAAAGAATGCATTTGGCCTTAAAAGCGCTTCGGGAACAGATTGAGGGCATTTAAAGTTTTCAGTGAGCAGTGAGCAGTGAGCAGTGAGCAGTGAGCAGTAATAAACAATTATATATAAAACCCAACATTGCCCATTGTTGATTGTTGATTGTTGATTGTTGATTGAAAGTAGGGTTTTTTATCTCTTGATTGTTATTAAATCGTAAAGCATAGAAATCATGCAAGAAAATTACTTGGCAAAATGGCTTAGTGGAGAGTTATCTGAAAAGGAGCTTGCGGAATTTAAAAAGTCCGATGAGTATGCTTCTTATCAAAAACTCTTGGAGGTTTCAGACAGATTGAAAGCTCCTGAATTTGATGTGGACCAAGCTTTGCTTACCTTAAAAGAAAACCATATTGGCAATGCGCCAAAAGTCATTACCTTAAATCCGTTTAAAAAATTCTTGAGGGTTGCAGCGGTCATTGCCGTATTGCTTGCTGGTTCTTATTTCTATGTCAGTACTTTGGATGAATCCATAACTACTGGGCTTGCAGAACATTCTGAAGTGGTTTTGCCCGATAATTCCGAAATATTCCTCAATGCTGATTCCCAAGTATCTTTCAGCGAAAAGAATTGGAATGAAAAACGAAATGTCAACCTTAAGGGAGAAGCCTTCTTTAAAGTGGCAAAAGGTAAAAAGTTTACCGTATCCACGGAACATGGAACAGTGAGTGTTCTGGGAACACAATTCAATGTAGAAAACAGAAAAGGTATTTTTGAAGTTACTTGCTACGAGGGATTGGTTGGCGTTTCATATAATGGTAAAGAAAGTAAATTGCCTGCCGGAACTTCCTTTATGGTTATTGATGGAAGAATTATAGATACATCCAAACCAAATACATCCGAACCAACTTGGATGAACAATGAAAGTAGCTTTGAAAGCATTCCTTTGGGCTACGTCTTCTCAGAATTGGAAAGACAATACAATATTACCGTAACAACTGAAAACGTAAACACCAATTTGCTGTTTACCGGTACTTTTAGCAACACAGACTTACATATGGCGTTAAAAAGTATAAGCACCCCCTCAAAAATCCGTTATACCTTAGAGGGTGATAATGTACTTTTCTATGCTGGGAACAAAACGCAATAATTTTTTAAGCCTTTGCCTAGGTTGCTTGTTGCTGCTTTTTTGTCCCCTGAACGCCCAAGAAAGCATTGAGTCGGCTATTCCCCTTACCTCATATATCAAACAACTTGAACAAAAGTTCAACATTAAGTTTTCATATGTTAATGAGGACTTGGAGGATATCACCATTACTATTCCAAATAATTTGGTATCGTTGGATGATATTCTAACCTATATCGATTCCCAATTTCAGATTAGCGCAGCAAAACTTAACAATCGGTATTATACGCTTACCAAAAGCTCCACAGTATCTATATGTGGTAGTATTTTGGACAACTTTGCTAAAAATACGGTACCAGGCGCCACTGTTGAAGTATTGGGGACTGATCAGGCTCAAATCACAGCAACTGATGGCTCGTTTCAAATAAGAGAAGTTCCAAGAAATGCTTCTTTAAAAATCAGGTATTTGGGGTATTTGACCAAATATGTGCAGGTTGAAGATTTACTCAAACAAGGTGAATGCGCAAAAATCCTTTTAGCTCAACATTACGAACAACTGAACGAAGTAGTGGTCTACCAATTCCTGACCTCTGGAATTATCAAGGAAAAAGATGCAAGTATCAGTCTCAACCCTGCTGATTTTGGAATCCTTCCTGGACTAATTGAGCCAGACATCCTACAAACCGTACAAGCGCTTCCAGGCATCAAAAGTATAGACGAAACGGTATCCGACATCAATGTTAGAGGTGGAACCAACGACCAAAACCTTATGCTTTGGAATGGTATCAAAATGTATCAATCTGGACACTTTTTTGGTTTGATATCTGCTTTCAATCCATACCTAACCGAAAAAGTCACGGTAATTAAAAACGGAACCTCCCCTGCTTATGGTGATGGAGTAAGCAGCGTTATATTGATGGAGACCAATAACGAAATATCTGATTACTTTTCTGGAGGTGCTGGACTCAATTTAATCAGTGGTGACCTCTATGGACAAATCCCCATAACCAATAAACTTGGACTTCAGTTTTCAGCACGGCGTTCCACCACCGATTTTTTGAACACCCCAACCTACAGTAAATTTTTTGATCGTGCTTTTCAGGATAGTGAAGTAAAAAACCAGAACAATATCACAGTGGATGAAGACATCGATCGTGATGAGAACTTTTTCTTTTATGATTTCTCAGGAAAACTCTTGTACGATATTAATGATTACCACAAATTCAGGTTGAATTTCATCAACATAGCCAACAATCTGGATTATGTTGAAACCAACAATACAAATCTAGAAACTACCTATAGTATTTTGGACCAGACCAATCTTTCTGTCGGCGGACAACTGCAAAGTCAGTGGACAGATAGATTTTCATCACATCTCAATGTGTATTATTCCAGATATAATTTAGATGCCCAGAACCTATTCGGAAATCAAATTCAGTTGTTGTTCCAAAACAACGAGGTTACAGAAAATGCCCTGAAGTTGGATACTCAATATAAAATTTCCAAATCACTTGGCGTAAGGAATGGTTATCAATACATCGAAACTGGGATTACCAATACCACCTTCCTGAGCGAACCTCAATTTGATAGCGAAATAAAAGGGGTCATCCGTATTCATGCCCCATATTCTGAGATTAATTTTTGCTCTTTAGAAAATAAGCTATTTCTAAAAGCTGGCGCCCGCTTCAATTATATTGAAAATCTGAACACTTTTACAAAGTTTTTGATTGAGCCACGCATCAACCTCAACTTCAAGCTGGCCAATTACGTAAGGGCAGAAATTTTAGGAGAGTTTAAAAGTCAGACCACCAACCAAATCATAGATTTGGAACAGAATTTTCTCGGTATAGAAAAACGTCGTTGGATTCTATCTGATGACGATACCCTACCTATTACAAAAAGCAAACAGGGTTCCGTGGGAATCAATTATGAAAAAAATGAATTTTATGTTGGATTGGAAGGTTTTTACAAGCAGGTAGATGGCATAAGCACCAGCACGCAAGGTTTTCAAAACCAAAACCAGTTTGAAGGTGAAATTGGCAGCTATGATGTAAAGGGAGTTGAATTTCTCATCAATAAAAGAGGAGACAACTACAGTGCATGGTTGAGTTATGCCTATAACAAAAATGATTACAATTTCGACTCCATAGTTCCCAATAGTTTCCCCAATAATCTAGATATTCGGCACACCATTACTTTTGCCGGAACCTATACCTATAGAGATTTGAAGTTGAGTTTGGGCATCAATTATCGCACAGGCAAACCTTTTACAGAACCTCTTGATGGTGACGAAGCCTTGGACAATTCCATATTTCCACCCGGCATCAATTATAAATCTCCCAACAGCAACAGACTGCCCGAATATTTCAGGGGCGATGCCTCAGCCATTTACCAATTTGATTTGAGTAGAACCATTAAGGCCAATGCTGGGATTTCCCTGTTGAATATCACCAATCGTAGAAACATCTTGAATCGCTATTATCGTCTTAATGATGACAATGCCATTGAAACTGTAGAAAACAGGTCGCTGGGGCTTACACCCAATCTTAGCTTTAGGGTGTTCTTTTGATGTGCAATAACTGCAAAAATTTGTGGTTCACTTCATAATTATTGTAAACCCCTTGAAATAATTCAGATCCAGGACCATATGCAAAAATTGGCACCAAAGTCCCTGTGTGGTCATTGGTGGTGAAATCTCCCTCCAATTCATTTGAACCACTTGGAGCGTCAAACAATGAAAGTCCACCTGTTTCATGATCCGCTGTAATGACCACTAAAGTTTCTCCGTCTTTGTCAGCAAATTTCAATGCCTCCCCTACCATGGCATCAAAATCAAAGAGCTCCTGCAGCATGGCATCCATATCATTGGCATGGCCATAACTATCAATTTTTGCTCCTTCAATCATTATAAAAAATGGTTTTTCTTTAGCTTTCAGATAGGGCAACACTTGTTTTACCAATTCAGGCATCAAGTTGGAACGTCCATCTTTCATACGCTGAAGCCCTCCTTGGGATAAAAACAACCCAATTCGTTCTTCTGGAGCAAACGTATTGGGAATGGTATCATAAACATGGAACTGTGCTTTTAGTTTACTCATGACTTTATTGAAATCCCTTTTACCTGCACCTGCAAAAAAGTCGAGCTTACTCTCCACCATATCCTCGGTAATGGCGAAATCTTCACCTCTATCCTTCACATGGGCATAAAAAGCTGCAGGCGTAGCCCCAATTACATGGTCGGTGGTGATCAATCCAGTAGTATACCCTTTGGGTGAAAGTAATTCCGTGATGTTGGTCAATGGATTCCCTTCAATATCAGTTCCTATTGCGCGATTATTAGTTTGTTTACCAGTAGCATAAGCAGTAGCCCCAGCAGCACTATCCGTACAAAAATTATCACTGGCCTGAGTACGTACCAAACCCAAATTTTTAAGTTGGGTTATGTTCAATCCATTGCTTTGCACAACATCTCCCGAAGAAATCTGGGATAGTCCCGTGCCATCCCCAATCATAAAAATGATATTCTTCACTTTATTGGCACTCTCATTATGTCTAAAGGTAGGTTGATATACTTCATAAGGTGTGTATTCGCCCTTAAAGGTTCGCTTATCCATGCTTTGCAAATAAGGCACCGCTTTTTCCGGCACATCTGTATTGATGTAATCCACACCCATCCTACTTAAAGTTCTCCAAGCTGTTTTGGTATCAGGAGTGGCCCAAAAACGAATAGGTTTTTTATATGGTTTGGTCCTTTTTATAAAAGCTTCAACCAAGTTTTGTTCATTAGTCACCATTCTACCAAGACCGTTCCATCTTGAGAAATTTTTAAACGATACGCTGATCATGGCCACTTTATCCCACGCTTTTCCCCTGGTTTGATTGGTTTCTTGGCAATCAAAATAGATATGTTCAGGATATGTTTGATATTTTTCAGGTTTTGGTCGATGACCAGAGATAGTGACCATAACCCCTTGCTCCAAATAAGGATTACATAAATCTTTGTAAGGTTCTATTGCTTTGATGATTTCATCTAGCGTGCTTTCTGCCTCGGTCTTCACGTCTAACATCAACTGAAAATCCAATCGGGAGGTACCATAAACCTCTGCAATGTTTCGCAATGGTTTTAAGTAAAGCTCCTCAAAGGTAAAATTAGGTTTGATGGATTCTTTTTCGTGGGCCACATACAGTTCCCCATTTTGCAAAATCAAATCAACCTCAATGGAATTTACCCCAGAGGCAAAAGCTCCCCAAAAAGGTGTTTTTTGATGATAATCGTTATGGGAATGCACTTTGATGCCATTTTGGGCAGCAACAGTTAGCAATCCCAGCAAGAAGATTAAAATAGTACGGAAAAACATCATAATCATAGTATTAAAGAAGGGTACTAAAGTACCCTTCGAAAACAAAAAAACCTGGTATGAAAAAATAATAAATCGTTATGTCTTATGGTCGCTCATCAACTACTTCACGTAGTTTATGGTATATATCATTATTTTGGTAAATTCCCCTAAACTTATCAGACCCTTTACCGATAGCAAATACAGGAATCAACTCCCCACTGTGCTGGTCTGTATTAAAATAGACCTTCACCTTCTCAGGAACTTCATGTTTTTTACCCGTAGCTTGATCAACTTCATAAAATTTACCTATGCTCACACCTCCCGTTTCATGATCTGCAGTAACCACCAGTAAAGTATTGGGATTTTTTGCCACAAAATTCAAAACCACATTCAAGGTTTGGTCAAAATCCTCCACTTCCTGAATCAACATCTCCTCACTTTCTGCATGACCGGCCCAATCAATATAAGACCCCTCTACCATCATAAAAAAAGGTTCTTCCTGTTTTTTAAAATAGTCCAATGCCACTTGGGTAGCTTGGGATAAAAAATTATTTCTGCCTTCAATTTTTGAAGGCATGCTTTCATCTGCCAAGAAGTAGGCGTTACGTTTTTCATAATCGGCTGCGGAAAGCTGAACAGTATCCAATTTATAATTGGATTGCTCCAATTGTTTGAACAAATTCAAACTATCTGATCTTTTAGCAAGGAAATTACGCCCTCCTCCAGCAAGAAAATCAATATTAGCCGAGGCCAATTGTTTAGCAATCTCTTCATGCATATCCCGGTCGGGAACATGGGCGTAAAAAGCTGCTGGAGTAGCATGGGTAATAGTAGTTAAACTTATCAGCCCTGTTTTGTATCCTTTATCTTGAAGATTTTCCAATATGGTTTCTTGAGGAATGGTATCTGCTGATACCCCAAGAGCACGTTTGTATGTTTTTTGTCCGATGGAAAAAGCAGTGGCGCCAGCTGCAGAGTCTGTAATCCGGTGTGAAACATCTGAAGTTTGATGAAACCCAATATTCTTAAATTTTGAAAAATTGGATTTCCCGTCGCCAAAGTAATAAGCGGTTGATACTTGTGGTACTCCCATACCATCTCCAATCATCAAAATGATATTGGGAGATGGACTCTCCGTAGTTTCCACAATTTCTTTTTCACTTTTTGAGCCGCAGGAAGAAAATAGCCCAAAAACCACTATAAACAGCAGTATTAATTTATTACCCATCTCTATAATTTTATAAAAAAGGGCGACAACATTGCATTGCCGCCCCAAAACAAACTAACTCAAACTCACCTAATCAATAGCCTTGGTTTTGTTCCAAGAAACCATCTATACCAGAAGCTCCATCAACGGCGCTCTGTGGAATGGGGAACAAACGCTTGTTTACATCATTATCCGTCTTCTCTGTCCAAGAATCCTCGTATTTTCCAAAACGGATTTGGTTATTCCTTCTTAGACCTTCCCAATAAAACTCAAAACCAGTTTCACGATACAAAATATCTAAGTCTATTGAAGTCAATGCCTCCGGAGTCTGATCTGGGCGGGATGTTCTTGAAGTTCTTACCATATTTACATCTGCAAGGGCGCCGCTAGTATCACCATTACGTAATTTAGCCTCAGCACGCATCAAGTAAATTTCGGCCAAGCGCATCAAGACCAAATCAATGCTGCTATACCCATTAGCATTCGGTGAAGTATGGCTAAACTGGTATTTTGAAAAACGATAACCTGCATGGTGTAGGGATCCTTCGTTGGTAAAATCTATTTGTTGCGTAAGATCTACATAGGCCACATCCCTATCAGGGCCATTTCCTTTGATTTGTTTTAATGGATAAATCCTAATGGTACCATCGTCACATTTTTCAAGGTCACCATCACCAATTCTAGGACCCCATTGAATACCTCGCAAAATACCCCTATCGACTTCAAAATCCGTAGCCTCGATACAAAAATAGCTAGCATCCGTTTCCGTTGCTATCAGCTTTTCGCGACCTTCAAAATCGGTCAATTGGGCATCAGGAACAAAGGTTTGCTTCATATAGAAACGTGCATCTGCATCGGCAGGATCTACACTTCCATAGGCATCTACCCATGTTTGGTAAAAATCAGAAGTCACACCAGGGCCATCTGTACCATCGGCCTTATTATCTGGGTAGAATTCAGGTCTTCCCAACATCGACCCAGGTTGTGACCAATAGGTCCACCGACTATGTTCCCTTTTTAATATTCCCCGCTGATCCAAGGCAAAGATCAGTTCATTATTATTGGTATTGTCATCACTGAACAAATCAAAATATTCCGGGGACAAACTATAATTGCCAGAATTGATAATATTGTTGGTATAGGTAATTACCTTATCCATATCATCGCTTGTAAAACTTGGGGTGCCATAAGGATCCCTGTACACGGCAGCATTCAAATACAATCTGGCCAAGAAGCCCCAAACCGTTCCTTGGTTAATCCTGCCAGCTCTTGGGTCAGTTTGAATAACATCAACTACAGACAACAATTCGCTTTCAATATAATCGATAGCATCTTGTGTTCTTAATACTTCTGAAAGCTCATCAGAGGATTCCTTTTTAAAGACCACTCCCCAACTATCCAACATTAACATGTTCAAATAGGCCCTAAGTGCCTTCATTTCATACAATGCTCCTTCAGCTTCCGTATCCCCTTCCTCAGCAAGTGGAGTTAAAACCTCAATAGCTGAAAGGGTTCTTGAAATATTGGTTGTTACATGGGTCCATGAATCCCCGATCAAATCGTTGGTCGGCGTAAAGTTGTGCTGATGGGCAGCGATAAACTTACCTCCATCGTACCAGTCAGTACCTCCACGATAAGGCAAAATGGCCTCATCGGAAGCAACTTCTTGCAGACCAAAATAGTGGGTGTGCCTCCAAGTCCACGAAATATAACCATAAGCTGGGGCAATAGCTCCACTTATAGTTTCAGCTTCAGCTCCAAATTCGGTCTCATCAATACGATCTTCGACCAAATCGGTACAGTTAAAGTTCAAAAGGCAAAACAGTGCCGTAAATGCTAGTGCAATTTTATTTTTCATCTTTAAAACAATTTTTTTGATTAGAATGATACGTTTAGACCAAATAGAAATGTTCTAGCAGATGGGTATCTGAAACGGTCAATACCAAAGGTCTGAATCTGGTCAATTTGACTTCCTGTATTCACCTCTGGGTCAAAGCCAGAGTAATCGGTAATCACAAATAGGTTTTGCCCCGTAATGTTAAAACGAATATTGTTTACCCAATTCTCAAGACCAATGGTCGATGGGTCAAGGGTGTAACCCAATGTTGCATTGTTCAATCGAAGAAAACTACCATCTTCCAAATAACGGGTAGAAACCTCGTTTGAGTTAGTGGTACTTTCATTTTCATATGCTGCCGCAAATGCAGTAGTATTCAAATTATTGGCCAACTGCCCTTTAGTGAATAACGACATGGCCGTGTGGTTGTAGATTTTATTACCGGAAGCTCCATTAAAGTTCAATCCAAAATCAAAATTCTTGTAGTTCAGGTTCAGGTAAAAGGCATATAACACATCTGGGAGAGCACTACCTGGAACGATACGGTCATTGTCCAATGATTCACCATCTTCGACTACATCTCTAAATTCATTCAAACCATCTTCACCGATACCAATAAAGTCTTTCATGTAAAAAGCACCAATAGCCTCTCCGTTGATATAACCATTGATGGTTGCATCTGTTTGACCGGCACCTTGCGCAGCACCAGAGGTGATTACAGAATAAATAGACCCTTCAACTTCATTATTTATTTTTGAAAAATTACCTCCTACATTAAAAGTGAAATCATCACTTATTTGACCGTTATAGTCCAAGGTCAATTCAACACCTTTATTCTTGATTTCCATATCGGGGAAATTGGTCCAGTACTTCTCGGTAGGATTAATAGGGTCTGGGGTTGTAGCAAACAAAACCACATCGCTGGTCACCTTATTGAAATACTCCAAGGTACCGCTTAAACTACCATTGAACAGGCCAAAGTCCAACCCAACATTGGATTGCGTCACCACCTCCCATTTTAAATCAGGATTTGCAGTACGTACAGCTACTGTACCATAAGGATAATCATCTAACGTATTTTCGTCGCCATCTAAAGGGTAGGTATCGTTATCACTTCTTGAGTCTTCATAACTCGCCAAACTCGCCTTACTGCCAATACCATTTTGGTTACCGGTTTGACCCCAGGAGGCACGCAACTTTAAATTACTAAAACCTGAGTTGGCCATAAAGTCTTCTTTATAGATATTCCAACCCAAGCCCACTGAAGGGAAGTAACCATACTTATTGTTGGCCCCAAATCTTGAAGAACCATCGGCTCGCATTGTAGCGACCAACAAATATTTATCCGCAAAAGAATAGTTCAATCTACCAAAAAACGATTGCAATTCATCTGTATAAGCTACAGCATCCAAAGTGGTTTCTGTAACTTCAGTACTCACTTGGTCTTGGTACTTAGGTTCAATTCCATTCTCGGAAAAACCGCCTTGAAAATAGATATCCTTCTTTTCAAACTTTGTTTCTTGGTACGAATGACCAGCTAGAAAAGTTACACTATGGTCCCCTATGTTAAAATTGTAGGTTAAGGTATTTTCCACCAAAAAATTACTGTTTGAGGTAATAATGGAATTTAAGGTTCCCATTCGTTGGCCATCACCCAAAGTATAGGGTTCAGTTTGTTTATCACGGCTTGTCAATGAATAATCCACCCCAAGGTTAATCTTATAAGTAAGCCCCTTAACGATTTCCAGAGATGGAGCAATATTGGCCAAAATTCGATTGGTATAGGCCTTATCAGAATAGATTTCATTTCTAAAAAGCGGATTGATCCGTATTCCACTTGCATCTTCTATAGCAATAGCTTCACCATTGGTGTCGTAAACTGGAGTAGTAGGGTTCAATTGTAACATATCAACCACTGTTGAACCGATATTGGGCCTCTCGTTCAACACTCTTGAAGCAGTCATGTTGAAATCTAGGTTCAATTTGCCTTGAAGCGCTTTCTGGTTCAGATTCAAACGACCTGAATAGCGTTTTAAATCACTATTATAAAAAATTCCCTCCTGATCTGAAACACTTGCAGAAGCATAGTATGATGATTTTTCTGGAACTCCACCGCTCATTGATAAATCGATATTTTTAGAGATTCCTGTACGCGTCAGTTCATCTTGCCAATCGGTATTACCTCCATTATCATCCAAAGTCCCTCCTGCGGCCACAACTTGTTGTCTAAATTCATCGGCACTGAAAACATCAATCTTATTAGCCATTGAAGACATAGCTGTCGATACAGATATATTCATCTCTGATTTACCAGCTCTTCCTTTTTTTGTGGTAATCATAATGACACCATTGGCTGCACGAGCACCATATATTGCTGTTGCAGAAGCATCTTTAAGTACATCTATCGATTCGATATCCTGAGGATTGATAAAGTTCAATGGGTTGGTGTCCACTCCGGTTGCATTATTGGAGATCACAAAACCATCAATAACATAAAGGGGGGCCGTACCTGACCTAAGGCTACCTACACCACGAATGATAACATTTTGCGAAGCTCCCGGCTCACCGCTCACACTGGTAATATTAACCCCCGCAATCTTACCCTGTAATAATTGTCCAGGGTTATTGACCACCCCTTTGTTGAAGTCCTCACTTTTTACAGAGGCAATCGAACCTGTAACATCAGATTTTTTCTGTATTCCATATCCAACAACAACAACGTCTTCCAATTGCGTGGCATCTGTTATCAATTGAACGGTAATATTGGATTGGCTGCCAACCACCACTTCTTGAGTTACAAAACCCAAATAAGAAACAACCAAGGTTGCCCCTTCGATTACATCAATCGTAAAGTTTCCATCAAAGTCAGTAGTGGTACCGTTTGGGGTGCCTTTTTCAACCACAGAAGCGCCTGGCAATGGATTTCCTTCTTCATCGGTAACTTTACCTGAAATCGTCTGAGCTGGCAATTCAATAACTTTAGGAATGGCCTTAGTCACCAAATCCACAGCAATAGTATTGTTTACTCTTTTAAAGGAAAGACTGGCATCTTTTGACATCAGTTCCAGTACGGAACGCAATGAAACATTTTGATAATTGATATCATATTTATTGTGCAGCCTCTTTACTCTGCCGTCATAAACAAATTTAAATTGGGTCTGAGACTCAATTTCCCCCATCACTTCAATGACACTTGCCTTCTGAAGATTTAGGTCTACATTGTAATCATTGAGTTTTTGTCCTCTGGCGTCTGCGGCTATAATAGGATTTAGCAATGCCAAGACAATTAAGCAACAAAATGTTTGTAATGACAATTTTATAAATTGTTTTAGTGTTATGTAATTCATAATTTCACATCGTGTTTAATGGTTATAGATAATCGTTAAGCTTAGGCAGTCTGTAACCGCTCGCCAAAGTGTCGCAGACTGCTACTTTTTTTTGATTGGTGGGTTTTACTTCATTGGCTATTTTTAGTTTGTTTTTTTTTAGTTTTACGTTAGTTACACATCCCCAGTATTAAGACGGTATTATCATCCATAAACTGGTATTTCAAGCTCTTTTTTGCAAAAACAATACTTTCCAATACTGCTTTTAGATATTCGTTATCGTAAGTTCCCGTAAGCGTACATGCAGCGGCTTTTTCATTTTCGAATTCTACAGTAACCCCATACCAACGCTCCAATGCATCTGCTACTTGGCCAAGTGGGGCATCTTCGAACTTCAACACTCCATCTTTCCACAACAACACTTCACTTACATCAACTTTCTCTTTTTCAATATGTTGAGATGCTTTGTCCATCACACCTTGTTCATTGGGCAAAAGATAAACTTGCCCTAAAGAGGATTCTACACTTACCTTACCGGTAAGTACCGTAACAGCCATGGAATCAGTATGGCCATAGGCATTAATATTGAATGAAGTACCCAAAACTGTAGTTTTAAGTTCTCCGGAAGTGATAATAAAAGGTTTGTTCGGATTTTTAACTACATCGAAAAAGGCTTCTCCTTGCAGTACTACTTCCCTGGTATCTCCCTGGAAAGATTCAGGAAAGCTCAAAGTACTTCCAGAGTTCAATTTCACCGAAGTGCCATCAGGAAGAACCACATTGAGTTTTTGCCCCCATTCTGTGTGTTTTTCCAATATTTGAACTTCAGCAATTTCAGGCTGTGGTTGTTCAGGAATATTCTTATAGGCCAAATAACCCAGAGAAAACAACAAGACAACAGAAGCTGCAATTTGCAATACACGATTTTTGAAGCCTCCTTGATTTTCAAGCCTCTCAGTGCTTTCAACTAAGCGTTTTTTTGCAGTTTGGTGCTCCTCATCTAGATTGGCAAGGGTTGGAATATGCTTTTCAATGAGTTTTCCATCAAACTGCTCCAACAGTTGCTCTTCAGTTTTACTGATAGTACCGTTAAGGTATTTTTCTATCAAGTCCTTGATTTCTTTTTCAGTCATAAATGATGTGTTCTCACTTTTAAATACCATGAAGTGATACCTACGCACACACCTAAAATCAAGGTTAAGGGTTTCTTAACCCAGGCAACATTCTCTTAACATTGACTTGAAAAAAATTAAACTAAACCGCTAGAAAAGCATAAAAAATCGAACTATAGAAAGTTCTCTACGCAGTCTTCGCAAAACGGTGGAGATTTGATTTTCAACCGTTCTTTGCGAAATGTTCAGCATTTCGGCAATATCACTATTCGTAAATTCATTGATACGGCTTAAACGGAATATTTCTTGGCAACGATTGGGTAGTTTCGCCAGTATGGTATTGATTTCTGCAGTAAGGTCTACTACAGCATATTGGGCTTCCATGGAATCATCATAAACCATGGTCTCCGCAACTTCTAAATGAACATTGTTGAATTTAGTATCGCGCAACTGATTATAACACTTATAACGAACTGCTTTGTAGAGATAGGCTTTAAGATTATCCGCCTCAATTTCTTTTCTACGCTTCCAGTAGTCCATCCAGACTTCTTGAACCAAATCCTGCGCTATGGCATTGTCCTGAACCAGAGAAGCTGCATAAGCGTACATAGGCTGCCAGTACACATCAAAAAGCATTTGAAAGGCAACATGGTTTTCTGATTGATGAACCTGCTCCGCCAATTCTTTTACCTTTTGATCATTTAGTGCTTCCCTCAACATACATCACAAAGAACCAAAAAAATGACCAGCCCAATATTAGGCAAATGTAAACTTTGAATTGCCTTCTAATTATTTAACAGGTTCAGCATTCTTGATAGATAAAAATAAGATTTGGGAAAGTGCGATTTCAACCTTTCAGGACTTTCAAAAAAATTCTCAGAAAGAATGGCAAAAAATTCGAAAAAGCTAGTAGCTGCATATGCCCTCAAATAATTGGATTGTTCCAATTCTTCCTTAAAGCCAGGGGAATCATAAACGGCATTCAATTTTTTCAATCCCATCCTAAACCGTTTGGCCTCGTAGGATGATTTCTTCAACATTTCAAAAGTCAGGGCGTGGGCAACCTCATGAATCCCTAAATTAATTCCATCATTGGGAATTTGAAATCCTTTTTGCAATCCTTCAGCAGAAAACACCAAAATCTTTAATCGAGGATTATATTCTCCAATATGATGATTGTTTTTGATTTTTGAATGATAAGAACTTGGATAAACAATAATTCTGGATATGGATTTCTCAAACCTAAAATTTACCATTCCCAAAGTCATTAAAACTGCTGAAGCGGAAACATAAGCCTTGATTTCTTCTTCGTTTGCAATGGCTCCATAGAAAACAAATGGTTTTTTGGACTTAAACCACGCAAATCTTTTTAAAAAAACTCGTTTTTGTTCAGGATGTAAATCATGAAATGGCCTAACATTATTGGCAATGAACTGTCTTTCCTTTCCCGTAATTTTTTTTACTGGATGTAAAAGATTGAAAAGTGTAAATCGCTCCCCAAGAAAATATTCATAGGCAACTTTAATGAAAACAAAACACAAGCCTATCACCAATATAATGGCCGCTACTTGCTTATCTGCTTCCGAAATCTGTTCCATTAACGTGATATCATGATTTTATGAAGATGTCACTTCGAGCGCAGTTGAAAAGTCTTAAAAGTCGATATTTTTATTAGTCCTCGACTGCCCTCAACCTGACAATGCTTTTATTTAAAAAAATAGATAAATAACTTTATGAGGTCAGCCCCACATTACATTCGTTCTGGCACTTCTATGCCCAATAATTTGAAGGAAGATTGAATGACCTCACCAACCTTTTTGGATAATTGTACTCTAAATAGTTTTTTGTCCGTATCCGATTCTCCCAAAATGGAAACCTGCTGGTAAAAGGAGTTGAATTCCTTCACCAAATCATAGGTATAATTGGCAATTAAGGCCGGACTATAATTTTCTGCAGCCAATTGTACAGTCTCTGGGAACAATTGAATCAGTTTCAGTAATTCTTTCTCCTTTTCATGAAGCTCCATTGTCACATCAAACGTAGTCGAGATGTCTTCTGCCTTTCTTAAAATCGATTGGATCCTTGCATAAGTATATTGGATAAACGGCCCCGTATTTCCTTGAAAATCCACCGATTCTTCTGGATTGAAGAGAATTCGTTTTTTAGGATCCACCTTCAAAATATAATATTTTAAGGCACCCAAACCTATGGTTCTGTACAATTGCTGTTTTTCTTCTTCGGAATAGCCATCCAGTTTTCCCAATTCCTTGGAAATTTCTTCTGCGGTGTCTTCCATGCTTTTGATCAAATCATCGGCATCTACAACAGTACCTTCACGACTCTTCATCTTTCCACTTGGGAGATCTACCATGCCATAGCTCAAATGATAGAGTTGTTCCGCCCAAGTATACCCCAATTTCTTCAGGATAAGGAACAGTACTTTAAAATGATAATCTTGTTCGTTACCAACTGTATAGACCATTCCATTGATATCTGGAAAATCAGTTACCCGTTGAATGGCCGTACCAATATCTTGGGTCATGTACACCGCTGTACCATCAGAACGAAGGACAATTTTCTCATCCAAGCCTTCATCCGTAAGGTCTATCCAAACACTCCCATCTTCTTTTTTAAAGAAGATGCCTTTCTCCAAACCATCCCTGACCACATCTCGACCCAATAAATAGGTGTCACTTTCGTAGTAAAGGGTATCAAAATCAACCCCCAAGTTTTTATAGGTAGTATCAAAACCTTTATACACCCAGCCGTTCATTTTTTTCCAAAGTGCAACAGTTTCAGAATCTCCACTTTCCCATTTTCGGAGCATCACTTGCGCTTCCAACAAAATAGGTGCTTCTTTTTCTGCTTTCTCCTTCTCTACTCCATCGGCGACCAACGACGCAATCTGCTCTTTGTAGGCTTTGTCAAAAGCCACATAGTACTTTCCAACTAAATGATCTCCTTTCAGTCCAGAAGATTCTGGAGTCTCACCTTCACCAAACTTTTTCCAGGCCAGCATGCTTTTGCAAATATGGATGCCTCGGTCATTGATAATCTGGGTCTTGTACACCTTTTTTCCCGAAGCTTTTAAAATTTCGGCGACGGAATACCCCAACAAGTTGTTACGGATATGCCCCAAATGAAGCGGTTTGTTGGTATTGGGCGATGAGTATTCAACCATCACGGCATCATTGGATACCGTTTTGGCATAACCAAAATTGACCTCATCCAGAATCCCTTTGAAAAAATCCAGATAGTAGCCATCTGCAATGACCACATTCAAAAAGCCTTTCACGACATTGAATTTGGACACCTCATCCACATGCTCTTGCAAATAGGTTCCAATCTGTGTCCCGATTTCTATTGGATTACCCTTCACATAGCGCAACATGGGAAAAACCACTACGGTAATGTCTCCTTCAAAATCCTTTCGGGTAGGTTGAAATTCCACGGTTGGCAAATCAACCTGGTACAGTTCTTTTACGGCTTCAATGACTTTCTGGGTCAATTCGTTCTGCAAACTCATTTAAAAAGCGTTTCAGCCCGCAAAACTACATATTTTTTGCCCTATCATAACATAATTTCCAAAGGACCAGCTCTTAAATGCCCTCTATTTTGAGTATTTTTAAAGATGCTACTGAATGTCTCCTATTCCAATAAGAACATCACCAAAAAAATAGATGATGCCGTCGGCAAGCCCTTCACCCTCAAAGAACGATGGGCCATGGGTGGCATTGGCTCTCCAAAATTGCACATTACCGATGTTTCTATAGAGATTCAGAATCTGCTGATTTTAGATAACAATCTCAACACTTGTAATATTGAAATGCGCCCCAAGGGCATCATTATTCGATTTCGTTCACTACTGGAAACTTATGGCTTGATCATCCCCTATTATAAGCTTACCATTTACAAGGGTGATTTAGCACAATACGCCTTATATAGGGATCACTATTTCATCAAAGTAAAGTCCGATACTAAAGCTGTACAGAAATATTTTAAAAAGTTATTGGATTATAAAGCGGACAACGCACCTACATCCATTGAAGATCTATGAAAATTCTCCTCACCGGAGCCAACGGTTATATCGGCATGCGTTTATTGCCCCAGCTTTTGGAGCTGGGCCATGAGGTGATATGTGCTGTTCGGGATGAAAAACGGTTGTCAGTGGATGCTCAAACCCGTTCCAAAATTGAAGTGGTGGAAGTTGATTTTTTGGAAGAAGTGCAAAACACCAATATCCCAACAGATATTGATGCTGCCTACTACCTCATCCATTCCATGACCACTTCCATTGGGGACTTTGATGAAAAAGAGGCCCAAGCGGCTCAAAACTTCAACAAATTACTCTCCAAAACCCAAGTACAACAGGTTATTTACCTCAGTGGCATTGTGAACGATGAAAAATTGTCCAAACACTTGAGTTCCAGAAAAAATGTAGAAGAAATACTCTACCAAGGCTCTTTTCAATTGACTGTTTTAAGGGCGGGAATCATTGTAGGTTCTGGCAGTTCTTCTTTTGAAATTATTCGCGACCTGTGCGAAAAGCTACCTGTGATGATCACCCCTAAATGGGTCCTCACCAAAACCCAGCCCATTGCCATCAGAGATGTTATTGGCTTTCTTACCGGTGTGTTGGGCAATTCAAGAACCTATAATCAGTCCTTCGATATTGGTGGGCCTGATGTACTCACCTATAAAGGCATGCTTCATGGTTATGCAAAAGTTCGTGGCTTCAAAAATTGGATTTTTACCGTCCCTGTCATGACGCCAAAACTATCTTCCTACTGGTTATATTTTGTTACTTCCACCTCCTATAAATTGGCCGTGAATTTGGTGGATAGTATGAAAATGGAAGTGGTGGCGAAAGACAATCGACTGCAACAACTTTTGAAGATTCAACCACTCACCTATGAAGAAGCCATTGCCCGTGCTTTTAAGAAAATTGAACAAAACCTGGTGGTGAGCAGTTGGAAAGACAGCATTGCCAGCGGACAGATTCATGAAGATCTGGAAAAATATATTCAAGTGCCCAAATATGGAGTGTTGACAGACGTACAGACCCAACCCATACAAAACGAAGCCGCTGTTTTGGACAAAATCTGGCGCATTGGGGGCGAATCAGGTTGGTATTATGCCAATTGGTTGTGGAAAATTCGTGGTTTTTTAGATAAAGTCAATGGTGGTCCTGGCCTAAGGCGTGGTCGTACCCATCCCGATAAAATCTTTCCTGGGGATGCGCTTGACTTTTGGCGGGTGCTCTTGGCCGACAAGAAAGGGAAAAGGCTATTGCTTTTTGCCGAAATGCGTACACCGGGTGAAGCTTGGCTAGAGTTCAGAATTGATGAACAAAACCAATTGCACCAAACCGCTACTTTTAGGCCACGTGGACTCTGGGGTCGACTGTATTGGTACAGCGTCCTCCCCTTTCATTATTTTATTTTTGGTGGATTGATTAAAAAATTGGCCAAAGCCTAATGATAGAATTCGTCATTCTGTGCTTGACACTGAATCTCAACTTCTACCTTATAACAATAGAGATTTTATGCTGTGAGACTTGGGTCCTCCGACTAGTCCAAAAAGAAAAAACCATCAATACACGAGGGCCATTTCGAAATGAGAAGCGAAGCATTGATTGAGAAATCTCTTCTCCCAACTAACAACAAAGGCATTCGTATCAAAACCCCTAAGAAGAGACTTTTCAAAGCAACTTTATTTTATTCATGGAATAATTCTTGTTACAAATTCCCTTGAAATTCGTCCTAAACACATGCAACCCTTTTAGGGTTGAGTTGTCTTTTAGTCAACTGCCTCGCATACGAGGCACTCGAAAAACGAAACTATGACCACAATCAAAACACTGATTATCTATTGTTTTTTGTTTCTTTTTACCACCCCTTTTCTGGCCCAGACCATCAATTCCAGATTGGCAGATGCCAAAACCCAAAAGGGCATTCCCTACGCCACCATTCAATACGGCGAACAACAAGGAGTAATTTCCAACGAAGAAGGCCGCTTTGGTTTTACTTTGGAAGAACATACCACCCTCTTGGATTCCGTTTATATTTCATCCATGGGCTATACCAAAAAAGGGTTCACTTTGGAGCAATTGCAAGACAGTGTACTCCTATTACAACCCAAAGCTATTGAACTCACCGGGGTATATGTCTTTGATAAAGAAATGAGCGTAGATGAGATTATTGCAAAAATGAAGGAACGTCTGCCGCAAAACATCAACAATGAACCGGTAAAACAACGGTACTTTTTGCGCCAATCCCAAATAGGTAACATTCAAAAGGTGGATTTGGGCTTTGAAAAATCCAGTATTGAGGAATTGGACAAGGAATTGATCGATAGCATTGCCAGAGCAGTTCCCAGAAACTCCTACCACTATACCGAAACCTTAGGTGATTTTTATAAAAACAACAATGACTACAAATTCAATATTCTAAAGGCCGCAGAATTGTACGACAAAAAGGATATTGGCTCTTTTGAAGACCTGGGAAGTCGTATGGAAGCAATTTTCAAGAAAAACATCAAACCAGACTCTTACCTCAAGATCAAATCGGGAATTTTTAGCCAGAAGGTACAGGTGGATGAGATGCTAGACGAAATGGAAGCGGATGCGGATGCTAGTGAAGATGCTGAAGCCCTACAAAAGGAAATACAAAAAGATACCGCCTCTGGTTTGGTAGATGGGCAAAAGCATATTTTTAAAGAACTACTTAAAGAAATCTATCATCAAGAGGACAGCAAGCTCAATCTTATTGACAAAACCCGTAAGTATGAGTTTGAACTGGTGGGTTATACCGACATTGAAGATGCAGGGGTCTATGTGATTGACTTTATCCCCAAAGGGAGTGCCGATTTCAAGGGTCGCCTATATATTAATATTGAAGATTATGCTGTAATGCGCATAGAATTTGAAAACGTAAAGAACCTACGCAATTTTAGATTACTGGGCATTTACTACCGTGAAACTGTTTACAGAGGCAGTATGCAGTTCTCCCAGCTGCCCAACGGCCGTTACGAGCTCAAATTTGTGGACTTGAGTTTAGGCAAATGGTTTCGGATGGATAGACCTTTGGATGTGATTGAAAAGAACAAACACGTAAAAGGCCGAAGAAAGCAGAACGAGCTACGCTTGAACATAGATTTTAGAATGGCCCATACTGATAAATGGGAACTGGTGGTTTTTGAAAATAACCTGATTGATCACAACCAATTTAACGCGCATACCGAGGACAAAAGCGTAAAAGCAACCTATATGCCGCGTTATAACCCAGAGTTTTGGCAAGGCTATACCATTATGGAACCCAACCAAGCCATACGGGAGTTTACGGTTGCGGAGGAGTAAAATTCATCAGGTGTCTGGTCGAGCGTTACCCTGAGCGCAGTCGAAGGGCGAGACCTATTTTTGAAAATATACTTATAAGACTTCTCGACTGCGCTCGAAGTGACATATCTATTTTTTTAACAACTTGTCATATATGGCATGAGATATCTAACCTAAATACTTTTTCTTGCTCCTGATTTGAAAGCAGAAGATTTATTGGAATGGATTGAAGACACCTACGGTTCTAAAGAAGAACTGGCCAAAGTTTTGGATTTTGGAATAGAAATGCTCTTTTATTTAGAGGAAGACTCTTTTAACAGGAAAGAAGTACAACAGGTAGTCAGTGCATTACGTGGATTGGTGGTTGGGTTGAGAAACCAATATTAGATTTTCAGATTTTTATAACTGTTTAACCTTTGGCCAAGTTATCCAAGTTATCTGGATCAATAAATCCTTTTTTAATCTGAAACATCATAAACTCTCTTTCACTTTTGCTTTTATTAAAAAAATCCAACCTTGCTTGGGTCAAATTAGAAAATGCTGCACGAAGTGAGTCCAGCTCGGATTGATTCATTCCAGCCTCCAAATCTTCAAAGGACTCTACCGGAATCGAATCATAAATACCTTCTATCTTCTGAATCAGTGTTTTATCAAGTTTCAAAATAAGCTCTTTCTCATCCCTTGTTGCTATCCTAACAACCGCTTGGGTGCAATAATCAAAGCATTCATCAGGGAATGGAACTTTGGTGCAGTGTTCTTTAAAATCACATTTCATATATATTAATTTATAATATTCAACATCCATTTAGGAAAATCCACCATATGAGATACACCACAAGCCATATCCCAAAAGTCAAAAGAGCCAAATTGAAGAACATTAATTGACGTTTATATTGATTGTTACATTTTCTAAAAATTGGCATGAGCAAATCTTTTCTTCCTTTAAACAAATCCGCAGCTATGGATCTACCTAAAATTTCCTTTGCATTATATAGTGAGAAAGCCAAAAAAATCCAACCAAAAAAGAAAAGCAAATAGGGAAGTTTTAATAACCCATTGTCCGGGTGTATGTACGATTCACTTAAAAGAGTTAGAATAGATCCCCCAACTACACTTAAAGACCATGAGGATATTTTATTGGCCCCAGATTCAATAGATTTTATACAATTAAAAATTTGGTCAGCCGCTATATTCTCTTGAGCTGATTCGAATTTTTCAATTTGTAGTCTGAAGAATTTGCTAGATAATCTCTTCATTTTAAGTCTCCATAGTTTTTTATACGATACAAGCACGTAACATCCAATCTTGTTAAAGAGGATTCGTATATCAAAAATGCTAAAGGGGAAACTTTCTATATAGCAATACAATATTACAATTATGTCATAATACCCTACAAACCTATTCAGTAAAACTTTCTAGAAATACAATCGATAATTGATAATTATCAAGAAACCGTAAACAATTGACACCAAATAATGTGCAATGTTTCATTGTCATTTCTAAATGAGTCCGCGCATGACGGATGATTGAGAAATCTCGCCCGATTACAGATTTCTCACATTCATTCGAAATGACAAAAGGTAGGTTTCGTGCTGTCAGACTGAGCACAGTCGAAGTCCAAACAAGAATATAATGCCTAAAAACTTTGATTTCTCACAGCTCCTTCATTTCATTCAAGACAAGGCCCTAAATGACAAAGATATTCGGGTCAATTGGTGAAATTCGTGTCAAAACCCTTAAAAAGAAAGACCCTTAAATAAGTCTATCCGGCAGATGGCAGGTTCACGGTGATGGGTTATGCCTTTGGTAAGAACACCTCTGCCATCATACAACGAGCTGAGCCGCCGCCACTGGCCTCAATGGTATCCAAAGGACTGTGAATAATGTCACAATGCTTTTCAATGGCCGCAATTTGGTCCGGTCGCAAACTATTATAGGCCGCAGAGCTCATCACCATGTAGCGTTGGTCATTGGCACCAATTACTTGCAACATATTCCCTGCAAAGTGATACATCTGCTCTTCGGTAATGTCCAGCACTTCTTTACCATCTTTCTTGATATGCTCCACTACATATTTCCGTTCCTTTTTGTCGTCAATGGTATCCAAACAGATAACCACAAAATTTTCGGCCATTGCCATCATCACATTAGTGTGGTAAATGGGCAGTCGCTCTCCATCAACGGTCTGGTTGGCATGGAAAATAACAGGAAAGCAATCAAAATCCTCACAGAACTCAATAAACAACTCCTCATGGGCACGCTCGGAGAGGGCGCAATAAGCCTTTTGATTGACCCTATCCTTTAGGATACTACCGGTACCCTCTAAAAACACACCTTCTTCCTCAGCAGCGGTGTAATCCATAATATTATTGATTACAAAACCTTCCTGCTCCAGGACACTAAAGATATCCTCTCGACGTTCTTTACGCCGGTTTTCGGCAAACATAGGATACACACAAACCGTTCCGCTATAATGGAAAGAGACCCAATTATTTGGAAAAATGGAATCTGGAGTATCCTGTTCTTCATTATCGTCCACAACAACCACATGAACCCCATGCTCACGGAGTATGTTTACAAATTGGTCAAATTCCTGTTGTGCCTTTTGGTTCAAATCTGCCTGCTTCAGGTGCAAATCTTCTTGAAAGTAATTGTTAACCGCAGTCTGCTCGTTCATCCTAAAGTTCACTGGACGAACCATCAAAATGGTGTTGGTAATCTGTCTTCTCAAGTTTGTTCAGTTTTTGCATTCCTGTGGCAGCAGGAAATATGAGGTTTCTATTTTTATTCTCGAATCAAGGGCATGGTACTGCACCTTAATAATCCTTCTTGTTTAGCAATTTCAGCATAAGGGACCTCCTCTACGGTAAAACCTTGGTCTCTCAACCAGTTGTTCAGTCGGGTGAATCCCTTTTCAGACACCACCACTTCAGGTGAGATGGAAAACACATTGCTGAACATTTGGTACATCTCGTCCTTGGTAATCTCAAAAACATTTTCTTTTCCGAAATAATCCACCAACCATTGGTATTCCTCTTCAATTAAAAACCCGTTTTTGTGCAAAATGGCCTTGTCCTTCCCAACAGGTTGAAAGCAACAGTCCAAATGCAGTGCATTTTCTTTTGGTTTGGTATTGGATTTCCGAAGCTCAAAAGCTTTCACGGTTTTATGTGGAAACATTTCGCGAAGGTATTCCACCGCTTCTTTGTTGGTTCGGGCGGTGATGAAATCTGGGTAATCCTCGCCTGTGTAGGTGCCCACAAAAATATAGTCGTTCCAAGGCATTACATCCCCACCTTCAATATGTACCTCTTCAGGCGGTCTGATAATATTTTTTGGGTCAATTTGATCCAACACCTCATGGATGGCCGTAAATTCTCGTTCCCGATCCGGTAAAATATTGGCATGGAACAGCTTGTCCTCAATGACAAAAGCAATGTCCCGCGCAAAAATTTGATTACAGTCCTCTAAAACCTCAGGTCTATATACTCGTACTCCATGTTTCTCAAAAACTTGGGCAAAAGCATCCATTTCCTTGATCATATCTTCCTCTTGGGGATAGGTTCCCGCCAAGATATGTTCCAAAGATTTAGGATCATAGGCTTCTTCTGGACTTGGCGTTGGCCCGCAGCTCTGCGCTGTTCCCAAAATCACCGCTTTTAGGGGTGATGTTTCGTCAATTATGTGTAATTGCATCATACCAAAAACATCAAGGGTTATTCCCAAAAATTAGAAGCAAATCTAGTGTTTTGCGCACGATTTTCAATGCCTGTAAAAAGAAAAAAGAGGAAGGTGGGAGATGCCTTACAGGTATAAAAAAGGGCGATTTAAAATCGCCCTGAAGTTTGTGTCATTATCTTTTGTCAACTGGGACAAAAGGCCTATGGGTTTCTCCAATATAAATCTGTCTTGGCCTACCAATAGGTTCTTTTCTAAGCCGCATTTCGCGCCATTGTGCAATCCATCCGGGCAGCCTTCCCAAAGCGAACATTACCGTAAACATTTCAGTAGGTATTCCCAAAGCCCTATAGATTATTCCTGAATAGAAATCCACATTGGGATATAATTTTCTCTTTACGAAGTATTCGTCTTCCAAGGCTTCTTTTTCCAATCCTTTAGCAATATCCAAAATAGGATCTTCTATTCCTAAGCTGCCCAATACTTCATCTGCAGATTTTTTGATGATTCTGGCACGTGGATCAAAGTTTTTGTAGACACGGTGTCCAAAGCCCATCAATCTGAATGGGTCTGACTTATCTTTGGCCTTGCCCATGTATTTTTTAGTATCGCCCCCATCTTCCTGAATGCCCTGCAACATTTCCAACACTGCTTGGTTGGCACCTCCGTGCAATGGCCCCCATAATGCAGAGATTCCTGCGGAAAGCGAAGCGAACAGTCCGGCGTGGGATGACCCTACAATTCTTACTGTGGATGTGGAACAGTTTTGTTCGTGATCGGCATGAAGGATCAAAAGTTTATCCAAAGCATCAATGGCAATGGAATCCTTTTTATATTCTTGATTGGGTTTTTTGAACATCATTTTGTGAATGTTCTCCACATAACCCAAAGTATCATCACCATAATCTAAAGGAAGTCCCTTCTTTTTACGCTGTGTCCAAGCTACTAGCACTGGAAATTTAGCCAAAATGCGGACAATGGAATTGTACATGGCCTCTTCTGAAGAAACATCCACAGAAACTGGGTTAAAGGCCACCAAAGCACTCGTCAACGAAGAAAGCACCCCCATAGGGTGGGCAGATTTTGGAAAGGCATCCAAAATTTTCTTCATTTCTTCATCCACATGAGATTCTTCCTTTATATCGGCATGAAATTTAGCAAGTTGCTCTTTATTAGGAAGTTCCCCAAAAATTAGGAGATAAGCTACTTCCAAAAAGTCAGCTTTTTCAGCAAGATCCTCGATGGAATATCCACGGTATCTCAGAATTCCTTTCTCTCCATCAAGAAAGGTAATGGCACTTTCGCAGGAACCTGTGTTTTTATAACCCGGGTCTATGGTCACTATTCCCGAAGTCCCTCTAAGCGTTTTGATATCTACGGCCAATTCATCTTCTGTACCTTTGATTATAGGGAATTCGTATCGTTCCCCTCCATATTCAAGTATCGCTTTATCCGACATATTATGTTTTATAGATTAATAAAAATAGGGTGCTAAAATTACGAAAAAGCACATCTATTAACAATTCTTGGGGGTCATTTCTAACATCAATAGGGCAAATAGTTACACCTTTATCCCAACATCTCATTTCCCGTTCAATTGATAGAGGTGTTTGTAATAATTATCCACTGATTTTTTCCAGGTAAAACGCTTCTTTTTGGCTGCAGCCTGAATTTTTTTCCACGTGGGTTTGTCGTTTTGATACACATCCAAGGCTTCATCAAAAACCTTTAGCATGTTCGTGATTTTTTCATCGTAATTGTCCCCATCAAAACTAAAACCGGTTTTCATGTGTGAAACTGTATCTATTAATCCTCCCGTGTGATGTGCCAAACAGGGATTCCCATTGCGCATAGCCAACATTTGACTGATACCACAAGGTTCAAAAAGGCTGGGCATAAAATATAGATCAGATTCTAAATAGATGGAATCAATAAGACTTTCGGACTGCCCATTGGTAAAAATGAAGTTCTTATGTTCGTAGCTCATCTTTCTGAAGAGTTCCTCGTATTCTGGAGCACCGGTACCCAACAACATAAAAATACCTCCTACTTCATCCAGTTTTCTCAAGATTTCCACAAAGGCTTCAGGAGAGCGTTTGAAAAAATAGAACTTTTGCTCTGTCAGCCTAGCTACACTGGATACAATAAACTTGGGTCTATTGCCCACATAATCCATAATTTTCTCCCCTGTATGGGCCAAAAAGTCAGCTTTGTACTTTTTGGATTCTTCCTGCAACCATCTAAAAAGTGCTTTTACGGTGTTTCTATAAATATGGCCTTTTGCCTCCGTATTGATGTTTTTGTAATTGCAACCATTTAAGATGCCAAAAAGTCGACCTTCCTTATCTGCTTCCTGCAAATCTTTTTCCAGTCCCTCTCCTCCAATAAATTCTGGTGGGGAGCTGGGCAGCAATACATCTTTTTTGTAGGACGGCGAAACCGTATGTACAGCATCTGCAAAGCGTATGCCCACAGCCATGAGGTTGATACAATCCTGATAGCGATAGTCCATCAAGGCCCTGTGATCATAAATTACATCTGGGAACCAATTGCGTACCGAAGAATAGTTATCGGCAAAAGGACGAATACCTTGAATGGCCAAATTATGAATACTGTACACAATTCGGATATCCTTTAGATTGGAATAATCATCGTGATACTCCCTAAGGAATAGTAAGAGACTGGAGTGCCAGTCGTGCAAATGGATGATATCCACATCACCAAAGGCTCCTTTTTTGATGGCTTCAGCCACAGCAATCCCAAATATGAAATATTTGATGGCATCCGTATAGAAAGGTTCTTCTGGATCATTATGATAAATATGGGCGATATCACCGGCCTCAATCTCCGGATGATGGATAACATAATGAACAATGTTGGGAAAATCCTTCTTTGGTTTTACCTCGTACAGTTCTGCCGTATATGACAAACCACGTAGGTTAAAATTTAAATTTGTTTTAAAAAGTCCGCCTTGGTGCAACCGACCATAGGAAGGCACCACTACATGGACCTTATCTCCTCGTTCGGAGATTTGTCTGGGAACATCGCGGACCACATCCCCCATTCCTCCAGCCTTACAATTGGCAAGTGCATCGTTTTCGGCTGCGGCAAAAACAAAATTGTTCATTATGCAAGCATGTTAGTTAATTTGGTTCAATACTTCAATTTAGACAAAGTTTATTATCGAGGCAAAAAAAAGCCTTTCCGGATTAGGAAAGGCTTTAGGTATGCTAAATAATCATTATGAATTAATTTATCTTAAAGGCCTTTTCTTGAGGGTAGTAGGCTGTACTCCCCAACTCTTCCTCAATACGCAACAATTGATTATACTTGGCCATACGATCACTCCTTGATGCAGATCCTGTTTTAATCTGACCTGTGTTCAATGCTACTGCCAAATCTGCAATCGTGTTATCCTCAGTTTCTCCAGAACGGTGAGACATTACAGAAGTATATCCTGCATTTTTTGCCATGTTCACGGCTGCAATTGTTTCAGTTAATGTACCGATTTGGTTTACTTTGATCAAGATGGAATTGGCAATACCATTTTCAATCCCTCTGGACAAACGTTCAACATTGGTCACAAATAAATCATCTCCTACCAATTGAACTTTATCGCCAACTTTGTCTGTTAGCATTTTCCAGCCATCCCAGTCATTTTCATCCATTCCATCTTCAATGGAGATGATAGGATATTTTTCACATAAATCGGCCAAATATTGTGCCTGCTCTTCCGATGTTCTCATAACACCTTTATCTCCTTCAAACTTGGTGTAATCGTATTTGCCATCCACATAAAACTCAGCGGAAGCACAATCCAAAGCAATCATTACATCATCCCCAAGGGAATATCCTGCTTTTTCAACAGCTTTGGCAATTGTATCCAAAGCATCTTCGGTACCACCTTCCAAAGTAGGAGCAAATCCACCTTCATCACCTACAGCAGTACTTAAATTACGGTCGTGCAATACTTTTTTAAGGTTATGGAAAATTTCAGTCCCCATTTGCATAGAGTGACTAAAATCTTTGGCCTTGACCGGCATGATCATAAACTCTTGGAAAGCAATAGGAGCATCTGAGTGTGAACCTCCGTTGATAATGTTCATCATTGGAACTGGCAATGTGTTGGCACTTACCCCACCTACATATCTGTACAAAGGCATTCCCAATTCATTGGCCGCTGCTTTGGCAACTGCTAGCGAAACACCTAAAATGGCATTGGCTCCCAATTTGGATTTGTTTGGCGTACCGTCCAAATCAATCATGGTTTGGTCAATGTGGTTTTGCTCAAAAACTGATGTTCCCACCAATTCTTCTGCTATAGTGGTATTCACATTGTTTACCGCTTTTCCTACTCCTTTGCCCATAAACGAATCAGCACCGTCGCGCAGCTCAACTGCTTCATGCTCTCCTGTGGAGGCACCGGATGGTACAGCCGCCCTTCCCAAAATTCCGTTTTCGGTAACCACGTCCACCTCTACTGTGGGGTTACCCCTTGAATCTAAAATCTGTCTTGCATGAATGTTAATGATAATGCTCATTGTAAACTAAAGTTTATGGTTGAAATTAATTCGGTAAAGATACAAAAGAGACTACTTTTAGCTTCATGATAAGTCTCATAAAACCCTGATAATAACCTAAAAATAAACTAAAACGTTTTAGTTCCTTCCTGTCTTGATGGCTTCAAAAAATTGGTCGAACAAGTATTCAGCATCATGTGGTCCAGGACTGGCTTCTGGGTGATACTGTACAGAAAACACATCTTTGTCCTTCATTTTTATTCCGGCAACCGTTTGGTCATTCAAATGGGTATGGGTAATCTCTAAATCCGGATTAGTTTCCGTCTCCTCCCTATTGATTGCAAAACCATGATTTTGTGATGTGATTTCTCCTTTCCCTGTAACCAAATTTAGAATAGGATGGTTGATTCCCCTGTGTCCGTTGTGCATTTTATAGGTTGAGATCCCATTGGCCAATGCCAATACTTGGTGTCCCAAACATATTCCAAACAAAGGTTTGTCTGAAGCTATCATTTCTTTGGCTGTGGATATAGCCTCTGTTAATGGCTCCGGGTCACCAGGACCATTTGAAATGAAATAGCCATCTGGATTCCACTTTTGCATTTCTTCGAAAGGGGTGTTGTACGGAAACACTTTAATATAGGCTCCTCTTTGTGCCAAATTTCTCAAAATGTTCTTTTTGATACCAATATCCAATGCGGAGATTTTAAATTCCGAATTTTCATCTCCGTAAAAATAAGGTTCTGTTGTGGAGACCTTAGAGGACAATTCCAAACCTTCCATGCTGGGCACCTGGCTCAATTCTTCCTTCAAGGCATCAATTTCATTAACCCTTGTTGAAATTAGGGCATTCATGGCACCATTATCTCTAATGTAGCTAACCAAAGCTCGGGTGTCTACATCAGAAATGGCAAAAAGGCTATTGTCTTCCAAAAATTCCAACAGGCTTTTGTTGGCGCTTGGTCTTGAATATTCGTAACTGAAGTTTTTGCAAATCAGCCCCGCAATTTTAATGGAATCCGATTCTATTTCATCGGCATGCGTACCGTAATTACCAATATGGGCATTGGTAGTTACCATAAGTTGCCCATAGTAGGAGGGATCGGTAAAGATTTCTTGGTAACCGGTCATACCTGTGTTGAAACATACTTCTCCCACAGCGGTACCTTCTTTGTTTCCAATGGCCTTTCCATAAAAAATGGTTCCATCGGCCAATAATACTAGTGCTTTTTTCCTTGCTTGATACTTCATGCGATCTTTAATTTCAGTTTGACAAAAAAACATAAAAAAAGGATAAGTTTTCACTTATCCTTTTTCCACTAATACAATAGTTAATAACATGTATTCTATTCTTCAGAGTCGTCAGTTTGTGTTTCCGCAACCGGAGCGGCGGCTTCAACTTTTTTAGCTCCTCCTCTTCTACTTCTTCTTGTTGATTTCTTTTTCGGTTTATCTGCGTTGTAAACTTCGTTGAAATCTACCAATTCTATCATGGCCATATCCGCGTTGTCCCCAAGACGGTTACCCATCTTGATGATTCTGGTGTAACCACCTGGCCTATCTCCAACCTTTTCAGCTACGTTTCCGAAAAGCTCGGTAACTGCTTGTTTGCTTCTAAGGTTACTGAAAACAATCCTTCTGTTGTGCGTACCTTTCTCGGTAGTCTGGTTGTTCTCTGTTTTGGATTTAGTGATCAATGGCTCAATAAACTGTTTCAAAGCTTTTGCCTTTGCAACAGTAGTATTGATTCTTTTATGTTCTATTAAAGAACATGCCATATTGGCCAACATGGCCTTTCTATGGGAAGCGGTTCTTCCTAAATGATTAAATTTCTTTCCGTGTCTCATGTCATTTATTTATCATCTTGCTACCAAACTCGCATTGAACGAGGAGCAAAATATGATTATTAATCTTTGTCCAATTTATATTTGGAAAGGTCCATACCAAATTGAAGTCCTTTGTTGATTACCAACTCTTCCAATTCAGTCAATGATTTTTTACCAAAGTTTCTGAACTTCATCAAATCGTTTTTGTTGAAGGAAACCAAATCTCCCAAAGTATCCACTTCAGCGGCTTTCAAACAGTTCAATGCTCTTACGGACAAGTCCATGTCCACCAATTTGGTCTTCAACAACTGACGCATGTGCAAAGACTCCTCATCATAAGTTTCTGTCTGTGCAATCTCATCAGCTTCCAAAGTAATGCGCTCATCAGAGAACAACATAAAGTGGTGAATCAATACTTTAGCTGCCTCGGTCAAAGCATCTTTAGGATGAATGGAACCATCAGTAACGATTTCAAAAACCAATTTTTCATAATCGGTCTTCTGCTCTACCCTAAAGTTCTCAATGCTGTATTTTACATTTTTAACCGGAGTATATACAGAATCCATAGCTATGCTGCCCAAAGGCGCATTGGATTTTTTGTTTTCCTCAGCTGGAACGTATCCACGTCCTTTTTCTATAATGACCTCCAAGTTGATGTTCACTTTGGGATCCATGTTGCAGATTACCAAATCTGGGTTCAACACTTGGTATCCTGAAATGAACTTTTGGAAATCTCCTGCTGTCAGTTGTTCCTTTCCACTTACAGAAACGGAAACGGTCTCGCTCTCAACATCATCAATCTGTCTCTTAAAACGAACCTGTTTTAGGTTCAATATCATTTCGGTGACATCTTCAACAACGCCAGGGATAACAGAAAACTCATGTTCAACTCCATCTATGCGCACAGAAGTGATGGCAAAACCTTCCAAAGAGGAAAGCAAAACCCTTCTCAGCGCGTTCCCAACTGTTAATCCATAACCAGGTTCCAAAGGGCGGAATTCAAATTTCCCTTCGAAATCTGTTGAATCAATCATTATAACTTTATCGGGCTTCTGAAAATTAAGTAATGCCATAATTTGGATTAATGTTGATTTTTATTTAGAGTATAATTCTACGATCAATTGTTCCTTGATGTTCTCAGGAATTTGAAGTCTTTCAGGAATGGTAACATAGGTACCTTCCTTTTTTTCTGAATTCCAAGTGATCCATTCGTAAACACTGCTATTGGCAGCCAAAGAATCCAAAATGGATTGAACGGATTTTGATTTTTCCCTTACTCCAACCACGTCTCCGGGTTTTAATGAATAAGATGGAACATTCACTACATCACCATTAACGGTAATGTGTCTGTGGGAAACTAATTGACGAGCTCCTCTTCTTGATGGGGCAATGCCCATTCTATAAACCACGTTGTCCAAACGAGACTCACACAATTGAAGTAGCACCTCACCGGTTACTCCTTTGCTGCGATTCGCCTTGTCAAACAGGTTTCTAAATTGTCTTTCCAAAATACCATAGGTATATTTGGCTTTTTGCTTTTCCATCAATTGGATAGCATATTCTGATTTTTTGCCACGGCGTCTGTTGTTACCGTGTTGTCCTGGAGGGTAATTTTTCTTTTCGAAAGATTTGTCATCTCCGAAAATCGCTTCTCCAAATTTTCTAGCGATTTTTGTTTTTGGTCCTGTGTATCTTGCCATCTTCTTTTAATTTGAAAGTGCGATTATGAATTAAGGCTTATCCTTCGATAATCTCCATGCACTTTCGTGAAGACCCTAAATGGGCCGTGATTATAATTGATTATTAAACTCTTCTTCTTTTGGGAGGTCTACAACCGTTATGTGGAAGCGGGGTAACATCGATGATTTCAGTAACTTCGATTCCTGCATTGTGGATGGAACGAATAGCAGATTCTCTACCATTTCCAGGTCCCTTCACATAAACCTTTACTTTTCTCAATCCTGCTTCATGGGCAACCTTAGCGCAATCTTCCGCTGCAACCTGAGCAGCATAAGGTGTGTTCTTTTTAGAACCACGGAATCCCATTTTACCAGCAGACGACCAAGAAATCACATCACCCTTTTTATTGGTAAGGGAAATGATAATGTTGTTGAAAGATGCAACAATATGTGCCTCACCTGTAGACTCAACGATTACTTTACGCTTCTTTGCTGTTTTTGTATTTGCTTTTGCCATATTTTTTAGTTCCTTGCTGTTAGTTCTTTGTTATTGGAATCCTAGACTTTTACATTTCAAACAGATTCTTCTAACGCCTGAACACTAATGACCGCTATTATTATTTAGTTGCTTTCTTTTTGTTGGCAACTGTTTTACGTTTTCCTTTTCTTGTCCTAGAGTTGTTCTTGGTACGCTGACCTCTTAAAGGCAATCCAGCTCTGTGACGAATTCCACGGAAACAACCAATATCCATCAAACGCTTAATATTCAATTGGGTCTCTGAGCGAAGTTCCCCTTCAATAGTATATTCGGATACAGCTTCCCTAATTCTTCCAATTTCATCATCGTTCCAATCGGAAACTTTGGTATCCTCGCTTACTTGGGCTTTGCTCAAAATATCTTGAGCTCTACTTTTACCAATACCGTAAATGTAGGTAAGTGAAATAACGCCTCGCTTTTGTTTAGGTATATCAACCCCTGCAATTCTAGCCATAATTACCCTTGTCTTTGTTTAAATCTAGGATTCTTTTTGTTGATTACGTATAATCTGCCTTTTCTGCGAACAATCTTGCAGTCGGCACTTCTTTTCTTTATTGATGCTCTTACTTTCATCGCGCTTAGTATCTGTAAGTAATTCTTGCTTTTGTTAAATCATATGGACTCATTTCCAGCTTAACTTTATCCCCGGGAAGCAATTTTATATAGTGCATTCTCATTTTCCCAGAAATGTGAGCTGTTACCACATGCCCATTTTCCAATTCCACCCTGAACATTGCATTTGATAATGCTTCAATGATGGTACCGTCTTGTTCTATTGCTGGCTGTTTTGCCATATTATCTAGTTGTTTGTTGTTCGTTGTTCGTTGTTGGTTTCACCTTCAACTATCAACCATTAACTAACTATGCTACTTTTCTATTTTTCCCGGTTTTCATCAAACCGTCATAATGCCTATTCAATAAATAGGAATTCACCTGCTGAACAGTATCTATGGCAACACCTACCATGATCAATAGTGATGTTCCTCCATAAAACAGCGCCCATCCAGCTTGCACATCCATCAACTTGACCACTATTGCCGGCAATACCGCCAAAAGTGCCAAGAAAACAGATCCTGGCAAAGTGATCAATGACATGATTTTGTCCAAATAATCACCCGTTTCTTTTCCAGGACGAATACCAGGTATAAAACCACCACTTCTTTTCAAATCATCTGCCATTTTGTTGGTAGGCACCGTGATTGCTGTATAGAAGTAGGTAAATATGATTATCAATACCGCAAAAAGGATATTGTAAGCCAATCCGAAGATATCAGCAAACTGAACCTCCATCCATTGTCCCACAGCAGTATCATTAAATGTTCTTCCCAACAAACTTGGAGCAAACATTATTGCTTGGGCAAAGATGATGGGCATTACTCCAGATGCATTCAATTTCAAAGGAATGTACTGTCTGGCCCCCATCACATTTTTCTCATATCCCCCAGAAGCCGTTCTTCTTGCGTATTGTACAGGAATCTGGCGTACCGCCATGACCAATAGTACACTGGCCAAGATGACCAAGAACCAGATAATCACCTCAATCAAAATGAACATGATTCCTCCTGTGTTGTTCGTAGTTCTTGAAATGAACTCTTGAACAAAGGCTTGCGGCATGGTTGCTATGATACCGATCATGATCAATAATGAAATACCATTACCGATACCTTTATCCGTAATTTTTTCTCCCAACCACATGGCAAACACACATCCAGTCACCAAAATGATAACTGCAGGAATTATAAAATCCAATCCTTTACCCAAAACAAAGGCACTGTCAGGTACTCCAAGCGCTCCAAGACCAAACAAATATGCTGGAGCTTGAACAATACAGATTCCGATGGTCAACCAACGTGTAATCTGGTTTATGGTCTTACGACCACTTTCCCCTTCTTTTTGTAGTTTTTGAAGATACGGAATTGCTATTCCCATCAACTGAACCACAATGGAAGCGGAGATATAGGGCATGATTCCCAATGCAAATACCGATGCATTGGCAAAAGCACCCCCTGTAAAAGCATTAAGAATTCCCAAGATACCTTGCTCGGTATTTGAGGTCAATTGTGCCAATTGGGTTGTATCAATACCAGGAAGAACGATTTGAGCTCCAAAACGGTATACCAACAGCAGCCCAAGGGTTACGATGATACGTTGTCTTAGTTCTTCAATCTTCCAGATATTGGATATGGTCTCAATAAATTTCTTCATGCTTCTTTATCTTATAAACTTATTGCCTCACCTCCTGCAGCTTCTATGGCCGCTTTAGCGGAAGCAGTAAATTTATGCACTGATATTTTGAGGGCGGCTTTCAATTCGCCATTACCCAAAATCTTCACCAAATCATTTTTATGTGCCAATCGGTTCTCGATCAATATGTCCAAGGTCACTTCCTTTTCAATGACACCTTTGTCCACCAACTCCTGCAATTTAGCAAGGTTGATCCCCTTGTATTCTTTTCTGTTAATGTTTTTGAATCCAAACTTGGGAACACGTCTCTGCAAAGGCATCTGTCCACCTTCAAATCCAATTTTCTTGGAATATCCAGATCTAGACTTGGCTCCTTTGTGTCCACGGGTAGCAGTACCTCCCTTTCCGGAACCTTCTCCTCTACCTACACGTTTTCCTTCTTTATGTACGGACCCTTTGGCCGGTTTAAGACTATGTAAATCCATGTCCTTTATATTTTTAAGCTTCCTCTGTGGAAACCAAGTGTTTTACCTTATTAATCATTCCAAGGATACTAGGTGTTGTATCGTGTTCAACAACGTGTCCTATTTTACGCAATCCAAGTGCTTCCAAGGTTCTTTTCTGATCCTGTGGTCTTTTGATGGCGCTTTTTACTTGTTTTACCTTAATCTTTGACATAATATCCTTTTTATCCCTTAAAGACTTTTTCTAAAGAAATACCTCTTTGTTTGGCTACGGTATCAGCACTTCTCAATTGCAATAAGGCATCAAAAGTAGCTTTTACCACATTGTGCGGGTTGGAAGACCCCTGTGATTTTGACAATACATCATGAACTCCCACAGCCTCCAATACGGCTCTTACTGCTCCACCTGCAATAACTCCGGTACCGTGTGATGCTGGCTGAATATAAACTCGTGCACCACCATACTTTCCTTTTTGCTCATGAGGAAGAGTTCCTTTGTTCAAAGGGATTCTTACCAAATTTTTCTTGGCATCTTCAATAGCTTTGGCAATAGCAGTTGCAACTTCTTTGGATTTTCCCAAACCATGTCCAACAACACCATTTTCGTCACCAACAACAACAATTGCTGAAAAACCAAATGCTCTACCACCTTTAGTTACCTTGGTAACCCTTTGAACTCCCACCAAACGGTCTTTCAACTCTAGTCCACCCGGCTTAACTGTTTCTACGTTCTTGTAATTCTGGTACATAGTTTATTAGAATTTTAATCCTGCTTCCCTTGCTCCTTCAGCCAATGATTTTATTCTTCCGTGATAAAGGTTTCCACCTCTATCGAAAGCTACAATCTCAACACCCAGTTTCAATGCCTTCTCAGCAATTGATTTACCTACTGCATTGGCAACTTCAATTTTGGTTCCTTTTGCATCAACACCTTTATCTCTAGAGGATGCTGAAGCCAAAGTGACCCCTTTATTGTCATCAATCAATTGAGCGTATATCTCTTTATTGCTCCTGAACACGGAAAGTCTTGGTCTTGCTTCTGTACCAAAAGATACTTTTCGTATTCTTCTTCTGATGCGTAATTTTCTTTCAGTCTTAGATAATCCCATAGTACTGCTAATTATGCTGATTTACCTGCTTTTCTTCTTAGTTGCTCACCAACAAACTTGATTCCTTTTCCTTTGTAAGGTTCTGGCTTACGGAAAGATCTGATTTTGGCAGCTACCTGACCCACCAATTGTTTATCGTGGGACGTTAATTTTACAATAGGGTTTTTCCCTTTTTCGGAAACGGTCTCTATTTTCACCTCTGGAGCAATATCCATAACTATGTTATGCGAAAACCCTAGAGCTAAATCTAACTTTTGACCTTGGTTACTGGCTCTATAACCAACTCCTACAAGTTCCAGTTCTTTGGTCCAACCTTTAGAAACACCATCTATCATGTTAGCGACAAGAGCACGGTACAACCCGTGTTTTGCTTTATGTTCTTTGGAATCGGAAGGTCTTTCCAATAGTACACGTCCATCTTCAACCTTTACGGCAACTCCAGCAAAATTCTGGGAAAGTTCCCCCAACTTACCTTTTACGGTAATCACATTGTCATTCACTTCTACGGTGACTCCTTCTGGAATTGTAATGGGATTGTTACCTATTCTTGACATTTTTTTTCTCTTTACTCAATTAATAAACGTAGCACAATACTTCGCCACCTACGTTTTCTTGTTTAGCTTGTTTACTGGTCATAACTCCGTGGGAAGTTGACACTATAGCAATACCCAAACCGTTAAGTACTCTTGGCAATTCTTCAGAACCAGCATACTTACGCAATCCTGGTTTACTTACTCTTTGCAATTTTTTGATAACCGGCTCTTTGGTAAACTTATCGTACTTCAATGCAATCTTGATGTTCCCTTGTACCTTGTCTTCTTCAAACTTATAACTCAAAATATAACCTTGATCGAACAATATTTTAGTTATCTGTTTTTTAAGATTGGAAGCGGGAATATCCACTACTCTATGACCTGCCCTACTGGCATTTCTAATTCTGGTCAAATAATCTGAAATTGGATCTGTAAGCATTTCTTTTCTTTATCTATTTACCAACTTGCCTTTTTAACTCCTGGAATCAAGCCTTTATTGGCCATTTCCCTAAAAGTAACCCTTGAAATACCGAAGGTTCTCATGTAACCTCTTGGCCTTCCGGTCAATTTACAACGGTTGCGCATACGCACCGGAGATGCATTTTTCGGTAGCTTTTGAAGCGCCTCGTAATCCCCAGCTTCTTTCAAAGCCTTTCTCTTCTCGGCATATTTTGCAACCATTTTTGCCCTTTTTCTTTCGCGGGCTTTCATTGATTCCTTGGCCATACTAGTTCTTTTTAAAGGGTACTCCCAATTCGGTTAACAATGATTTTGCTTCTTTATCTGTTTCAGCAGAAGTAACAAAGGTGATATCCATACCGTTAATTCTGTTGATTCTGTCAATATTTATTTCTGGAAAAATGATTTGCTCCGTAATTCCGAGGTTATAATTTCCTCTACCATCAAAACCAGTAGCTTTTACACCTTGAAAATCTCTTACCCTTGGAAGGGCAGTGGTAATCAATCTATCCAAAAACTCATACATACGCTCTCCTCTAAGGGTCACTTTTGCACCAATGGGCATTCCTTTTCTAAGTTTAAAGGAAGCAACATCCTTTTTGGATAATGTGGCAACTGCTTTTTGACCAGTAATATTGCTTAGCTCATCTACAGCATGGTCAATAAGCTTTTTGTCAGAAACAGCAGCTCCAACCCCTCGGCTAACCACAATTTTCTCCAATTTGGGTACCTGCATTATATTTTTGTACCCAAATTCATCAGAAAGCGCCTTAACTATACGCTCTTTGTATTCTTTCTTTAATCTTGGAATATAACTCATGACTAAACTACTTCGTTGGATTTTTTGGCAATCCTTACTTTTTTACCATCTCTTACTTCATATCCGACACGTGTTGTCTCACCAGACTTTGGGTCAATCAATGAAAGGTTGGAAATATGGATTGGCGCTTCTTTTTGCGTTATACCACCTTGAGGGTTGTTCGCACTTGGTTTCTCATGCTTGGAAACCATATTGATGCCTTCCACAACAGCTTTATTCTTCTCACGGTCAACCTTAACCACTTTGCCTTCACTGCCTTTATGGTCACCTGCTACAACTCTAACTGTATCCCCTGTTTTTATTTTCAACTTCATCTCTGTATTATTTTACAGCACTTCAGGTGCCAATGAAACAATCTTCATGAACTGTCTGTCCCTAAGCTCCCTTGCAACTGGACCAAAGACACGGGTTCCTCTCATCTCTCCTGCAGGGTTCAACAACACACAAGCATTGTCATCAAAACGGATGTAAGAGCCATCAGGTCTTCTTACTTCTTTCTTTGTTCTAACAACTACCGCCGTAGACACAGAACCTTTTTTTACAGTACCATTTGGAGTAGCTTCTTTGACAGTAACCACTATCTTATCGCCTAGAGAAGCATATCTTCTCTTTGTTCCTCCAAGTACACGGATGGTCAAAACTTCTTTTGCACCTGTATTGTCCGCAACCTTTAATCTTGATTCTTGCTGTACCATAATTATTTAGCTCTTTCAAGGATTTCAACCAACCTCCAGCATTTTGTCTTACTCAATGGTCTGGTTTCCATTATTTTAACAGTGTCACCTTCGTTGCAATCATTTTTTTCGTCATGGGCAACATACTTCTTGGTCTTCAAAACGAACTTCCCATACATAGGGTGCTTTACTCGTTTTACCTCAGAAACCACAATTGATTTCTCCATTTTGTTGCTGGTAACAACGCCTATTCTTTCTTTTCTTAAATTTCTGTTTTCCATAAGGCAGAACCAATTATTGTAATTCCCTTTTAGTTAATTCAGTTGCAAGTCTAGCCACTGTCCTTCTAGTTTTTCTTATCTGCAATGGATTTTCCAAAGGTGTAACGGCATGTGCCATCTTAAGATCAGCGTGCTGTTTTTTGAACTCGGCCAATCTTTCCTTTAGTTCTTCAATTGAAAGTTCTTTTATTTCTGATTGTCTCATCTTCTTCTCAATTAAAAATTAAGCGGAATAATCCCTAGCTACGATAAATTTGGTCTTTACTGGCAATTTCTGAGCAGCAAGCCTAAGGGCTTCCTTAGCAACTTCCATTGGGACACCTGCAACCTCGAACATAATTCTTCCAGGCTTTACAACGGCAACCCAATATTCTGGCGCACCCTTACCTTTACCCATACGTACCTCAAGAGGCTTTTTAGTAATGGGCTTGTCCGGAAATATTTTAATCCAAAGCTGACCTTGTCTTTTCATGTACCTTGTCGCAGCAATACGCGCAGCCTCAATTTGGCGGGAAGTAATGAAGTGGGAATCCAAGGATTTAATACCGAACATTCCATTGGAAAGTTGGTGCCCCCTTTGGGAATTTCCCTTCATACGCCCCTTCTGGGCTTTACGAAACTTTGTTCTTTTTGGCTGTAACATTTTACCTTTACTTTATCTTATTACTTTCTGCGGCGTTGTGGTTTCTTACCATCTTGTTTGCCACCTTTTGACTGACCCTTAGACAACCCTACCAATGGAGAAAGTTCTCTTTTACCATAAACCTCCCCTTTCATGATCCAAACCTTGATCCCCAATCTACCATAGGTAGTGTGGGCTTCGTGCAAGGCATAATCAACATCAGCACGGAAAGTAGACAAAGGAATTCTTCCTTCTTTGTAGGATTCTGAACGAGCCATCTCCGCACCGTTCAAACGTCCTGAAATCTGTATTTTAATTCCTTCAGCATTCATACGAATGGCAGCAGCGATAGCCATTTTAATAGCTCTCCTATAGGAAATTCTGCTTTCAATCTGTCTAGCAACACTAGCCGCTACCAAATTGGCATCCAACTCAGGTCGCTTTATTTCATGAATGTTGATCTGAACCTCTTTGTTGGTAATCTTCTTAAGCTCTTCCTTAAGCTTGTCTACCTCTTGACCTCCTTTACCAATGATAATACCAGGTCTAGCCGTAGTAATTGTAATGGTGATAAGTTTTAAGGTTCTTTCAATGATCACACGTGAAACGCTAGCCTTAGCCAAACGCGCATGAACGTATTTTCTAATTTTATCATCCTCAGCCAGCTTGTCGCCGTAATCGTTTCCTCCATACCAGTTGGATTCCCATCCTCTGATAATTCCTAAGCGATTTCCTATTGGATTGGTCTTTTGTCCCATATTGTAACTCTAGCTTTGAACGTTGTTATTGGATTCCAAAATCATAGTAACATGATTGGAACGCTTTCTAATTCTATGTGCTCTACCTTGTGGTGCAGGGCGAAGTCTTTTCAACATTGTACCACTGTCCACACGAATTTCCTTAATAATAAGGTCAGCATCCTCAATACTGGCGTCCTCATTTTTGGCTTCCCAGTTAGCTATGGCGGAAAGCAACAGCTTTTCCAGCTTTCTTGAAGCTTCTTTTGGATTAAATCTCAAAATAGCTAACGCCATTTCAATTTGCTTACCTCTTACCAAGTCAGCCACTAAACGCATCTTTCTTGGAGAAGTAGGGCAATTGTTAAGCTTTGCAATAGCAAGCTGCTTCTTTTCTTCTTTTAACCTTTCGGCCATTTGTCTTTTACGAACTCCCATAGCTTACTTACTTTTTACCTTTGTTTTTAGCTCCTGCATGACCTCTAAAGGATCGTGTAGGTGAAAATTCTCCAAGTTTATGACCTACCATGTTCTCCGTAACATACACAGGAACAAATTGTCTCCCGTTATGCACTGCTATGGTCTGTCCTACAAAATCTGGTGTTATCATAGAGGCTCTTGACCATGTTTTGATAACCGATTTTTTACCTGAATCTATATTGGCCTGAACTTTTTTCTCCAGACTATGATGAACGTAAGGTCCTTTTTTTAATGAACGTGCCATTTACTCTGTCTTTTATTTCTTTCTACGTTCTATGATATATCTATTGGTGTCTTTTGTCTTAGAACGAGTTCTAAATCCTTTAGCAGGAATACCGTTCTTAGATCTTGGGTGACCTCCAGAAGCCCGTCCTTCACCACCACCCATTGGGTGATCAACTGGGTTCATTGCTACAGGTCTTGTTCTAGGTCTTCTACCCAACCATCTGCTTCTACCTGCTTTACCTGAAACAAGTAATTGATGATCAGAGTTGGATACCGCTCCGATGGTAGCCGTACATGTGGCCAAAATCATGCGAGTTTCACCCGAAGGCAATTTGATGGTCACAAATTTTCCATCCTTTGCCATCAATTGAGCAAATGTACCAGCACTACGCGCCATAACAGCTCCTTGACCAGGTCTTAGTTCAATACAGGAAATGATAGTCCCCAAAGGAATTTCACTTAATGGAAGCGCATTTCCAATTTCAGGGGCAGACTTGGAACCAGAAGAAATTTTCTGACCTACCTGCAAACCATTTTGGGCAATTACATACCTTTTTTCACCATCCTTGTACTCTACCAAGGCAATAAATGCAGTTCTGTTGGGATCGTACTGAATTGAAACCACTGTGGCCTCAACACCTTGCTTATCCCTCTTGAAATCGATGATTCGATATCTTCTTTTATGACCGCCACCTCTATGGCGCATGGTCATTTTACCTTGACTGTTCCTACCACCCGACTTTTTTAACGGAGCAAGCAAGCTTTTCTCCGGCTTATCAGTAGTAATCGCGTCAAATCCGTTTACTACTCTAAAACGCTGACCAGGGGTTATCGGTTTTAATTTTCTAACTGACATTTCTAGTCTTTATAGATTACTGTAAAAATCAATAATATCACCTTCAGCAACATCTACAATAGCTTTTTTCAAAGCATTTGTCTTACCATGCTGAATTCCTGTTTTGGTATAGCGACTCTTACGATTTGGACCATAGTTCATGGTTCTCACCTTTTCCACAGAAACACCATAGGTAGCCTCCACCGCTTCTTTGATTTCCAACTTGTTGGCACTAGGGTCAACATAGAAACCATAACGATTGAAAAGCTCGCTATCAGCAGTCATTTTTTCCGTAATGATCGGTCTTATCAACACACTCATGATACTTCTATTTCTTTAGGTTCGATTCAATCCCTTCCAAAGCACTCTCAGTAAATATCACATTATTTGCATTGACAATTTTGTAAGTATTTAATTCTGAGCTTGTTACAACTTCGGAGCGCTCCAAATTGCGCGACGACAAATATACATTATTATTTGAATCGCCCAACACGATAAGAGACTTTTTATTTTCAATTCCAAGAGAGGTTAAAAAAGCAACAAAATCTTTTGTCTTTGGCGTTTCAAAACTGAAATCTTCAACAATAGTGATTGCCTTCTCTTTGGTCTTTAATGCTAAAGCAGATTTTCTAGCCAATCGCTTCACATTTTTGTTCAATTTTTGACTGTAATCCTTAGGTCTTGGACCAAAGATTCTACCTCCACCCCTAAAAACAGGAGATTTGATACTACCCGCCCTTGCGGTACCTGTACCTTTTTGCTTCTTGATTTTCCTGGTACTTCCAGCAATCTCAGCTCTTTCCTTGGATTTATGGGTACCTTGTCTTTGATGGGCCAAATACTGCTTTACATCCAAATAGATGGCATGCTCATTGGGCTCTATACCGAAAACATCATCAGAAAGATCTACCTTTCTTCCTGTTTCCTTTCCTTTAATATCTAAAACTGCTACCTTCATTACTTCTCAATTGTTACGTAAGCATTTTTATGACCAGGAACACAACCTTTAACTACAATAAGGTTTTTCTCTGGAACCACTTTCAACACTCTCAAGTTTTGAACTGTAACTCTTTCACCACCCATTCTTCCTGCCATTTTCATTCCTTTGAAAACACGAGCAGGGTATGAAGCAGCACCGATGGAACCAGGAGCCCTCAATCTATTATGCTGACCATGGGTCGCTTGTCCTACACCTCCAAAACCATGTCTTTTAACAACACCTTGAAAGCCTTTTCCTTTTGATGTACCAATGACATCAACAAATTCTCCTTCTGCAAAAAGATCAACACCTACGGTATCTCCCAATTTGTATTCTCCTTCAAAATCACGGAACTCAACGACTTTCTTCTTTGGAGAAGCACCTGCCTTTTTTACATGGCCGATTTCAGCCTTGCTTGCACGTTTTTCTGCCTTGTCATCGAAACCGAGCTGAAGGGCACTGTACCCGTCTACCTCTTCGGTTCTGACTTGGGTAACCACACATGGCCCAGCCTCAAGAACGGTACATGGAACATTCTTTCCATTCTCGTCGAAGATGCTGGTCATGCCGATTTTTCTTCCTATTAACCCAGACATATTTATTAATTATTAATTGTTTACTTTTTATCATGCCGATCCGATTTATCGGCAAAAAAATTGGGTCAAGAAAACACTCTGCTCTGACCCAGATTTTTTTCTTTCTCCGTTTTTCTCGAACCATCGTCCGAGACATGTCCTCCATCCCTGGGGATGAAATCTACTTAAACTTTTATCTCAACCTCTACACCACTAGGAAGCTCAAGCTTCATAAGGGCATCAATAGTTTTTGACGAAGAGCTATAAATATCCAAAAGTCTCTTGTAAGAACTCAACTGGAACTGCTCTCTCGATTTTTTATTCACGTGAGGCGAACGCAAAACCGTAAATATTTTTTTGTGCGTTGGCAATGGAATAGGTCCCGTAACCACAGCACCGGTAGTTTTTACCGTTTTCACAATCTTTTCAGCAGATTTGTCCACCAAATTATGATCGTAAGATTTCAATTTTATTCTAATTTTTTGACTCATCTTGCTGAAATTAAGCGGTTACTCCTTTAGCTGCCTTGATTACTTCTTCCGCAATATTGGAAGGTGTTTCGGCATAGTGTGAAAACTCCATAGTGGAAGTAGCTCTACCCGAAGACAACGTCCTCAAGGAAGTCACATATCCAAACATCTCGGATAGTGGAACTTCAGCTTTAACAACTTTAGAACCAGCTCTATCATCCATGTTATTCACCTGACCTCTTCTACGATTCAAGTCACCTACTATATCACCCATGTTTTCTTCTGGAGTTAAAACCTCCAATTTCATGATGGGCTCCATCAAAACAGCACGTGCTTTTTTAGCTGCTTCTTTATAACCAAGCTTTGCAGCCAATTCAAAGGACAATGAATCAGAATCCACAGGGTGGAAAGAACCATCCTTAAGAGTAATCTTCATACTGTCCATTTCAAAACCAGCCAACGGACCATTCCTCATAGCTTCTTTGAAACCTTTCTCTACAGATGGGATATATTCTTTAGGAATGTTACCACCTTTGATTTCATTGACAAACTCCAATCCCGCTATGGTCTCATCACCAACAGGCTCCATAGTAAACACGATATCAGCGAATTTACCACGACCACCTGTTTGCTTCTTATATGTTTCTCTATGATCTGCAGTGGCAGTAAGAGCTTCTTTGTACTCAACTTGAGGTTGACCTTGGTTCACCTCAACCTTGAACTCACGCTTCAAACGATCTACAATGATATCCAAGTGAAGCTCACCCATACCAGAAATAATGGTCTGGCCAGAAGCTTCATCTGTCTTAACCTGGAATGTTGGATCCTCTTCAGCCAATTTAGCCAAAGCCATACCCAATTTATCCACATCAGCCTTGGTTTTCGGTTCAACCGCAATACCAATTACTGGATCAGGGAAGTCCATACTTTCCAAAACAATAGGATGTTTCTCTGCGGACATGGTATCTCCAGTCTTAATATCTTTAAATCCTACTGCAGCACCAATATCTCCTGCCTCAATATATTCAATGGCATTTTGCTTATTGGAGTGCATCTGATAGATTCGAGAAATACGTTCTTTTTTACCTGAGCGATTGTTCAAAATATATGAACCCGCATCCAAACGACCAGAATACGCTCTAAAGAATGCCAAGCGACCTACAAATGGATCCGTGGCAATTTTAAATGCCAAAGCAGAAAATGGTTCTTTTGGATCTGGCTTTCTAGTAATCTCAGCTCCGGTATCAGGATCCGTACCCACGATATCATCCTTATCCAATGGAGAAGGCAAATAGCGACACACAGCATCCAACAAGAACTGAACCCCTTTGTTTTTAAAGGAAGAACCACACACCATAGGAATGATGGCCCTATCCATAACTGCAGCCCTTAACGCAGCATGCACCTCTTCTTCTGTAATGGAATCTTCATCTTCGAAGAATTTTTCCATCAACTCCTCATCATATTCTGCAACCGCCTCAATCAAAGCTGCACGGTATTCCTTAACCTCATCTTGCATCTCTGCAGGAATATCGATGACATCAAAAGTGGAACCGAAATTCTCATCATGCCAAACAATGGCCCTGTTCTTTGCCAAGTCAACAATACCTCTAAAATCAGCTTCATCACCAATCGGCAATACAATCGGCACCGCATTGGACCCCAACATTTCACGAACTTGCTTGCACACGTTCAAAAAGTTAGATCCTTGGCGGTCCATTTTGTTAACGAAACCAATCCTAGGCACTTTGTAGTTATCGGCCAATCTCCAGTTTGTTTCGGATTGAGGCTCCACACCATCAACCGCACTGAACAAAAAGACCAAACCATCCAAAACACGCAACGAACGGTTTACCTCAACGGTAAAGTCAACGTGTCCGGGAGTATCAATAATATTAAAGTGGTATCCTTTGGCATCTGCCGTAGGCTTTCCATTTTCTGTTGGAAACTGCCATGTACAGGTTGTTGCAGCAGAGGTAATGGTAATTCCACGCTCCTGCTCTTGCTCCATCCAGTCCATGGTGGCAGCACCATCGTGCACCTCACCAATCTTATGGCTCACACCTGTATAAAAAAGAATACGTTCTGTAGTGGTTGTTTTTCCAGCATCAATGTGAGCTGCAATACCTATATTCCTTGTATATTTTAAATCTCTTCCCATTTTATGAACTAGAATCTAAAGTGTGAGAATGCTTTATTGGCCTCCGCCATTTTATGTGTATCTACTCTTTTCTTAACCGCAGCACCTTCTTCTTTTGCCGCAGCCAATATCTCTGAAGCTAATTTCTGGGCCATGGATTTTTCATTACGCTTTCTTGCATAACTGATCAACCACTTCATTGCAGTTGATATCTTTCTGTCTGGACGAATTTGCATTGGAATTTGGAATGTTGCACCACCCACTCTTCTACTTCTCACCTCTACGTGTGGCATTACATTGGAAAGAGCATCTTTCCACAATTCCAAACCAGTTTTTTCCTCGTCATTGTTTTTTTCATCGACAATATCAATTGCGTCGTAGAAAATCTTAAATGCAATTGATTTTTTACCATCCCACATCATCATGTTCACAAAACGCGTGACCAATTGATCATTAAATCGCGGATCCGGTAATAATGGTCTTTTCTTTGCCTGCTTTTTTCTCATTGCTTCTGCTTAAAAGTTTGTTTACTTTTTAGGACGCTTAGCACCATACTTTGATCTTCGCTGCGTTCTTCCCGCCACTCCGGCAGTATCCAACGCACCACGAACAATGTGGTATCGCACACCAGGCAAATCCTTTACTCTTCCACCTCTTACCAATACTATCGAGTGCTCTTGGAGATTATGTCCTTCGCCAGGGATATATGCGTTCACTTCCTTACCATTGGTCAACCTAACCCTTGCAACTTTTCGCATTGCAGAGTTTGGTTTCTTTGGCGTGGTCGTATAAACACGCGTACAAACCCCCCTTCTTTGAGGACACGAATCCAAAGCAGCCGATTTACTCTTCTTGGTAATTGTGACTCTTCCTTTTCGTACTAATTGTGAAATTGTTGGCATTAAATTTCCTTTAAAAACTAAATAACCCTCATTTTGAGGGCTGCAAATGTAGTGATATTTCCCAATAATTCAAATACCCAATGATTTTTTACTCAAATATTTTTTGAGGCTTTACCCAAGTTTAACACAAGAAAGTAGATTTACAATTATAGACAGGCGATTAATTTTCAGAAAAATCATTAATTCAACCTGAATCCAATAAAAACAAAAACTTTTACCAGCGATATTTATTATATAATATATTAAGGTATAAAACTACTTTCTTAAAAAACCACTCTCCTTCTTATATTAATCTTGATGACAGCAAAAACATCAACCAAAAATTTCATCTTAAAAAACACGTTTCGCTCCACGAGCAACATCCACCCCAATCCTTTCCGCCTAACCTTACCACACACAAAACAAAATCTAATTCACATTTCAAAAACGATTGATTTTTCAGGCCTGATCATTTAAAAGCTCTCATTTTTATGGCATTCATAAATTTTAACATTGCCAATTATCGCTCATGCAATTGCAGGGGACTTCTTAAAATTTTAGTAAAATTAGTTTGGATTATTAACATGAAATTATGATTTTAGCGGCTAGCTAATTCAAATAATTTTAAAATGAGAACAAAACTTAATGGATTGTTAACGCTGTTATTGGCGTTTGTTGTGCATATATCCTTTGCACAAGACAAGTCGATTACAGGTACTGTTACGGATGCTGATGGGCTTCCGTTACCTGGGGTCAACATTGTCGTAGAAGGGACCACCAATGGTACCCAAACAGATTTTGATGGAAACTACGCCATCAATGCTAGTGAAGGCCAAGCGCTACTTTTCACTTACATCGGGCAAAGACCTGCGAGAAGGGTTGTTGGTGCTGCGAGCGTAATCAACGTTCAAATGGAGGAAGACGCACAAGCCTTGGAAGAAGTAGTGGTTACAGCTCTTGGTATTAAGAGGGAGAAACAAGCATTGGGTTATGCAGTTACCGAAGTGGGTAGTGAAGATCTTGAATCTCGCCCAGAAGGTGATGTTGCCAGAGTACTCCAAGGTAAAGCAGCTGGTGTTCAGATTACCAACCAAAGTGGTCTTTCTGGTTCTGGTACAAATGTGATCATTAGGGGTATTTCTACTTTTAGTGGTAGCAACCAGGCTCTTTTCATTGTTGATGGTGTGCCTTTTAGTTCTGACACCAACTCTGTTGGTAGGCAAGGGGACAGACAGGACTTTGTCAACGGTAACAATGGTTCCAGTCGTTTCTTAGACTTAGACCCAAATAGTATAGAAAGTGTAAACGTTTTGAGAGGTTTGGCAGCTGCCACACTTTACGGTTCTCAAGGGCGTAACGGTGTAGTCTTGATTACAACCAAAGGAGGCTCAGCAGGTACATCCGGTCCAAAAAAGACTGAGATTACCGTAAACTCTTCTATCTTCTTTAATGAAATAGCTTCACTTCCAGACTACCAAAACGAATATGGAAATGGTTTTGACCAAGCTTTTGGTTGGTTTTTCTCAAACTGGGGACCAAGCTTTGACAGAGAGGGACCTTCAGGCTGGGCAAATCAAAATGCTATAAATGGTACACTTTCTGGTACTGCTGGATTCTTAAGACACCCCTACTCAACTTCTACCAGTGCCATCCAAGCGGCATTTCCAGAATTCCAAGGAGCTTTGTATGAGTGGAAACCTTATGACAGTGTTGGGAAATTCTTTAAAACAGGAACTGTGGCCAATACCTCTATCAATGTTAGAGGAGCCTCTGATGATGGAAAAATTGGTTACAACCTCAACTACGGTTACCTAAAAGATAATGGTTTTACTCCCAACAACAGTGTAACTCGTAACACATTATCTGTAGGTGGTAGAGCTATTCTCTCCAACAAGTTTACCGTTAATGGCACCTTGAATTATGCAAGAACTAAATTTGTTTCACCGCCAGTTGCATTAAGTCAGGGTAACGGTTCTACGGGTACAGGCTCTTCTGTATTTGGTCACCTTTGGTTTACACCTCGTAGTATTGACGTACAAGGCCTCCCTTTTGAAGACCCAATTACTGGTGGAAGTGTTTACTACCGTCAAAACAACTCCATACAGCACCCACTTTGGACTGTGGCTAACTCTGAAACTAGTCAGGAGACCAATAGGATATTTGGACAAGCTGCCATTCAATATGATTTAAGTGACAACTTGAACTTGATTTACCGTGCTGGTATCGATGTGTACAGTGAAAACAATACAAACTACCAAAATAAAGGTGGTATCGGTGGTGGTGCTAGAACCGTTAGTGGTTTCTATGAAACTTGGAACAATACCAATACCATCTGGGACCATAACCTTGTATTAAACGGGGACTATGATATCACTGAAAAAATTGGAACTACATTTAACGTTGGTGCAACTACAAGAAGAAACGTTTTCGATCAAAATGGTGTGGCCAGTGACGGACAACAAGTATTTGGTGTATTGAGACACTTCAACTTCTTAAATCAAAATGAGATTCAAACGTTTACTGAGCTCAACATCGCAGGGGTCTATGCCCAAGCGGATTTTGATTATGACAATATGCTTTACTTGACGTTGGCAGGAAGAAACGATTGGGTATCCAACTTCTCCAAAGACAATAGAACCCAGTTCTATCCCAGTGCTAGTTTATCTTTTATTCCAACCGCAGCTTTTGATGGTTTGAAATCTGAAAACGTTTTGAACTACTTGAAAATTAGGGGTGGTTTAGGAGTATCCGCAAACTTTGATGCTGGTGTTACCAACTATCCTGTAGCAAGCACACTATTCTTGGACACTCAAGATTTCCAAGATGGAACAGGAACCAATGTGGTTACCAACACTACAGGTATTCGTCTAGGAAACGAAAATCTTCAACCTGAAACGTTGGAAGAGGTAGAACTAGGTATCGAATCCAGATGGTGGAACAACAGAATTACTTTTGATGCTTCTGTATATCAACGTAAAACCAATGACTTGATTTTGGATAGACCACTTGACCCAGCTACTGGATTTACGGTTACCGCCACTAATATTGGTGAGATTGAATCCGAAGGTGTTGAGGCAGATTTAGGAGTTGAATGGTTTAGAGCTAGTGAAGAAGGTGGTTTTAGCTGGAGAACAAATTTGAATTTTACAGCTTATGAAACTACAGTTACCGATTTAGGACTTGATACTGACCAAGTAATCTACTCTGGTTTCTCTAACCTTGGTAATGCCGCAATACAAGATGAGCCACTAGGTGTATTCTTCGGAAGCCGTATCCTTAGAGATGACAATGGAGATTTTGTAGTAGGAGCTGATGGTAATTATGTTCAAGATCCTACGGATGGAATTATTGGTGACCCTAATCCAGATTGGGTAGCTAACATCAGCAATTCTATTTCTTACAAAAACTTCACTTTAGGGTTCCAGTGGAACTATACTCAGGGAGGTGATGTTTATTCATCGACAGTTTCAACTTTGTTGGGTAGAGGTTTGATTACCGAAACTGTAGATAGAGAAGACACGTATATACTGCCAGGTGTTGATGCTAATGGCAATACGAACAACTTACAGATTAACAACTCTACTTACTGGTTCAGCAACATTCTTTTTGGACCAAGCGAGTTACAAGTATATGACGCTACTACACTTAGGTTGCAAGAAGCTTCTTTGAGCTATTCGCTACCAGGCAAGTTCTTGGATAAGACGCCATTTGGAGGCTTGACCTTTACAGTTTCAGGCCAAAACCTATGGTTCAGAGCTTTCAACACACCTAAAGGAGCCAATTTCGATCCCAATACTGCCGGTCTTGGGGTATCCAATGGTCAAGGCTTTGACTTCATCAACGGTCCAAGTTCCAGAAGATATGGGTTGAGTGTAAAAGCAACATTCTAAGACTAAAAAAACTATGAGAATAATGAGAAATATTAATAAATATATAGCAACAGCGGTTCTTGGAACCATGTTGGCAATGGTTTCATGTGAGACTACTGAATTGGATCTCACGCAAAACCCCAACGCACTTACCCCAGACCAAGCTAGTGCGGACTTCTTTTTGAATTCCATTCAAGAAGATTTTATAAGACAATTTGAGGGCGATGCAGATAACGACCCAAATGACAACTGGGCATCTGGTGGTAATACCACTGGTGATGGCTTCTTCGAAATAGGAATGGAACTTACCAGAATTGTTAACATGGGTGGTAGAAACTACTTAAGCGTCTACCAAGGTTCTGATATGTCTGATGAGTGGACCAATGCCTACCGAGGTATTTTGGCTGACTTAAGAAAAATGGAGCCTCTTGCAGAGGAAGCAGGACTTACACATCACCTTGCAATCGGTCAGTTTATTGAAGCCTTTTTAATGGTTTCTATGGTAGATTTCTTTGGAGATGTTCCCTACACTGAAGCAATTTCTGCTGAAGGAGAAGCGAATTTTAATCCTGCAGTGGACTCTGGAGCCAGTATCTATGATGCCAGCCTTGCCCTATTGGACCTAGCAATTGCTAATTTCAACAGTACTGCATCTGCAGAACCTCCAACAGATTTTTATTATGGTGGTGATTATGAGCTATGGGTAAAGGCAGCAAACACCTTGAAAATGAAAATTTACATGCAACGTAGATTGGTAGATGGTAGTGCTTTGGCAAGTTTCAACTCTATTGTTTCTAGTGGAAACTATATAGCTGATACCTCTGAAGATTTAATTTGGTCTTGGCCTGGCACCAATGCAGCACAACCAGATACCAGACACCCAAGATATGGTCTTCAATATACTGCAGAAGGTGGCGGCGACTACATGTCAAATTGGTTGATGGGCACTATGGACGAACTAGAAGACCCAAGGATTAGATACTATTTCTACCGTCAGAGTCCTGGTGTTCCCGGTGCTGCTGGAGTTGATCCAAATGAGGAAACTTTGGTCTGTTCCTTAACTACACCTCCACAGCATTATGTTGATGGTGGATTTAGTTACTGCTGGTTGGACAATGGATACTGGGGTAGAGATCATGGTAATGCAGAAGGTACTCCACCAGATGGATTGTTAAGAACTTGTTTTGGTGTATATCCAGTAGGTGGTTTGTTTGACGATGATAGTTTTTCCGAAATCGGTTTAGGTGCTGGGGCCGGCGGTGATGGTATAAGTAACCTTCTGACCGCTTTTGGAGTTGACTTTATGCTTGCAGAAGCAGCAATGGTATCTGGAAATACAGCTGACGCTAGAACAGCTATGTTGAGTGCTATTACTAAATCAATTGCAAAGGTTCAAGCTTTTTCTGCTAGCCGTTTGGGTAGTGCAGATGCTTCCTTTGCGCCAACTGAAGGAGAAATTACAGCTTATGTAAATGCCATAGGTATTGCATTTGATGAAGCTGATACCGATGGTAAATGGGATATTTTGGGAGAGCAATACTTAATTGCGCATTTCGGAAATGGTGTAGAGCCATACAACTTCTACAGAAGAACCAATTTCCCTACCACATTGCAGCCCAATTTGGAACCTAACCCAGATGTGTTTATTCAATCCATGTATTACCCTACAAATGCTGTGAATAACAACTCAAACATCTCTCAAAAAGCAAACCAGCAACAAACTGTTTTCTGGGATGATAATGGAGTACCTCCAGCTAACTAAAAAAATTGTAATGAACATAAAATTAAAATTCATGAAAAATTTAAAAATCTATATACTGCTAGCTCTAGGGGTTTTCGTAGCCTCTTGTAGCGAAGATGACAAGGTGACTGTACTTATACAGGATACCACTACGTCCGGTGCAGTCTTAAGGACATTGGCTTCCTCAGGATCACTAGACATGTTCGACACGGCCAGTGTAATGTCCTGGACTATCCAGGAGCAGGATGCAGAAGGCGGTGCGCTTACAGACAGAATAGAAATTACCGCTAGCTTTGTGGACAACAACGGAACAGATCAGTCAGTTTCTGGTTCAGCCTTGGCCACAATTACTGAGTTTGGAGAGACTGATGGTCTTCCATCTTTTGACTATAGCATAACGCTTGACGATGTGCTAACGGCTACAGGAATCTCCTTGGACGATATACTTCCGGGAGACCAGTTTATAATTGACATGGAACTATTTTTGACCGACGGACGTTCTTTCAAGAATTCCGATACCACGGGTAACGTAAGTGGCGGTTCATTCTTTAGCTCTCCATACCAATACACTTTTACTGTTGATGATGGTATTGAATTTGAATACGAGGATGTGAATAAAAATGAAATTTCACTTACCAATCCAAATGAGGATTATGCCATTGACATTACTATCGACTCTCTTGGTGTTACGAATATATCTACCTTGAATGTCTACAGAGAATTTGTTGATAGAAGTATTGAAGAAGATGGTGTTGTACGCTCAGAGGAAGAAGCTGAATTCGAAACCTTTTCCATCCAAGATGATTTTACCATTGATGCAGAAACTGGAATTGCCTCTTTGTCTTATGTGATTCCGTTAGATGATTTGTATGGCGATAATCTTACTTACGATGATTTAGGTCTAAATGATGGCTTCAATTTACGATATGAAATTATTACTAATGATGGAAGAATCGTAACCACGGATGAAAGCGGTACCGAATATTATGATACCGTAATTGTTACAGAATGTATCCAGCTGAATGCTGATGCTCCGTTCCCAGGTGAATATACCATTGAAATGGTTGATGACTATGGAGATGGTTGGAATGGGGCTAGTTTGGAAGTACAAATAGACGGAGGTGAAGTGGAAAGTTTCTTGGTTGAAACTGGAGATGAAGCCACTGGCACATTCACTGTACCTGAAGGAGCAACCACTTTGGTTATAACCTTTATTTCTGGTGATTGGGATGGAGAGATTTCATACAAGATTCTTGACCCTAATGGCAACACAGCTGCTGCAGTAGCACTTGGATCTGCCGCTGCCGGAGAAATTGAACTACTTGTTTGTGAATAAACATTATCAAGTAGATTAATAATACTTGCAAAAGGGGCGCCTATGGCGCCCCTTTTTTCTATTTATACCCATAATTATTAAATTACACCAATAGAAAAATCAATACCATCGCCAATTATCAAAACTTGATGACTTGGTTAAATTTTGATTAAATTTGAAGCAAAAGATGCTATGAAAACTTCCTATATCTTCGCTGCTCTATTTGCAGTGACTTTACTTCTACACTCCTGTGCCGATGATGGCAATACTGTTGCTCCAATGGATGATGACAATTCCTCTTCAGAAAACCCGACTGATGACTCTGCTACAGATGATGACTCTGCAGATGACGATTCCGATGATGATGATGATGATGACTCCGACCCATCTTCAGAGGTCGGAAAAAATGCGGGTGATGTGGAAGTATTCAACAGCGATTTAATATATGATGGATATGTTTTAATAAACGATGCAGGAAATGACCGGGTATACCTTATGGACAAAAAATCCACTATTCTTTATGAATGGGACATCCCCTCAGGAATTGGAAACGATGTAGAATTATTGCCTGATGGACGCCTTGTGGGAATCATGAAAGCTGACGACCCAAAAATTGAATATGGAGGACAAGGTGGTAAACTACAATTTGTGAATCCAGATAGCTCTATTGAATGGAACTTTGATTATTCCTCAGAAGATTATATAACTCACCACGATGTTGAGTTACTGCCCAACGGTAATTTAATTACCATAGTCTGGGAGAAAAAAACAATGGAAGAAGCAGAACTTGCAGGCTCAAGCCTTGGAATTGATGTTTTTCCAGAAGCCATAATTGAGGTAGACCCAACTACTGATGAAATTGTTTGGGAATGGCATTCTTGGGATCACCTTATACAAGACTTTGACAATACAAAAGAAAATTACGGAACAGTCACAGAAAATCCCCAATTGATCAACCTAAACTATGTAACGGATGCAGAAGGAGACATTATGCATGCAAATGGCATTGAATACGACGAAGTAAATGACCTGATTTACCTAAGCATAAACTTTTTTCATGAAGTTTGGGTTATTGACCATAGTACTTCTAGCGAACAAGCGGCCTCTCACGAAGGTGGGAATTTTGGTAAAGGAGGTGATTTAATCTACAGATTTGGTAACCCTGAAGCTTATGGCAATACTATGGGGGAAAGGCTCTTCCGAAACAATCACCATCCAAGACTTTTAGATGGAGTGGATTTAGGCAAAATTTCAATTTTTACCAATGGAAATGGAGCTGACCCGCAGCAGTCCACTGTTTATGAACTGCAACTGCCCAATCCCTTAAATCTATCACCCAATACCAATAACGAACCCAGTGTGGCATGGAGCTTTACTAATGCTGACCTTTATTCTCCAAAAGTATCCGGTATGGTAAGATTGCCTAATAGCAACAGACTAATAACTGAAGGAGATTTTGGCGCATGGGAAGTTACAGAAAGTGGTGAAGTTGTTTGGAAGTTCATCGGACAAGGATTTTTCTGGAGAGCATATCACTACGCAAAGGACGATGCCGCTATAATTGCATTGGGCCTTTAATTGCTTAAAACAATTGTAAATACCATTTTGTGATTTTGTAAAGTGACACTTCTATGAGCAATTTTCTTCGGGTATTGATTTTATTGACATTAGTGGTAAGTTGTGTTTCCTCAGAAAAAGATAACGCTCATTATACAACTGAAACAAACCCTCCCAGTAAAAAACATGTATTTACAAAAATAGAAAGTGCACAAAGCGGTATAACCTTTTCCAATACCATAGAGCATGATGTCTCAACCATGCACAATTTATTCGACTATGATTACTTCTACAATGGTGCAGGTGTAGGCCTTGAAGATCTTAACAATGATGGACTGCTAGATGTTTTCTTCTGTGGCAACCAAGTAGCCAATAGATTATATCTCAACCAAGGTGAATTACAGTTTAAGGATATTACCAATACTGCCAATATCAATACAGGAAAATATTGGTCCAATGGCATCTCTTTTGTAGATATCAATAAAGATGGGTGGATGGATATTTATGTGTCGCAAGGCGGTCCACATCTTCGTGAAAACAGGAAAAACTTGCTGCTCATCAATCAAAAAGATGGGACTTTTTTGGAAAAAGCTGAAGATTACGGTTTAGCGGATGCTGGCATTAGTACTCAATCCGTCTTTTTTGATTTTGACAAGGATGGCGACTTGGATTGTCTGGTCATGAATGAGAACGAACTTTATGGGATGGACCCTATTTCATTCAACAAATACCTAGAAGCAAATCAAGAAGCTATTTATTATAATTCTTCCCATCTGTACCGGAATGATGGTGGTTCATTTGCCGACATTACCAAAAGTGCTGGTTTGGAAAAACCCATTTTTGGCCTTGGTTTGGTTGTTTCTGATATTGATGAGGATGGTTGGCTGGATATTTATATGGCCAGCGATTACTATCTTCCGGATGTACTATACATTAATAATCAAAACGGAACCTTCTCCAATAAGATAAAAGAATCTACCAATCAGATTTCCTTTTATGGTATGGGTATAGACATTGCCGACCTTGACAACGACAATCTTCAGGATATTTTTGTACTGGATATGGCCGCCAACGATCATGTGCGATCTAAAACGTTAATGGCCTCCATGAATACCAAACGCTTTGATTACTTGGTGAACAAGGCTGGATTCCATTATCAGTACATGTACAATTCCCTACAAAAAAATCTTGGTGGAGCCAAATTCAACAATATTTCCCAATTGTCTGGTGTTGCCAATACCGATTGGAGCTGGTCCGTGCTTATGAACGATTTTGACCTTGACGGCCATAAGGAAATCCATGTGACCAATGGCTACCGGCGGTATGCATTGGACAATGACCTTCAACGTAGGGTCTTTGCAGCCAAACAAAAATATAGAGGTCAAGTACCCTTAGAAGTAAAAAAGCAATTGTACGAATCCATGCCTTCGGAAAAGTTACCGAATATCTTGTACAAAAGAACGGCAGACCTTACTTATAAAAATCTTTCCAAAGACTGGGGACTTGATGATTTCTCCTTTAGCAATGGAGCCGCTTCTGGAGATTTGGACAATGATGGTGATTTAGATCTCGTCATTAACAATATGGATGATGAGGCTTTTGTATATCAAAATCTTTCCATTGAAGAAAACAAAGGCAATTATTTAAAGGTAATTGCTCAGGGGGACTCTTCTGAGGAATTTGCCAAGGTAAAAATAACCGCCGGTGGAAATTCCCAACTCATTGAAATAAAACGAATACGAGGTTATAGATCTTCGCAAGAAAACACTGCTTTATTTGGTCTAGGGGGAAACACTGTTGTGGACACCATAAGTGTATTCTGGAACTCTGGAAAGATGGAACAAAAATTTGATATTCCCGCTAACTCCACAATTACATTTGAAGAAAGTGAAGCAATAACCGCTATCAAAAAATCCGCTACTAAAGCCCATTATTTTTCCAAAGCAAATGCGTCAAAACTTGGATTGGATTTTGCCCATAGTGAAAACGCTTATGATGATTTTGAGAAAGAAATACTACTTCCCTACAAACAATCCACTCTAGGGCCTTTTATCACCAAAGGTGATATCAATGGTGATGGACTGGAAGATATGCATGTAGGAGGCGCTTCAGGACAGGCGGGGCAACTTTTTCTGCAATCCCCCAAAGGATTTACTCCAATCACCTCCCCTGCTCTATTAACAGATGCGCAATTTGAGGACATGGAATCTATATTTTTTGATTTTGATGGAGATTCTGACCTTGACCTTTATGTAGTCAGTGGAGGAAACGAGTTTGCAGAACATTCATCATATCATACAGATAGAATTTATATCAATGATGGAAAGGGCCAATTCAGCAAACACATTGAAACCACTCTAACCAATTATCCGAAAAATGGAAAAACAGTATCCATTATTGATTACGACAAGGATGGAGACCATGACATTTTAGTAGGGAACAGGGTTGTTCCCCAGAAATATCCTAACCATCAATCTTCTACCCTATATGAGAACATGGAGGGTAAACTAGTCGACGTCACTCAAAAAATAGCTCCAGAACTACTTGATTTTGGTATAGTAAACGATATACAAACCACAGATATCAACAATGATGGATGGATGGATTTCATAGCTGTGGGCGAATGGACCGGAATAGGAATATTCATCAATCAACAGGGCTCCTTTAAAAGTTTAGAAAAAGAAAATACGGCTCTAAATGAAAAAGGATGGTGGTTTTCAGTTCATGAAACTGATGTCAACAATGATGGCCTTAAAGACTATATAATAGGAAATGTGGGTTTAAACATCAAATTCAAGGCCTCCGTAGAAAAACCATTCAAAATTTACGCAACAGATTTTGATGACAATGGCACCAACGACATTGTTCTGAGCAAAAAATATAACGGCACCTACGTTCCAGTTCGCGGCAGGGAATGTTCTTCACAACAAATGCCTTTTATCAAAGAGAAATTTGAAACTTACTCAGAATTTGCAAATGCCTCCTTGGTGGACATTTATGGTGAAAAATTGAGTTCCTCATACGAGAATAGCGTTACCGAATTTAAATCCATAGTATTGATCAATAAAGGTGATTTAAATTTTGAAAAACAAGCACTCCCCATTGATGCGCAAGCTTTCCCGTTATTAAATGGTGTTTTGGTCGATGTAAATAAAGACGGCTATGAAGATGTGATTACTGTAGGAAATATATTTGGCACTGAGGTAGAAACCCCAAGGCTTGATGCACTATCGGGAGTAATACTACTATCTAATGGAAAGGATGGATATATTAGCGTACATTCGCAAGATTCAGGATTGTTGCTACAGGGCAATGTGAAAGATGTTGAACTTATCTCAACTTCTAAAAATGAGCGATATTTGATCAATACGGTCAACAATGGTCCTTTGGGAATTCATAAAATCTCATCATAAAGGCGATTGATGAAACCTTTTTATTTAACCTTTACCAATGAGTGAACAGATATACGGAATTAGGGCAGTTCTTGAAGCAATTGACGCCAACCAACCCATCAATAAAATATTCCTCCAAAAGGGCTTAAAGGGCGAGCTTTTTAAAGAATTGGAGACATCCATTCGAAAAAATGGCATCAGTAGCTCTTATGTCCCTATTGAAAAACTCAATCGGTTGACAAGGAACAACCACCAAGGGGCGGTCGCTCAAATTTCTCCGGTACAGTTCCAAGACTTTGAAGTCATGGTGGAACAAGTAGCCCAAAAAGAGGAAAAACCTTTTTTTCTGCTTCTAGATCAAGTATCCGATGTGAGAAATTTTGGAGCTATCATCAGAACAGCCGAATGTAGTGGAGTCCATGGCATCATTGTTCCTAAAACTGGAGCTGCTCCCATAACTGATGATACGGTAAAAACATCTGCTGGAGCTGTTTTTAATGTTCCCATTGCCAAAGTGGACCATCTTAAGGATGCTATTTTCTATTTACAATCCATGGATATCAATATTGTGGCAGCCACTGAAAAGACCGAAAATGAAATTTACGAAGTAGACTTCAATAAAGCTTGCGCAATAATCATGGGAGCCGAAGGCAAGGGCATTTCACCTTCCATACTCAGTATTGTAGACCACAAGGCCAAACTCCCGTTAATGGGAAAAATAGAGTCCTTAAATGTTTCCGTAGCCTGTGGTGTGTTTTTATATGAAGTAGTCCGGCAACGAAAAGGCTAGGTGTCACCTTTCTTTTTATACTCATAGTTGATTTTGACAGCCTCTTCTTCAGTATCATGCGGATTACCTTCAATAAAGTTTCCATTTTCATCAAAATGCTTTAAAAAAGGGTCATTTTCCTCATCATAATCCTCTTTCTCCCAATCGTATTTACGTTCAGCAGGAACTTTCACTTTAATCAATAAGGCCAGCAACAAACCAGTTATAAAGCCTGAAAGATGTCCTTCCCAAGAGATACCATCCTTTACGGGAAAAATGTACCAGATCATACTTCCATAGATAAAAACCACCACCAATGAAAGCGCTACCAATCTATAGTATTTTGCAAAAATTCCTTTAAAGAAAATAAAGCTGGCCAAAACATAAATAACACCACTGGCCCCAATATGGTAGGAAGGTCTAGCTATCAACCAGGTCATTAATCCAGAAAGAAGAATGCCCCACAACAAGATTTTAGTTGCCGATTGACCATAGAAATAATACAAAAAAGCGGTCAAAACAACCAAAGGCAAAGTATTATTATAGAGATGTTCCAAAGAGCCATGAATAAATGGACTAAAAAGGACTCCTCTTAAACCTGATAATCGTCTGGGGTATATCCCATAATCATTAAAATTGACCCCAAAACGTACTTCTATCCAGAATACAGTCCAGATAAGGAGTACTGCCAGTAAAGGAGCAAATAGAACTCCATTGGAAAATTTAAAATGACTTTTCTCTTCCACGCTGATTCAACTTCAATTATCTGACCATACCCTTGAATTTACACAAATTGTCATGTTCTTCCATAAAACCGTTGATAAGTTGGACGTATATGACCTCTAAAATTGTCTTATTTTTATCGTTATGAATGAACCTTTGGCAGAGCGTATTCGGCCTAAAACATTGGAAGACTATGTTAGTCAAAACCACTTGGTAGGCCAAGATGGCGCCCTAACACATCAGATTAAAAATGGAATAGTCCCTTCATTGATATTTTGGGGACCGCCCGGGACGGGAAAGACCACATTGGCCAATATTATCGCCAATGAAAGTCAACGCCCATTTTATACCCTAAGTGCCATAAGTAGTGGCGTAAAAGATGTGAGGGAAGTCATTGAAAAGGCCAAACAAAGTGGAGGCCTGTTTACTTCCAAAAATCCAATTTTGTTCATAGATGAAATTCATCGTTTTAGCAAATCCCAACAAGATTCGCTATTGGGCGCCGTGGAGAAAGGTTGGGTAACGCTTATTGGTGCCACTACCGAAAATCCAAGTTTTGAAGTTATTCCCGCATTACTTTCCAGATGTCAGGTCTATATTCTGAATCCTTTTAGTAAAGAAGACTTAGAAGCACTTTTACAAAGGGCTCTTGATACGGATGAAGTACTAAAATCAAAAAAAATAGCTCTAAAAGAAACCGAAGCTTTGCTTAGGCTATCGGGAGGCGATGGCAGAAAGTTGTTGAACATCTTTGAATTGATTGTCAATTCAGAAATCAACGAAAAAATAACCCTCACAAATGAACTGGTCCTCAACAAAGTACAAAAGAACACCGTATTATATGATAAAACGGGAGAGCAGCACTATGACATTATATCGGCCTTTATTAAGTCCATTAGGGGCAGCGACCCTAACGCAGCAGTATATTGGCTGGCAAGAATGATAGAAGGTGGTGAGGATGTAAAGTTCATAGCTCGAAGAATGGTGATTTTAGCTTCTGAAGATATAGGAAATGCCAATCCTACCGCTTTGGTGCTGGCAAATACCACCTTTCAAGCTGTAAATACCATTGGTTATCCAGAAGCCCGAATCATTTTGAGCCAATGTGCCACTTATTTGGCGAGTTCTCCAAAAAGCAATGCAAGTTACATGGCCATCAAAGGTGCTCAACAAAAAGTTAGGGAAACAGGTGACCTTTCTGTTCCCTTGGCCATTAGAAATGCCCCCACAAAATTGATGAAAGACCTAGGCTATGGCAAAGGCTACGACTACGCCCATGACCATGAGGACAATTTTATTGATTTTGAATTTTTACCTGAAGAAATTTCCGGGACCACTTTTTATCAACCTGGTAAAAACCCAAGAGAAAATGCCATGAGGGAATTTCTTAAGAAACGATGGAAGGACAAGTACGGATTTTAGAACTTAATGTGAAGTTCTTTTGACATTTTTTCACCGTTTTTGGAGTATTCAAGCATCCATTTACCTTCTTTCTTAAAGACCATTCCATTGGCTCCTTGATAATCTACAAGAAAAATATTGTCCACAGAAGTTTCTTGAAGTTTCATTACCACTTTTGGAGTGCTGTCCACCAACTGGTACCCTCCACCTACGGGCTGTGCATAAAGGATTTCTGACGAAGAGGCTTCAATTGCCCCAACTTTAGCTTCTGCTTCTTCCTTCACTTTTTCTGCCTTAGTAAAATTTGATGCTACCGGTTCTTTGGATTCATAACTTTGATTCTCAGGGGTAGCTTCTTGGATCACCACTTTAGGGTCCGGTTTTTTCTCCAATGATTTTACATCATCTTTAAAACTTACTATGATTGGAGCTTCAGCAGGTTTTTCCTCAACTTTTTCTTTTGGGGTATATTGATAATTAATCCCGTTAAAGGAAGTAAAGGCATCTTTCAAAGCTTCTCTGTAAGCTACCTTATATTCCTTGGATTTACTTTTACCTTCTATGGTTCTAAAAACCTCAATTCCTTGGCAATCTTTAAAAACCACATTCACTTTAGTAGTGAACATGGAAGATTTATCCAAAAAATCAGCCAATAGTCCCAAACATCTATTACTGACCAAATCCACAGGCAAAGCATCCTCATAAACCGCATTAAAACCTTTCTGAGTGAGTAAATGCTTTAACATTGTACTGGTTTGATGCTTATTTTCTTGCTTGAAGGCATCAAACTTTTTGGGCACAATTATGTACTTATACTCGTTAAATTGAGCATTCATGGCACTGTGAAAACCCATTGCAAATACTACTATATATATAAGTTTTGATCTCATAGGGAACAGATAATCAATTATCGTTCCAAGATATGATATTAAATCCGAACTGTAAAGACGCGTAGTGGCTATCCGCTATATTTTGATAACTTAAAAGATTATCTCCAAGAATATAAAAGTTGAGTGGTCCTGCTTGGAAATTAAGTCCCAATCCAATATTGGACAAAGAATATTTGTCTACGGTATAAGTTGTTTTCAAGGAAAACGCTCTCCCTAATCTTTTTTGATAAAATGCCGTTAAAGCTGCTTGTACGCCTCTTGGCCTATTCTGCAAAAAAAGTTGCCCGCCAACACTATTTCTGTAAAAATCTTGATTCGCTTCGCTTTCCACATTTATTCCACAACCACAATCTTTGTCACGACCTTCTCCCTGTCCATAATCATACCGGATAGAACCATATGCCTTAATGGGTCTAAGTGATATGTAACCAGATTCATTTTCTTCATATGGAAGTGAAGCTTCAATATCATCTACCAATTCTTGCCACAAATTGTTGTCCAGTTCATTAATGTCCTCTGGCAGAAATACTGTGATGCCCTCTGTTTCGGCACTACCCTTAAGGGTAAAGTTTCTAATATCTTTAGATTGATACATGAGCCCTAAGTCCAAAATACTTCCTGTGACAGTAGTTTGTGGGTTAAGTTTGTAACTAAAACCTGCATCAAACCCGATACCGAGATTACCCCCTAAAAGCATCCTTTTGGTCAATAAGCTGGTTAGGTCCGCAGATGAGGAATTATCATCTTCCAGAAGATCCAAAATTTCATCAAATCCAGCGGTTCTTAGTTGTAAATCCGCATCAATGCGGCTCACATAAATATTGTTCTCTCCTTGAGTTGTTATAAATGATCCTGAATTACCTGTTGACTGAAATTGAAAGATATTGGAGTATAATTTTGCTCTTGCCCCCACAGTAAGGGTATTGCTGATTTTCCTGTTTATTCCAAAATGAAAAACATTGACCATTTCTCCCCTAAGACTTAAGTCTCCAAGATTAAAACTCCTTCCTATATTAGCCCCTCCGTTCCCTTCAAAGGCCAATATGGCGAAATCTTTAGGCCAATAAACTATTACATCCGTCTCTAAATACATTCCAAAGGAATAATAGTCGTCTGGTCTATTTCTTCCTCGAAAACCAATATTGAATGCTTCTATCTGATTCGTAAAACTGAAATCATCTTTTCTGCTCATGGCATCCAACACCCTCTCCCTTACTTTAGTGGTAAAATCAATTCCATCATTGGCAAAAAGATCATTGACCGTTACCCCACTTGTACCAGCTTGAAACGACAAACCAGATATGGCAGGTATTCCAGTATGCCATTTTTCCAATGTCTTTACACCTGGGTTTATCATTAATGATTGTGGAATTTCGTAAAAATCGTATAGTAGTTGCTTGTTCTGGGAAGACAATGTTGTGCCTCCAAGTAAAGTGATCAATAAAAACAGTTTACCTAATCTCATTTTAATTGGAACAGGAATTCTGCTGCTGATTTTAATATGATCTTAGGGTCGGATTCAGAAGAAACACTTGTAGTATCGCTTAGGTTTCCTGCTATTACTCTTAGTGTGGATGTAGTTGTTAGAATGGCTAAATTCTTTCCTGTTGGGCCATAGGTGACGTCCCTGGTCAAACTTTCCGACGGTGTCGGTTCAATTGTAAAGGTTTCTATATCCAAAACAGTACCTGCTTCATCCAAAAATTCAATCGCCAAGGTTATTCTTTTACTCGTGGTATTTTCAATTTCATAACTCAAGGTGCCTTCCAAAAGGCGTTCAGCCACAAATTGTTCGTTGAACGCATCAAATTCAAATGTTTGAGCGTAGAAAATTCCAGAAATATTTATGGAATTGATAAAATCTTCGGTAGACTCTAGATAAAATAAACTTGAAGTAAGGGTTGGTGTAACACTAAGATCATCAAATTGACTAAAATCCTGCTCTTCTGAGCAAGAAACCAAGGAAAAGGCTAAAACGAAAAGACAACTAAAACGGAAAAAGATTCCTTTCATTGGGTTACAAAGCATTTTCTGATAGAACAATCTAGAGCACAACGCACCCTACTATAACTTTACAAAATGCTTTTTATTTCAAAAAGATTGTTAATCATTTTACATTTTCCGTGTTCAGATTCTTTATGAAAATTAAAATGAAGAGCGTTCATACCAACTGAAACAGCACCAATAATATCCGCCTCTAAGTTATCTCCTACCATAAGGGCATTTTTCGGATTGACTTTAGCCAATTGCAATGCCATTTCAAAAATTTGCGGATGAGGCTTTTTTACCCCTGCCGTTTCTGAATCGACAATCTCATTGAAATAGTGATGAATATTTCCTCCCTTAAGCTTTTTCACCTGTACTTCCTGAAAACCATTGGTGATAATGTGCAGGTGGTATTTGGGATTCAAATATTCCAAAACTTCTACTGCACCGGAAATCAAATTTGTAAAGGTGGACAGGTATATGATGTATTCATCGGCCAACACATTAATTTGCTCATCGGAAACCATGCTGCCAATAGCATCAAAGCTGCGCTTTAACCTTTGATAGCGCAATTCTGATTTACTCACTTGGTTCTCTCTGTACAACTTCCAATATTCAAGGTTAATGGGGGTATAGACTTTTAAAAAGTCCTCTACATTTATATCTAATTGGTTTTTAGAAATAATTTTTTGAAATGTAAGGGCTGAGTTTTTTTCAAAATCCCAAAGAGTGTGGTCCAAATCAAAAAAAATATCGGAAATCTGATCCTTAAACATAGTAACGTCTTAAAAAGGATTGATACAGCTCCATCCAGTTCAATTTGTGATTGCTCCCCAATAATTCATTGGAAAAAATGGTGACCAAACTTCCATTGACCTCCTTTACCAAACGATAAACTTTATCCATTTTTTCGAATACCTCATCTTTACGTTTACAGTTTAACAAGGCATAATCATGAACCGCAAAAGGATGTACTTTTAGCGGTTGCCTTACCTCCATATTAATATCGTAAAAATAAAAAGGTGTGCACGTTCCTGCCCTAAACCCAATTTCATGGGTATATCCCATTGAGAAATCATCTGTAAACTCTGTTTCCACCAAATTGCGATAGGTAATGGGGACACTAACCCTATTATACCTCAACCTTGAATAGTTGATAGGCCTATTGATCAAATTGGACAATTGCTTTTTTTCTTCCCGCAATGCTAATTTATCTGTAGATGACATGAATGAAGTACTTAGAGAAACTATACTATAATCGGCCACAGATTTAATAAGGTACCTAAACTTATTGTTGTTGATGGATATATTCTTATCATGTGCAGAATGCTTGGCAAACTGGAAGAAGAACATAGATTTGATGGGAAACTTTTTATGAACCTCTATCAATTTATCGAAGTTGTCATAAGGGTCTTTTTTAAAACGCGACAATACTGAAATCCTGTTTGCTACACTTTTAAAATTAAATTGACCTAAATCCACAAAAAAACCACCTAAACTACGTGTCAATCCTCTCATTGCATAGCGATGCGAAGTAGTTACGTTAATAATTGAAGTAAAATTGTACGCTTTGCTATCATGGGCAAAATCTGGGAACCGCTGTTTTAATATATAAAGTAATTTATAGGCCCATAAATCGACGACCGGAAGCTCTAAAAATTTATGTTGATAAGCTACGCTTTCCTTAACGGGAAACCTTCCCACACTGTCCTTTACATGGGGAAGATACTCTTCATACCTACTCAATAGATAAAAACTGGCCGAAAAGACATCGTAAGGAATGGAACTCTTCTCACTTGTTGCAAAAAAGCAAGGAGTTCCTTCCCAATCTCCCATTTTTATTTCGATATCATTAATGCCCTGTTCAAATAGCAGGTCATTGCTACGAATGAAGAACTCATTTTGCAAAGGTTGTTTGGAATAGGTCATCTTAGGGCCAGAATGCTTGATAAAATCCTCTACCTTGGTTGTAAAAACCACTTCTACCCCTAAAATTTTCTCAAAAATCTGCCTTGCAGTATAAGTAAGTCGATTTGTGATTTTATGGGTAAATATGAGCAACATATGTTTTTATCTTTTAGAGAATACCTTGATCCGCAAAACTTAGATAATCATGTTCTGTTACAATCAAATGATCCAATATTTTAATATCCAAAGCTTCTGAAGCCTTTTTCAGTTTTTCGGTGATCTGCTTGTCCGCCATACTTGGTTTCAACGTACCCGAAGGGTGGTTATGTGCCAAAATTATGCCCACTGCACCCAATTCCAATGCTTGTTTCAGAACCAACCTCACATCGACCAAGGTTCCGGTAATACCTCCTTTACTCAACTGGGATTTGTGCATCACCTTATTGGAGTTGTTAAGGTACACAATCCAAAACTCTTCATGCTGTAGTTCTCCCAGTAATGGATATAACACTTCATAAACATCTTCACTGGTTTTAATTTTAGTAATTTGTTTATGACCGTCACCTCTTCTGCGCCTACCCACTTCCAAGGCAGCAGCAATGGTTACAGCCTTTGCTTCACCAATGCCCTTGAACTTCATCAACTGGTTTATGGAAAGTTTTCCAAGTTCGTTTAAATTGTGATCTACTGAAGCTAAAATTCTTTTGGAAAGTTCAACAGCACTTTCTTTTTTATTACCAGAACCAATTAAAATGGCAATCAATTCTGCATTGGAAAGCACTGGACTTCCCTTGCTCACCAATTTTTCCCTGGGCTTGTCATCCATAGCCCAATTCTTAATGGAAAAAGAAGCTGTTTTTTCTTGCATAGTCTAAATTTAGGGGATTATTTATGTAATTTTCAAAATAAATGATGCCCAAGATGAAATCACTGTTCGACTCCGAAGCTCACGTAGAAATTTTATCCCGTCTCGATAAATTAACCGATACCACAAAGGGTCATTGGGGAAAAATGGAGGTTGGGCAAATGCTAAAACATTGTCAATATCCCCTAAGAATTGCCTTGGGCAGATACAATTTTACAAAAAAGCCCAATCCTTTTCTAAAATTACTCTTCAAAGCTTTTAAAAAAAGCATGTACAATGATAAGTTGTGGAAGCCCAATTTACCCACTTCCAAAGGGCTCAAGGTTATGGAACAAAAGGATTTTAAGGAGGAAAAAGATAAACTAACGGTATTGATAAATGATTTCCATGGAGAAAAAGGCAGGGAATCTTGGAATCCACATCCCATGTTCGGAAGATTTACCAATGAACAGTGGGGGAAAATGCAATACAAACACTTGGATCACCATTTAAGACAATTTGGGGTTTAACAATTGCTCCCCAACCCTTTAGGTCATTTTAGAACAATGCCGCTACTTCTTTTAAATCAAGTCCACCATAATTACCAGAACTCATGAGCAGCAAAGCTGTATTTTCAAAACTTTGCGAAAAGAGATATGTCTTAAAATCTACTGAATTGGTAAAAACTTGAATATCATCTCTATTTAAGGCATCACTTATTTGTTTTGAAGTAACTTCTTCCAGTCCTTTGATTTTTACCGCATCCGGTGAATAGAAAACGACTGCTTCATCGGCCGCATCCAAAGCTCCATCGTACTCTTTCAAGAATTCGGCATTAAGACTGCTATAGGTATGTAATTCTAAACAGGCCAATACGCTTCGGTTAGGAAATTGTTCTTTAACGGCCAAAGTGGTCGCCTTTACTTTACTTGGCGAGTGGGCAAAATCTTTAAAGACCACTTTATTTGCACTTTCCGCAATTTTTTCCATTCGTTTTGATGCTCCTTTGAAAGAAGCAATGGCTTCATAGAAATCAGCCTCATCTACTCCCATTTGCTGGCAAATCCATTTTGCTCCGGATAAATTGCTAAGATTATGACGTCCGAACACTTCTATGGGCAGATCACCCTCAGGTGTTTCCAATAAGGTTGTCCCATCTTCAACTTTATAATTTGGAGTACCATAAGGAAATTTTCTAATGGGATTTTCTGTCTGTTCAACTACTTTGTTCACTTCCAAGTCCTCTTCATTGTAGGTTATGCTTCCACCATTCACAATACTATCCACAAAAATCTGGAATTGTTCCACGTAGTTTTCAAATGTGGGAAAAACATTGATGTGATCCCAAGCAATACCACTCAGTAAAGCAATATTGGGTTTGTACAAATGAAACTTGGGTCTTCTGTCAATAGGCGATGATAAATATTCATCTCCTTCCAAAACGATAAAATCATTTTCTTCGGTAAGGTGCACCATCCTGTCAAAACCTTCCAGTTGCGCCCCAACCATATAATCAACCTCCATGTCATGGTAATGAAGTACATGAAGAATCATGGAAGTAATAGTGGTTTTTCCATGACTACCTCCAATAACCACTCTGGTTTTTAATTTGGATTGTTCATAAAGGAATTCCGGATAAGAATAGATTTTCAGTCCCAGTTCTTGGGCTTTGAGCAGTTCAAGATTATCTGGTTTTGCATGCATTCCCAAAATTACGGCATCTAGCTCTCCATGAATTTTTTCAGGGAACCAACCAAATGCCTCAGGTAAAATGCCTTCAATCTCCAACCTACTTTTGGAAGGTTCATAAATCACATCATCACTACCTGTAACTTTATACCCTTTGTGTTTCAAGGCCAGTGCCAAATTGTGCATGGCACTCCCTCCAATGGCAATAAAATGAATGTTCATCTGTATTCTTTGTACGTCAAAAATAGGTATTGACCTCCCCATTACAAATAAAGAGATGCCCTAATTAATTTTTTATCTTCGGATAAAATTTGTCTTTATGAACCTTGCCAACATTGAATCCAAAGAAATTATGCCTGGATACCATGGTAAAATGGTCCATGCCCAAAATATGTCCTGGGCATTCTGGGATGTGGAAAAAGATGCAGAAGTACCTGAACATCATCACATACATGAACAGATCATGCACGTTGTTGAAGGTTCTTTTGAATTTACTTTAGGTGGCAGCACAGCTATTTATGGGCCCGGGGATGTTGTTATAATTCCTTCCAACACACCGCACAGCGGCAAGGCTTTGACCGCATGTAAATTAATGGATGTATTTAGCCCAGTTAGGGAAGCATATAAATAAATCATGGAAATAGTTCTAACAGGAAAAAACGCCCTTGTTGGCGGTAGTAGTAAAGGTATTGGTCTGGCCATTGCCCAACAACTTTCCAAAAGTGGTGCAAATGTAACCTTAATGGCAAGGAATGAAGCTAAACTAAAAGAGGTTCTTGCTTCCTTAAGCACGAAAAATGGCCAAAATCACAGCTATTTACTTGTTGATTTTTCAAATTTTGAGATGTTCAAAAAAACCATTTCTTCATTTTTTGAGCAGAATACCATCGATATTTTAGTAAACAACACCCAAGGACCCGAAGGAGGGGGCGCACTGGAAAAAAATGTAGATGATTACCAAACTGCCTTTGATTTGCTTTTTAAATCCGTAGTGCTCACCACTGAACTTGCCCTACAGCACATGCAGAAAAACTCTTGGGGTCGCATTATTAATGTGGCCTCAATTTCGGTGAAAGAACCCTTAAACTATCTGGCACTTTCAAACTCAATAAGAGCAGCAGTAGTGACATGGGGCAAAAGTTTGGCCTATGATGTTGCAAAAGACAATATTACAGTCAATAGTGTCCTCACTGGGTATTTTGATACAGACCGAATTGCGCAGCTTAATGCAAAAAAGGCTGAAAAGTTGGGTATATCACCAGAAGAAGTTCGCACCAATATGGAAGAACAGGTTCCCATGAAACGAATTGGCCACCCTGATGAATATGGCTACTTAGTAACATTTTTAGCTTCCAATAGGGCTGCCTATATTACAGGAACCAATATCCCTATTGATGGAGGTCTCCTCAAATCACTTTAGTCCTTTGCACAAAAGGAAAACAAGGTTTAAATTATCATATTGATAATTTTTGGTTATTTTTATTGCTTAACCAGTAAAAATTAACCTTATGAATTCAAAAGTTTTTATGGTCATCCGTATTCTACTCGGATTGTTTGTGCTCATATTTGGACTCAACAAATTTTTTCATTTCATCCCCATGGGTGAGATGCCCGAAAACGTAATGGGCTATTTTGGTGCTTTGTCATCAACCCATACAATGACCTTAGTTGCCGTTGTAGAGGTAGTCGCGGGCCTTGCCCTCATCGTTAATAAATTTGGAGCTCTAATGGCTGTGATTTTAATGAGTGTTTCAGTGAACGTTGCCTTTTTTCATGCTACCTTAGCTCCAGAAGGTATTGGGCCTGCCCTGGGCTTACTTATTCTTAATATTGCCGCCCTTTTCGGGTACAAAGACCGTTATAAAGATATTTTAAGGGCCTAGTGTAAAAAAAGACCTTCTAAAGAAGGTCTTTTTTGTTCGTTTTTTGATTATAAACTCATTTTGTCCTTGAAAATATAGGACTGTCTTCTGGACACTTCCACCTCTTCCCCATTCTTCATTTTTAGCTTGAGCTTTCCATTGAACCAAGGCACAACGTTCTCAATAAAATTGGTATTCACTATTTGCTGTCGGTTGGCCCTGAAAAAAGTCTCGGAAGGTAATTTTTCCTCTACTTGATTGAGTGATTTATAAAGTAAGGGTTTTTCTCCATTGAAGAACACCCGGGTATAATTTCCAACTATTTCAAACTGCGAAATATTACCAATCTTTACCAACCAACAAGACTCCCCGTCCTTAATGAAAATCTGACTGCTTTCTACTAATTTCTTGGTTTTGGATGATTGTTCCTGATTTGCTTCCAACTGGGCCGTTACCTTTTCCAAAGCCATGGCAAATCTCTTCTCACTTACAGGTTTCAACAAATAGTCCAAGGCATTGTACTCAAACGATTTTATGGCGTATTCATCAAATGCTGTAGTAAAAACCGTAATTGGCACCTCATCAAGCATTTCCAAGAGCTCAAAACCATCCTTCTCCGGCATGTTGATATCCAAAAAAAGTAAATCCGGGTTAGCTTTTTGAATCAATTCATATCCATTGTCCACATTTTCGGCCTCACCTACAAGTTCAATTTCAACATGCTTTTTTATGAGCTCTTTGAGCTCATTACGTGCCAATCTTGAATCTTCTACTATGACAGCTCTTATTTTCATGCCAATGGAATTTTAACCTCGGCCACAACCTCATCTTCAAATTCTTTCAACGTAAAGGAGGCCTCATCTGTGTATAATAATTTCAGTCGCTGTTTAATATTTTTTACTCCTAATTGTGTGGAGTTTTTTGCTATTTTCAATTTTCCTGTATTTCGAACCTCAATGCGCAACTCCCCTTCCATTTTTTGAATCTTCAAAACTATTTTTCCACCATTTTTAAGGTTTGAAATACCATGCTTGGCAGCATTCTCGATCAACAATTGAATAATCATGGGTGGAATCTGTACATCCAAAGTTTCCTTATCTACATTTTTGATGAATTGCAACCTATCCTCAAACTGTATCTTGGACAAGTCTATATAATTGTCCACTACCTCTAATTCTTCTTTAACAGCAATTGCATTGCTATTGTTCTTAGTGAGGGAATAGCGCAATATTTCAGAGAGCTTGGTAAGCATTTCCCTAGATTTTTCCACATCTTCCAACATAAGCCCTCTAATGTTGTTGAGACTATTGAACATAAAATGTGGATTAATCTGTCCTTTCAACGTATTTAACTGGGCTTGCTTTAGATGGGTGTTCAATTCCAACCTTTCAATCCGCTCTTTGTTCAGTTTGAGCAAGAGTTTAATGACCAGATAGGTAACCACCCAAGCTCCAATCAAAAACAATGAATTTAATACTTGAATCCAAACATTGTCGTACATCCTGAAAATCTTCAGCTCAGAATCCGTCAAGCTCGGCCCAAATTTGACATAAACAAACCCAAAGAGTATGTTTAATCCCCCAAACAAAACAGCGGTCATTATAAAAGAAACCAGAATTTTTAAAAATTCCTTAAGTCCAAAACCCTCAAACTGGATGTTACTTTTGAGATACCACCGAAGCACTGAAGTGGAGAAAATCCCGATAGCAGTTCCCAAAACAATGGAATACACCAAAAATTCAACACTCACGCCTTTTAAGGCAAAAATGGAAAGCAGGTTGATGAATCCCCAACCCAAAAATTGAAGGCCCCAAAAGATATAATTGTTCTTCTTTTTACTTAGTTCCAATGGTTTTTTAATTGGTTTTTCAAATATACCTTTTTGATGACAGGTTTGGTATCATGGTCGGTACTGTCAAACAAAAAGGTATTTTGCTAGTTTATGATCATGTCTCTTTTAAAGCTTTATTAGTCTTCTTTCTTTTGAAGGGATTATGACATTTTTGTTTGGTATCCAAAAACGCAATCCACATAAAAGAAGTGCTGGTGTAGAAAAGTGTAAAATAATCGTTGTACTCCCAACCATTGAATCTACCATAAACAGCAACTATAAAACCTAGAATGCCCAATGTTAAAATGATTTTCTGGGAGGTGTTCAATCTTCTCATACTTAAAGTCCTTTATTTTGGTTAAATAAAAATTTCAATGATTAAAGTAATTACCAGTTTTGCTAAAGTGATCATAACGCTTGGTCTTTTAGTTTATACTGCTAAAGTAGTTGACATCCATTTGTTTATGAAGTGAATTATGACCAGCGGTAAAATGGAATTGGTGAACGGTATGGACAAATATTATATATATTAGGTAACAAAAAAGGAGCCATATGGCTCCTTTTCTTATTGAATATCATTGCATTACCTTAATCCTTCAAAGGCTTAAGTATTTCCTGTTTACCTAAATGTTTTGCGTAAAAGCCCATCATGGCCTTGTAGAGTTCCAGTCTGTTCTCTTCCTTACCAAAACCATGCCCTTCGTCATATTTGACCATATAGGGAACATCTACACCTTTGGCTCTCAAAGCGCTCACTATCTGATCTGATTCATCAATATTTACTCTGGGGTCATTTGCTCCCTGAACCACAAATAATGGTTTTTTGATTTTATCCACATGGTTCACCGGAGATACTTCTTCCATAATGACTTTTTCCTCTGGAACGTCCTCATCATACCATATTTCTTTAATGATTTTTAGGTAAGGTTTCCAGTATGGAGGAATGGTCTTCATAAAGGTGAACAAGTTGGATACCCCAACATAATCCACTCCACAAGCATATAGATCTGGAGTCTTGGTTAAACCGCGAAGTACTGCATACCCTCCATGGCTTCCTCCATAAATAGCTGCTCTGTCTGCATCCACCCAGCCTTGATCAATAACATATTTTAATCCATCTTCCACATCATCCATGGCCTTTCTGCCGATTTCTTTAAACCCTGATTCCAAGAATTCCCTTCCATAACCTCCGGAGATTCTAAAATTCACCTGTAAAGTGGCGTAGCCTCTACTTGCAAAGAGTTGTGCTTCAGAATTAAAACCCCAAGAGTCCCTAATACCTTGTGGCCCTCCATGCGGATTCACGATTACTGGAACCTTTTCTCCAGCCAAAGCAGCTTTTGGCAGGGTGATATAGCCATGCAAAGTGATTCCATCTCTACTTTTAAAGGTAATTGGACGCATTTCTGACATATCCTCTTCTTTCAACTGAGGCATGGTGTTATAAAGTTCTTTAAGTTCATTTTTTGCCACGTCATAAGCATAGTAGACTCCGTACAAGCGGTCACTATCCACATACACCATAAAAAGATTCTCATCTTCTGAAGTATCCAATACCCTGTACTGCTTACCGGGCAGGTCCTTCTTCATTGCAGCATCCAAAGCCTTATATGGAACGCTCACAGGAACCATTATACTTTTTTCACCCTCATAAGAGAAATAATCCACTTCATAGTTTCTTGTTCTTGCCAATCCCATTCCTTGAACATCATAGCTGTCATTGGCAAAGACTTTTTCAATCATTTTATTCTCTTTCAAATCGTAAAGCTGTATTTCCGCTTTATCACTCTCCAAATTGGAAACTACGTAGGCATCATTTGGATTAGGAGTTCCATAGTTAAATTCCTGAATCACAAAATTATCTTTCCAATTCAAGCTTTTGAGCAATTTGTAACCTCCTTCTCCATCTTCGTAATAAATATCTTGCTCTACGCCATCTCTAATTCTTGTAAAGGATTTAAGATTGCCATCCTTATCAAAATTATATCCAAAAATGGGGTTGGCTGGGTCATCGTTAGAATAGAGCTGGGACAACTCCCCTGTTTTATGGTTTACCTTGTAAGGCTCAAAAACCTGTGGGTTGTTTTTGTTCATGGAAACGATAATGTGGTCCTTGTCCTCACGAAGCAACTCAGTAAATTGAGCTCGTACCCCATCAAAGGGTGTCAAATCTATGGATTCCCCTCCATCAAGATTAACGGCATAAATGTGATAATTTTCATTGCCTCCTTTATCCATCACATAATATAACCTTTGGTTATTCAGCCAGCCATATCCTCTCACCAATTCGTCTTTTTCCTCAATGGCCATTTTTGCTTCACCCGTAGTCAAGTTTTTAACAAAAATGTGCTGCTTTCCATTTGCATCGCGCTCCCGGTATGACAGATATTTTCCATCAGGTGAAAATCGAAAAGTAAAAACCTTCGGGTTAGCAAAATAGTCTTCAACCGTATATCGATAATCGCCTTCATCCAAAGCTGCTAGGGCCATTAACTCTTCGTCGGAGCTGACCAACGCAGGATCTCCAGGTTTATCCTGAGCAAAAGTGGCCGTTCCCAAAAAAGACAATAGGGCCATGCCACAAAACATTTTAAATTTTTGTGTTGTTTTCATAGTGTTTTCATTAGTTTTTGATTGAAAAATTGTAGCGTTTCAAAATTAGACTGGTTTTGTTCCAGTTTGTTACATCTTGAAACTGTTAAATCTACTAATGAAAACAGCTTACCTATCTGAAAATATGATAAGTGGTAAAATAGGGCAACCCTCCGGAAGATATTTCTATTCGGGCGGAAACTTGGCAAAAACCTTTTTAACAATAGCAGCCAATCGTGCTTCCCTCACACTTGGCGAGGCATTGTCTCGATATCCACTTTCACTGACAGCTTGCCAGAACAAGGCATCCTTTTGAGAATCTACAAAATCAAACTGAATCTGGCGTTGTATTCCTGAACTCCCCAAGGGAATCCCAACCGAAACACCACCGCCAACATTACGCCCCGTTCCTCCAACACCTACGCCTATAGCATTATTGGGTGCATTTCTAAATTCACTACTAAGGATGTTAATGAAAAAATCCGGCTCCTCTGCCAATTTATAGCCCTTGGATTGCAGGGTTGAATCCAAAATACGAACTAACCTTCTTTCATCCAATTGACTCAAACCCGACTCTATATCAGAAAAATAGTTGTAGGTAGTATAATTTGAAAAGTCAGTTCCCCTGTCATAATCATAGTTTACCCTTACGGAACCGCAAGAGGCCAATAAACTAATAATTGCAATGGCAAAAAGGTATCGCATGAGAATAATTTGGACTACCTTAAATTTACTCAATATTTGGTTTACAAAGAGAAATACGAATGGTTATTCGTTCAAAAGCGCCCAAAGTTTGTCTTTGAGTTCCATAATCCCCAAACCACTCACCGAGGAGATAAAATGATAGGGGACATCTTTAAAATCCTCTTGAAGTTCTTGATTCATTTCTTCAATGAGCTCAGCATCCAGCATATCACATTTGGAAATAACCACCAGCCTGTTCTTATCCAAGAGTTCAGCATTATATCGTCTTAACTCATCCAAAAGGATATTGTATTCTTGGCTGATATCATTGCTATCTGCTGGTATTAAAAAAAGTAATGTAGCATTGCGTTCAATATGACGTAAAAAATAATGGCCCAAACCTTTTCCTTCAGCTGCTCCTTCAATAATTCCAGGAATATCTGCCATTACAAAACTCTTGAAATCGCGGTACTCCACAATTCCTAAATTAGGTTTGAGCGTAGTAAACTCATAGTCAGCAATCTTTGGTTTTGCAGAGGTTATTACTGACAACAATGTTGATTTTCCTGCATTGGGGAAGCCTACTAAGCCGACATCTGCCAAAACTTTGAGTTCGAGAGTAACCTGAGTTTCCTGACCAGGAATACCCGGTTGTGCATACCTAGGGGTTTGGTTGGTTGGGCTTTTGAAATGCCAGTTACCGCGGCCTCCTTTTCCTCCTTCGAGTATTATTTTTTCTTCTTGGTCTTCCGTGATTTCAAACAAAACGGCATTGGTTGCAGTATCTCTAACCACAGTCCCCAAAGGCACCTCCAAATATATATCCTGACCATCTGCACCAGTACTTCTGTTCTTACTGCCATGCTCTCCATGACCTGCTTTAAAATGCTTTTTGAATCTGTAATGCACCAAGGTCCAAAGGTTTTTGTTTCCTTTGATGATCACATGACCCCCGCGACCACCGTCACCACCATCCGGTCCACCTTTGGCAATATATTTTTCACGATGTAAATGCACAGAGCCTTTACCTCCATTTCCGGAAGCAACATGCACTTTTACATAATCCACAAAATTACCCTCGGTCATTTTCTTGGATTTTTATTATTAGTTTGGCAAGAGTGCAGGGGTTATCCCAACGAATCTATCACTTTACTCAATCGTTCAGTGATTTCAGCGATTTCACCAATTCCATCAACAGAATGAAATTTCCCTTGTTTTTCGTAATACGCTTTCAAAGGAGCAGTTTTTTGGTTGTATTCATCAAAACGGTTACGAATCTTACTTTCATCTTGGTCATCTGAACGTCCACTCTCTTTTCCTCGCTCCAACAATCGAGCTACAAGAATGTCATCATCCGCTTCCAAGGCAATAGTTGCATTAACGGTCATATCCTTGGACTCTAAAAAATTATCCAATGCTTCAGCCTGAGCTTCTGTACGTGGAAAACCATCAAAAATGAAACCAGCAGCTTCTGGATTTTTTTCAACCTCTGCTTTTAACATATCAATGGTGACCTCATCGGGCACCAAATCTCCACGATCAATATAGGATTTGGCCAAGTTGCCCAGTTCAGTTCCATTTTTAATGTTATATCGAAACACATCTCCCGTTGAAATATGTTTGAGATTGTATTTTTCCTTCAAAAACCCTGCTTGGGTTCCTTTTCCTGCTCCTGGCTTTCCAAAAAGCACTAGATTGATCATATTTTGTTGTTTTAGCTGGTATACTTCTTTCAAGTTCCGCCCCAATTCGTTATAGTCCAAACCATATCCCACAATAAAACTGTTGGGGATTTCAAGCCCGACATAGTCAATGGAATACTCTCCATTGTAAACTTCAGATTTATAAAACAAAGAAGCTATTTTGAATTCTTTTACATTGGTATTGGAGAAGAGGTCCACCAATTTCTTCAAGGTCCTACCGGTATCGATAACATCTTCCAGAATGATGACACTTTTCCCTTCGATATCATCAGAAACATCTAAAAGTGTCTCAACAATCCCAGTAGAAGTAAGTCCTTGATAGGAACTCAATCGCACAAAAGAAACCTGACACGGATATTGATAAGCCTTTAAAAAATCGGAAACAAACATAAAAGCCCCATTGAGCACTCCCACAAAAATGGGAATTTCGTCCTTGTAATCCTTGGCAATATCCGCAGCCATCTTTGCAATGGCCCCTTGGATTTGTTCCTCTTTGAGGTAGGGTTCAAAAAACTTGTCGTGAAGCTTTATCAACGTATTATCCTTTTAACGGGTTGGCAAAGATAACATTTTTAGGGGTGCATTGGCTTTAGATTTTCATAGCCTCGTGGAATTCACGTATTTTTGCATTCATTCCAATTCGCAGGTCAATGCAATTCTTTTCTTCCAATTTTAAATTCGGTATTTTAGGAGGTGGTCAACTGGGCAAAATGTTGCTATATGAAACCCGAAAATGGGACATCTACACCAAAGTCATGGACGCTTCTCCAGAAGCTCCTTGTCGCATTTCGTGCAATGAATTTGTCCAAGCAAGTCTTATGGATTTTGATGCTGTTTACAATTTTGGCAAGGACTTGGATGTTTTGACCATTGAAATTGAAAATGTAAATGTTGAAGCCCTTGAAAAACTGGAGCATGAAGGAATAACCGTTTACCCTCCTACCAAGGCGTTAAAAATTATCCAGAACAAGGCTACGCAAAAGTTGTTTTATACGGATAACAATATCCCAACCGCACCTTTTTCAAGGTTTGCCTACACTTCAGAAATTGAAGACAGCATATCCAATGGCGGACTTCAATTGCCCTTTGTTTGGAAAAGCGCACAATTTGGTTACGATGGTCAAGGGGTAAAAGTGGTCAGAACAATAGATGATTTAAAGGAGTTGCCCAACGTGGAGTGTATCGCCGAACAAATGGTAGATTTTAAAAACGAATTGGCCGTAATTGTGGCTAGAAATCCCAATGGAGCGGTAAAAACCTATCCCGTGGTGGAAATGGAGTTTCATCCTGAAGCCAATCAAGTGGAATATGTGATATGCCCGGCACGTATTGATACCACTGTGGCCCAAAAAGCTATTGAGGTTGCCTTAAAAGTCTCCGAGCACTTGGAACATGTGGGACTACTTGCAGTTGAACTCTTTCAAACCCAAGATGATGAAATTTTGGTAAATGAAGTGGCCCCAAGACCCCATAATAGCGGGCATTACAGTATAGAGGCCAGCTACACCAATCAATTTGAACAACATATTAGAGCCATTTTGAATCTACCCTTGGGCAAAACGGACAGCAAAGTGGCCGGAATAATGGTAAATTTGGTAGGTGCCGAAGGTCATACCGGAGATGTGGTCTATGAAAACTTAGACGCAATTTTAGGAATGGAAGGCGTCACCCCTCATATTTATGGAAAAAAACAAACACGTCCGTTCCGTAAAATGGGACATGTGACCATTGTGGATGAAGATATGACAAGAGCTAGGCAAGTGGCTCAAAAAGTAAAGGAAACCATTAAGGTAGTAAGCAAAGAGTAAGTTCCTGAATTTCATGAGAAAGATTTTGATTATTCCCTTCTTATTGTTTTTGGTGTTATTAAATTCATGCTCTAAAGAAGAAGGTTGTACAGAGACTGTATGTCCTGATGGTTTCAACAGTTGTTTTGAAAAACCTTGTGGCCTATAGCAGAAAAAGAGATGATTAGCACTCCTAAATTTAATTTGTTGAGAATTAAACTGATTTCAATATTCCTTATACTAATTCAATTAAGTTACGGACAGGAAATTTTGTCTTCAGAACAAATTCTTCTTCCTCAATATGAAGGCGAAATTTCTTTTGTTAAATCAAAAGACAATTTTGTCTTAAGCTTTTTACAGGCAAACCAAATCTCAATGGTCCAGTATGACCTGAACATGAAGAAAAAGTTTGCAAATAAAATCCTAAAACAAAAGCAAAGTCATGTCAATTTCATTGAAAGTTATCAAGCCGAAAATAAAGTTGGATACATATTCAGCAACAATTCAAGAAAAAAGTTTTTTGGACTTATTTATGACTTTGAAAGTGAAAAAATAGTTGAGAAACCTTTGGACTTTAAGCTGGAAAGAGAAGACTATCTTGTTAACTACAGTCATGATGGTAAGTTTTACATATTAGCTCAAATAAAAAATACGAGAAAGCTTAAATTTCATGTGCTGGATATTAATCTCAATTATGAAACACATATAATTGACTTAGGTAAAAGTGATTATTACAAAAATGGAACAAAACAAGATGAGTTTCCGAAGAGAGTGGTTTATTCAAATGGCACTATAAAAGATTCCCTGCTAAACTATGCGTCCCATAATGCCTATTTGAAATTGGTCAAAAGACACTCTCCCAATCTAAACGAAGTGATTACACATAGTGACAAGATATACTTATCAGATGAAAAACTTCTTATTACACTTGATTCAAATAATGAGTATACAAATCTCATCGAAATCAACCAAAAAGATTCTAAAACCACAATAAGGCAAATATCCAAAACTGATTTCGGAGAAAATCTTTCTGGAATAAAAACAAACTCTTTTATCTTAGACAACTTGCTTTTTTTATTAAAAGGCGACAAAAAGAAGGTTTTTGTAAAACTTTACAACTTGGATTCGAATAAATCCACCAGTGTTTTTTCATTTCACAGAAACTCTCCGTATCTCGAACAACGAAACATCTTGTTAAACCAAAATTTGGTAACAAAACATAATATTGACATTCACCCTTCGGAAAGCAATAAGGAAAGCGTGCAAAAACGATTACAAAAAATCATGAAGGGCGGCAACAAGATAGGGCTGAGAGCTTTAGATAGTGACCAATCTTTTCTATTGATGTTGGGCGGGTATAAAAAAACCAATGGAGCACCTATGACAATGCCTGGTAGTTTCGGAGCTGTAGGCGGTTTGACAATGGGCATGATGTTCGGAAATTATACGTTTGTTAGGGATGAATCACTTTATTTTTATTTGGACAAACAAAATTTTGATTTAGACCTTAGTGATTTCGAAGACCCCTATCAAAAAATGGAAGACCTATTTAATGAAATCTATGATGAAAAAGCACGTAGGAAAATAAGTTGGAAAACGAAATTTCAGATAGACTCAGATTATTACTTGGGCTACCTAGACAGAAGGGAAAACATCTATTATATTAGAAAATTTAATTAACATGAGCAAAGTAGCCGTTATTATGGGAAGCACCAGTGATCTTCCCGTTATGCAAGATGCCATCGATATTTTACGTGGATTTGACATTGAAGTGGAAGTGGATATTGTCTCAGCCCACAGAACTCCTGAAAAACTGTTTGATTTTGGCAAAAATGCACACAAAAATGGTTTTTCAGTTATAGTTGCTGGAGCTGGCGGTGCTGCCCACCTTCCCGGTATGGTGGCTTCTTTATCTCCTCTTCCAGTGATTGGCGTTCCTGTAAAAAGTAGCAACTCCATTGACGGTTGGGATTCCGTACTTTCCATTTTGCAGATGCCCGGTGGCGTTCCTGTGGCAACTGTTGCGCTAAATGGTGCGAAAAATGCCGGAATACTAGCTGCACAAATCATCGGTAGTTCAGACAAATGTGTGCTGGACAAAATTGAAGTCTACAAGCAAGGTCTCAAAGAAAAAGTAATCAAAGGAGCAGAAGAGGTTAAAAGCAAGTCTTGATTACCAGTTTTATGTTAAACTACAATGAAATAGGTATTTTATTAGGGTCTTTTGCTGTTGTCATCATTTTTTTTGTTCAAAAAAAAGTGGAAAATCCCTATGGGAAAAGTGTCTGTCGAAGTGCCCGTTTATTATTTGCCCTGTATGCCATTATTTTAATCGCCGTTGAAATCAGATGGTATAGTTTAAAACAACATGCCAAGAGTTTTGATTTGGACCAAAATGGTTTTGTTGACTTATATGAGTACACTGATGATGCCATCAAAGCCATGAACAGAGTCACTAAAAATACAGCAAGGGGCTTCGCTTTTTTAACTGTTGCAATTCTATCTTCAGCTGTATCTTTTGCATTTTTGGTATCGGATTTGGTAGTAACTCATTTTAAACTCAAAAAATTAAAGCAGAAAGAAATCCATGAATAATCCATTGTTGAAACCTTTTAATAAGGCCCCTTTTTCGCAAATTAAAAACGAGCACTTCAAGCCTGCTTTTCTTCAAGCGATTGAAGAAGCCAAAAAAGAAATTGATGAAATTGCCCAAAACTCTGAATCACCCACTTTCGCCAACACTTTAGAAGCGTTGGATTTTTCAGGGCGGCAGTTAGATCGGATTTCCAGTATTTTCTTCAATCTAAATGCTGCAGAAACCAATGAGGAAATTCAAAAAATAGCCCAAGAAGTTTCTCCTCTTTTGTCTGAATTTGGCAATGATATCATTCTCAATAAAGATCTTTTTAAACGGGTCAAGTCCGTCTATGAACGAAAAGAGAATTTAAACCTTACTCCAGAGCAAGAGACATTATTGGAAAAACGGTACAAGAGATTCAGCAGGAATGGTGCTACCCTTAACGAGGAAGATAAAAAGCGACTCCGGGAAATAGATGCTGAACTTTCTCAATTAAAACTCAAGTTTGGAGAAAACGTTTTGGCCGAAACCAATAAATATGAGCTCCTTTTAACCAATGAAGAGGACTTAAAAGGGGTACCTGAAGGAGTCAAGGAAGCTGCTGCCCAATTGGCAAAATCAAAAAACAAGGATGGATGGCTGATTACTTTGGACTATCCTAGCTACATTCCTTTTATGAAATATGCTGAAAACCGAGAATTGCGCAAAAAACTCTCCATGGCTTTTGGCAGCAAAGGTTTTCATCAAGATGAACTGGACAATCAGGAAAACGTGCTTCACATTGTGAAGCTTCGTCATGAGCGAGCTAATTTATTGGGCTACGAAACCCATGCCCATTTTGTCTTAGAAGAACGCATGGCAGAAACTCCCCAAAAGGTGCTTGATTTTCTTAATGAGCTCTTGGAAAAAGCCAAACCAGCAGCAGAAAAAGAGTTTGCAGATCTGGAATCCTTTGCCAAACAATTAGACAATATTCACCAACTTGAAAAATGGGACAGTGCTTATTATTCTGAAAAACTAAAGCAAAAGCTTTTCAATTTGGATGACGAAAAACTAAAGCCCTACTTTAAACTCGAAAATGTGATTTCAGGGGTTTTTAAGGTGGCAGAAAAGTTGTTTGGACTCACTTTCAAAGAGGTTTTTGATGTGGATAAGTATCATGAGGAAGTAAAAACCTATGAAGTGTATGACGAATCAAGCAACTTGGTTTCCTTGTTCTATGCTGATTTTCATCCTAGACCCGGTAAGCGCGGGGGAGCTTGGATGACATCCTACAAATCGCAATACATTTTAAATGGGAAAAATAGTAGGCCGCATGTATCCAACGTATGCAATTTCACCAAACCTACGGCCACCAAACCTTCATTACTCACTTTTAATGAAGTTACCACCCTATTTCATGAATTTGGGCATGGTCTTCATGGAATGTTGGCCAACACCACCTACCCGGGGCTTTCCGGCACTTCTGTCTATTGGGATTTTGTGGAATTGCCAAGTCAAGTCATGGAAAATTGGTGTTATGAAAAAGAAGCCTTGGAACTTTTTGCCTTCCACTATGAAACTGGCGAGTTGATTCCCATGGAGTTGATTCAAAAAATAAAAGAATCTGCCACCTTTCAAGAAGGGATGGCCACGCTTCGCCAATTGAGCTTCGGATTCTTGGATATGGCGTGGCACGGCAAAAACCCAAATCAAATTAAAGATGTAAAAGCTTATGAAACCAAAGCTTTTGAAGGGACCAACCTATTCCCTGAAACTCCAGAAACTTGTATGAGCACTGCATTTTCACATATTTTTCAAGGAGGATATTCATCTGGGTATTACAGTTATAAATGGGCAGAAGTCCTGGATGCCGATGCATTTGCCTATTTTAAGGAAAATGGGATATTCAATAAAGAAATCGCCAATAAGTTCAAGGAGCATGTGCTCTCCAAAGGAGGCACAGAGAACCCTATGGTACTTTACAAACGATTTAGAGGAGTTGAACCAAAAATTGAAGCTTTATTGGAAAGGGCTGGGTTACTCAGGAAAGCTGGATAATTCCTTTTTTTATGCACAACTAAACTGTTAATCTTTCTCTAAAGTCGAAACCCATGATATTTTCGTGATACTTTTTGAAGTCGTTTGTAATGGAAAAACCAGAAATTCATTAACTAAAATCCATTACATTTGGTACTTCTTTGATAGATATGGCATTACACGAACTTCATCCTAATAAATGGGTAGATTTATATGCAGATTACTTGTTCAACTATGCCGTGGCACGAGTAAGTGATGCTGAAATAGCCAAGGACCTGGTGCAAGAAACTTTTTATGCTGGACTTAATTCCGCAAAAAATTATAAAGGAGATGCCGCCGAACGCACATGGCTCATTGCTATTTTAAAAAGAAAGGTGATTGATTATTACCGTAAAATCAATTCCAAAAAAGGAAAAGCTGAAGTTCGCATCAATTACAATACCGATTCCGATGCTGAAGGCGATTGGCTCGAAGAACAAGTTGCAGACCCTTTTAGTAAAGATGGCGATAATGTCCTTGAAAATGAAGAGTTGGGCTCAGCGATTCAGGACTGTATTTCAAAACTGCCGCAAAAACAATCGCAGGTCTTTAAAATGAAGACCGTTCAAGGAATGTCAACAGAAGATATTTGTAATGATTTGGGAATTAACCCGTCCAACTTGTGGGTAATGATACACAGGGCAAGGACAGCTCTTATGGGTTGTTTAAATGAAAATTGGTTTTAACTATGAAGATTTCATGCGAGGATGCTGCACATATTTGTACTAAATCACAGTATAAGGAAGCTAGTTTTTGGGAAATCCTAAAACTTCGCATACATATTTTATACTGTAAGACGTGTGCGAAGTTTTCCAAGCGCAACAAGGCTTTGACCTCACTGTGCGATAATGCAAATTTGAATGTCCTCTCTGAAAGGGAAAAAGAATCCATGAAAAAGGATTTGGAAAAGCACCTCTAAAACACCTTCAATTCTAGCCAAAACAATCCCAACCATACAATAGGGATGCCTTCAACCCAAAAGGATGCAAAATATTTAGATTTTTCATTCCTATGCAAAAATAACGCCAAAACCAAAACAACTCCGAGAACCAATCTCATAATAATTTCAGATTGATGGATTTCATCCTTCAAAAAAGTCAATACGAAGAACAATAACACCAATAACAGCCCTAAACGCTTTGTTTGTCTTATTCCTAAAACCTGAGGCAGTGTTTTCAAATGCTTATCATCCCACTGCAAATCCCTAATTTCAAAGGGCAACATGAGAATCAACACTAAAACAAAACGTTGGAACATAAGTAGCCAAACATCCCATTCCAATTTAAGACTTTCACTTAGCACAGGCAACAACACCGTAAACCCGGTCCAGACCAAGGCTACAACATACACTTTGAATCCTGCCAAACTTCTCAGGTTTTTTGCATGTGGCAACAAAGGGACAGCATAAAATGTTGATAAAAGACCTAAAAGTGCTGTTGCCATCCAAACTTGCTTATCCAAATTCACCAAACAGCATACAGCCGCCCCGAATGATAAAAAGCTAAACAGTTGTATACTTTTATGATAGGTATTGGAAACTATGATGTATTTATGTGCCTCAACTCCATATTTAATGAAATTATAGCAGACTATTGTGCTAAAAAAAATAAAGCCCAATAGCAAAAAGTCCCATGGAATGTTCAACAGATAGCAGGTCGCACAAGTTAGGGCAACCACCGCCAATGCCACATGAATACTGGCATCTAGATAAAAATCAAAAATAAACTTCAGCGTCCTCATTAAACAAAAGTGCCCTACTTACTCCTAAGGTTAATTTTTGGTTAACAACTTTAGTTCAGGACACTTCAAAATTGACTATTTTCATTGAATTAATCCCTAATTTTGTGCACTTTATTGGATTGAACATGAATACAGATGTGTTTGCTGCCAGACATATTGGCATTACGGACAGGGACCTTCCCAAAATGTTGAAAACCATTGGGGTTGAAAATTTGGAACAGTTGATTTATGAGACCATTCCAGATGACATAAAACTTAAAAAACCACTTCATCTTCCTGAAGGGATTAGTGAACATGAGTTTTTGAACCATGTCCACGAACTTTCCCAAAAGAACAAGGTATTTAAAACTTATATTGGATTAGGTTACCATGAATCCCTAACACCATCTGTAATCAAAAGAAATATTCTTGAAAATCCAGGATGGTATACCGCCTATACACCATATCAAGCTGAGATTGCGCAAGGAAGATTGGAAGCCTTGCTCAACTTCCAGACCATGGTGAGCGAACTTACTGGAATGGAATTGGCAAACGCATCTCTTTTAGATGAAAGTACTGCAGCTGCAGAGGCTATGACCATGCTTTTTGATGTTCGTTCCAGACAACAAAAAAAAGAAGGAACAAACAAGTTTTTTGTGTCCGAAGAAATACTCCCTCAAACTTTGAGCCTACTTAAAACCCGTTCCGAACCTCTTGGGATTGAATTGGTCATTGGCAACCACGAAGATTTTGACTTTGCAAAGGAATTCTATGGTGCAATTCTCCAATATCCAGGAAAATACGGCCAGGTTTATGACTATAGTGAATTTGTTCAAAAAGCCAAGGCCAATGAAATCAAAGTGGCCGTAGCTGCTGATATTTTAAGCTTGGTATTGCTTACACCTCCAGGTGAGTGGGGCGTTGATGTTGTAGTGGGTACCTCACAACGATTTGGAATTCCATTGGGCTACGGAGGTCCACACGCTGCATTTTTCGCAACTAAAGAAGACTATAAAAGAAATATTCCCGGAAGAATCATTGGAGTTACCAAAGATACAGATGGTAATCCAGCGTTGAGAATGGCCCTGCAGACTCGGGAACAGCACATTAAAAGAGATAAAGCCACATCCAATATTTGTACCGCTCAAGTCTTGTTAGCGGTCATGGCGGGCATGTATGCTGTTTATCATGGCCCTGAAGGTCTCAAATATATAGCCAATAAAGTTCATGCCTATACCAGAATACTAGCCAAAAGTGTTGAAGAAATGGGACACAAACAACTTAATAGTGCCTATTTTGACACTATTAAGATTAAGGTCTCCAATACAAACAAACTACGTGAACTTACTAAAAATCAAGGTATCAATCTTAATTACATTGATACTCAAACAGTATCCGTCTCACTGAACGAAGCTGTCACTGAACTAGACCTTAAACTTTTGATGTCTTGTTTTGCCAAGTCAACAGAACCTAAAACCGACTCTTCATTTACTGTATACGCTGAAGAAATTATTCCGAGACCTCTACAACGACAAACTCCCTTTTTGGAACATGAGGTGTTCAATACCTATCATTCTGAAACAGAATTGATGCGTTACATCAAAAAACTGGAACGCAAGGATTTGGCATTGAACCACTCCATGATTTCTTTGGGAAGTTGCACTATGAAATTGAACGCTGCTTCCGAGATGCTTCCATTAAGCTGGCCCAATTGGGGAAACATTCACCCTTTTGTTCCACTAAATCAAGTAGAAGGTTATCAAGAAATGCTTCAATCCTTAGAATCGCAATTGAATGAGATTACCGGATTCGCAGCCACATCTTTACAGCCAAATTCGGGAGCCCAAGGAGAATATGCCGGATTGATGACTATTCGCGCTTACCACAAATCCCGAGGTGAAGGACATCGGAATATCTGTATCATTCCAGCTTCTGCACATGGCACCAATCCTGCTTCAGCAGTAATGGCAGGGATGAAAGTGGTGGTCACCAAAACAGATGACAAAGGCAATATTGATGTTGCTGATTTGGAAGAAAAAGTAAAGCTACATGCTGATAATTTAGCTGCACTGATGGTTACCTACCCATCAACACATGGCGTTTTTGAATCATCCATCATTCATATTACCAAGCTTATTCATGAACATGGTGGTCAAGTCTATATGGATGGAGCCAACATGAACGCCCAAGTAGGATTGACCAATCCTGCTACGATTGGTGCGGATGTATGCCATCTCAACCTACATAAAACCTTTGCCATTCCACATGGAGGTGGTGGCCCAGGAGTGGGACCTATTTGTGTTGCCGAACAACTAAAACCATTTTTACCCACTAATCCAGTTGTGGAAACCGGAGGTGAAAATGCTATCACAGCAATTTCTTCCGCACCATGGGGAAGTGCTTTGGTATGCCTTATATCCTATGGATATATTAAAATGCTCGGCTCAAAAGGGCTAACAGAATCAACTAAAATGGCCATTCTGAATGCAAATTATATCAAAGACCGACTTAAGGGCAAATTTGATGTACTTTATTCAGGTGAAAAAGGAAGAGCGGCCCATGAAATGATTATTGACTGTAGGCCATTTAAAACTAATGGCATTGAAGTAATTGACATAGCCAAAAGACTTATGGATTATGGTTTTCATGCCCCAACAGTCTCTTTCCCAGTGGCTGGCACACTAATGATTGAACCTACTGAAAGTGAAAGTTTAGCCGAATTGGATAGGTTTTGTGATGCGATGATTTCCATCCGTACAGAAATTGATGAAGTACACTCCGAAGATTCGAACAACGTTCTCAAAAATGCGCCACATACTTTGGAAATGGTCACAAATGATAGCTGGGATTACCCGTACAGCAGACAAAAGGCAGCATTTCCATTGCCCTATGTCTCTGAAAATAAGTTTTGGCCCAGCATTAGAAGAACAGATGAAGCTTTTGGGGATCGTAATTTAATCTGCACATGCACTCCCATTGAGGCATACGCAGAAATGTAGCGCACATGCTGTAAACATTGATGAATGGCCCCGAATTATTTATCAATTTGATTTACGACTGAGTGTTTAGGCAATAAAATTCAGGTTTGGACATCATACTATTTATTATGCACGCATAATAAACAAGTATCTCCTTGCTACCTTTTATTCTGAAAAACCTCTATATGAAAATAGGCATCACGGGTACGGGCAGCTATATTCCGTCCATAATCACAAAAAACGAAGACTTTCTAGAACACGAGTTTTTGGCAGAAGATGGAGTTTCTTTTGGGAATAACAATTCAATCATTATTGAAAAGTTCAAAGCAATTACCGGAATTGCAGAAAGGAGATATGCCGAAGCCGAACTGAATACATCAGACTTGGGTTACCTTGCCGCTCAAAAGGCTATTGAAGATGCAGGAATAGATCAGGAAGAATTGGGCTATATCATCTTCGCCCATAATTTTGGAGATCTTACCAAAGGTAAAATTCAGGGTGACACACTACCTAGTTTGGCCACTCGCGTGAAACATCTCTTACAGATCAAAAACCCCAAATGTGTTGCCTACGACCTTATCTTTGGATGTCCCGGTTGGATTGAAGGAATGATTCAGGCTACAGCTTATATAAAAAGTGGTATGGCCAATAAATGTTTGGTCATAGGTGGTGAAACCCTTTCAAGAGTTGTAGACCAACATGATAGGGACAGTATGATTTTTTCAGATGGGGCCGGTGCTACTATCCTGGAAGCAAATACAGGTTCAGGAGAAATTTTGGGCCACGCATCTGTAACTTATGCAAATGGCGAAGCTTTTTATCTATTTTTTGATAAAAGCCATAATAGTGAAGAATGTCCAGATACAAGGTACATCAAAATGCATGGTAGAAAAATCTATGAATTTGCCTGTATCAATGTTCCAAAGGCCATGGCAACCTGTTTGGACGAAAGTGGCGTAAGTATTGATGACGTAAAAAAAATATTTATCCATCAAGCTAATGAAAAGATGGATGAGGCCATTATCAATAGATTTTATCGGCTTTATAACAAGGAGGTTCCTAAGGACATCATGCCCATGAGCATCCACAAATTGGGAAACAGCTCTGTAGCCACGGTTCCCACTTTATATGATTTGGTTTTGAGAGGGGAATTGCCCAATCATCAAGTAAAACAAGGAGATGTTGTTATCTTTGCAAGTGTTGGTGCCGGAATGAACATCAACGCCATTGTTTATAGATGCTAGATGTACGAAAACAACTTTCCCAATAAACGCTACAAACATACTTTGGCGTTTTTACAAAAACACATAACTCCTCAAGAATCAATTTTGGATTTAGGGGTGGAAAATCCTTTTTCTGATATCATGAAATCCAACGGATATCATGTTACAAATACCGAAGGTGAGGATTTGGATTTGGAATTCAACTCCATTTTTCAATCAGATGCTGACGTGGTCACCGCCTTTGAAATTTTTGAACATCTTGTGGCGCCATTCAATGTGCTCAAAGAAATCAAATCCAAAAAACTGGTGGCCAGCATCCCAATGCGATTATGGTTTTCATCAGCTTATAGAAGCAAGACCGACCCATGGGACAGGCACTATCACGAATTTGAGGACTGGCAGTTTGATTGGCTCTTGGAAAAAGCAGGCTGGACCATCAAGGATACCGCAAAATGGACCAATCCCACCAAGAAAATTGGTTTTAGACCTTTATTGCGATATTTTACTCCCAGGTACTATATTGTTTACGCAGAGCGATAGCCTATGCGAACCAGCATCGTCATTCCCGCACATAATGAAGCAATCTATTTAAAAGACTGCTTGGATTCCTTTGTTGCGCAAACGCATCTTCCAGATGAAATTATTATTGTGGATGACCATTCAACGGACAATACATTTGCAATTGCTTCTAAATATGCCCAAAATTATCCTTGGATCAAAATTGTCCAACGAAAGTCATCAGATGAACACATTCCCGGAAAAAAAGTAGTAGACGCCTTCAATTTTGGATTGAAACATGCTTCCTCCTATGATTTGATTGGAAAATTTGATGCAGATATTATCCTTCCTCCAAATTACTTCGAAACTATGCTGAACAACTTTCAGTCCAACTGGAAATTAGGGATGTGTTCCGGACTGCTCTACATCAAAAAAGGAGACACATGGGGTTATGAAAATATTGCGGAGAAAGCACACATTCGAGGTCCAATAAAACTTTATCATAAAGCATGCTTCAATAAAATTGGAGGACTAAGGCCAGGTGTTGGTTGGGACACTGTTGATGTGCTATTGTCCCAATTTTATGATTTTGAAACCCTGACTATTCCAGAATTGCATGTCAAACACCTCAGACCTACGGGGCATGGCTACAACACCAAAAATTATCAAGCAAAAGGAGAAGCCCTTTACAAAATGCGTTACGGTATAGCACTTGCCAAAATCGCCGCACTAAAAATGGCCTGGCAGGCCAAAAATCCTTTTCTGTACTTCCAAACTATTCTAGGTTACTTCAAAGCTCTTATTGGTAATGCACCTCGTTATGTAAACAAAAAGGAAGGTGATTTCATAAGAAAGTTTCGGTGGAAAGGAATCTGGTCTAAATTAGCTGGAAAATAAAGTCCCAGATTGTTTTTCTCAATTGAAAATCCTGTTTTGTCAATTGTACAGCTAGACTTCTTAACTGTTAAGGTATTTTTATAATACAATCTTGGTGAAAATAGATGTTGCAAAGGGTTTTGCCAGTTCGAAACAATTTTACCTCCTCATTTTTCAACTTTATTAGAGATGCATAAAATGGTCCATAATTCAACAAAAAAATACTCTAAACTTATGATTGCATGCTTTGTTTTCTTTGTAATTGTATTTTCTATACTGTCTTTAGGAGCAATATTTATTACTGCATATGGCAATGCTTGGAGTCCTTGGTCACAAAGTCCTTTGGAAACTGTATGGGCTGCCAAAGGATTTATTCTTACAACTCTTCTTTCCATAATTGCGCTAATCGGTTTCATACAAGGTAAAAAGTATGGCGTTGTCTGTGGTCTCTCTGTCAGTTTTATAGTTGTCTTTGGAATTATGTTGGTTTTTCTTTTCGGATTAAATGGCCCCATAAATCATATCTTTTTATTGATTTCTATAGTATTGATCCTTGTAGATTTTTTTGCCTTGTACAGCATTTTCCAAATTGAAGATGCAAAAAACCTAAATCTGTACCATTATTTGATCATTGGCTTTTTGACCATCACAACTTTGCTCTCCCTAAGAACATTCTTCTTTATGTAAGAACTGGCATCCTTAACAAGGATCAAATCCTTTATTGTCAGATATATACATCTATTTTTAGTTTCTTTTTCCTATACTTATAATCGATTAATCAATCAAATTAAGTTTATTTTTTTTCAAAAAAGAACTATCCAAAAAAAAGATAAGAATCTGTTAATTCAAAAGTCCTATTCATCAACTTAGACATTCCATTTACTTTCCTCTCAAGTAATTTTAAGAACAAAGCATTTTTTAGGTTTTCATATGGGTTAACCTAAAAATACTGTTCAAAAATAGTGTCGCTATGAAAAATGAAAACTACAACGCAAACTTTTCTGATTTCAACAAATCATCTTTTTTCAAAAAGAGCATTTATAAAGCTATTTTCTTTTTCATACTCACCCAATTCCATTTCATTTTTGCAGAAACACCACCAGGGGCAAGTGAATTTGACGACACAGGATTTATAGAATATATCCCTGGCACTTATCCCATAATAATTTCAATACCCCATGGCGGGCTTTTAGAGCCTGCAACAATTCCCGATAGAAATTGTGCAGGGTGCATTTACGGGAATGACACCTATACACAAGAAATAGGCAGAAGAATAGCTGATTACTTTTTTCAAGAGACAGGCTATCATCCTCATGTGGTGATTAATTTATTGCATCGCAAAAAACTTGATGCCAATAGAGAAATTGGAGAAGGGGCTGATGAACATCCCGTCGGTGAAGAGGCATGGAAAAACTATCAGAATTTTATTGAAACTGCAAAAACTGCGATAATCAATGATTTTGGAAGAGGACTTTTGATAGATTTTCATGGGCACGCACATACGAAAAAAAGAATAGAGTTAGGGTATATCCTAACCAAAACTGATCTCAATCTATCAGATACAGATTTAAACAATAATGCAATAACAAACAAAAACAGCATAAAAAATTTAGTCAATGATAATGAACTGAATCTAAGTCATTCTGAGTTGGTTCGGGGTCCTTTAAGTTTCGGTTCTCTTATATATCAAAAAGGATACCCTGCTGTACCTAGTCCAGATGATCCCTTTCCTCTGCTTACCGATCCTTATTTTAATGGAGGATACAATGTGTTTACCCATGGAGCTTGGAACAGTAGTGAAATTGATGCTTTCCAAATAGAATGTGACCAAAATATCCGTATAAATGGGGGACCAACTGTAAGAGAGGCATTTTCACAATCTTGCGCCATTGCTCTCGCTAAATATATAAGCCTTCATTACGGTGTTGGAATAGCTGATTTTGATGAAGATGGTTCCCCTGGCAACTTAGATTGTGATGATTTCAATGCTGCAGTGAACCCTAGCGCAACAGAGATACCGTACAATGGCATCGATGATGACTGTGACCCCAATACTCCAGATGATGACATGGATGGGGACGGATTTGGCAATG
>NZ_JABFNN010000045.1 GCF_013090115.1 Flagellimonas amphidinii
CTCAAAATCATGGCTGGTTCTATAATCCGTACCACGATCGTTGTAGGCCTCAAATTTTGTGGCCAAGTAACAAGGTGCAGAAAAAACAGTAATTTGTTGTCCTTTAACCTCGATATGTTGTAAGTTTTCAAAACCAATTTTATACCAGGTATTTGAAGGGCCAATGGAACTATCTTCCGCAGGCATAATGTCAATGGCGATATTATTATATAGATAGCTGCAAATCGACTTTCCTTCTGGATTTGGGCTAAACCCTAATTCCGCTAAGCGTTCCTGCATTTTTACCCAATCAGCATAATTCAGCAGGTTTATAGTAAGGTCGACATCGGCAGTAGGTCGTATTTCATCCGATGATGGATCATCTGTATATAGACTTACAACCGCACCACCTACAAATACCATCTGTTCGTTGAGTTCTTTTAGTGCCTCTGCTACTTCTGCAACAATCGCAATATTTATGACTTTATTTTCCATCTAAAATTCTGGCTTTTAGCTCTTTTATTGCAATTTCTTTTTCGCGCGCCCTTCCCACCCTTATTGCATCCACCAATGCCAATAGTTCATAAAGCATCAAATCATTTTGCACGGCCTTGGTTACAGAGGAATATAAGGGTATGATGCTCTGCCCACGTGCAGTTCCCCTGCCAGACGGCCAAACATAATTTTCATTACTTCGAATCAAGTCTTTTAGCGGTGGTGCAGAATGTGCTGTTGGAACTCCTCTTACGATAGGGCCTGGCTGCTGCGGAAATACATAGCGTATGCCATATTGCAAAAACTCCATAAGTGCAAGACGGAATACTTTTTTGCCGGACATATCCAATAAACCAGCATACTTGGAACGCGCCAGCGACTTACTGATTTCAGATTGACTGATATGAAGGTTGTCGGCCATGGATGTTTGATGCCATGATTCGTCTTCATACGTAGATATCTTGAGTAATACTACGATGTCATGGGGACTCATAACTTGCTTAGAACTTCTCACTATTATATATTCTATATTCGAATATGTAATATTATAAATTATTTATCTATAAATCAATTGTGTATGAAAAAATATTCTATATTCGAATATAGAATATATGCAAAATCTATGCATTTTATCCAAGCGATTGCGCATTTTCATTTATTTTATCAAACCATATTACCCCTATCATACCTGACACAACCCAAGTTTCGTTGAATTTGGGTTAAGTTTTACTACTGTGCTGATAATCTCTATGACAAACTAATATGATTCTATTTGATATTAAATAGCTCTATGTAGAATGACCAAAGGTTCGTTTTTCATAAAATTTAAGAATTCATTCTAGATGAGTCGATTTAGTAGAATTTAGTGAACTCCAAAAGCACTCAGGGTTTACATTTTTTGTCCTGCGAGCAGGACGAAGAAGGTAAAGCAAGAGGGTAACACGCTAAAGCGAGGCTACGTTTTTTAGTTAATTGGTTTTCAACTGATTATGAAAATTAAAAAAGTTTTGAGAAAAAGTTTTTACTGTAAAAACCTTGAGAAGCCCAGTAAACACTGAAAAAGTTTACTGTAAAAAATATTATTTGTTGCAATTTGTTTCCATTTGAAAGGTCTTTTTGAACGGATTTAATTTGATAGTGTTTATTTCTATTTGAAGAGTGTAGTGAGAAAAAATTGAAATGGAAAGATTACAGTAAATACAGAGAAAGTGCGCCCTAATTCGATTTTACTTTACGCTTAGCTACCGGTACGTTATAAAATCGAAACAGGATCCATGCGCAAGTTGATATGGAAATATTTTACCTCCAAATTCCAAGTTGTCTTTACTCCTTACTTTTCCAATTGAAAGGCACCTATTTTTGTGGAATAATTATCTCCATTTTCTTTAAAATAGTCGCCAACATACCAAATGGTCATATCATCGCTTGGATCTATGGCTGTCTGCGTATAGTCTTCCCATCGGAGTGTGTTGGTTTGGGATGCTTCTCCGTTTACAAGGATAACCTCTTTCATGGTTAAAACTCCGGGTTTATCCCCAGAAAGTCGTCCTGCAAAACGTTGCCCGGGAAATTCTGATGCACTTCCATAGGAATAACCAATACCAATGTTTCCTTTGGCGTCCATGGCCGGGCTCGCCATCCATCTATATGCCACATCTGGAGCAAAAGTACCTTGTTGATAGAGTTTTACATTTCGTTTATCATCCAACCAAAATTCATACCAGCGCACTCCTCCACTAAGTTCAGTATTTACCGAATGTACAGCAACGATGGACTCCCTATCGCCAATTTTCCGATACACTAAACGTGACATGATTTTGTCTCCTTGGGAATCCAATCGTACCTCTGTTCCCGGTTGGGGAACGCAACTTGTCAACTGCCCGCCACAAAGATAACTGTAGGGTTCCACAGTAATCTTCTCTGGACCCTCAAGCTTCGTTTTTGTAGGGTCTTCCCAGTCCACATGATACTTCCAAACATAAATACCGTCATCTTCCAAAATCCCTTCCAATTGGGTGCCGCCGGTGCCCATCATAATGTTGGGTGAACCAAGTGGAGGGGTTTGCGTTCCATCGAGATCGGCATTGATAACAAAATTTATATCCTGAAGTATAAAAGATTGTTCGGTGGCCTTTTCTCCTTTGAGCATTTTTTCTCGATCTACTACATAGGCATGTCGCTCATTTACGTGGTCTCCAGTGCTGGTTGTGGTGTAATACCCATTGGGCCATACTGCTGGGCGTGGATAATCTGGAAATAAATCTCGTTTAAATTCGTAACGATAGTAGGTGCCAAACGGGTCGGAACTAGTGCTTATGGCATAGCACATACAAAATGAACCATCAAGTTTGGATGGCTTTTGTCTTTCTTCTTCGTAATTTTTGGATGGAACATAAAGCTGAGCAGCCTTTCCGGGCTGATCTAGTCGTGCCGCAATACGATCAGTTCTTGAAGGCATACGCCTAAATGTGGGCATAACAATAAGCCATCTATCGGCCAACTGATCGTAACGAACCACCGCATCCCCATTATTGATTCTTTCGCAGGGGCCACCAAAACCTTTAAAAACTGTATTGGTGTTCACGGGACCGTAAAGTACTTTTCCTGAAGTATCATATTTTTTACCTTTTTTGGCAAAAATGGCCATCCTACCATTTACGGTTTGCATAATATGGTTGGGGCCAACAGCCAGCGAGTTGTCCGAGGGATTTCGTAGGTTGGCTTCCCCATGGGGTCCTTTAAAACCAAACCCAAGACCATCAAAACTAGTTAATAGTTTTGGGGGATTTTTACTTCCATGAAAGGTTTGTTCCACAAAATTCTGTTTGGAAAGGTCATTGTTGCCAGAAGAACCATCAAAAGTATTGCTGCCAAATCCCAATCCAGATTTAAGATATGTATTGGTACTTCTCAAAACTATATCGGCAGATACAAGGGGTTCTGAAGTGTCATATTGTAAGGGTTCATAATTATCGATGTTTTTTGGGGATGTATTTTGGGCGATACAAGTTAAGCTCAAAAACAAGAAAAAGGCAAATAGAAAATTTTTCATAATGGTATAGGAGGCTTTTCTAAATTGTTGCTTCAATATATCAACATTCTCTACCCGATTAAAATAGATTGTTACCACATACTGGTACTATGTTGACGGATTCTCCAAATATCAGAATAAATCTTTTTTACAATTTATTGGTGTAGAACTTAATAGTGATGGAGTTTAAACACAGGTTAGGAAATATGGCAAGAATAACCTGCCAAGGTGATATTAAGATAAACCGGCTTTATCCAAAATTTGTTCTTTTACTTTATCCAAAAACTCCGCCTCTTCGTGTGGAATTAGTTGTGCGGCCATTTCCAGAACAGAAAGGATATTCACATCGGGCTCAACAATGTCTCCGTGGTTGCCCAAGTTAGGATTGTCCAAGGCCAAAATACAAACGTTGATGAGCGACTCCAACTTAAAAAGTAGGTCTCGATAGCCTTTAAACTTTAGGTGGGTAGCACTAAAATCCCTTTTCTGGGCAGTTAACGAACCAAAATAAGCTTGTAGAGGGAGGTCTAGGTTTTCTACCAGTACTTTGTGGAAATCTTGTTTTTTATCACGCATTGTCAATTTTTTATACGACAAATGTATCTAAAAAAAACAATTTGTCAAACTTTTGTATGACAAAAATGTCACACGATAAGTTGACATTTGTTTTGTGACTAAAGAGGAACTTAAACAAAAAGTAGGCGAGCGTATTGTTGAATTACGCGCTCGCAAGGGGTGGAGTCAATCAGATTTGGCCAGAGCTTGCGGGAAAGACCGCCAAGCTATGGAGAAACTAGAAAATGGTAAGGTAAACCCAACATTGTATACGTTACTTGAGGTTGCCAAAGCTCTGGAAGTAAGACTATCCGAATTACTAGATTTTTAAAACAAAAAGCTACCCTAAGAGTAGCTTTTTGTAGTGGAGCCGGAGGGATTCGAACCCTCGTCCAAACAAGCAATCTTATTGCTTTCTACATGCTTAGTTTTTGTTCGGTTTTTGTGGTATGGCTGACCAAAAACCGCCTACCATACCCTTAGCTTCTTTAGTTTTACACCCTTACCGAAGCTGTAAAAGTGCTATGTTGACTTTTATGGTGCCCCTAAAAAGGTCGCCATCAACAAGGGCTACCAAGGGACATTCAGCTTTCCCGCCTTGCGGGACTAGGCCAGGACTTACTATAATTCAGTCAATTAGGCAGCTAAAGCGTAGTTATTTTCGCCATTTAAAAAGGTTGAAATAGAGATTTACGAGCATTAATTTCATAGCTCGACATGCTTACAATTCAATTGGTCTTGCTGTCAAAACCAGTCGGCCCCATAATGAGATAGCAAATCGTTGATTTGCGTAATCGAATTACGTCCCGAATGTGTTTCGGGACCTCATAACCCATTTCTCATTTTTTTATCAAAGAACAATAGTATTTTTGCGGGCGTTGCCCCTTTTCGTTTACAACTTCAAGGGGTCGGGCTATCGGCTGTACACGGTACTTGCCTCTATCCCTAACGCAGCTTGCAAAGGTATTCCAAAAACTGTTCCGAAAAAAGTTTTGCATACCAAAGCTTAAATGTTATGTTTGTCACAAAAGATAAATAAAAAGTTATAAAATTGATGAAATTCGGAATCATACGAGAGCGTAAGAACCCCCCAGACCGTAGAGTGGTGTTGTCGCCGGCCATGTGCCAAAATGTCCTTGCCAAGTTCCCAGAAGCACAGATTATAGTGGAGACTTCTCCAATAAGGGTCTTTAAAGATGAAGAATATAAAGCAGAGGGGTTTTCTGTGGTAGAGGATATAAACTCTTGCGATGTGCTACTTGGCGTAAAGGAGGTGCCGATTGAGGCTTTGGTTCCCAGCAAAAAATATTTTTTCTTTTCACACACCATAAAAAAACAACCTTATAATCGGGATTTATTAAGGGCAATTTTGGACAAAAAAATAGAGTTGTACGATCATGAGGTCATTACCAACCCAAAGGGGCAACGATTGGTGGCCTTTGGCCGCTATGCGGGAATTGTTGGAGCTTACAATGGAGTAAGAACCTATGGTTTAAAGTATGGTCTGTTTGATCTGCCCAAGGCAGAGACCCTAAAGGACCAACAAGCCTTGATTGGGGAATTAAGGAAAGTTCAATTGCCAAATATTAAGATTTTGCTTACCGGTAGGGGCCGTGTGGGCAATGGAGCCCGAGAAATGTTGGACGCAATGGACATTAAGAGGGTGACAGTTTCAGAATTTCTTCAAAACTCATTTGATGAACCTGTTTATTGCCAGATTGATGCTTCAGAATACAATAAAAGAAAAGATGGGGTTCGTGGAAATAAGGCCAATTTTTTTGCCCACCCAGAAGAATATAAATCCAATTTCTTTCGGTTTGCCAAAGTAACAGATTTCTACATAGCAGGTCATTTTTATGGAGATGGTGCGCCCTATCTGTATACCCGGGAAGATGCCAAACATCCAGATTTTAAAATAAAGGTTGTGGCTGATATAAGTTGCGATATAGATGGACCTGTTGCTACCACCATTCGCCCGTCTACCATTGCCGATCCCATTTATGGGTACCATGCCGCATCAGAAAAAGAGATTGATTTTAAGGATAAAGATGCCGTAGCCGTAATGGCAGTGGATAACCTTCCAGCAGAACTGCCAAGGGATGCAAGTGATGGTTTTGGGGAGGCCTTTGCCAAATATGTGATTCCAGCTTTTTTCAATAATGACAAGGATGGTATCCTGGAACGTGCCAGAATGACCCTAAATGGGAAGTTGACCGAACGCTACGCCTACCTTCGGGATTTTGTGGATGGGCTTGAATAACAGCTCTTAGTCGAAATGTTAAGTTCAGACCTCTTCGGTATGTTATTTTTTTGTTATCTTGGACTTTCCTATTAGCGCCAAACTTGTGAAATTCAATTGGTTAATATCTGGAGACACCAATCCAGCCGTTAAAAAGGCCTGTATAGATCTAGAATACCATCTTAGGCCTAAAATTACCAAGTTCCTCCTTTCCAAATTGGATAGTGAGTGTTGTGGTGATTTTTCCTGCTTCCATTTTGATGTGGATATGGATAATCAATGGGTTTCCATATCAGAAAAAACTCCAAAAGAGTATATCGATAAACTTCAAGCTGAATTTCATCAAGCAATCAACGGATCTCCGTTCTTTTCTGTAGCGTGATTCAAACGGGAATAAAAAGGAAAATACATCTAAGATGATATCATTGCCTTATCCATTTGAAAATCATAAAGATAATCCATAAAAACAATCCAAAGGCCAAGGTCATCAAATAAGCATAAGGATGGTCAAGACTTCCAAGGATTCCCGATAAAAGATGTTTGGGATTGAATAAAATGTCCCATGAATTGAAACGCAAAAATCGTCCCAGATAAATTCCATATCCGCTCAGAATGCATATGAACAAAACAATGGGTTGGATGCGCTTTTTAGATAAGTATGGAGTTAAGAGCTCTACGAAATCTGTAAGGGAGAGTGTGAAAAGTAAGAGTCCATTACTTGCAAAGGCGAATACCATGAATAGGTCAAACCAGGTCCAATTAGAATATAGATTGTGTAGATGGATGATATCCGTAATGAGATAAGGTGCATTTGGCAGTAGCAATAACCATAAAATAAATATGATGTATTTGGAAGGCCGTTTAATGCCAATTGTTTCATGGAACAAGACAAGCTGAGTTATGGTGTATGGAATGGTTGCTAAAAAAAGGTTCCATACCAAAAAGGAATAGAAAAAAGTTCCTGTAATTATGATACGTAGACCTAACAATAAAGCCAGAAAACCTAGCAAAAGAATCAAAGGATAGTATGATTGTAAAATAAAACGGATTAAAAATTTAATTTTAAACATCTGAAAGATTTACAGGTTAAAAAGCACCGCCCTTTTTGGTGAAAGTAGCGGTGCAATAATTATACTAAACTGGTTGTTGGGAATCAGACCAATCAATTTTTCTTGAAGTGAACATGATAACGCCCAGAATGATGAACAGTCCAATGCTGCCAACCAATAAGGCGTAGTCTTCTAATTGAATGATTACAAAAATGAAGGCATATAAACTGAACATAGAACCTAAGATTAACAATGTAAACTTTGGATGCTTTAAAATGGAACGGGAGTAAGTGGTAATCAGGGTGACCACGGATATTCCTGAAATCAGGTAAGCCACCAAATAGTTTTGATGTTCAGAAATTGATATAAGCAAGGTATAGAACATTACCAGGGCCAATCCGATCATCAAATATTGAAATGGGTGGATAGCAATTTTACTACTTATCTGAATGAGCAAAAATACTAGAAGTGTAAGCCCTATGATCATTAACCCATATTTACTGGTGCGTTCTGTTTTCTGATAATCATCAATGGGAACCAAAAATTCAGTGCCAAAAGAAAAATTGGTTAAGTCTGGAAGGTCATCAAAAAAATATTGTCCAAACCTTCGATTGGTTTCTAAAACTATCCATTGAGCCTCAAACCCATTTTCTGTAATTTTTTTGCCTTCTGTTTCAGGTAGAAAATTGCCATTAAAACTAGGAGAGTGCCAGTTGGATTTCATGGATACCCTTGTTTCCTTGCCAATGGGAATAAATTGTAAAGTACTGCTCCCATTTATGGTAATATTGGATTCAAAGGAAAGTGTTTTTTCTTGTATTTCTTTCAGATTAGTTAGATGACCTGACTCCAAGGTGTTCATGTATAATTTGTCGAATTTGGGTTTTAGGACATAGGTTTTATCTCCAAGGGTCACCTTGACTGTATTACGGATACCCTTCAAGTTACTGGTTTTGAATAGAAGGGTGGCCTTGTCCCACAGGATGTCTTCAGCTTTGATTTCCTTAGAAGAAAAGTCAATCTGTGCAAATTTTCCCTTAATTTGATTTTCCGAAGAATAGACCACGGATTCATAGATCCCCCGTTCCAAAGGCTGTGTTTTTACTTCAGATACGATGTTAAGTTCCCATGGAAAAAAGTAGGCTATATGTCTTTGAGGCTTCTGGGAGGTTATGAAGGTCTTGGTTTTTTCGTCGTATACCTTTTCCTCAATATAAATATTATAAGGAACTTTTAAAATAGGTCCGTTGAGCACTACTTGACTTCCCCATTTGGTGTTTATTTCTTCAATGACCTCAGTTTGCCTGTATCCGCGTTCCTTAATTAAATCCTTTACAAAGGATAGGGGTATTAAAAGAATTAATAGAATAAATCCTACTAGCAGCATTCTGGCTGAAATTGATGTTCTGAACCAGTTTCCGAATTTTTGTCTTTTTTGTTGCATGATGTTTAATTAAAAGTACTTTGAAATTCAAAGTGTATGAATAAAAAAATTATGTTTGATTTCTAATGATTTGTTCTAAAGCCTCAATATGTTTTTTAAATGATACTTTGCCGAGTTTGGTTGCCGAATACTTAGTATTGGGTTTTTTGCCAATAAAAGATTTTTCAATTTTAATGTAATTGGCATTTTCCAAGGTTTTGGTATGACTGGCAAGATTGCCGTCGGTTACTTCCAGTAGTTCTTTTAACCTATTAAAATCAACATTTTCATTGACCATAAGGATAGACATGATACCTAGACGTATTCTATGGTCAAAAAGTTTGTTTATATTGTCAATGATGCCCACTAAATTCTATTTTTCTTTGGCATATAAAAGGCTTCCATAAATTATGTGGAATACCCCAAAACCTATAATCCAAAACCAAAATCCATACCCGGGAAAAGCTGCGCAGATTAATCCTAAAATGATTTCGCCCATTCCAAGGTATTTGACATTGCCCAAGGTATATTTTGAAGCATTCAATAGGGCAAGCCCATAAAAGATAAGCATTAAAGAAGCGGTAAGGCCATAATGTCGACTGTTTAATTTGATGAGTATATATATTCCACCCGTAATAAGTGGAACTAGAAAATGGAACAAAAGTCGTTTTGTAGTTTCATCCCAAATTTTTTCATTATTCTTCTTAGCCTTGTTATTGGTCAGGAGAAAGGCTGTCACCACGCTTAAAATTGCCACACCTATCAATATAACTATGGTCATTCTAAAGTTCCAGCTATGTAAAACAACATAATCTTCTTTAGGGAGAAAAAACAAATAACCAATGGTAGCCCCTGTTATTGCATAGATACCTGCCATTATCCCGGATAGCCCACTGAGCGAAATAAAACGGGAAGACCGTTTCATCATATCTTTGATTTGTGAGATATCTTCCAAGTATTTTTCTGAATCCATTTTTAAAGTACTTTGAATTTCAAAGTTAATACTTTTTGATATCAAAAAAAAAATCAACAGAAAAGTTTTTATTTGACCTATGAACCCAGCAGAGGACTATATTCTAAACCAGCCCGAACCTTTTAAAAGCATCTCATTGCAACTACAGGTTTTTATTGAAACCTCTATTCCAGATTTGGAACTAAAGTTCAAGTACAGGATTCCCTATTATTATTTAGACGGAAAACCATTTTGTTATTTGAATGTTTCCTCCCAAAAAAAGTACGTGGATGTGGGATTTTGGAGTTCTGCCCACCTTACAGTTCATTTGGACAAAATGGTCACCGAAGGTAGAAAGGTCATGAAATCGCTACGTTACCATCAATTAGTTGATATTGATGCCAAAGTTCTAATGGAGGTTTTGCAAGATGCTCAATCCGTTAATCACAAAGGTTTTTGGAAATAATCTTAACCTTTGGATGGGTTGAGGTCTTTTTTCTTCTCTCCCAATTTAAAAAGCGAAACCCAAAGAGTCACAAGCCCAAGGACAAGCCATAGTAGATCTATCAAGAGCATATGGTGGTGTCCGTCCAAATAACTTTTCCATAACCAGTTTCCAGTGGTCAATCCATTGGCAATCGGAACCAACAAGGCTAAAATGCTTCCAGAAATTAGGGTCCATTTATTGGTGAAGGCAATGTTATTTTTCACTATAAAGAAAATAGAACCAACCAACCAAATCGGAAAATAGGTGCGAAAGAAAAAGACCATATCTGGTTGAGGTACTAATTTTACCAAAATAAATTCTAGAGCTGTTACGGGATACATTGTTAAGCAAATGGCCATATAAATATTGGCCACTTGTTGGTTAAAGCGTCGCCGTTTTTCAGGGATATTTTTTTTATCACGGGCCACCAACCAAATCATGATACCGGATAAAATGACAAAACAGGAAATCAAACCAAGTATAAATGAGGCAACCCTTAGTCCATATCCTGCATAATCACCATAGTGAAGTCGAAACATTAGATTTTTGGCAGCATCCAAATACGAGTTGTTGGTAAGGGGCACTTTCTCTTCTACAATCGAAGCATCCGAGACTTTGTAAATACGATGTCCCAGCCCGTTCAGTTTGGAGGAATACCCCAAGTAACCACTAATGGATACGTGCATATTCTGATCCCCGTAATTGAATATATGTGTTTCGGTCACATTAAAATCTGGCCATTCTTCTTTCATTTGGATGATGAAGGGGTCTATGGAAATGGGCTGCTCCAATTTTTCGTGCTGATATGCGTATTCGGGGTGGGTGTATTCCAAATCATCATATAGTTTATTTGCATCACCACCATACAATCCCATCACCACTGGAAGAACTAAAATACCTTTGAGGAGGAAGAATGCCCCCGTTACCGCATAAACAAATTGAAAAGGAAATCCTATGACTCCTAAAGCCGTATGCGCATCGGTCCATAGCGCCTTGATTTTAGCCCATGGTCGAAACACAAAAAAGTTGGATACAATTTTATTCCAATGGACTAAAATTCCGGTTATGATCGCAAAAAGAAAGAAAAAAGCAACAAACCCAGCTAGATACCGACCATAAGGGTAGGGGATTTGGTCTAAAAAATGGAGTCGGTACAAAAACTCGCCCAAGTGATATGAGCTTGCATAGTCTTTTTCAGTTTTGTCTTCCGTATCCATGTAAAAGAAAACACGTGCTTGGTCCTTTTCAGAAGCCAAAGAATCCTTGGAAGCACCCAAATTGACATTTACATTACGCTCATTGAAGTAATGCCGAATTTCAACATCCCTGCCATGTAGATTGTAGTTTTTTGAAATATCTGTCAAGTATTGGTCTACACTTCCCTTGATAGCATCGGATTGTGAAACATGATGGCCTTTTTGCCAGTTGGCAATTTCATCCCTAAAAAAAGAAAAAGAGCCTGCAAAAAAGATGACATATAGTGCAACACTTATTACGATGCCACTTACCGTATGAGTATGGAAAAGAATATTATAGCTACGATTTCCCATGGTTATAGTATTGGATTGATTTGGTTGCCGAAATAGTAGATAATACCTAACCCCAATGATATCAAAAGATAGATGCCCCAAGTTTTCCAACCGTTTTTGCCCAGAAAAGCAAGTACCATCATAATTGCCCATAAAATAAAAGCAGAAAAAGTGCTGGTAATGATAATGTTGACATGGTTGTACCAACTGGCCAAGGCCAAGTGAAACATAACCGCCACCAAATAACCGCCCAAGATAGCTGCAGTTATTTTAGCGGTTCGTTGCCATTTAGATGTGGTCAAATATTTTTTGTTAGCTGGCATGGGATTAAAACAATAGGGTTTCACAAATAAGTACAAAAAAGAAGGCCAATGATAGGGTTTTATAGCCCAATACCCGTAAAGGGGCCAATAAGACTATTAAACTGGAAAAGGTCATGAGCAGTATAAAAAAAGTGAGTGTGCCGGCTCCAAGACCCCACAACCAACAACTAAGTATCAAGGCAAGGACCATTAGGGCCAAACCTATATATTTTGATGGTTTAATATGGTTGTTCACCCATTTTTCAAAACCTAATACCCCTACGAATGCCATTTTTTGTGAAGTGGCATATAGGAGATAAAAAGAAATAAAGATTAGAAAAGCAATACCAGTTATCATGGTGTTTTATTTGATACAATAAGTGGCACAATGCCAGACAAATTGATAATCTTTTTTATTATAAGTTCCAGGGACTTCCTCCTTTTTAGTGGTTTCCACAATATATTTTGTTTCCCATGGCAAAGCGAATGATACCTGGCCTTCTTCATTTGTATGCAACGTTTTTGACCATAGGTCACTCACATAAATCTTAACCTCTTGATTGGCAATGGGAGTTCCTTTATATAAAATCTGTAGTTTGATATTTTCTTCATCGGGTATTTGTTTAATGGCAATACCATTGGGGTTTTGTGCTTGGGTATCCGCTTCATTTTTTCCGATTTTCACCTTGGCGGTGGCATGGTAGTGGGTTTTGAAAATACCAAAGTCGTATTGAGTATAGTCTATGACATCAATTTCATCATTGTTGAGGACAACCGTATAAATACCATTTTCCCTAGGAACAAAATAAGTGGAATAGTAATCATCTTTGGCTTCAGGGGTAAGTTTGGTTTTGGAGCCATCTGGAGCGATTACCCATAATTGAAATTTGGAGACTGCAGGAAAGGCTTCACCTTTTACTTTCTCAATGACTCCATAAGTATACTCTCCAAAATGTACTCGCATTTCATGTTTTTCTCCTAAAACTCCAGTTCCTTGGGTTTCAATCCATAAATAGTGTGCCTGGGCCGAAATACAGGCAAAAAAGAACATCAGGATAGTTAAAAATTGATTTTTCATGGTTGATTATGTTATTGGAAAACCCTTGGAGAAAAATCCCCAAGGGAATAATTAAAAAAACTAACTCAAAACTGAAACTAACAACATATTAGAAGGAATATGTAACCTTAAGTCTTCCATTGATGCCCGGTTCAGATTGCCAGTATAGGTAGTTGGCGTAGGAGGAACCCGAGTATAAATATTCATCCAGAATGTTGTTCACGTTCAATTGCACTCTAAAATGGTCGTTTTGCCATGAAAGGGCACCATCCAATCTAAAGTAGTTGGGCAGTTCAGATTCATTATCAGCACCCCATGCCCAAGTGGAACGTTCTATTTGGTATTGGTATCCAAGAGACAATCCAAAACCTTTAAGAGTTGATGCGTTATTAAAATTGTAATTGAACCATGAGTTGGTCATATGCTTGGCATGACCTGCCACTCTGGTGCCAATATTATCAGGATTGGTATCCTCTGTGATTTCAACATTGGTATTGGCATAGTTGAGTACCACGCTAAGTTCTGGAGTTATCTGTCCTTGCATATCAAATTCGATTCCTTTGGACTGTACTTCTCCTAATTGAATAGAGAAATTGGGATCTTCTGGGTCAGCAACCAAAACATTCTGTTTGGTAATCAAGTAGGCACCCAAAGAGGTCCTTAATCTACCATCAAAGAATGACTTTTTAATTCCTCCTTCAATATCATTTCCTTCTACCGGGTCAAATGTGTTTCCATTCCTATCAATTCCTGCGGAAGCAAGGAAAGATTGATCATAAAGTGCGTAAGCGGTCAATGATGGTATAATGTCAACACTAAGCCCCGCTCTTGGTGTCACTTTGGTATCATTTTCCCCCTTCCCATTAGTGCTCAGATGGGTATATCTTCCTGCCAAGGTAAGTCTAGCTTTTCCGTCCAAAAAGTTTATTTCATCCTGCGCGTAGTAAGAACGGTTGATAAAACCATAGTTGTAGGCATTTTCACGGTTTCTAACATCTACGGAACGGTCAAATTCTGGAAATACTGTATTACCATAAACCGGATTGTAAATATTGAAAGGTTGTGCAGGGTCATCAATAAGACCAAATTGGTTGAAATCGGCCCAATATTCTTTATCAGTAAAGTCAAAGCCTCCCATAATTTTGTGGGTTATGGCGCCAGTATTAAAACTACCATTGAGGTAAGCTTGAGCGTAGGTGCCCAATGAGAGTGCATCCCAAGCACTTGCGTAACGTACGGCATCACCAGTATCTCCATCAAATGACCATAGCCAAGTAGAATTTCCTTCTTGATCATATCTCATGTGGGAAAATTGCCCTTCAATGCCCCAGTTATCTGAAAATTGATGAGAAAAATTAGCAAAGAGTGTCAATTCTTCAATGTCAGTTGGGCGATAGTTGTCATCAGTATATTTGAAATCTCTGTCCAAACTGCCGTAGCCTTCGGAAACAGGACCAAAAACATAAGCTGAGCCAATAAATACTTCAGCTTCCTGAAGATTCATTTCAGCAGTTAATGAGGTGTTTTCTGAAATATTGTAGGTAAATGATGGTGCTACACCATAACGGGTGGAGACCTCATTGCCTCTGTGTGTATCTCCGCTTTGGTACATAGCGTTGATGCGACCCAATAATTTTCCATTTTCAGTCAATTTTCCACTAGCATCTACCGTACCACGATAGAAATCAAAGCTACCTCCAGTTATGGATGCATTGGCAATAAAGTTTTCAGTAGGTTTTTTGGTGACGACATTATAAAATCCACCAGGCTCACCAGCGGACATCATGAATCCAGCAGGTCCTTTTACAAATTCAATACGCTCCACAAAGGCCATATCTTCTGAAAGAGGACCCCATGTATCCTGAAAATTAACACCATTTCTAAATGCAGGTAAACGGAACCCTCTCATGTTCACCCGGGCAAAATGTCCCCAGTGTTCTAACATCGTAACCCCACTTACGTTTCTAATTACACCTTCCATGATACTAGTTGCTTGTTGGTCATTGAGCAATTCTGTACTCACAACCTGAATGTTCTGTGGAAGTTTTACTAATTCGGTTTTAAGTCTGAGTGAAGTGGAAGGGTCACGAGATACATATTTAGTATGTTGTCCTTCCAATACTACCTCGTTCAACTGTTGTTGAACTTCATTAAGACTTATATTTTGTTTGGTGGTTCTCCCAGCACTAACAGAAACCGTAATCTCTTTGGAAGAGAACCCAACGGATGAAAAAATCAAGGTATAGGTACCTTGAGGCACTTGGGAAAATAGATAATTACCTTTTTTGTCAGTTACTGTTCCGTTAGATGTGCCAGAAATTTGAATGTTTACATCAGATAAAGGTTTGTTATCAGATGTGGTCACTTTTCCTGCAATGGATCCCTGCTGTGCATAGGTAATCGAACTTAATCCAAAAAAAAGGAGATACAAAAAATAGAATTTCTTCATTATCAATCGGTTATTTAAAATTATTCTAAATAGATGTCGTAAATGTATATCAGACATTTATCCGATACAAATTTTATTTAGATTAATTACAAATAATATTGTTAACTAAATGATAATGAGATCCTTGTGAATTGTTAAATAGGAAACAGGGAACTTTATAGACTGTTAATCGTTTTTCTGATAGCCACCAAATCGGTAAGCAATTTTTCCAAAAGGCTTAGATCTAGCATGTTGGCTCCATCACTTTTGGCATTGGATGGATCAAAATGGGTTTCCATGAACAAACCGTCAACGCCAGCGGCTATACCAGCTCTAGACATAGTGCCTATTAAGGCAGGTCGGCCACCCGTTACGCCTGAAGATTGATTGGGTTGTTGCAATGAATGTGTGACATCCAAAACCACTGGAGCATATTGTTTCATAGTTGGGATTCCCCTGAAATCAACCACCATATCTTGATAGCCAAACATAGTTCCCCTGTCCGTAACCCAAACGTTGTTATTTCCAGAGTCAGTTACTTTTTTTACTGCATGTTGCATGCTTTCAGGGCTCATGAACTGCCCTTTTTTAAGATTGACCACTTTTCCAGTTTTTGCAGCGGCAACTACCAAATCTGTTTGCCGAACCAAGAACGCTGGTATTTGAAGGACATTGACATATTCAGCGGCCATTGTGGCATCAGAAATTTCATGGATATCTGTAATGGTTGGAACTTCAAAGGTTTCCGATACCTTTTTAAGGATTTTAAGTGCTTTTTCATCCCCAATTCCAGTGAAGGAATCAATTCTGCTACGGTTGGCTTTTTTAAAGCTCCCCTTGAAAACATAAGGAATCTGAAGTTTATCCGTAATTGCAACAACCTTTTCTGCTATTTTCAATGCCATTTCCTCGCCTTCAATTGCGCAGGGCCCGGCCAATAGAAAAAAGTTATTGCTATCCGTATGCTTTATTTGGGGTATTGCGTCTAGTTGCATCAAAATCCTTTTTTGGCAAAATTACGATTTTGTAAAGGGATTTGTACTACTTCAAGTTTTCTAGAACAAGTAAGTTAGATAATAATACGTTTAATGGCATCCATATAGCCTCTGCTTACCCGTACCACATCTCCATTGACCAAAGTTACATCATAACTTTTTCCATATTTATCCAATTCCTTCACTTTGTCCAAATTAATAATGGATGAACGATGTACACGAAGGAATAGTTGAGGATTCAATTTCTTTTCCAAATCTGATATGCCAAAATTGCTGAGATACACTTGGTCATTCGTGTGAACTTTGGAGTAATCACCATAGGCTTCTATCCATAGGATGTCCTCACAGGTAATGGTGATGAGTTTTTTGTTGTATTGCACGAGCACCCTATTGGGATAAGAAGACTCTTCCATAAAAATACTTTTGGCCAAGGCCTCAATTGTATCATTTCTGGTATTCAACCGCTCAACAGCAAGTCTAAATCGCTCCTTGGTATAGGGTTTTAAAAGATAATCAACGGCATGCACCTCAAAAGCTTTTAAAGCATATTCGTCATACGCGGTGGAAAAGATAATTTTCGGAATTTCTTCTAAATGATTGAGTACTTCAAAACCTGTTTTGCCAGGCATTTGAATGTCCAAAAAACTAAATCAGGTTTAAATCTATTGATTTCTGTAATCGCATCTACACCGTTATTGACCTCAGCAATCAGTACAAGATTTGGATAATCTTCTAAATATTCCTTGATAAGAACCCTACCCGCCTTCCAGTACGATACGTATCTTCTCCTCAGCGGAAAACTTCCGCCTTGTCTTTCTCTTGATGTCCTTTACGATTGATTCCGTGTTCTTCTTCTTTGTCATTTTTAAGTGATTTTAAAGGTTAATGAATCTATCTCCAAGGCTAGCCTTGAAGATAGTAAAACCATCACTTAACTTTAAACTAGAGTTGGTCCACTTTTAGTTGAAGATTTACAGTTGGGTAGTCAGTAAAAGGAGATAAAAGAGAACGTCTTCAAAATCAATAAGATAAAAATAACGTTCAAGGCATTTGACAAGTAGAAAATAGCAGTATCTTTGCGGGCTTAAAAATCAGGTTATGTCCAAAATCAAGAATATTGCAATCATTGCCCACGTTGACCACGGTAAAACTACTTTGGTGGATAAGATCATGTACCATTGCCGTTTGTTTCGGGACAATGAGAACAAAGGAGAACTTATTCTGGATAATAACGATTTGGAGCGGGAGCGGGGAATCACCATTGTTTCCAAGAATGTTTCCGTAGTCTACAAAGACACCAAAATAAATATTATTGATACCCCTGGCCACGCCGATTTTGGAGGCGAAGTAGAACGGGTCCTCAATATGGCCGATGGAGTTCTTTTATTGGTGGACGCCTTTGAAGGACCCATGCCGCAGACACGATTTGTATTGCAAAAAGCCATTGACCTTGGCTTGAAGCCCTGTGTGGTCATCAACAAGGTAGATAAGGAAAACTGTACCCCGGATGAGGTTCATGAAAAGGTTTTTGATTTGATGTTTGAGCTCGGAGCCGAGGAATGGCAGTTGGATTTCCCAACCGTTTATGGCTCAGCGAAGAACAATTGGATGGGTGAGGACTGGCAAAAACCAACAGAGAATATAGAGCCGCTTTTGGATATGGTCATTGAGCATGTTCCTGAATTCAAGCCAGAAGAGGGAAGCACACAAATGCTGATTACTTCCTTGGATTTTTCTTCTTTTACTGGACGAATTGCCATTGGAAGATTGCAACGTGGTACTCTTAAAACGAACCAGCAGATTTCCTTGGTCAAAAGAGATGGAAGCATTGTGAAGACGAAAGTGAAGGAACTCTTCACTTTTGAAGGATTGGGTCGCCAGAAAGTGGAAGAAGTAGTTGCTGGAGATATTTGTGCCATAGTGGGTATGGAAGGCTTTGAAATAGGTGATACCGTAGCCGATTTTGAAAATCCCGAGCAACTGAAGACCATTGCTATTGATGAACCTACCATGAGTATGTTGTTCACCATTAACGATAGCCCGTTTTTTGGAAAGGATGGTAAATTTGTTACCTCAAGACATATTAAGGAAAGACTGGAAAAAGAACTGGAAAAGAACTTGGCGCTGCGTGTACAAGAAACAGATAGTGCAGATAAGTTCATGGTTTTTGGTAGAGGTGTATTGCACCTTTCTGTTCTGATTGAAACCATGCGCCGTGAAGGATATGAACTTCAAATAGGTCAGCCCCAGGTGATCATTAAAGAAATTGATGGGGTAAAATGTGAGCCAGTAGAGCAATTGACCATTGATTTACCTGAGGAAGTATCCGGTAAGGCTGTGGAGATGGTTTCCATTAGAAAAGGGGAGATGACCAGTATGGAAGCCAAGGGTTCCCGAATGATCTGTGAATTCGTAATTCCTTCAAGAGGGATTATAGGTTTGCGAAACCAATTATTGACCGCAACCGCTGGAGAAGCCATTATGGCGCACAGATTTTTGGAATACCAACCCCTAAAAGGAGAAATTGCCCAAAGACAAAATGGATCTTTGGTATCCATGGAAAATGGAACAGCGATTCCTTACTCTATCGATAAATTACAAGAAAGAGGGAAATTCTTTATTGATCCAGGGGAAGACATCTATGAAGGACAGGTGATTGGTGAAAACTCCAGAGGTGATGATATGACCATCAATGTGACCAAGACCAAAAAACTGAGCAATGTGCGATCAGCTGGAGCAGATGATAAGGCCAAAATAGTCCCCGCCATTAAGTTTTCATTGGAAGAAGCTTTGGAATACATCCAAAAGGACGAATATGTTGAGGTAACCCCTAACCATCTTCGGTTGCGCAAGATTTTCCTTAAGGAAGTAGATCGGAAGCGCAATAAAATTGGATGATTTTTTGGGAAATCACAAAAGCAAAGTAAGGGACCCACATACTTTGGTAGATGATTTTTTTGGGTTGGTAGATACATTTTTCAATATGGTATAGCGGTTTTGAATTTGTTGTTGGTGTGCAATAAATTGAATATAAAAAATTGCACACTAAACAGTTATACTGCTTACTTATCCTTACTTGCTCTACGTTGGGACTCAAGGCCCAGTTGTGCGAAGGCAGTTTGGGCGACCCCGTAGTTGAAATCGATTTTGGATCAGGAACCGGAAGGGGAGATGCCCTTGGTTCAGATGTAACGGCCTTTACCTATGTATCTTCCGGTCAGTTGGGGGAAGGCGAATATACCATTGCCAATACAACAAGCGGCCTAAAGGGGAATTGGTTTACCACTACCGATCATACAGGCGATACCAATGGATACATGATGGTCATCAACAGTGCCGTATTGGCGGATGAAGGCGTATTTTATACCCAAACCGTAACGGGACTATGTGCAAATACCACTTACGAGTTTTCCGCTTGGGTCATGAATGTATTGGATACTTCTACCACAGATCAATACAGTCCAGATGTGACCTTTCGCATCAGTGATACATCAGGAAATGTTCTGGGTTCCTACAATACAGGGGATATTGAGCAATCATCTTCACCTACATGGATTCAATATGGTTTTTATTTTTCTACGGCAGATGAAACGGAAGTCATCATCACCATGTTGAACTTTGCGCCCAGTGCCAGACCCGGGAACGATATTGCTTTGGACGATATTGCATTTAGTCCCTGTGGTCCGATCATTACAACTACTATAGAAAACGAGACCAGTACTAGCTTGACCATTTGTGAAGATGAGTCGGTGAGCTATACTTTTGAAAGTACTATTTCATCCGGTTATACGGATCCTCGATATCAATGGCAGTATTCCAACGATAACGGCGTAACCTGGACGGATATATCCGGGGAAACATCTTCTTCCTATATATTTAGCAATGATGGCGAGTCAGGTACTTTTCTATTCCGTGTTTCCATAGCCAGTGGCGATAATATAGACACTATCTCCTGTAGAATCGTTTCAGATGTGTTCACTATTGAAATTTTGGAGACCCCAGAGCCTTTGACGGGAGAGGCGGAACAAACATTTTGTACCACACAGAATGCCACCGTATCAGATATTGAGGTCACAGGAGATGCTTTGTGGTATGATGCGGCCACGGACGGAAATGAACTGGGGGTCGATACTGAACTGGTGGACGGAGAGACATATTATGGGGCATTGGAGACAACAAACGGTTGTGTAAGCGATGTGAGGATACCTGTTTTGATTACTATTGTGGAGCCAACACTGGCTTTTCAAGATGTAACAGATATCATTTGTGACGATTTGAACGATGGCGTGGAAATTGTGGACCTTACCCAGTACGAAAGCGAGATAACCGCCTGTGCCGATTGCATCTATAGCTATTATACAACCCAGAGCGGGGCCGAAAGTGCAACGGAGGACGATGGCATCGATGAACCATCAAATTACGAATGGACCTCGTTGGATACTCAGGTGTTTGTGCGTATCGAATCTTCGGACAATTGCTCCCAAATAGCACAGGTGGCCATAAATTTACAGGCATCTCCAATCATTGAGATTGATGAAAATGCCGTCATCTGTGAAGATGAGGTCTTAATTCTTGATGCAGGCCCGGACTTTGATTCTTATTTATGGTCTACTTCGGAAACTACCAGCTCTGTCATACTGTACGAACCTGGATCTTATTGGGTAACGGTGACCCAAGAAACCAATGGCCTGCTATGCAATACCACCCAAGATATTGAGGTTTCCCTGGCAAATGCACCCATAATCACCAGTATTGATATTGAGGATTGGACAGAATCGGAAAATGTCATTGAGGTATACCTGTCCAATGCCAGTGTGGGGGATTATGAATACTCCATTGATGGAATCAACTATCAGGACAGTAATATTTTTACGGATCTTGAAAGAGGGGAGTACACAGTTTATGTACGCGAGAAAAGTGGGTGTGGGTATACCAATCAGATGGTCTATATCCTTAATTATCAGAAATTTTTCACCCCTAACAGCGATGGTAAGAATGATGAGTGGTTGATACAATTTTCCGAGACCGAACCGGATTTGTTGATCAGTATCTATGATCGATATGGAAAATTACTGGTGCAAATGGATTCCAGTGCTTCTTGGGATGGAACCTTTATGGGGAGGCGCATGCCATCTTCGGACTATTGGTTTGTGGTGACCCGGCAAAATGGAAGAATCCATAAAGGTCATTTTTCACTAATAAGATAATTTTAGTTCATTTTAGTCCAAATGGCCATGGTGTTGCTCCCGTAGACAGGCAACCGCAGCACCAATGATACCTGCATGGTTCATTAGTTCGGCTTTTACCACTTTGGTTTCAATAGCTATCAAATGGTTGAATTCCTTCCATTTTTTTGAAGTTCCTCCACCAACTATGATAAGGTCTGGAGATACAATAAGTTCTACCAATCTAAGAAATTTGTTGAAGCGCTTGCCCCATTTTTCATAACTAAGATTTTCTCGTTCTTTAGCGGAAGCTGCAGCCCATTTTTCAATTTTCTTGTATTTTTTATAGGGAATTTGCCCCAATTCAAAATTTGGAATAAGAACACCGTTGAAGAATGCGCCACTGCCAAGTCCGGTACCAATGGTAATCATGACCACAAAACCTTTTTGGCCTTTCCCAATGCCGTAATTCATGGATGCGTAGCCGGCAGCATCAGCATCGTTCAATACAGTGAATTCGTTACCGGTTGCCTTGGTGAACAATTCGTCAATGTTAACACCGACCCAGCTCGGATGCAAATTGCCCTCAGACAGGCACACGCCATTTTTTACTATAGAAGGAAATCCGCAACCCACAGGACCACTATAATTGAAGTGTTTCACAATTTGGGCGACCACTTCAGCCATTTCTTCAGGTTTTCTGGAACTTGGGGTGGGGATACGAAAGCGCTCAGTCAACATTTCTCCTGTCTCTGCATTCACCAAGGCACCTTTGATTCCAGTGCCACCAATATCAATACCTAAAATTTCCATAAATGGGATGTTAGTTTTGTTTTGGCAAAGAAACAAAAAACTTTGGGGTGGTTAAAGCGCTGGTTTACAATCAATATTCAATAGTTGTCAACGAGGCTTTTCAAAAAGAATTAAACAGCTTTTTGAATCACCTCAAAAACTTTACTGCCATCACATTTCAATGTTTTATGGGGGTATTTCAGAATTAAGGCATAATCGTGTGTGGCCATGATAATGGTCCGTCCATTTTGATTGATATCCTGCAAGACCTTCATGACCTCTACACTCGTCTGGGGGTCTAAATTTCCGGTTGGCTCATCAGCTAGTATCAGCTCTGGGTCGTTGAGTAGGGCACGCGCAATTGCTATACGTTGTTGTTCTCCTCCAGATAGCTCATGCGGAAATTTAAAACCTTTGGTTTTCATGTCCACTTTGTCCAAGACCTCTTCAATTTTAGAATCCATTTTGGATGCATCGGTCCAACCCGTAGCTTTGAGTACGAACCTAAGGTTATTGTTCACATTGCGATCGGGCAACAACTTAAAATCTTGAAAGACGATGCCCAACTTTCTTCGTAAAAAAGGGATGTCTTTTTCGGGAAGTCCCTTCAAATCAAAATCCACTACATTTCCTGAGCCTTGCTTTAGGGGAAGATCGGCATATAAGGTCTTCATAAAACTACTTTTACCGCTTCCAGTTTTACCTATTACGTAAACAAAATCCCCTTTCTTCACCTCTAGGTCAATATGGTTCAAAATAAGGTTCTCGTTTTGAAAAACGGCGGCATCTTTTAGTTTTACGACAGTTTCGGGCATAATGTTGCTTTGAAAAGTAAAGGTACTAAGTTCTAAAATTATACCTCATAATGTCTTTTTAAATTCTTCTTCTTAAAAGGAAATTATACTTTGGCTTAAATTTTGACGTTATGGTAACAGTCAATCGAGAACAGCGTAGAACACTATGAATCGAAAGAACCTCCTTGTTTTTCCCTTCTTCTTGGGAATTATTTGTATTTTATCCGGTCAGGAAACCCAAATTTATTCACATGAGGATAAAGCATTTCAAGATGCTCTGGCTCTCTACAATAATCAGCAATATCAGGCCGCCCAAACCATTTTTGAAAAAGTTAAGGCCAACACCAAGAATTATGAAACTGAGGCCAACAGCACATATTATGCTGCCAATGCTGCCATACGTTTAAATCAACGTGGTGCTGATAAAATGATGGAGGATTTCGTGGAGCGTTATCCTACCTCCACCAAACGTAATTCAGCTTTTTTGGATGTGGCCGATTATTATTTTGAGACTGGAAAATATCCATATGCATTAAAGTGGTACAAAAAAGTTGACGAATCCTCTATGTCCAATGCGGATCAAGAACGATTCAATTTTAATAATGGATATGCTCTATACGCTTCTAAACGACCCAAACAAGCGGAGCGGTATTTAAGCAAGGTGAGCAATTCGCCAAAATATGGTTCGCAGGCCAAATACTATTTGGGTTATATCGCCTATGAACAAGATGATTATAATGAAGCAAGCGCTCGATTTGACCAAATCACTGACCCAGAATTACTCAATGAGAAACTGTCCTATTATCAAGCTGACCTGAACTTTAAGCTGGGAAATTTTGAAGAAGCCATTGCCATGGCCAAAAAACAATTGCCCAAATCTGACCGTAAAGAAAAGTCGGAACTCAATAAAATCATTGGAGAGAGTTATTTCAATCTAAAACAGTACAGTGAGGCCATTCCCTATCTGCAAAAATACAAGGGCAAAAGAGGCAAGATGAGCAACACGGATTATTATTTGTTGGGTTATAGTCATTACAAACAAGGTGATTTTGAAGGTGCCATTCAACAGTTCAATAAAATAATTGGCGGTACCAATAGTGTTTCGCAAAATGCCTATTATCATTTGGCGGAGTGCTATTTAAAGCTCGATAAGAAATCCGAAGCCTTAAATGCGTTCCGAAATGCTTCGCAAATGGATTTTAGTGCGGAGATTCAAAAAGATGCTTTGCTCAATTATGCCAGATTAAGCTATGAAATAGGAAATCCGTATGAGCCTGTCCCCGAAGTAATGGCAGCATATTTGGAAAAATACCCCAAAGATGAGCATCAACAGGAGATACAAGAACTCTTGGTGGATTCTTATATAACTTCCAAGAATTTTGAAGGGGCCATGCAACTTTTGGAAGAAAACAAGGGCTACGCTAGCAAGGAAACGTATCAAAAGGTAGCGTACTATCGTGGTGTGGAACTGTTCATTGATGGAAAATATGAGGAAGCTGCAGCACGATTCTCCAAATCGCTAAAAAGTGCAGAAAATCAAGATTTTGAAGCTAGAGCGCAGTACTGGAAAGCTGAATCTGAATATAGAATGAATCGTTTTGATGATGCTTTAACTGATTTTACCCGTTTTCAAGGATTGCCGAGTGCTCAACACATGGAAGAATATCAAGAATTGGATTATAATATGGGCTATTGCTATTTCAAATTGAAGGCCTATGGCAATGCCATCACACATTTTAAAAAGGTTGTTACATCGAGTTCCATTGAAGCAGAAAAACGTAATGATGGATATGTAAGGTTAGGGGACAGTTATTTTGTAACCAGTAAATATCGTCAAGCGCAATCGGCTTATGACGAAGCTTCAAAAACAAATGGTCCAGAGCGGGCGTATGCTGCTTTTCAAAAGGCGTTGTGTGCTGGATTTTTGGGGAGTAATACTGCTAAAATTGATGAATTGAACCAATTTTTGACACGTTATCCTAAATCGAGCTTACGGGATGACGCTTTTTTTGAACTGGGGAACACTTATGTTAAAACTGGTCAGGAAAGCATGGGATTGCAAATGTATGATCAGTTAATTTCAGAATACAGCAGAAGTAAGTTTGCTCCTAGGGCGCTTTTAAGGCAGGGGTTGGTGCACTACAATGCCAGTAGAAACGATCAAGCTTTGGATAAGCTAAAGCAAGTTGTGCAAAAATATCCAAGTACACAGGAGTCCAAACAAGCGGTGGCAACGGCCAAATTAATTTATGTTGATGAAGGCAGGGTGAGTGAATATGCTGCTTGGGCAAGAAATTTAGATTTTGTGGAAGTGACCGATGCTGAATTGGACAATGCAAGTTTTGAAGCCGCTGAACGAAAATACGTAGAGGGTAAATCAGATGCGGCAATGCGCGCCTATGAGGATTATTTGAAGGAATTTCCCAACGGAATCCATGCCTTGGAGGTCAATTTTAATCTGGCGCAGCTCTATTTTTCCAAAGGTATGAAAGATGAGGCTTTACCAAAGTATCAGGTTGTTGCCAGTAGTGGTAGCGGAGAATATACCGAGCAGGCATTAACGAGGGTCTGCGAAATCTATGTGGAAAAACAGGATTATCAAAAAGCTATACCCTATTTGGAGCGTTTGGAAAACAGTGCGGAAATTGTTCAGAACAGAACCTTTGCGCAATCTAACCTCATGAAAGGCTATTATGGTCAAAAAGATTACGGCAAGACCATCAATTATGCCGAAAAAGTATTGCAAGCAACAAATATTGATAATCGGATTAAAAGTGATGCACAGATTATGATTGCTAGATCTGCCATGGCCACCAATGATGAAGTTTTGGCTGAAACGGCCTATCAGGAAGTGAAAAAGATTGCTACTGGGGAATTGGCTGCAGAGGCTTGGTATTTTGATGCATATTTCAAAAATAAAAATCAAGACTTTGAAGGGTCTAACACATCAGTACAAAAGTTGGCGAAGGATTATGCACCCTATAAGGAATGGGGAGGCAAGGGATTGGTTATTATGGCCAAAAACTTTTACAATTTGGGAGATGCCTTTCAGGCCACCTATATTTTGGAAAGTGTGATTTCAAATTTTTCAGAATACGAAGAGATTGTGGCCGAGGCTAAAGGAGAGCTTTCAGTGATCAAGGCCAAGGAAGCCCAGAGCAATTCATCTGTAGATCCTAACGGCAACTAAATTGACACGAGCAATGCAAAAGAACATCCATATATTTTCACTATTATTTTTGAGCCTTTTAGGAACTGCAATTGCGCAGGAAACCGATGATATAGGTACTGAAACGGTCACGGTGGTCAAACCCTATTCCCCGACCGTTTCAGATGCCTTTAAAATTAAATCGGCACCTAACCTTAACGATTCCATTGTGCTTCAGAAAAAAGAAATTGATTATAATATATTCTCGGTACCTGTGGCTTCCACTTTCACGCCGGCCAAAGGCAAGGCATCCAGAGTTAAAAAGACACCGCCTCCCACATTGTACAATTCCTACGCTTCTGTAGGTTTGGGAAATTACAATAATGCGTTGGTGGATTTCTATACCAGTCGTGAGTTTAACCGTGGAGAGGATCTTTTGGATTTTGGATTAACCCATCATTCCTCTAGAGGTGCTATTGATTCAACGCCCTTGGACGCTGATTTTTATAATACCCACTTGGATGCTTCCTATGCCAAAAAGGATAGAGATATGGATTGGGGAGCCAATATTGGGTTGCAACATCAACTGTACAATTGGTACGGCATTGAAAATGGTGTTTTTGATGAGGCTGTTATTGCTGCAATGGATGAACAGCAAAACTATTTCAATGCGGAAGCCAAGGCTCATATACATTTGGAAGATTCCTTTTTTAAGGAAGGAAATATATTGTTGAGGCGTTTTTGGGATTCATCGGAATCAGGGGAAAATCGAGTGGTGATCAATCCTACCATAGAATTGCCCATTACGGAAGAGTTGGTGACCATTGGTGCAAAACTGGATTTTGTCAATGGGAATTTTAAAAACACATCGCTGAACAATACCGTCAATGATGGTGAAATCAATTACAGTCAGTTTCAAGCGGGAGTGACCCCGAGTCTTTTGGTACTTCGGGATGATTTGACCTTGAATCTGGGAGCTAGTTTTGTGTATGGATTGGATACGGAAAATAGTGACAGCAATTTTTATATCTATCCGGCTGTGACCGCATCTTATCGGTTGTTGGATGAAAATGTTATCGCCTATGGCGGAATAGAAGGTCAGTTGAAACAAAATTCATATCATGATTTTGTCAATGAAAACCCATATGTTTCCCCAACGCTGACCATTCAACCTACAGACCAGCAATATGAAGGTTATTTGGGGTTGAAAGGGCAATTGTTGTCCAATGTGGGCTACAACATTAAAGGTTCTTATACGGCGGAGAACCGTAAACCACTCTTCTTTTTGAACCCGCAAAACCTTTTTCGGGATGATGAAAAAAGCTATTACTATGGAAATTCTTTCCAAGTCTTTTATGATGATGTAAAGACCTTGGGTGTTTTTGGAGAGTTGAATATCGATATCAACAGAAACTTTACTTTGGGAGTGAATGCTGAGTTTTATGACTATGATACAGAGACGGATAATCCAGCGTGGAACTTGCCATCTATAAAAGGATCTTTGTTTGTGGACTATCAAATTAATGAAAAATGGTACTTGGGAGGCAATCTATTTTATGTAGGGGAACGGGATGATTTAGTGTCCCAGGCTATCCAAAATGCCACTCCTTCAGAATTTCCGGCTACCATAGTTACCTTAGATGGTTTTTTTGATGCGAATGCCCATGTGGGTTACCACTTCAACGAACAACTTTCAATTTTTGTAAAGGCCTCTAACATTGCAAACAATGACTATCAGCACTGGACCAACTTTAGGGTGCAGGGGTTTCAAGCATTGGCAGGTGTTTCCTATAAGTTCGACTTCTGATATGTAGGAAAATACAATAAAATACTAGTGAAATCGTTATTACATGACCTTCAATCCTATTGTTTTCAATGGATTGGTGGAAACCACGTGGATTGGAAATCATGCGATTACGGTTCAAATACATATTAACCAACCTCACGCTCATACTGTTTGTAACAGCTGCAGGTGCCCAAAATCTTGTTCGCAACGGTGGATTCGAAGATTTTGTAGAGTGCCCTGTGAAAATGAGCAACCTAAATAGGGATGCCGAATATTGGAATGCACCTACTTTGGGCACCACAGATTATTTTAACGAATGCAGTAAAACAAAGTTGGGCATACCCATGAATTTCAAAGGTAAGCAAGAAGCTTTTGAAGGAAGTGCTTATGCAGGGCTCTACTTGTTCGCACCCAAAGACTATAGAGAATATATTCAGGTTCCCTTGACGGAGACACTGGAAAAAGGGCATAGGTATGAGCTAAAACTATCCTTGAGTCTTGCAGAAAAATCAGATGGCGCTGTTATGGATTTAGGAGCTGTTCTTTCTGAAAAACCATTGTCCATTCATACCAAAAGACAACTTTCCAATGCCGCTTTGGCTTCTCAGAGTATTAAAGCTACCCATGCCAAACAATTTCCGGCAAACAGTTTTTATAATGATAAGAGTAAATGGATGGAACTGAGTTTGGAGATAGTGGCCAAAGGTTTTGAAAGTAATCTGGTCTTGGGTAATTTCAAAAGTAATGGAGGTACACATTATTTGCCGTTCAAAAAGATGCCCGGTAATCCAGAAGGCTATTCCTATTACTATATAGATGATATTTCTCTAACCTATCTGGGTCCTGAATATAAACCCAATGAGGTCTATGTGTTGAATCATGTCAATTTTAATTTTGATAAGTTTGATTTACAACCTAAGGCCAAAAAGAACCTAAAGAGTGTGTATCAGTACCTAAAGAAACATCCTAACCTTCAAGTGTCAATAAGTGGGCATACAGATGATTTAGGCTCAGATGAATACAACAATGTATTGTCCAAGCAAAGGGCCAATACCGTTGCAAAATATCTAATGGCTTTAGGTTTGAAAAAAAAGCGTATCAGTTCAAAAGGGTATGGAAACAAAATACCATTGGATAGCACTTTTACCGATAAGGCAAGAAGAAAGAACAGACGTGTGGAATTTGTGATGACGGAGTTTGTGGATGATTGATGATGGGCAAGTCTGCTTATTTCCCTTCTAATAACTTCTTCATTTCCTCATTATATTCCAAAATAATCTCACCGGCACTGCCACCACTTAATACAAAGAAAGCTTCAGTTTTATAGCCCTTGGAGCTAATCTTTATTTTCCAGTGAAAATCTTTTTTGCTTTCCAATGTAAAAGCACCGTCAAAATCAGTGTAGGTGATATCCTTGGTATTATTGATTTCCACAGTAGCGGAATATATGGGAAGCCCCAATTCATCAATAATTTTCCCCGTAACAACATTTTGACTCATTCCCAAAAAAGGAAAAGAGAACAGTACGAGCATAACGGTTACTATGCGCATTACAGTAAGATTTGGACTTATGTAACGCTTTTTATCAGAATTTAGTATAGAAAATAGGAGTGAAAATAATACTGGTAAATATGGCAGTATAGCAATATAATAGCAAAAGACACGTTTTTATGCATGAGCGGGAACCTAAATAAACATAGTTTAAAATGGGGTACCGTAAATTTTCTTTTTTCAGTTTCAGTTTGTTATTGTGCACAGCACTTTCTGCACAAAACTTGATTTTAAATCCGGGATTCGAAAATCATGATCAATGTCCATCCAATATTGTTAATATGGATGTATTGCTTCAAGATGTCTCTTTGCCAACTTCTAGCTCGGGGGATTATTTTCACCAATGTGGGTCAGAGGATTTTAGCATTCCTTCGAATTTTAAAGGGATTCAAAAGAGTGCCGAAGGTTCAGGTTACGTTGGACTTTATTTTTATGCGCTGAATGATTATCGCGAATACATTCAATTGAATACCACTAAAAAACTACGTGAAAAACATCCGTATAAAATTTCTTTTCAGGTAAGCTTGGCTGAAACCTCCAAACTGGCCCTGAAAAATATGTCAATCGTGTTGACGAATAAAAAAATAAAGATGCCCAACAGTTCTGCCTTGACCCAATCCAAACTGGATTTGCAAGAGGGTATAGAATTTCACGAAGTACAGTTGAAAGCCAATAATTCAATGGCGGATAAAGACGGCTGGGTTACCTTAACTGCTGAATTTGATGCCAAAGGTTTTGAAAGTCAAATTATAGTTGGGAATTTTGCGACCAACGAAAACACACAGCTTTTACAATCAGAAAAGCTCCCTTTATCCAGTGATTTCTCATATTACTACTTGGATAATTTCGTGTTGGAAGAATTGCCAAGGGTAAATTACGAAAAGGACAAAATCTACGTCTTGGAAAACAATCCTTTTGAACCAAAAGGGCATGAATTGGATGAAAAAGCACTGGCGGATATTAAAAAAATCTTCAAATTCCTTAAGGAAAATGCAGAGGTGCAAATGAAGATTACCGGACATACTGATAATATCGGAAGCCCAGAATACCACAAGTTCATGTCTTCTTTAAGGGCTAGGGCGGTAGCGCTACACTTAAAGAAATTGGGTATAGATGATGACCGCATTGTTTGGGAGGGTGTTGGAGATACCAAACCACTTCGCAATGGAAAAATAAAGGCCAAAGACTTTGAAGATGGCCGAATCGAGTTCGTGATGACCGAGTTTGTGGACGATTAGCACACATCCTTTCATTCACATTTTCTATTTTTGGAGGAAACCTTCATGTCATGAAAAAATGTTTCCTCTGTTTTTCGGTACTCTTATTTTTTGTAGCATGCAATCCAAAAGAAGAGGTAGATTTCATCATCTATAATGCCAACATTTACACGGTTGATGCCGACTTTTCCAAAGCTTGCTGTTTGGCTGTTAAAGATGGAAAATTTGTTGCGGTTGAAGAAACAGCGGATATCTATCAAAAATTCAAATCGAAACAGCAAATTGATGCCAAAGGGAAGACTTTAATCCCAGGATTAATTGATGCCCACTGTCATTTTTATGGATTGGGGCTTAATCAACAAGTAGTGGATTTGGTGGGAACGACAAGTTATGATGAGATTTTAAATAAAGTTGTCGCTTTTCAGAAAGAACGACCGTCCAACTTTGTATTGGGCAGGGGATGGGATCAGAACGATTGGGAGGTCAAGGAATTTCCAACCAAAGAAAAGTTGGATGAATTGTTCCCAAACACTCCCGTGGCCTTGGAGAGAATAGATGGCCATGCCTATTTGGTGAATCAAAAAGCATTGGATTTGGCTGGAATTACTTCTGAAACACAAGTGGAAGGAGGAGAAATTGTAAAAAAGGAGGGCAAGATCATAGGGGTTTTGGTGGATGGTCCCATGAGAATGATAGATGCCGTTATCCCAAAACCTGATAAAAAAACACAAATCCAGGCGCTAAAGGATGCTGAGGAAATATGTCTTGATTACGGCCTGACAACAGTCAATGATGCAGGCCTTAATCGCAATACCATTGAACTTATAGATAGTCTTCAGCAAGCAGGTAATATGTCCATTAGGATTTATGCCATGGTAAGCAACTCAAAAGAGAATTTGGATTATTATTTGAACAAGGGAATCATTAAAACAGATAAGCTCAATGTCCGTTCCATAAAAGTCTACGGAGATGGCGCCTTGGGTTCCCGTGGTGCCGCATTAAAAGCTCCCTATTCTGATCAAGATGGGCATTTTGGTGCGATGGTGACACCGGTAGACCAAATTGGGGTCATAGCGGAACGCATTGCAGAGTCTGATTATCAAATGAATACCCATGCCATTGGGGATTCTGCCAATGTGGTTATCTTGAGGGCATATCAAAAGGCTTTGGAAGGAAAAGAAGATAGGAGATGGAAAGTTGAACATGCCCAAGTAGTTTCGGAAAATGACTTTGACTATTTTGAAAATGGGATAATTCCATCCATACAACCTACACATGCTACAAGTGATATGTACTGGGCAGAAGACCGTTTAGGGCCCGAACGTGTAAAAGGCGCATATGCCTATAAAAAATTATTGGACAAGGCTGGAGTTGTTGCCTTGGGAACTGACTTTCCCGTTGAAAGGGTAAGCCCATTCCTTACTTTTTATGCTTCCGTATGTCGTCAGGATTTGGAAAAATACCCTGAAGGAGGCTTTCAAATGAAAGATGCCCTTTCTCGTGAAGAAACGCTAAAAGGTATGACCATTTGGGCAGCATACTCCAATTTTGAAGAAAATGAAAAGGGGAGTATAGAAGTAGGCAAACTTGCCGATTTTGTAATCCTGAGTGATAATATTATGACAATGCCTTTGGATAGTGTTCCTGTATTAAAGGCAGAGCAGGTTTTCGTGGGAGGTGTTCAAGTAAAATAAAACGAGCCTAAAAGGCCCGTTTTATCTATTGTAATTATGTTTTTACAAGCTGATAGGTAAAGAAACACGAGTGGTTCCCCAACCCATAACCATAGCGCCATCATCATCAAAAGCAATAGAAAATGCTTCCAATGATTCACTGTCTGTACTGGCTTTAGCATTTACTCTAGCTACATCAGCAGCACTATCATAAGAATAAGCGCCCCATTGGTTCAAATTGCTATTCAAAATAACGGTCCATTCACCTTCTCCTGGAATGGTGAACATGGAATAGGTTCCTGCCTTAACAGTTTTACCACCAATAGTAGCGTCTTTATAAAAAGTTATCTCTGCGCATTCGTTGGCGCCAGTTCTCCAAACTTTACCATCTGGGGCAAGCTCGGCAAGGCTTCTACCCTTTAATTGGGGACGACTATAAATTACGCGTACAGTCTTGTCAGATACCCTGTAACTAGAAGGGTATGAAGCAATGTCTGCTGGGCTTTTGTCAAGACCACTGAATTTTTGGGCGGTTGCTTCAGTGGAGAAAACCAACGCCAAGGTTAAAAAAGTAAATAAGAAAACATTTTTCATGATTGTGATTTTAGTTCTTCCCAAAACTAGGATGTAATTGGGTGTTGTTTTTATAAAGAGACGTTAAATTTTGTGAACCTTACAATGTGTTCAAATATGAAGTGTTAAAACTTAATGTCAATTACAATTAATTCTAAAAACCTTATTTAGTATTTAAATTTGATACTGTTTTTAAACAAAGTATTTTACTTTATAGGTTTTAAGATGTTATTTGTATCAAAATTGTTATAAACTACTATTATGTGTGGAATTGTATGTGCGTTTGATGTAAAGGAAAGTACTGAGGTATTAAGGCCGCAGTTGTTGGAAATGTCCAAAAAAGTAAGGCACCGTGGTCCGGATTGGAGTGGAATTTATGCTGATGATAAGGCTATTTTAGCCCATGAGCGTTTGGCCATTGTGGATCCTGCTTCTGGAAAGCAGCCTCTATTTAGTGCAGATGGAAAACTGGTGTTGGCCGCAAATGGAGAAATATATAATCATAGAGAGCTAAGAAAACAATTTGAAGGAAAATATGAATTCAAAACGCAATCCGATTGTGAAGTGATTTTGGCACTTTATCAGGAAAAAGGTGTTGACTTTGTGGATGACTTGAATGGAATCTTTGGTTTTGCCATTTACGATAGCGAAAAGGACGAATATTTTATTGCTCGTGACCATATGGGTATTATTCCTCTCTATATTGGTTGGGATAAAAATGGAACTTTTTATGTGGCTTCAGAGTTGAAAGCATTGGAAGGCACTTGTGCCAAAATTGAGCTTTTTCCTCCCGGACATTATTTGCATAGTCCGGATGGAGAGTTTAAAAGATGGTATAAAAGAGACTGGATGGAGTATGATGCCGTTAAGGAAAATGAAACCAGTATTGAAGCAATCAAAGATGCTTTGGAGGCTGCCGTTCACCGTCAATTAATGTCTGATGTTCCCTATGGAGTACTGCTTTCAGGTGGATTGGATTCTTCAGTAACTTCAGCAGTAGCAAAAAAGTATTCGCAAATGCGGATTGAGTCTGGAGACACCAAGGAAGCTTGGTGGCCGCAATTACATTCCTTTTCAGTTGGATTGGAAGGTTCTCCTGATTTGGCAGCTGCCCAAAAAGTTGCGGATCACATCGGAACAATTCACCATGAAATAAAATTTACCATCCAAGAAGGCTTGGATGCCATCAAAGATGTTATCTATAACTTGGAAACCTATGACATAACCACTATTAGGGCCTCTACGCCTATGTATCTAATGGCAAGGGTGATCAAGTCCATGGGGATTAAGATGGTGCTCTCAGGTGAAGGTGCAGACGAGCTTTTCGGTGGATACCTCTATTTCCATAAGGCGCCAAGTCCAAAGGATTTCCATGAAGAAACGGTGAGAAAACTGGATAAATTGCATATGTACGATTGTCTTAGGGCCAATAAATCTTTGGCAGCTTGGGGAATTGAAGGGCGTGTTCCATTTTTGGACAAAGAATTTATGGATGTGGCCATGAGCATCAACCCAAAAGATAAAATGATCAATGGAGAACGTATGGAAAAATGGGTGGTTCGCAAAGCATTTGAATCTTACTTGCCCGAAAGTGTAGCTTGGAGACAAAAAGAACAATTTTCTGATGGGGTTGGGTATAGTTGGATAGACACTCTAAAAGAATTGGTGGAAAAAGAGGTTAGTGATGAACAATTGAAAAATGCGCACTTCAAATTCCCAATACAAACACCAACAACAAAAGAAGAATATTATTACCGTTCCATTTTTGAAGGTCATTTTCCTTCGGATGCTGCAGCATTAAGTGTTCCGCAAGAGCCATCCGTGGCCTGTAGCACCAAAATAGCACTGGAGTGGGACGAAGCATTTAAAAACATGAACGACCCTTCTGGAAGGGCTGTTGCCAACGTGCATGAAGATGCTTATATCAAATAACCAACCAGTGTTTAATTTTTAGAGCAGGAAGATGACGTTTTGTTTCATTTTCAATTAGTCGGAAAAGCCCCTACGTGTAGGGGCTTTTTGTTATGTGGGAGGGAGTATAAACCAGCTGAATTACCGGCCTGGTTTTTCCACATGTTTTTGTTGATAACTTGAACCTTCAGAAGGGCTCCAACCACCTAATTTCACTAGGGATTTCTTATATTTGTAAGATTTGAAAATTTCAAGGCAAATATTTAAAATATATGAGCGAAGAAGCTAAGAAAAACCAATATTCAGCGGATAGTATTCAGGCCCTTGAGGGTATGGAGCACGTGCGTATGCGCCCTTCCATGTATATTGGAGATGTAGGTGTCAGAGGATTGCACCATTTGGTGTACGAGGTGGTAGATAATTCCATCGATGAGGCCATGGGGGGCTACTGTGATACCATTGAGGTAACCATCAATGAGGATAACTCCATTACTACTAAAGATAACGGTAGGGGTATTCCTGTTGGATTGCACAAAAAAGAGGGGGTTTCTGCTTTGGAAGTGGTAATGACCAAAATTGGTGCTGGTGGAAAGTTCGATAAAGATTCCTATAAGGTTTCTGGTGGACTCCATGGTGTTGGGGTTTCCTGTGTAAATGCACTTTCCAGCCATCTAAAGGCTACGGTTCATAGAGATGGAAAAATATGGGAACAGGAATATGAACGAGGTAAGACCTTGTATCCTGTAAAAAGTATTGGAGATAGCAAGGAAACAGGTACGGAGGTTACTTTTATTCCTGATGAGACCATCTTTACCCAAACAACAGAATATAGTTATGATACCCTTGCCAATAGGATGCGAGAGCTGTCCTATTTGAACAAAGGCGTGACCATAAAGCTTACGGATAAACGTAATAAAGACGAAAAAGGGGAATTCATAGGTGAAACTTTCTATTCTGAACAGGGATTGAAGGAATTTATCCGTTTTCTGGATGGCAATAGAGAGCCCTTGATTCAAAGTGTCATTTCTATGGAAGGCGAGAAAAACGGTATTCCTGTTGAGGTGGCTATGGTCTATAACACCGGATATACTGAAAATCTACATTCCTATGTAAACAATATCAATACCCACGAAGGAGGTACGCATCTGTCCGGTTTTAGAAGGGGACTTACAACTACTTTGAAAAAGTATGCGGATAACTCCGGAATGCTGGATAAAGTAAAATTTGAGATATCCGGAGACGATTTTCGTGAAGGCCTTACAGCTATAGTTTCTGTAAAAGTGGCTGAGCCTCAGTTTGAAGGTCAGACCAAGACCAAACTCGGTAACCGTGAGGTGACCAGTGCGGTAAGTCAAGCTGTTTCTGAGATGTTGACCGATTATTTGGAAGAACACCCAGATGACGCCAAGCAAATCGTTGAAAAAGTGAAACTGGCTGCTCAAGCCAGACATGCTGCTGCCAAGGCACGTGAGATGGTTCAACGAAAAAACCCGATGACCGGTGGCGGACTTCCAGGGAAATTGTCCGATTGTTCCGATCAAGACCCAGAAAACTGTGAAATTTTCTTGGTTGAGGGGGATTCTGCGGGTGGTACGGCCAAAATGGGTCGTGACCGTAACTTCCAGGCTATTTTGCCACTTAGAGGTAAAATATTGAATGTGGAAAAAGCCATGCAGCACAAGGTTTTTGAAAATGAAGAAATCAAAAACATGTATACTGCGCTAGGGGTTACTATTGGTACCGAAGAGGACAGCAAAGCACTTAATCTGGAGAAATTAAGATACCATAAGGTTGTCATCATGTGTGATGCTGATGTGGATGGTAGTCATATTGAGACCTTGATACTCACCTTTTTCTTCCGATATATGCGAGAATTGATAGAAAACGGTCACGTTTACATTGCCACGCCGCCGTTGTACCTTGTAAAGAAAGGAACAAAAAGAAGGTACGCATGGAATGATGCAGAACGTGATGAGATTGTGGAATCCATGAAAGGTGGTGCAAGCATACAACGTTACAAAGGTTTGGGAGAAATGAATGCCGAACAACTTTGGGATACCACCATGAACCCAGAGTTTAGAACGTTACGACAAGTGAGCATTGAAAATGCTACAGAATCAGACCGAATCTTCTCGATGTTAATGGGTGATGAAGTACCACCTAGACGAGAATTTATAGAGAAAAATGCCGTCTACGCGAACATAGACGCATAGATAATGACTGTTCACAACAAAAACTCGCTCCAAAAGGGCGAGTTTTTTAGTTTTAGGAAAAATTCTCAAAAATGAAAAGAATAATTCCTTTACTAGCGTTATTATCCATCACTATGGGTAAGTCGCAAGATTTGAATGACCTATTTGTTTCGGGACTAAATGATGCAGAGCGTTTTGCCAACGCATACTTAGCGCCGGTATCCGAAGCGGCAATGTATAGTATCTCCAATGGATGGTACAATACTGCCGACGCTAAACCACTTGGAGGTTTTGAAATCTCTATTGTGGGAAATATAACAGGGTTTAAGAACAAAGACGAGAAGAAGACCTTCATTCTTGACCCTAATGACTATGAAAATCTAGATTTCGTGGATAATCCAGGTCAAGCGAGGCAAGTTTCCACTGCTTTGGGTGATATTGAAGGTGTTAATGTTTTTGTTGGAGAGGGTGTGTTTCGTGAGGAATTTGAACTTCCGACTGGGCTTGGTGACGACTTGAGTTTTGTTCCATCAGGTTATATCCAAGGAAGTGTTGGATTGGTCAAAGGATTGGAAGTAAAAGCACGTTTCCTGCCTAAAATTAAGTTTGATGATGATGCAGAGTTGGGACTTTTTGGAGCAGGTCTACAATATGAATTTACCAAACTACTTCCGGCGGATAAACTGCTTCCTGTTGCAATTTCTGCAGTTATTGGATATACCAACCTTTCAGGGGAATATGATTTTACAGATTCCAGTACTATTGATGGAAGTGACCAAAAACTGGATGCTTCTTTCAAGACTTGGAATTTTAGCGCTGTGGTTTCAACCAGAAAAATTCCAGTTATCAATTTTTATGGAGGAATAGGATACATTACAGGAAAGTCAGACATTGACCTTTTGGGAACATACGAGGTAACTTCTGGCCCTGTGCAGGCCACCTATACAGATCCTTTTACGGTTGCAACTGATGCCAGTGGAGTTTCTGCAAATCTTGGAACCAAAATAAAGTTGGGCTTTTTTAGATTAAATGCTGAGTACAATATTTCCGAGTTCAACACCTTTACTTTTGGTATGCACTTCGGTTTTAGATAATAAATTGAACTAACCAACCATACTAAAAAGGCCCCAACATAGTTGGGGCCTTTTATTTTCATAAGTGGGTCTTCCTACTCCCTGGTGGCGAAGACCGAACCATTTCCCAGGGTCAAAGTTTCGGGGTCGTTATTTTGCTCCAGACTTACGGTTACATCAGAAACTTGGGAATCACCATAAGTAATGGTGTACACTCCATTTTCTTCAGACCATTTAAAGTCGGTGTAAAAAACTAATTTAGAATTTGAATAATTTTGGTATCTACCCAGATATACATCATTAAAGATCCATTCCTCACGGGTAATGTCCGCATTTTTGTTGTCGTTTGTTGAAGATTCGCTTTTTGCCCAGATACCTAAAATAGGGTCGTTGTTCTCTGGAATACTGGTACAGTTGCTGATTGCAATTATAGATACAATGGACAACAATGAAAAGAACTTTTTCATAGTTAAGTAGGTTAAAACAGATTTTGGGACTATTATAACGGCATTTCACAACATTTTATTGTTTTAAAATCGATGATATGTATAAAGTGATTTTTTCTTCGGAAGAAACTGTATTTCTGCCATAGATGCACTTTTATGTGATTTCTTTGTAAAACTGGGGTCAAAATGGGTAAAAGTCAGGTTTTATCTCTTGTAAATGCCTTATTTTTGATCGATTAAAATTTAAACCTATAAAAATGAAAGTAACCGTAGTAGGAGCAGGTGCAGTTGGGGCAAGCTGCGCTGAGTATATCGCCATGAAAAATTTTGCTTCAGAAGTAGTACTTCTGGACATCAAGGAAGGTTATGCCGAAGGTAAGGCCATGGATTTGATGCAAACGGCATCCTTGAATGGTTTTGATACCAAAATCACAGGATCTACCAGTGACTATGCCAAGACTGCAAATAGTGATATCGCTGTGATTACTTCGGGTATTCCCCGTAAACCTGGTATGACCCGGGAAGAACTTATAGGAATCAACGCAGGAATTGTAAAAACGGTATCTTCCAGTTTGCTGGAACATTCTCCAAACACTATCATTATTGTAGTGAGCAATCCTATGGATACCATGACATATTTGGTGCACAAGACCACTGGTTTGCCAAAGCATAGAATTATTGGTATGGGAGGAGCATTGGACAGTGCCCGTTTCAAATATAGACTGGCAGAAGCTTTGGGGGCTCCAATATCCGATATAGACGGTATGGTAATCGGAGGACATAGTGACAAGGGAATGGTGCCATTGATTGGACATGCTACCAGAAACAGCGTAAAAGTTTCTGAATTCTTGCCAGAAGAAAAGTTGGATTACGTTGTGCAAGAGACTAAAGTAGGTGGAGCCACATTGACCAAGTTATTGGGAACCAGTGCTTGGTATGCACCAGGAGCAGCAGTTTCAGGATTGGTACAGGCCATCGCTTGCGATCAGAAAAAAATGTTTCCATGCTCCTCTCTATTGGAAGGAGAGTACGGACTTGATGATATTTGTATCGGAGTTCCCGTGATTTTGGGTAGAAATGGTATCGAAAAAGTAGTTGAAATTGAACTCAGCGATGCCGAAAAAGCAAAAATGCAGGAAAGTGCCGAAGGGGTTAAGAAAACCAACGGATTACTGCAATTGTAAACCAACATAAATAGTTGACAAAATGCCACTTCCTAGGAAGTGGCATTTTTGTTTTATGCTATCACGATGGTTTTCAGTTGCAATTCCCGCAATTTCTATTGGCAAATCTTGAGGGAAATGATATATTTGCACGCTGTTTAAGAAAACATCTAAAAATTTAATAATCAATGCAAAATAAAGGACTAATAAGGCTTTTCGCGCTCCTTTTTGGATTGGTGAGCATTTATCAGCTATCCTATACTTTCATTGCAAGTAAGTTGGAAAAGGATGCTGAAACCTATGCCATCAGCCAAATTTCGGAAGCTGAGGAGGACTATGTGGCTAAGCGTGAGGCTTTAGAGACATCATATTTGGATTCCATTGGAAGTAATTCCGTTTTGGGCTTCACCAGTTATGATGATGCTAAGAAGAAAGAGTTGAACAAGGGATTGGACCTTAAGGGAGGTATCAACGTTACCCTACAGATTTCCGTAAAGGATATCTTGAAAGGTTTGGCCAACAATACTAAAAACCCAGTTTTCAATAAAGCATTGGCTGATGCTGATGAGGCTTCCAAAAATAGCCCGGATACTTATCTGGATTTGTTTTTCGATGCTTTTGATGCTATTAAAGGAGAGACCAAATTGGCCTCGCCAGACATTTTTGCAAACAAAGGTTTAAGTGATGACATTAATTTTCAAATGACAGATGATGAGGTAAAACCTATCATCAGGAAAAAAATTGATGAATCCATTGTTTCTGCATTTGAGGTGCTTCGTGAACGTATTGATGGTTTTGGAGTTACCCAACCTAATATTCAAAGAGAGGGAAATTCTGGGCGTATTTTGGTAGAATTGCCAGGTGCGCGTGATATTGCCAGAGCTCAGGAGTTATTGTCCAGTACGGCCCAATTGGAATTTTGGGAGACTTATTCACAAGGGAACCAAAGTTTGGGAAGCTTTTTTGTAAGCGCCAATGAAAGATTGAAAGAAATATTGGAGCCTGTCCAAGTCGAAGAGGAAACAGCTACACCTGAATCAGAAATTGATTCCTTACTTTCTGATGTTGCTCAAGACTCTTTGGATTTGACTCCTCAAGTTAATCCTTTGTTGAGCAAATTGATTCCAGCAAATCCTGGAAGCCATGCAATTGCTAGAGCTTTAGTCACAGATACTGCTGAAATTGGAGGGTATTTGAATATGCCGGAAATCAGAAGATTGCTGCCCAATGATGTGCAGTTTACCAAGTTCTTGTGGGAAAGGCCGGCAAAGGATTCTGAAGTAGCAGAATTGTATGCGTTAAAATCCAACAGGGATGCTGTTCCGAGAATCAGCGGGGACGTTGTTTCAGATGCTCAAGATACTTTTGACCAGTACAATAAGCCTGCGGTGAGTATGACCATGAATACACGTGGAGCAAAAGAATGGGAAAAGTTGACAGGTGATGCCTACAATAACCAAACAGGTATTGCCATTGTTTTGGATAATAAAGTTTATACGGCACCTGGTGTTTCTTCTGGACCAATTTCTGGTGGTCGTTCCGAAATTACAGGAACTTTTACCGTAAACGAGACTAAGGATATCGCCAACGTATTGCGTGCTGGAAAGTTGCCTGCTTCTGCAGAAATCATTCAATCTGAAGTGGTAGGACCTTCCTTAGGACAAGAAGCCATTGATAGTGGATTTATGTCTTTCTTGATTGCAATGGCATTCGTGTTGGTATGGATGGTTTTCTACTATGGTAAGGCTGGTATTTTTGCCGATATCGCTTTGATTTTCAATATATTATTGATTTTTGGTGTATTGACAAGCCTTGGCGCTGTTTTGACCTTGCCAGGTATTGCCGGTATTGTATTGACCATAGGTATGTCTGTGGATGCCAACGTACTTATTTTTGAACGGATCAAGGAAGAATTGGCACGAGGAAAAGGTAAGGCACAAGCTGTAGCTGATGGTTTTAGCAATGCTTTGTCCTCTATTTTGGATGCCAACATTACAACGGGCCTTACTGCGATTATCCTGTTCATTTTTGGTTCAGGGCCGATTAAAGGTTTTGCCACTACATTATTGATAGGTATTGTTACTTCTTTGTTTACGGCCATTTTCGTAACTAGATTGATGATTGATACGTATTTGTCCAAAAAAGGAAGAAGATTGGATTTCTCTACGGCAATCACCAAGAACCTTTTCACTAACATGAATATCAATTTCTTGGGCAAACGTAAAATAGCCTATGTGGTTTCTGCTATTTTGGTAGGTGTGAGTGTCTTTTCATTGTTCACCAGCGGATTACAACAAGGGGTTGATTTTGTGGGAGGACGTTCCTATCAAGTTCGCTTTGAGAAAGCCGTTAATCCATCTGAGATTGCATCGGAATTAAACACGGTTTTTGGTAGCGGGACCAACGTAAAAACTTTTGGGGAAGCTAATCAAATTAAAGTAACCACTCCTTATAAAGTGGATGTGGAAGGAATTGAAGTTGATAACGAGATTCAGACCAAATTGTATACTTCGCTTCAAAAATACTTGCCAGATGGAACTTCTTTTGAAGATTTCACTGTAGGAGCTTCAGAAAAATCCATTGGAATTTTACAATCTGTAAAAGTAGGGCCAACCATTGCTGATGATATTAAAAATAATGCCTTTTTGGCCATTTTGGGATCACTGGCAGTAGTTTTCCTATATATTTTACTGCGATTTAGAAAATGGCAGTTCTCTTTAGGAGCTGTTATTGCGGTATTCCACGATGTAATGATTGTGTTGGGGATTTTCTCTCTGACTGGCAAGATTATGCCTTTCAACATGGAAATTGACCAAGCCTTTATCGCTGCAATTTTGACAGTTATTGGGTATTCCTTGAACGATACCGTGGTTGTTTTTGACCGTATCCGTGAGATAGTCAACCTAAAAGGCTGGAAAAATGGAGAAAACATAAATCAAGCATTGAACAGTACTTTGAGTCGTACATTAAACACTTCATTGACCACCTTGATTGTACTTTTGGCCATCTTTATTTTCGGTGGAGAAAGTCTAAGAGGGTTCATGTTTGCTATGATTGTCGGTGTTTTGATAGGTACTTATTCTTCGGTATTTATTGCAACTCCAATTATGTTTGATAGTTTGAAAAAGAAAATAGCACCTGCTGAAACAGCATAACCTATTTTTAGAATTATAGTAAAAAGCCGACCATTTATGGTCGGCTTTTTTATTTTAAACATTTTAGAGTACAATTATTACGGATTGGTTTTCTTAAAATAATCGTTCACGGCCAATACCAAGAACATATAATTGGTGGAGCCACCTCCCATGACATACTCAGTTTGTTGCCAGAAAAAGGGCCAGATTTTGAGTTCAGGCAAGTCTGGGCGAATCAATGCCGTTCCTGATGCAACTCCTCCTGGAATAAAAGACCAATCCGCCCTGTTTACCCCATACGCCACTGTTACAGAATTTGAGCCTACTCCAGAAGCAAAGGACTGGGTATTGATACCAGGATGCACTCCTAATACAAAATTTAGAGAGTTGATAAAAAAGTCAGAACTAAACTGTTTCGACCAACCTTTGTGCAAGAAGTATTTTTCCACACCAAATCGTTGTATATTCCAACCGGCTCCCCAAATATTGGGTTTATAGGGAACTCCATAGGGTGAATCCATCTTTTGTTCTTCCTCAAGCTTCGTTTGATAAGCTACCACAGCTTCTTCAATTTTTTTATGGAATTTTTTGTCTTTTATCTTGTACATTACCCTACCCAAGGCCCAACCGCAACGCTCAAAATTTGCAACTACTTTTTCTTGACTTTCCAGAAGCATATCAGTATATGTGGTATCATCCGTCGCCAATAACAATTCGGAAAGGGCAATGATTTTGGAAGCATCGGTTCTATCATTAAGTTTGGCATTGTTGTAAATTGATATTGCTGCATTCAAAGCTTCTGCAGATAAACTTGGGTTCGAGCTTTTCAATACTCTTGAGGCAGCTGCCAAACCGGCTACTGCGTGAAGTTCACGAAACGGATCTTCCTCTGTAAATACCCATCGGTCATCCTTTAAGGAAGAGCTGGTTGCTGTTTTTGTCCCTTCTTCCAATGTCGGATCATATATAAGGTTGTCTGTCATGGAGGATGCGTCACCCAACATCACATATTGGCGTAATGTTGGGCAGATAATGCCCCGATACAATCTCCCCAAGGAGCGATATCCACCAAGTACGGAGGCCAAGCCGTGTTCAATTTGTTGTATTGCATCAGATTTCCCATCGGGTTGGTGTATTTCAACCAGTTTGTTCTTGGCATCTATAAAAGTGGCATCGTAGTCTAGCCCAAATTCCTCGATCATCAATGCAAGATTCCAAATGGTTCCTACCTGGGATTCTACTCTGAGGTCATAATCCCCGGCATCATGCCAACCCCCACTGTTCAATCCCGGGACAGTTTCCCCTGATTTATATTTGGTTAGGGTGGAACTGCCTTGTACATATCCATCAAAATGATTATAGTCTGTTGGAGCCATGCGGGCGTCGTCCAAATGACTGTAGTCATGCCAAACCCTATATTTCTCATTAACCCTCATATGGCACATCTGCACTGGTAGGTAATACTCGAGCACAGGCTGCCATGCATGCCGATCATACACATCTTTGCCAATCTTGAAAGGGTGGGTTTCAACAGTTCCGTAGCTTAACATATACATTCCTGGGGTATTGATTTCGCTAAAATCGAAAGTACCGTATTTGTACCGTAAGAAGTTGCCCCAAGATTTTGGAGTGTCCGATTTTACCAAAGTTTTTCCACTTTCTGCCAATTTGAACAAATGCATTTCATGCATATCAGAAACATTGGCATCCATTTCGATAATGGCCTTTTTTTCTTGATCAATATGGTAACCCAATTGAGAAACTTGAATTACAGGCTGATACTGCCATGTAGAAATTGCGTTGGGGGTAATTTTCCATTGAACAGCATTTTTTGTAGCTCCTGATTTCACTTTTTCGCGGACGATGAACCATCCGTTGTTATGGTTGGTTCTGCCATCTAGAAAATCCATTGTTCCAGTTTGGGAAACGATGGTCATTCGCTGCAGATCCGTTTCCGGCGCAATGGTCAACTTTTTGCCTGAAGCCAAAACCGCTCCAAGATGTTCACCATCTTCTGAAATGATAGGTCCGTTGGGTTGCTGATAAAAAATACCGTGCGCAGCATCCATGATCCAACTTTTTCCAAAAAACTCTGATGGGAATATTTCAAAATTGAAACCTACTTTGCCAATCCATTCTTCGGGTAATGGCTCATCTAAATTCACAGAAACCAAAAAACTACTTCCCTTATCTGCTTTGACTTCCACATCGTAAGAAAACACCAAGTCTGGATAATCAATGGGATTGAATCCTTTCTTATTTTTTGTGCTATCTGGATACCATAAGCGTTGCTTTATGGTTTGGTTCTCCTCATCAATGGAGAGTTTGCCTCCTTTAGGAACAGGTGACCATTGCCCAGGTGAAGCCTCAAGTCTTAAATCTCCATTGGCAGCTACACGACTCCCATGTTGAATGACCGTAACTCCTGTTTGATGTCCATCTGGATAGATATCGCTAAAAACGGTTACATTGAGTCCGGGCATTTCAAAATACCCTTTGTCATTGATTTTAAGTTGATTTTGTGCACAAAGCAGCGTGAAAGACAGCAGGGATGCTGCCAAAAGAAGTTGACGATACATAGTTGTTGGATGTTAGCTCTTTAAAGGTAAGCAATCGATTGTTTAAGGACAATGTGTATGCTTGGCACTTTTGTTATATCTCTAAAGATTTTTGGACATGGCTTGAAAGTCAAAATGCTCCTTTCCAATTTGGAAGTTGTGATTGCCAATAGCAGTAAAGCCATTTTTTTCGTAGAAAGTAATGGCCCTTAGGTTTTCTTTTAAAACGGATAGCCATATTTTTTTGAACCCTAAATCATTGGCCTTTTCCAGGAGTTTATTTTGAAGTGCCAACCCTACTTTTTGTGCTAAAAAGTCCTTTAAGACATATATTTTTTGTAATTGACAAATACTGTTAGAATCAATAAAAGAAGAAGGTGAGTCTAGTTTAAGTTTGGCATAACCCACGGGCAGCCCATTGATAGATGCCAGCCAATACAGATTGTTGGGTTTTTCGATGCTTTTTGAAAGCTTTTCCACATTGAATGTTTGCTCAAAGTAGTTCAGTAGATCAGTTTTGTCACTAAAAAGATGTCCAAAGGTTTCCGTAAAGGTAAACCTGCCTAAAAGTGCTATGGTCACTGCATCTGATATTGTGGCTTTATTGATTGTCATTATAGGATGATTTTCCTATGGAACCGCTTTCTTTCATTTCCAAAACAAAATTGAAGTGGGGGTGTAGCCCAACTTCATTTCTATGTGACACAAAGATAATGGCGCTATCTGTTTCTTGCGCAATCTTATTGACCAGGGATACAAACAAAGCAGCTCCCGCATCATCCAAACCCGCAGTCGGTTCGTCCAAAATTAACAGGGGAGGGTATTTTATCATGGCCCTTGCCGTCATTAGCAGTCTTTTTTCACCTGCATTGAGTTCTCGGAACAATGTATTTTTTCTTGAAGTGAATTGTAGCACGTCCAGCCATTGATTAGCCAAGCGTTTTTCAATTTCTGTAGGTAGCACATATAGCCCGATGGAGTCATAAAGTCCCGAGATGATCATGTGCTCAAGGGTGTGATAGCCCCCAAATTTATCCATCATGGCAGGGGTAAAGTAACCAATGTTTTGCTTCAGTTCCCAAATACTCTCACCACTTCCCTTCTTTTTGCCAAAAAGCGTAAGATCTTGTCCGTATCCCTTATGGCTGTCCCCGGTTACCATGGAAAGCAAAGTGGTCTTTCCGCTGCCATTGGGGCCTATCAATTGCCAAAACTCCCCTTTTTTTACAGTCCAATTGATATTGTCCAGCACTTGACGTCCTTCAAAACTTACAGAGACTTTTTTAAAATTTACCAACTCAGGGAAGTCTATTTCCAATGGTTCAATGGGTCTTGGAATAATACTGCTAAATGGGGAAGAGTCCATCGTATTGGATTCCAAAAAGGCTTCATGTGAAGAATAACTGATCAATTCATTTTGGTCCAAACTGAAAAAATCAGTGGTCACGGGTAAAATATCATCTAAACGACTTACCAATTGTACCAAAATAGTATCCTTGGAAAGCAGGCATAACTCTTCTTTTAAGTTGATTTGAGAAGCTAAATCCAGATTATCAAAAGGGTTGACCAAAACCAGATAATCTGGGTTTTGCTCCCGTAAATGTTGGAGAAGTGCCTTTTTTTGCTCGCCGCTGCTCATGGATTTTAAGGACTGTTGCGTATTTTGAGTAAGTACCTTGATGTCATGACGCTCTTCTTCATCCATGTAGCGGACAATTTCAGATTTAGAAAAAAGTAAGCCTGTTTTTTCTTGCAGAGCCTCAAAACCTTTGATTTCATTTTTTTCAAACAGGTTTTGCACAAACCTAGTTACATGGGATGTATTGGTGGTTAGAACAGCAATGTTTATTGGTTTATCCATTGAAGTTGTCGTTGGAGGATTATTTATGGCGGAAAATAAATATTATCCTTGATTCACCCTAAAAATATGAACAGGATTGTCTTTGTAATTGGTCGTTTTGTCCAAATGCATGCCATTTTTTAAGGCAACTTTCTGAGAAGGGACATTGTCTATATGGATGATGGAAATCAGGGATTTGGTGAAATTTTGTTCAAAAGCATAGGTTTTGCACTTTTGGGCAGCTTCTATGGCAAAACCTTGTAGCCAGAATTTGGGCAAAACGGAATAGCCGATTTCCAATTCTTCAATTCCGTCTACAATTTGAACTAAAAGTCCACAGATTCCGACCAATTCCCCGGTGGTTTTTAGTGTTAAGGCATTCATTCCTCCCAAATCCTTTTCATAGCGTTCAAAAATTCTGGAAAATTGTATTTCGCAGGCTTCTTTAGGGTCAGTGGGAAGCCCCTCCCAAAATTGTGTGGATTTCGGATTGTGATAAAAGGGAAGCCAAGTCTCAAAATCTGAAGCTTGTATTTTTCGGAATAACAAACGTTCCGAACTTTGATTTTCAAGAAGGTATTTGGGCATTAGTTTTTGGTAAAAGAAATACGATCACCAATTTGAATCCCTTTTGCATCAGAAAGTCCGGCATTGATTTCTAGGACATATTTTACAGGTACTTGGGATGAAAGTCCACTTTCATCAAATGGCTTGGCATTTTTTTGAAAACTGGCAATTTTTTGATTTTCATCAATGTAGATGATGTCCAAGGGGATTTGGGTATTTTTCATATAGAAAGAATGCATGGCCACATCTGGAAAAATGAACAGCATGCCTTGATTTTCCTCCATAGACTCCCGATACATCAATCCAGTCTGCGTTTCATAATCAGATTCTGCAATTTCTATATCAAATTGAACTAGAACAGAATCCGTTTCAGATTGCATGATGGTCAAACTACCTTCTTTGGTAAAGGTAATTGCTTCAGTCTTGATTTCCTTCTTGACCTCGTTTTTACAGGAAGTCAACAACAAAACAAGAAATACTGCACAAGTAATATTTCTCATGCTGCCGAACCTTTTGGTGTAGGCCTGAACATAAAATATAACCCTATAAGAATCATGGGAATACTTAACCATTGACCTGTGGAGAGGAGTCCTAGGGATTCCTCAAAACCACCTTGACTCTTTTTAAAGTGTTCTATAACAAAACGGATTGCGAACAAAAACACCATAAATAGCCCAAAAAGATACCCTGGTTTATCTTTTTTATCAGTTTTCCAATATAAAAAGTAAAGTGTAACAAAAACAAAAACATAACATATGGCTTCGTATAGCTGAGCAGGATGCCTAAAAGGGATGGATTCTAAAATATTGGCAAATTCTGGGTTATGTTCAATGGCTTTGTATGCAGCATTTTCAGTTTTTTCTCCAGTCAGAGCCATTGCTTTATACGATGGCATGTCATCAGAATCTCTTATAAACCTAGTGGCCATAAAAAAGGATTCTTTAACTTCTTTTCCGTTGATTTCGGAATTGAAAAAGTTGCCCAATCTAACAAAGCAAGCTCCAATAGCCGAAGGAACCACCAATCGGTCCAACAACCAAAGTATTTTAATATCTTTCCATTTGCGACAATACAGCCACATTCCAATAATTGCGGCAATAGTGGCACCATGGCTGGCAAGTCCTGTGAATCCGGTAAACTCGTATCCATTTATGAAGCCAAATAAAGTACTATCGGCACTTTCCCTTATCGGCAGCAAAATTTCCACTAAATGATTTTGGTAATAATCCCAATCGTAGAAGAAAACATGACCTAAACGTGCACCGAGCATTATGGAAACTACAGTATAGATGAAAAGAGAATCCAGTTTTTCCATGGATTTTTTCTCATTTTGGAAGATTCGTTTCATAATGAACCAACCAAGCACAAAGGCAGCAATCCATAGTAAATTGTAGTATTTTATCTGTAAGAAACCCAATTTGAACAAGGTGCCCTCCGGGTTCCAATTAAAGCCAAGAAAATACATCTGCTAAATTTTTGGACTAAGATAACCAAAGATGTTAGACCGCTACATTTTTAGATGTTAGATTTGAGATAAAATAAAGGTTGGTTTTCTTATCAGGGGACTGGGTCGTAACCACTTCCTCCCCAGGGATGACAACTAAGAATCCGTTTGATGGACAACCACCCTCCTTTAAATAGACCATGTTTTTTAAGTGCTTCCAAAGTATAAGCGGAACAGGTAGGGGAATATCTACAGGTAGCAGGGGTATAGGGAGAGATGAGCAGTTGGTAGGCCCTTACCAAAAACACAAATGGGGCAATTAAAATTCGTTTTATCATAGCCATAGGTAATCCTATGCAAGGTATAAAAAAGCCCCGATTTTAGTCGAGGCCTTACTCTAAATTTGTTGGGTAGCTGGATGAACAGGTTCCAAATTATCCAGCTCTTCCTCCTTGTAGATTCTTGATTTTATAATAAAACGTATTCCCATGGGTATTTCCAAGCTAAAGCTTGAGCCTCGCCCAGTAGTGATGTCCACAGTAAGCTGCGTATGTTGCCAATATTCAAATTGGTCCTTGCTCATGTAAAAATCACAACCATGGATAGCGCCTAGCCATATATCAGTTTCATTGAGCATAAGCTCTCCTTTGGGAAAGCACATGGGTGATGATCCGTCACAACACCCTCCACTTTGATGGAACATAAGTTCCCCATGGCGTTCCTTAAGTTGATCAATAATTTTAATTGCCCGTTCCGAAACCAAAACACGTTTTATCATAATCTTCTAATTTTAGAAAAAGCCTAGGGGATTTTTATCATAGGAAATCAACATGTTTTTGGTCTGTCTGTAATGATTGAGCATCATTTTATGGGTTTCTCTACCAATACCTGATTTTTTGTAACCTCCAAAAGGGGCGTGGGCCGGATAGGCATGATAACAATTCACCCAAACACGTCCAGCTTCAACACTTCTCGAAATCTTGTAGGCCTGATGCATATCTCGAGTCCAAACTCCTGCACCCAGGCCATAAAGGGTGTCGTTGGCAATTTCCAAAGCTTCTGCCTCATCTTTAAAAGTGGTAACACAGACCACAGGTCCAAAAATTTCCTCTTGGAACACTCTCATTTTGTTATTTCCTTTCAAAATGGTGGGTTGAATGTAATAACCGCCTTCCAGTCCTTCATTATAAGCTGCTTCGCCTCCAGCTAGTACTTCACAACCTTCCTCTATACCAATATTGATGTAGTTCAGTATTTTTTCATATTGGTCGTTTGATGCTTGGGCGCCCATCATAGTATCTGGGTCAAGAGGGTGACCTAGTTTAATGGCATTGGTGCGTTCTACAACCCGTTCCATGAATTTGTCATAGATGCTTTCTTGTACCAACATTCTTGATGGACAGGTACATACTTCTCCTTGGTTGAGGGCATACATCACAGCACCTTCCAAGCATTTGTCGAAAAAATCATCATCAGCATCCATAACACTTTCAAAGAAAATATTTGGGGACTTGCCGCCAAGTTCCAATGTTACTGGAGTGATGTTTTTGGAAGCATACTGCATAATCAATTGTCCAGTAGTGGTTTCACCTGTAAAGGCAATTTTGTTGATTCTTGGACTGGATGCCAATGGTTTGCCAGCTTCTACTCCAAATCCATTTACAATATTGAGCACTCCAGCGGGAAGGATATCTTCTATAAGTTCCATGAAAACCAAAATGCCCACAGGGGTTTGTTCAGCGGGTTTAAGTATTACACAATTACCGGCTGCAAGGGCGGGAGCCACTTTCCAAGCGGCCATTAGTAAGGGAAAATTCCATGGAATAATTTGACCGACTACACCAAGAGGCTCCAGAATATTCATGGATACTGTATTGGAATCCAATTCGCTGACGGTACCTTCTTCAGCTCTGATGACTCCAGCAAAATATCTGAAATGGTCAATGGCCAATGGGAGGTCGGCGGCACGGGTTTCTCTCAAAGGTTTACCATTGTCCCAAGTCTCTGCCCTAGCTAGAACCTCAAGGTTTTCTTCCATGATGTTGGCAATCTTCAAAAGAAGGTTGCTTCTGTAGGTAGCTGATGAATTGTTCCATTCTGGAGCGGCTTCCCAGGCAGCATCAATTGCTTTTTCAATATCTTCTGATGTTGATCTGGCAATTTTGGTAAAGGCATTGCCATCAACTGGGGATATGTTTTCAAAATACTCACCTTTGGTGGGAGCGGTCCACTTTCCTCCAATATAATTTTCATACTGATTTTTGAACACAGGTTTTTCCAAAACACTGCGCTCCGTTGTTTGCACATTGCTCATAATACATACTTATTTGTTACAGTTAATTTTAGCAGTGATGGACACAGTCGTCCAAGTAGCTGATTTTAAAAGTATTGATTTCGTATGCCGAGCATCTGACGTATACTATTATTCTAATGAACAATTCTGTTTGTTTTGAATTTTTAACAATTTTTGAATCGTTATTTTTTATATTTAATAAGTATTTGTGAAATACTTTAGGAAGTAATTAATCGTATGCAGCTTTCAGATAAATTTTTTAGAGAACGAAAATTGGAGCATTTGGTAGAAAACCAAACTTCGTATACGCTCAATAATGCTGCAATGCATGTTTTTGAAACCCATTTACAGGTAGAAAAAGTATTGTTGCAGTTTGATCAACCGGTTTTGGCTTCTATGTTGATTGGTAAGAAGGTCATGCACCTTCGGGAAAAAAAGGCTTTTGATTTTTTACCTGGGGAATCATTGATTTTACCTTCAAATGAAATGATGTGCATAGACTTTCCAGAAGCAAATGAAGATAATCCTACCCGGTGTTTGGCCATGGCTATTTCTGAAGAAAAAATTAATAGAGTTGTTGCTTTAATGAATGAAACCATGCCCAAAAATGATGCTTCTGAATGGGCGCTGATGGATTATAATTTTCATTTTACCAATGATGCAGGTATCCATGGAATTATTAGAAGATTGTTGTATCTCTTTACTGAAAATCACCCGTCAAAAGATTTCTTTGTGGACAACATGTTGCAAGAGCTGATTGTGCGCATTCTTCAAGGAAATATGAAGAAGACCTTAGAGGAAAATGCATCTAGATTGGCATCTTCCAATCGATTGGCTTATGTAATAGAACATATTTCCACTCATCTTCATGAAACACTTTCTGTAGGAGAGCTGAGTAAAAAGGCATGTATGAGTGAATCACATTTTTACAAGACCTTTAAAGAGGAGTTGGGAATGACGCCCATTGATTATATTAATAATCAAAGGATAAAGTTGGCTATTAAACTTTTAAGAAACCCCAACAAAAAAATCAAGGAAATTTATCTGGAGTGTGGGTTTGAGAATCGTTCGTATTTTAACCGATTGTTCAAACGAAAGATACAAGTATCTCCGGGGGAATATCAATCAAAATTTAGGAATACCCGTCTTGATTAGTTTAAGGTAAAAGTGGTGCCGTCCTTACCATCCTTGATTTGAATCCCAAGGGCATTCAATTCATCCCTGATTTTATCCGATGTGGCAAAATCCTTATTGGAGCGGGCCTCATTTCTCAGTTCAATCAATAATTCCATCACCCCATTCAAGGTGTTGGAGTCATCTTTGACCGCAGATTGGTTCTCAACGCCCAAGATATCATACACAAAGGTTTCAAGCGTGGTTTTGAGCAATGTCTTATCCGCTTCGGTAATACTCTCTTTACCTTCTTTAATTAAATTGATACGTTTTACGGCATCAAAAAGATGTGCAATAAGAATAGGGGTATTGAAGTCATCATTCATGGCATCATAACATTTTTGACGCCATGCTTCCACATCAAAATTGGACTCTTGACCAGTTTTTACTGCATCAAAACCATTTAAAGCCTCCATTAGCCTATTGTACCCCTTTTCTGAAGCTTGAAGAGCATCGTCACTAAGGTCCAAAATGCTGGTATAGTGGGCTTGCATCATGAAAAAACGTACAACTGCAGGGGCATAAGGTTTGCTTAGAATATCATTATCTCCGCTGATCATCTCGGCAGGGTAAACGTTGTTTCCTGTTGATTTGGACATTTTTTTTCCGTTGAGGGTCAGCATATTGGCATGGAGCCAATATTTTACCGGAGATTTACCCGAACTGGCTTCAGCTTGGGCAATTTCACATTCATGATGCGGAAATTTTAAGTCCATTCCACCACCATGTATGTCAAAGGTTTCGCCTAAATATTTGGTGCTCATGGCAGTACACTCCAAATGCCATCCTGGGAAACCATCACCCCATGGAGAAGGCCATCTCATAATATGTTGTGGTTCTGCTTTTTTCCAAAGTGCAAAATCCTGTGGATTTCGTTTTTCATCCTGTGCGGTGAGCTCACGGGTATTGGCAATCATGTCCTCCAACTTCCTTCCACTTAGCTTGCCATAATCATTTTCTTCATTGAACTTGACCACATCAAAATAAACAGAACCATTGATTTCATAGGCGTATCCTTTTTCAAGGATTTCTTTAATGATTTCTATCTGTTCAATAATATGACCAGTTGCCGTAGGTTCTATGCTTGGAGGTAAAAAATTGAATTTTTGAAGGGTGTTGTGGAAATCCACGGTATACTTCTGGACAACCTCCATGGGTTCAATTTGTTCCAATTTTGCCTTTTTGGCTATTTTGTCCTCACCTTCATCAGCATCATTTTCCAAGTGCCCGGCATCTGTAATGTTACGTACATAGCGGACTTTATACCCCAAATGCTTGAAATAGCGGAAAATCATATCAAAAGACATGAAAGTGCGACAATTTCCCAAGTGCACATAACTATAGACCGTTGGCCCGCAGACATACATCCCTATATGTCCTTCTTTTATAGGCTCAAAAGGTTCTTTTTTTCCAGTAAGTGAATTGTAAACTCTTAGCTTTTGGGTTTGGTAGAGCTGCATTGAAAAATTTAGGATTAAAAATCTGTATCTAGGTTGATATAGTCCAAAAATTCCCTTCGCACGGCCTCATCCTTGAACTTACCGCCATATTCCGCTGTAACTGTACTGCTTTCAATGTCACGTATGCCACGCGAATTTACACAAAGGTGCTTGGCATCTATGACGCATGCCACATCTTCTGTGCCCAGTACTTCTTGTAGTTCCCTCACAACTTGAATATTCATACGTTCCTGTACTTGTGGCCGTTTGGCATAGTAGTCCACAATACGGTTCATTTTGGAAAGGCCCACGACAGTCCCATTGGAGATATAGGCAATATGGGCGCGACCGATTATGGGCAATAAGTGATGTTCACAAGTGGAATAGACCACAATGTTCTTTTCCACCAACATCTCTCCATATTTATACTTGTTTTCGAATGTAGATGATTTGGGTTTTCTTTTTGGATGCAATCCACCGAAGATTTCTTGGACGTACATTTTGGCAACCCTGTTTGGGGTTCCCTTAAGGCTATCATCATCCAAATCAAGTCCAAGGGTCAACATAATTTCACGCACACTTTTTTGAATGCGTTCAATTTTTTCTTCATCACTCAACACAAACGCATCTTCCCTCAAAGGGGTTTCAGAAGATGATCCAATATGATCATTTCCCATTTCCTCGTAATGTTTTTCCAATGCCTGTTCTAGTTTCATAGCTTCTGCTTCAAGACAGCAAAGATATACATTAATGCCCTATTTAACATCTGCTACGCTTTGTTTGACAACATAAATTATTGTTAAGGCAGGGGGGTCAGTATTTTTATGTTGCCCAAAACCTACAATTCTATATGGTAAAAAATTTGGCAAAGGCCATATTCGTCATTTTCCTATGTCAAGTTGCCCATTCTCAAGTTGCTGAGGATTGCGGTGGAGCAATTCCCATTTGTAATAATACACCCATAAATGGAGGAACCAATGGTTTTGGAGTGGATGATTTTAGTGGAGCTTCATCCAGTGGTTGTCTAGAGCAAACCACCTCTGGAGCTATTGAATCCAATTCTGGTTGGTATAGATTTAGGACTGCTGCTTCTGGACAATTGGGTTTTAATATAGGTCATGATAGCAATGAAGATTGGGATTTTGCACTGTACAGATCTAGCGATTGTACTAACTTGGGCGAACCTATCCGTTGTAATTTCTTTGACAATAGTGACAATGTCAGTTTTATTGGAGTTGGCGTGGATCCAACAGGAGATGCGAATTCCGTGCATTATGAAGATTGGTTAGAGGTTAATTCTGGAGAGGATTATATTTTATTCATCAATAATTTTAGTAATATAAATTCTGGTTTTTCCATTCAATTTACTGGTGACATTTGGACAAGTAACCCCAATACAGCATTAGATTGCTCCATAGTGAACAATTTATTGGGTTCTCCAATATCTGCCTGTGAAGGTGACTCGGTGACACTTGACGCAACAACCATTGGAGCAACAGGTTATGAGTGGTATAGGGATGATGGCAGTGGATTTCAATTGGTTACAGGAGAAAGTAATGCAACCTTAAATGTTACGAGTTCTGCTACATATCGGGTAGTTGTAATCACGGGAACAGGTGCCATTGTAAGCGATGTTCAAGTTGGTTTTAATGTTTCACCAACTACAGAAGTGATGAGTGATGTGGTTTTCTGTCATTCCACAGATATGATTTTTGATTTAGAGGCCATTGATTATCAAGCATTGGGAATTCAAAGTCCTGACGAATTCATTGTGAGTTACCATGCAACACAAAGTGATGCTGACTTGGGAATCAATCCTTTATCAAAGCAATATGCAAAGAGTTCAGGTCAAGAAATTGTCTATGTTAGAACCACTTCGTTGGCCAATCCTAATTGTTATGACGCATCGCAAAGCTTTCTTTTAGATGCTATTGAGACTCCTGAATTGACTTTTTCACAGGAAGTGGTTATTTGCGAAAGTGCGGGAAGTATGATTATTGGTGAGACCATGCCAAATCCAAATTATACTTATCTCTGGAGTACCGGAGAATCAACTCCAAGTATAAGTGTTTCAGATGAAGGCGAATATACTCTTACTGTTACCAATACCTCCAACGGAATGAGTTGTGAGGCAACAAGGACCGTTGCCACAACCATTTCCAATACTCCAGAAATCACTGCTGTGGATATTGATGGTTTCAAGGCAAGTAATACGGTTACTATTGAAATGGATATTACTGGGGATTTTGAATATAGATTGGATGATGGAGAGTATCAATCAAGTAATGTATTGACGGAAGTGCTACCTGGTGAGCATACCGTATACATTAGAGATACACAGGGCTGTGGAGAAATAGCTAGAGATATTGTTGTGGTCGGATTTCCAGCCATATTTTCACCTAATGGCGATGTCCTCAATGAGAGTTGGCAAATAGAGGGTCTTTCTGAACTAAACTCGCCAATAGTTACCATATATGACCGTTATGGAAAGTTGATCAAGCAAATGACCGAGTTTAGTGGAGGTTGGGATGGTAGTTTTAATGGAAGGCCTTTGCCCTCTACGGATTATTGGTTCAAATTATCCTATTTAGATAGTGCGGGCAACAGGGTATTTGCCAAATATTTACAAAGCCATTTTTCATTGAGGAGATAGTGTATCGTGCATTTTATCGATTAACTGTACAATTTTTGGGTTGAAATCATACTAAAAGTAGGGTTTATGGAGTTATACTGGTTATAGTATAGAATAACCCCTTAGCCCCAAGATTCTATGAGAGCCCTATGTTGCGCTATTTGTTGTCTTTTTCTTTTTGTTTGCAAAACAAAAGCCCAAAATTCACCAGATTGTAGAACAGCTATTCCCGTATGTGCGGATGCTCCCATTATGGGTACCACGGATGGTGGTGGGGATATTGATGATTTTGATCCAGAGGTGATTACACAATCCGGATGTCTGGAAAAAGGGAGTGTGAGCTCTGCCAATCTCGAAAATAACACGGCTTGGTATGTATTTAGGGCGGGTACCGATGGACAAATAGGCTTTGACATTGAAGCACTTCCAATTATACCTGGAGGAGTAGTCACTTCAGAATGGGATTTTGCACTGTATGGCCCATTTGATGAAACTTCTGGTCAGAATTTCTGCGGATTGGTTGGTGATGGCACAGCCCAGCCCATTAGATGTAATTACGAATATAATGATACAGGTTTCACCGGCATAGGGGTAAACCCCGGAGATGGCAGGCTAGGGGCGCCATTTGTAAAGGGAAGTCAGAATACCTATGATGAGTGGTTGGATGTAACTGCGGGGGAAATTTATTACTTGTTCATCAATAATTACAATACCAATTTTGATGGGGATCCTGAGTCTTTTATGCTCACTTTTACGGGAACTTCTGTAGAGGCTGACCAAAATACAGCGTTGGATTGTACGCTTAGGGATGAATTTTTAGGTTTGGATATCATTGCCTGTGAAGGCGATCCGGATATTGTATTAAGCGCCTTGAATTCGCCAGTGGGCCCCAACATAGCCAACATTACATGGGAGTTGGATGCTGAAGATGATGGAACTTATGAAGCTGTTTTGGCTACTGGGGCTGGCCAGACAGAATTGACAGTATCAAGTCCAAACTCAGGTCGTTATAGGGTTACCATCGAGTCTACATTTGGAAATACGATAACAGATGATATTCTGATTACATTTTTTGCGGCACCTACTACAGATGATATACAAGTTGTGGTTTTGGATGATTTTGTCAATAGTGACCAAACCGACCCTTATAATGTGGAGTTTGTTCCTCAGAACAATGGTAATTATGAGTATGCATTAAATGGTGGGGAATTTCAAGATAACCCAATATTTTTGGATGTGCCACCAGGGATGAATACCGTAATTGTTAATGATACAAATGGGTGTGGTATGTTGGAGATGGATTTTTTGGTTGTAGGTTACCCAAAGTTTTTTTCTCCTAATGGAGATGGTTTTTATGATACCTGGAATGTAGAGGGTATTGAAACACTTTCCAATGCGACCATCTTTATTTTTGATAGGTATGGTAAGTTATTGAAGCAATTGGATAATACATCGGGATGGGATGGAACTTTCAACGGCCGTCAGCTGCCTTCTTCAGATTATTGGTTCCGATTGGATTACGACAGGGATGATCAAGGTGTTTTGGTGGCCCGTTCTGTAAGGCGTCATTTCTCTTTGGTTCGATAATAAAAAAGGCCGGAAAATAATCTTCCCGACCTTCCCGTTAAAAGAAATGAATCTAAAATTTTAAGGTATACCCTAGGGTTACATTGGTATTGATTCTATTTATCATTGCAGCACTGTTAATGCCAGAATCAAATAGAAAGGTGTTAACGTCTTGTTCGGTTCTGCTAAAAGCCAAGTCCAATCTGCTTCCACCAAAATTATATCCAATTCCTCCAGAAAATCCTGTTAGATCTCCAACCAAGTCGCCATTTTCGTATGGACTTTCCTCATAGCGATATCCAGCTCGTAGGCTAACTTCATCAATTCGTACCTCACCACCCAATCTGTATGTATTTACAACACCCAGTTGACTCGCAATGAAATCATTTTCTGAAGCAAAGCTTGGGTCTGAAGTAGGTCGAAGTTCTGCTTCGGACATATCTTGATAACCATAATCAAAACTTAATAAACCATCTTTCCCAAAGACAACTGCCACACTTCCTGTGAGTTTAGCTGGAGTTTTTATTCTATATTCTTCAAAGAGATTTACAATGCCGAAATCTATAAAACCAATATCGGAAACAGCCAAAGATGAATTGATGCTTTGGGAAGTATCATCCGTTAACTCATACCATGTAGGGGATTGGTAACTACCACCAACCCTAATATTGTCGTTTAGCTTTGCAATTGCTCCCACACTAAATGAGAAACCATAACCTTCTGTATGTAAAAAATTATCAAAGGTGGTAAACTGTACAGGTGATTCTTGGTCATAACCACTTTCATCCAATAAAGTAAGTCTTTCATAAAGTACACTGTGGAAGTTTAAGGATGCGCCAAGATAGAGATTGTCTTGGTACTGCCCAGCAAAGTTTAAAGTAAACCTACTGTTATACCCTGTAGTGCGTTGTGTGTATTCTTGGTTTAAAACTCCGTATTGCGCATTGGAAAAATAAGAGGTGTTGGCATCATCGTCCTCAGTAGGTTCAATAAGCCCTGCCTGAAATCCTAAAAAGGCTTGTTGAGCACCAAAACCAAGGGATGAACCAATATCTAAATATGCATTCTCTATAAATTCACCTTGCTGTACTCGCAATGGCCCCAAAGCTTGCCCTTGTGCAAAGTTTAGAAAGTAATTGTCTATCCCCAATGATGTATTTCCGGCAGCGAAGAACTCATTATCATAGTTTTGAACCATATCATAGTTGAAGGCCAAGGCCATTTTTTTCCAATTACTATTGTTGGATTTAAATACAAAAACTCCACCTACTTGATTCAATTCCACTGAATTCATTTCTGCATTTCGGGTGCTGTTGCCAAAGAGTGCATCATTGTTCCGGTTGTAATTGGAACCGGTTATGGAAAGTTCACTATAATTGAAAACTGCGGAGCCAGCTGGGTTCACATTCAGTGATGATAGATCTCCGCCCAAGGCTCCAAAAGCACCACCCATGGCCTGGAATCTGGCTGTCCCTTGAATATTTTCGGTGCTATAGCGCAATACATCATCAATGTTTTGGGCATTTGCAACAGCGCATGCCAATACCATAATGAAAGTTGATATCCGTTTCATTTTCCTTGATTTAGTTTATATGAATTTTTAACTTGGATTTAGCGTCTTCCACTTCTTCGGGAAGATGATGATCTAGATCCCGATGACCTACTTGAGCCTCCTGAACTTCTATAGCTTCCTGAGCTTCTAGAACTACTGGAAGGTCTACTATAGCTTCTGCTACTGGAACTTCTTGATGATCCACTTCTGTAACTTCCAGAACTTCTGGAACTGCTTGAGGATCTTCTATAGTTGCTGCTTCTTGGTGCCGTTCTTCCAGAAGATTGATAACTTCTGGTGCTTCTGCTCGAAGAAGACCTATATCCTGAAGAGTTTCTGTTTGTATTACCGCTACTTCTATAGGTTCCACTGCTCCTAGTGGAAGGCGAAGTGCCATAAGAGCGATATGTTCTTGAGCTGCGATAGTTGGGAACAGATCTGGTACTTCTGCTGGTTCTGTAATTTCTGTTTCTTGAAATAGCATCTGCACTGACAGACCTTCTGGCAGTTGTTGAGCCACTTCTGTATGTTCTTGAACTTCTGCCTGTGGCACTTCGGTTAACATTAGATCGCCCGGTATTACCACTATATCTAGATGAGTAACCACTTCTTCTGGAGGCTAAATTAGATCTTCCACGAAGGGTAGTGCCAGGAATGACGGAATTTGAATAACCTCTTCTACTTCTATTATAGGAATAACCATAGTTGCGGTATCCTCTATTGTAATAAGGTCTGTTCCAAGCGTAGCCATAATGTCCACCCCAGCCATAGCCCCAATATGGGTTGCCCCAGCCCCAGCCGTAGCCTCCCCAGCCCCATCGGTTCCATCTCCAAGGATTGTTCCAGCCCCAGCCCCAGCCGTAACCTCCCCAGCCCCAGCCATTCCATAACCATGGGTCGTTCCAGCCCCAGCCGAAGCCAGCTCCCCAGCCCCAGTTATCATAAACATTAATGTTTACGCTAGTTGGATTGTCTCCCCAGCCTGGATTTCCATTATAGTTGTTATTGTAGGCAAAGTAGTCCGTTTGCTCCCCTAGCGGAATACTGTCATTTTCAATATTGCTGGAGTAACTATCAATATCCGTAAAGATTTCTTCGTCTAAAATTTCACTGTATTCGTTGGCTTTCTGACCAAAATAATCACCATATATGTCGTTTTCCTGATTCTCAATTCGCACTGCTTCGGCTGATTTCTTTTCAACGCTTACCGTACGGTTTCCGTTGGAATAAATACCGTCATCATCATAGTAAGAAGCTTGTTGGTATGAACCACAAGAGGCTGCTAAGAATGCAATTGATATCACGGAGGTCAGAAGTTGGAATTTGGAGAGGGGTATAGACTTTATCATCACACAATTTTTATTGTTGGACATATTAAAAATAACTAGTTTTACCGAATTATTTTGCTAATAAAGTCACAAGTTTTGTGCCAAACTACAGTAGATGGGTAAAAATTTAACGAGTCGGAGCGAGGATTATTCCAAATGGTATAATGAACTTGTCGTAAAATCAGATTTAGCTGAAAACTCAGGCGTAAGGGGTTGTATGGTAATTAAACCTTATGGGTTTGCCATATGGGAAAAAATGCAGGCCCAGCTGGATAAAATGTTCAAAGAGACGGGACATGAGAATGCCTATTTCCCATTATTCATTCCGAAATCCTATTTAAGTAAAGAGGCAAGCCATGTAGAGGGGTTTGCGAAGGAGTGTGCTGTAGTTACCCACTATAGACTGAAAAATGCAGAGGATGGAAGTGGGATAGTTGTAGATGAAGATGCTAAGTTGGAGGAAGAGCTGATTGTTCGTCCAACCTCTGAAACCATAATTTGGGATACATACCGTAAATGGGTACAATCGTATCGAGATTTACCTATTATGATCAATCAATGGGCCAATGTGGTGCGTTGGGAAATGCGAACACGTTTGTTTCTTCGTACTGCTGAATTTTTATGGCAAGAAGGACATACAGCACATGCTACACGGCAGGAAGCGGTAGAGGAAGCTGAGCAAATGATGCATGTTTATGCTGATTTTGTTGAAAATTATATGGGGGTCCCCGTAATCAAGGGTACCAAGACGGAAAGTGAGCGTTTTGCAGGGGCAGAGGAAACGTATTGTATTGAAGCTTTAATGCAAGATGGTAAGGCATTGCAGGCTGGGACATCGCACTTTTTAGGGCAAAATTTTGCCAAGGCTTTTGATGTGAAGTTTGCCAATAAAGAAGGGAAGCAAGAGCATGTTTGGGCAACTTCTTGGGGTGTTTCCACAAGATTGATGGGAGCTTTGGTGATGACCCATAGTGATGATAATGGTTTGGTGCTTCCACCTAATCTTGCTCCTATTCAAGTTGTAATTGTTCCTATTTACAAAGGATTGGACCAGTTAGATGCTATTTCAGAAAAGGTAGAACCTTTAGTGAAGGAGTTGCGTTCTAAAGGAATTTCGGTTAAATATGACAAAAGGGATACCCATAAACCTGGTTTCAAATTTAACGAGTACGAATTGAAAGGAGTGCCGGCACGAATTGCCATAGGGCCGAGGGATTTGGAAAATGGCACTTATGAAGTGGCCAGACGTGATACTTTGCAAAAGGAATCCATGAAAGATACTGAGGTTGTTGAAAGAATAGAGTCGCTTTTAAAAGAAATTCAAGAGAATATCTACCAAAAGGCATTGGATTTTAGGGAAGAGCATATTACAAATGTCGATTCTTACGAAGAATTCAAAAAAATACTTGAAGAAAAAGGAGGTTTTGTATCTGCTCACTGGGATGGAACATCGGAGACCGAAGATATGATTAAGGAAGAAACCAAGGCCACCATTCGATGTATTCCATGGAACGTAGAAAAAGAGGAAGGGAAGTGTATGGTTACTGGAAAACTATCTGCCCAAAGGGTATTGTTTGCAAAGGCCTACTAAACAGGGCGCAAAAAATAAAATTTACTGTTGCAAGACTTAAAAATAGTTGTATTTTTGCATCCGCAATTGTGCAACCTTAAGGCCCGTTCGTCTAGGGGTTAGGACGCCAGGTTTTCATCCTGGTAACAGGGGTTCGATTCCCCTACGGGCTACAAAGTTCAATGAAATGACTGTTTTTTTGTCATTGAGTTGAAATTTTATTGATTATGGCCCGTTCGTCTAGGGGTTAGGACGCCAGGTTTTCATCCTGGTAACAGGGGTTCGATTCCCCTACGGGCTACGAAAAGAATTTTGAAAGTATAAATTAAGACAATGGCAAACCATAAGTCAGCATTAAAGAGAATTAGAAGAAACGAAGCGGTACGTTTGCGTAACAGGTATCAGCACAAAACTGTGCGTAATGCTATCAAAAAATTACGTAACGAGGAAGATAAGAAAGCTGCTGAAGCATTATTGCCTACGGTTGTTGGTATGATTGATAAGTTGGCCAAGCGCAACATCATTCATAACAACAAAGCGGCTAACCTTAAGAGCAAATTGATGAGCAAGGTTGCAGCAATGTAATATTGTTTAGAAAAAATAGAAAAAAAGCTCCATCTATTGGAGCTTTTTTTTTGCTTGAATCTATAGAGCCCATTATTATAAATAAAAAAGCCCCATAAAATGGGGCTTTTTTAATCTATGTTTGGCAGGGAATTTTGTTAATCCTTTAAGTCTGACTCATTACGGTAACCTGTGGAATCTTTGTACCAATCTTCGAATACTGTGCCTCCTGAAGTTGCCCATTGGTTAAAAAAGTTGTAAGCTCGGTTAACCGGAACTCTTTCTTTAGGTGGTTTAAAATTGTGCATAATGTTGATTGCCCAAGGCAAACCACTATCAGTTTTGTAATTGCCATCAACATCTTGGTTTACACCTTCTACCTCTGTGTCATTTTCACCCAATGAGGTTTTAAATCTGTTGGGTAAGTGAATTTCTCGACCTCTTTCCTTGTTCACTATCAAGAAAGGATTAAAAGGAGCGATACCTAATTGATTGGTGGTAATCGGGGTGGAGAACTTTACGGTCACTAAAGTGGGAATGTTCAACATGGCCTCATTGTTATCAAATAATATGATTACTGCTCTATCTTGCCCTTCTTCCACGCCATTTGAAGCTACATTAATATATCCTTCCGTTAATACTGTGCCAGTAACAGATTCAATTAGGTTGGGAGCTATACTTTCCATTTCAATCCCAAAGGCATTGATAAGACCTGCTCCATCTGAAGTAACTTCAAAATGAATGTCCAATTGAACCGCCATGTTATCAGAATTTAATACCGCTACGAATCTATAATTAACGGCGGTATCATTAAAATCATAATCCCCCATAAACGGCCATAAATCTTCAAATGCTACGGTACCCCATCCATATTTACTTGGAGTAAATTGTTCAAAAGCTTTATCAGCATCTTCAGGGTATTTGTCATTGCTATCGGTAACACCATCCCCATCTGTATCTGGGTCTACAGCATTTTCATCGGTTATTGTAAATGTTGTAAGGTCATTGATGGTTCTATCAAAAGAAATTCCGGATGTTGAATTAGGGCCATACCGATATTCCCAGCCACCTGTTTGTGTATCCATAACAATTAGGTTGCTGTTGTTTGAATTGTTGGCCAACCATAATTCATTGTTGGAATCAAAAGTCATTGAAGTGGGTTGGAAAGGAAGGTCTTCTCCACTGATTCTAATGGCATCGTAGTCTCCGTCAGCGTTAAAGTCCAATCTATACAATCCGGAAAATGAACAGAGAAAAATGGTGCCATCTTGTGCGAAAGCCAAATCTCCCCCACCTGTATTGTGAAGACCTATAATGTCCCAGTTAGATAAGATATTAGCATTCTGAGGGTCAATGCTGTATAGTTTGCCATGTTTGGAAAAATATAATAATCCATCATTTGTATTATAATCCAGTCTTGGACCCCCAATGCCCAAATCCCCTACAGTAGTCCAAGTATCATTGACGATATCATATTTCATTAAAGGGTGAGGTCTACTTTTTCCAATGGAATACAACATTTTGTTTGAAAGGTCTATTGCGGCGGTATAGCTTCCCATGGGCATATCCGAAATGAATGTGTAATCACCTGTCAATGGATCAACTTGAAACAATTCCGCACTACCATTTACGCAGTATAGATAATCTTCTGTCATTAACTTGTTGAAGGATGCTTTTTTTCCACTTTCGGGGGAATAAGTATAAGTGGTGACCGGCTCCGTGATGTTGACTATTGCAGAAGAATATTTTAAGCCTTCTTTTCTTCGGATGTATAGTTTATCAAAATAATCTGGTACGGCAAAAGTGTGTTCTATTTTGCCTCCTGAGGGAATTCCGCTAAATAAAATGTGGTTTAGATTATCAACCGAAATATCGTTGTCAGTCTCTTCTTCATTTTCTTCATTGATATAGGTGATTTCTTCGCCAATAAAAATTTGGTCATTATAGGCATAAACGTCGTACTTTACGTTTGAAGTATTATCGTTTATAACCAATTGAACTTTACTTTCTGTGTTAAAATCAAATCCTGCTGGAATGGTTAATTCTGTTATTGCAAGTTCGTCAATAGGAGTTTCTTCAGTAGGCGAATCATCAGTATCACTTTGTGCATCGGGTTCGGTCGGATTTTCTAAACTATCCTTAACGCACGAAGAGTACGTAAACATGATCATGATTCCTATAGTGGTCAAAAGAATTCGGGGAGTTTTCATTGTATCAGTTTTTTGGATATAAATCCGGATTTTCTGTTAAAATTAGATTTTTGACTTTGTCAATTATTTAGTTGCTGGTCGGATAGCGCATGTGTATCGATTAATCGATATGTAGGCTAGTTAAAAGGAGTAGTATTATTAGTTTTTACTATGAACGAAAAAACCTACAAAATAATATAATTACTCGACGAAATACTTGGAAATGTTGTAATTGCCAATTAAAACGATGCTGAGAAGAATGAAGAAGTAGGTTTTTTTTATTAGCGGAATGCTTTTCTTTTACCAATCAAGAGGCCTATAATGAAAAGTGAATACATTAGGACTATAAGAGCTAGAAGAATGTAATATAACTTATAAGAGACCCAAACGCCATAATTAATAGAACTCATCAACCAAATATTGGGGGCAAATAAATAAAAAATAAACGTGCCTATGCTAACCCAATATAAAAGATTGTACTTGATAGGATATGGGTTTAACTCCATTTTTTTTTCTTTAAAATAGAAGAAAATAGAGGTCAATAAGACCAATGCCCCTACAATATCTGCATAATATAGACTGGTGTAGAATGGGTTCTGAAAGAAAAGACTAATGACATAGCTGAGTATGGATGTGATTACACCATATTTTATCCATTTTTTATAAGTCTTGGATTGAACTGTTTTATAATAAATCCAATAAAAAAAGAGAAAAGTAATAACTTGATAGATGTTGTATATGATAATATTATACCAAGAGTACTTCGCGACAAAAATGAATTGAAATTCATGGTATTTTATAAAATACCCCAAAAGCTCAGTAAAAAAGGTGTAAATGATAAATATTGGAAAATATTTCAATACAGTATCATAATACCTCCTATATCTGATTACGGCAACAATCCATGTAAGCAGATATAGGGGTATGTAAAAATGATTTTGTAAGAATATGATGAATTCTTCGTTCATAATTAATAATCAGCATCAGGCGGTGGTCCTGCCGAACCGCGGTTCAAAGTCAGACTTTGAGATGCATACGTGGCTGGAGCAGAAGTTGTTGGGGCAAAACTTGCGTAAGACCTTTGTTTGGTTTTTTGGGTACTTCCAATTTCGTTTGCGCCAACTGCATTTTTAATCAATTTGGCCTTACCATCTTCTCCAATGTAGAATCCATATTCATGTCCATCAACTTTCATGGTTGGAACAATAAAAATTGAATTTTGTCTAGGGTGTACAATTTTCTTTCCATCAGGAAAGTCTTTTTTATTAGGGTAGTTGGCAAAATACAATCGAAGCGAAGAAATGTCTACACCAGCTCCTTTGGCTTCTTGTTCAATGAAAGCCATGTATTGTTTGATTTCTTCATAGCCAAATGAGGAGAAACGTGCCGCCTTAAAATTTTCATCATCATTGGTTTCTAGTTCAAAGGCTTGAATAATTTCGACTCTGTTTTTGGAATAATTGTCGTAAAGTGATTTTGATTCTTCCAGTGATATAATGCCTTGAGGTGGTGCTACTTTTTCCTCTCTTGGTTTTTCTAGAGCTGGTTCAGAGGTTTCTTCTTTTTGGACCTGTTTGCATGATCCTAGCATGAGTAACAACGAGCCCAAAAAAATAAGGGCTGCTTTTCTGGTGTTTTTCATTGTATAAGTGTTTTTAGTTGATAGTTCTGGGGGAACTGTTTAAAGATATGGCATTTCTTTAAAATAGGTCAACAAAAAAGCCCTTCAAAATTTTTTGAAGGGCTTTATATTATTGTTTTTCAGTTAATTAAAACTTAAACTATTCATTCATAGTTAACAAGAACTCTTCGTTGTTCCTGGTCTGTTTTATGCGTTGCTCCATAAATTCCATGGCCTCAACAGGGTTCATGTCTGCTAAATACTTGCGCATGATCCACATACGTTGAATGGTATTTTCATCCAATAAGAGATCATCTCTACGAGTAGAAGATGAAATCAAGTCTATGGCTGGGAAAATTCTACGGTTGGAGATTCTACGATCTAACTGAAGTTCCATGTTGCCGGTTCCTTTGAATTCTTCAAAGATAACTTCATCCATTTTGGAGCCTGTTTCCGTTAAAGCAGTTGCTATAATTGATAGGGATCCGCCATTTTCAATATTTCTGGCTGCACCAAAGAAACGTTTTGGTTTGTGCAGGGCATTTGCATCAACACCACCACTCAATACTTTACCAGAGGCAGGTTGCACCGTATTATAGGCTCTGGCCAATCGGGTAATGGAATCTAATAGGATAACTACATCGTGTCCGCATTCCACTAGACGTTTTGCTTTTTCCAGTACAATATTGGCGACTCTAACGTGTTCTGTGGCTTCTTTGTCAAATGTTGAGGCCACTACCTCGCCACGTACATTACGTTGCATATCCGTAACCTCTTCAGGACGTTCGTCAATCAACAGAATAATTTGATAAACCTCTGGATGATTGGCGGCAATAGCATTCGCAATGTCCTTCAACAACATGGTTTTACCTGTTTTTGGCTGGGAAACAATCATGCCACGTTGCCCCTTTCCAATAGGGGAGAACAGATCCATAATCCTTGTGGAAATAGTGCTTTGCAGTTCTGCCAATTTAAATTTTTCCTTCGGAAATAAAGGCGTCAGGTGTTCAAAGGATACTCTATCTCGAACTACCTGGGGATCCAAACCATTTATTTTATTGACTTTAATAAGTGGGAAATACTTTTCTCCTTCCTTGGGGGGTCTAATGTTTCCTAGCACAGTATCCCCGGTTTTCAATCCAAATAAACGAATCTGTGATTGCGAAACATAAATATCATCAGGAGAGGAAAGGTAATTGTAATCGGAAGAGCGCAAGAAACCGTATCCATCCTGCATGATATCCAATACACCTTCGCTTTCAATAATGCTGTCGAACTCAAACTCAGGCTCTTTATACCTGTTTTTTAGGTCTTTGTCAAAATTGCTGTTTTTCTTGTCGTGCCCACCACCTTTTTGATGTTGTTGCGGACCATTTCTTCTAGGGCTGTTTTGGTGCTTTTGGTAGCCGTTTTGCTTTGGATCCTTTTTTCTAGGTTGCCCTTTGGATTCTTCCTTTTGTTCCGGTTGAGGAACGTTTTCAGAGGTTGTTTCGGTTGCTGGGGCTGTTGTTTCGCTTTTTGGCTTTGCTGTTCTGGTTCTTTTAGGCCTGGGAGGATTTTGTTCTCCAGTATCTAAGGTTTTTTCTTTGACGACCTTTGGGTTGGATGCCTGTACATCGAGTATTTGATAGACCAAATCAAGTTTTTTTAGGGACTTAAATTTGGGAACATTAAGGTTTTTTGCAATTTCTTGCAACTCAGGAAGCTTTTTAGCTTTTAGATCTGAAATCTCGAACATTAAGTAAAGAATAAGTTAAACTGTCTAATCTGAAAAATATTGAAGTAAAGGTTATCGGGGAACTACTGGAGGAAAGATTTCCTTTGGGTAAGAGCTTCGCTAATAACGCCACAAGTATACAAATTATTTTTTAGGAATAAGGGCATTTTTATCAAAAAGACGCCTATTTTTGCTTTTTGAAATTTATTTGCACAATGATTCAGCGAATTCAGACGTTTTTTTTGGTAATTGTTGCAATTATAGCAGGAGCATTGCCTTTTTTTCTAAGTTTGTGGACTGATGAGGATGGAGTGGAAATTTTTGCAAAAGACGTTCTTTGGATCAGTATTGCTTTTGTTGTTTCGGCGGTTTTGGCCGTCATTTCAATTTTTATGTATAAGAAAAGACAAAATCAATTTGTGGTGAACAGATTGAATATGATATTGAACCTTTTTTTACTAGGATTTTTCGTTTATCGATCGCTAAGCTTATCCGGAGAAATGCAAATTTCTGAGAAGGGTATTGGGATGCTGATTCCTGTATTTTCTATCGTTTTTCTTGTCCTGGCCAACAGGGCTATCAAAAAGGATGAAGATCTTGTAAAATCTGTTGATCGCTTGCGTTGAACCTAACATCTTAGTAGTATTAGTGCGAAAAAGCCCCAGTATTTGCTGGGGCTTTTACTTTTTAATATATCTTAGAATTCAAAATGTTACTGCGTCAGGGTTTCTGGTGTAAATCCGTTATTGAATTTGACATTTGACATGGTTTGAACAATACTTGGTTGCTCACCATAACCTTCTTCACTAGGGATATAATAAGATCTTTTGGTGGAGATTAATTGTCCATCTACATTCTCATACTCATAATGAGCTAAAATTACTGGTTCCTCAATTCCAAAGAATGGCAAAGAAAAATAAAACCTGTCAACCAGCTTGGTTTCTGGATTTACCAGCACAATGTAAACATCATTCTGTGCTTTTCCAGTCATTTCTGCGTTATAGGAAACTTCAACCTTGTCATAAACCTTACCATCATGTTCTTCAGTGCCCAAATATTTTGCGGTAGCAGCTTTATCGCCTAATTTATAGGGCATAGTAAACCAATAGTAATTGGTCTTACGAAGAAAATCCGCCATGTTCAAGTTTTTTTCATCATTTACTTCATTTCCATCATGCTTCATTATAATGGTACTTTTGCCGTCAAAGAATTGTGTGATTTCCCCTTCGGCATTAGGCATTACATTGATTTGGTGCTGGGTGTACTTGGCAAATGACTCTTCTGTGCCAAAAATATATCGCTCAATGGAAATATCGGCATTTCCATTTTCTGGGTATTCGTAGTGGTAAGTATATTCCACATCATGTTTTTTCCACAAATCATTCCATCCACCATGTGTATGGGCAATGGCCTTTAAGATAGATTCTGGTTTATTGGTATCATAAACAGGCTCTTGAGGTTTAACTTCGGTCGTTTCCATCATCTTGGGCGCTTCTTTTTTTGCTTTTGGTTGACAAGCGACTGTGAGCAATAGTCCAAGGATAATAAGTGTTTGCAAATACATTGTTTTCATTTCGGTGTAGCTTAATTGTTGGCTTACTTAGACGGTTTTCTATTTGAAGCTTACAAAGGTGTTGTCTTATTTTTTGATAACTTAAAGCGAGAACCGTTGTCCGAAATCGGCAATGTTGTATCCTTTTTCCAGAACCTCTTGAGATGCCTTGCTTTTTGGGTTCAGCAATGGGTTGGTATGATTAAAATGAATGAAGTGAATTTTGTTTTTTTCCTTTAGAGGTAGATGGCTGAACAATTCCATACTTTCAATTACAAAAGGGTGAGGGATTTCTGAAATGTTACGAGTATTGATTTCGAATCCGTCATAAAATGTTGCATCCAAAAAAGCGAGGTCCACTTTTTGGATTTCAGCTACAATATTTTTCTTCCATTTAGACCATTTATCAATATCTGGAATAAAAAGGGCAGATTTATTGGGGCCAACTATTTTAAAACCCACTGTTTCAGAATATTCATCTCGGTGAGGTACAGTAAACGGAATAACCTGAAGGTTTTGGCTGGGTTTTGTTGTATCGCCGTTTTTGATGGGTCTGATAACAATATTTTTCAATGCCAACAGTTGATTCCAAGGACCATTTTTTTTCAAAAACGTCTTCATTTTGGGCATGGCGTAAACAGGTATCTGTTTTCCTCCCAAAGCTTCCCGGCCCAAGTACATCAATCCAGAATAATGTCCCATATGTGCATGAGTGAGAAAAATGCCATCTGGAGTTTCCTTATTTTCCTCTGCATAATTCTTCAATAGTTTCATTTGGGATGTAATATCTGGGGTAGCTTCAAAAAGAAAGGTTTGTTGATTTTGATGATCGATAACACCCAAGGAAACCACTTTTCTGGAGGGGTCAGGGTTGTTGAACAAATCAGCGCAACATTCTTTTTGACATCCAATATGCGGACTTCCCCCATCTTGAACGGTGCCCAATACATAAAGTGAAACCTCACTGTTTTCAATAAAGGACGTATTTGCATTGGTTGAAGCCCTCTTGTTGTCTTTTCCTAAGCAAGAAAGCATCAAAATGGAACCGATAAATACAAAGTATTTCATATCACCTTTTACCTAATTCAATAACTTCCAAGTCAGAGATTTTACTGCCATCAATGGTAAACCTGAGCATAGTGCGGACCTGATGAAACCCATGTTTTCCACAAGCACCAGGGTTCATATGGAGCAGATTCAGCTTTTTATCGTTCATAACCTTTAAAATATGTGAGTGCCCGCAGATAAACAATTTAGGTGGTTTTATTTTGATTTCTTCCCTAATCCTAACATCATAACGGTTGGGATAACCGCCAATGTGCGTAATCCATACATCCACATCTTCACAGAAAAACCTATTGTGCTCTGGGAATTCCCTTTGGATGATGTGACTGTCGATATTTCCATGTACTCCTCTTACAGGTTTGAGCGCTTTTAATTGGTCAGTTACCTGTAAATCTCCTATGTCACCGGCATGCCAAATTTCATCAGCTTGGTCGGCATACTTTAAAATTGTGGAATCCATATGGCCATGGGTGTCGGAGAGCAGCAAAACTTTGGTCATAACGCTAAAAATATGCTAAAAAAATGGGGTGACATAGCAGTTGGGAGGGATTCAATTATCTTTAACAACTTAAAAGCAAACCATTCAATTGAGATATTTTATCCGGTTTTCCTATTTCGGAAAGGCTTACCACGGATGGCAGAACCAACCTAATGCGCTAACAGTACAAGAAGTATTGGAAAAAGCGTTGTCCACCTTATTGCGAACTACTGTTGAAGTTGTAGGGGCAGGACGAACAGATGCAGGGGTTCATGCTAAGGAGATGTACGCGCATTTTGACCATGAAACCATTCGTGAAACAGCGGAACTGGTGTACAGACTCAATGCTTTTCTTCCGGAGGATATTTCGATTGTAGAGATTTTTTCGGTGAAAAGTGACGCCCATGCTCGTTTTGATGCTACTGAAAGAACTTATGAATATTGGATTGTACGGCAAAAGAATCCTTTTTATAGTGATTTTGCCCATTTTGTGAAACAGCCTTTGGATGTTGAGGCCATGAACAAAGCTGCAGCCTTGCTTCTGGAGCACACCAATTTTGAATGCTTTTCCAAATCCAATACGGATGTTAAAACTTTTAATTGCGATGTGCGCTATGCTGAATGGAAAGAAGTGGAGAATAGATTGGTTTTTACCATTGCTGCTGATAGGTTCCTACGTAATATGGTAAGAGCCATTGTTGGGACATTATTGGATGTGGGCTTTGGTAAAATAAAACCAGACAAAATCAACACTATTATTGCAAGTAAGAATAGGAGTGAAGCTGGTGTTTCCGTGCCCGCAAAAGGATTATATTTGACTAAGGTTTTATACCCAAAAGATATTTTTGATGAGCAAAAGTGATGATATAGGGAAAGCGTTTGATTTTGGCTTGTTCAAAAGGGTTTTTGCCCATACCAAACCTTACCGGAACATATTTTGGCTAGTGGCGTTTGTCGCGGTTTTGTCAGCGGCCTTTGCGGTGGAAATTCCAATTTTAGTACGTAAGGTCATCAACGAGGCTTTGGAAAATAAAGATGCACAGCAACTTCTTACCCTTGTTTTGTTGATGTTGGGTGTATTGTTAGGTCAAGTAATCAGTCAGTTGATGTTCAATTACTTTGCCAACCTACTTGGGGAATCTGTCATCAAGGATATTCGGGTACGCCTTTTTAAAAAAATGATGGGTTTTAAAATGACCTATTTTGATAACTCCTCCATCGGGGTGTTGGTCACGCGGGCTGTAGCAGATATGCAGCGAATCGGGGAAATTTTCAGTCAAGGTTTTTTTGTCATTGTAGCAGATACGCTAAAGATGTTATTGGCGGCAGCTATTATGCTTTATACCAGTTGGAAGCTAGCTTTGATTGTGTTTGCCATTTTACCAATAATATTGGTAGCTACACGCTTGTTTCAACAAGCTATGAAAGTGGCCTTTATAGAGGTGAGGGCCCAAGTTGCCAACCTCAATTCCTTTGTGCAAGAACGCATTGCTGGCATGAAAATCGTGCAATTGTTCAACCGAGAGGAAATTGAAAAGGAAAAATTTAGGACCATCAATGAAAAACATCAAAATGCTTGGTTAAAAACGGTATGGTACAACTCTATCTTTTTTCCAGTAGCTGAAATTTCATATTCCATTGGAATTGGTCTGGTTGTTTATTTTGGGGTTGTCCAAAACATTGAAAATGTTGGGTTGAATGATACTGGTTCCATTTTTGCCTTCTTTTTCCTGATGGATTTGCTGTTTCGTCCATTACGTCAGATTGCGGATAAGTTCAATACCCTTCAAATGGGAATGGTTGCTGCCAACCGGGTCTTTAAGATTTTGGATACTGATAGCCATATTGCTGATGATGGAAACTTGGTTAAAGAAGATGTCCAGGGGGGGATTGAATTTAAAGATGTGCGATTTGGTTACATTCAAGATGAAGAAGTCCTACATGGAATTTCCTTTAAGGTTAATGCAGGGGAAACTGTGGCCATTGTGGGTGCTACGGGAGCTGGAAAATCAACCATCATCAACTTGCTCAATAGATTTTATGAAATCAATTCAGGAGAAATTTTGATTGATGATTTCAATATCCGGGATTATACCCTAAAATCACTACGTTCCCATATTGCTATTGTATTGCAGGATGTTTTCCTATTTGCAGATACTATCGCAAACAATATATCACTTAGAGATGAGATCATTTCTATTTCCGATATCGAAGCTGCTGCGAAACAAATAGGGGTTCATGAATTTATCTCAAGCCTACCTGGCGGCTATGCATACAATGTAAAAGAAAGGGGAACGATGTTATCCAGTGGTCAGCGACAATTAATAGCTTTCTTGCGTGCTTATGTTAGCAATCCAAGTATTTTGATATTGGACGAGGCTACTTCATCTGTGGATACTTATTCTGAGCAATTGATTCAAAAGGCAACTGATAAAATTACGGAAGGAAGGACTTCCATTATTATTGCCCACCGTTTGGCCACGATAAAAAAGGCTGATAAAATTATTGTAATGGATGCCGGTCAGATTGTAGAAATGGGAACCCATAAAGAACTGCTGAAAAAAGGCGGGTACTACAATGATTTGTATGAAGCCCAGTTCTTAGCGGAAGAAGTAGCCTAAACTAATAATCTATTGTGCCCTAAAATCTTCGAGCGTCATTTGTTTGGATAATAAGGCTAAGACCACGACCAAAATTCCTATGCCCAACATTACAATTCCAAATAATAGCAAATAGGCCAATCCTCGAAAAAAAGTACTGAGGAATTTGGTTTGGTGAATTTTTCCCAATACGTAAAATTGGTAGACTACAATTACCAACAGGAAAGACCAATTGAAGAGATCATATCTTATGTCGAAAAACCCAAAGAGCAATAAACATGCTATAACCTGCACAAATGAGGTTTGTCCGGTTATATAAGCGTTTGTTGCCAGGTGTTCCGTATAGTTGAGTTTTTTCTTGTCTATAAAAAGTAGCCAAGTCATCAAAGCATATATTGGCATAATCACGTAGGATAAAAGTCCTTGGTAGTCAAAGACAAAATCCATATTTGTGGGCTGTTTATCGGTAAAGCTGCTATTGGTGAGATTTATGTGGTAGATGTTTCTAAGGACAAAAAACATAATACCCGATAAAGTAATGCCTATAGCAAAATAACTAATGGGGTTCATGTATTTTTTTCGAGTCCCGGAAATGTAACTTTCAATAACAAGATGGGGTATAGTAAATAGGTGTCGGAAAGTCTTTACAAACGTATTATCAACATTGAAGACCTGAAAACTGATATCCTGCCAGATGTTTTTGAGTGTAAGCCGATTTCGTATGACTTTTGCACCACAGTTGGGGCAATAGTCAAAATCTGACCTTAGACTGGCCTGGCAGTTTTTGCACTCCATTATTCCAAATCCTTTTTGATGAGATTTCCAAGTTCCTTCAATCCTTTAAAGGGGACAAACTCACCATTTTTTATATAGGATATGGATCCTGTTTCCTCGCTTACGACCAAACTAACGGCATCAGTTTTTTCGGTAATTCCAACGGCGGCACGGTGTCGTAATCCAAAACGAAGAGGAATGTTCCTGTCATTGGAAACGGGTAAGATAACCCGGGTTGCTGTGATGTAATTATCTTGGATAACAGCAGCTCCATCGTGTAAAGGACTGTTCTTAAAAAAGATACTTTCCAAAATGGGTTGCGTAATCTCAATGTTCATGGAATCCCCAGTTGACTTTACAAAATCCAACGAATTGGTGCGCTCCATGACAATTATGGCCCCAGTTTTGGTCACTGCCATTTTTTCACAGGCTCCAATTACTGCATCCACATTCGTGGTAGTTGGCATGGCCTCTTGTTTCAAAAATTTGAAGTGGCGGGTAAAATTTCTCTTGGCGGCAAAATTTGTGGATCCGATCATCAATAAAAATTTCCGTATTTCTTGCTGAAAAACAATGATCAAAGCAATTAAGCCAATGTTCATAAAACCACCGACCATGCTGCTAATCATTTTCATTTGCAAAAGCTCAGTAAGTTTCCATAAGGCCCAAACAATTACAATACCAATAAAAATATTGATGGCCACTGTTCCTTTAACTAATTTATATATGTAGTAGAGTAGGGCGGCAACAAGTACAATGTCAATGACATCAGTAATTTTAAATTCAAGAAAATTTAGAAAATCCAACCGCAGTGTTTTTGTAAAATTAGCAAAAATAGCAGAACCAAAAATTAAAGCGAATTTGCTTTGAGTTCTTCAACTAACTTAACACATTCCATGGCTTCTTTTATATCGTGAACCCTTAAAATGTTGGCCCCTTTCAAAAGAGCAATGGTATGAAGGGCGGTTGTGCCATTTAAAGCTTCTTTGGCGGATGAATTCAATATTTTATAAATCATGGACTTTCTGCTCAACCCAATCAATAGGGGTGTATTGAAGGTTTGGAAAAAATCCAGATGATTGAGCAGTGTGTAATTTTGCGCTGTGGTCTTGGCAAAGCCAAAACCAGGATCTATGATGACATCATTGATTTTTTTTGCATTGGCCTCATTGACCTTTTCGGAAAAATAAAACAACAGATCTTTCATTAAATCATCATAGTGTGCCTCCTTTTGCATGGATTGGGGAGTTCCCTTCAAATGCATCATTACATAAGGAACCTGATATTGGGCCACTGCGGAAAACATATCAGGATCCAAATTCCCTGCAGAAATATCGTTGATCATGGCCGCGCCCCTTTCCAAGCTTTTTGAGGCAACATTGCTTCTAAAAGTATCAACGGAAACAAGTGTTTCAGGAAAGTTTTTCAATATCAATTCTAAAACGGGAAGTAGGCGTTTCAACTCTTCGTCTTCAGGAACATGCTCGGCTCCTGGTCTAGAGCTGTAAGCGCCCATATCAATAAAAGAGGCACCTTGGGACAACATTAGCTCCACTTGGGACAAAATGGATGTTTCATCCTTGTATTTCCCTCCATCAAAAAAAGAGTCGGGAGTAAGGTTGAGAATGCCCATTATTTTTGGGGAGCATAAATTGATCAGTTCACCTTTACAGTTTATGGTCATAAACAATACGTGCTTTGCTGGGTTTGTTTATCTTTGGCGAAGTGCTTCAAGGCACTTTTTTAAACATTCGAAATTTACGCAAATTAGCAAGAATACATGCAGCAGACTTCCCAACAATATGATGCAGTGATCAATACCTGCAGGGAATTGTTTCTGAAAAAAGCACAGGATTATGGTACCGCTTGGCGGATTTTGCGACTACCTTCCCTTACGGATCAGATTTTCATAAAGGCACAACGTATTAGGAGTCTTCAACAAAACGAGGTGAGAAAAGTGGATGAGGGAGAGCAATCTGAGTTCATTGGCATCATTAATTATGCTACCATGGCTTTGATTCAGTTGAAGAAAGGTGTGGTTGAGCAACCTGATCTTACGGCAAAGGAAGCCATAGCCCTTTATGATGAAGAAGTAGCTATCACCAAAAAGTTGATGGAGAACAAAAACCACGACTATGGAGAGGCATGGCGAGATATGCGGGTAAGCTCTCTCACCGATTTAATTTTACAGAAACTCCTAAGAGTAAAGCAAATTGAGGACAATCAAGGAGAAACCTTGGTGAGTGAGGGTATTGGTGCAAATTATCAGGACATCATCAATTATGCGGTTTTTGCAATGATTCACTTAAGCGAACAAGAATGAAGTATTTGGTCTGGTTTTCAAGAATTTTTGTTGGTGTGTTGTTCATCATCAGTGGACTGATTAAGTTGAACGATCCAGTTGGGTTTTCCTTCAAACTGGAAGAATATTTTAGCCAAGGAGTTTTAGATTTACCCTTCTTAATGCCATTGGCGTTGGGGATTTCCATTTTTGTGGTCATTGTGGAGGTGATTTTAGGGGTTTTATTGCTCATTGGCTTTAAACCAAAATTTACGGTATGGAGTCTTTTATTGATGATAGTTTTCTTTACGTTCCTCACTTTTTACTCGGCCTATTTCAATAAAGTAACTGATTGTGGTTGTTTTGGAGATGCTGTAAAACTTACACCTTGGGAATCGTTTACAAAGGATGTGATTCTATTGGTGTTGATTCTTATTCTGTTTTATGGCCGGAAATACATCAAGCCCTTATTTAGTGAAAAAATCAACTGGATTATTGGTGGGATTGCATTGGTTGCTTGTGCATTATTTGCCAACCACGTATTGAACCACCTTCCATCAGTTGATTTCAGACCCTATAAAATTGGCGCCAATATTCAAGAAGGGATGACTGTTCCTGAGGATGCACCAAAGCCTATTTACGAATATGCTTGGCGTTTTAAAGTGAACGGAGAAGATAAAATTGTAGTGACCAATGGAGATTACCCTACGGTTGATGGGGAATTTGTAGGTGTTGAAACTACTGAGATTCAGAAAGGATATGAGCCACCCATTCATGATTTTACCATTGAAAAGGATGGAGTGGATACAGCTGAGGAACTTTTGAAAAAAGATAAGCTTGTTATGGTCATAGCCTATGATTTGGCAAAGAGCAACTACGATGTTTTTCAAGAAGTGGCCAAGGTAACCTCCAATGCAAAAGCAAAAGGCTATACGGTAATTGGAATGTCAGCTTCCAATGATGAGATGAAGAATCGTATTGCTAAAAAATACGGACTCGATTTTGACTTTTACTTTACAGATGAGACCGCGTTGAAGACCATTGTGCGCTCCAACCCAGCTATTTTGGTTTTGGAAAAAGGCACAATCCTTCAAAAGGTACATTTTAATGACTTTGACAAATTAAAATTTTAAATAGAACAAGAATAACCTTTAGAAAACCATTATCATGAGAACCAAAATAGTTGCTGGAAACTGGAAAATGAATAAAAATTTGAGTGAAACAGAAGCTTTACTCTCAGAGCTTTCAGCAAAATTGCCAGATACAGAAGCAGATGTTATTGTTGCGCCTACTTTTGTAAATCTTGTAGCTGCAAAGAGAAGCCTTCAATCATCTACCATTCAAGTTGCTGCCCAGAACATGCACTTTGCAGAAAGTGGCGCTTATACAGGTGAGATCTCTAGCGATATGCTATTGAATATAGAAGTGGAAACGGTTATTATAGGTCACTCTGAGCGTCGTTCTCTTTTTGGTGAAACCGATGAATTATTGGCCAAAAAAGTAAAGACTGCCATCGATAAAAACATGAAGGTAATTTTCTGCTTTGGAGAAGAGTTGGAGGAGAGAAAGTCTGAAAACCATTTTGCTGTGGTAGAGAGCCAGCTTAAAAATGCACTTTTTGATTTGGATGCCAGTGCTTGGGAGAACATTGTCTTGGCCTATGAACCCGTTTGGGCCATAGGAACTGGTGAAACTGCAAGTCCAGAACAAGCGCAAGAAATGCATGCCTTTATCAGGAAAACAATATCAGAAGCTTATAACGCTACAATTGCAGAGGAAGTCTCCATTTTGTACGGTGGTAGTGTAAAACCTGGTAATGCCTCGGATATTTTTTCAAAACCTGATGTTGATGGTGGGCTTATTGGTGGAGCTTCGCTTAAAGCAGATGATTTTATAGCCATCATCAAGGCAATTTAATCCTGATTTCTTGATTTATCTGGAATACAACTTCAAACTGGAGCCTGTTCAACCCGTCACGGATATTTTGATTGCGGAGTTGGGGGAAGTTGGTTTTGAAAGTTTTGTGGAGACACAAACTGGTCTTTTGGCCTATATTCTCAAATCCGAATGGAACGAAAGTAAAAGCCTGGACAATCTTTTTGTGGTTCAAAATCCTGATTTTGCGGTTTTTTGGACTGTAAAGGAAATACAGCAACAAAACTGGAATGCCGAATGGGAAAAGAACTTTCATCCCATTGTTGTGGACGACCGCTGCAGGGTCAGGGCCCCGTTTCACAGTCCTGAAAAGGTCAAGTATGATATCGTCATAGAGCCTAAAATGAGTTTCGGTACGGGTCACCATGAGACCACCCACATGATGTTACAGCACATTTTAGATACTGATTTTGAGGATAAAACGGTATTGGATATGGGTTGCGGTACAGGGGTTCTTGCTATTTTAACAAAAATGAAAGGAGCTATTGATGTTGAGGCCATTGATATTGATGAATGGTGCTATTTGAACAGCAAGGAAAATGCAGAGAGAAATAATTGTCCGGACATTAACGTTTTTAAGGGCGATAGCAGCTTGCTTTCAGGAAAAAAATATGACATCATTCTGGCCAATATCAATCGGAATATTTTGTTGGATGACATACCCATTTATGCACAATGCCTAAATCCTGAAGGGTTACTTTTTTTAAGTGGCTTTTATTTGGAGGATTTGAATGCAATTTCCTCAAAATGTGAAGGATATGGTTTGGAATTTCAAAAAAAATTGCAAAAGAACAATTGGGTTTCTGCAAAATATGTAAATTAGAAAGTGTAAATTCCAAAACTATGGGAATCAGAGAGAAAGACTTGGAAGAGTTGCTTTTGGAAGAAGAAACCACTAAGCAACATGAGATTATTCTTTTTAATGACGATGTAAATACTTTTGACCATGTCATAGAGACGTTGATCAATGTTTGTGAACATACTCCTGAACAGGCGGAGCAGTGTTCTCTAATTGTTCATTATAACGGCAAGTGCACGGTGAAGACGGGCGAGTATTCCTATTTAAAACCTAGATGTTCCAAATTACTCCAGGCTGGGTTGACCGCTGAGATTATGTAATTGGTAATTTTCCATTGATTATAAATTCTTTACATTAAAATGATCTGGGCAAATCTCAGATTGCACTAAATTTGTGAAGACACCAACTAATATAAACCAATAATTTTCTTACCGGGAAATGGGCGAATTTTTCAAGGCTGAACTCAAAGACCGTTTTTTGGAATATGCTTTGGATCGTAGTGACTATTTCGAGATTCAGACACTATATGATGAATTTCTTCGACCTGGTTATAGTCTTGAATTTGCAGTGAAATTGGTCAGGGAAATCCAAGATTACGATTCTGAGCTTTTAGATGTTATGAGCGGTAATGGAATGGAAATCTTTATGTTGGCTTCTACGCCCTCAACAGGCGCTTTTTTGGAGGATGGTGGATTTATGGACATGTATGTAAAGGAGGAAGAGAAGTGGGATGCTTTTGTAAACCAACTTTCCAATAATCGAAAACTATCCAAAGACGAAAAAAAGTTGCTCAAGAAAAATTCACCAGGATTAAAAAAGGAAAGAACGCTACTTGTAGTTTTGATAACAGCAATCACCATAAGTTTTCTGTTTACTCTGTTCAGTATTTTAAAGGATACATTATTGGAGCCCAGATACGTTCCTTTAGATGAATTCGAGCGAAAAATAGAACAATTGCAGCAGCAGAATAACAATGAAAAAGAACAACTGCAACAAGAATTGAAGGAGTTACAATCAATAATTGATTCCCTTAAGAGCTGAAATTCCTTAATTCAAGGATTTGTTCAAGATAATTTCCCTTACCTCATTAAGGTAGCTTCTTCCAATAGTGTACCTGATGCCATCAATTTCAACGCTATTGCCTTCCATGGACTCAATTTTGTCCAGTGCAACAGTAAAGGAACGATGTATTCTGATGAATTTATCGTTGGGGAGCTCTTCGGTAAAGCTACTTAGTGTTTTGTGAATGATGTATTTATCCGAAGTGGTTTTAATGCGAATGTAGTCCTTGAGGCTTTCCACAACCAAAATATCATCTAAATACACCTTTTGGAGCTTTTTGTTGTCTATTTTGATGAAAAAATTGGGTTTTTCATTACTGGAAGTAGTGGTGTTTTTTTTGGACATTACTTCCGAAACTCTACTCACTGTATTTAAAAACCTTGGAAATGGAATAGGTTTTACCAGATAATCCAGTGCTTTCACTTCATATCCCTTCAAGGCATATTCCTCATGTGCTGAAGTGATGACCACACAAGGATCGTAATTAAGGCATTTCAAGAAATCAAAACCGTCTAAAACAGGCATGTTAATGTCCAGAAAGATGAGGTCTACTTTATTTTCTTGTACATAATTATTGGCATCGACTGCGTTGGAAAAAGTTTCCAATAAATCAAGTTGATCCAATTTTTTTACATAGTCTTCCAATACCTTTATGGCCAACGGTTCATCGTCTACAATTATGGTTTTAATCTTCATAAGTTGGTCACTCTCAATTTTAAAAGAACATTGAAGTTATGGTTTTTTTCTTCTATTAGCAATTCGTAGTCCTTGGGCTTATAGCCCAGCTCCAACCTTTTTCGAACGTTGGATAGCCCAATACCGCCACTTCTGGTGGGCATATTGTTTTTTCCTTGCTCTTTTGGGATGTTATTGGAAAGTTCAAAATATAAGAAATCCCCTTCAACATTGATTTTCAATGAGATTTGCATTTGCCCTAGATTTTGACTAGCTCCATGCTTAAAACTGTTCTCAATAAGCGGCATTAAAAGCATGGGTGCAATTACTTTTTCTTCAAGGTCTCCAGATATTTCAACATTTACTTCCAAAGAATTGTCAAAACGGATGCGTTCCAAATCAATATAATTTTGAATGCACTCTATTTCTTTCTTTAGCTTCTGTTTTCGCTTATCAGTTGCGTAGAGGAGGTATCGCATTAATTCTGATAGCTTAAGAATGACCTCTGGGGCCTTATCAGATTTGGCCAGTGACAGCGAATAAATATTGTTGAGGGTATTAAAAAAGAAATGTGGAGAAACTTGAGACCTTAAAAAGCGGAGTTCGGTGGCCAATTGTCTTTTTTCCAGTTCATGGAGCATACTGTGTTCCCGTAACCAATCTATGGTGATTTTAATGGCAGTTACAAATGAGATTACATATAACTCCCCAAGCATCATTTGTACACCGTAGTTGAAAGTGAGAGTGTCTATGGCTTCTGGTCCTTCTGGCCATACATTGGTGCTGAGCAGGTAATAAGTAAGATAAAATTTGACATTGAGCATTGCATATAAGGATAACAATATCAATATGGCATAGGTAATGTACTTTTTCTTGAAAACGAATTTGGGCATCAAAAAATAGATGTTAAAATAAGTAAGTGCCATATGAATTGGAAACCCCAACATGTTGCTTTTTAAGGAATAGTCATAGTCGTGATAATAGCTCCCCCATCTTAAGGTATTGAAAACAAAGTATATAGACCAGAAAAGAATGTGGTGTTTATAAGTGATGGGATAGTTTCTTATGGACTTTCCAGAGATGAATGTCTTTGTTTGGGTATCTGTAGGATTATCCGCTAATATGTCGACTGAAGTTTTCATATGTTATTGGTCAATTCTGGATTGTTGTTGGTCTAAAAGATCGTATGTTAAAGAATAAATTTATGAATATTAAATTATTGTTTAGAAAAGATGTTTTTGCTTAATCTTGGAAAAACTGACTTGAGCCCTCAATTTTGCGATCAAATTCCTAACCAAATTGATTAAAAAATGTTGATTAGAATAGTTGCTTTGTTTTTTGTGTTCGCTTCCTGTGGACAAACCAAAAAGACGCCACGTTTTCATGTGGCTCAAAAAGTATCTACCCCCATTTTAGTAGATGGAAAGGATACGGAAGATCAGTGGAAAGCAACTTCATGGACTGACAGTTTTATTGATATTGAAGGGATTGAAAAACCATTGTACGAAACCAAAGTTAAGATGCTTTGGGACGAGAAGTATTTCTATTTGCTGGCCAAAATGGATGAACCACATGTTTGGGGAAATTTAATGCAGAGAGATACAGTAATCTTCTATAACAATGATTTTGAGGTTTTTATTGACCCTGATGGTGATACACATAATTATTATGAACTGGAAATAAATAGCCTCAATACACAATGGGACCTTTTTTTGACCAAGCCTTATAGAAATTCAGGAAAGGTTTTGGACAGTTGGGATATTCAAGGACTTAAAACTGCGGTCCATATAGATGGCACTTTAAATAATGCCTCTGATGTGGATAAAGGTTGGATCTTGGAAATGGCAATTCCGTGGAGTGTTATTACAGAGGCATCAAATCATAATGCCCCTCCAGCTAATGAGTTTTGGCGAATTAATTTTTCAAGGGTTAATTGGCAGTTTGAGCTGGAAGATGGTAAATATGGAAGAAAAAAGGATTCAAATGGTAAATATCTTCCAGAGTATAATTGGGTTTGGTCTCCTCAAGGTGTCATTAATATGCATGAACCCGAACATTGGGGGTATGTATATTTTTTAGATAAAAAACCAGGACAATTGGTTGATTTTGAAATTCCCAAGGACGAATACATCAAATGGGACATGTATGGGCAATATCGGAAGTTGTTAAACGATGAAAACTCAGATCTGCCTAAACAAATAAGTGTTCTGCAAGTAAAGATTCCCCTCAATTATCAAAAACATGCTACAGGTTGGGATTTATGGTGTATAAGCCCATTTACTGGAAAAAAACTCATAATTGCTGAGGATGGAAGGTTCTCCCAAGAATAAGGTTAAAATACCCGGGCGTCAATTTTTGATTGTAGGAATCTTGGCGCTATTGGCCGTTGGATTTTTGGACAATCAAATGGTGGGTGAACCTAAGGGTAAGCCTGTCAATGAAAAAAAAGACAACTTTGTTTATTGGGCATCTGTTGCTTCTAATAATGATAAAACCATTTCATCTTATATTAAAGAACTGGAGAAATTTAATGAGATTGGTATTGATGGGATTCTGATTGAAGCAGAGACCGATTATGATGTTTTGGAACAAATAAAGCCAATTGCCCGTAGAGAGGGTCTTACCTTATATGTAATGTCCCACGGAAAAAACATACTCCATAGTTCTACTGAATTGGAAAATTGGACATATTCAATAATCCTCAATCAAGCAGATAAGATGGATATGGATTGGGTGGGGCACGAGCTTAATGGAATAGATGATAAAAATAAATTTTTTGGGGGGAACTTTGAATCTCTGCCTTCTACAAAAGAATTTGAATCTGCAATAGTTGAGGCAAAAAATAAAGGAGCTCAGGGAGTGGTCGTATTTAATGCTTCAAAAATGCCCCATCAACATTTTGAAGTCCTTAAAAAACTAAAAGATACTTCTGATTAGAGCATGAAAGGATTTAAGAATAATAGCAATGGCCAAGGGCGAAATAAACTTATTTCTATACTGTTGTTGCTACTGTTTTTCTTTGTGATAATTATTTATAAGAGCCAAATTCAATAGATTAAAATTAGGTTAAAGAGCCATCAATTTTTATCCTTTTTCTGTTTGCTATTTAGCTCTTCATAATTGTCGTTGGTCGAAAAAAGTTTTGTTAACGTAATCATAAGGTAATTTTAGTATCATCTTAAAATTAGTATAACTAACTAAAAAAACAATCTAACGCTTGACTTATGAAAGAAATTAAGAAAGTTTTTATGTTCCTTGTTTGCCTTGTGGCATTTCAGGGGATTGAAGCGCAGATAACCGTTTCAGGTACCATTACGGATGCTGTGACGGGTGCGGCGATTCCGGCTATTACTGTCGTTGAGGACGGTACAACAAACGGAACCTCTGCGGATTTTGATGGAAATTATACCATTAATGTTCCTGGTGATGCAACCCTGCGTTTCTCGGCAATTGGCTATTTAGCCCAATCTGTTGCTGTTAATGGGCGCACTACTATAAATGTAGTGATGCAAGAAGACACCGAACTGCTTGATGAAGTGGTAGTGACCGCTTTGGGTATTTCAAAAGATGAAAAGAAACTCGGTTACGCCGTAACTGAGGTTGGAGGAGAATCATTAAACAAAGCTAGGGAGGTAAATGTGGCTAACTCTTTAACGGGTCAGGTAGCTGGTTTGGTAGTAAAGGGTACGAGTAGCGGTCCTGGGGGCTCTTCCAAAATTTTATTACGTGGTGTTTCAAATTTGAGCGGCAGTGGTTCCCCTTTATTTGTTATTGACGGTGTGCCGATGGACAATACACAAGGCGGTTCAGCTGGTGAATGGGGAGGATCAGATGCTGGTGATGGTATTGGGAACCTCAGTCCTGATGATATTGAGAAAATGACGGTTTTAAAAGGACAGTCGGCTTCTGCACTTTATGGTTCAAGAGCATCAAATGGGGTAATATTGATCACTACCAAAAAAGGAAGTAAGCAAGGTGATTGGGATTTAACTTTTAATACGAACTTTTTAGCTGAATCAGCAGTTGACTTCACTGATTTTCAAGACACTTACGGTCAGGGTACAGGTGGTGCAAAACCATTGACTGCTGCTGATGCACAATCTACAAATAGATTGGCTTGGGGAGCGCAATTGGACGGTAGTCAAGTTATTGGTTATGATGGAAATCAATATGCTTATAGTCCTGCATCTTCAAGATATATTGATTTTTATAGAACGGGAACTAATTTCACTAACAGTATAGCGGTTTCCAAAGGATGGGGAGAAGGTTCTTTTAGGCTTTCGGTTTCAGATTTGAACTCAAATTCTATTGTGCCCAATAGTGGTTTAGATAGGACTACGGTTAATTTGGCAGTGAGTCAGGATATTACAGACAAACTTAATGTTTCGGCTAATATCAATTACACTGATCAGAGATATGATAACCAGCCTTTTTTGAGTGATGGTCCATTAAACCCTAATAACTTTTTATTCTTGGCGCCTAATGTGAGCGAATCTATTTTTGCACCTGGTTTTGATGCAGAGTCAGGAGCTGAAACTGTTTTTAGTGATGATATTTATGTTACTAACCCTTATTTTGTCACTAACCAAGGAGTCAATGATCCAACAAGGAAAAGAACTATTTCCATAGTATCAGCTAAATACAACTTTACTGATAATATCTATTTATTGGCAAGAATAGGTAATGATCAAATCAACGATACTTATTATAAAGTTAATCCTTATGGCCTTGCATATTCTCAGGATTTGCAGGGAAGTCTTGCTGAGCTGGGTCAAGGAAGTAGATTGGAATTTAATGCGGATGCTATTTTTGGCGCTGACTTTGATTTAACTGAAGATTTGGAGTTGAGTACCTTATTAGGGGGTAATCTCAGAAAAAATGAATATGAAAAGGTCACAGTTAATGGTGGGCCTTTTGTTTTGCCTTATTTGTATTCATATAATAACGTAGTGAATTTTGGAAGGAATTATGAGTTTAATGAAAGAGAAGTTCATTCTGGATATTACTCATTAGGTGCTACTTACAAGGATATTCTTACATTGACTACTACAGGAAGATATGATGTTTATTCAACATTGACCTCACCTACAAGTGATGATAACAGTATTTTTTCTCCATCGGTGTCTGGAGCGTTCATTTTTGATGACTTCTTGAATATTGAAGCTTTGGAGTACGGTAAGTTGAGAGCTGCATATGCGGTGACTAGTGGTGAGCCAGAAGATCCTTATTCCAATCAGTTTTATTATTCGTCGGAAAGCTCTCTAGGTGGAATACCAGCTGCTTCTGCACCGACCAAGCTTCCCAACTTCTCTTTGAAGCCTTTTACGACCTCTGAGTTGGAGCTTGGTTTAGACTTAAAGTTTTTTGAAAACAGATTGTCTTTTGATGTTGCTTATTTTAAAAAGAAATCAAAAGATGAAATCCAAGTTGCAGGCTATAGTCGATCTTCCGGATTTCAAGAAGGGGTGGTTGCAACTGGGTCTATTCAAAATACGGGATTAGAATTTTTGGTAACAGGTGTGCCAATTCAAAAAGAAGATTTTTCTTGGACAACTTCCTTTAACTTCACAAAAGTTAAAAACGAAGTATTAAAAACGGATACTTCGGGTAATCCAATCAATTTAGGACGAAATAGAGCTACATTAGGTAATGCTGTCACTGCGTTTGTTGTGGGTGAGGCGGGTCCTCAAATTATGGCATACGATTATTCCTATGATGGTTCTGGAAACATTGAGGTTGATGAATCTGGGATTCCATTGCGTGGTGAATTGAAAAACTTTGGTTCGGTACTTCCCGATTTTTATGGAGGTTGGAACAATACTTTCAACTATAAGAACTTTAACTTATCGTTTTTGATTGATTTCAACTATGGAAATAAAGTATTGTCTGCGACCGAGTTCTATTCAATCTTTAGAGGATTAAATAAAATTACTCTAGAAGGAAGAGAAACGGGTGTAGGTAGTGCATCTGCTCAGGATTATTACCAAGGCCTTGCTCAAAACGTTACAAGTACGAGTGTGGTCGATGGGGATTTTATCAAACTAAGACAATTATCCTTGGGATATACTCTCCCTTCTGAACTTTTTGAAAGAACACCTTTTTTAGAAGGCGTGGATATCTCTTTAGTTGCTAGAAATCTTGCAATCTTATGGAGGAAAGCGGAGAACATCGATCCTGAAAATGGTTTTGGTGCAAATGTTAGTTATTTGGGTATTGAGGGTACAAGTTTGCCTTCTACAAGATCCATCGGTCTAAATGTTAACTTTAAAATAAAATAAGGATGTATTCATATATAAAAAGACTATTGCTTGTAGGATTGGCACTTATGTATGTTTCGTGCGATTCTGATTTTGCGGAACTCAATACGGATCCTAACAAGGCGGGGGCGGATATTTTTGATCCGAATCTAATATTGCCTACAATAATTTATGATTATTCAGATTACAATACAGGGTATAGTGGGGCTATTTTGTTCCAGTCCATGTGGGTGCAGATTATGGCATCTACATCTACTGGGGGGGCTAATTATTACTCTAATGCAGACAAATATGTAGCCTCGGGTAGCACAACATCTTATCAGCAAAGTTTATGGAATGGATTGTATAGTGCTGCTTCACAAGCTCGACAGATGGAGAAATTGGCCATTGAACAGGAATTGCCCAATCTTGCTGCCATCGGGAAGATGCTCCAAATAATGAATATTGCAATGATTTCTGATGTTTATGGGGATGTGCCATACGAGGAAGCATTGTTGGGGGATGAAGGGGTTAATTTTCCTACATACCAGTCGCAAGAATCTTTATACCCACAAATGTTGGCGGATTTGGAAACTGCCGTAACGGCTTTAAGTAATTCAGGGGATAGTCCTACCAATGATACTATGTATGGAGGGGACATCTCACAATGGAGAAAATTTGGGTATAGTTTGATGCTCAAGCTTGCTATGAGATTGACAAAAGTGGATGCCTCTACGGCACAAACCTATGTAAATACAGCTATTTCCGGAGGAATTTTTGAATCTTCTGCTGATGATGCCGTGGCCATCATGGACAATTCCAATGGGTATGCCAATACAAATGCTAACTCCTTAAATGTAACAGATGACATTTATGAAGTACGATGGTCAAAAACATTGATTGATTTCCTGAAGTCTACTGATGATCCTAGAGTTTCTGTTATTGCGGAGATACCACCAGCTGGATTGGAAGCCAACAAGGATGGAATTGTGGTGGGAGATTCTGATCCCTCAATTCAAATAGGTCTTCCTAATGGGTATGATTTGAAGGGAAGTAGCACTGATATAAGCAATCATCCTGATTATCCTGGTCCTACACTTGCCGCTAATTCAGACGATTCTGATGCTCCAATAGGTAATTATTCTCGTCCTACAGCAATTTATAGAGATAGAGATGCATCTTGGTTCATTTTAACCTATGCAGAGACCCAGTTCCTATTAGCGGAGGCAGCTGTTAGAGGCTTTACTTCTGGTAATGCTTCAGATCATTACAATGCTGGTGTTGTAGCTGCAATGGAAACATTGAATAAAATGGGAGGAACACAAATAGAAGGCGGCGATGCTACTACATATGCAAGTGCAAATCCATTGGATACAAGTAGTGCTGATGCCTCTTTGGAAATGATTAACGAGCAGTTATGGGCATCTGTAGGGATACTTGGTAATTTTGTGGAAGCATGGAACAATTGGAGAAGATCTGATTATCCTGTACTTACACCTGTCAACTATACCGGTAATTTCTCTGGTGGAAATATTCCATCTAGACAACCATATCCAACTTCTGAAGGAACCAATAACACGGATAATTACCAAGCAGCTGTTAGTGCAATGGGAGGTAGTGATGATTGGGTTACCAAAGCATGGTGGGATGTTGAATAAAATAAGATTGGAAAAGACTCCTCATAAATAGTTGATATTTTGAGTTAGTTTAGTTTATTCGAGTGGTAAGGGAGAGGAAACTCTCCTTTACTTTTCTTATTATATGTCCAATTAAAAAGGTAGCTATGAAAAACAAAAATCAGTTTCAGACTATACTATCAATGTTGATAGCTTCTCTTTTTTTCAACTGTTCCAATAGCAATCCAGCAGATCCAAAAACGAGATTTACCCTTTTGACATCATCTCATACAGGAGTAAATTTCTCAAATATGATTAATGATACTAAAGAATATAACATTTTAAAATATGCCAATTTCTATGGAGGCGCTGGTGTAGGGATTGGAGATTTTAATGGTGATGGTCTACAAGATTTGTTCTTTGCTGGAAATTTGGTTCCTGATCGTTTGTACTTGAACAAAGGGAATCTCTCATTTGAAGACGTCACTGAGCAGTCAGGTATTATTCATGATGGTGGATGGTCTACTGGAGTAACCTTGGCAGATATTAATAATGATGGCCATTTGGATATTTATGTAAGTAGGGAATTACACGATGAAAACCCTGAGTGGAGAGCCAATTTGCTTTATATCAATAAAGGAGATGGGACTTTTTTGGAAAAAGGTGAAGAATTTGGTGTTGACGATAATGACAGAACACGTCATGCGTCCTTTTTTGATTATGATAAAGACGGGTTGTTAGACTTATTTCTACTTACCCAACCTCCTAATCCTGGAAGTTTGTCGGTCTTTATGGGCACAGAACTTTTAAAACCAGAATATAGCCTTAGACTTTTAAAAAATAAGGGTGATTACTTTGAAGATGTGACTCTAATTGCAGGACTGAATAGAACTGGATTTCCAAATGCTACTTCTACAAGTGACTATAATGGTGACGGTTGGCCGGATATTTATGTGGCCAATGATTTTTATGCGCCAGATTTTTTGTTCATCAATAACCAAGATGGGACATTCACTAACGTTGCTAATCAAGCATTTAAACACTTGTCTTACTATAGTATGGGGGTGGATGTTGCAGACATAGATAATGATGAACACCTGGATATTTTTGTATTGGATATGGTGGCCGAGGACAATTTTCGCCTAAAATCCAATATGAGCGGTATGGATCGTCAATCTTTTTGGGATGTATACAATCAAGGTGGGCACTACCAATACATGTTCAATACACTCCAATTGAATAATGGCAATACTACATTTAGTGACATAGCTCAATTTACAGAGATGGCTGCGACAGATTGGAGTTGGTCTAATTTACTCGCCGATTTTGATAATGATGGCCTTAAGGATGTTTTTGTGACTAATGGATTGTTACGAGATATTAGAAATACAGATGCAGATAAAGCAGTTGAACAATATATCAATCAAACACGTTTAAATTGGCTTCAAAACCATCCAGATGGCGGAGAACTTCAAAATATATTTGATATAATTGATTTAAATGAAGTGGCAAAATTAATTCCTTCTCAGCCACTAATGAATTACTCATTCAAAAATCAAGGGGATTTAAATTTCGAAAAGGTAATGGAGGAATGGGGTTTGGATCAAACTTCGTTTTCCAATGGTGCTGCCTATGGCGATTTGGATAATGATGGCGATTTAGATTTGGTTGTAAACAACATCAATGCAAAAGCCTTTATTTATCAAAACAATTCGGAATCCATCGATGGAGGGAATTATTTAAGGGTTTCTCTCAAAGATGAAAAAAACCAACCTTTATATGGTACAAGGGCAAAACTATATGTTGATGGTGAAGTTCAAATGATTGAGACCACCAATGTGCGTGGAATTTATTCCACTAGCGAACCCTTTGTTCACTTTGGACTTGGTCATCATACAAATGCTGATAGCTTGGTTGTTATTTGGCCCAATCAAAAAAAACAGGTTTTTAAAAATGTTGGGGCCAATCAAGTGTTAGTGGCTAATCTAGAAGAAGCTAACGCTCAGTACCAATCCAAACAAACTTCGGAGCCCATATTGATGGAAGTAACAGAAGACTTTCAAATCAAACATAAACATCAAGAAAATACCTTCGATGATTTTGCTGTACAGGTATTGTTGCCACATAAAATGTCTCAAATGGGACCAGCAATGGCAATGGGGGATATCAATAATGATGGACTCGATGATGTTTATATCGGAGCATCTACCGGAAACCCAGGAGCTCTTTTTGTGCAAGAAACCAAGGGTAACTATGTACAAACCAACCAAGATATATTAAGTAAAGAAGCACCCTATGAAGATGTAGATGCAATTTTTGTGGACATCAACAGAGATGGATTTCAAGATTTATTTGTGGTTAGCGGCGGTAACGAATATTCCACTTTTGACTTGCACTATACAGATCGTTTGTATTTGAATGACGGACAAGGAAACTTTAAAAAAGGCGCTATTCTTAATGCGAGTCGAATGAGTGGCTCAAAAGCAATTACCGCAGATTATGATGGCGACGGAGATGAAGACATATTTGTTGGAGGCAGACACAATCCGCACAATTATCCATCACCGGCAACAAGTACTCTTTATGTTAACACCGATGGGCAATTGGTCAATGCCAATGAAGATTATGCCCCCGATTTTAAAAATTTAGGAATGGTCACCGATGCTGTTTGGATGGATTATGATTCCGATAGTGACCTAGATTTAATTGTAGTGGGCGAATGGATGCCCATAACTGTCTTTTCCAATGAAAATGGAAAGCTCATTCAAACAAATATTCCAAGCTTACAGTCGACCAGAGGATGGTGGTTCAGTTTGGAAAAAGGTGATTTTGATGGTGACGGGGATATGGATATGATCGCTGGGAACCTAGGGCTGAATTATAAGTACAAAACTTCTCCTGAAGCGCCATTTGATATCTACTACGAAGATTTTGACAATAATGGAAGCCGGGATATTGTCTTGGGTTATTACAATGATGAAAAGCATTACCCGCTTCGAGGATTTTCATGTTCTTCTGAACAGATTCCTGGACTCAAAAAGCAGATTAAGAAGTACGACATTTTTGCGGATATGGAAATAGAGGAGGTGTATGGAACCTCGAACTTAAAAAAAGCATTGCATTATGAGACCGACACATTTGCCTCGGTTTATATAGAGAATTTAGGCAATGGAACTTTCAAACTGTCTCAATTGCCAACCAATGCGCAATTGACCAATATCAATGACATTTTAGTGGAAGATATTAATAGCGATGGCTTCCTAGATGCAATTTGTGTGGGAAATCTTTTTGTTTCAGAAATAGAAACACCTAAAAATGATGCAGGTATCGGAGCTGTTTTGTTGGGTGATGGCAAAGGAGGGTTCAATGCCATTCATCATTCCCAAAGTGGATTTTTTGCCGCTGGCGATGCCAAAAAAATAGAAATGTTCAACCATGACGGCAAACCAACCATTGCCGTCGCCAACAATAATGATGCAATTCAGTTTTTCAAGTGGAAATAGACTTCCACTAGACTGATTTTTAGATTATTTAATGCTGATGAATAATCAGGCAGCTTATCAAAGTAAGTAGCCTAAGTTGAATTATGAAAAGACTAATAAACCTATTACCTCTAATATTTCTTTTGGTTTGTGCCTCATGCCAAAATCAAAAGATAGAAACAAATACAACAGAAAAAGTTTTAACCTATGTGGACCCTTTCATTGGAACAGGTGGCCACGGTCATACGTTTCCTGGGGCAGTAGCTCCCTTTGGAATGGTACAACCCAGTCCGGATAACGGAAGAGGAGGCTGGGATTGGTGTTCCGGATATCATATTACTGATTCGTTGATCACTGGTTTTGGCCAACTGCATTTAAGTGGAACTGGAATAGGGGATTTGGTGGATATATTGCTCATGCCCACCAATAAAAAAGTAGATGTAGGGCTTTTTGGAAAATCTAGGGATAGCTTACCATATGTTTCCAGTTTTTCCCATAAGGATGAGAAAGCTTTGCCCGGTTACTATAAAGTTGTCTTGCCTAAAAACAAGGTTGAAGTAGAATTGACCGCAAATGAGTATGTGGCTTTTCAAAAGTATACTTTCCTGGAGCAAAAGGAGCCTTCCTTTATCATCGATTTAGGGTTTGCAGTGAATTGGGATGCTCCTTTGGAAAGCCAAATTGCTCTTGAAAATGAGCATTTAATCACTGGTTTTAGATACAGTACCGGATGGGCCAAAAATCAAAAAGTGTTTTTTGCAATAACATCCTCAAAACCAATTGTTAAAAGTGATTTTGTTGTTGACTCTAAACAAATTCTTGATCGTACAGGTGTATTGGGGACAAAAACAGGGGCACAATTTTTCTTTAAACCAGATGTTGGATCGGTAGAAATAAAAGTGGCAGTTTCGTCCGTCAGTATTGAAAATGCTAAGGAGAATCTAAATAAAAAAGGAGGTGATATTTCTTTTGATGAAGCGCTGGCTGCAACTTCACAAAATTGGGAATCTCAATTGTCAAAAATCAAAGTAGAGACCCCAATAGACTCCCTCAAAACTATTTTTTATACGGCACTCTACCATACGCACGTAGCCCCATCTTTGTTCAGCGATGTAAAGGGGGAATTTCGCTTACAAAATGATTCAATCGCAAAAACAGATGGTTGGAAAGCATATTCCACACTTTCCCTTTGGGACACATTTAGAGCTGAAAATCCTTTGTTGGATATATTGAATCCTGAACTCGCCAATAACCTGGTCAATTCTCTTCTGGCTTATTACGATGAGCAAAGAAGGCTTCCCGTGTGGACATTGTATGGAAATGAGACCAATACCATGACAGGAAATCATGGGGTTTCTGTTTTGGTTGATGCCTATCTCAAAGGAATAAGGGGGTATGATGTTGAAAAAGCCTATGAAGCCGTAAAAACCACGATGATGGGTGGGGAACGTGGATTGGCTCCGTATAAGGAGTACGGATACATTCCGTATGACAAATTGGATGAGTCTGTGACTATAAGTTTGGAGTTTGCCTATAACGATTGGTGTGTAGCTCAAATGGCCAAGTCTCTGGGAAAAGAAAAGGATTACAACTATTTTATGAACCGTTCCAAGGCATATCAACATTTGTTTGATAGCCAATCCGGTTTTATGCGGGGTAAGTCCTCGGATGGTAAAAATTGGCGAGAGCCTTTTGATCCTAAACATTCCAACCATCGAGAGCATACAGATTATACAGAGGGAAACGCATGGCAGCATAGCTGGTTTGTGCTTCAGGATATTCCCGGATTTATCAAATTACATGGTGGCGATGAGGCCTTTTCGAAAAAATTGGAACAGCTTTTTACGGAGACATCGGAAATTACAGGGGATAATACATCAGCTGATATTTCTGGACTTATAGGCCAATATGCCCATGGAAATGAACCCAGTCATCACATTGCATATATGTTCAATAAGGCTAATATGCCATGGAAAACACAATATTGGGTCAGGGAGATTTTAAATACACAATACAGCACCCAGCCCGATGGATTGAGCGGTAACGAAGATTGCGGTCAAATGTCGGCATGGTATGTTTTTAGTTCATTGGGACTTTATCCCATGAACCCCGCTTCAGGACAGTATGAATTTGGAAGTCCACTTTTTGAAAAAGCAACTATTGCTTTGCCAGGGGGTAAATCCTTTGTGATCCTTGCAGAAAATACATCAACTATCAACAAATACATTCAATCAGTACAACTCAATGGAAAATTACTGGATCGGACTTTCATTACTCATGAAGAACTTCTGGAAGGAGGAACCTTGGAATTTGAAATGGGAGCAGAACCAGTAAAATAAAAAAAGACATTAGAGCCTAAATCGCATATGGAAATAATAGATGCATCGATCATCATAGCTTATATTTTACTGACACTTGTTGTTGGTATTTGGGTTTCAAAAAGAGCCTCAAAGGGACTTGAATCCTACTTTTTGGGCGGCAACAATATTAAATGGTATTATCTGGGGTTGAGTAATGGCTCTGGTATGTTTGATGTATCCGGAACCGCTTGGATGGTGGGAATTCTATTTCTCTATGGAGCAAAAAGCTTCATGTTTATGTGGTTGTGGCCTGTTTGGAATCAGGTTTTTGTAATGATGTTCTTGGCCGTTTGGATTCGCCGTTCCAATATTATGACCGGTTCTGAATGGATTCTTACCCGTTTTGGAGATGGTAAGGCCGGTAGAGCGTCGCATTTGATCATTGCCATTTTTGCCATAGTTTCCACAGTAGGGTTTATCGCCTATTTTTTTGAAGGCGTAGGCAAGTTTATGGCCATTATTTTACCATGGGGAATTCCTTTGCAGTTTGGTGAAGTATTGTTGTTGACCTCAGAACAGTCATATGCTTTGATCATCATATTTCTAACCACTATTTATACGATAAAAGGAGGGATGTTTTCCGTAGTGGCTACGGAAGTGTTGCAATATGTGATTATGGTAATCGCAGGAATCCTTGTGGCGGGGTATGCATTTGTAACCATTAGTGATATTGAAATCAATGCCATAATCTCTGAAGAATGGCGAAATATTTTCTTTGGAAGTCAATTGGGCACGCATTGGAGCGAAAAATACCAGGCATTTAATGATTTGATTGATTCCGAAGGTTACAAGATGTTTGGTGCCTTTATAGGAATGTCATTGTTCAAAGGCTTTTTTGCAAGTATTGCAGGCCCTGTTCCAAGTTTCGATTTTCAACGGATATTATCTACAAGAACAGTTAAGGAATCGGCTTACATGAGTGGGTTTACCAATTTGGTACTCTATATCCCAAGATATTTATTGATAGCTGGTATTGTAGTTATTGCATTGGTGGTATTGGGCCCCGTTATGAGTCAAAACCCTGCATTGACCGGAAATGATTTGGAAGTTATATTGCCAAAGGTGATAAACAACCATATTCCGATAGGGATAAAAGGGTTACTGTTGGCAGGTTTGTTGGCAGCGTTTATGTCCACTTTCTCTGCATTTGTAAACTCAGGACCGGCATATATCGTCAATGATATTTACAAGAAATATTTCAAACCAGAAGCTTCAAGTAAGCACTACATTAAAGCGAGTCATATAGCTTCTTTTTTAGTGGTTGGTCTCGGAGTTTTTATGGGCTTTTTTGCAGAATCCATTAACTCACTTACGCTCTGGATAACCAGCGCATTATACGGAGGCTATGTTGCGGCCAACTTTTTAAAATGGGTGTGGTGGCGATTTAATGGCTGGGGTTACTTCTGGGGTATGCTTGCGGGATTGCTTATAGCTACTTTTCAGTTCATTCTGGACCATAACAAAGCTGGGATTTCCCAAGATTCATGGCTTTATGAATTATCCCATATGCATGCCATTTATCTCTTTCCCATCATATTTGGTTTCTCACTATTGGGGTCATTTTTGGGAACGTATTTCACACAACCTACACATATGGAAGTGCTGAAATCATTTTATAAAAATGTAAAACCTTGGGGTTGGTGGAAGCCTGTTTATAGTAAAATCAAAGAAGAAGACAATTCATTTGAGCATAATAATGATTTTTGGCTCGATATGTTAAACTGTGGGATTGGTATTGTCTGGCAATCCAGTATGATTCTTATGCCAATATATCTTTTGGTAAGGGATTATCCACGAACCATTTATGCTTTAATAGTCTTTTTAATCACAACTATAATATTAAAATACACTTGGTTAGATAGAGTAAAGAAAATACCCAACTAAAAAACTTAGATGTAAAATGAGCGAGAATATTTTGGAGAAGAAAATACAGATACCTTGGCAAGATAGACCTAATGGACATACAGAGGTCATGTGGAGACATACTGAAAATCCTATTATTGAGCGGAATGCGATTCCTACCTCCAATAGTATTTTCAATAGCGCTGTGGTTCCTTTTGAAGATGGGTATGCCGGTGTCTTTCGTTGCGATAATAAAGCCGTTCAAATGAACATTTTTGCCGGTTTTAGTAAGAACGGACTGGACTGGGATATTGAACATAAACCCATACAATTTAAAGAAGGTAATACCCAAATGATCGAGTCCGATTATAAATATGACCCAAGGGTAACCTTTATAGAAGACAGATATTGGATTACTTGGTGTAATGGCTATCATGGCCCTACCATCGGAATTGGGTATACATTTGATTTTAAAGAGTTTTTTCAGTGCGAAAATGCCTTTTTGCCCTTCAACAGAAATGGGGTTTTGTTTCCTGAAAAAATCAATGGAAAATATGCAATGTTAAGCCGGCCTAGTGATAATGGCCATACTCCTTTTGGAGATATTTATATAAGCTATAGCCCAGATATGAAATACTGGGGAGAGCATAGATGCGTGATGAAGGCCACCGCTTTTGTGGACAGTGCATGGCAATGCACCAAGATAGGAGCTGGACCTATTCCAATTCTTGTGGATGAAGGTTGGTTGATGTTCTATCATGGGGTGATCAATACCTGCAACGGATTCAGATATGCTATGGGATCTGCAATTTTGGACAAAGACAATCCAGACCAAGTAAAATACAGAACACAACCTTATTTATTGACACCCGAAACCCAATATGAATGTATTGGAGACGTACCCAATGTGATTTTTCCATGTGCAGCACTTCATTCTTCGGAAGAAGATAAAGTGGCCGTCTATTATGGCGCGGCGGATACAGTAACCGCATTAGCTTACGGGAAGTTGTCCGAAATTGTAGAGTTTACCAAAGAAAATAGCCTGTAAGGAAATGGACAAGTTGGCCGGAAGAATGAAAGTAGTATATGTTTTGCTTTTTTTCTCGGCCCTTTCGTGTGTCGAGAAGACTAAGAGAGAAGATGCAGTAGAAAAACTGACTAATTTTGTCAACCCTTTTATTGGGACGGATGGACCTGGGAATACGTATCCAGGAGCAACCGTTCCTTTTGGCATGGTGCAACTGAGTCCAGACATAGGAATTCCCGGTTGGGACAGGATTGCAGGTTATTATTACCCAGATTCCATCATCACAGGATTTTCTCATACCCACTTAACGGGGACTGGCGCAGGAGATTTGTATGATATCTTGGTGATGCCCACCAATAGCCGTTTTTCAGAAAGGATAGTGGCTAACAATTTCAAACCTTTCTCCCATTTTGATCATGATAGGGAAGGGGCTTTGCCTGGATATTATGGGGTCGATTTGTTGGATTATGACATCAAGGCCGAACTAACGGCCACGGCCCGAGTAGGGGTTCATCGATATACATTTCCTAAAGATGTGGCATCGCAAATTCATGTGGATTTAGAGTATACCCTCAATTGGGACAAACCCATCGATACACACATCGAAATTGTGGATGACTCCGTCATCAGGGGATATCGAATGTCCACAGGTTGGGCCAGAAATCAGCGTCTTTATTTTGAAATGCGGTTTTCCAAAGCTTTCAATGATTTTCACTTATCTCAAAGTAAAAGTGGGGTTTCAAAAGTGATTTTGGATTTCGCTACTGAAGAGGGGGAGCAAATTATGATAAAGACGGGATTGTCTTCTGCGAGTTTTGATGGAGCAAGCAAGGCTATCGATGCTGAAGCAAAAGGTAGTTTTGATGAACTTCGCGAAGCAGCAGAAAAAACGTGGGAAAAAGAGCTTCAAAAAATCAAGATCAGTACTGAGGATGTAAATGAGAAAAGTGTTTTTTACACAATGATGTATCAATCCATGTTGGCTCCTACACTTTATAGCGATAGCAATGGCGCATACAAAGCGGCCAATGATGCCAGTGGTGCATATAGGTTGGATGTGGATACTATTGCCAAAGTTAAAAATTTTGATAGATACGATACTTTTTCCCTTTGGGATACTTATCGGGCGGCCCATCCCTTGTATACTTTGATACAAACTGAAAGAGTCCCCGATATGGTCAAATCCCTGTTGGCCCATTACTTGGAAACAGGGATTTTACCCGTATGGTCCATGCAGGGCAGTGAAACCAATATGATGATTGGCTATCATGCCGTTCCGGTTATCGTGGATGCTTATTTTAAAGGATTTGATTTTGATGCCGAATTGGCCTATCAAGCATGCAAGCAATCTGCCATGGTCGATGAACGCAATATTGGGGAGTATAAAAATGAAGGTTATATAGCCATCGATGAACACCATGAAAATTGGTCGGTTTCCAAAACGTTGGAATATGCCTATGATGATTGGTGCATTGCCATGTTTGCAAAAGATTTGGGAAAACAAGAGGATTACGAGTACTTCCTAAAACGTTCCCAGAATTGGAAAAACTTGTACAATTCCAAAAATTCGTGGTTGCAACCAAAAAATCCAGAAGGGCAGTTTGTTTTCCCTTTTGCTCCGAAGGAATACTCGCCCTACTACTGCGAGAGCAATGCATGGCAGTACTATTGGTCGGTACAGCAAGATATTCCAGGATTGATAGCGGCAACAGGTGGTCCAATCCGTTTTGAACAAAAATTGGATTCGATGTTTACGTTAAATCCGGTTGAAGGGGATAAATTGCCCATTTTCAGTACAGGAATGATTGGGCAATACGCCCATGGCAATGAGCCAAGTCATCATGTTGCCTATTTGTACAATTATGTGGGTCAACCTCAAAAAACGCAGGAATTGGTCAAAAAAATAAGGGCAGAACAATACAAAAACGAACCTAACGGCCATTGTGGCAATGAAGATTGCGGTCAAATGTCTTCGTGGTTTATTTTAAGTGCTTTGGGCATATACCCCGTGAATCCAGCACAAGGTATTTTTGATTTGGGAGCGCCCATGTTTGAACAAGCAGTCATCCAATTACCTAAAGGTAAATCCTTCACAATAGAAACTGAAAATTTCAGTGATACAAATCCGTATGTAGAGGAAGTAACTCTCAACGGAAAACCATTGAATCGCCGATTCATCACCTATAAAGAAATAATGCAGGGAGGGCATCTGGTTTTTAAGATGACCCATGACCCAGACCAAATTGAAAAGGAAGGGTACGAACTTCCAGATCCAAATAAAATTTATCAATAATAATGTGGTGTAAAAAAATAAATATCAATACTAACAAGCTATTGGGAATAGTCCTTTTAGCAATTGCAATAGGCTGTTCAGAAGGAAAAAAAGAAGAATTGGGGACCACTCAGGAAGAACAGAGTTCTTTATTGGAATACGTAAATCCACTGATGGGAACGGATTCAGATTTCAGTCTGTCCAATGGAAACACTTATCCGGCAATAGCTGCACCGTGGGGCATGAATTTTTGGACCCCCATGACCTCCAAAATGGGAGATGGATGGACTTATAAATATGATGATTATACCATTCGAGGTATTAAACAAACCCACCAACCCAGTCCTTGGATAAACGATTATGCCGCTTTTTCCTTAATGCCCGTTACTGGCGAGTTGAAATATAAGGAAGACGAAAGAGCTGCACATTTTTCCCATAAAGCGGAGACTGTTAAACCAGACTACTATTCGGTTTACTTAGCAGATTATGATGTGATTGCTGAGGTGACACCTACTGATAGGGCAGCGCATTTTAGGTTCACTTTTCCTGAAGCGGATAATGCCTATATTCTTTTGGATGCTTTTTTCAAAGGCTCAATGGTAAAGATTATTCCAGAAGAGAACAAGATTGTAGGGTACTGCAGAAATAATAGTGGAGGAGTCCCAGAAAATTTCCATAACTACTTTGTGGCCGAGTTTGATAAACCTTTTGAGGTGCAACATACTTGGGGAGACAACTGGAACCTGAAAGAAAACTCCTTGGGGAACCAAGGCGAACATGTGGGGGCCATAATTGGTTTCAAAACAAAAAGAGGAGAAAAGGTTCACGTAAAGGTTGCCTCATCATTCATAAGTCCAGAACAGGCCCAATTAAACTTGGATCGGGAAATAGGGGAACAAAGCTTTGATGAAACAAGAAACAAAGCCTCAAAGGCTTGGGAAAATGAATTGTCCAGAATAGAGGTCACTTCAAATAATTTGGACCATCTACGTACTTTTTACTCTTGTCTATATCGTGTATTGCTGTTCCCACGGAAATTTTATGAATTGGATGCGGACAACAATGTAGTGCATTACAGTCCTTATAATGGTCAGGTGCTTCCGGGGTATATGTTCACGGATAATGGTTTTTGGGATACATTCCGAGCGGTTTTCCCCTTTTTCAATATGATGTATCCTGATTTGAATGCTGAAATCATGGAAGGCTTGGCCAATACCTACAAAGAATCCGGTTGGTTGCCAGAATGGGCCAGTCCAGGACACCGGGATTGTATGATCGGTTCCAATTCTGCACCGATTATTGCAGATGCCCATTTGAGTGGAATTGATGGGTTTGATAAGGAATTATTGTTGGAGGCCATGCTCAAAAATGCTACCGTAGCCGATGGAAGACCGGTCAGTAGTGTGGGCCGCGCAGGATTGGATTATTATAATAAATTGGGCTATGTGCCTTATGATATTGGGGTCAATGAAAATGCGGCGCGTACTTTGGAATACGCCTATGCGGATTTTACTATAGCCCAAATGGCCAAGTCCTTGGGCAAGGATGATATTGCAGATGAATATTATCAAAAATCCTTGAACTATAAAAAACTGTTCGACCCAGAAACCAAATTGATGCGGGGCAAGAATAAGGATGGTACATTTCAAGCACCTTTTAATCCTTTAAAATGGGGAGATGCCTTCACTGAGGGGAATAGTCTGCACTATACCTGGTCCGTTTTTCACGATGTGCAGGGGCTTATCGACCTTATGGGAGGCGAGAACCAATTTGTGAACATGTTGGACGGTGTTTTCGGAATGCCCCCAGAATACGATGATTCGTACTACGGATTTACTATCCATGAAATTCGTGAAATGCAAATTATGAATATGGGGAATTATGCTCATGGAAACCAACCTATTCAACACATGATTTATCTGTACAATTATGGAAAACAACCATGGAAAGCACAGAAAAAGGTAAGAGAAGTGCTGACCAAATTGTACCAACCTACTCCAGATGGTTATTGTGGCGATGAGGATAACGGACAGACCTCCGCTTGGTATGTGTACAGCGCATTGGGCTTCTATCCAGTAGCTCCAGCTACAAATCAATATGTAATCGGTAGTCCTTTGTTTAATGAAGTTAAATTGCATTTGCAGAACGGCAACACTTTTACCATCAAGGCAAAAGATAATGGTGCTAACGAACCCTACATTCAAAATGCCCATTTAAATGAACAAGTTTGGGATGCAACATATATTACTACTGAAGCTGTTCAAAATGGAGGTGCTTTAACTTTTGAAATGGGGCCGGAACCCAATACCAACTGGGGCGTTTCAGAAACTTCTATTCCTTATTCTCTTTCCAATGAAAAATAAACTGCAATATTTCTTTTTCTTCTTTGTTGTTCTGGGCATATCGGCACAACAGAAACCGGTAGATTATGTGAATCCTTTTATTGGGTCTTCCAATTTTGGAACGACTAATCCTGGTCCAGTAGCGGTAAGAGGCATGGCCAATGTGTCACCATTTAATGTGGCAGGCCCAGAAAACCTTCCTTTAGAAAAAGATAGCAGATGGTTGTCCACACCTTATGTACATGAAAATACATTTTTAACTGGATTTAGTCACGTAAATTTAAGCGGCGTGGGATGCCCGGAGCTTGGAGTAATCATCACCATGCCAACAACTGGGGAATTAGTGACGGACCATTTACAATATGGCACTTCATATTCAAATGAAGAATCCAAAGCGGGTTATTATTCCAATACGTTGGACAACTATGACATCAAGGTTGAGGCCACCGCAACAACTCGAGTTGGTGTCAGTAAATATACTTTCCCAAAGGGAAAGGCCAATATATTGTTGAATCTGGGCTTAGGCTTGACGAATGAGCAGGGAGCACAGGTAAAAGTGGTTTCGCCAACTGAAATTGAAGGATTCAGAACAGTTGGAGCCTTCTGTTATTACAAACCTGAAGAAAGTTATCCAGTTTATTTTGTGGCCCAATTTTCAGAGCCTGCTACCAACTTTGGAATTTGGAAACAACCTACAACCTATAAGGGCGTTGAAGGGCAATGGATGGGCTACAATGGAAAGCCTCGAATTAAGGAAGGATTCACAAAAGAAGTTGTAGGTGATAGTATTGGGGCTTACATGCAATACGATTTTAAAAAATCATCTACAGTTGAGGTAAAGGTTGGAATTTCCTATGTCAGTATTGAAAATGCACGTGAAAATCTAAAAAGGGAAGTTTCCAATAAGTCTTTTGATGAAATTGTTGCCGCAACAAGGTCCGAGTGGAACAATTATCTTTCTAAAATTGAAGTTGAAGGAGGTTCAGAAGAAGATAAGACCATTTTTTACACCGCCCTTTATCACACCTTGATTCATCCCAGTACTTTGAACGATGGCAATGGGGAATATCCAAAGATGCGAACTCGGGAAACCCTGACGACAGGGGGTACACGATATACAGTTTTCTCCCTTTGGGATACGTACAGAAATTATCATCAATTGATGAGTTTGGTGTACCCTAAGCAACAATCTAATATGGTCAAGAGCATGTTGCAGATTTATGATGAATCTGGTTGGCTGCCTAAATGGGAATTAAATGCAACAGAGACCACGACCATGGTGGGCGATCCAGCAGGTATTGTCATAGCGGATACCTATATGAGGGGCATCCGTGATTTTGATGTGGAAAAAGCATACGAAGGTATGGTAAAAAGTGCGGATCAATTGAAGGATAATCCATTGCGACCCGGTATCCAGGATTACTTGGATAAAGGTTATTTGACCACAAAAACCACGAATAGTGGTTCCGTTTCTACAACCCAAGAATACAATATTTCAGATTTTGCCATTGCCCAATTAGCAAAGGCCTTGAACAGAAAAGAAGATTACAAACGCTTTTCAAAGCGATCCATCTCCTATCGGAAATTGTTCGATAGAGAATTCAATCTATTGCGACCCAAAAATGACGACGGTTCATGGTTAACGCCCTATAATCCTGAAACCGGGGCGAATTTTGTCAAGAACTTGGGTTTCATTGAGGGCAATGCTTGGCAATACACCTTTATGGTGGCCCATGACACAAAGGGTTTGATGAAGCTCATGGGAGGACCAAAACCTTTCACCCAAAAGTTGCAGGATGTTTTTGATAAACAACAGTTTGATATGGCCAATGAGCCGGATATTGGTTATCCCTATCTTTTTAACTATGTTAAAGGGGAAGAATGGCGTACCCAAAAGACAGTGGATGAACTGCTCAAAAAATATTTCAGGAATTCGCCTGATGGTCTGCCAGGGAATGATGATACAGGAACTATGAGTGCCTGGGCAGTATTTTCCATGATGGGCATATACCCTGTGAGCCCTGCAGAGCCAATATATACATTGACTTCTCCGATTTTTGAAAAGGTGACCCTGCATTTTGATGCGGATTATCACGGCAATGAAAAATTAGAGATTGTCAGATCAAAAATAGGGGTAGGTAATGGTGAGAACGGTATAGATATTATGGTGGATGGTAAAAAACTGAAAAAACCTTTTGTGACGCATCAAGAGTTGGTAAAGGCGAAACGATTGGAATTCAAATTGAACTAAAGTTCAAGAATGTTATCAGCTGGCTTTACTATGGAATTTTTTGAATGCTAAAAAGAACGTATTCAAAATTTTATGGAAACTATACGAAACAATCTTCCAAAAAATCTAGTGTTACTGCCTGTAAAACTGTAATTTGTATGGCTAAGTAACTCTAGCAAAAATATAGAATTGAAGTAAGCTTTAAAATTGACTAACCAAACGAACACTGAAAATACTATGCAAATAATAGAAGATTCTAAAGTCTATGACGCGATAATTGTAGGGTCAGGGGCTGGTGGTGGAATGGCTACAAAAGTTCTTGCAGATGCAGGTCTTAATGTTGCTGTTGTAGAGGCGGGACCATTCTTCGACCCAGCAGACCCAAAACAACAAACTCAATTAAAATGGCCTTGGGAGAGTCCAAGAAGGGGTGCGTCCACAATTCGTCCTTTTGGTGATTTTGATGCTGCCTACGGTGGTTGGGAAATAGAAGGAGAACCCTATACTCATAAAGACGGCACAAAATTCGATTGGTTCAGATCCCACATGCTAGGGGGTAGAACCAACCACTGGGGGCGTATTTCGCTTCGTTTTGGACCAATGGATTTTAAGCATAAGGACGTGGATGGTTATGGTGATAATTGGCCTATTGGTTATGAAGATGTAAAACCATATTACGATAAGGTGGATAAACTCATTGGGGTTTTTGGAACCAATGAGGGATTACCCAACGATCCTGATGGTTTCTTCTTGCCGCCGCCAAAACCTCGTTTGCATGAGTTGTTCTATATCAAAGGAGCAAGAAAAAGTAATGTGCCGGTTTACCCATCACGAATGTCCATGTTGACCAAAAGAATCAATAATGAGCGTGGTGTTTGTTTTTATTGTGGACAATGCAGCAGAGCTTGTCAGGTTTATGCTGATTTCTCAGCAGGTACTTGTTTGATTTTCCCAGCACAAAAAAGTAGAGGACAGGTTGACCTTTTTGTCAATTGTGTGGTACGGGAGGTGACTACTGATGAAGAAGGCCGGGCTACTGGTGTGTCATATATCAACAAAGAAGATAGAAAAGAATATAAATTAAAGGGTAAAGTAGTGGTGCTTGGTGCTTCGGCCTGTAGTTCTGCTCGAATATTGATGAATTCAAAAAGCCCTCAACACCCCAATGGTTTAGGAAATAGCAGCGACCATATTGGAAAATACTTACACGATTCCACTGGAGGTGGTAGGGTAGGATTTATTCCAGACCTCATGAACCGTAAAGTCTCTTACAACGAAGATGGTGTAGGAGGGATGCACGTATATTCTCCTTGGTGGGGTGATAATTCCAAATTGGACTTCCCTAGGGGATATCACATAGAAATGTGGGGAGGTATGGGAATGCCAAGTTATGGTTTTGGCTTCAATGTGAGTGAATTCAATAAATTCTTTGGGACTAAAGTGGGTGGCTATGGAGATGTTCTAAGAAGTGATGTAAAAAAATACTACGGCGCCTTGGTTGGAATGAGCGGAAGAGGAGAATCCATAGCTCGAAAAGAAAATTATTGCGAAATAGACCCCACAACGGTCGACCAATGGGGTATTCCAGTCTTGCGTTTTCATTATAAATGGTCAGATTTGGAAAGGAATCAGGCCAGACATATGCAAACTACCTTTGAGGAAATCATTCACAATATGGGGGGTACACCTTTGGGTGATATGCCTGGGAAAGACCAAGACTATGGCTTGTTGGCTCCCGGAAGGATTATTCATGAAGTAGGTACTACCCGAATGGGGGATGACCCTAAAACATCTGTGACCAATAAATATCAACAGTTGCATGATGTAGATAACGTATTTGTTGTGGATGCAGGTCCGTTTGTATCGCAAGCAGATAAAAACTGTACATGGACCATTCTAGCACTCTCTTGGAGGGCTTCTGATTATATCGTAGATCAATTGAAAAAACAAAATCTTTAGAAATGGATAGAAGAAAAAGTATAAAATCCATGGTTTTGGGTACCGTTGCAAGTGGTTTGGCCATACACGGATGTAAACCCGGAGAGGAACAAGTAGAAGAAGTTGTTGGAAAGGCTGAGGTGTTTTATGGAAGAACACCAGAAGAGAAAAAATTTGATCAAGAATTGCAAGAAGAGCAGTTCTTCAGCGAGCATGAGATGGCTACATTAACGGTGCTTTGTGATTTAATTCTTCCAAAGAGCGAGCAGTTTAAAAGTGCAACCGATGCAGAGGTTCCCAGTTTTATAGAATTCATGGCCAAAGATTTACCTGAAATGCAAATAGATTTGCGAGGAGGTCTTATGTGGTTGGACCACGAATCCAATTCAAGGTTTGGTTTAGAGTTCAAGGCCTTGGAGCAAGAACAACATCATGCCATTTTAGATGACATTGCATATTATGACCCAGATGTTCCTGAAGAAGAAAGGACAGCCCCTGTCAATTTCTTTTCCTTGGTCAGAAACTTGACGCTGACCGGATTCTATACTTCAAAAATTGGAATAGAAGAATTAGGGTACAAAGGCAACATGCCGAATGTTTGGGATGGGGTTCCAGAAGATGTTTTGAAGCAACACGGTGTTGCTTACGAAGAAGAATGGTTGGCTAAATGTGTGGATCAAAGCAAGCGCAATATTGTTGCCGAATGGGATGAAGATGGGAATCTGATTACTTAAAGGATTCTACGATGGATTTCTGAAACAATTCAGAGCTACTTTCTACTCGAACTACATATCGAAAAGCTTTTGCGTTTGCTTGAGAAAGGAAAAACTTTAGCAACATATTTTGGTTAAATCACATGTCTGGTTGTTTTTAACTAGTAATTCAAATACCTATAACCTTCAATTGCCATATTGAATGGTTAATTGTAAAATTTCCTACTTACCGACTTGAACGATTTTTTGAACAGAAAGCACAAAAACATACCATTTCTGAAGTACTCTTCATATCCATTAAGTATCTACTTGTTAATATTTTAACAAAAAACAAATAATATTTATTGATTTTTTACATAATTTTAACCTAATACAGTGCATTTTATCAATGCAATTGCATCTGAAAACTAACAACATTCAAAACTCATCAAATGATAGCTAATCAAGAGAACCTCTATCAAATATTGATTTCTTCTCCATAGTAAATCGTATCCAAATTGGAAACATCTAATTTCAATTGATTGTTCTGAAATGATTTTTCGGAAGTCATTGAAACACGATAATGGGCGGTGCTTTGAAAAAGACAACTTGCCTATCTACAGCTATTGTTGAACAAAAAATGTATTGATTTTGAGCTCTCAAAAAAATAATAAGCAATTACTGTGGTCCCAAATGATACAAGGAGATGTCAATGCCCTTGGTAAGGTATATGACCTATATGTAGATACTCTTTTTTCCTATGGATTTCAATTATCCAAAGACAAAGGGTACACCATGGACTGTATACACGATCTTTTTTTAGATCTTTATAAGTATAGGGGAAGACTTTCTGAAGTTGACAATATTGAGTATTACTTGATAAGATCAATCAAAAGAAAAATCAATAGAAGGCACAAGGAAAAACTGGTACATTGTTCCAAAGAAACTTTTGAGGCCCAATATGCCCTATTACGACAAGACTTATCTCCAGAAGAGGTTTTGGTAGCCTTTGAAAATGATGCCCAGAAGACTAATATTTGGCAAAAAGCCACAGTGTTTTTAACCAAAACACAACAAAAAGGTATCATTCTCAGGTTTAAGGAAGGAAGACCTTATGAAGAAATTGCGGAAATCATGGATGTTTCCGTTGAGACCTCAAGAACAATTATATACCGGGCCATTAAATCATTAAGGGAGAATATGATTCTACCCACTATGGTCTTGGGTAAAATTCTCATGGAATTTCTTATAGGATAGCAACATTTGCCAATAGTTAAAAGTACATGCAAAAACTCGTCAGAAGAGTTTTTGGGTGCTAAATGTTTTTGTTGCACAATTCTAAAATGACAATATTTTAAGGATAAAATTGATGTTTGTGAAAAAAAATCATAAAAAATTGTCTATAAAACAAAATTGAGCTGCTTTATATATTACGGACCTATCTTGGATTTTGGCATAAAATTTCTTTTTAGGAAGCGTAATTCAATCAGAAAACATAGAAAATGAAGAAAAAATCTTTAGAGGATAGGTTGAATACAAAGGAACGGGAACATTTGAAAAAAAGAATTTCAGCTTCGATTTTTAAATATCGACGTCGTAGGGTAAATATGCGACGCGGTATTGGATTAGCTATGGCTTCAGTTGTCTTTATACTGTCGATAGGAGTGTATTTCTACTATTCGGAATCTTCTTCAATTGAGAATTATGTAGAGGCTACGTCGAATGTTGTTGTAGATGCCTCAGAAGATGTTACCTTGATTTTAGAAAAGAATAAGAGTGTTAATCTTGATGAAGAAAACTCTAGCATTTCATACTCCCAAAATGGGCAAAAAGTCAAGATTGGTACAAATGGGGAATTGGCCCAATCCAACACAAAAAACAGTGAAATTGTTTTTAATACCCTGATGGTTCCATATGGAAGAAGGGCACAGATACAACTATCTGACGGGAGTAAGGTTTGGCTAAACTCAGGATCAAAGTTGGTTTATCCTGTATCGTTCCAAGAAGAAAGAAGAGAGGTTTATTTAGAAGGAGAGGGCATTTTTGAGGTGGCCCATAACAAAGAGCAGCCCTTTATTGTAAAGTCCGAAAACCATGAAGTTGAAGTTCTTGGTACTGTTTTTAATGTGAGCAACTATTTAGATGATGCAAGCATCAGTACTACATTAAAGAGTGGTAGTGTCCAAATTAGATATAAGAGCGATTCCTTTTTTAAGAACAAAGAAGTTATGAAGGTTTCACCGGGTGTTCGAACGGTTTATGATAAAAATTCCACCAAAATATTTTCTAATAAGGTTGATGTGAACAAATACTTTTCATGGCGTGAAGGGGTATTGATTTTTAAAAATGATGATTTGGGCTACATCATGAAAAAACTCTCAAGGTATTACAATGTAAAAATATCAGTAGAGAACAAAGAACTAAAATCCCAGACATTTTCAGGATACTTGGATTTAAAGGAAGATGTGGAAAGTGTGGTTGGGACGATACAAAAAACAACAGAATTTGATTATAATTTTAACGATAACCAATTAATCATTCATTAAAACCTAACACATATGATATAAAGCACGAAAACAAAAAACCAGAAGATGCGCCAACATCTTCTGGTGGTACAAAAAACATTGCTGAAGACTGATTGTCAGCAATATTAACTAATTAAACTACTAAATTATGAATAAAATGACTAACCCTAAGCCTTTAGGGAGAATTATATCCTTGAGGTCATATTTCTGGACCATTATGAGAATTTTTCTTCTATTTATTGCCATAGGTCTTAGTTCAGTTTACGCTAATTCAAACTATGCACAAACAAAAATTGACATTTACGTCAATGATGTTACCCTAGAAGATCTTTTTAAAGAGATTCAATCTAAAAGTGAATACATCTTTTTTTATAAAGATGATATTATTAACCCAAATGAAAGGGTTTCACTGGATTTGAAAAATGCGAAACTGTCACAAATACTAAGAAAGGCATTTAGCAGTACCGATTTAAGTTATAAAATTGACGACCGTCAGGTGGTTGTTGTAAAAAAAACAGAGAAACAGATTCAGTCGGAAGACAATTCTGTAAAAGTTGAACAAGTCAGTATAAGTGGTACGGTAACCGATGAAAATGGAGACCCGCTTCCTGGAGCAAACGTGATTGAAAAAGGAACAACCAATGGAACCCAAACAGATTTTGATGGAAATTATACCATATCGGTTGGTTCTAATGCTGTTTTAATGTTCAGTTATGTTGGATTTGCCGCAAAAGAGATTCCGGTAAATGGGCAGACAACTGTAAATGTTACGTTGATGGAAGATGCGAGTCTTTTGGAAGAAGTGGTTGTTCTGGGATATTCAACACAGACAAGAGGAGATTTGACAGGTTCTGTTGCTTCAGTAGACTTGTCCGAAGCTACAAAAGCACCGTTGGTAAATGCCGCTGAAGCACTTGAAGGTCGTGTAACAGGTGTCTCGGTAATCAACTCAGGTGACCCAGGTACTGCACCTACAATTAGGGTCAGGGGTTTTGGGTCCACAAATGCCAATGGCCCACTTTTTATTATTGACGGTGTACAAACAACAGATGCCTCTATTCTTAATGCCATAAATCCGGAAGATATAGCCCAGATGAATGTTTTGAAAGATGGAGCCGCATCCATTTATGGTGCAAGAGCCTCCAATGGTGTAGTTATAATTGCCACCAAAAATGGAGGATACAATCAAGATTCAGCTAACATTTCATTGGATATGTATGTTGGTTTTTCTCGAGCTTCCAATCTGCCTAGCGTTTTAAATGCACAGCAACATGGCGAAATGATTTTTGAAAGTTTGACTAATGACGGTCTTACTCCAAGTCATCCTCAGTATGGGGACGGGCCAACACCTGTGGTACCATCTAGTATAATAGGCGCACCAGTGCCAGTGACTACACGGACAAGTGGCAACTGGTTGGATGATGTGTTTGGAAATGCTCCTACCCAAAACATTTCAATGAGTATGGATAATGGAACAGAAAGAGCCAAATACAACGTTTCCTTAAGTTATTTGAACAGGGAAGGTGCTCAGTTGAAATCATTCTTTAGAAGAGGGTTGCTAAGAGCCAATTCTGAGTTTAAAGTAGGCAATAAAATACGAGTTGGTGAGCACTTAAATGTTTCATTTGCAAATAGCAGCACCCCAAAATTTCGTAATGCTGATTTAGGAGGTAACCCACTATCATTGGCGCAAAGAAGCAGTCCATTGCTTCCTGTTAGGGCTGATGATGGTAGTTTTGCCGGAACTTATTCGAACGCATTAGGGTTGTCAAACCCCACAAATCCGGTTGCTGATTTGACTCGCGCATCCGATGATTTTTACAAGACAATTAGAATATTAGGGGATATTTATGCCTCATATGAATTTTTGGACGGCTTAACCTTTAAGACTTCTATAGGGGGTGATTTGGAATTGCAGAATTCCAGACAGTTTTTGGCAACCAACCCTGAACATGGAGAGCCTAGGACCACTAATACCCTCACCGAATTTGATTATGATTCTTATAATTGGATTTGGACCAATACACTTAACTTCAATAAAACTTACGGAAAACATTCTGTAAATGTGTTGGCTGGTTTGGAAGCTGTTGAGACCAGAGTAAAACAAAAAACCATTAATGTTACTGGCTTTTTGTTCGAGGATCCTGATTTCTATCTATTGGATAGAGGTTCTGGAACTCCCAACTTTGGATTTGTTGGGGACGTTACAAACTCTTTGTTTTCGGTGTTTGGAAGCCTAAACTATTCTTTTGACAACAAGTATTTAATGACAGCTACCTTGAGAAGGGATTCATCATCGAATTTTTTAGGGGATAATAGAAGCGATATTTTCCCTGCTGTAAGTGCCGGGTGGTTGGTAAGTGCTGAAGATTGGTTCAATACAGATGGAATTATTAACCGCTTCAAATTAAAGGCATCTTGGGGTGAATTGGGTAATCAGGCTGTGCCTGCCGCAAATCCAACCATCAATGTGTCAAATATTAATCCTGCACAATCAAATTATGCATTTGATGGTTCAGGACCCACTACCGGTGCCATAGTAGGCGCAATAGGTAATCCAGATTTAAGATGGGAAACTTCAGAATCTACAAATATAGGAGCGGAGTTTGGCTTTTTAGATAGCGCTTTAAGTTTTGGGATTGAATACTTTAAAATCACGACCAATGACTTGATTGCACAAGATTTAAGTGTAATAAGCACTACTGCAATTGATGCCAATGCACCATTTGTAAACTTAGGGAATATTGAAAATACTGGTTTTGATATTACTTTGGGATATCAGAATCAAACCGATTCAGGTTTTTCTTATGGAATAGATGTAAATGTTTCAACGTATAAAAATGAGGTCACCAATCTGAGTTCGGATTTCCAAGTTGGGGATACAAGGTTTAGAGGTGGAGCTATGACTCGAACAGAAGTGGGCCGACCTATATCTTCCTTTTTCGGACTACAGGTAGATGGTATTTTCTCTAGCGAGTCTGAGGTCAGTAGTGCTCCAGATCAAGGTTTTGAAACCGCTGCTGATGGTGTGGGCCGTTTTAGATATAGGGATGTTAATGGGGATGATCAAATCAATGATGATGACCGAACATTTATAGGTTCTCCCCACCCAGATTTCACTTATGGGATCAATTTGAACTTAGGGTACAGAAACTGGGATTTTTCAGCATTCCTTTCAGGAGTTTCAGGAAAAGATGCTTATAACTACAGTAAAATTTTCCAGGATTTCCCTACTTTTTTTAATGCCAATAGGAGTACGCGGGTTTTAGATTCTTGGACACCGAACAATACGGATGCCATATTACCTGCCTTAAGTTCAACCATTGTCAATAACGAAACATCTCCCAATTCTTATTTTGTTGAAGATGCTTCTTATTTAAGGTTGAAGAATATACAGATTGGTTACACTTTACCAGATTCCATTTTGGAAAAAATAGGTGTGGACAATATTAGGCTTTATGTGCAAGCCTCTAATTTGTTTACTATTACTGACTATAATGGGCTAGACCCTGAAATTCCAATTATTATTAGGAATGGCGCTGTGGATAACCTTACTCAAGGCGTAGATGTTTCTGCTACTCCATTGACACAGATTTTCACCTTTGGCACTAATTTTAAATTTTAAGAGATGAAAAAGAAAATATTAAGTCTAATAGTATTTTTGGCACTAACATTGTCGTGTAATGAGGAATTTACCGTCCAACCGGCTGTAGGAGCTTTAACAGATGATGCCATAGCCAATGAAACGGGTATAGATTTATTGCTGACAGGGGCTTATTCCGCTTTGGATGGAGTTCGCCTCAACCAAACAGGGAACGGGTTTTCATATAGCCCAGATAACTGGTGGTTGGATGTAATGTCTGATGATGCTCACAAAGGAAGTACTGATAGTGATCAGGTCGAATTGTTTCAGTTGGAAACATATGATATTCAAACAAGTAACCCTTATGTATTGGGTAGATGGTTGGCTTTGTACGCCGGAGTTAATAGATCAAATGCGGTTATTGCGTTGATTGCAACTATTACAGAAGGTGATTTTACTGAGAAATTGGCTGAAGCTAGATTTTTGAGAGGCTATTTCAATTTTGAACTTCAAAAAATGTTCGGTAACCCTGCTTACATTTCTGAAGAGAACTATGCTGCCACGGAATTTAATCAGCCCAATCCAGGACCTATATGGGATCAGATTGAAGCTGATTTTCAATATGCAGCTGGCAATCTGCCAGATTCCCAGACAGATGTTGGAAGACCAACTTCATGGGCGGCAACAGCCTTTTTGGGTAAAACATATTTGTACCAATCTGAATGGGCCAATGCCTTGACCCAATTGCAAGATGTTATCAATAATGGACCGTATTCCTTGAATGCTGAATTTTTGGATAACTTCACCGGCTCTGGTGAAAATTCCTCCGAGTCAATTTTTGCTGTTCAATTTGTGGTTGATGGAGGACAATCTTTAAATGGAAATCAAGGTAGTACTTTGAACTTTCCTGGAGGAGGGCCTTTCAATTCCTGTTGTGGATTCTATCAACCAACCCAAGATTTGGTGAATGCCTTTCAAACAGACGGTAGTGGCCTACCGCTCTTGGACACTTACAATCAGTCTGATGTGGCTAACGACCAAGGTGTTGGAAGTGATGAGTCATTTACTCCGCACACAGGACCTTTGGACCCTAGACTGGATTATACTGTAGGGCGCAGGGGAATAGATTATAACGGATTTGGTACTATGGTAGGAGCCGATTGGATTCGCGCATTGCCCACAGATATTTCAGGGCCGTATCTTCCCAAGAAAAATATCTATCAGGCAGATGAAATAGGGACAACCCAAGGTTTCGGAGCATGGGGACAACAACACTCAGGAATCAATTATAACATTATGCGTTATGCAGATGTACTATTAATGGCCGCAGAAGCAGCTGCGGAAACGGGAGACCTTACAACGGCACTCAATTACGTAAATCTAGTGAGGAATAGAGCAAAAAATATGACCTATGTTCAAAATGAAGCTGGTGATGCAGATGCAGCAAACTATGAGATAGAACCATATACCAGTTTTGCTGATGCCGATTTCGCAATACAGGCGGTTCGTTTTGAAAGACGCTTGGAATTTGGTATGGAAGGTCATCGTTTGTTTGATTTAAGAAGATGGGGAGTCGCTGAAAACATTATTAACACTTACGTTACAAGTGAGGATAGAACCATTCCAAATTTTGATTCTAAAGTCAATACCTATCAATCATTTATGGATTTGTTACCCATTCCTGTGAATGCAATTGATTTAAGTGGTAATGCTCTTAGTCAAAATCCAGGGTATTAAGCACAACTGATTAACTATAATTAGTTGATTTTTTAAGTTAGTTAGGGGAAACAGGGCTTTAGCCCTGTTTCCTAATTTAAAATAATATTGATGAAGTACAGCTATTCCAAAGCACTGTCCATTTTTGGGTTTATTATTTTGTTCAATTCATGTTCCGAGCAAAAAGTGCGTCAAGACACCTATGTATTTTCAAAAATTGACAAAAATGTATCCAAAATTGAATTTGCCAATAATCTTGTTGAGAATGATTCATTAAATTATTTTACCTATGCATACATATACATGGGCGGAGGGGTATCCGCAGGAGACATAAACAACGATGGCCTCGCTGATTTGTATTTTACTGGAAACATGGTACCCAATAAATTGTACTTGAACAAAGGTAATCTGCAGTTCGAGGACATTTCAGAATCAGCGGGAGTTTCTGGAGACGATAGATGGTATAATGGTACCACTATGGCCGATGTCAATAATGATGGATTTTTGGATATTTATTGTTCAGTGGGAGGCAAATTTGGACCTAAAGAAAACCAATTGTTCATTAACAATGGTGACAATACCTTTACTGAAAAGGCCAAATCATATGGAATAGATGACCCTAGTAATAGTGTGCAGACCACATTTTTTGATTATGATTTGGATGGAGATTTGGATTTATATATTGCCAACTATCCACCCACTCCCTTTGATGCTCCCAACTTTTATTATGCATTTAAGCAAAAATTTCAAAAACCACTGGAAACAGACAGACTGTTTAAAAATGAAGATGGAAAATTTGTTGATGTTACAGAAGAAGCAGGTCTTAAAACATTTGGCCTATCACTTAGTGCAACCGTTGGCGATTTAAATCAAGATGGTTGGCCTGACCTTTATGTGTCCAACGATTTCAGTTCGCCAGATTATATGTTTATGAACAATAGGGACGGTACTTTTTCAGAACAAGTAAGGAAAACTACCAAGAACAATTCATTTTATGGTATGGGGGTTGATATTGCCGACTTCAATAATGATATGTTGTTGGACATCGTACAGGTGGATATGACAGCCCAAATAAACAGAAGGGCCAAAGCCAATATGGCCAGTATGAACCCTGATTTATTTTGGAGTACGGTAAATGCAGGATTCCATTACCAGTACATGCAAAACACTTTACAGTTGAACAATGGTAATTTGTTGGATTCCCTTCCAGATTTCAGCAATATTTCAAGATTCGCAGGTGTATCTTCAACAGATTGGAGTTGGGGGCCTCTTTTTGCTGATTTGGATAATGATGGTTGGAAAGATCTCTTTATTTCCAACGGTACAAGAAGGGAGATCAACAACAGAGACTTTTTTTTGGAAATAGATAAAAAAGGTATTTCCAAAGACAGCATGCTACAGAAAAGCTTGGCCATACCCTCAGAGAAAATTGATAACTACGTATTGAAAAATAATGGGGATCTTACTTTTGCTCGTAAGAACAAGGAATGGGGGATCGAATATGAAGGCTTTTCAAATGGCTGCGTTTATGTGGACCTTGACAATGATGGGGACTTGGAAATTGTTGTCAACAATATTGATGACTATGCATCTGTGTTTGAAAATAATAGTTCCACACGCAATAATCATATCACAATCCAATTCAAAGGACCAGAAAAGAATTTATACGGTCTTGGAACTAAAGTTACTTTATTTTCTGAAGGGGTGTCCCAGTTTCAAGAACTCACCCTTACCAGGGGATTTCAATCCTCTGTTGCTCCCAAACTCCATTTTGGATTGGGTAAATCTGAAAAAGTGGACTCTATTTTGGTGATCTGGCCCGATTCCAAAAAGGAACTTATTAAAAATCCAGAGGTAAATTCAAGTTTGATCCTTGATTACTCGAAAGCTACAAATCAGTCAGACTTTTATAGGGAGACCAACGAAAAATTGTTTCAAACAGCAACCAGTGAAAAAGAAATAGTTCAACATAGGCATATTGAAAATTATTATAATGACTTTGAGAAGGAGATTTTACTTCCTCATCAGACATCAATGTTGGGTCCGAACATAGCAGTAGGAGATTTAAACAATGATGGATTGGACGATATCGTTGTGGGCAGCTCTTCGCAAAATACCACCGCACTATATTATCAATCCAAAAAAAATGGATTTCGTAAAGCGGATGCTGAATGGTTTGCTTTGGATAGTGGCTCCGAAGATATGGGCATTCTTATTTTTGATGCGGAGAATGATGGTGACAATGATATTTATATTGCTAGTGGGGGTAATGAATTTTCTTCTGAATCGGAACAGTTGCAGGATAGACTGTACCTCAATGACGGCAATGGTAATTTTTCAAAGACTGAACATGCTTTGCCCAAAATGATAACAAGTAGCTCAAGAGTACATGCCCACGATTATGATAAAGACGGTGATTTGGATTTATTTGTAGGGGGGCGTTTGGTTCCTGGAAGCTACCCTTCACCAACTGATAGTTATATTTTGGAGAATAAAAGTGAAGGAACCAAGGTCCAATTTGTGAATGTTACTTCTAAAATTGCACCCATGTTAGAAAAAATAGGAATGGTCACTGATGCTATTTGGACCGATTTTGATGGTGACTCTTGGACCGATTTGATTTTGGTGGGCGAATGGATGCCGATTACGGTCTTAAAAAACGATGAAGGTTATTTTACTGATGTGACAGAAATGTGGATTGCCGATGACACTTCAGGATGGTGGTTCAGTATTAAAGAAGGTGACTTTGACAATGATGGAGATATGGATTATTTGGTAGGTAACTTGGGAAAGAATTTTAAGTACAAAGCAAGCGAAGAGGAAACTTTTGATGTTTATTTCAATGATTTTGACCAAAATAGCACTAATGATATCGTTTTAAGCTATTACAATTATGGTGAAAAGTTTCCTGTAAGGGGAAGGGAGTGTTCCTCACAACAAATGCCGGTGATTAAGAAAAAGTTTAAGAATTATGAATCTTTTTCAACCGCTACATTGGAAGATGTTTATGCAAAAGAAGCCTTGGATAATTCATTGCATTACCAAGTAAAATCATTTTCCAGTGTTTATTTAGAAAACATTAATGGAAAACTAATTGCCCATACGCTGCCAAACTTGGCTCAGCTTTCTTCCATTAATCAAATCATCATTAAAGATTTTGACAATGACAATAATCTAGATGCTTTGATAGCAGGTAACCTTTATAATTCTGAGGTTGAAACACCCAGAAATGATGCAAGTAATGGCCTTCTCTTGTTAGGAAATGGAAAGGGTGGTTTTGAACCTGTCCCTTCACGGGTTAGCGGATTTTATGCTCCCGGGGATGTTAAGGATATGTCCATCATAAAAATAAATGAAAAGGATTATGTAGTGGTTGCTAAAAATTCTGACAACCTGCAATTCATTGAAAATGGCACAACGCTCAAAGCAGGTCCATGGATGCCAAATACATCAATTACAGAACCTTCTGATGATTGAGAAGCCTTACATTTAAAGTATTGGAAAAAACAAATTGGCGTGTAAGCGTCCCTAAAGGAACTGCAGCTATTTTGGATATGAAGGACAAAAACCCTTTTTTGCCAAAATGAAGAGGTTAGGGATAGAGAAAAAGATAAGGTTGAAGAATCCTTTTATTGAACTTTGGTTTATTTGGGTAAGCGGTTCTTTATGGTTGCTATTTGCCCCATATGGTTGGCCGAATGTTCCATCACGTGGTACCAGATATAGTGATAGTTTAATCCCTCTTCGATATTCGATGAGAACCAAGCATCATTTTTGGTCTTGAGTCCATTTAGAGTTTTTCCACGGACTTCATCCCATAAATCCAAATAATACCTAATCGGCTTACCCTTAAGTATGCTTTTTACTTCTTCATTAAGTTCGCCTGCCATACCAAATCCCGTTTGCTCATCTTCTGTCCATTCCCGACCCTCCAACGTCGCTATCAGGTAGTACGATTCCGTAGACACCAAATGCATGATCAATGATCCTATGCTATTGGCATCAGGATCATATAAGAAATCAGTTTGTGATTGGTCTAAGTCCTTGACTTGTTGTACAATTCTATCTTTTAAGTCTTCTAACATATAGACCATTAGACCAATCTGTGGTGAATAACCCTCAACTGATTTTAGTTCTCCTTGTGCGTTCAACAGTATCATCGGTAATAAAAGCAGTAAAAGGCTAGTTTTTGTTTTCAAGGATTTCATGGTATCGTGTTCAAATTAATATGGAAAGATATTCAAAGTCACTATTTCTGGTCGTTCATTATTTAGCAGAAGATAATTGATTACATAAGAATATAGGCAATTATGATGCTCTTTGACAGTGTTTTAACATTGTGCAACTCTTTTTATCAGCGTGACACCATTAGAATAGACGAGATTGTTTACACGAATGTATATTTAGAAAAACACCCCGAAACTTGTTCGGGGTGTCGTGACTAACTCAAATAACTCCATTAAAAACAAAACTTTTTATGGAATTTCCGTCAATATTTTATGGCCTAAGGTTGTCCAACCCCAGCTTCAACCATTGGTGGTATTCGTCCACATTGGGGGTGTAGCCAACCGGAGTGTTCAATATGGTCTTTCCATCGGGGGCCAACAGCACATAGAAGGGTTGTGAATTGGTCTGGAAGAAACGGGTTTGGAAATGTGCCCATTTATGGCCGTAGTTTTTCAATTTCCGTATACCGCCATTTACACGGGTCACTTCCAATTGTTCGTCTTCTGGAAGGTCCTTTTTGTCATCGACATATAAGGATATCAGTACATAATCGTTCCTGAGCACGTTGTCTATTTTGGCTTCCGACCAAACGTGTTCCTCCATCTTGCGGCAGTTTACACAGGCATAGCCCGTAAAATCGAGCATGATGGGCTTGTTTACCTTTTGCGCATGGGCCATTCCCGTTTTTAAGTCTTTAAAGCAGTCCAGATTGTTTGGGCAATCGTTCGGGTACAAAAAGCTATACCCTACCGCCGGGGCAAGACCACTTAGCAACTTTAAGGGAGTAAAGGTGTTGGTGGCTTTGTTGACCCTGAAACCGGATGCCAAATATATTGCAAAGGATATGGCCAATATTCCCCCTGCAATTTTTGGGAACGACAGCTTCTTTATGGGACTATCATGGGGAAAACGGATTTTCCCGAAAAGATAGAGTCCCAATCCCAAAAAGACCAATATCCAGATAATCAAAAAGGGTTCGATCTTTAGGATGTTCCAATGACCGACCAAATCGGCATTCGATAGGAACTTAAAAGCCAACGCCAGTTCCAAAAAACCTAAAACCACCTTTGTGGTATTCAGCCACCCTCCTGATTTCGGCAGGGCATTCATCATATTGGGGAACATGGCGAAAACGGCAAAGGGAAGCCCCAATGCCAATCCAAACCCGCCCATACCGGCGGTCAATTGCCAAGCCCCGCCATCAGAGGATAATGAACCTGCCAACAAAGAGCCTAAAATTGGTCCTGTACAGGAGAACGAAACCAAGGCCAGGGTCAAGGCCATAAAGAATATACCGGCAAAGCCCCCGCTGTTTTCACCTTGGGTGGTCTTGGCCGTCCAACTCGAGGGAAGGGTAAGTTCGTAATACCCGAAAAACGAGAAGGCGAAAAAGATGAAAATGATGAAAAAGAACAGATTCAGCCAGATGTTGGTGGAGATATCATTTAAAATATCGGGGTTTACCGAGTCCAACAGATGGAAGGGCACACTGAGAATAAGGTACACCAATAGAATAAATGCGCCGTACATGATCGCTTTGAAAATGCCTGAAGATTTATTGGAACCGCCGCCTTGTTTGGTGAAAAAACTTACGGTCAGTGGAATCATGGGGAACACACAGGGTGTAAGTAAGGCTAAAAGCCCCCCGAAAAAGCCCAGGGCAAAGATGTTCCATAAGGAATTGGCCGGCTTTTCCTGCCCTTCATTAGTGACCATCGATTCTTGCCGCTGTACGGTTTCCATGTCGGCAGGGGTGATTCCGTAGAGCTCCCGATTGACCTGGTCATCGTTTATATTCGTTTTTGCCGTTACGGTTTGTTTCGATTCCCCGGAAGTATCCGATGAGAGCCTAAAAACAAGTTCTTCTTCCGTTGGTGGCAAACAACGTGTGTCGTCACAGACCATAAAGTATACCGAACCTACAACTTTGGTGATGCCGGGGTCTTCTACTTTTACCTTCTGTTTGAAAACGGCTTTTTTCTCAAAGAACTTGACCTTCATCTCAAACACGGGATCATCGGTCGTATGCCCCTCTTCCTCGATAACGTCACCTAAAAGCATGACTTTTCCATCGGCAAGCTCAAAATCGAACACCGTAGGTTCGGGACCTCCTTTGGCAATGTGTTGGGAGTACAAATGCCAGCCGGAATTGATCTTGGCCTTTATATTGAGCATGTATTCGTTGTCCGATAGTTTTTCGACAGAGGTAGACCAATCTACGGGATCGAATATCTGTGCGACTACCGTAGCCTGAAATGACAGGAACAGTAGTATGCTAAGCACAATTTTATTTAAACTAATCTTCAAAGTGTTATTTTTCTGGTTTGATAACTATTTCAAAAGAATCCGCCTCTTCTGTAATACCCTTGGCAAAATTGGCAATATCATCAATGGTTATACCATTTATAATGGTATCGAAATTCTCAGGGTCTTCCATATTATATCCTTCCCAAAAATAGTTGAACACTAGATCCATGGTATATTGGTTTTTGTCCTTGGCCTGTTCTCTTTCTTTTAAATAATTGGTCAAGGTTTTGTTCAAATCGTCTTGTAATACCTCTCCATTGGCGATTTTTTTGATTTCTTGGTGAACGATATCTATAAGTGTATCGACCTTATCAGGGTTACAATCGAACATCACATTTATAATCACTTTTTGTACTGGCCGCTTTAGAATGGTAACAAACGACCTTGCCCCATAGGTGCCGCCTTCTTGCTCGCGCAATGTTTCGGTATATCTCAAGGTTAGGATATCACCTAGGGCCTTGGCCAAATAACTGTTCCTTAGTGTGTACGGGAACATTTTTTTATAGGCGATACGAACTGAACTTTTGGGGTCTTCCATTTTCAGGTAGATGTCCTTATTGATATGGGGCGCTACCCATTTTGCTTCGTTTTCCACCCATTTTTCATTAATACCGTACGTTGAAAGGCTGGCAAGGTATTTTTCCAAAAGTGGCTTTAACGCCTCTTTGGTAATATCCCCTATAATATAGAACTCAAAATCAGAAGGATCTCTAAATCGTTCTAAATACAATTTCTTGATGTTTTCGAAAGAGATTTCATCGACATAGTCTTTATTGAAAATTGGGCGTTTTACATTGTTCTTACCGTAAACGGTCACCGTTACGCTATCCCTAATTTTTTCGTTCACATCCTTACTGCGCATAACAAGGTAGTTTTTCACTTTGTCCATGAATACCTCGTATGCCTCTTTGTCGAATCGTGGTTTCTGAAAGTTCAGATAGGTCATCTGTAATAGGGTTTCGACATCCTTGGTAACCGAAGTACCTTCGATATTCTCGGTCAAGTCGGAAACGTACACCCTGGTATGGGCCGTTTTTCCCGCCAACAATTTTTGTAAATCCGTAGTCGAATAGTCGCCAAGTCCAAATTGACTTGCCACATCGCCAATAAAGCTGGCCGATGGCCAATCTACATCTTTTAATATCGAAAGTCCGCCATTGCTTATGGCCTTTAACTTAACATTGTTTTTTTCTTTGTCCGTATAAGCGTAGTGTACCACAACACCATTACTCAAGGTAAAAGTGGTTCCTATACCCTTAATTTCTTCTTCTTTGGCTATTTTTCCAGAAACTATATCGATGCCAGACATTAGGGTCTTACCTTCAAAATTTTCAGTATAGGGTTCTAGACTTTTATTGTTATCGGACATGGTGATAATCCCAAGAGCTTTTTCTTCGGAAAGGTTTTCCTCATTTTCTACACCGGTTACCATAAGAAACCTATTATTTTTTGTGTAAAGAGCCTGTAACCGTTGTTTGAGCTCTTCTGCCGTTAAGGTACTCATGAGCTGCTTTGCTATTTCGTATTCCTTTTGGATATCCCTTATCTTTTTATTTGTCAGGTAATCATCCTGTATTTCATAGGCCAGTTGCCAGTGGGGTCGGTCTCCTTTCTTACTGATTTGGTTCTCGTAGTTGTTTTTAATCTTTAGGATATGCCTTTCTATTTCCGGAGGGGTGAATCCGTGCAGGTATGCCCTGTTGACTTCGTCCAATACCGATTTAAAAGCTTCTTTTTGTTTATTGGGCTTAGGAGCGATTCTCATGGTGAACGCATCATTCTTTCTTGCATTGGGCCCAAAACCAACATAGGCGTTTAGAAAAGGGGCATCATTGTTTTGCCCTAATTCACTTAACCTTTCGGAAAGCAAGCTAGTGATGATATCGTTCAATAATTCGATTTTAAAATCGCCTATAGAGTTTCGAGTTTCTTTTTTAGGATGGCTTACGCCATAAGAAATCATCGATGTGGTCACCTCTTCGTCTTGTGCCAATACATATAGCATTTCGTTGTTTCCGGGAATATCGATTTCAATACGCGGCTTGGGATTTTTAATAGCCTCAATATTGGAAAACAATTTTTTGATTTTTTGCTCGATGACATCTACATCGATATCACCAATAACGGCTATAGCTTGCAAATCAGTACGATACCAGTCATGATAGAAATCACGCAGTACTTTGTGGTCGAAGTTCATAACCACATCCATGGTGCCGATCGGCATTCTGTCAGCGTATTTTGTATGGTTGAACATTACGGGAAGCTGTTGTTTGAGAACACGCATACGGCCTGATTGTCTTGTGCGCCATTCTTCTTGTATCACCCCGCGTTCGGCCTCTATTTCCTCATCGGTCAGCAAAAGGTCATCGGCCCAGTCACGCAAGACCAATAAACAAGTGTCTATAAGGGCTTCCGTGGTGGGAATGTCATTGACATTGTATACCGTTTCATCAAATGATGTATAGGCATTGATATCCTTACCAAAGACAGCTCCGTGTTTCTGCAAGGTGTTTAAGATGCCCTTGCCCTCAAAATGCTTGGTGCCGTTGAATGCCATGTGCTCTAAAAAGTGGGCAAGTCCTTGTTGGTCATCATTTTCCAATACAGAACCAACATTTTGTATGATGTAGTAACTCGCTGCGTTCTGTGTTACATTAGTCTTTTGTATGTAATAGGTAAGTCCGTTGGTTAATACACCTTTGCGTACCTCATTATCCCATGGCAAGGTTGCATTCATGTCCTGGGCAATCATTCCTATGGTGAAGCATATAAGCGTTATGCTTATAAAAAATTTCTTTGTCATTTTGATTCAAATTAGTTTTTGATTGGGTTTTCCAGTACAATTGAAATTACCGCACTGGTTTTGATTCGATCAACGCCATTTGTATACAAGACGGTTTTTCTATTTACTACCCTTAAACGGATGTTGTTAATTCTTTCACAAAAGGGATTAAAGCTTATATAGGGTTGGTCAAGCCTTGCCATAACTGGCATTCAACAATGTGAAATAGGGTAGATGGGAGGCGTTTGTTTTTAAAAACAACATCACCCCCCCCCTCTTTTTTATAAAAATTCTGGTAAAAATTTTATACACTAAGAAGTGTCTCCAACAACATTGTCAATGCAGGGTCTGAAGGTCTAAGGGCATCGGAATTTACAATCTTGCCCTCAGGATCGATCAATATGAACCTTGGTATGGCCGCTATATTATAGGCTTTAATGAATTCGGATTTAAAGTCGTTATCGGCGATCAATTGCACACCTTTTAAATCCATATCCTTTACCATTTGTTTCCATGCATCCGTTTTCTTTTCAACATCTACCGAGATACTGATGAATGCAATGTTATCATCGTGAAATTGTTCTTCGACCTTTTTCAAATAAGGAATCTCCTTTTTACAAGGCCCGCACCACGTGGCCCAAACATCGATATAAACATATTTCCCTTTGAAATCCTCTAAACTAACAGATTTGTCCTCAGGGGTGTGGTAATCCACAAACTTGGCGGAAATGGCTCCTGGTTTTAGTTTTTGGAAATTACCATATACGACATTAATTGTTTCTTTTTGGGTTTCACTTGGACTGTTTGCAAGAAATTTTTCATAGGCATCTTCTGCAAAGTCTGGTGCCATTTTTATAAGTATTGAGGTATACTTGGTCAACATGGATGCCTTCATCGCAGGATTTGACACTGAATCGATAACAATATCCCTGAACATGACCTCTTGCGGCAAATAGTCTTTTTCTCCAAGGTCGTACTCTTTTTTCGAATCTTCGGATATCGAATGCATAACGGTCATCAACTGGGCTTGGGTCAACATACCGTATCCCATGGAATTCATGGTGTACAACTCTTCATTATTCCAATCGAAACCTTCAAAAGCCATTTTTCGCAACTCATCGACCTTTTCCTTTTTAAAAGCATTCTTTCGCATGGCATTTTGGATACTATCCATCTTTATCATGGTTTCCGGCTTTTCAAATTCACTAGGGTCCAAACTGGTGATAAACGCCATGAGCTGCATTTCGCCCATAGGGTCTATACCATGATCGAAAGCATAATTACTGATAAGGTACTTCTTGATTTGTTCGGTACGCCTTTTCTCGGAGCTTACAAAACCTTGACTCAGCTCTGGGTCTTGTAGGTTCTTGTCAAAATCAATTGTCAGGGTATCCAAATAGGCGAAATATGCTTCTTCTTCCATGACAAACTTGGTCTTGACGGAATCTATATAATGGGTATATCCCTGTTCAGTCTTCAACCTTTCTTGCAGTACATTATTTTCTTTTTCACCTTTTCCCTCAAAAACGGGTTCCCCATCTTCTAGATCGATGTTCATGTCAAAACCGGGCTCCAAGTAAATAAGTTGCTCGTTCAACTTGTAATACCCAGGAGCGATGTCCTTTACTTCGAGAAGGGTATTGGCGCCATTGACAGGGTTTTTCGCTATTTCTACCCCTGTTTTGGTCAATACCATTTCACTAGTGTCAGAATTTACACCCTCTACCGTAATTGTAGCATCTTTGGAGGTGCACGATGCGAATAGCATCAACCCCAAGGCACTTAGAGCACTATAATGTTTGAACTTTTTCATTTTGTTGTTTGTTATATAAATTGAACTCATTTAAACTATTTCGATTGAATCAAAAACCCTCATTTATCGACCCAATAAAAGTTTAAATGAGTTCATTGACCGTTATACTTAGATGTGTCTTACAATGCTGATGCCGGTATTGCCAATGTATATTTTTCACTACCTTCCTCCAAAGTGGCCGTTGTGCCATCAGGAAGTGAATGGGTAATCGTACCTATTCTACCCTCTAACTGCAATCTTCTCATATCGAACCATCTCATTGCATATGTGGCCATCTCTTTTCTTCTTTCTTCCAACACAAAGCCCAATATTTCTTCGGGGTCGTTGGTCCATGAAATTAAATCAGTACCAAAGCCAAGGGAATCCACAATACGTTTTGCCCTTAACTCATTGACAATGGCAAGGCCTTCCGCCATAGAAACAGGGTCTCCCGACCTTACCAAAGCTTCAGCCTTATTCAGCCATATTTCTGGCGTTGATAATCCCCTATCCAAATAGAAAAAAGGAAGCCCTAATGTAAGCTCTTCTAGACCCAGTGCGTAGAACCAGAGACTTGGACGAACATCATCTCCAATAAATGGATAAAAATCAGTAAGTCCTGTGAAATAAAGCCTGCCAAATTCTTCCGTGATGTTGGCCGAAAAGAACAAGGCAATATAGGTTGGCCTACTATATACTTTTTCATTGTTAGCTATATTATCAAACACCCAACTATATTCTTCATCAGTATAATCATCTATATCATCCTTTATGCCCAAAGCTAAATCAGCATACTCAATAACTTTATTGTATTCTTTTTTAAACAAATACAAACGTGATAAAAAGGCATAAGCTCCCAATTTTGATCCCCTATGATTACCCTCTGAATGAATCTCAGGAAGAGAAGGCAAAGCCGTTTCAACATCTGATACTATTTGATTATAAAGGGCTTCTATGGTCATTCTGTCCGGCAAGGGCGCAGTAATGTCTGCGGTCTCCACAAAGGGCACGCTTAATTCATTGCCATTTGTGCCATCATACGGAGGGGCATACAGGTTTAATAAAACCCAATATTCAAAGGCCCTACCCAATAATGCTTCTGCCTTTAAAGTCTCAACCAAATCTTTATTAGATTCTGCATTAGTGGCATTACCGGCATCATTTAATATGGTATTATAGGTAAATATGCGCTCGTATGGTTTTCGCCAAGCTGTTGGGTCATCTCCTGGAGCATATATATTTTCATCCCACAAATACGCAGCTCTATCCGTAGGCCCAAAATCACTCCCTATAATGGGCGAGTAATTATCCGTCCATTGCAAAAATGGGGCTTCAATGGTAAATGGGGCCGTAATTAGACGGGCATTTAGCAGCAAATCATAATCCGACACTTTTTTTACAGAAACCACACCATTGTATTCGGTGTCCAAAAAATCCTGTTCGTTCTCACATCCAAATAGAATGAATGAGAGCATCATTATTTTTAATATATTTTTCATCTTATTTTTTATTAAAAGCCAACTGAAACATTAAAACTATAGGTAGGCGCAATATCGAGTGTACGCTGTCCGGCATTGGAACGGTATGCCTCTGGGTCTATGCCTTCATCATTTTTCGTCCATCTCCATAAATTATCGCCTTGTAACGAAAAACGCAATGAACTAAAAGGGAGCTTGTCCAATTGCTTTTTATTGAAATTATAGCCCAATCGCAATTGTCTAAGTTTTATATAATCACCGGGAACAAACCATTTGTCCGAATTCATTGGAGCATCATACGCATCATCAGAAGTATGTATTAATGCAGGTATATCGGTAGTTTCCTCATCACCGGGTTCATTCCAATAATCAACCCCGATTTTATTGTATGCAGGAAGGAACCCATCGAAAAAATTATTGGTGAGTATTGATAAATTATAAGATTCCCTGCTAATAACGTGCCCCCCTCTATAGGCAAACCTTGCAAAAAGCTCAAAGCCTTTATACGTAAAGTTATTCAGAAAACCAATGCTCTTGGTAGGTATACTGGTACCCATATCCACCAAATCATCAAAACCGACCAACGATAAATCACTTGTAGCTTGCTTTACCCCACTATCGTCGGTATAGTATACCTGGGGCAAACCAGTTTCATCCAAGCCTGCATTTTCGTAGGCCAAGACAGTATAAGTTTGGAAACCTGTTATTTGATTGTTCTCCTTTCCTACAACAGACCCAACATCTGTAGGTGCTATTGAACGCGTAACTTCATTCTCGAAAATAGAAGCATTGACAGTGGTTCTCCAGTTAAAGGATTTTGTACGGATAATATCAACACTCAAACTTAGTTCTGCGCCCTTGGTATCAATATCGGCAACATTCATATCGGCAAAGAAAAAGCCTGTTGTCGGGTTAAGTGCATTTGGCGCTATAACATCCGTCGACTTTTTATTATATAAATCCAATGCACCAAAAACCCTTTTGTTGAACAACTCAAAGTCCATACCCAAGTTTGTTGTTCTGACTACCTCGAAAGTTAAATTTGTAATAGCTGGGTTAGCAATACCTAGGCTGGCGGCAAGAATACTGGTATTATACTCTGTATATGCTATATTTTCAAGTGATGCCTGTCCAATATCAGGAGTCTTACCCACTACCCCATAACTGGCCCTAAGGTCTAATGTATTCACCGCATTGGAATTGACCAAGAAATTTTCCTTACCCAAATTCCATTTTAGACCTACCGATCCTAAATCTTTTTTACCTTTTGAAAACAGGTTAGATCTATCCCTTCTTCCCGAAAGATTCAAATGGTATTTTTTATCAAAACTATAGGTTCCGTTTACATAATACGATGAGGTCTTTCTTTCAAATTTAGATAGGCTGCTAAAATCAATGGTTATACCTGAAGAACTAACACCACTATTAAATATACTTGAATAATCATCTAAAAGTATGGGGGCTAAATCTACTTGATAAGAAAGGTTGTCCTCATTTAGCCCATAATAGTTAACCCCTGTTGTTTTGGTATACTCAGCTCTTCTTTCCCCACCTACACTCAAATCAAAAACATGCTTTTCGTTGTTTGATTCGAGGTGGTAGTTCAATTGCGCCCGTGTCATCAAGGATCGGTAATTCACATTGGTATTCTCTAAAATGGCACCGTCATTAACCACCTGCTCAATACCTATCAGTTCATCATCATCGTTATAAATGCCCTCACTTGTTGTTGCCAAAAAATGCCTTACGTAATAAGAATCTTCCTTATATAGATTTTCCCGATCTGAATTGGTGACTATGTATTGCATCCTTCCTTCAGCTTCCAAGCCCGGCAATAGCTCTTGGGTAAGCTTAAGATTGGTTCTTAAGGTATTACGAATCGTCTTGTCCTCATTATTTTTCAGCTCATTATATGGGTTGTACGTAAGATCTTTACCGCCCAAACTGGTGATATTATCAATAAAACCTTGACTGTAATTCCTTGGCATACCATCTTCCTCGGAGAATTGTACGTAGGGCGATGTATACAAAATCAAAGGAACCGCAGTAAGGACGGTGCCCTCCGAAGTTGCATCACCTTGATTCCTAAAGGGTGACCTAGACTCCTCACTTCGTAAATAATTGATTCCAATGGAGAGGTTTGTTTTATCGGAAAATTCAAAATCTCCATTAAAGGTTCCATTAAATTGCTCCCTAGAATCATTTTTTAATCCCGATTCATAGGTGTTATAACCCAATGAACCAAAATAGCCAAGGATACCCGATTTGCCCGAAACCGATAAGTTATTGATTCGATTCTCGGAAGGCTGAAACAACAATCTTTCCAATTGTCGACTATTATCACGACTTGAAATATCGTTCAATCTATTGTCCCGCTCCGTTTCTGAGATTAGACCATCTTCGTAATCAAACAATGCTTCCCAACTTTCCCGGAACAATGTAAAAAAACGGTAATCGTCTCTTACAGGAGTAAAAAACTCGTCCCGATAAAAATAATCCCGCTCTGTTTGTACCGATTCGGCGGAGTTCATTAAATTCAAATAAGACCTAGTAGGTCTTCTACCTGTGGTCACCGTAGAACTAAAATTAAATTTAGGTTTAGTCCCTTTACCTCTTTTGGTCGTAATTACGATAACCCCATTTGCAGCATTTGCACCCCATATTGAGGTCGATGCGGCATCTTTCAAGATGGTAACCCCTTCAATGTCATTCACATTTACCAACTGAAGATCATCTCTTGAAACCGGAAAACCATCTAAAATATAAAGAGGCTCAATTGTGCCGAACGAACCTACCCCCCTAATAAAGATATCAGGATTTTGCTCTCCATCATCAAACCCGTTTGAAGTTGGATTGAAAATAAGGCCTGGCGACAAACCTTCTAAAGATTGAAGAATATCATTTGAAGGCTGCTTTATTAAAAGATCGGTATCAACGGAAACATAAGAACCCGGCTCCCTATCTCTTTCCAGTTTTCGATAGCCATCAGTTAAGACCACTTCGTCCAATTGTTCTACGTTGGTGTCTAGGGCCACGTTTATCAAGCGATTGGTCCCTATGATAACTTCTTTATCCTCAAAACCCAAGTAAGAGAATACGAGTACGTTTTCTTCGCTAGGTACTTTTACGATATAATTGCCATCAAAATCGGTTGTTGTGCCCTTGTTAGTACCTTTGATCAATACCGTTACCCCTGGCAATGGAACTCCGGTTTCGGCATCGGTCACCTGACCTTTTACGAGGAAACCTTCCTGTCTTTTGACGATAATGGTATCCTCCAAAATTTCATATCCACAATCAATAGGAGTTAAGGCTTTTTGTAGTAACCTTTCCACTAGGGCAGGTCCCTTTTTCAAATGGACCTTCTCGGCATTTTCGACCAAATCGAATCGATATACGAACTCATATCCGGTTTGTTCGTTGATCAGTTCAAAAAGTGCTTCGATACTTAATGCACCCTCGTTATTGATAAAAACCTTAGTCTTCTGGGAAAAGCCGTTATTGGGGGTAAAGCCCAGTGCCGTGAAAAACGTAAGGAAAATAAAAGTTCTCATGATCCATTTGATAAACCCCCCATATTTTACCATATAGGGACTTTCTTGTTCAATTTTCATAATTTTGAGTTAGTTTTTTGGTTAAACATTCGTTTGATCAATCAATCCAAGGGAATTTGGCTGCTACTTTGGTCGGTGTCGGCCGGTTCCCTTTTTCTATTCCACGAGTATCGTGTTATTGCCTTTATATTTGAATCTGACTTCTTCCGTCATTTCCAATCGTTTTAATAATTCTTCTAGATTTTCCGTTCTGTTGAGGTTGCCCGAGAATTTGATATGTGATTTCGAACTATCGTTGAATTTTATTTCCACATTGTACCAGCGTGACAACACCTTCATCATATCATTTAAGGGTTCCCCTTTAAAAACAAAGCGACCGTTCTTCCATGCCGTTTCAAGCATTACATCGGCTTTGTCGACTTTTATATTTCCTGTTGCTATATCTACCATTGCTTTTTCACCAACGGACAACATTTTACCAAATTCTTTGGCCGAAATGGCGACTTTACCTTCTGCAAGGGTCGTTATATACCGACTATCATCTTTGTAAGCCTTTACATTAAACTCGGTGCCCAATACCTCAATATTTTGATATTGGTTTTTGACCACAAAAGAAGCTCCTTTGTTGTTTTCGCTGGGTGAGACATCAAAATACGCTTCTCCATAGACCAGTTCCACTTCCCTGGGACTGCCCTTTGCAAATTTTACGGGGTATTTCAATTTTGAATCTGAATTCAGCCAAACCTTGGTGCCATCGGAAAGTGTAACAACAAATTGTCCGCCCCTAGGTATGATAATATCATTGTAGGTCAACTCTGCAGTCTTGGCCACACCCTTTTCATATTCCAATTTTTCACCATCACTTTCTGCATTTTCCTTTTTGTAGACCATTCCCTGTTCCAGAACCACCTGCTCTCCGTTGGCCAAGGTGAGTGTGGCCTTATTGCTTCCCGCAGGAATCTCTTCCGTTATCTGTACAGCATCAATGGTTTCTGTTGAAGTATTGTCCTGAACAAAAAGATAGCCCCCGAGTGCCATAAAAAGTGCCAAAGAAGCAGCCACTGCCATATATCGGTATTTTTTGAACACAACAACCGGCTTGCTCTCGGATTGACCGTGAGATCCAATACCTTCCATGACCTTCTTCAATGCCCCATCGACATCGCCATCAAAAAAATGAAGGTTCAACTGTTGGTCAGTCCTTAGATATTCTTCCAGCTTTTTTCTGTTGGAGGGTTTGCCGACCATTGCTTTCAAATCTTTCAGTTCTTCGTCAGAAATGGTATCGGTCAGTAATTTTATGATAAGATGTTCCATTTTTTCACACTTACTTAATAATGACAGGAGAATGTTTACAATCCCTTAACTAAAATTTTATTTTTTTTCTATGTGGATCAAAATAATCATTTTTGTATGGGTAGCGAATTATGAAAAATGATATCATTTTATGGCAAAAGGTACAGAAAGGGGACAAGAAAGCCTTTGCGCAAATTTTTCGTGACTTCTACCCAATGGCATGTTCCTACCTTGTGCAGCACACGCACAGCATGCCCGAAGCAGAAGAAATCATCCAACTCCTCTTTGTTAAAATTTGGAGCAAAAGAGAAGGTATTGAGATCAGGACGTCCTTCAAATCATATCTCTACCGAGCTGCTTACAATGATTTTTTGAACAGGGTGGAAAAACGGAAAACCTACGATAAATTTATTGAAGAGTTCAAGTTCAAGGTAGCCATGGAGCAATTTCAGGAAGATAAGGACGTATTGGAAAAAAAAATAGCCCTGCTGAATTCAACTGTTGAAAAACTACCCGAAAAATGTCGGGAAATATTGATTCTCAGCAAATGGGATAAAATGAAGCATAAAGAGATTGCGGAAAAGCTGAACATATCAACAAAAACCATAGAGGCGCAATTGCGAATTGCCTATCAAAAAATACGTGAGGCCTTTGCCAACGATGCCGACCTGTTTCTTTTTTTGTTGTTCGGGTTTTAGCATCGCTTAAATCCTAAAACTCTAAAAGAGTTTTAATATTGGGAGCGTTTGATTGAATGAAGACAGATATGTAAAAATGGTGGCTACTAAGGATTGAACATCAATTTGTATTAAAAGTAAAGGTGAGAATACTGCGAACAAGATTCATATGCTTTACCAGGTAGTCCAAATTGTAAATATTTACAATATAGATTTTACTAATTCTAATCTAAATATAGGTTCCGGCAATCAACAAATTACAGAACAATTCCACAATCAACTTGATGATATTAAATAGATTAAGAAGGAATTGGCTCATCTCAAAGAGATAGGCAAAGCTATGATAAAGGAGATATCCGAGTGTTTAGACGAAATTGAAGAAAAAACCAAACAAGGTAGAAAAGGAATCTTTCATTTTTTCCAAGCTTTAGGATTTTAATCCCTGTTAATTGGGTTGAAAAATGTTAAAGTTAGGACAGAAAAAAAGACTATGCACTTTTTCAGAACAAAAAAGCCCCCACATCCGTGAGGTCTTGATTTTACTGGAGGTCTGGACAGGAATCGAACCAGCGACCCCTGCGTGACAGAATGAAGATAATTATTATTTTAAAATTGAAAACGACTTAAACCATCGAATGTCAATTAATATTAATAACATTCAATTTTTGTGCTACCAATGAGGTCGCGGCAGCGGTGGCCTTTGGGAATACTTGACGCAAATCGATATTATCGGTTTCCTGGAGTATGCCCTGTAAGGATTTCATGAATATGTTTTTAATTTCGGTGGCCAAATTTATTTTGGTAATCCCCCGTTTAATGGCTTGCTGCAATTGTTCGTCCGGGATACCGGAGCTGCCGTGTAATACCAGTGCCGCGGTAACGTTTTGGTTTATTTCCGCTATTAGGTCCAATTGAAGTTTGGGTGCCTCTTTATAGAACCCGTGGGCCGAACCTACGGCTATGGCCAAGGCATTGACCCCGGTATCCTCTACAAAGCTTTTGGCCTCCGTTGGGCTGGTATAAATTATGTCTTGACTTTGACCTAGTTTTGATATATACCCCAGTTCGGCCTCTACATTAATTTCGTAACTGCTGGCATAATGGACGATTTCCTTTGTAATCCTCACGTTTTCATCAAAGGGTTTTTCACTGGCATCTATCATTACCGAATCAAAGCCGGCATCAATACAGCGTTTGACAAGGTTGATGTCCTGGCCGTGATCAAGGTGTAGCCATGCCTGTACCCCATATTGCGAAATAGCCGCTCTGGCAAGGGACACAGCAACTTCCAGCCCCAGATATTTTATGGAACTTTCAGATAACTGCAAGATTATTGGAGCGTTGGCCTCTTTGGCAGCCATAAGAACTGCCGAAAGGGTTTCCGAGTTGTAGAAATTGGTGGCCAGAAATGCCTTAGCCTCTTTTTTATTTCGAAGTAGTTGTTCCTTTAGTCCCATATTAAAGTTTATAATCGAATTTGCTATCCGCTACTTTTTGGATTTCCTCAAAATTGGTAAATGCGGTGGTTCCCCCGGGAACAGTAGTGTTAATGGCCCCCATAATGTTTCCGGTGGTTACACATTGTTCCAAATTTTTACCGTTTAGAAAATCATAGATAAAACCGGCATCAAAACTGTCTCCCGCGCCGATGCAATCGGCGATTGATTCATTTAAAAAAGCTGGTTTGGTAATCCGTTTTTCCTCTTGCCACAGGTGGGCGCCTTGCGTACCGTCCTTTATTACGACGACATTGGCATACTGTTGTATTTTTTCCAGGCCCGCTAAAATGGATTCGCTTTTGGTAATGTTCAAGAATTCTACCTTATTGGGCAAGAAAATGTCTATATGGGGCAAAAGCTTCCCAAGGTCTAGGTTCCACTTTTCCAAGGGGTCCCATTGCGGGTCCATAGAAGTGCTTAGGCCTAATTTTTTTGCCCGTTCAAAGAGATCGACTACCTTACTTTTTATGCTTTTCTGTAAAAAGATAGAGCTTAAGTGCAAGTGTTTCGCCGATAACAACATCGCGTTGGTAATATCGTTTGCGCTAAGGTGTTCCATTGCCCCGGGAAAGGTTACGTTGGCACGGTCCATTTCGTAGTTCATGACCATGGTCAGGCCAGTGGCATGCTTTTCGGATGAAATAACAAAACTGGTGTCCACGTTTTTGCGCACTAAGGAGGTTTTTATCAAATTAGAAAAACTGTCTTGGCCAATAAGGCCAGCAAAGGCTACCGATTTGCCCAAAGCACTTAAGTTGCTTGCAAAAATGGCAGAACTGCTGCCTAATGTAACCGTCATTTCATTTGCCAAAATTTCGGTACCCACCTTAGGAAAGCCTATGATATCATTAAGAATAATGTCAACATTCAATTCTCCTACCACTAAGACATCAAATTTTTTTTTCATGACCCAAAAGCGTTTTTAGTGTTAAGCTGGTTGTTCTGCCAAAAGATTTTCGTTTAGATCGATTAGATTAAAATTATAGTAATACTTGTCCATGGCTTTTTCAATTTTAGAAAGTACTATTTCTTCAGCCATGATGTCGTTATGGGCAAGGTTGGCATATAAGAGATTTCTTGCCACTTCTACCTCGGGTTTTTCCCAAATATAACGGCAACCTGTTTTGATAAGCCATTCTTGTCTAATGGGTGAATTGGCATAAAAGTCATTTGCATTTTCGGTATCTGAAAGCCATTTTTGCCACCTATTTGAATTAATTACCGCTTGCCATAATAGCTTTTTAAGGTTGGAAACCTTTGCGATTTTATTCTCGGCAAATAGTTCTTCTTCAATTTCAACAAGCTCAATAAGGCTTTCATATTCGCGCTCCGTATACTCTGGTCCAACATTTGCACCACCCATGCCGGATATGGGATAGTCTTGGGGGTTGGTTACGTTATCTGAGTAATGCCCTTTAATAACGCTGCCGTGGGTTTTAGCGATTTCAACAATTGTGGCCGCTACATTAGGGTCAAATTCCGTCGTATGCAAGTCTGTGCCCACTTTCCCCACAACAAAGCAGGGCCAGGTATCGGATATACCTGCTTGTGCCAGGCCAATTTTCAACAGTTCAAAAAACTGATTAAAGACATCAAGGTCTACCAAGCCGCCATGCACTTCTTCGGTACCTACTTCATAGGCAATTTTTCGAAGCCCCCTACTTTTCCTATAGTCCTCGCAATGCTTTATCAGTTCAACGGTACGTTCAGCAACATCGGCTATTTTAATTATTTCACCTTGCTTTAAGTTGATATCAATGGTGGGGTCTACATGAATAAGGTCATAGCCCGCATCAATTGCGGTCTCAAAAGATAGTTTTACCTCTTCCATGGCCTTTTCCAACGAAAGTTCTTCCTTACGGTGTTTATCCTTTAGCCAAGGTCCACCATGGTCAATTGCAATGATTATTGGTGATTGCAGGTTTATTGACCTTGCCTCTTGCCGAACAATTTTCACGAACTGATGGGGAGTTAATCCGGTATATCCACCATCCCTATCCACTTGGTTGAGTGTTGTGGCAAATTTTATTGGGGCATTGGCTCTTTTTGCTGATCGCAAAGCAGCCTTTATTACGGCTTTTGAATTAGGACAGGCGGCCAAAATAGTTCTTTTGGTTCCCGTTTGATGCGCAAGATTACCATTTATCTTTAATATGTATTCCATTAAAGATAAGCCTTGTTCATGTGCCTTTTGTCGTACTTCTAAGTTCATTTTGTATCGTTAAAATGTTTTTGTCAATATTGACATAATCAAATTACACGATACAAATATATTGAAATTAAATAAACTTTCGTATTATTTTTATACCACAATATAATCTTTCATTATATTTCGATTTAATAATTATTTTGATGGTTTTGAGGTAAATGGTTGAAATAAGATAATCCTGGCCAAGGTGCTTTTTTTAGCTGCGCGGGCATTACACTTTGGTGTTTTTTCAAATGTATTCAGATGTAGGTCTTAAATGTACAGCCCGAGGTGAGAGCCCCTGGGTTAAAACTCCTAATTCTTCTTGTTTTTAAAGCTGTTTGGTAATACTTATTTAGGCGGTTATTACCTTAATGTTCTGGTCGGCAAGCGCATTTTTATCCTCTTCGCTAATTCCTGAATCGGTTATGACCATATCAATTTTACTGGGGGGGCATATAAAAGCCAAACTTCTGCGTTTAAACTTGCTCGAATCTGCCACCAGAATAACCTCTTTAGAAATATCGATCATAATCTTGTTTAAGTGTGCTTCCTCTATGTTTGGAGTAAAGGCGCCTTCTTTGCAATCAAAGCCATCTACCCCTAAAAACAATTTGTCCACGTAAAAATTACGGATACTTTTTTCAGCAAGCGGGCCAACTAGGGAATGGGAGTTTTTTCGCATGATGCCACCAGGCACTATAATGCTGATATTTGGGTTTTTAATTAATTGATCGGCAATATTAAAGGCATTGGTTATTACATTTAGGGTATTTTCCGCAGCGATATTTTTGGCTATTTCCATAGTTGTGGTGCCCGAGTCCAAAATTATGGTTTCACCATTACTTATAAGCGTCGCGGCCTCTTTGCCGATCTTCATTTTTTCGGTGTAGTGCATTTTGTCTTTATCCGAAAGGTGGTAATCCGCCCCAACGGTATTTTCAACCAAGATGGCACCTCCTCTTGACCGAATCAATAATTTTTTTGATTCGAAAAGCTCAAGGTCGTTTCTGATGGTAACTTCACTTACATTAAATTGTTCGCTCAGTTCATGGACAAACACTTGACCGTTTTTCTCAAGTTGATTAAGTATTTTTTTTCTGCGTTCAACCGTAAGCCTTTTATTTTTCATTTCCTTGCCGATTAGAATGGCAATATAACAACATATATCTTTTTAAACACCCAAAGTGTTTAAATATTTTTAAACGAAACACAATACGAAATAAAAAATAAGTTTTATCTTTGATTAAGAAATGTTACGAAAGTAATTTTATTGAGCTAAAACAGTATGATGGATTATCTGAAGATAAAGGAGGCCGACTTGGTTAGATTAGGAGGAATAGATACGGCAAAAGAGATTTGTGGTCAACCTGAATTATGGCTTAAGGTGTACCAGAGCTTGGTGGATCAAAGAAAGCCTATGGGCAATTTTCTCAACGAAACCCTAGTTACGACCAAAAAAATAATTTTGACAGGTGCAGGCACAAGTGCCTACATAGGCCTGTCGATCGAGGGCTTTGTGCAACGTCATACGGGCATTACTACGGTGTCAGTACCTACCACCCATTTGGTTTCCCATCCACAAGATTATTTTGAAGCGGATGTACCTACCATATTATTTTCATTTGCAAGATCTGGAAACAGTCCAGAGAGTGTCGCCGCCGTAAAATTAGCGGACCAACATTGTGAAAACTGTATCCATCTTATTATCACCTGTAATGCCGATGGTAGTTTGGCCAATTACAATACAAAAGGCAAAAGAATGGTGTTTTTGCTGCCGCCGGAAGCAAATGATAAGAGTCTCGCGATGACGGGTAGTTATTCGGGCATGCTGCTATCGGCATTGCTTTTAGGAAATTATGGTGCCATTTTAGAAATGGAGTCCACCATTAATAGGGTGGCGAAATATGGCAATGTTCTTTTATCCCAAAAAACCACACTTATCAAGAAAATTGCCGAACTACCCTATAAACGTGCGGTATTTTTAGGTTCAGGGCCTCAATTTGGCACTGCGATGGAAGCACACCTAAAACTGCAAGAGCTAACAGATGGTGCCATTGTTTGCAAGAATGATTCATATTTGGGCTTTAGGCACGGCCCCAAGGCCGTAGTGGATGAGCACACTTTGTTGGTTTACTTCTTTTCGAACAAGGAAGAAGTGCTTCGTTATGAACGAGATTTGCTGGATAGCATGCAAAATGGCAAAAGACCTCTAGCACAAATAGGTGTTTGTGCAAAGGAATTGGATATTAAAACATTGGATGATCTTATTGTACTTGACAATAAGGTCGACAATGCTGCACCAATCGATGAGGCCTATTTAAGTGTAGTTACTGTGCTTTTAGGACAGCTTATAGGTTTTTATAAATCATTGGAACTCGGCTTACAACCCGATGCTCCTTCGGCCAGCGGAGCCATATCAAGAGTGGTAAAAGGGGTGGTTATTTATTGACCGACACACAAGGCTCCATAAAATTATTCCGGTATTTGTGTATGATTTTAGTAGTGCCAAGATGATAGTTGTGGGCATCTATTTTATGGTCTAAATGGCTTTTTGTTTCCCTTGTTTTTTGCAGACTACTTTTCAGCCACTTCAAGTAAAAAGAACTCTTTAAAATCTAAAGATACAACAAAATTATCCCCTTTGATTTCGCCCAGATCCTTTTGGTTAAAATAATCTTTTACGGTATATATTAAATCCGGGTTCAATCCCCTTAATGGAACTGGTCCCGTCCATTCCTTGGCATAAAAGGCATAATACATCTTTCCGTCTTTTCTAATGGCGTGCGATTCCGGTTTATGGTATCCTATATCGTATAAATCGCCCAAATACGTTCCTTTAGAGAGCATTAATTGGTTGTAGAGCGAGAACCACTTTTTCCACACAACTTCCTTTTCAGAAGTGAGTAGGCTTTTAGAGTTGGCTATCCTATCATTTTTTGGCCAAACAAATTTAGTGCCCAAAACGGCCCCAACACCGAACGAACTTGCAAAATCGTCACCATTGTCACTAAGTTCCACATGGTCACCATAATATGCGACCTGTGGCACCAGGGCATGGTAGGTTTTTCCTTTATGGCGGATCTGCCAACTGTTCAAGGGGTCAGAAGCCACGGCCTGGTTCATTGATGCCATATTGAAAAACGACATGCAGGTGCCACACGGACAGTTTTCAACAACGGCATAGGGTTTAATTTTATGGGCGAGGTCGTATAACATTTGAAAATATTGTGGAAGTCCCTCAAAAGAATCTTCAGGTCTTTTTAGACTATGATCAGGAGCAACCGCATTTAAATGCTGTCCATCCATTTTTAGGCCATCAAAACCCCATTCGTCCATAAACATTTTTACCGTTTCTTGGGTATGGGCAATGGTGCCGGTTTTGGTTGGAGAAAGGTAATGGGCATCCCACCAATTGATATATTGGGGTGCGCCATTTTTTTGGATGATCTTGGTTTCTGGCAGTTCTTTCAATATTTTACTATCGGGATCGGCCGCAAGCGGGGTCCACCAAATTTTAGCTTTGAGTCCGTAACCGTGTATTTTATCAACTATTGATTTAATCTCTTTGCCTCCCTTTGGAAATTTTTCAGGATTTGGCCTCCAATCGCCTTCAGCAGTTTGAAAACCATCGTCCAGAACGGCCCATTTAATGCCAAGTTCCTTTACTTTGGGCAAGGTGGCTAATAGTTCATTTGTGCTGAAATTTTTTCCGTAGCCCCATGCACACCAAATTGGCTCAAAGGCAGCAGGCTCGGGTTTGGCCATTTTAATACCCTTGGCCTGCATGAGATTTGAATACTTTCTAAGATTGTTAAAATAGTCCCCCTTGTCCATCGAAACAAAGGTTTCCAACGTTTGTAGGCTATCATTGGGTTTAAGTAGGGTACGTGTGTCAAAGGTTTTCAGCACCCCAATTTTTGCTTTTATAGGTTTTGATTCGACCAAAGTGGGTAGGCTTACGCGTTGGGGTTCGGTCGCAACATGTCCTATGGCAATATTGATGTCTTTTCGCCATATGGAGGTGACCGGAACGCCACCGCCATAATCGGTATCGTTCATGCCCATATAGTTTTTTTGGTAATAGCCCGCCCTTAGTGGTTTGATCCAATCATCGCGTTTTGACGACGAGCTACCCTGAAAGGCCCAGAACGGTGGACTGTCGTTTTGCCCGACTATTTCATAAGTGTTATTGGCATAATTCTCGACTACCACCGACCTATCCGATCTATTGGTATAGGTCACCCTTGTGGTAATTAAATTGCTGTAACCCTTGTAAGTACGTAGCTGTAGTTTTTTATCAATACTGCCTTTTTTGGACCTGTGCTGCCCATGGATAGTCCAGATTTTGCCAGATAATGGCCCCATAATAGAGTCCTCTTGAACCTTGATTACCTGAAATCCATAAATTGTTCCATCGTCAAGTTCAAGGGTTTCAGAGGGTTGATAATCAAGCATTAATGGTTTTGCTCCTTTTGCGCCGTTCGAAATTTTGGTATGCATTTGTGCATTGACCTCAAAGGTCAATTCGCCCGACCTTATACTTAAAGGAGTTTCTTCTTTTTGGGGTTGGCAACCAAGGACATATATGGCTAAAATAAGTACGATTCTGTTCATTGGTGATCCAATATCTTTTTAGCATTATCAGCATATATTTTTTTTAATACATGATCTTCAAGATTCAAGCCGTTAAGGGCCCACTGATAATTAAAAAGTCGGTGTTCGTAAAAATGTTCATCGGCCGTTTCCAAAATCCTAAAAGTGGTTTTATACATAAAAGATTTGTTGCCTAAATCAGTCCCATATAATAACCGGTCTTGGTATTTTTTATAAAATTTGGAAGCGGCTCTCGGTATTGGCCCTATTTCTGCAAAACGGGCAGATATGTCGGCATAGAGATTGTCGTAGTTGTCAAAAAGGTCTCCAAGAATATTTAGATCGTAGCTACAGTTGGCATAATGACAGGCGATAAATATGGTGTTCGGATTGTTTGCCACCGCTTCTTTAAGTGTTTCAACCAATTGGTCATGCGACAAAATATTAGGTCTGTCCTTGTCAATTCGCCAATATTTAGCATTCATAAGACCATCATTACGGGTATCTATGGGCTGGTACATCCATATAGGTTCTGCAACGTGCACATTAACTGGCATGCCCAGTTCACCGCAACGTTTTAACAAAGGCTGTATTCTTGGATCGTTGATGTGCAATCCTGGTGCTTTGGTGGGCCTTGAATACATGAGTCCTATTCCTTTGTCACCTAGTTCGCCTATTCCGCGAGCCCCTACTGCATAACAGCGTTCCAGTTCTTTGATGGCTTTTTGTGACCATCCAGTTTCGTTATAGCCTGTGTAGTCAAAACCGCACCAAACATCAAAACGCCCGTTGTACTTTGAATAAAGGTTATAAATACTGTCAAACGCCTTACCTGTCTGGTAACTTAAAATTATTGTTTTTTGAATGCCTAAGGAATCCATTCGTTCCACCCATTGCGCTATTTCATCCTCTGTTTTGGCATAGGCATGCGAATGCATATCAATGACCGGATATTTGGCCTTTGACACATGGTGTTTAGGAATATTGTAAATGGATTTTGGCTTGTATTTTTTTAGCAAAATGTCATCTTGGGCCCAAGCAGTTAATTGGGTAAATAGCAATGAACACAAAACTGCCAAAGCAGCGCGTGACCGTGTGCGAGAAAATCGGATTGTAAATATGGCTGTATACATTCTTTTAAATTTTGAGGTGAATTATGCTGATCCGGTCAGCTATTGGATACCTTGTACTCGGTACACCTTACCATCTGCTTTGGTGAAAACATAAATTTCACCCAGTTTTCCCAAACCATATTTAAGATCGGCCCGGTTGCTTTTGGTGGCTTCAATAAGGGTTGTGGGTGTATTGTTTATTTTAAGTTGCAGCTCTTCAATACGGCCTGTTTTTAAATTCCCCAAGAAAATTCTTCCAGTAGGGATATCGCCAAAAAGGTATTTTTTTTCGGTTTCAAGGTCTTTGATTAAAAAGCCTCCGCTGATCGCCGCACCCTCGTCGTGGTCGTATTGTAGAATGGGATCCACTATGGTGTCCGTCTTTTGCTCTTCGGGAACCGAATAAATGTGGTTGAAATTTCCTTTGGGATCAAATAAAAAAGTACCTTCCCTAAACGGCCATCCATGGTAAGCACCCGGTTCAACAAGATTGAGCTCCTCAATATTGGCCTGACCAATGTCTGAAGCTAATATGCGGTTTTTGTCGTACCAACTAATTCTATTTGGGTTACGAAAACCATATGCCCATAGTTCTCCTAAAAAACCGAGGCGGCCTACAAACGGATTGTCTTTCGGAATACTGTAGTTGCCATTTTTTGAATTTCTGCCCAAGGGATCAATCCTTAGAATGCCTCCCCAGGGTGCACTGCCATTATGGGTGGCGATATAGGGGTGCCCCACCTGTACTGAGCCGCCATCTCCCAACCCTATGTACAGTTTGCCGTAATCTGCATCGCCAGGCATGCTATGGGGATTAAAAACTATTTCCTGCATACCATGTGAATCTGCCTTTACTTCAATACGTACAATTTCGCGCATACTGCCTTTAAAGGTCAATGTGTTTTTATTGCTGCATTTCCATTCGGTTACCACCCATTGTAGTTTGGCTTTTGCCTTTTGGGGAAGTGGAAAATCAGCTATGGCCGATTTTGGCTTTTCTGTATGCGAGGTATAAAAAAGTCCATTTTCCTCAAAGTCGGGGTGAAAGGCAAAGCTGCCAAAACCAGTTGCCAGACCCGTTCTTGAAACAAAATTTGGAAAATAGGAGGCCATATTGAGGTAAACCGAAGGTGTCCCGTTTCCCATTTTCCATAAGATTCCTCTAAGGTCGTTTATATAGAGAAATTCGCCCAATGGCCCAGCGCGCAGGGTATTGATGCGCGTATAGGGCAGCGTGTCATGCGAGGCCGGTATTTGGCCCACATAGTTTAGGTTTAGGCTGAGGTTTGATAAGGCTATCCGGGCTTCTATAGGGTTTCTAATGATGTTTCTTCCGTTGTCCTCCTGTTCGTCCGGTTTTTTTTCGTGCGTATTTAAAAAAGCCAATAGCGCTTCGACCTCTTTTTCATGTAAATGCCCAAAACTGGGCATCATCGTTACATATTTCGCCTTTAGCATTTTTCCCCGATCATCATCACCATTTAATACGTCTTTGGGTGATTTTAAGAAGCGTTTGATCCAATTTTTGTTGACCACTTGGGTTATGCCTGCCAAATTGGGTCCTATCCCATCTTGTTCAAAGCCATGACAGGCGGTACATTGTTGTTCAAACAGCTTTGCTCCTTGAACAATATCTTGTTTTTGTTCACTATAGTCGCTATTGGTAGGTTTTTGATCATTTTTGCAAGCCATTGCTCCAAAGAACAACATGCATAAAAGCATGTTTCGGGAGCATGTTCGCCCTATGCCGACCATGGTTATGAATATTGGTGAATACCTTTTTTTATGCGCTATCATTGCTTCTTAATAGTTATGGTTACAGGATGTTGCATACGTGTTTTAAGTTTGGTGATGTAAGTGGTGAGGGAATCGGTATGCCCTGCCACAAAGTAAAGGTTGTCTTCATAATACCTGCTGCCAGCCGGTAGCTTCGTATTTTCTTCATTAATAAGTCTGCGGTTCCAGTAGCGACCACCATCACCCACGGCGGTAATTTTAGTATGGGGTTCAAAAAGTGGCGAATCGTTGCCGCTAAGGGAATGATTATCATAAACCAGACGTATACAGCCAAGATGGTATTTTTTAACATGGTTACTAAAAGCTAGCCAAGGTGCATTTGCGGCAATTGGTGTTTCTTTCAAATCATGAAAAGTATTTTTTTTGTAAAGGGGCAATTTTTCAATGGTATCCCCCTTTGGAAAATGGATATGGGTAAATAGGCTGTCGAGGGTCATTTCATCATTTCGCAGCAAAAAGAGTTCTATTTCGTCTTTCATGGTCATTTCAGAGGTAAATCTGAAAAAAGGAAGGCCTGCGAAAAAGGTGTACTTGGCTTTTAGTACAATTTCAGGGTAGTCTTGCACTGAACCGGATTTTTCAATAGTCACCATTAGTGGGCCGACTTTTTCTCTGGCATTGTGGTTATTTAGGTGTCCTAGGGTTCGATACGGGCGTCCTTTGGCCTGAAAATTGGGTGCCCAATGCATATTGATGTTCTTTCTTTTAAAAAGAAGGTCATTTTGGTCTTTTGGGTGCAGCGTTTTTAACTGCCCACCATATAAAGGGGCCCCCTCATTGGGTTTGTTCGCTGTAAAATCGGCTAAAAAGTATTTATTTTCAATACTCAATCCATTGCCATGGTCCACGGTAACCATACGATCTGCAAATGTGGCGTTGCCCTGATAAAGCGTATAGGAATCGGTTGTGTTGGCTTCAATTTGAATGGGAAAAATGGCTTTGATAGTAAAGTCTTTCCCTGTAGAATCAATACCAACTATTTGCCCTGGCACGCGGCCTTTACCGTTATCGATAACAAAGTTTTTATTCTCAAGCTTGGGCATGCGCCATTCCAATTCAATATACTCAAGTTCGCGGCTTATCCCTACGGGTTCGGTAACCGAAAATTCAAGGACAGCCCCTTGTTTGCAGCTACTGATCAGGAGCATAAAAAGAACTAAAAGAATCCCTTGATGGTTTGGAATTTGTTTTTTTATTGATCTCATAGGGTTTAGCCAAAAAAGAGGTAGTTAATACTATAGATGGACATTGCACAGAGCAGCAAAAGGCCCAACAGTCCAAAAATGGTGGTATACAATGAATTTCTTAGGGTTTTGTCTATTAGACGGGTGCCCGAAAAAATAATGATGACCGCAGCGATCAAGGGCACCACAAGAATAGTGACCCCTTGGGCAAATATAATAAGCTGCAACGGCAGTTTTCCAAAAATCAGGGCAATGGCGGCCCCAATAAGGATAACCAAAATAATGAAGCTCCTAACCCGCCATTCACTCAGTTTACTGCGTCCAAAAAAAGTATCCGATAAAATAACGCCACCTATGGTCGCATTTCCGATCATCGAAGAGAATGAGGCCGCAAAAAGCCCCACCATAAACATCGTAGCGGCCCAAGACCCAAATAAGGGTTCCAAGGCCTTGCCCAGGTCCGATGGGCTGTTGACCACTATTTGGTTTTGGTGCAAGACAGCCGAGGCACAGCACATGACCAAAGAGGAAAGGAGTCCAAGGGTAATTATTCCGGTTCTACCTTCGGCCAACGGAATTGACTTTGACGTTTTTTTCCAATTCTTCTCGCGAACCAAATACGACTGGTAAAAGGCCCCAACAATTGAGAAACTCGATGCCGTAAGTGTAATGATCAAGTAATCCGATCCCGAAGGTATGGACGGTAAAAACCCTTTTATAATAGATAAGAGGTTGGGAGCGGCCGCTACTAGGGTGCAAAAAAAACACAGCAACATGATCGTGACAAGGGCAATCATCAGCCGTTCCAATATTTTATAAAATTGCTTAAAAAATAACAGTATAATGCTCACGGCCGAAAAAAAGGATATCCAGAACCAAAGAGACAACCCCGAAAGTTCGGCAAACGAAACGCTTGCGCCAATGGTGTTCCCCGCCTGAAAGGAAGCCGTGATCAAAAAAATACACACCCCGCACAAGAGCGCCAAAAAAGGATGTATTTCCAATTTAATATGCTGAATGAGCGAGCTTTTTTGATGCAGTCCAATGCGGGTGGCCATTGCCGTGAAGACCAACATAAATAACGTGGCAAATAAAATCACCCATAACAATGAAAATCCGTAGGAAGCACCTAATTTGGTACTTATGGTAAGGCTTCCCGGGCCAAACACAAGGGCGGCGGTTACGATACCGGGGCCCAAGGTTCGGAAAATTGATTTTTTTTGGCGAAACGGTAAAAAACTATTCACGACGAACTCAAAAGTTATGTGTGGTCACAAATATAATCAAATAATAAGGTTGTAAAAGTTTCATATGTAATTTTGTATATTTAATCTTTCGAAAAAAAATAAAATAATTTATATTTGCTTTGTATTTAATCGCAGGATTCAATTTTTAAAACCCATTGGGTTTCGTTCGCCAAAGATTAGCAGATGGATGTTATTGAACTAAGTCAAAAATTAATACAATTCGACACAAGAGTACCCAAGGGGAACGAAGGTCAGGCAGCCTTATTTCTGGGTGGCATTCTTGAGGCGAACGGTTTTGAAGTTGACTATCCTGAATTTGCCAAGGGCCGGTTGAACCTAGTGGCTTCAAAAGGCTTGGGCGATGTACCTCCCCTTGTGTTTACTGGGCATTTTGATGTGGTTCCATTAGGTGATGCCAAATGGTCAGTTAACCCTTTCGGTGGCTCAATACACAATGGTAAACTCTATGGCCGGGGAGCTTCTGACATGAAGGCAGCGGTAGCTGCCATGGTTTGTGCGGCAACCTCCTGTGCTGAAGACATGTTGCCAAAGGGTGGTATTAAACTTTTGATTACCGCTAATGAAGAATTGGGCTGCCTAGGGGCAAAGGCCCTGCGTGATTCAGGTTACCATATAGGCGGTGCCAGTGCATTGGTTGTGGGAGAGCCAACATCCAACCAGCCTCTTTTGGGCCACAAGGGCGGGTTGTACCTTAAGGCAACAACCCATGGCAAAACGGCCCATTCCTCTACACCACATTTGGGCGATAATGCCATATATAAGGCGGCAAAAGCCGTATTGAAATTGGACGGGCTGGAATTTGCAGTGGCCGAGGATGGGTTGCTGGGGCACCCCACCATAAATGTTGGAAAGTTTCAAGGAGGTCAAAATTTGAACTCGGTGCCGGATTATGCCCAATTCACCATTGATGTCCGTACAACCCCCAAGTTGCCCAACCATAAGGCCTTGACCTATTTGCAATCCGTTTTGGGGAAGGAGGTGGAGTTGGAAAAACTGGTCGATTTGGATCCGGTAACCAGCAATGCACAGGATCCATTTATAAAACGGGTAGTGCGGCTTTGCAACGGTGCCCACAAAGGGGAAGCTGCGGCCCCATATTTGACCGATGCTTCGGTAATTACACCCTGGTTGGGCAATGTGCCCACGGTAATTTTAGGCCCGGGCGAGGCGCAAATGGCGCATAAAACCGATGAGTACTGTGCCATCGACAAGATTCTTGAATCCGTAGCACTGTATAAAGCAATAATCAAAGCACATAATATACAAGAATGATGTTGGATGCCGTTTCCCATTTTGAGAATGAAGCACAGCTAGAAGAAGCATTGTCCCAACCAAGCGAAGCCTTGATCGCCTTTTTTGGTAAGCTCAAGGGCGATATCATGCTGTTGGGCGTAGCCGGTAAAATGGGCCTTTCTATGGCGCGAATGGCCAAAAGGGCCGTTGAAGCCTCCGGGGTCCACCGCAAAGTGTACGGGGTATCGCGTTTTAGCAATCCAAGTGCAATAAGCTATCTCGAGCAAATAGGGGTTGTGGTTATCAAGGGCGATTTATTGGATAGGACCTTTTTGAACGCCCTGCCCAATGCCAAAAACATTATTTATCTGGCAGGAATGAAATTTGGAACCGAGGGTAACCAAGCTATCACATGGGCCATGAATGCCTATCTGCCGGGCCTTGTTGCCGATCGTTTTAGGGCTTCACGAATTGTGGCACTTTCCACGGGCTGTGTGTACCCATTGGTAAGCCATACCTCTGGGGGGTCAAGGGAAATGGACAAGGCCGAACCTGTTGGCGAATATGCCCAGTCCTGTTTGGGCCGCGAACGGCTTTTTGAATACGGAAGCAGAACCTATGGGACACGAACTGTTCTGATACGGCTCAACTATGCAGTGGAAATGCGTTATGGCGTATTGGTAGATATTGCCACAAAAGTATATAACAAACTTCCTGTGGATGTTACCATGGGGTATGTAAACCTAATATGGCAAGGCGATGCCAATGATCAAATTTTGCAGGCACTGGCCTACTGCGAGTCGCCCGTAGGTTATTTGAACATCAGTGGCCCGGAGACCTTATCGGTTGCCGCCTTGGCCAAAAGGCTGGCTGATTTGATGGGGATAGATGTCTTGTATTCCGGGAAAGCTTTAGATTCCGCCTTGCTCAGCAACACCACCAAGAGTCAAGAATTGTTTGGTTTGCCAAGCATCGGAATTGACAAGGTGCTGTCTTGGACGGCAAAATGGATTTCTGAAAACAAACCCCTGTTGGGTAAGGCGACCCATTTTGAGGTGCGCGATGGTAAATATTAAATCTAGGATATGGGCATATATTTAACACCTGATAAAAGAAAAAAACTACAGGAAGGCATGGTAATACCTGCTCACCCAACTGCATTGACCAAAAAATTACTGTTGGATGAAAAAAGACAACGGGCCTTGTCGCGTTATTATCTTGAAAGTGGAGTGGGCGGCCTGGCAATAGGCGTACATACAAGTCAATTTGAAATTCGCGAAGCCGGACTCCAAAAGGCTATTTTTGAGTTGGGAAAGGAAGAGGAAAAGGCTTTTGTTCAAAAAACCAGTAAAGAAGTGCTTATGGTAGCCGGTGTCATGGGCAATACTAAGCAAGCCAGGGCCGAGGCCACTATGGCTGCCGATTTGGGCTACGATGCCGTATTGCTTTGCCTGGCCGGACTAGCAGAAAAAGACACAAAGGTCTTAGTGACCCATTGCCATGAAATAGCCCAAATTATTCCGGTCATAGGTTTTTATTTACAGCCCTCGGTTGGAGGTATGCCGCTTGGGGTAGATTTTTGGCGTGAATTTGCGAGTATCGAAAACGTGGTGGCCATAAAAATGGCCCCTTTTGATCGGTACAAGACCTTGGATGTGGTTCACGGGGTAGTGGCATCAGGCAGATCAAAAGAGGTAGCTCTTTATACAGGTAATGATGACAATATTGTGCCCGACTTGCTCACTACCTATGAAATTCCGTGCGGTGGCACAATTGTCAAAAAGGAAATTGTTGGCGGCCTATTAGGGCATTGGGCCGTTTGGACGAAGAAGGCGGTGGCTATTTTTAATGAGATAAAAACAAAAAAGGAACCCAATATCACCGCACTGTTGACAAAAGGCATCCAAATTACGGATGCAAATGCCGCATTTTTTGATGCGAAAAACAAATTTAAGGGCTCTATTGCCGGTATTCATGAGGTGTTGATTCGTCAAGGTTTCTTAGAGGCCAACTATACGCTAAATCCCAATGAAAAATTGAGTCCGGGACAAAAAGAGGAAATAGATCGGGTGTATGCCGCATATCCTGATTTGAATGATGATGCATTTGTGTCTGAAAATATAGAACGCTGGTTAAACTAAAAAGCTATGGGCAGTAAAAAAAAACTATGGTTGATGTATGCCGTTACGGCAATGTTATTTTGGGGTGTATGGGGTGCTTTTACAGGTCTTCCCGCGGAAAATGGATTTCCGGATACCTTAATTTATTGCGTATGGGCGATAACCATGATTATTCCAGCACTATTTGTATTGCAGCGATCTGGTTGGAAAATCGAAACGGATTCCAGATCGATATACTACGGAATGATCATTGGTCTTCTAGGTGCGGGCGGGCAAATGATTCTTTTTTATGCCGTGACCATAGGTCCTACATATTTGATATTTCCTATCATATCCCTTTCCCCCATCGTGACCATAGCACTTTCAATTGTCATGCTTAAAGAGCGTACTGGGCTATGGGGCGGTTTGGGCATTGTTTTGGCATTAATCTCCTTGCCTCTTTTTGAATATGGAGGTGATGAATTGGCCGGTAACAATTCGGGGCATGGGTCCTTATGGTTTATTTTAGCCCTTTTGGTTTTGCTGGCGTGGGGCGTGCAGGCCTATTTTATGAAGTTGGCCAACAACAGCATGGGAGCGGAAAGCATTTTCTTTTACATGACAGTGACCGGTCTGATCCTTATACCTGTCGCTCTGGGGATGACGGATTTTTCCCAAGAGATCAATTGGGGTTTTAAAGGTCCGTATATGACCGCAATTATTCAGGTGTTAAATGCCATTGGCGCACTTTTTTTGGTATATGCCTTTAGGTATGGCAAGGCCATAGTGGTATCGCCTTTGACCAATGCCGGCGCTCCACTTATGACCGCTATAATTTCGCTACTTTTCTTAGGTATGGTTCCTGGTATTTTTAAAATAGGTGGTATTCTATTGGCTTTGGCAGCTGCCTTTTTATTGGCACGTTCTAGTGAGGAGTGAAAATATAATTGATAAAGGAATCAATTTTGAGTATATGAAAAGAGTAATAAATACACCTAACGCCCCTGCTCCCATCGGACCTTACAATCAGGCTGTTTTTAGTGGGGAAACCTTGTACATTTCAGGGCAAATCCCCATGAATCCAGAAACTGGTGAGCTGATAAAAGGAGATTTACAAAAAGAAACGATGCAATCTATGGAGAACCTAAGGGCAATTCTCGAAGAAGCCGGACTTTCTTTTGAGCATGTGGTAAAGGCCTCAATCTTTATTACGGATATGAATGCATTTGGTATGGTCAACGAGGTCTATGCCTCATATTTTGACCCAAATACTGCCCCAGCCCGCGAAACAATAGAGGTTGCCAATCTGCCTATGTTTGTTAATGTGGAGATTTCTATGGTCGCAGTAAAATAATTTAAATAAAAGGTATGGAATAAACGTTTCATTTCCTTTAGTTTTAAAACCTAAAAGCTATCCTTAATTTGTGGTTTTTAGGTTTTTTTCTACCCATTTGTGCCGTATTTAGGCATGTATACCTAATTCTTGCATCTGTTTTTTTATTATATCTCTTCAGTTGAAATTATTGTGGACTTATTGGGCATGAGTCTGTTACGAGATAATAATTATGTTTGGATAATATGTTTCATATTATTATTGATTTTCACTAAAAAAGAGCATGTATTTTGTGAATAATAATAATAAGAAAATAAATTAACTAAAAAATTACGATAAAAACTTGTTTATACTTTATATGTTATTATATTGCAAAATAAAATGAAAGATTTGTTAAATTTTTAAAGCAAATATTTTGCTTTCGACCAAAATCAAACATTAATGAAAAACTATTTATTTATTCTTTTTTTCAGTCTTTGTTTTGCGTTTTCACACGCGCAAGAAAGGACTGTTTCTGGAACGGTTACAGCAGATGGCCTGCCGTTGTCCGGAGTGAACGTTATTGTTGTGGGACGCAGTGCCGGTACCATGACGGATTTTGATGGAAACTATGAAATCAAGGTTTCAGGAGACGATACGTCTTTGGAATTTTCATATTTGGGTTTTGAGACCCAGGTAGTGACCATCGGCGATCGCAGCCAAATTGACGTGGAAATGATCGAATCGAGCACTAAGCTAGACGAAGTGGTGGTTACTGCCTTGGGAATCGAGCGGGAAAAAAAGGCCTTGGGGTATTCTGCCCAGGAAATTTCCGGGGAATCCTTGGTCGAGGCTCGTGAAGTAAGTGTCGCCAATTCCCTAAAGGGAAAAGTGGCTGGGGTTTTTGTAGCCTCGGGTTCTGGCGGGGTAGGCGGGTCCACCTTTGTTCAAATCCGGGGAAGCAGTTCATTAAGCGGAAACAACCAACCACTATATGTAATAGATGGGATTCCCATGAGCAATGACAACCTAAACCAGACCAACATCTTTGCCGGAAGGGATTTTGGGGACGGCATCAAGGACCTTAATGCCGATGATATTGAGAGTATTTCGGTATTAAAGGGGCCCAATGCAGCAGCCCTTTATGGTACAAGGGGCGCCAACGGTGTTATCTTGATTACGACCAAAAAATCAAAAAAGAATCAGAGCCTGGGCATTACCTATAATTCAAATGCCACCTTGGAAACCATTAACGTAATACCCAAGTTCCAAAACTCCTATGGTTCGGGCTATGGCGATACCTTTGGATTTGCCACCACTACTTATGAAGGGGTTGAATACCCGGTACAAGGTGGCGGTGTTGACAACTGGGGCGGCAAATTTGACGATCGTTTGATTATTATAAACAGCATGCGCGATCTGGGTCCCGTTCCCTATTCCGCCCAACCCGCGGACAATGTCAGGGATTTTTACCAAACCGGCTCTACGTTCACCAATTCCCTGGCGGTTGACGGGGGAACGGAAAAAGTGAACTACAGGGTTTCCGCCTCTTTGTTAAAAAGTAATGGGGTTATCCCCAATATGACTTTCGATCGCCAAACATTTACTGCGGTTCTAGGAGCCAATGTAACTGACAAGTTGCGCATTGAGACAAAGGCCAACTACATCCAGACCGGTGCCAATAATAGGCCAATAGTAGGTGTGTCATCAGGAAGGAATGTGGCCGCTGCCCTTAATTTGGTACCCCGTAATATTGACCTGGACTGGCTGGCACAGAACGGTGGGCGTAACGAGGACGGCAGCTACCGGAATTGGCGTAACGGATCCCCCACCAATCCCTATTGGTTGATCAATGAGGTAACCAGTGAAGACAGCCGTAATCGTTTTATTGGATACCTTTCCGCTAATTACAAGTTGGCCCCTTGGCTAAACATTATGGGTAGGGTTGGTAGCGATTCGTATGTGGAAACCCAAAGACAACAATACAGCCAGGGCACCCCGGGCAGCGCCTATATTAATGGTCGCTTGGATTTTAATACCTACAAGGTAAACGAGCTCAACGTAGACGGCCTGCTTACGGCCAGTGGATCCCTGTCGGAAGCTTTTACCGGTTCGCTTTCCTTAGGTGCCAGCCAATACAAAAGACGCTGGGAAAAATCGGCCACCGTGGCCCGGAACATGAACATCCCGGACCTGTATACGGTAGAAAATGCCGATCTGGTAATCCCTACCTATGACCTGGTACGTCGCGAAATCCAATCGGTATATGCTACAGGGCAATTGGGCTATAAAAACCATACCTTTCTTGACCTATCGGTAAGGAATGACTGGTCAAGTACCCTCGGGGAAGGCAACTATTCGTTTATGTACCCTTCGGCCAGTATTAGCCACGTACTTTCCGACGCCTATCACTTTAATCCCGATGTATTTAGCTTTGTCAAGCTGCGCGCTTCCTATGCCCAAGCAGGAAACGATGCCGCCCCATACCAGACAAAAGGCGGCTATACGGTAAATCCCAACGAATTCAACGGTAACCGTTTCGCCCAGATAAATGGCAGCGTACCCGCCACCGACTTAAAGAACGAGTTAACGACCTCTTTTGAGGTGGGCGCGGATCTTCGGCTGTTCAAAAACCGGGTGGGCATCGACTTTACCTATTACAATTCACGTACCGAAAACCAAATCCTGTCGATCGGCCTGTCCGGATCCACCGGCTTTGATGGCTTATACCTTAATGCCGGGGAAGTTTCAAATAAGGGAATAGAGGTACTGCTTTCCCTCACCCCCATTCAAATTAAGGATTCCTTTAAATGGGTGGCCGATATCAACTTCTCAAAAAACAAATCCAATATCGAGAGTTTGGTAGACGGAATTGACCGCTACAATTTCATTAGTGTGGGGGTAGCAAGCATCATCGCAGAACCCGGTTCGCCATATGGCAGTATCCTGGGCTATAAGTACAAGCGTAGCCCTGATGGCGATTTGGTAGTCAATGCCGCTGGAACGCGCTATGTGCGTGAAGACGACCTTTCGATCTTGGGAAATATACAACCCGATTGGCTTGCGGGGATCACCAACACTTTCTCCTATAAAGGGCTGTCTTTAAGCGCGCTTTTGGATATAAGAATGGGTGGCGAACTGTTCTCTTGGAGCCGATACGACCAAAACGGTAAGGGAACCGGAGTCTGGACCAATAACAGGGAAAATCTCACTATTGAGGGAGTCATTGATAACGGGGACGGCACCTACACGCCATCTGTTCAGGAAAACGTACTGGGCCAGGACTATTGGGCAGGTAGGACCTGGGGCAGCATTACAGAAGAGTTTATCATGGACGCTTCCTACGTAACCCTTCGCGAAATAAATCTTGGCTATACTTTTGGTTCCGCAATTTTGGATAGAACCCCTTTTGATTCTGCGAAAATATCATTGGTTGGGCGTAATATCGCTTACTTGTACCGCGATTCGCGTCTCGAGGAAATGGGCATTGCCCCTGGAACCGCTTTTTCACCTACCGCTGCGGCCCAAGGATACGAATCCTTTTCTATGCCAACAACCCGAAGTCTGGGTATGAACCTTACATTAAAATTTTAACGCTTAGACATGATGACACTAAAAACTTTTACAAAAAAAGCTTTCCTGACGACCATTTTTTTGGTCGGGATCTCCTTGGGATCTTGTACAGATCATTTTGATGAACTAAACACGAACCCCAAATTGATTACCGATGACGATATCAAGGTGGAATTGCTCATGACCCGTGCCCTTAAGACCGCTATTTTTGATATGCTGAACACCGACCGTATGGGCGAGTTTTCAACCTTTATCAAAAGAGGGGACTCCAATAACATATTAATTGTTATTGACATTACGGCACCATTTGATGACTACACGGAGCAATTGGCCAATCTTGCGGCCATAATACGCCTTACTTCCGATGACCCAAGCCTAAAGCATCAAAATGCCATGGCCCGCATTCTAAGGGTATGGGTATATCACCGTATTACGGATAGCTATGGCGATGTTCCCTACTCGGAAGTGGCAACATCCTTTGACGATATTACCGTATACCCGGCCTATGACACCCAAGAGTCCATTTACCAGGATTTTTTCAAGGAGTTGGAAGAAGCCATGGCTGATCTGCAAGCAGGAGGAGATCAGGAAAGTTATGGCACAGCGGATATCCTTTTTGAAGGGGATACCGATTCTTGGGCACGGTTTGCGAATTCCCTTCGCTTGCGCCTTGCCTTGCGGGTGCGCTATGCGGACAATGCACTGGCACAGGCCCAAGTTACCAAAGCCCTGAACAGCCCGCTAATTGATGCCAACGAGCTCAATGCCACACTGATTACCGAAGGAGAGGATGCCACCTACCTTACCAATACCAACCCGCTGTACCAAATGGTGGTCAATGGGGATATCGGTTCCGGTTCTTCCGTATCCGCGGGATTTACCCTTGTTGAGAAACTGGAGCGTACCGATGACCCCCGACTTAGCATTTACCTGGAACCCAATGACGATGGGGACTTCGTTGGTGGGCTGATTAACCTTACCCCGGAACAGGCCTCGGAATATCCGGCTCGAGCCAAATGGCACCCCAATTTTCGGGAAGCGGTCTATGACTTTAACCTGATCCAGGCCTCTGAGGTACACTTACTTTTAGCGGAAGCTGCCTTGGCCGGACTCGCCGGAGGAGATGCGAACACCTATTACCGAGACGGAATTACCCTGTCAATGGAGCAATACGGTGTAGAAGCTACCGAGATCGATACCTTTCTTTCTGGACCCTATGGAACCCTCAGCGGTTCGGATGAGGAACAACTGGAGATGATCATTGACCAAAAATACTTGGCACTCTTCAGAGATCCTTATGAGGTTTTTGCAGAACATAGAAGAACAGGGTATCCAAGGGTATGGATCGGCGATCAGCCAGGGTCGGATACAGATGGTGGTCTTCCGAGAAGGTTGACTTATCCCTTATTGGAATACAGTTTAAATCCAAGCGTGGAACTTGCGGCAAGTCGCCTCTCGAATGGTGATAAATTTACTTCAAGATTCTGGTGGGATGCCAAACCCGGCCTGCCTTTTTCGCATCCGGAACAGGGTATTTTTCCCCCTTATGGGGAATAAGGGTTTATCCCCCGTTTAAGATTAAAAAGTAGTTTTGAGTAGTTAGTTTGAGTTAGTTGATTGCCGGGATTGTGTATGTTGAGATGCTTATGCAATTCCGGTTTTATTTCATTTTATACTCATAAATTTCAAATACTTAGTATTATTGTTTCGAAATATTTCGAAACAGATATGTTAAAGTCTAACATACTAAATATGGATGGCGATAAATATGATGTAGTTGTTGTTGGCGGCGGTGTAATAGGCCTATTTTGTGCATATTATAATGCCTTGCAAGGAAAAACTGTTTTGGTTTTGGAAAAAGATAAGGTGATGAAGTCATGTTCTTATGGCAATTGCGGTTTGGTCAGTCCCAGTCATGCTTTACCCCTAAACAGTCCGCAGCAATTAATAAAAGCATTCAAATGGCTTTTTCAAAAAGATGCCCCCTTTTTTATTCATCCGCAATGGAATAAAGATTTTATTGCTTGGATGTTCGGATTTGCAAAAGTTTCGCTATCCAAAAAACAGATAGCCTTAAGTATGAATGGTAGGGACGCACTTTTAAAATCCAGTAGAAACTTGTACAATGCTATTTTTAGCCAAGAGGATTGGCATTGTAATTGGTCTACAAGCGGTATTCATTTTGTCTACCATAATAAAAAAAAGTTTCAGGCCTACGCCAAGAATAACGAAGAGCTGTCCAAAATAGACCTTGGGGCCCAACCCATGGTAGGAGAGGAGCTCTACCAAAGTGAACCTTGTTTAACTGATTATGCCTATGGTTCATGGTACTATCCTATGGATGCTTCATTAAACCCTGGTGAATTGCTCACAAGCTTATTGGCACAGTTAAAAGAAATGGGGGTGCGTATAATTGAAAATTGTGGGGTTAAGGACTGGTTGACTTCAAAGAATATAGTGCAAGGGGTGCGGGTCAAAGAAAATGAATTTTATGGCAATAATGTAGTCGTGGCAACAGGCAGCATGTCTCCCAAACTGGTAAAAGATTTAAAACTGGGTCTGTCCATTATACCAGGTAAAGGTTATAGTATTACCATGAAATCGCCAGAGATAAAACCAAAATGCCCTATTATATTCGATGAGCATAAGGTGGTGGCAACACCATGGAAAGATAGTTATCGCTTAGGTGGTACAATGGAATTTTCTGGTTATGACACATCTTTAAATCAAAGACGGATAGGAAACCTAAAAAAAGTGGCCGCTAGATATCTAAAAGAACCATATACCAATGAGCAAGTTTCAAAATGGTATGGTTGGCGACCAATGACCCCAAACGGCCTACCTATAATTGATAAATCTCCGGCGTATTCGAACCTTTACTTGGCTTGTGGTCATAATATGTTGGGCTTGAGCATGGCTCCCGCAACAGGAAAATTGATTTCTGAAATGATTGAAGGACAAAAAGGTCATATAAACAACCTGCCGTATAGCATAAATTAAACTGGATAATTGTAGTATGAAAGTATCGATATCAAAAAGGGTCATTGTTTTAATAGCCATTTTTGGCAGTCTCATTGGCAGGGCGCAAAAGCCCCTTTCCGAACTTGCCTCATTGGACCTACATGTTATTCCCTACCCACAAAAGGTACAGCTCCGTGAGGGGGATTTTATCTTAGGTAACACCTTAAGCATAGGTCTAGATGGAAAAACCTCTGCTGTAGACCAGCGAACGGCAGAGCATTTGGCGAACGGTTTCAAAAAGGAATGGGGAGTAAATGCATTGGTTAAGGACAAAGCGCAAAACTGTCCGCTGAAATTGGTTAAAGTCAAAAAGTTGGCCAGTGGCAAGGAGCAAGGCTATGAACTGGAGGTTACCGAAACTGGGGTGCGGATCCTGGCCCAGGATGATGATGGACTTTTCTATGGGGTACAAACCCTACTGCAATTGGTGAAAGCCTACAAAGATGGTTTTAAGATACCCGGTATGTATCTTGAGGATTGGCCTGATGTAGCGGTCCGTGCCATCCACTACGACACCAAGCACCATCAGGACCGGGCGAGCTATGTAAAAGCGTTGATCCGTGACCTGGCCAAGTTCAAGATCAATATGTTGGTCTGGGAATGGGAAGACAAACTGGCCTATGAATCTTACCCACAGATCGGGGCGCCCGGAGCCTTTACCAAGCAGGAAATGCAAGAATTTACCGCCTATGCCCGCGATTATCATATAGAATTGACCCCGCTTGTACAAGGTTTGGGGCATGTGAGCTTTATTTTAAAATGGCCGGAATTCAAGCATTTGCGGGAGGTTGCCGATTCCGATTGGGAGTTTAACCCCTTAAAGGACGAGACCTACGAACTCCTCTTCAAATTATGGGACGAGGCCATTGAGGCCACCCCCGGCTCCAAATACATCCATATTGGTTCCGATGAGACCTTTGAGCTGGGGCTTTGCGATGAATGTAGGGAAAAGGCCAAGGAAATTGGCAATAGCGGCCTGTACCATCTTTTTGCGAAAAGGGCCGCCAAGTACCTGAAAAAGAAGCGCAAGATCATGATTTGGGAACGCCCAATGGGTTGGACCAAGAGCCGCTCGCCCATTAAAAACATGAAACCCGATCCCGATCTGGTGCTAACCGAGGAATACCACTATGAAACGCCCGATTTCAAGTATGCCCAACAGGCACATGATCTGGGCTATGAACTATTCATGTACGATCCCAATCCGGGTTTGGAGCCCCTGTTCCTACCCTACTATTTTAAGATGAGCTCAAACCGTATTACGGACACGCCCCGTAAAATGGAAGGAAGCCTTAAAGCCTCTTATGATCTGTTGACGGCCTCCGCGAATACCGGTCTGTTCCATGGCATGATCAATACCTCATGGGACGATTCCGGACTGCACAACCAAATGTGGATGTTCGGCTTTGCAGCTTCGGCCCAATATTCGTGGAATGCCAATGCCCCTGGCCTCGAAGAGTTTGAAAATTCCTTCTTTATCAACTACTACGGCCCAGAGGTACGCGATATGAAAGAACTGTACCTACTGCTCAATGAGGGGGCCTATTTCTACGCGCATTCCCTGGAGCGTAACCTTTGGCACCATGGGGATATAGGCAAGACCCATTTGCCCGATCTGCCGCGCGGACAATATATTGAGTACGATCCGTATTGGAAGCACGAATATGCGCCCCAACTAAAAAAGGCAAAACAAGAATTAAAGCGGATCAACAGGGCCATGCAAATCATCGACATGAACAAAAGGCTGGCCGATCGCAATACCTATGATTTTGACGTTTACCGATCCATCGCCGAACTCATTGCCCATACCTGTCAATTGTACATAGACATGGAAAATCTGGAAAGTACCATTACCCGGGCACATAAAAACGCCTTTTCCGATCGCGAAGCCAGCTTAACGGCCTTGCACGATGCCGAAACCCTGGTTCAGGAAATGCTGGATCGAAGGAATCGTGTGTTTGGCCAACTGACCACCGTTTGGGAAAAGACACGATTGCCAAAAGGAATGTCCTCTGCCGATAAAAAATATTTCCATAAAATGGATCGCTCCAGGCATTTTGCCAATCGTAGGCCCGGACTCGATTTCTTGATTTATGATGAAGAATTATTAGATCTGGAGGGCTATCTGGAAAAACTTAAAACGTATACCAACAATTTTCAACTTAAGTTTTAAATACATCATATGAAATTTCGTATCGTTGCCAACCTTAATTACGGCCTACTTGTATTGGTAGCTTTGCTATTGCATGCATGTGGTGAAAAAACCGAACAGTTCTACACGCTTGAAGATTATGACAAAATACCCAAAATAGATACCCACATTCATGTTACGGCTTCTCGAAACCTGTTTGAGGAAATATCCAAAGAACATAACTTTCGTCTATTGAACATTGTGGTGGCCGGTTCCCGTACGCGTGAGGCGGTAAAGCAGGAATATGATATAAGGGCGGCCAAAAAAGAGCAGTACCCTGCCCTGTATGAGGTGGCTACAGCTTTTTCGGTTAAAGAATGGGACAGTCTGCACTGGGCGGCCAAGACCATTGATCGCTTACAAGAGGATATCGATAATGGGGCCGTGGCCGTTAAGGTGTGGAAGAACATCGGTATGCAATTGCGGGACTCCACCGGACGCTTGATCATGGTGGACGACCCCAAGCTCGACACCATCTTCAATTACCTGACCCAAAAGGGCATTCCGGTAATTGGGCATTTGGGCGAACCCAAGAACTGTTGGCTTCCGTTGGATAAAATGACCGTGGCCAATGATAGCGTTTATTACAGTGAGCATCCTAAATACCATATGTTCAATTTTCCAGAACTACCTCCTTATGAAGAACAGATTGCCGCCCGTGATCGCAGGTTGGAGCGCAATCCTGAGCTTGTTTTTATTGGGGCGCATATGGCCAGTTTAGAGTGGAGTGTTGACGAATTGGCCGAACGTTTTGATCGTTTTCCAAATCTTTCGGTTGATATAGCGGCACGTATTGGACAAATATTCTTTCAAACCATCGAAGACCGTGAAAAGGTGCGCGAATTCTTTATCAAATACCAAGATCGCATTATGTATGGTTCTGATTTGGGCGATAGTGGAAAAACCTCTGAAGCTGATTTACGAATGTTGATACAAGAGACTTGGTTGTTGGACTGGGAGTTTTTTGCCACGGACCATGAACTTCAAAATTTTAGGGTCAAAGAATCATTCAAAGGATTAAAGTTACCTCGCGAGGTGATGGATAAAATCTATTATAAAAATGCTCAAAACTGGTTTAAAGCCTTTGATGGGAAAGAAATGGCACTATCTAAATGATCCGTTTTTTCAATAATAGAATCCTCTTGGGAACCACTGTTTTTTTGATTGTAGATACGGTTACCGCCCAAACTTTTAAAGAACCTAGTGTAGAGGTGCCACGGATTGATTATGTGCAAATGGCTCAGAAACAAAGTCATCAGAAAAAGGACAATACTATCTGGTATGATGATTTTTCTACAGTTAAGCATTATCTTGAAGAGCGCGGAAAAATAGATTCCACGGTCAATTTTGGTCCTTTGGGCCTTGGTGGATCTGTAAATGCGGGTTTTAATAAGGGTGACGTATTTGGTAAAGGGGATCGTAAAGTGGCCTTTGGCGATTTTCCTACTTCGGGCTACATCAAGAATCCGGCTAAAAGCTATGATGAGGTGTATTGGCGCATGTACGTGAAGCATGAAAAGGGCTGGGAGGGTTCTCCAAAAAAGCTTTCGAGGGCTACAAGTATTATTTCCCAAAATTGGCAGCAAGCCATGATTGCCCATGTATGGAGTGGTAAGGGCCCCTTGCAGACCCTGGATCCGGCTAGTGGCATCTATGGTCAGACGGACTCTGTGGTCACCACCAAGTATAACGATTTTGACCATCTAATCTGGCTGGGCAACAAACCACAAGGTAGCTTTCCATTGACGTCTACCGAAGAATCGGGTTATTGGGTGTTGGTTGAGGCTCGGGCCAAACTAAACACCCCCGGAAAAAGCGATGGCATTTTCCAATTATGGATCGATGGCCGTTTGGATATAGACCGACAAGGCCTCAATTTTAGGGGCACTTATACCCAACATGGCATCAATGCGGTTTTTATCGAATCGTATTGGAATGAAGGTTCGGTAAAAGACCAAGGACGTTGGTACGACAATTTTGTAGTGGCGACAGAACCTATTGGCCCTATCGAAAGTACGACGAATCCTATGCTTTGTAAAACATCTTACACGGGCTCTGGTCAATTGGGTGCCTGGCAACTGCAACTAGCAGAAGATTACAATGGAAATGAATTGGTCTATGACTCAAAAGAGATTGTTGAAGAAGGTTGTACGGTAGTAAATAGTGCTAACGGCACTTTTATGGGCCGCCAAAAAAACAAGGGACAACTGCAATCAGGTCAAATTTATTATGGACGTGTACGGCAGAAGGGTCGTACTGGAGAATGGTCGACGTGGAGTAAATGGCACCAGGGTTTTAAGGTAGAGTAGTTATGAAAAAAAATATGGATACTATTTTAGTGAAATTGCTTTTGGCGTTACTTTTTTCAGGCGTAAGACATGGTTTTGCTCAGGATTATAGTGCAGCCACCCAAAGCATACAAATAGTTTTTGACGAACAGATGAAGGGTAAACTGCAATGGGTTGGGAAAGAAAAAGATACTTCCCATGCTGTTGATATTGCTGTAAACGAAAGTATTTGGGTCAATGGACTGTTGGCTAAGAATTTTAAAAGCTGTCAATTTAAAAATGGTACAGAGCGGCATCCAGAATTTGGGGCAGCTACTAAGGTGGAAATCTCAGGTGATTTTAAATACAAAGAGATACATCTATTACGTGAAACTACAGTCTGGCTACCAAAAAAATACCCGAATACGGCCATCTTTCAAACCAAATACATTAATAAGGGTAAAAAGGTTATCAAAATTGACAGTGTGCATGTGCGTGAATTGCAGCTGTCCCAAACTGGACTTTTTAATGATTCCCATGTAGCGGAACCCTTGGTGTCATTTCAAGGAGGTGTGCCCGCTTGGGGCGAAGATTACGCCGTAATACCTGTAAAGGAAGGGTTTTACAATGCCAATTTTCAGGGCATGCACCAAACCGAGCATGATGAATATATAGGAGGTGGCATTCCTTTGATAGATGTTTGGGGAAATCGTGCAGGGGTAGCATTATGCCATTTAAGCAAACAGCCCGAGTGGTTGGCGTTACCAGTTTCTATGAATAGCCCAGATGTAGTGAATTTGGGAATTGTCAAGGCGCTAGAGGAAACCTTGGGAATGAAGGGCGATTTGTTGTCCAATCAAAGTTACACCACGGTGATGAATGCGGTGGTTTTTCATAATTTAGATTACTACAATGCACTACATACTTATGCCGAACTTTTACGGGATCGGGGTATTGCCATTCCTAAAAAATCACCCCAAGGGGCTCATGACCCCTATTGGAAGAGTTGGGGGTTTGAACTTGACTTCAACTTGGCGCAAATCTATGAAACTCTTCCTGAACTGGCTGAAATGGGCGTACATGTGGCCAACCTTGATGATGGTTGGTTCGATTATTATGGAGATTGGAATGTAAATCGGGCTCCTGGCAAGTTTCCCAATGGAGTCTCTGATATGTCCGTTTTTGTCAATAGACTACACAAAGAAGGGTTTAAGACCAATCTATGGTGGTATCCCTTGGGCGTAAGTCCCGAAAGTCAATTGGCAAGAGAACATGCCGAACTGCTTATCGTGGATGCGGACGGAAGCTATTTTAAGGACAAACGGCAACTGTACCAACTTTGCCCGGCCTATCCACCCGCGCTGAACCATATAGAAAAACTGGTGGATCGTTTTATTGGCGATTGGGAGTATGATGGACTCTATACAGATACGCGAGGGCTGTCTGCGGTACCCCCCTGTTTTAACAAGGCCCATAAACACCAAAGACCCCTGGAATCCTTTGAGCAACTGCCCAAGATGTACGAACGGGTCAATAGCATACTAAAAAAATTGAAAAAGACCGGCCTGCATGAGGTTTGCATCTGTGCGGCCCCGCATTCCCCCTACAATATGCCGTATTACGACATTGCAAATGCTTCTGATCCGGTTAACACCTTGCAGACACGACGCAGGATTAAGGTGGAAAAAGCATTGCATGGACCCAGTTTTGCCGTCGGGGACTGCTATCAGGTACCAGATGATGAATGGAGCGGGTTTTCGGTTCCCCAATCCTTTGAAAGTGCCGTGGGCATAGGTGGCCAGGCTACAACCTTTTATACCGATTTGGATGAGGAGCAGAAAGCAACCTGGAAGCGTTGGTTTGGGGTATATAACAATTTAGAATTGGGCAGCGCCCAATATACCAATTTATATGACGTGGCTTTTGATAAGCCCGAGGGCCACGTGGTTAAAAAGGGCAATGCCCTGTACTATGGCTTTTTCGCCCCACTCTGGTCCAAGGAAGATGCCCTGCAGCTGCGGGGGCTTGTTCCGGGTATAACCTATAAAGTGTTCGATTATGCCAATAACCGGGATTTGGGAACGGTGGACGCGGATCGGCCCTTTCTTTATGTAGGCTTTAAAGAACAATTATTACTAAGGGCTAGCCCCAAGCCTTAAAAAGGAAAAATATGAGACAACTTGCGCTAATTTGCTGTATCGGTTCCCTTCTTTATGGTTGCACCCCAAAGACCGGAAGCAGTGTCCTCAGCAAGACCAAACCCATCTTTGAAGAGGACTTTGAAGCCGCCCACCTTAAGGAAATGGGCAAGCATTGGGAGGAGCTAAAAAACCTTGGGGGCATGTCGTTTTCCACAGATGTACCTCCGGAAAGTAAGGGCAAACAATCGCTGAAAATAACGTATATTCCCGGTAAGGATAATGGCGGACATTTGTTCAAAAGTTTCCCAGAGGGGTACGAGCGGTTGTACGCCCGGTTCTATGTAAAATTCCTAACCCGAAATACCCGGGTGCACCATTTGGTAAAATTGGGCGGCTATAATCCCGCCGTGCCCTATCCCTTGGGAAAGGCCGGGCTAAAACCGGATGGAACCGATTTTTTTATCTCGGGCATCGAAATGCCGTCCCATACAAAATGGGATTGGGGCTTTTACACCTATTGGCCCCACATGGTGGGTAAGCCCAAGAATTATTGGGGCAATGTGTTTTTTCCGGAAACGCCCAAAATTGCAGAGCCCAACAAATGGATCTGTGTGGAGTTCATGATCAAACTCAACGATCCCGTTGATGGCCATAATGGGGAACAGGCCTTTTGGATCAACGGGGAAAAAATATTGCATTTGGGGGAAGGTTTTCCCGAAGTAGATCAAAAAGGTGGTTGGAAACGGGAGCAGACCGGTGCCCCTCCTTTTGAAGGATTCCAATGGCGTACCGACAGCCGGTTAAAGCTCACTTTTTTCTGGCTAAACTATTATATGACAACGGGAAAACCAGGGGAAATAGAGGAAATTCTATTTGACGAGGTTGTGGTTTCGGACCGGTACATTGGTCCACTATAAAGCAACGAACGGTAGTAATGACAGCTTGTAAGAGAAACATGGCGCAAAACAATAACCGCATCCGCCGGCTAGGCTGGACGGTCCTGCTCCTACCACAGCTGATTCTGGCCCAGGTAAGTGAGTTCAGGATTACCCGGGAAAGGGACCAGGAAAACAATATGTCCTGTTATTTAGGGCATCAGGCGGAACGGATCAGTGGGGAATCCCTTTCGGCGATTAATACCATCGCGGATTGGAAGGCCGTACGGCAACAACGGAAAGATCAACTGTTGGAGATGTTGGGTCTTGAAGACAAGTACTACGGCAAACGTAGCCCCTTAAACGTAAAGCTAACCGGTGTTATCCAGCAAAAAGGTTTTCGTATTGAAAAATTGTATTACGAGTCCCTTCCCGGTCTTTATGTGCCCGCCAATTTATATATCCCCGAAAACAAGGGTGAAAAAATGCCCGCTATACTCTTCGTATGCGGTCATGCCCATACACAAAAGCATCATTATCAAGCCCATGCAAGAAACTTTGCCCAAAATGGTTTTGTGGTATTGGTTATTGAAACCATACAGCGGGGCGAGGTACGAGGTTCACATCTAGGCTCCTACGAAGAAGGGCGCTTCAACTGGTTCAGCAGAGGGTATAATCCGGCCGGTGTGGAGGTATGGAACGGAATTCGGGGCCTTGACCTGTTAAGTGCCCGTAAGGAAGTAGACCCAGAGCGGTTGGGGGTTACCGGGAAATCGGGCGGGGGCTCCCAGAGCTGGTACCTGCCCGCCATAGACGAGCGCTTAAAGGCCGCCGCCGCAGTGGCCGGGGCCGGATCCTTGGAAGGGCAAATAAAGCAACGCACCATTAACGACCATTGCGATTGTATGATGCCCATAAACACTTACCTCATCGACTTCAGCGATATTGGTGCCTTGATCGCGCCCCGGGCCTTTATGATTGCCCAGACCGACCGCGACGAATACTATTCCATAGAGTCGGTACGCGACCTATTCCACAAAATACGGCCCATTTACAGCTTTTACGGGCAAGCCAACAAGCTATTGATGAAAGAAGCGGCTGGCTCCCACAGTTATGGAGATGACGAATCGCTCAGGGCCGAGGTCCTTTCCTTTTTTCTTCGGGAATTACAGGACAAAGAATTCCCCGCAACGGCCGTAGGGCCTATTGCCACCGAACGGGTACTCAGTAACGAAGCGCTTGGGGTTTATGGCGAGCATCCACCCAAAGGGGACCGTACCACCCAAATCCAAGAATCGTTTGTTGCCAAGGCTCGGCCGCCCAAGATCAAGACCAAGGCAGAACTTTCCGTTTACCGGAACAAGGTGGTCTCCTTCCTTCAAGAAAAAACCTTTAACGCCTTTCCAAAAGAGGAACTGCCACTGGAGATACACCAGACCTTTCGTGGCATAAAAAGCAACGGCATGCATCGTGAGCGCTACAGCTATACCGCTGAAAAAGGTTGGCGCTTGAGCCTTAGTGTACGACATGATTCCAAAACAACGGACAAGGAACAAAACCAGGTACTGGTGGTGCTGCGGAGTGCCGAAGAGGCCCGATACGGCTCTGAAGCCTTGGTACGGGGGGCAACAAAACACATGGATGTTGTTTTTCTCGAAACGCGGGGTACGGGGGAAACCGCCTGGTCGCCGTCGCAACAATGGTACATTCGCCGTGCCGCCGCATGGACCGGAAGAACCCTGGCCTCAATGCGGGTATACGATGTATTGCGCGGACTCAAAGCCATTCGGCAATTGCCCCAATACGGAAAGGGCCTGACCCTTCATTTGGCCGCTCAGGGTGAAATGGCCGTTGTAGCGGCCTACGCCTCGCTCCTGGACGGCAATGTTGAAACCCTTTTGCTGAACAACTTGCCGGAGACTCAAGACATGGAAGGTGATCCCGAAGGAAAGAAATTGGCCCTTGAACTACTCAACTGTTTGAAAATAACGGATATAGCCCAGGTAGTAGGGCTCCATTACCCCAAACAAACTGTACTGACCGGTCCCTTGCCCAAAACCTATAACTGGGCAGAACAACTGTACACCGATTTAGGGGAAAAACAATCTTTTATAAAGACAGATCAATTACATACATGGTTAACGCAAAAGAAAGCACAATGAACCTATTAAAAACCATATTCTCAATTACTATAATAGCCCTGTTGACCTTGGGCATAGCCTGTAAACCCAAGCAGAAGAAAAGCACTGCGGAAACGCCAGGAATGGATACCCCAATGACATTCCCGGTCGAACTGGTCTCGTTTTCTCCGGAGCCGGAAAAACCTTTATTCACGGGAACGGGTACCAATACCTGGGATGCCCAGATCAGGGAGCGCGGTTTTATTTTGTTCGATGAGGGGGTGTACAAATTGTGGTACACCGGCTATAACGATAGTATTTCCGAAAAGCGCTTTTTGGGCCTTGCCCTTTCCGATGATGGCGTCCATTGGAAGCGCCATGCCCAAAAGCCCTTGTTGCCTAGTGTTTGGGTAGAGGATATGTTTGTCCATAAGGAGAATGACCGGTACTATATGTTCGCCGAGGGCAGGAATGATGTGGCCCATTTATTGGTCTCTCAAAACGGAATAGATTGGGAGCCACAGGGCAACCTCAACATAAACAAGGCCAACGGAATCCCCCTAGATCCCGGACCATACGGCACCCCCACGGTTTGGGTGGAAAATGGAGAAAAATACCTGTTTTACGAGCGCAATGATTTGGGAATCTGGTTGGCTAAATCCGATGATTTTATAAACTGGACGAATGTGCAGGACGAGCCCGTTCTGGATCTGGGCCCAGGCACCTACGATGAAGCCGCCGTGGCCGCCAACCAAGTGATCAAGTACAAAGGAAAATATTATATGTACTACCACGGTTCCGACAACCCTGATTGGAACAACAAAAATGTTGTGGCCCTATGGTCCTCCAACGTGGCCGTTTCCAAAGACCTGCTCCATTGGACCAAATATGAAGGAAATCCGATCGTTCAGGGCGATTTCTCCAGCAATATTGTGGTATTCGATGGTAAGTCGCACGTATTGTATACCACACATGATAAGGTTAAGCGATACGCCCACGCCGCTAAATAATGTAAGATTGTAAATGCCATCATTTCGTATGAGATATTTATTCATTTTTCTGGTTACCATGGGACTGTTGCCTTTGACCGCCCAAGATTTGCCTGTTTATGACCAGTACATTCCTTTGGAACATCTGAACCGTTTGGAGGGACAAGGATGGAAGAACATAGGTTACACTCGTTTTCCCAAAAAGGCCGAAAAACTAGTCCGGCCCGACGTATGGTCACTTGCCAACAACAGTGCCGGTCTGGCCGTGCGCTTTAAGACCAATGCGGATCATATTGTGGTCAAGTACCGGGTAAAGCAGCGCTTTAGTATGCCCCATATGCCAACTACGGGGGTGAGCGGTGTTGATTTGTACCTAAAGCATGACCGCCAATGGCAATGGTGTAAAGGAGCCTATCAATTTGGGGATACAGTGCAATACCGCTTCCCGATAAAACAGCTTCAAAAAAAGCAAAACGAATATGTATTGTACCTGCCTTTGTATAATATTATAGCGGACCTTACCCTCGGTGTACCCAAAGGCAGTGCGATGGAGTTGGTATCCCCCATCGGTAAAAAACCCATCGTGGTGTATGGCACTTCCATAGCCCAAGGGGCCTGTGCCACCCGACCTGGAATGGCCTGGACCAATATTTTGGCCCGACAAATGGATTATCCGGTAATTAATCTGGGATTTTCCGGGAACGGACGTTTGGAGGAAGAAGTGGTAGGCCTGATTAACGAAATTGAGGCTTCGGTTTTCGTGCTCGATTGTATGCCTAATTTGTCTAGATTGCTTAAAAAAGGGGATGAATACGCCAAAAGGGAAGTTATAAAAAGGGTGAGAAGAAGCGTTATTCAACTTCGGGAGACACATAGAGAAACCCCGATACTCTTGGTACAACACGCTGGCTATTCTGATGCCTGGCTCAACCCAGAACGAAAACATATTTATGAGTCTTTGAACTTTTGGATGACTCAAACCTTTGAAGAATTACAAAAACAAGGATATAATAAGCTATTTATGCTCTCCAAAGACACGATTGACTTGAACCAAGATAGTTTTGTTGATGGTACACATCCAAATGATTTAGGAATGATACATTATGCTAAAAGTTATCAAGATAAATTGGAAACGATTTTGAGTTCTATGTGAGTCTTAAATCAGAAATGGAAAACTGTTTAAACCATAAGAGGTCATTATTCAGTTCATTGCCCCTTCCAACAGATTGATTAGTCAAAATCAGATAACAATGAAAAAAAATGACAAACAAAATTATAGTAGAAGAGATTGGTTGCAACTAATGGCATTGGTCAATATGGGGGTATTGCTCCCTACACCATTACTTTCCTACAGTGATGAGAATCCAAGGAAAAAGAAAAAAGGGAGGATAATAAGTACCATTTTAATAGTATCGGGCTGGCAAGACGTGAATATTGGCGACATTGCCCACACGCCCGGACTATTGCACATTTTGGAAAGCTTTTTGCCCGATACCCGGATCATCCTATGGAAAAAAAGTAGGGCCACCGATGCGGTAAAGCGACTGCTAAAATCGAATTTCCCCAAGGTCAAGGTCATTTATGGCGATGTGGACCGTGACTACAACGTAACCAGCGAAGCGGTTATCTCTGCCTTTGAAACGGCCGATGTCATGATCCACGGTTCAGGCCCTTATGTAGTGGGCCGCACCAATCTTGAAGCCTGGAGAAAGCACACCAAGAAGCCTTATGGGATTTTCGGGACCACCATTGCGCATATCGATGGCAAGTTAAAAGACCTGCTCAATGGGGCCGCATTCGTATATACCCGGGAGACCAAATCGGTAAAAGTGCTGAACGACCATGGCATCACCGCCAAAGAGATCGGCTTTGCCCCCGATGCCACCTTTTATCTGAACACCCATGACGATGAAAGGGCCCATCGGTTTATGGCCGAAAACGGCTTGGAGGAGAAAAAGTTCATCTGTGCCATTCCCCGGCTTCGAAAAACACCCTATTACAAGTTCAAGCCCAATAACGATGGTTGGAGCGCTACCGATATCCAAAAGGCCGAGGCCCTGAACAACGCCAAGAAAGAAGTGGACCATGCCAAATTGCGCGAGGCCATGATCGCTTGGGTCCGTGAAACGGGCAACAAGGTACTGGTCTGTCCGGAGATGACCTATCAGGTGGATATTATGGACGAACTCTTGATCCACCCCTTGCCCGAAGATGTAAGGCTCCATGTAGTGAAACGCGGCTATTGGTTGCCCGACGAGGCCGCCTCGGTGTACAGAAAGGCCCATACCGTGCTCAGTTTTGAATGCCACTCCCCGATCATAGCCGCCAGAAACGGAACCCCCATGTTTTACCTGCGTCAGCCCGAGGATACCATAAAAGGCCATATGTACTATGACCTTGGTTTTGACGATTGGGTTTTCGAGATCGAGGAAACCACCGGACAGCAGATTGCCGATAGGCTCCGGGAGGTTTGGAAAAACTATCCGCAAGCCCTTGGCAAGCTCAATGACTCGATGCAAAAGGTGGGCAAAATCTATGCACGGAACACCAACGTAATCGCCCAGCTACTCTAATTCCAAAACCACTTTACATGAAGATTCAAAAAGCATTAAGGTCATTGGTATGGTTACTGTGGTTACTGTATTGCCCGATCGTCACGGCCCAGATAAAGGTAGATTCGGTTTTTCCGGGATCCAATGTAAAAGTCGTCCGGATTGATAACCGGAACAATGCGTTGCGCATACGTTCGGTCAAGAAAAATGGCGATGTGTATCAGTTGTGGTTTTATTTTGGCGTTTCGGGCTTCGACTCCCAAAAGCCCTTGACCCTTTTTGTAGAGGGAACTTCGGAGAAGATGCTCCCGGCACTTCCCGCATTCAGCTACGACAAAAAAAACTGGGACCGCACCCCGGGGTTTTTCAAGGGCGATGGTATGGAATACATCATCCGGCCCAAGGGAGACACACTTTATTTCGCCACCGGATACCCGTACCTATACGCACAGCTAAGGCAATTGGAACAGGATATGGCCCCAAACGCCCATGTACAAGTAAGCGACCTTACAAGAAGCGAGGAGGGCAGGGTGATAAAACTCTTTCGGATTACTGATGGCGATATCCCGGATCCCGGAAAGGCCCTGGTTTGGATCTTGGCCCGTAACCACGCCTTTGAGTCGCATTCGAACCACGTCATCGAAGGCCTTGTCCGCTATTTGGCCTCGGACGATCAAAAGGCCGCTTTTCTCAGGAAAAACGCCATTGTTTTTGTGGTGCCCATGATGGACGTTGATATGGTGGAACGGGGCGGCAGCGGAAAGGATCAGGAACGGGGCGACTTTAACCGCAATTGGGAAAACCCCGAATATTGGAACGCCATAAAGGCCGTAAAAAGGAAAATTGCCGAAACGGCGGCGACAAACGACCTGCGTATTTTTATCGATAGCCACGATCCTTTTCCGGGAAGTAAGGAAACCAACTATGGGGCGTTCTTTTACAGTTTGCACAACGAAGGGGGCCACCCCAAATCGGAAAAATTAGACTTCTTTCGAAACCTATTACGGCAAAACGGTGGTTATCGGTTCCTGCGAAGACCTTCCTATAAAACCAAGGGCATGAACGCGGCATCCTATATCGATTCGGTATACCCGCATCTGGATATTGCCACATCCATGGAGACCGGCTGGGTGAACAGGACCGATGGCGAGGAATATACCATTCCCCGTTATCATTTGCACGGCGAGATCATTGGTAAAGGCATCAGCGATTTTATACGGCGCTCCCCGGCTTCCGGACAAGAGTCGAACCCGAAATAGCCACAAAACCTAGGGCTCTGGGAAAAGGTATTAGTCCGTTATTCCTGAGTAGAATGTATTGTACCCCTGACCCTTTCATTTTTTCCAAACTTTAGGTTATTTAATTTCAAATAACTTTTTGTTTAAAAACTCACGCTCCGGTTCTTTAA